>NZ_CP100355.1:1262331-2524662 GCF_024204665.1 Natronosalvus rutilus | reverse complement strand
ACTTCCAGGTAGAGCGACTCGGAACCGAGTTCGACGATGGGGTACTGGTTCGCGCGAAGGGTACTCTTCCAGACCGTCAGGTCGTCGGCGGTCGACGTGATCGCGTTTCGGGTGGCGCCACTGCGCGCGGACTGGTTGACCTCGGTCACGTTGAACCGGCAGTTGTCTCGCTCGACGCGGATGCCGTCACGGAATCCGGAGGCGTCGCCTGCCTCGCCGGTGATCGTGAGGTATTCGGCGAGCACGCGGTCGGTCGCGTTCGTGTTGCGGATCCACAGCGGGTAGCCGCCGGCGGTTTCGTGGTTGATCTGCGTCTCGACGATGATGACCTCCCCGCAGTTGGGGGAGACGACGATGCCGTGATTGACGTCGTTGCCCTGCATGTCAATGCGGACGCGCTCGATTCGAGCGCTGTCACAGGTGGGCATCGCCGAGATTGCGTGGCTGGTCGGCATCGGCGAGGTGATTTCGACGGCTGCCCCTTTGATACGCAGGTTCTTGCCGTTCTCGATCCGGATTCCGCGCTGGGCCACGTCTTCCGGGCGGGTGTCGTCGATTTTGACGCTTGGCCAGTTGATCTCGCTGCCGTTGCCACCGACGCGGATGTTCGCGCCGTTACTGTTCCGGTAGGTGCCACCACTCACGATGATTTTCCCGCTTCCGCCGGCGGCGTAGAGACCGTTGTCGGGGAAGGCACCGAGCGTACAGTGTTTGAACTCGAGGGTGCCGGCGTTCTGGTTGGCCAGGATGCCGGTCGGCCCGCGCCAGCGTTCGCCGGCGGTCGGGGTGTTGTCGATCCACTCGCCACCCTGGGGGGCGCGGAAGCGCTCGACGATGCCGTAGCCGCTCGAATCAGTGACGTTGAACAGGCCTGGTCCCCACGTCCCGCTGTCGTGCTGGCCTTTGATGTTGATGTCGCGCACCTCGAGGCGATCGGAGACGTGGGCCTCGATGACGCGAATCCCGGTGTCGGGGGCCGTCTGGTCGATGTCGAATCCCTCGAAACGAAGACGGCGTCCTGGTCTGTAGCCGACGCCGAGACGGAAGAGCCGGTACTGCGGGCCGTCGAAGTTGTAGTAGTTCGCGGGCACGAGCGTCGCGTCGTCGCCGATGAAGGCGACGTTGTCGAAGCCAGTAAACCGGAGCTGTTCGTCCATGTAGTACCGCCCAGGTGGGAAGTAAAACAGCGTATTATCGTTCCGAATGTTCCTGAGAACGGGGGTGATCGATCGGTTCCCGGTGTTGTCGGCGCCGGCTTCGACGACGTTGACGACGTGTCGGTACTCGCCGTCGTACTTCGTGTACGAGCCCGAGGCCGCGGCGGTCGAAGAGAGACCGAGCGCAGAGATACCCGCAATGGCCGCACCCTTCACGAACGTCCGCCTCCCTGGTCGGTGGGTGCCGGTTTCGGATTTGGTGTCGGTGTCAGATGCTTGCTCGAAGTCGGTAGATCGCCCATCGTCTGCGTCGCGTTCGTTTGCTATTCCAGTCATGATATTCAATTATACGTACTTGTTCTACTGGAAAAGAGAGCGTAGCTAGCCACGAAGCCATGTGAATCGATGTCAGTGGCTAGAATAGCAAAACCGGTGCTCGAGTCTCAGTCCGATTCGAAGACGAGCTCGAAGAATTTTCGCTGGGCGGCGCGGAGGTGATTGTTGAACGTCGGCTGTGAGACGCCGAGTGCGTCGCTGATCTCGCTGCCGGTGCGTTCGCGTGGCGACTCGAAGAATCCGCTCTCGTAGGCGGTCCGGAGCACCTCTCGCTGACGGTCGGTCAGTATCTCGTCCATGTCCGCCGTGAACCCGCTCTTCGTCTGTCGATCCCGCTCTCGAGGTTGCTCGCGTCGCGCCAGCAACTCCGAGTGGTCGTACGTCGCCTGGATCGTGTCGATGAACAGCCGCACGTCCGCGCTCTCCGGGAGGGCGACGGCGATCGTTCCTTCGCCGCCTTCCGCCCTGAATCGCTGGGGGACGGCGCCGTGACCGAGGAGCGTTCCGAAGAAACTCGACTCGTCGACCGTACACTCGAAGAGACACTCCTCGTCGTTCTCCGAAATGAACCGCGTGTCGTCCACCGCGAACGCCCGCTCCATGTGCTCGAGGACGGGCTCCAGCGGCGTCCCGTGAGTGGTGAAGAAGACGCGGTACCCGCCATCGGACCGGGCGACCACGCTCTCGAGTTCGACGGCGCAACCGACCTCGGCCGTCACCGAGAGGAACGGGATTGCGTCGTCCCGAATCTCTATCTCCACTTCGACGAACTCGTCGCTCACGAGCGCTTTCTTGCTCTCGACGGCGTTGATCGCGTAGGCGATGGTCTCGCCGAGTTCGACGAGGACGGTGCGCTCTAGATCCCCGAACGTCTCGAGCCGATCCGAATACACCGTCAACACGCCGTAGCGCATCTCGCGATACACGAGCGGGATCGCGATACAGGCGCGATAGCCGCGCTTGAGCGCCTCCCGGCGCCACCGGGGGAGTGGCGGCTCGCCGAGCAGGTCCTCGACCACCTGTGGTTCCTGTGTCTCGTTCGCCCGTTCTGTCGGTCCTCGTTCGCTCGAGTCGGCTTTTTCTCGCGGGTCGATCGTATCGAGGTACCCGTCGTTGGCGCCGCCCCACTCCTGGGGAGCCACCGCGTCGTGCACCGCGTCGTACTCGCCGATCCAGGCGAAGGTGTACGGTCCGGCGGTCGTCAACTGGGTGCAGACGGCCTGTTCGATCGCCGTTCGCGAATCCGCCGCCACCAGCGCCTGATCGATGTGACGGATGACGTCGTTGATCTGGTTCAGTCGCGTGAGCCGCTCGTTCTGTTCGTGCAGGCGTTCGTCACGTTCGATGAGCTGGCATTCCCGTTCGGCCCGATCGAGCGAGGACTCGGCGTTCGTCGCCAGGAGCCGAGCCAGCGACGGTTCCGTGCTCGCGGCCAGTATCCGGGCGAGCGACAGTCGCTCGTCGTGTACGTCGTCGGTCGTTCTCGAGCCGATGACGAGCACGCCGTGTCTCCCGAGCGGGAGGATCGCAACGCCGTAGGTGTCACCGTCGGCGTCGGCCCCGGGGGCGACCGCCATCTCGTCGTGAACCGTCACTCGTTTCTCGGCGAACGCCTGCCACGCCAGTTCGGCCTGCGGGTCGAACATCTGCTCCGCGTCGACGATCGTTTCGGCCATCGCCGTCTGTGCGCGTGGTCTGAGCGTCCCCGTCTCGCTATCGTAGACCGCGACCATCGTAATCGGAAGACTGAGCGCCGATTCGGCCGTCTCGACCACGGTATCACAGACCTCTCGTACCGTCTCCGCTCCGAGCAACTCCCCTGTCGCCTCGACGAGTCCCTCGAGCTGCGCTTCCCGCCGGCGTCGCCGTTTCTCCTGTTCGACCCGGTCGAGGGCTGCTTCGGCGGTGGCTGCGAGCAGTCCGGCGAGCTGGCGTTTGTCCGCGTCGAACACCCCGATCCCGTCGGAGACGGCGACCAGGACGCCATGGGTGCTGAGCGGGAGCCAGATTCCGCTGGGGAACGCCGCCTCGAGACCCTCGTCGCGACCGGTCATACCGTCGTCCATCACGATGGTCTCTTGCTCGGCGAACGACCGCCACGCGACCGAGTCGTCGGGGCTCACGGACGACAGGGATCCGAACCTATTCTCGACGTACTCGGTCGTCGCGGCCGGCGAGAGCCGGGTTCCGTCCTCATTGGCGAAGTACACCCCCACGCCGGGAAGGCCGAGGACCTCGTTCGTCGTCTCGAGGATCAGGTCGCTCACGTCCTCGGCGGTCTCGGCGTGGAGCAGTTCCCGGCTCGATTCGTGGAGCGCCGTCAGCGTCCGTTCGTGTTCCTCGCGTTCGAGGGTGAGCGCGAGAAGCCCCTCGTTCGTCTCCCTGAGCTCCGCCTGCAGTGCCTGGATCATATCCCGGTCAGAGGTCTGTTCGTCACCGTCCTGGCCGCTCATCGCGATCCCCTCGTAACCACCAGTACGGTCGCGTCGTCGTTCTCGTCCGCTAGCTCTGCCAGGAGCCGGTGTGCGAGCGTCGAACTCGGTTCGTCCACGAGGTGGACGAATTCGTCCCACTTCCAGAGTGACCGTACGCCGTCAGAATACAGCGCCAGGGCGTACTCGGGGTCCCACTCGTTTTCCTTGATCAACGGTTCCGGCGCGTCGTTCCCGAGCACTCCCCGTCGCGTCACGAACTGGAACGGCACCGGGGCATCGACCTTGTGCGAGATGTTGCCGACGCTGGCGTAGGAAATCGTCTCCTGGGACCAGTCGAAGCGAGCGAGCGCCATGACGACGCCGCGCGTCCTGGTACACACCCGTTCGACGCCTCGAAAGATCGCGGTGAGCGACTGATCGAAGTGGCTCGTGACGTACCGTTTCGCCGCCGCCGCGGCGGTGTGAGCATCCCGTCCGTGCCCCAGTCCGTCGATGACGCCGACGAGGGCGCTGTCTCCCCACCGCTTGATGACGAACGCGTCGCCGTTCGGATCGCCGCGCGTCCGGGGGCGCGTCGCCGCTCCGAACGTGAGCGGAAACGGCTTCTGTGAACGCGCTCGAGTCCGAAATTCGCGTTTGGCGACGATATGCGTGCCCGCGTGTGAGTCGGGGCGAGGAACGACTTCGAATTCGTCCATGAGCCGATCGACCGCCCCGAGGCCGGACCCCAGGCTCCCCGCCGTCGAATAGCCGTCGGTGATCGCTCGATCGACGTCGCCGATTCCCGGCCCCGAGTCCTCGGCGTGAATCTCGAGACCGCGATGGTCGTCCGACGACGTGGGCACGAGCGTGATCGTCCCTTCCCCGGCGTGTTTGACGATGTTCGAGGCCAGTTCGTGGATCACGAGGACGACCTCTTCGACGGTCGACTCGTCGAGTTCGAACGCTGCCAGGATCGGCTTCGCCCGGCGGCCGGCGAGGATGACGTCGGCCTGTTTGGAAATCGTGATCGACGTCTCGTCGTCACCCGTCATTGGCGACCACTTGTGGCACGTACTTGCGAATGGTGACGGTCGTCCCCGTTTCGGCACTCGTGTCGATCTCGAACTCGTCCATCATCTTCTGGGCCCCGGAGAGGCCGTGGCCCATTCCGCTCGACGTCGAGTACCCCTCCTCGAGGGCGCGATCGACGTCCGAAATTCCCGGTCCATCGTCGTCGAAGACGATTTCGACGACGCGCCGACTCCCCTCCGAGCGGACGCGCCAGCGCATCGTCCCGACCTCGGCGTAGAGATAGATGTTCCGGGCGAGTTCGGAGACCGCGGTCACGATCCGGGTGGTGTCCGTCAGCCCGAAACCGACGTTCGAAACGACGTTACGAATCGTGGTCCGGGCGGTGACGATGTCCGATTCGGAGGCGATCTCGAGGACCCCTTCTTCGCTCACCATGTGACTCACCCCGAATCTATCCCGAGGGCATCTAGCGCCGCATCGATACTCCTGGCCGTCTGCACACCACCGAGGTCGAATCCGAGTTCGGTCACCGTGATGGCGATGGCAGGGCCGATGCCGACGAGAATCGGTCGAACGCCCATCAGTTCGACCATCTTCGCCGTCTCGACGATCACGCGGGCGAAGAACGAGTCGACCGTTTGCACGTCGGAGACGTCGAGCACGACTCCCTCGATGCGTTCGAGGTTCGTCTGATTGATCCGCTCGAGAATGCGCTCCTGGAGGTCGTCGATCGTACTGTCCGACGGGTGTGGGGGGAGGGTCGCAATCAGCGTTCCTCGCACCTGGATAACGGTGACGCGATCTGTGTGGGTCATGTTACTGGGATTGGGACGCATTCGTCACGATGTCGATGTTCTGGGTGAGGTGCAATCCGAGTTCCAGCCCCTCGCTCAACGTGGACCTGGTTCGGATGTCGTCCATCGTGATCCCGAGCTGGACCAGCGTCTGGGCGATGTCGGGATTGATTCCGGTGATGATGACCTCGCTCCCCAGCAGCGACACGGCGTTCACCGTATCGGTGAGGTGCTGTGCCGTCGCTGTGTCGACGTTCGGAACGCCGGTGATGTCGATCAGCGCGATCTCCGCTCCGTTCTCCGTGAGTTCGGTGAGCAACTCTTCGGTGAGCCGCTGTGCGCGGGACGTATCCAGCGTTCCGACCACGGTTGCGAGCGTGATGCAATCCCAGATCTCGACGATCGGCGTCGACTGTTCGAGAATCGCTTCGGCCTGTTCGGCCGTCTTCCGCTCGAGTCGTTTCCGTTCGGAAATGTCGGTGACGTAGGCGATGAACTCCCCGTCGTCGACGGTTCCAGAGACGAGCACGTCTATCGTCTCGCCGTTGTTGCCGAGAAGTTGCGTTTCGAACGCGTCCACGCGACCCGTTCGCTTGAGCTGTTCTTCGAATCGCTCGGCGTCCTGTGGATCCGCGTATTCGATGGACGAAATCTCCGAGCGAAGCTGTTCGACTGAATCGAAAGAAAGCATTCTGGCGAGCCGCCGATTGGCGTACTGATTCTCCAGGTCGACCTCGGACGCTTCGAGGTCCATGTCGTCGACTGGAACCCGGAAGATGCCGATAGGTGCATTTTCGATTAATTTCTCGTATGGGGGGTCACTGGATGGCATCTGCAAGCTGGTAATAATACAAAATCTGGCCTATTAACGTTTAGGATGGATTAGATGTTATATTTCAGTCACTACTTCTGGCTGTCGGTGTGCGTCCTCCTCGAGGAGCGAGTTCCTGGTTCAAACGACTCGTAGACCGCCCGGTGGGGTATTCGTTCATCTGACAAGAATACAACGAAACTCGACCACCTCTCACATTCGGTGATGGTCCGGTTCTGAATAGTGTTTTGGTGGCCTGCCTCGATACGGCTCGCTCACGACCGGCGCGTGGGTGCGCGCTCTCGAGATGTTCGCCCATGAGCAAACTGCGAGACACAACCACGACCTGTGACCGATGGCCTGCAACCAGCAACCACGACTTGCGACCCGCATCCAGCGTCCCGCCACCGTCTCCCGGTGGAATCGCTCCCCACCAGCCAGTCGCTCGGGAATGCAGGCTGCCAGTCTACGGTCCGGGGCGAAAACTCGAGTACAGTGTCCGCTCGAGGGATAACTGCATTTAACCCACTGGAAAGCAGACCCGGTGGTATGGGAGCCGAGGAACTCGCGTCGCGTCTCGAGGAGGTACTCGCCGTCGATGCCGAGTCGTTTCGCGACCGCGCGATCGAGGAAGCCGACGTCATCGTCGAGGGAATCGAGTCGGGCGCGTTCGACAACCCACAGGCGATCGTCGGCTTCGAGTACGAATTCTACGCCATCGACGCCGAAACGGCCGCGCTCAAGCGCGTTCCCCGGCGTCTCCTCGAGTTGATGGGCTTCGAGAAGGAACTCGGCCTCCACAACGCGGAAATGACGACGAGTCCGCAGCCGCTCAACGCCGACGGGCTTCGCGCCCAGGAATCAGAGATTCTCGCCCGCCTTCGCGCGGCCGAGAACGTTGCGAACGCGGAGGGGATGCGCCTGGTCAGCGACGGCCTCTGGACCCTGCCGCCGGCGGGCGAATTGGCTCGCGAGTACCTGACGGACACGATCGAACGGACGCTCGAGGTCGGCGATTCCTCAGGCGACAGCGAGGAAGCGGGCACCAACTCGCGCACCGTCACGCTCGCAACGAACATGAGCGACGCCGCTCGGTATCACGCGATGGCCAACACCGACCGTGCCGAGGCCGCCGGGATGGTCCTCGACTGCCCGCACGTCTCGCTCGCCGCCGAGACCGCGATGCCGGAGAGCCTCATCACCTCGATCCAGCCCCACTATCAGGTTCCCCACGCCCCCGACCTGCCGACGTACTTCAACTACGCCGTCAGGATCGCCGGCCCGCTGCTCGCACTGGGGGTCAACTCGCCGTTCCTCCCGGCGGATCTCTACGACGAGGGCGCGTCCGCTGAGGACGTCCTTCGCGATGCCTGGATGGAACACCGGATCAGTATCTTCGAGACCGTCCTGAACGATCCCTCGGCCGGGGCCGGTAAAGTCCGCTTCCCGCACGACCTCGAGAGCGTCGAGGAGGCTGTCGAGCGAATCGCCACCGACGACACCCTCGTGCCGATGCCGGTCGGCGACGGCGACCGGTTCGACGACCAGTTCGCCCACTTCCGGCGCAAGCACGGCACCTACTGGCGGTGGGTGCGCCCGGTCTTCGACGGCTCGAGTCGGTCGGCGGCGAACGCCCGCATCGAGTTTCGCCCGATTCCGGCCCAGCCGACCGTCCGGGACTCCGTCGCATTCCTCGCGGCCTACGCGGGGCTCCTGGAGAGTCTCACTCACCTCGAGCATCCCGTTCGCGAACTCGACTGGGAGATCGCCCGCGAGAACTTCTACGCCGCGATGCGCGATGGACTGGCGGCCGACCTCGAGTGGATCACGAACGACGGGCAAACGACGAGCGACACGGAAGCCGTCTACGCAGACCTCTTCGCACACGCCGAAGACGGCCTCTCGAGTCGCGGCCTGACCGACGAGGAGGTTGCAGCGTACCTCCACCCGCTTCGTCGCCGCGTCCGCCAGGGACTGACCCCTGCCCGCTGGAAACACGAGCTAGTGGCCGACGAGGTCGCCTCGGGGGAATCGCTCGCGGGCGCCCTCGAGGTGATGCAACGTCAGTACGTCGAACAGCAGGCTGAGACGCTGTTCGAAGGGAGTTTCGCGGACTGGACGTGATCCACTAACCCGGCCGGATTCGAGCTGTTGAGAACGAGCTGCTACAATTAGCCACCACGATCTGGCCGCAACTGCTTAAGCCCCCCAGCGGAAACTGACGCGTATGGTTACGTTCCTCTCCGGGGGTACCGGCACGCCGAAGCTGTTAGACGGGGCCGGAGCGGCGTTCTCGCCGGACGAGATTACCGTCGTCGCCAACACCGGCGACGACATCGAACTCGGCGGTCTCTTCGTCTCTCCCGACGTCGATACGCTTCTCTTCCAAGGCGGCGGCGTCCTCGACCGCGAACGTTGGTGGGGGATCAGGGGCGACACGCATCGCACGCACTCCGCACTTTCCGACATCGCCGCGGCGGCCGACCTCCCCGACGGTCCGCAGTATCTCGAGACCTCGAGACAGACCGAGGGTCGCGACATCGCCCGGTGGCGTCGGTTCTCGGGCATCGCAGAGTTCATGACGATCGGCGACCGCGACCGAGCAGTTCACCTCACGCGGACCAGCCTCCTCGACCAGGGGCACACGCTCTCGGAGGCCACCAACGTCCTCGCCGACGGATTCGGGCTGACGATCGACGTCCTGCCGATGAGCGACGACGCCGTCGCGAGCCTGATCCACACCGAGGACGGCCTGATGCACTTCCAGGAGTACTGGGTCGCCCATCGCGGGGAACCGACGATCACGAACGTCGAGTTCCGCGGCTCGTCGACCGCCGAACCGGCGCCGGGGGTGCTCGAGGCGCTCTCCGACGTCGTCGTGATCGGGCCGTCTAACCCGGTGACGAGCATCGGACCGATGCTCGCGCTGCCCGGCGTCGCGAGGGCGCTGATGGAGACGCCCGTCGTCGCCGTCTCGCCGTTCCTGGGTGACGAGGCGTTCTCGGGTCCGGCGGCCGACCTGATGGAGGCCGTCGGCGCGACGCCGAACACGGCTGGCCTGGCGACGGCGTACCCCTTCGCCGACGCGTTCGTCATCGACAGGGATGACCCGACCGAGTTCGACCGGCCGACGATTCAGACCGACATCCGGATCGACTCACCGGAGGACGCCGGCCGCGTGATCCAGGCCATCGACGAGGCGCTCTCGATCCTCGCCTGACCGATGTCATCGCACCCGCTCTCCTCATCGCTCTCCCCGCCACTCGCACTGGCCAGTCTCTCGGGACAATCTGACGCCGAGTGGGCGCTCGCAGCCGCCGAGTGGGCCGGCTGTGCGTTCCTCGGCGGTATCGCGCTCGACGCCCCGTCCCGCGAGGCCGCCCGCGAACTCGTCGCCCGCGACCGGACCGAATTCCTGCCCGACGACCCGGTCGCATTCGTCGACGATCAACTCGCCACCCTCGAGGACGAGCCAATCCAGGCCGGAATCAACGTCAGGAGCGCGAGCGCCGACGCCATCCCTCCCGTCGCTCGCGTCTGCCGGGAGCGAGACGCGTTGCTCGAGATTAACGCTCACTGCCGCCAGCCCGAACTCTGTACGGTCGGCTGTGGTCAAACGCTCCTGCGAGATGCGGACCGACTCGGCGAGTACGTCGCCACCGCCGCCGACGACGGCGCGACCGTCGGCGTCAAGGTCCGCGCCGAGGTCCCGGGCGTCGACCTGCCGACGCTGTGTCGCTCGCTCGAGGCCGCCGGCGCGTCGTTCGTCCACGTCGACGCGATGGACTCCGAATCCGTCATCGCGGATGTCACCGACGCCTGCGATCTGTACGTAATCGCCAACAACGGTGTCCGCGACGAGTCGACGGTTCACGAATACCTCGCCTACGGCGCCGACGCGGTCAGCGTCGGCCGGCCTAGCGACAATCCGACCGTCCTCGAGCGGGTACAGCGGGCGCTCGAGAGTGAGGAGAGCGAGGCCTGAGTTCGCGGTCGACGATTGACAGTTTTCACACGCGCTGGTAGGGCCCGAGTCGAGTGCCGTCGAGCAGGTACGACTCCGTCGAGGCGAGGGCCTTCGGCAAAAACGGTGCGAGAAACGACTGGTTCTCGCGGTTGGTCCACGTCCCGCCCGCCAGGTCGTTGAACGCCGGCACGACCACGACCTCGGGCGGGTCTGCGTCGCCCTCGAGCCACGGCAGTCCGTCGTAGGCCTCGCCGTCGCGTCCACGAAACGGAGCGGGGTCGAGGCGTCCGCGAAGCCAGACGCGCTCGACGCGGGCGCCGCCGACGTCGTCCTCGAGTCGGACGGTGGGGTGTTCGTGGCCGAGGCAGACGATGTCGGCCTCGAGCACCGATCGGTCGGGCCAGGTGTGACCGTGACAGCAGCCGAGACCATCGATACGGACGCCGGTGCCGTCCGTGATCCGAAGGGGTGTACCGCCCAGTTTGCCCTCGACGGAGCCGCTGTCGTCGCCGTCGTGGTTCTCGAGGCCGCCAGGTTCGTCGTACCCCGCCCCCAGCCACCCCTCGATGGCTCCGTCGTGGTTGCCCCGGACCAGCGTCACCGAGACGCCGTCGGGAAGCGACTCGAACAGCACCTCGAGTTCGCCTCGCTCCGCGCCGCCTGGGTCGCCGATGGCGTGCATCAGGTCGCCGAGGACGATCAGCCGATTCGCGGCGGTTCGCTCGAGCAGCGAGCATAGTCGGGTTCGACGCTCGGCCGCTCGACTGGGGACGTCGACGCCGCGCTCGTAGCGCAACCCGACCTCGTAGCCGGCGTGGTAGTCCGCGACCACGAGCGCGCGCTCGTCGTCCAGCTCCGCGACGGCCGCCGGTTCGTCGGGTACGGGCTCGAGGCGGACCATCGGCTCAGATTGCCTTCAGTTTGCCGTCACCGGGCTCGTAACACTGCCCGCCCATCAGGGCGTCGTCGATGGCCTCCTCGACGTCGTCCTCGTCGGCGCCGGTCTCGTCGCTGACGGTGTCGATCACGGCCGAGCGATCCGCACCCTCGCCGTCGTCGAGGTCCGTCATCGTCTCGACGACGAGGTCCTGAAGGTCTACGTCCTCGAGGTCGGTCTCCTCCTCATCGTCGTCGCTGTCGTTGGCTTCCTCGGATTCCTCTTCTCCATCTGATTCGTCGATCCCGTCGCCTTCTTCGTCGTCGCCGATTTCCTCGGCCTCCTCGGCACTCTCTTCTTCGTCGACTTCGGGTTCCACTTCGTCGTCTTCGACGTCCTCGACCGACTCATCGCCCGCTGGCACGTCGATATCTGCCTCACCCGGCTCGTCGACGTCTGCTCCCGTCGAAAACTCGGTCCCGAACTCGGCCTCGAGTTGCTCGCGCTCCTCGTCGTCCATCTCGTACATGCCGGAGGCATCTTCGAGTTCGTCTTCCTCGAGGTCCCCGTTCTGGCCGATGTCGACGGATTCCTCGTCGACGGACTCATCGTCAACGGATCCATCGTCGGCCGTCGAACCCGATTCCTCGGCGGTGGCAACCTCGTCCTCGGTATCGGCCTCGACGCCGGCGTCGAAATCGCCGAGTTCGTCGGCGGTCGAATCCGATTCTCCGGCGTCGAAGTCACCCAGTTCGTCGTCTCCGCTGGGGTCGTCGGCCTCGAGGCCGGCGGATTCGGTCCCGGTGTCGGTCGTCACCGCGGAGTCTGTGGTTTCGGCTGCCGCCGGCGCCTCGGGTTCGCTCTCATCCCGAGCAGCGGCATCCTCGAGGTCGCTGTCGCCGTCGACGTCTACGTCCACGTCCACGTCCACGTCAAGGTCGACGGACTCGGCGCTCGCCAGCGCGGCGAAACTCGGCGCACTCGGTTGCGAATCGCTCGGCTGTCGGTTCAATCCGCGCACCTCGTCTCTGTCGCCGGCCACGACTGCTGCTGCATCGAGCGCGAGGTCGCGAACGCCCTCGAGGTAGGCGGGCGTGGTCCCGTAGTGGTCCTGGGCGAGCGGGATGCCGGCGGCGAGGCCGCGTTCGACGCCCGCCTCGCGCAGGGCCGTCTCGAGCGCGTCACCCGAGGCCTCGAGGTCGGCTGCCGCCGCGTAGGTGCCGACGCGCTCGAGGGTCTGTTCGGCTGCCGACACCACCCAGCGCTCCCGCGTCTCGGGGTCGACCGTGGCGATGCTCTCGGGGCGAATCGACGTGTAGACGACGTCCGAATCGTCGGGCTGGAACGTGCGTGCCTTGCCCGTGACGGCCACGAACGCCGGCGGGTCGATCCGCTCGAGGAAGGCGAGTTCGTCGGGCTGGTACTGACCGGCGTAGACGACGAACGCCCCGGTCGGATCGACGACGCGTGCGCGGAGCATCTCGTCGTTGACCGCCGTGACCTCCGTGAGCGCCCCGACGACGAACATCCGGTTGAGTCGCGCTCCGGTCGGGGTGATGACGTAGTTCGGCGCCCGCTCCTCGTCGCTCTCGGCGTGGGAGTAGTCGGCGTCGTCGAATTCCGCTGCGAAGACCCGGTAGGCGACCTCGCGTCCCGGCACCTCCTCGTCCGAATTCGAACTCATGCGTCCACCTCCGTCCCGCGGTCACGACCGTCGAGTAGCGTTTTCGCCCGCTCGACCGGGTCGTCGTCGCTCTCCTCGAATGTGCTGGCGTCCAGGTTCGCACCGTACTCGTCGACCGAGAGGTGACCGCGAACGCGGTACTCCGTGCCGACGACGTTCTCCCGGATGGTGTCCGCGACGGCCTCCTGGTCCATCGCCTCGCGGGCCTCGTCCTTCGCGTCCTCGAGGTCGCCGCCGTAAACCTCTTCGGTGAGTTCGTCGTCCAGGACCACCGTCACGGCGCCGGTGCCGTCGTCCAGGATCGCCTTCACCCGGAGGTCGTCGACGCCGTCGACGTTGCCGTGGGTCCGACACTGCCCCTTCTGGACCACGCGATTGCACTCGGGACAGCGCTGGATCAGCCCGGAGCCGTCGCGGACGGCCAGCAGGTTCCCGACGAGTTCCACGTCGTAGACGCCTCCGGTCGCGACGGCCTCTCCGATGGGGAGTCTGGGTGCGTCGGAACCGACGTCGACGTCCGTCTCGAGCGCCGTCACCGTCGAGAATTCCGAGACGTTCACTTCGGGCACGCCGCGGAACTCGCGGATGTAGGCGTTCTCGATGCGAATCGAGGCGCCCTCCTCGATTTCTGGAACCGGGTCCCAGTTCGTGAACGGTAGTCGGCCACTCTCGTCACCGAAGACCCCGCTGAGGATCTCGGTTTCGCCGTCTCGACCGTTGATCGTGCGCTCCTCGCACTCGAGGACGGCGACCTCGATCGTCTTCGCGCGGTCGCCCGTCCGAAGGTCGGCGAGATTGGCGTCGCCGCCGACCTCGTAGGGGATTTCCAGGGGCTCCTCGAGGAACGACAGCGAGGTGCTCTCCCCGAGGTTGAGTTCGGGTTCGCCGTCCCACTCGCGGACGCCGGCGTTGCCCGCGGTGATCGTGTCGCCCGGCGAGAGGCCGAAGTCCTCCCAGGCGGTGAAGTCGATCACACCGGTTTCGTCGGCGAGCTCGCCCTCGACGATGACGTGGTCCGAGCCCTGGTAACGGATCGACCGTTCGCCCGCGCTCAGGACGACCCCGGTGACCGTCACGGAGCCGTCGTCGGGCGTGATATCCCCGACGTCTCTGGCCGAAGGCGTGCCGCTCGAGCCGCCACTCGAGCCGTCGCCGTACTTTCGACGGAGGCTCTGGGTGGCCTCCTCGAGCGGGACGCTGTACTCGAGTAGGTTCTGCAGGTCTGCTTTGACCTCCTCTTTGTCAACACCGAGATCGGAGGCGAGATCCTCGGCATGGGTATCGATATCCATCGACTTCCCTTCGAACGGGAGGGTAAAAAACGTTCCCGCAACGGAGTGAAAGTGAACGTCGCCAACGAGGGCCCGGGGATCGTAACTGGGCGGGTCGAACCGCCGTGTCCCCCTAGCGTTTCCGCCGCTCTCGATTTGCCTGTATTTGTTATAATTTATCTTCGCTGATAGGATTGCATCGACTGTGCCCGATACAGAGCGTAGATTGACCGACGACGAATCCAAATCCTCATAACACCCTGATACAATACAGCGCTCAATGGGGTATTTCTCACGGGGAATCACCTACATCGGAGGCCAGCGTTTCATCTTCAGTCTCGGAGGTGTCTACCTCGCAGGTGCTATCGGATGCGCACTCATCACTGTTGGTGGCATCCGATCGTTCGACGAACTCTTCACCAATTGCGTGCTACTTGGTGCAAGTGGGATTGTTCTCATATCTGGTGCCTATCGTCTCCCACGAACCGACCTCCGCCCCGACCTCTACGCAGACATCGCCAGTTGGTGTGTCCGGGGCATCGGCGCCATGCTCAGTATCGTTCTGTTTAGCGCATTGACGGGGGGCGTCAACGACCTCATTGCTGGCTTCGTCGTGCTCCCGGCGCTCGCCAGCATTGCTGGGCTTGGACTAGGGTATAAGGATGCACGGGCCAAAACCCGTGCGTTAGACGCTGAAGACCGCCAGCGTGAACTCGAACAGGCAAACCGCAAACTCGAACGGGCGAACCGCGACCTCAAACGCTACGAAACGATCGTCGAGACCGTCAACGATGGCATCTATCTCGTGGACGAAGACGGCTACTTCACACTGGTCAACAGCGCCTACTGCGAGATGGTCGGCTACGACCGCGAGGAACTGCTCGGCAGCCATGGCTCGCTCGTCGTGGACGAAGAGACGGTCGAAACGGCGTACGACTATCAAGAACAGATGGTCGTTGATGAGGAGCAAGAGGAGGAGACGCTCAAGTTCGAGGCAGACGTTCACACCGCAGACGGGGAAACCGTTCGGGCGGAAGCCTCATTTGCCATCATTCGGGACGATGGCGACTATGAGCGAGTCGGCGTTGTACGCGACGTAACCGAGCGTAACGAACGCGAACAGCAACTCACCGAACAGAACGAACGACTGGACAGGTTCGCGGGAATGTTGGCCCACGAACTCCGGAACCCCGTTAGCATCGGCCAGATCTACAGTCGACAACTCCCGACAGAAACGAAACCAGAGGTGAAGGAGTACATCACCGAAGCGTTCGACCGCATCGAAGACATTATCGACGCCATGTTGGTTATCACGCGGGGGAGCGACGCGCTGTCTGAACCAACGCCAGTCTCAGTACTGGAAACGGCACAGGAAACGTGGAACGAGGTGGACGCCCCCGAAGCGAGAATGGAGACGGCGGCAAACCAGATGATAGAAGCTGATAGCACGTATCTCCGCCATCTCTTTCGGAATCTGTTTGAGAATGCGGTCAAACATGGCGGGGCGGACGTTACAATCACAGTCGGTGACCTTCCCACCGGGTTTTTCGTTGCCGACGATGGGGTCGGAATCCCTCCAGCCGACCGCGATGAGATTTTCAACGAGGGATATACGACGGCAAGCACGGAAGCCGGGATGGGATTGGGGTTGACGTTCGTCAAAGAGTTAGCAGACGTGTACGGTTGGACGTGTTCGGTGACGAAGAGCGATACTGGTGGGGCTCGGTTCGAATTCGAGAACGTGACGATGACTCAAACTGCCACCGACTAATTCGCACCACACGTTGTTAACGTCAACTACTGTCAGGCACGACGGGTTTCAACAGAGCTATTCGTCACGGTCCTCGCTGCGGTGAACGCTTTACCGCTCGAGCCCGTTGAACGAGCATGGCCGATACCCTGACCTGTCCGGAATGCGGGAACACGATTCGCTCACGAGAACACCTGGAAGCGGGCCACGAGGTCACCGAACTGAAACCGGACGAGGACGGACTAACCCTCTACGGAAACCGCGATCTATTCCTCTGTCGGAACTGCAAGCGTCCCCTCGGCGTCGGGCACTGAGCGCCACGGCACTCCATCGCGTTCTTCGGACCGATGATCGATCCTCGACGTTTGATGGGCCTCGCGGTGCTTTCTTTACCCACCGCTCCGGAGAGAGCGTATGCACGTCGTCGTCAACGCCGCGATGAGCGCCGACGGGAAACTCTCCTCGAGGCGACGGGAACAGGTCCGCATCAGCGGCGAGGCGGACTTCGACCGGATGGACGCGCTCCGGGCGGCGAGCGACGCCGTCGTGGTCGGCGTCGGGACGGTGCTGGCCGACGACCCGCACCTGACCGTCAAGGACGACGAACGGCGGCAGCGACGGCTCGACGCTGGTAAGTCGCCGTCGCCCGCCCGCGTGGTCGTCGACTCCCGTGGGCGAACGCCGACCGACTCGGCCGTACTCGACGACGCCGCCGAGACCTACGTCTGCGTGACCGAGGACGCACCCACCGAGAACGTCGATGCCCTCGCCGAGCGCGCGACGGTCGTACCCGCGGGAACGGGCCGCGTCGACCTCCGCGAAGCATTCGCCGCCCTCGAGTCGGCCGGTCTCGAGTCCATCATGGTCGAGGGCGGCGGCGAACTCATCTTCTCGCTGGTCGAAGCCGACCTGGTCGACGAGTTGCGGGTGTTCGTCGGTCCGCGACTCATCGGCGGAAGAGACGCCCCGACGGTGGCAGACGGCGAGGGCTACGTCGCGGACTTTCCGGAACTCGAACTCGAGGCCGTCGAACGGCTCGACGGGGGCGTCGTCCTGTCCTGGCGAATCGAATCGGACGCGGCTGTGTGATTCGTTCCCGCGTCACTGGGATAGCCAACAGGTATATACCCCACCGTGTTCTGCACCCACCAACGACCGGTGCACGACGTGAGCGACCTCCGTACACACTCGGTTCGACCCCTACTCGCCCTGTCCCTCGGCGCCTTCGGCGTCTCGGGACTGGTAACTGCAGGAACCGCTTCTCTGGAACCCACGACGCTCGAGACGACGCTGGGCGCCGCCCTCGCCGTCGTGGGCGTCTACGGCGTCGCGTGCTACGCACGACGCGTTTCCAGACCGACGCTGGCGCGCCTCTCGATCGGGCTCTGGCTCGCGTTCATCGCCATCGCCGGCCTCCACCTGCCGGGGCTCGAGACGACCGGCGCGGCCCTTCCGGCGCCCACCGACGGCGTCGTCGCCGGATTCACCGCACTCACGTGGGCGACGCTCGTGGGCGCCGCCTCGACGACGACGTTCCTCGCCTTCCAGGAGTACAACGCCGGCACTGACGCGATTCCGGCCGAGGAATCCGTCGTCGACCAGGACTGCGACTACTAACGCCGACGTTTTTCGCCCCATCTCGAGAAGTGATCCCGAGCGACAGATGGGGACGCTCCGTGCCGATCCGCTGGTCGACGATTGGTTATACTATAAAAACAATAGTTTATTGGTGCACATTCGATAGTACTGGTTCAGGCCGATTCGCATCGAATCCCCCGCGAATCTGTGTCTTGCTCCATACAGGAGTCGACACTCGAGACGCCGCCGTCGCCGCCTGCCACGGCTATCGAACCCGATAGCTCACCGCGATTCCCTCCCCCAGCGGAAGCACCACGGTTTCGAAGTCCGGATCGTCACGAACCGTCTCGAGGTAGGTCGCAATGCCCTGAGTGTGTTCATTGACGTCGTCCGGATCGCCACCCTCGACGACCTCGAGGAGTTTCTCGAACTGAATGATCCCCGCTCGCATCGCGTTGTCCGCGACGATCACGCCACCGATGGAGAGCTTCGGCCTGATGGCCTCGAACGCCTCGGCGTAGCGGTGTTTCTGGTGGTCGATCAACGCGACGTCGAACGGTCCGTCGTAGTCCTCGATCGTCTCGAGCGCGTCGCCGAGTTCGTAGCTGGCGAGGCCGTCGTAGCCGCCGCGCTCGAGGTAGGACTTCGCCAGCTCGAGTTCGTCTGCGTCGACCTCGGTGAGGACGATTTCGCCGTCGTCGGGGAGCGCCTCGGCGAACCAGTACGCGGAGTAGCCGTAGCCGGAGCCGAACTCGAAGATGCGCTCGGCGTCGGCGAGTCGAGCGATCAGGCGGAGGAAGCCGCCGACTTCGGGACCGACGTGGGGGAAGCCCTCGGCGGCCGCGTACTCGTCCATCTCGACGAGCGTCTCGTCCGGTTCCGGGCCGGTCGCCCGGACGAACCGGGCGATTTCGTCTGCAAGAACATCAACCATGGCCGGTGATACGCTGCGACGCGAATAAAACTCCGGGTGAGACGGGCGCCCGGACGACGTATCGATGGGGCCGACTATCGATACTTCCATATACGACCCCATTTGATACGAATACATGACGATACATTGGCACCTCTCGAGCCACACCCGGCATATATCTCCCCAAAACGTTTCAACGCCCACCGTTGACAGTTCATCCACTCCGCGATCCCTCCACTAACTATCCGCAATGGCCCTCCTCACCGTCGTCTTCGTCACTGGATTGATCGTCGCAACCGGTCTCGTCACGACCTGTGCGTTCAGCACGAGTCTCGAGCAGTTCCGTCACGCCATCGCCGACTTCGACCGACGGCTCGTCGAAATCGCGCCGTACCTCGGCGTGGCGGCGCTCTTTTTCCTGGCGAAACAGGCGACGAACGACCTCAGTCTCCGTATCTCGCGCGCGCTCGGCTGGGACATCACCGACTCGCTGTACGAACTCGAGGGGCTGTTCGTCGCCGACCTGCAGGCAGCGGTTCCCGAGTCGCTCATCGCCTTCTTCTCGGCGATGTACATGTTCGGATTCCCGTACCTGCTCGTCGTCCCGCTCGTGCTGTACTTCGTGCACACCTCGAGCCGGCACCTCAAGGGAGTCCTCACCGCCTACGTCCTCAACTACGCCGTCGGGGCGATTCTGTACACGCTCTTTATCGCCTACGGCCCTCGAAATCGAGTGCCACATCACGTCTCCGGGTTGATGTACGAAATCTACCCGGAGACGCAGACGTTGACGGCCGCCGTGTCCTCCAACACCGACGTCTTCCCGTCTCTCCACACGTCCTTTGCGGTCGTCGTCGCGCTCTTCGCCTGGCGAACCCGGAAGACGTACCCATTGTGGTTTTACGTGTCCTCGATCACGGCCACGGCGGTCGTCCTGTCGACGATGGTGCTCGGCATCCACTGGCTCACGGACGTCGTCGCTGGCCTCGTCCTCGGACTCTGGAGCGTCGTCGTGGCGACGCGCGTCGTCGAGACGTTCGAGGGCGAAACGGACGCACCGTCGTCGCTCGAGGACGGCGAGGAGAGCGTCGCCTCCGAACTCGGCGACTGAGACGATCGACGTCTCGTCTCGGCTTCCTGCCAGTGATCGATGACGATGGTCGAACGGGGAGTCCCGACACTCGGCGATGAATGACTCAGGCGACCGTCCAGATTCCCATCGCGGCCGTCGAACTCCCCCCGATGAGTACCGGGAGCCAGTAGACGGCTCCACGGAAGATGAGGACGGCGGCGGTGATCTCGGGAAGTGGAACGGCGGTCGTCGGGACGAGCAGGAGGACGAACGCCGCTTCGATACCCCCGAGTCCACCCGGGAGCGGCGCGGCGCCGGCAAGATTCGCCAGCGGAATCGCGAAGAGAACGACGGAGACGTGGACGCTGTACCCGACGGCCGCGAACGCGGTGAGGAGAGCCGCCGCCTGGAAGAGCCAGCCGAGAAGCGAGAGGCCGACGATGAACGCGAGCTGTCGGCGACTCGTCCCGACCTGGCGCAGGTTGGCGAAGAAACGCGCCACCCGCCTCGCGATCTCGCGCTCGAGCGTGACCGGATTGAGTCGCCCGCCGCCGAATCGACCGGCTACCTTCGCGATGGTCGCCGGCACGTGTGCCTCGATACGCTCTCGAACGGCCCACCCGAGCGCGAGTACCAGGCCGAGGACAGCGACGAGCGCGATCGCACCCGTCAGTGCGTTTTCGAGTCGCGGACCGACCGTGGCGGTCGTCGCGTAGTAGCCGACGCCCACGAGCGCCAGGAGGACGGACGGGGCGACGTTGGAGACGTCGACGGTGGCGATGCCGGCGAGGCCGGTCTCGTACTTCGCACCCGTGCTCCTGGAGATGAGCAGCGCGGAGAAGGGTTCCCCGCCGGCCTGTCCGAACGGCGTCACGTTGTTCGCGAAGACGGCTCCCGCGTAGACCAGGAACGCCTTCCCGACGGTGACGCCGACGCCCAGTGTCTCGAGCACGGTTCGGAGCATGAGACTCCAGGACGCGAGCCAGGCGAGGCCGAGGACGATCGTCGCCGCGACGAACGCCGGGTCGGCCGCCAGCAGCGCGTCAACGACGTACTCGGCGCCGACGACGACGAACAGGACGACGAACACCGCGAGCGCGCCGAACGCGCCGAGAAGCAAGGCCCGCCGACTCCCAGGTGCCATACCTGAGAGTACGGACCGATCCCCTTGAACGTCCTGATTCGCCTCGAATTCGGCGCAAGTACCGGTTTTTTGCCGCCAGCCGACGAACCAGTAAAGATACGTCGATTGGATAGCAAACGGGACATAACAGATGAAAGGCCAGCGTTTCCTCGACTCGAAGTGGGACTACTGTCTCGTCCTGGACGCGTGCCGGTACGACGTGTTTAGCGAGGTGTACGACGAGTACCTCGAGGGCACGCTCGAGAAGCGACGGAGTACGGGGTCGTCGACACCGGAGTGGGCGTCTCGAACGTTCACCGGCGACCACGACATCGCGTACTTTTCGGGGAACCCGTTCATCAACGACCTCGGGATTCCGCTGAACGAACTCAAATGGGGGGCCAGTTGCGACTACGAGTGGACGGCGAACGAACACATCAGCGACGTCGTAGACGTCTGGAAGCACGGATGGGACGACGACCTCGGCACCGTCCCGCCCGACAGTGTAGCGGAGTCGTTCGCCGAGCACCGCGACCTGGTCGAGACGGCCGATCGGACAGTCCTTCACTACATGCAACCCCACGCACCGTACCTCGCACGGGGCACGGGGCAGAAACTGAAACAGATCCAGAAGGGCATCCGACGGCAGGACGAAGCCGACGAGGACGAGGACGACGGGGGCGTCCTCGACTCCCTCGGCGAGACGGTCAGACCGAAGGTGGAGTCGACCCTCGAGGGGAGCGAACTCGCCCAGAAGGCGGGACTCTGGCTTGAGCTTGACCCGGCGGACCTCGTCCGCAACGGTACCCGCGACGCCGCAATGGCCCTCTACGAGGAGAACCTGCGAATCGCCCTCGAGTCCGTCGCGGCCCTCGTCCCGGAACTCGAGGGGCGGGTCGTCGTCACTGCCGATCACGGGGAGGCGTTCGGCGAGGAGGGCGTCTGGGAGCACCACATCGAAACGCACATTCCGGCGCTCATGGAGGTCCCGTGGCTCGTCCTCGAGTGAGTCGGCGGAGCGACCCGTCGGCCGGGACGAATCGGCGGGTATCGAGGGGTGACCTCGCGTGAATGTCTCCCACTATTTCGAGTTCGAAGAGCACGTCACCGGCGGCATCCGGGAGTCGGTCGCCCATCAACGCAAAATGCTGGACCGACTGGACGTCACGTACACGACCGAACCCCGCCTCGACGTCGACGTGTTTCACTGCAACCTCATGGGGCCGCAGTCGGTCTGGTACGCCCGGCGCGCTCGTTCGAGGGGGGTTCCGGTCGTCGCCAATACGCACGTCACCGCTGAGGACTTCGGCGACAGCTTCCGGTTCACCAATGCGCTGGCGAAGCTGCTACGGCCGTACCTCGAGCGAGCCTATGGCCTGGCCGACGCGCTCGTCTGTCCCTCGGCGTACAACCAGGACCTGATCGAATCGTACGCCGACGTACCGACGACCGTCATCTCCAACGGCGTCGACGTCGAGAAACTCGAGGGATTCGAGTCGCTCGAGGAGACCTACCGGGAACGCTACGACCTCGAGCCCCCCGTCGTCTTCCTCGTGGGTCACGTCATCAAGCGCAAGGGGCTGGAGACGTTCGTCGAGACGGCTCGGCGGCTTCCGGACGTCGACTTCGTCTGGTTCGGCCCGATCGATCGCTCGCTGAAGGGGCGGGAGACGCTCCGTCTCGTCGACGATGCCCCATCGAATTGTACGTTCACCGGCTACGTCGAGGACATTCGCGGCGCGTTCGCGGCGGGCGACGTCTTCTTCTTCCCGACCCACGAGGAGAACGAGGGCATCGCCCTGCTTGAGGCGATGGCGGCCGGCAAGCCCGTCGTCGTCCGCGACATCGAGACGTTCTCCTGGCTCGAGGATGGCGAGGACTGCCTCAAAGTCGACGCGGACGGCACCGAGGGGTTCGAAACGGCGATCGAACGGCTTCGCGATCCCGACGTTCGCCAGCGGTTGGGCGACAACGCTGCGAGCCGAAGTGAGGCGTTCTCGCTCTCGGAGGTCGCCGGTCGCTACGAGACCCTGTACGCGGAGGTGACCTGAATGAAGATTGGCTTCTTCACCGACAGCTACTTCCCCGGCATCGACGGCGTCACGTACACGATCGACCTCTGGAGGGCGGAACTCGAGGCGAAGGGACACGAGGTGTACGTCGTGTATCCGGACGGCGATTACGAACCGGATGACAACGAGATTCCGGTCCGCTCCCTGCCGAATCCGTTCTACCGGGGCTATCGGATTCCGCTGTCCAAGCGAACCTCGAAATTGCCGGATCTTGACGTCGTCCACTGCCACGGGCCCGCTCCGGTGGGCATCCTCGGGCGCTACTACGCCTGGAAGCACGCCGTGCCGTCGATTTACACTCATCACACGCCGCTCGAGGAGTACTTCCACCAGAGCGTGAAGTCGAAGACGGTCGCTCGCGGCCTGAGCAAGCTGTACGTACCCTGGGAGAACTCCCTGCTCGGGAGTTTCGACGTCGTCACTGCCTCGACGAGTCGGATCAATCGAGCGGTCGAGTACATCGAACTCCCGGTCGGCATCGACATGGAGTTCTTCCAGCCGACCGACGATGACTGGTACCCCGACCCGGACCAGACCGTCGTCGGGTACAGCGGTCGGCTGAGCATGGAGAAGAACGTCGACGAGATCCTGCGCGTCGCCGCCGAACTGCCCGAGTACGAGTTCGTCGTCGTCGGCGAGGGGCCGTACCGCGAACCACTCGAGGCGCAGGCACCCGAGAACGTCACCCTGCGGGACTTCCTCCCGCGCGAGGACGTTCCCACGTTCTACTCCTCTCTCGACGTCTTCGTGACGGCCTCGACGGGCGACACTCTGGGCCTGTCGACGCTCGAGGCCAACGCCTGCGGGACACCGGTCGCGGCCGCCGACGTCCCGCCGTTCGACGAGACCATCAGGCCCGAGAACGGCGACCGGTTCGCCCTGGGTGACCTCGAGGCGATGGCCGGGGGGATCGAGTCCTGTCTCGAGACCGACCGCGATACCCGGGCGGCCGTCGAGCGCTACGCCATCGACCGGACGCTGGTCCACCTCGAGCAACTGTACCACAACGTGCCGCTGACGACGCCGGCGGCGTCCGCGCTCGAGGATTTGCAGTGGCAGCCGTCTCACGAGGACTGATTGGCGGTTGTTCGACGGCTGTCTACGGCGGCCATTCGATGGTCTACGGCTGATCCGATCGTCGGTACCCCGAGCACCGCTCGAGCACAGGCCGAGCGCAGTCCGCACGCGACAACGCGAGTAATCAGCAATCAGTACTCAGTAATCAGTACCCCTATATGACGGAGGTCGGAACGATTTCCTATGAACGGAAAGCGAGTTCTCGTCACTGGCGGCACGGGGTTCATCGGCTCGAACCTCGCGAACGCGCTCGCCACGGACAACGACGTCGCCGCCCTCGACAACGGCTACCTTGGCACGGTCGACAACCTCGAGGACGCGGTCACGTACGTCGAGGCGGACGTCCTCGACGACGACCTCCCCACCGACGTCGACGTCGTCTACCACCTGGCGGCGCTCTCGAGTCGGCAACTGCTCGAGGACCACCCGCGGGAAGGGACGCGAGTGAACGTCGAGGGGTTCGTCAACGTCGTCGAGCAGGCGATGGCCGACGGCTGTGAGACGGTCGTGTACGCGTCGACCTCCTCGATCTACGGCGACCGGACCGAACCGATCCCCGAGGACGTCCCCATCGACGCCTCGACCGGGTACGACGCGTCGATGCTCGCCAGGGAGCGATACGCGGAGTACTACAACGACTTTTACGACGACCTCGCGCTGGCCGGCATGCGATTCTTCTCGGTGTACCAGGGGTACGGCGGGGCGGAGAGTCACAAGGGGACGTTCGCGAACACCGTCTCGCAGTTCGCCGAGAAAATCGCCAGCGGCACCCCGCCGGTCTTGTGGGGCGACGGCAGCCAGACCCGGGACTTCACGCACGTCGAGGACGTCGTCCGTGGCCTCGAACTCGCCGCCGAAAACCGGCTCGCTGGCGTCTATAATCTCGGGACCGGGGAGTCGTACTCGTTCAACGAAGTGGTCGACCTGCTCAACGACGCCCTCGGGACCGACGTCGAACCGGTCTACGAACCCATCCCGCTGACGAACTACGTCCATGACACCTGCGCCGACAGTTCGGCGTTCAGGGACGCGACTGGATGGCGTCCCGAAATCGACTTCGAGGACGGCGTCGAACGGGTCTGTCGGCCGTACCTCGAGGCTGACGAGAACGACGAGCGATAACGCCAGAGCCCCGAAGAAATCGGTAAATAGGTCTCAAACGTCCCGGTCGACGACGAACTCGGTAAACTCGAGCAACTGCGCTCTCGGTTCCAGCTCAAGGTCGACTGGCAGGTCCTCGAGCGCCCCTCGTGCCTGTTCCGAGAACTCGAGCGCGCGCTCGCGGGCGTGCTCGATGCTCCCCACGTCCTCTATTATCGCGAGCGCGTCGGCGACTTCCTCGTCGGTGTTGGCGTCCGTCTCGAGGATCTCCTCGAGTCGACCCGCTCGCTCGGCGCCGGCGGTTTCGATGGCGTGTAACACCAGCAGCGTCGTCTTCCCCTCCCGGATGTCGTTGCCGAACTCCTTGCCGAACTCGCCTGCCCGCCCCAGCGAGTGCTCGACGTCCAGGATGTCATCGCCGATCTGGAACGCGATGGCCGTCAGTTCGGCGTACCGGGCGAGTGCGTCCTCGACGGCCGGTTCCTGGTCGGTGACGATGGCCGCCAGCCTGGCGACGATCCGGCTCAGACACCCGGTCTTGCAGGCGCACATCTCGAGGTACTGCTCGGTCGAGATGCGGACGCCGCGCTCGTTGTGCCAGCAGATGTCCATCCCCTGTCCGAGGTGGGTCCGGTTGAGTTCGTACAGCAGCATCTCGTAGGCTCGAAGCCGCGTTTCTGCACCGAGGTCGCCCGGATCGTGCGTCAGGATCTTCAGCGGGAGAAAGTACATCGCGTTGCCGGCGTTCAGGGCGATGTCCTCGCCGTGGACATGGTGGAGCGCCGGTTCGCCGCGTCGAATCGACGCCCCGTCCTCGACGTCGTCGACGATGATCGTCCCGTTGTGGAGGATCTCGGGAATGCAGGCGTAGGGGTGGAATGCTTGGGGATCCTCGCCGAGCGCGTCGACGAACACCAGAAACAGGACGGCCCGCCACCGTTTGCCGCCGCGATCCAGGAGGTCCCAGAGCGGATCGGCGAGCGCGCGCTGGATCCCCTCCGGATCGTAGGCGAACGTTGGCTCACCGAAGAACGCCTCGAGGTCGTCGCCGTCGACCTCCCGTGGGAGTATCTCGGCGATGGCGTCGTCGATCACCGGCCGCCACTCGGCAAGCGCCTCTCGCATACGTCTCACCCTCGCTCGGTGTGGACAAAAAGCTTCAGTTTCTGATGAATCGGTCGTCGTTCTGACGGTGAATGCAGGCGGTGACCGTCGCTCACGTACTACCTACTTGAGTTGGGCGACTCGTACTTGCGTGACGGCAGTCGATCGTGCGACGACAGTCATCGGGACGACGTCGACGCACCCCTTACTCGAGACCTTCGGCGTAGGTGACATCGGCCTCGGTCGCCTCCGGGTGCCGACCGTCGAGCGGGAGTTTCCACCCGTCGAGGACCGACGGGTCGTTCTGCGCGTTCGTCAACGTGGTCCGGACCTCGAGCAGGTCGACGCCGTAGAAGTCGTTCGGGACGTCGTGGAGGTACTGCAGGGCGGTGGCGAACAGGCTTCGCATCCCGTCGTCGTCCTCGAAGTCGACGTGCTTGTAGACGCCGGCGGCGACCTGTACCATGCCGTGGAGGAACTGGCTCTCGACCGTTCCACGGCCGTAGTTGTACCACTCGTCCTCGAAACAGTCGTGGCTCGCGTGGTAGTCGCCGGCATTGAACAGTCTGACGCCGTGAACCGTCGCCCGCCGGAGCGTTCCGTGCTCCCAGCGGTCGAGTTCGGGCCGCCAGCCCGTCGGCGCGCTCGAGTCCGACGGCGGGTCCACGTCGGGAGCTCGTGTGTGTTCGTCCACGGGTGGATAGAGGAGGGGCAGGGTAAAACGTCTTGGCGCCTCCGCGCGAACCGCCGAGCCGTTCCCGGGGTCGTAGATTGGCCGGAGCGCTTATAGGATTCGATTGACGAATGGAAGTAATGATCTATCCGTCGCAACGGTGTGTGGCGTGTGGCGAACGGCTGTTCGCTCACGTCGACGGCGGGGTCGTGTGTCACAATTGCGGGGCCCGGTACGACCAGGACGAATCCGACGGACGGGGCGAGTCCTCGGACGGTCCTTCGTCTCCCGACTCCGGTGGTTCGCGAGAGAGCGAAACGGAACTCGTCGTCGAGCCAGTTTCGCACATCGACCCACCCGAATCGGCCGAGCGTGCCCACGAACGGGACGACGACCGTCGCCGCCCCGCGACGCCGATTCTCCTCGAGACGCCGTCGTCCTGAGCAGTTCCTGCGTTCCTCGCGAGCGGCGTGGCGCCGCACTCGTCTTCTGTCGTGCGTATCGCTCCATTCCAGCGACGTACCGCCGTCATTGCCGATCGATTCCGTCGACACGCCGCCGTCACTGCCAATCGATTCCCTCGACACGCCACCGTCACCTTCACCGTCGCTCGTCTTTCCGCGAATCGCGGTTCAATTCGTCGCCTCGCCTCGAGTACTCGCCAGGTAGATCGCGCTGTTGACGAGGCCAACCGGGTGTACCTACGCAACGTCACCACGAATCAGACGGTGTTTCTCGAGGACTTCGAGGAGAACGTGCTTCCGGCGCCCGAGGGCGAGGGGTGAACGAAACCGTAGAGTATTCAAGGGCCACCTGCTTACTCGCTAGCGCGTGCGAGGGTAGCCAAGCGGCCAACGGCGGCGGACTCAAGATCCGCTCTCGTAGGAGTTCGTGGGTTCGATTCCCTCCCCTCGCATCGTAAGATGCGGAAGGTCCTGCGGCAGTGATCTTCCCTCGCAAAAATTCTACCGAAACAAAATCTGCGAAGGGAGCCTATCGCTTTCGCTTTCATTCCAGCTTTCAGCCAGAATATTTACTAATATAGGAGGATGCGATTGGCACTGTTCTTTGGGTTGGTTCCAATATAATTGTGGTTGGTCCCTGTAGTATTGCTATTCGTCCATTCGACTTCGTTGAAATCCCCAGCATTTACAGGGTCTGTCTGCTGAGTAGAGAGGATCGATGCACCACAGCAGATTTGATTGCTTAACCATTTCCGGCCGGAAGCAATCGATATATACGAATGCGCATTGCTCGAATCAGCGTTTCAGTTAACCCAAATTACATGTGACTAGCCAACTGACAATCAATATGAATCGACGTTCGTTTCTTTACGGCGTTGGATCGGCCTCTGTCGTGAGCGTTTCTGGGTGTCTTGGCCAGATACCCGCTGCTTCCGGGAGTGGAACTTCTCAACGGGAAGTGAGTATTCACGACCAGGATTCGACTCCGGCTGACTCTGACGTTACGATCGATGCTGAACTTCTCGAAGAGAGAACTACAGATTCACAACCAGTAAGATTGCAAATTCACATAACGAATGAAGGGGCAGAGCGGGCCTTCTCCGTTGGAGACGGTAGTTGTAGTCTCTTTAATCGATCGAAAGGTGGAAGTCATACCCCCGAAGGGCTCTGGCTCTATTCACCTGGACACGCTGACCGAATTGAGCGGGACGAAGGGAAATGGACGGAAGATCGGAGCGCCGATGAGTACCGTGGGTTTTCCAACCAGGGATGCCCACCACACCCATTTGAGCCCCATGAATCACTCACAACTCAGTACGAACTGTGGGATGATTACCGTGTCGAGGGTTATTTTGAGACCGGCACTTACCGATGGGAACGACAGGTTTCCATCTGGAATGATCCCGATGCAAAGGGTAGCTCTACTGCCGCCGATTTATCGTTTGACTGGGGGTTCGAGGTAGCCGTTACGGAACCCTGAATCACCCATCGAACTCTTCGAATTTCTCACTTCGATTTTAACCCTAACGTCAAAGAGTTTGAACACGACTCGTCTGCGCTCACTATACCAACTGCACTGAACGGGAACTCTATTTGCGAATTGTTTATTCCAACCGAACTACGTTGAATCAGGCGATAATTTGACCTGCATCTTCATAACCCATCAAGTCTTCCGACGTACCGAGTAACTCACTCCAAAACCTCGAGACCGGCCATTTCGGCCACCATCAATGCGGTAGTGACGTTGAATGCGAGGCTGATCGGTGCGGCGACGATTACCGCTATGATCGCACCACTAATCCCGGAGTGAGCGAGAACACTCAACGGGATCGCACAGACGAGCGTCGCTACGACGAGCGTGAGAAAGAACCAGATCGGCTGGTGCTCGCTAACGAGGCCGTACGCTCGTCTAATGGCGGATTCGATTCCGCGATCTTCCAGCACCAGAACGTACACAGCCGGGAACAGAAGGTATCCGACGACCAGCAAGAGGAAGATCGCAAGTACGAACAGCGGGGGTACGACGAGCAATGGGAAGAAGACGACGAGCAACCCGACGACGACGAGCACTTCCAGCGCGATCATTCTAACGGCGAATTTACGTAGGTTAGCGATGAAATCGAACGACCCAGTCGTGATGCCCGACGCGATACTCCCGAAGTACCCCGCGCTGAGCACACCGGAAATGACGAGATACGTTACGAGCAGTGGGACAGCAAGTATGACCGACTCCATTGTTCCGAATGGCACCGAGACTGTGAGGCCGCCATCGTCGGGTGCGTTGACGAAACTCCAGAGATCGTACCGGTAGATGGGAAACGACGCGGAGATGGACATTCCACGGCTCTGTGCGGTGGCCAGCAGATCACTCACATTCAGCACCGACGTCGCAAGTGGCACGAGCGCCAGTACGAGGAGACGGTCGAGATGTGTGAAGGTACGGGGGAGTAGGTCGCCAAATGTGGGCAGACTACTACTAGGGGTTTCTCTAGAGGGCGGGATCATAATAGCATCCTAACAACTCATCTACAAAAATCTTCTTTATTTTCAATGCGGAGAAACTTTATGCGACGTATTTGATGCTCCCGAATCACTGATAGCCTCAACAACGGCTTCCCTGGATTGTGCGTTTTGTCTCCCGTGATAAGCGTTCCTGGCTGGTGCTCCATTTGCACCCTGCCTGACTGATTACGAATCCCCGCAGATCGACTCTCAACTCGTGCACAGCCGCGCCCTGTATTCAGCGTGGGTGTCAATAGATGTCACCGGTTGAGGGTTTCAACGAAATCGTTTCCTCCAGTTTGCGTTCTTTGACTTATGCTGCCCACGCCTCCTCGTCGAACGTCAACCCGCTGTCGTCTCGAGCAGATCGGGACGGAAATAGGCCCGTGACGTGTGGTAGACGTTTGTGACAAAGGACCAGAAAGGTTCACGAACCGGTATAGAACACTACCGACTGTCACCCCTATCGGAACCACGGTCACGATTGGCGTCATCGTGAGTACGTGCGCGTGACTCTCGAGAACCGGCGAGACTGACGGCTTCGAGGCCAGGACGTCGCCGCGGTGAGAGATGCGACGAACCCCACACGAGGACGAGTCCAACGGCAATCGCGACCAGAACGACACCGGTGGTAGCTTCGGCCAGCAGATTCAGCCACGGATCTGGAACCCCACCGGGGGCGAGTGCGTCCCTGTCCGCAGGGTGGAAGATTCCCATGGTGTTGATGCCTGCGTGAAAGACAGCGACGGCGAGGACGCTCCCGCCCGTGCTGTTGTACATCCACGTCCAGAGCACCGATCCAGCGAGGATCGTCACGATCCAGATGAGCTGTTGAGAGAGCGGCCACCCGCCGTGGGTGGTGTTGGCGTTGAGGAACAGTGGCAGGTGCCACCCTGCCCAGGCGATTCCGACGACGAGACTCGACGTGAGCGCGCTGTAGCGCGCTTGCAAGACGGGGAGCATGAAGCCGCGCCAGCCGAGTTCCTCCTGGCCGCCACCCCAGATAATGCCCCATGCCATCGCGAAGACGTAGATGCCGACGAACGGGAGCGAGCCGACGTCGACTGGACCGCCAAAGAGCGCGTACAGGGCGCTTCCCGCAGCGAGAATAGCGATCGGAAGACCGAGCGCGAGGACCCACCATCGTACTCCGATTCGCCACATGAATAACTGTGAAATCCAGGAACGCAGGTCGCCGCCGCTCGCCCAGAGGACCACCGCCGCACCGATCGGTGGCCCGAACGCACCGAAGCCGACCAGAATCGACAGCGTCCACGAGGCCTCCATGTCCGTCGCTGCGAGTACCGCCTGAATCGACCACGTGAACGCGTACGTGATGAGAAGGAAGCTCACAATACGGTGCTGGGCGATCCAGGATCGAGCAGCCGCGATCATACCTGTTTCTTCGTTCGCGACGATTGTTTATCGACCGGCGATTCTCCCGCCATGAGAGTCCTCATCCGTCATGCTTCGATCGTATCCGCAGCACTGATTCCGTGCTGGAGGAGTCCATTGGTTCGGACAACAGTGAACGGTTCGTCCCTGACCGGTCGCAGTATTGACTCTCTCGGCCGTTTTCGAGCGCATCTCGAGCGGTTAGCTGAAAACCACATCACCAGGGAGCGACGCCCATCGACTCGAGCCGAGTTCACTCCGGTCCAATCACGCCCCTTCCTCGAGTCGGGCGTACCGATTCTCGAATCGCTCCCGACACGATGGGCAACAGAAGTGGTAGGCGTCGCCGCCGATGGTCGCCGATTCGCCCTCGCTGTCGACGGTGTTCCCGCACTCCGCGCAGGTTAGCGCGAACGCGGTCCCACCGAGCGACGGGCGCCACTCGACGTCGTCCATCAGCGTGACGCGATACTCGAGGTCGCCGTTTCCGAGCAACTCCTCGAGCCAGCGACGGACGTTTCGCCCCTCTGCACGGGCGTAAAACCAGACGTCGCCCTCGGCGGTTACGAAGAGGTGTTCGACCGCGTCGGCGTCGCCGATCCGCTCTCTGAGCGGATCGACGTCCGCACTCGCGCCCCCAACGTCGGCCTGGACGAAGATGGGAACGCCTCCCCTGATCGTCGATCGGTCGACATCGATCGTGAACCGGTTGATGACGCCGGCGTCCTCGAGGCGGGCGACGCGGTCGGAGACGGCCGGTCCGGACAGTCCGACGGTCTCCGCGATGTCGCTGAACGGACGGCGAGCGTCCTCCCCCAGGAGCGACAGAATTTCCACGTCGATTTCGTCGAGCGTGTGCATACTCAGCCTAGCGATTCGTTCCCTAATAGCGCGTCGATAGGGCGCTATGCTCGAGGTCTATACGCGTCCGACCCCGATGCTGGAATCGCTTTGCCTGTAGCCGGAAATAATTGCCTAAATACATCACCCATGAACATATTATTTTTGGCGACTTTCAAAAAACGACGACTGTACGTCTCTTTACTATATTCGGGTGAGGCGGGGTTCGTATGGTTCCCAGACCAGTCGATAACAGATGACAGAGCGTCCCCCCAAAGGAGTAGACGAATCGCCATCCGTCGTGTCGCGCCGGCAGGTTCTCCAGGGAACGGCGGGTGCCGGTCTACTCGCGCTCTTCCCGACGGCGAGTGGCAGCGCCGGCGAGACGACCGAAGTCGTCGTCCGTGCGGAGGACGTGGACGTTCCACTCGTCGCATCCGCGTCCGTCGTCGACAAACTCAAGGCGACGGCCGAGGAGAGCCAGGCCCTCATCGTCGAGTACGTCGACGAAACGGACGGCCTCGCGGTAAAGAACCGCTTCTGGCTCGCGAACGCGCTCCTCCTCGAAGTCGACACCGGCGTCGTCGACCTCGAGCAGGTGACCGCCCAGGAGGGCGTCTCGGAGGTCCACCCTAACTTTCGCTACGAGATCCCAGAACCGGACGCCGGAATCGCCAGCGAGGAGACGGGCGACGTCACGTACGGCCTCGAGCAGATCGACGTGCCCGCGGCCTGGGACGCGTACGAGTCGCGAGGCGAGGGCACCCGGATCGCAGTGCTCGACACTGGCGTCGATCCAACGCATCCGGACATCGACCTCGAGTCCGACAACTTCGCCGAGTTCGACGGCGACGGCGAGCAGGTGGATTCAGAGCCCCACGATTCGCACTATCACGGCACGCACGTGAGCGGAACGGTCGCGGGTGGAAACGATTCCGGCACTGCAATCGGCGTCGCTCCAGACGCGACGTTGCTCGGTGGACTCGTCCTCCCGGATGGGGGCGGGTCGTTCGCCCAGATCATCGGCGGCATGCAGTGGGCCGTCGAGGAAGACGCCGACGCGATCAACATGAGCCTCGGGGTTTCCGGCTACGTGGGCGAGATGATCGAACCGGTCCGGAACGCAGATCGGGCTGGCACGGTCGTCGTCTCTTCGTCGGGCAACAGCAGGGTCGGAACGTCCGGGTCGCCCGCCAACGTCTACGACGCCTTCGCCATCGGGGCCTCCAACGAGGACGAGACGATCGCCGAGTTCTCGAGCGGCGAAACGATCTCGACGGAGAGCGCCTGGGGCCACCTCGCTCCGGACGACTGGCCCGAAAGCTACGTCGTCCCGGACGTGTCGGCGCCGGGCGTGGACGTGACCAGCGCGTTCCCGGTCGACCACTCGAACGGCCCGTACCACGCCATCTCGGGGACGTCGATGGCGTCGCCACACGTCGCGGGCGTCGTCGGCATCATCAGGTCGGCGGCCCTCGAGGAAGCCACGCCGGAGCGAGTGAAACGCGCCCTCGCCGCCACCGCCTGGAAACCCGAAGGCGAGTCGGACGACCCCGATATTCGGTACGGACTTGGAATCGTCGATGCCTTCGCTGCCGTCGGTCGCGTCGCCGCCGATAGCGGCGTCACCGGGACCGTCACCGACTCCGACGGCGCCCCCATCGACGAAGCGACCGTCACGCTTGACGGGTTCCCGGTCGAGACGAACGCCGACGGCGAGTTCCAGGTCCGGGCGATCCCCGGCACGTACGAGCTGACCGCGGACGCGTTCGGCTACACCGCCGACACCGTCACCGTCGAGGTCGACGACGGCTTTCACTCGGTCGACTTCACGCTCGGTGACAGCCTCGCAATCGCCGTCGTCGACGGCCAGCCCGAGGGCCTCGAAGCCGGCGAGTCGTTCGACGTGGCGGCGAACGTCGCCCACGTCGAGTCGGTCACCGTCGAACAGGTCGGAGACTACGTCGGCGAGGCCTGGCTCGAGGTCGACGGCGAGCCAGCCGCGTTCGGCGAACGCGTCGACTTCGAATCTGCCCGCTCGGACGAGGTCACGATCACCGTCGGGACCGAATACGACGGCGTCGGCAACCTCGAGCTCGAGCACACCTTCGCAGGGCTCGGCGACTCCGTCACCGTCTCGACGGGGCCGACGTTCGTCTACGATGAGCCGGTTCCGATCGGCATCGTGGACGCCGGGAGCGGCTACGCGGCCGACCTCGAGACGATTCTCGCCGAAGCGATGCACCCGCGATACCGGTTCGACCGACTCGAGCCAGCGGCCGCCCTCGACGCAGCCGAGAGTCGCGACCACGAGGGCTACGTCGTGCAGAACCTGGGCGACGACGCTGACCTCGTCGCCGACTTCGTCGACGTCGCCTCTGCGCCCGAAATCGGTGCGGTGTACCTCGACCAGTTCGGCGACGCGAGTGACGCCGTCTCCCAGGTGTCCGATGCGACCGGCGACCCGCGCGAGACGAGCGAGGTCGTTGCCCAGGTGCCGTACCCGATCGCGTATCCGATCGAGTACGAACTTTCGGAAGCGCACCCCGTGTTCGAGGGAATCGCTGCCGAAGGCGAGAGCGTCACCATCACCGAACCCGAGCCAGTTTCGGTCGGGATCGGCGTGTACTACAGCGGGTTCCACAGCTACTTCGAGGGGTACAGCGGCGGCGTCGCCGGCTCGACGGTAGCCTCGACGGCCGTCGCGTCCACAGAGACGGGCGACGGCCTCGCGATCGACGACCTATCTCGAGTCGTCCACGCGTCGTCGCTCGGCCTCGGGACGTTCGTCGACCGAGACGCCGTCACCGACGCTGGACAATCGCTGTTGGGCAATCTCGTCGCTCACGCCGCCACGGCGCCGCCGATCGACGTCGTCACCGCGCCGGCCGAACGGCTGGCTCCCGGCGAGTCGGTTACCCTCGAGGTCGCCGTCGAGAACCTCGAGGAACTGGAAATTGGCGTCACCGGGCTCCAGTTCCTCGACGAGAGCGACCTCTCGCTCTCGATCGATGGCGAGAGCGTCTCCTTCGACGACCCGCTCGAGTACGACGCCTTCGACGGGACGGTCGAGATCACGGTCGATACGTTCGATCGGGTCGGCGAGTTCGCGATCAGCACTCGATTCGTCACGCTCGGCGAGCGCGGTCAGCCGATCGAGACGGCGGCGACGTTCCGTCCGACGACCGTCTACGAGTCGCCGCTTCGCGTCCCGGAGCAGGTCGACGACCTGCAGGCGGCAGTGGACTTCGTGCGCGAGGGCGACACCGTCGAACTCGCCGACGGCGTCTACGAGGTCGACGCGCCGGACCGCGGCTTCCAGACCGGTCTATACGTCGGTACGCCCGGGATCACGATCCGGGGCGTCGACGGTGCGACCCCCTCGATCGTCCACGAACGGGACCTGCCTGGACCGCGGATTATCCACATCGGCGCAGACGACGTCACCCTCGAGAACGTCGAGGCGAACGTAATCGACGGCGAGGTGGACGAGAAGAACGCTATCGGCACTGGAGTGCTCGCCGGTGACGGCGCGCACGACGTGACGATCAGGAACGTGACCGCGGCCGGGACGTTCGGCGTCCAGCTCCGCGAGACGACCGACGTGCTCGTCGAGAACGTCACCGCGTTCGGGACGGTCGTCGGCGTCGGTACCGACTCCGGATTCTTCGGCACCGTCGACGGGGCGACGATCCGGAACGTCACGGTGACCGACAGCCCCGACTACTCCTTCCAGGGCGGCGTGATCGTCAATGGCGCGACCCGCGTCACCGTCACCGACTGCCACCTCGAGCACGAAGACGGCGATCGCGCGAGCGTGGCGCTCTCCGGCCCCTTCAACGGCGGCGAGGATTGTCGTATCGCGAACAACACGATCGTCGGCCCCGACGAGGAACCCTACTCGGACGACTCGAACAACGGCATCTACGTCGACGGCGTTAACGTCGAGATCGAGGACAATCACATCGTCGACTCCTACACGGGGATTCGCGTCGCAGAGTACGGGTTCGGTATCGACCCGCCAGCGGTCAGCATCGAACGGAACACCATCGAAAACGCCGGAATCGGCTTCCGGCAGTTCGGCGACACGGCGCTGTTCGCGTTCAACGACGTCGAGGCCGCAACCGGTCTCGACCTCGGACCCGGCTACTTCGGCCTCGACGCCGACGCGGTCCTGGCGCGGTACAACGACCTCTCTGCCACCGACCTGCCATTCCGCGGTGAGCCCGGCGACGGATGGAACACGCCCGAGGGACCGTTCGACTGTCGCGAGAACTACCTCGGTGACCGAAGCTACGGCGATACGATCGTGGACGGCGACGTCGCGTACGATCCCTACCTGACCGTCCCGCCAGCGGAACTCGAGTCGGGTGCCGTGGATGCAGGATCCCTCGACGTCGACGCGATCGAACCGACGGCAATCGCGACGGACCTGTACCTCGATCCGGATGGTTCGTACGCCATCGGTTTCCCGGGGCCGACTGATCAGACGATCTACGACGTGCTCGGCGTCGACGGGTACGGCGAGTTCGCCGGCGAGATCGAGATGTGGAACCACGACGCCGGCAACTGGAAGTCCGTCACCGGCGACGGGAGCCTGCAGTACGCCGATACGCTCTACGCGTTCACGGTGACGCCGGCGGAAGGCGTGCGCGTCGAGGTCCACTTCCAGCGAGCGGACGACCCGCCGGTCGGGCCGGACGGAACGCCGCCGGGCCACCGCGACAGCGACCTCGAGAAAACTTACCTCCAGGAGGGCTGGAACTTCGTCGCCGCGCCGGCGTACGGCGACGAAGAGGAAGTCTTCGATACGGACCGAGTCGAGACCATCGACGACTCGCTGCACGCACCCGGTGGGCAGATCGGCGACGGCCAGCTGACCGCCTTCACCGGCTACCTGGTCGAGGCCACGGACGCCCACTGGCTCGACGCCGGGATCACGACGTACGATCCGACGATGACGGAACTCTACGAGGGACTCGGCCTCGATCCACAGATTCACGCGAATCCCGGCCCCTCGGTCGACGCCGGCGGGATGGATCGGACGCTCGAGAGCGTGCTCGAGGCTCCCGGCGACGAGGAAACGACCGTCGAGCGGGTAGCGGCTTTCGTCACGGAACGGTTCGCAACCGCTGACCTCGACGCCGACCTGGACGACGTGCTCGAGGAGTTCTCAACGACGGCGGAGACGACGGCCGCCAAGGCGCCGTCGGCGCACACCGACCTCGTGGTGGAGGCGACGGACCTCACGGCCGAGCGGGCCGTCGAGACGCTGATCCAGGCCGAGTTCCTCGACGAGGAAGGTGACGAAACGGACCCCCATCGAACCGTAGAGTCACACGAAGAGAAGCAGGGTGGTTCGACGCTCTCGAGGATGCGACGATCGGTCGCCACCGACGACTGAACATCCGGTTGAACGAATCTCCGCGGTGACCTCGACTGGACGGGGCTCCGCGGTGACCCCGAACGGTGCTGATACCGAACCGCTCGTCGGTTCTCGAGGACGAAGCGGAAGTGGTGCCTCGTACCTGACGGTGGGCGTCCGTTCACGTTGCCGGAGCGCGTTCGTCTCTGTCGCGGAGTGTGTAACCGCCCATCCGTCCGCCGGCATGTCGCATCAAGCCTGAATATACCAAAACATTCGGTGGTTGTTTTACAGGTCTGTTAGATTAATCCCATAGAACGTTTTCATCACTCTCACAGAATGTAACCCAAAATTATATTACGAAATCTTCGAAAGGTGTGGTGTGGTTGATAATGAGTAACAGTGAGGAGCGGACGAATCGCCGGAATGACGCACTATCGGATTTCCGAGGGCACGGCCGCCGGGAGTTCCTCCAGACCACGAGCCTGCTCTCGCTCGGTTTGCTCCTGTCGGCCGACCCGACGCGGGGGGACAACGCCGGGTCTACCGCGCTCGCGGCCGAGAAGTATCGATCGAATCTGTACACGCCGGAGCGTCGAACCGCGGCGCTCGAGAACGTCCAGAACTACACCTGGGCGGCCGATCGGCGAGCGTCGGCCGTCGAAACCGCGACCGAGTACCTCGAGGCTTACAGCGGGCTGGACGGGCTGTGGCAGGCCGTTACCGGGCAATCCGTTCCTCGGAACGTGGCCCTCTCCGCGACGGCCGAGGGAGACCGCCCGCTCAACGACGCGGGCGTCTACGAGTCGTTCGACGAGGTTCCGTTCGAGGCCGAGTCGACGCGGCGGCCGTGGGAACTGATCGATTCGACCCCGGGCGTCGAGCGCCAGGACGTGACGTTCGCGACCGACGAACCGTGGACCGTCGTCGAACCCTCGAGCGGCGGGGTGTTCCCGACGAACGACTTCGCTGCCTACCGCGAAAGCGGCCTCGACGATCGCGGCGTCTTCGATCCGGACCTGGCCGACGACTCGCTGCTCGTCAACGAGCGACGGCCCGACAAACCCGACGACTGGGGCGTCGACGACGGCACGGGCTGGGTCGACGAGGACGGCTACCTCGGCGTCGAAGGCGCCCGCTACCACTTCGTGGCCTACTTCAACCGGGTCTACCGCTGGGAGCAACTGCTCGAGGCACTCCGGGCATTTCGCGACGCGTACCTGTTCACCGAGGACGTCGAGTACGCACGGGCTGGACTCGTCCTCCTGGACCGGATCGCGGACGTCTACCCCGAGATGGATCTGTCTCCCTATCGCTACGACGACGGCTACGCCAGCGTCCACCAGTGGACCGGCCAGGGGAAAATCTGCGGCTGCGTCCAGGAGACGATCACGGTTCGCGTACTCGTGAGCGCGTACGACGCGTTCCTCCCCGCAATGGACGACGCCGAACTGCTCGCGTTCCTGGACGAGCGGGCGAACGAGTACGATATCGGCTCGAAAGGGACGGCCGACGACCTCCGCGAGAACGTCGAATCGAAAGTCGTCCGGACGGTGTTACCCGCCGTGCGGAACCACCAGATTCACTCGCCATCGGGCGGTCACCGAACGGCCCTCGCGATGGCCGGCGCCGTCCAGAACGACCCCGAGGGCTACACCGGCGACGTCCTCGAGTTCCTCCTTCGACCTGGCGAGCGGACCCACCACGACGACGGCTCGTACTGGGGCGAGTGGGGCGTCACCGGCGGCAACCTGCGCGCCGAGCTGGTCGACGCCGTCGATCGGGACGGCAACGCGCCGGGATCGCCAGCGGCCGCCGAACGGGCGTATCGGGCGCTCGAACGCGTGACGACTGTCCTCGAGGAGTACAAGAGAGACGACGGTCCGGGGCTGGCCGACCACCCGAAACTCGAGCGAGCGGCCGCCGGCCGACTCCCGCAGGTGCTTCGCGAAGCGTACCTGCCCAGTATCGGGGCGATGGGACGAACCGGCGTGCCGTGGCTGCCGATCGAAACCGAAGCGATGACGACCGCCCTGGAGTCCTTCGGCGACGGCCAGTTTGCGAAGGGGGCGTTCCTCGCGAACGGGTACGGGTACGACGGCGTCCACGGCAGCATCTTCAGTCCGGACCCGGCGGGCACTGCGGAGGCGGTGCGCGAGGTGATCGACGCCGACGGCCCGCTGGAACTCTCGAGCACGAACCAGGCGGGAACAGGGTTCGCCGCGCTCCGGGACGGCGAACACTACATCCGCGGCGGCTACCGCGTCGTCGACCAGTTCCCCTCGATGACCGTCCTCGAGCGCACGACCGACTACACCGTCTACAGCAACAGCGGCACGGTCCAGTTCGAGGCGGACACGGCGGGCCAGTCGATCTCGTTCCAGTTCTCGATTCCGGTCGCCGAAACCTACGAGTTCAGCCTGAAACCGTTCAGATCGTCGGGGTACGGCACCTACGACGTGCTGATCGACGGCGAGCGGATCGCCGAGTACGACTTCTACGACGAGGTGACGGGTGCGAAGGAGTTCACCGTGCTCGCCGACGAGGTCGACCTCTCGAGGGGCGAGCACCGGATCACGTTCGAGAACACTGGCAAGCGGCCTGCCGCCACGAACTACAAGATGGGCGTCATCGAGTGCAAATTCCTCGACGAACGTGCCCAGCGCGAGGAGGAACTCGAGGCGGAACGCGGGAACACCCAGCGATCGTTCGCCCTCCGGTACGGAGCGTCGACGCCGGACGGTGAGGGATCTGACCGGTCGTATCGAGACGCGTTACACTTGGACGTCCACGCCTACGGCGGCGACCTCGCTCCGGCCCTGGGCTACCCCGAGCACACCGGTTTCTGGCCGGACCCCGACTCGCCTGGCGAGTCGCCGGCGTGGCCGAAGGGGAGACACTGGACGTCGAACACGATCAGTCACAACACCGTCGTGGTCGACGAGTCCCCGCAGTCGGAAACCGAGGGCGGGTCACCACACCACTTCAGGGAGACGGAGCGTGTACGCCTCGCCGACATCGACTCGACGGACGCGTACCCGACGACGAGCCAGTACCGCCGAACCACCGCGATGGTGCGAATCGACGACCACCACTCGTACGCGGTCGACTTCTTCCGGATCGTCGGCGGCGACGACCATCGCTTCAGTTTCCACGGCGCGGCCGGGTCGGCCACGACGAGCGGGCTCGACCTCGAGGCCCAGGACGTCGGAACTTACGCTAGACCCGACGTACCCCGGCCCGCCTACAGCGAAGAATCCGCCTACGAACGCGCGGTCGGCAACGGCTTCGACTACCTGGACGACGTCGTCCGCGACGACGATCCGGCGGACCGATTCAGCGTCGACTGGGAGGTCACGGACGCGCCGGGTATCGTCCCGGACGAGGGTGACGCCCACCTTCGGCTGACGATGGTCGGCGACGTCGACGAAGTCGCCCTCGCGGACGGACGGCCGCCGCGTCACACCGGGAACCCGTGGAGCCTCCGGTATGCTCTCGCCCGACGGTGGGGATCGAACCTCGAGACTACGTTCACCTCCGTTATCGAACCCTACCGCGGTTCGCGGAACGTCGAATCGATCGAACCGGTGCCGGCTCACTCGAACGACGGCGTAGCGAGGGCCGTTCAGGTGACGCTGACGAACGGCCGCACCGACTACGTCGCCTACGCACCCGGCGACTCGACCTGCCGGGTCGGGGACGTGTTCCGGTTCGACGGATTCCTGGCCGTCTACTCCGAGCGCGAGGGCACCGCGGAGTCGGCATTCCTCGAGGACGGATCGATGCTCGCGCCCACTCGCGATGGACCGCCGCTGATTCGCGATCAACCCGACGCATTCGAAGGTCGCGTGGAGGACCTCACGCGCGAGCCGTCGCGGACGAACGAGATTCAGGTCCGACTGACGTCCGAACACCGACCCGACGCCGCTGACGACCTGGTCGGCGAGTGGCTCTACGTCGAGACGGGAACGGGCGTCGAAGCGTACCGCATTGAAGGCGCGACGAGCGACCAAGCCAATCAACTCTCGCTCGATATCGGCGACGCGACGACGGTCGAGGGGTACGTCGATCAATCGAATCCCGACGCCGGCTACGAGTACACGATCGAAACGGGCGCACCGTTGCGCATTCCGCTATCGCACACCTGGGAGCGCACCGACTGACCGTTCGAAAACAACAACGAGAACATACGAATGACACGAATTCGACCATTAACAGAGACGCAACACGACGGCATATTCGGCGACGCGCCGCTCGGTACCGACGCGACCCCCCGCGACGAAAAACATCGGCCCTACGCGGAGCTACAGAGGGTGCTCGACCACCTCGAGATGGCCGGACGGCCGTTCTCGAGGACGACGGTCGGCACGTCGAACCAGGGTCGGGACATCGACATGATCTCGGTCGGTCGCGGCGATACAGACGTTCTGTTCGTCGGACAGCAACACGGGAACGAATCGTCCGGTTCGATGAGCCTCGTCGCGCTCTTGCACTACCTCGCGAGCGGCAAGTCCGAGGCGCACCTGGACGACGTGACTGTTCACGTCGTTCCGCGAGCGAACCCGGACGGGGCGGAGATCGAGCTCCGCGGTAACGTCGATCCGGACGCGCCGGATCCGGATACTGACGAGGGTATCTTCACGACGACCTACCAGGGTCGTGGCTGGGATCCGAACCGGTATCACTTCCTCGACTGGACCGAGAGTCGCCTCTACAGGCACCACTCGGAGCAGTTCCCGGAGAATCCGGTTCCAGAAGCGCGGGCAGTAACCGAGGCCGTCGATCGCGTCGACCCCGAATTGTTCATCGACATCCACGGGCAAGGCGAGAAAACGACCGAGGACGGAGCAGCCGTCACACACTCGGTGATGTGGCCCGTCCTGGGAGAAAAGCCGATTCCCGAGGATGGACTCACGCTGTCCAAAAAGATGTGCGTGCAGGTCTACGATCACCTCAGCCGGTTCGACCGCGTCGTCAGCCGGTATCCGGCGACGGCAGCGTATCCCGGTGTCGCACACAAGGCGTACGGATTACAGGACCGGGGCAGCATCATCTACGAAGTCGTCGAACCGAAGTCGGTCGACCAGTATCGAACTCGAACGCGCACGACGCTGGCGTCGCTCCTCTCGCTGCTCGGAACGGCGGCCACCGGTGACATTCACGATCGCGATCCTGATCGAGTCGAAGAAATCCCACACATCGGGTAAGTGTTCAGTCGGTTAGAACGGTGAACGGAGCGGTGAAACTTGTCGTTCGTGGCAATCGCACGACGTGCCACCGATTCGAGTCTCTCTAGAAGCCTTGACGTTACTATCGCCGTTCTTCCGGTGTCACCACTCGGACGACGCGTTTCTCGAGGACGACGGGCCCGTTTCGTACGCTACACGATTCCTGCTATCGACGTGTGGGTCCGTAACTCGTCGAAAACTGACCCCTGGGGAAGTGTGTAGATTCTACAAGCTTCGACTATTACTCTGAATGCTGAAGGAATCGTTCTCCTCCGACTTGAGTCTCGAGTAAGCGCGGTGTCAGCTAAATCAGGGGACTGGCATCGACGAGTGAGGTGTTGCTGGTCCCCAGGTCGAACGAGGTGACCAAATCAGATACGGGAACCGTCGGAAAGACTCCTGTGGACGGATTCTTGCGGTCTATTTGGACGTACGATTCAGGACACTGTATCCTGCTTAGCGCATCCAGAAATCGAACTACATTCGGATCGTCGGGGGGCGCCGACGAGGGATTCACCGTTCGATCGTCGTTGGTAGTGGTGACCTCGAACGGATCGTCTCACTCTGGAAACGAAGAGAACTGTCATCAACCAAACTATGGCGTAAATTCGATATGACTGGTATGCAGTAATCCGTACCCGCCAGCATCGTCCCGTATCGTTCGACCGCTCGAGCGACCTCACTCGCGGGCGGTTCGAGCTAACAGTCGCCGCGCTTCGTCGCTGATCTCCGGGGTCCGCCTGTCGATCCCTTCGCCGGAGAGCACCTCGAGCGCCGTGGTCGTGAGCCACCGATGGGACTCCGCCCGGATGACGTTCAGCAGGACGAAGAGTTCCGCCCGACGGGTTTCGGGATCCCAGATCGATCGCTGCAGTCGCGGGTCGTTCGGCGCCGACCGAGCACGCGCGAGGTTCGCCCCGACACCCGTATGGAGCCAGTTGGAGTACCGTTCGTGGAACACCCGGACGGCGATTTCTTGCCAGTAGGCCTCGAGCGTCGCCGCGTCGGTGGTGATCTCGGCGAGACGGTTGAGGTACGACAGGTAATCTTCGCGATCTCGAGTTAGCCCGAGCGGGTGGACGACGCCGTCGACGGTTTCGGTCGGCACGAGTTCGACGGCAATCGGCATCGCCCCGTCGAATTCGACCTCCAGGACGAGCCCCCAGGACGTGTTCTCCTCGTCGGTCATGCTGTCGAACAGGAAGTTGCCGAGGCTGTAGAAGATCGCTCCGTCGCCGTAGCGCTCCCAGCCCTGGGGGACGTGCGGGTGGTGCCCGACGACGAGGTCGGCCCCGATGTCGACGAACTCCCGCAGGAGTCCCTGGAGCCGCGGAGCTGGCAACGGGACGTACTCCACGCCGCTGTGGGCGACGACGATCACGCTGTCGTACTCGCGATCGGCCGCGCGGATGGCCTCTCGAGCACGGCGATCGGAGAGCCACGCCGCCCCGTGGCCCCGTTCGTCGACGAGGTTGAACTCCTGTTCGCAGACGTTGACGATTGCGACCGACGCGTCGGGACCGACCGCGAGCGGCTCGTACGCCTCCTCGGGCGTCGATCCGACGCCGACGGTCGCGAGGCCGGCGTCGTGAAGCGCCTTGAGCGTCGTCACGACGCCTTCGGGTCCGTAGTCGCGGACGTGGTTGTTCGCGAGCGTGCAGACGTCGAAGCCGACGTCCGCTACCGTTTCGGCCGTCCCATCCGGATTCTCGACGCACGGCCCGCTCTTGTCGATTGGTGTCGTCTCCTCGGAGACGATGGGGGCTTCGACGTTGAGGATCGAAACGTCGGCCGCGCCGATCCGTTCCCGAAGGGGCGACGACACCGTTCGATCGGCGGTCGGCCTGGCGTCCCGATTGAGCGCGCAGTCGCCGGCGACGATCATCGACCAGTGGTCACCGCCGGATCGGTCGCGATCCGTTCCGGGGTCGAGGTCGATCACTGTTTCCAGGTCGTCGCTCACGACTGTCGAGCCTTCGACACTCGAGTCCTTCGAACGGTCGCCACTCGTGCCCCTCGAGCCATCGTCACTCATCGACTTCCTCACTTCCCTGGCCAGCGGTTTCGAGATCGATTCGGAACCGGCTCTCGAGCGATCGGACGTCCATCGGCCCACCGGTTTTTTCGGCTCGACCATATACCTTTGCTCGAGTGCGGGGAGCTCAGGCCTGGTCGGCGATCCAGTCGAAGACGGCGTCCCGTCGGTCCGTGGAGAACGCCCCGGGCGACTTCCCGGGTCCGCCGCCGAGGCGAGCCTCGTGGTAATCGAAGCTCAACAGGTCGTCCGGCGCGCGGACCTCGAGCGCCTCGGGCACCCCGTAGAGGTCGTAGACGGACCGGGCTTCGGAGACGCATCGAAGGACGTCCGCCTGTGGGTGCGTCCAGTCGAGCGACGGGGCCACCGCGAGCGTCGGCCGAGGAGCGATCAGTCCGAGCACCTCGTGGAAGTCGAACGGGACTCGTTCGGGGTCATCCCGAAACAGTCCGAGACGGGGTTGAAGCCCATGCATGTGAGACAGTCGTCCGATCACCGCATTAGCGCGTTCGGCTTCGGAATCGCTCGTCCGGAACGGCGCGAACCCACCGACCGAGGCGACGCCGGCGATGCGCTCGTCGAGCGCCGCCGCGTACAGCCCGACGGTGGCTCCGAGTGCGTACCCTAGAACGAAGATCCGGTCGCTATCGATGCACTCGAGCCCCGAGAGCGTCTCGACGGCGGCCAGCGCGTCGTCGACCAGCTTGCCCATCTTCGACCAGTTCGGGTGACGCTCGTAGAAATGCTTGCCCTCCTCGATCCGGGTGCCGAAGCCGAGCTGATCGTACGCGTACAGCGCGAACCCGCGGTCGGTGGAACCCTCGATTGGGACCTGGCCGCGACCGCCCGCCCCGTACCCTGTGTTGTAGGCGTAGGGGTGCAACCAGACGATGGCGGGTAACTGTTCGTTCGGGCGGTCACTATCGGCCGATTGCGGATAGTAGAGGTCGCCCTCGACGCGTTCGCCGTACGTGCGCGACGGCGACAGCCACCGTTTCTCGACGCCGTCCGGTGGGTCGGGTCGACCGATGACGTCCGCGAGGTAGTCCGGTTTCCCGCCCCGACCCGCCTCCTCGAGCGAGGACGCCGGCGGATTCGACGCACGCGGCGGTCGCTCGCCGAAGCTCCAGCGGAGCCGGTCTCGGAGCGTGGGTTTTCGATCGGTCCACTCCTCGATCGTCTCGGCTCGGGTGCCGTCGTCGTCTATCAGGGGGTCCTCGAGCCCCCGCTCGGGGAATCCGTCGACGTCGACGTCTTCGCCCGCCGTCCGACGCCACTCCTCGAACGAAAAGTCGTGGTAGAGCTGCGTCGGATCGTCGTACTCGCCGCGTCCGAACGCGTCGTCGAAGAAGTCCAGGATCTGGTGAACGTCTCGGGTGGTCCTGGCGTGACGACCCTGGCGATACTGCAGGGCGAGTCGGTCGTCAGCCTCCAGGAGGTCGTAGACGGAGTTGGCGGATCGGTACAACTGCGCGACGGCCCACGCGCTCGTCGTCCGCTCGTTCAGCGCCGTGTGGAGCAGACAGGCCCGCGGCGCGACGAGCGAGACGAGGTGGTTGGCGTCGACGGGGAGGCGATTCTCCCGACCGACGAAGAAGCGCCAGCGCGGGTGGAACCAGCTGCGCCGAAGGCGTGCGTGGACCGACATGTCCCCGGCGTAGCAGTCGTCCCGATCGAAGCGCGCCGCGACGACGGCCCCGCTCCCGGCGCTACAAGGGGCGACCGCGGCGATGCGCTCGTCGAACGCCGCGGCGATCAGCGACTGCTTGCCGTTTCGCGAGGCGCCCGTGATCGCGATCTGATCGTCGTCGGCTTCAGGCACCGTCTCGAGGTAGTCGACGACGCGATGGGCGGCCCACGCTCGCCTGGCGAGCAACTGGAAGTCGTAATCGGGATAGGATTCGCCGTAGTCGGCCGCGTCGTCCCGGGCGTCGGCCGCCGCGTAGACGACGGCCGCGTAACCCCGCTGGAGGGCGAGCAGCGCCCACTTGCGGTGGTTCCACTGGGTCATAAAGACCGGAAACGGACCCGTCCCGTCCGGGACCATGAACTCGAGGTCGAGCGTCAGGTCGTGGTTCGGACCGAACGCGAGTCTGACGTCGCGAATCGTGGCTCCCTCCACCGACCGGGTGTCGAGCTCGCTCGCCCGAACGTTGTCCGGCGCGGGAGGCATCCGTCCGTAGAGCCAGTATTCGAGCTGGTGTTTGTATCGATCTCGCTGCTGTTCCCACTCTTCACGGGTCGTAATCTCGGCGCGGCGTTCCGCATCGGGCCCGTACTGAACGAGGGGGTCGGGAAGCTCGGCGATGGCCGGCAACCGCTCGAAACCGGGCGGAAGTTCGCCCGTCCGTTCCTGCCAGGCGAGCCAGCTGTCGTCCCGGTGAGAGAGGCGCGGGTCGGAGCCGTACTCGTCGGCCACGGGCGCGAGCAGGGGACGCAGTTCCTCGAGGTACGCCTGTCGGTGTTCGCGCTCCTCGGCCGACGACGGCGGTCCATGGATTCGTTCGGGGTGTAGCGGGTAGTCGTCCTGGGGTGTGTCTGCGGGCATGGGTCGTCTGGGTTCGCTGGGTACTGGTCGGGCTCGAGACTAAAGTCATTGGGTCGATATCCGCGGCTCGACGGACTCGCTCATTCGAACTCGGTGTATGTCCCGGTCTATCATTACTGGACCTGATGCGCCGGCCCCCATCTATTGTACCTATCGCACCTATTTATCCTACCCTACCTATTGTATCGTCCTCGAGATACGTACGCGCTCGGCAAGGGCCTGCACGTGTCGAAGGATTCGCTCCTCGGCGTTCGGGTCGAGTGGACCCGAAAACGTCGACCGGCGGATCGCCCCCTCGCTCTCGTAGCCACCCTCGGCTCTCGCCCTGGCCGTCGGTACGTACGTGAACTTGTCGTTCGCGTACCCGGCCACCCAGACCGGCCCCTCGAGGCGATCCTTCAATTGAATCCCGTATTCGACGAGAACTTCGCCGCCGAGGGCCACCAGCGTGAGATCGTTGCCGAAGCCGAACGTCTGTATCGGATACGGGTGCTCGGTTCGAATCGCGCCCGTTTCGTCGAGTTCGGTGAGCAACGCCTCCGCGCGGACGCGCAGGTGTCGCACGTCGCCCTTCCGCATCGCCTCGAGTTCGTCCCTGCTCGGCGGGTCCTCGAACTCGAGTGCACAGTCCTCGAAGCCGGTTCTGAGCGGTCCTCGAACCGGCCGTCTCCGGGACTCGATCGCCGCGCGGACGGTCGTGGCCATCGTGCGTCCGTGGCGTTTCGCCAGGTCGACGTCACCGCGTGGATACGGATTCTGGTCGCCGGCACAGCCCAGGAGACAGAGCGCGGTGGCTCCCGGATAGCGCTCCTCGAGGTACCGGCGGGCGAACCCGGCCCAGTCACCGCAGTACTTCGTGAAAAAGAGGGTCGTCGTGTGGCACGCGTAGCCGAACACGATGGCCGAGGGTGCCGCTCCGTCGGTCCGGTCGACCCCTTCGTCGGGTTCGACGACGAGAACTGGAACCTTGTGATCGACCGGCGCGTCGGGGTTTTGCTCGTGGGCAATCCCGTCCTCGACCGGCAGTCGTCGATTCATCGCGAACCCACATCGGGCGTGGCTATAGCTGATCCGCGCCGGCTCTCGGTCGTCGAGGGCCTCCCCGATTACGGCGATCAGTTCGTCCTCGAGTCGTTCGCGATAGTCGGCCGCGTTCGTTCGATACCGCTCGACGTCGTCGGCGTACATTCGCACCTTGAAATCCCGGAATTCCGGTCCGCAGTGGGTGTGCGTCGCCGCGAGCACGATGGAATCGGGATCCAGTCCGTATTTCACCTCACAGCGCTGCGTGACGGCGTCTCGGATCGCTCTCGGGACGAACAACACGTCGGCGGAGACGATGGCTGCGAGCGTTCCCGACTCGTCCTCGAGCGCCAGCGCCGTCGCCTCGAGGTCGTGCTCGACGCCCGTGGCGGGTTCGTCGCGCTTTGCGAAACCCGCCATCCACATCGGTTGCTCGGGCGTAATGACGCGAGTGGCGGTGCCAGCCCGCCACCCGTAACTGCTCGAAGACGTATCGGGTGCGTCCCGTGGCATCGAAGATCGGTTGTCGGTTGGTTCCGATCCCATATGGGTGTGGCGGCGTTTCGTGCTCGAAGCACTCGAGCAACTGCTACGTCGTCTGCGTCGAGGCACCTTGCTGCTCGAAGATCGACACGATCTCCTCGGCAAATTCGACGGCCCGCTCCGGCAATCCGTACTTCTCTTCGGACCGATCGATCGACCGCATCTTCTCGACGAATTCACGCCGGTGGTCGAGGTCGACGATGGTCTCGCGGACGTCGAACGTCACCGCTCCGTCCTCGTCGGTCTCGAGCCACGCCTGGGTTCGTTGCTTCTCGTCGTAGGTGATCGTGTACGTCTCGTTGCCGATTACGTCCACGATGGTATTGAGGTCACCGATCTCGAGGTCCCCCTCGTCGGTCTCGAAGTAGACCGTTCCGCCCTCGACGCGCGTTTCGTAGCGTTCCATACGTTGGCGTAGCGTGGGTCACGCAAAAGTACGTTTGGGTCGCCAGGTCGTGTGATCGATCTTCTTTTTGGTCTCTGGTTAGGCGACCGAACCCCTACCGCCTTGGTCAGCCGGTGACGTCCTCGAGCAGTGCCTCCCAGAGGGTGGGAAGGCCGTCCCACTCGAGGAACGTCGGCGGCGCCCAGTGGGGCGCACAGTCGGTGGTGAACGCGAACGTCCGTCCGTCCCCGTACGAGCCGACGGCGACCAGGGGATCGTCGCCGACCGTCGCCCAGACGTCTGCGTCGGCGTCGGCGACGACTCGGTTGTAGCCGAGGACGGCGGGCCACTCGTCGTCGAGGTCCGCTCCTAGAACCCCTTCGTTCGTCGGCCGAACGCCGGCCGGCGCTTCCACCCGGTCGTCGCCGGGACCGATCGAGACCGGCAGGACGTCGGCGAGCGCGGTGCGGTCGTACCGCGCCTGGCCGTTGACGCCCGCGAAACTCATGTAGCCGCCGATCATCCCCAGTGCGCCGCCGTCTTCGACGTACGACGCCAGGAGTTCGCATCGGTCGACGTCGGCCTCGCCCCGTCGGACCTGCGGCGTGAGCTGGAGGGTATCCGCGCCGATGTCGCTCAGGATCACGAGGTCGTACGCCTCGAGGTCGGCCCGCGTGCGAGGGAACTCGCGGGTCGCGACGTGACAGGGCTGGTAAGTCACCGACGCGCCCGCGACCTTGAGGGCCGCGATGAGGTGATCCGGCGCTTCGTCGTATGACGCCCCGGTGAGGACGTCCTGTCCCTTGATCTCGAAGGTGAGCAGCTGCCAGGACTCACCGGCGAGGAGTACGTTCGTCATAGGTCGCTCGATACGAGGGAACGTCCGGGTATCAAGCCACCGGTCGTTGGTCGTCGACCACCGACGTTAGTCACTGGCCGTCGAAGTCGGTTACCGACCATCGACGTCGGTCCTGGTCGAGTCGTTTCCGATCGTCAAACACCCCATTCCTCTCTCCCCGTCTGAGGCGCCGACCGGATCCTGCCCGTCTGGTCCGGCTACAACGGCGACGGGACGGTCGCCTGGAAGGGTGATACACGAATGACCAAACTACAGTGTGGGCACCCGAAACGGTTCGTATCGCCTCGAATTGGGCTCGAGTTCGCAGACGAACTGGCGAAGTCGACGGTGCTGACGAACGAGTACCTCGTCGGGACAGTACGTTCGAAGTTTTCCGACCTGTGTTTTACATAGCAAAACACAGGGTGTGAAACAGTCACAGGCTGTTACAGACGTATGAGAGTCACGTTATGGATCTCTGTGGCACTCATTACCGATATAATGGCGAAATACGGCAGTAACGACGTTCGCTCTCGAGCGTGAACGGCTGTTTACGTGTGCAAAACGATTTCCGGTTTGTCCACGTTCGCTGTTTGGTCGTAACGGCGTCTTCGACCGCTCTCGCTCGAGTACGGTACTATCGCGATCGGCACCCTCCATCATCCGTGGTAAAGTGTGTTCGAATTTGGATTCCCGAAACACCCGTCCATCGAGTCGTGACACGTCTCTCACCACAACGTACATTACAACTTGCCACCATGAACCGAGTGATAACGATGCAGCTATGCGAATCGGATCTTCCGCAGGTGAGCCTGACGTGACCCCTCTTGGTCCCCGAACCCGACACGTCCCCGGACCGTGCGAATCGAATACCGTCGCCAGGCGGACAGCGATGCTGTCAACCGTCGTCCGCTACCGGTGGCGAACGACTCGGTGCAACAGGAACGAGGGCCGTCATCGCATCGCTCGCGCGTTCGACCGAACTGACGACGGCCTGGAGGCAACGAAATGACGGAGCGAGCCATCGGCTACGTCGGCCTCGACCACCACCACGCAGAGCCCTACCTGCAGACCCTCGACGCGCTTCAGGCGAAGGCGACGGTGACGTGCGCGTGCGAACCGAATCCGGCTTTCGATCCGTCCACCGTCGCCTCTCTCGGCGACGTCCCCGTCTACGACTCGCTCGAGACATTGCTGGCGGCCGAGTCGGTCGATACGATCTTCCTCACTCTTCCGAATCGCGACACGCCCAATGCCATCGAACGAGCGCTCGACTCCGGGGTCGACGTCTACACGGAGAAGCCAGCGGCCCGCCAGGTCGCCGACCTCGAGCCCGTGCTCGAGCGGGCCGCGAGCGCCGACGAAACCGTCTGCGTGTCGTATCCGTGGCAATCACATCCGATCGCTCGAGACCTCCGTGGGCTGGTCGAGGACAGGTTCTTCGGCGACGTCCGCGCGTTCGAGGCGCGCTACGTCGCGTCGCAGCTGTCGTTCCGGGACACCGATCACTTCATCTTCGACCCGGACGCGAGTCGTGGCGGCATCCTCCAGTGGCTCGGCATCCACTGGCTCCAGCTGATCGACTACCTCCTCGAGGAACCCATCGTACGCGTCAACGCGAACATGGCGTCAGGTACCGAGGGGGTCGCTGTCGAGGACGTCGCGACGCTCCAGCTCGAGACGGCCGGGGGTGCGATCGGCACGCTCCACTGCGGCTACCACCTCGGCGAGGGCGTCTACGACACCAGAATCGATCTGTACGGAAGCGACGGTCGCAGTAGCTGGGACCCGATGGGGCGGGAGTTCGGATTCGAGGGCGAGACGACGCTCGAACTCGACGACGTGAGCGGCGAGTGGGCCAGCACGCCCCACCGGACGATCACCCACGAGTACGACCCGGCCCCGGGCTATGGCGGATCGTGGGGCAAGGACTTCGTCGAGGAATTCTTCGAGGCTTGTGACGGAAAGCGCAACCCACCGGTCACCCTCGAGGACGCTGTCGCGGTCCTCCGCATTCTCGACGCCGCCTACGAGTCCACAGAGACGGGCGAGTGGATCGACGTCGATACCGACGGGTCCGTGACGTAGCCGTTATCGAGGCCACCGGCACGCTTATAAGACGGTCGCCGGAACTACGATTCGTTACACCATGAGCGACTACACGGTTGGAATCGTCGGAACCGGGCCACACCCCGAGAATTCGGATCACGACGGCTACTCCATGGGCTACCGTCACGCGCGAAGTTTTCGACGGGCCGACGGCTGCCGAGTGGCAGCCTGCGCGGACATCGTGGCCGACCACGCGGCCGCGTTCGGGGACGAGTTCGGTCTCGACGACGAACGGGTGTTCACGGACGTCCAGGCGATGCTCGACGGGGCGACCCCCGACGTCGTCAGTATCTGCACCCCACCGTCCACGCACGGGGAGCTGGTCGAAACGTGTGCTCGCCACGAGTCGGTGCAGGGGATTCACTGCGAGAAGCCGATGGCCGAGACGGTCGGGGAGAGCCATCGTCTCGTCGAGGTCTGTGAGGACGCTAGCGTTCAGTTGACGATCAACCTCCAGAACCGGTGCAGCGACGCCGCTGGCGAGATCAGGCGCGTCATCGACGACGGGGCGATCGGCGACCTCGAGCGCATCGAACTCGGTCGCCAGGATTTACTCCAGACGGGGCTCCACCACGTCGACCTCGCGAACTACGTCCTCGGTGACGAACCCGTCGAGTGGGTGCTCGGGCAGATTGACTACCCGGAAGAACACATCTGGTACACGAACATGCCGTCCGAACGCCAGGGACTCGGCATGTGGGCGTACGAATCCGGCGTTCACGCGCTCTGCTCTACTGGCGCAGGTGCCGAGGCCGTCGGCCACCACACCAATCGCTTCATCGGGACCGACGGCGAAATCGAATTCCAACTCGGCGACGAGTATCGCATCCGAACCGACGGCGAGTGGCGGACCGTCGAGGTCGGTGGCGACGCCGCCCAGGACGCAGCCATCGTGACGCTCCTCGAGGCCCTCGAGACCGACGAGGAGCCGATCATCAGTGGCCGACGAGCGCTCGGATCGACGGAGATAGTTTTCGGCATCTGGGAGTCAGCGCGCAAACGAGGGCGCGTCAGTCTCCCGCTGGAAATCGAGGACAATCCGCTGGCCGCCCTCATCGAGTCGGGGGAGCTACCGCCTGACGAGTGAGCGACTCGAGTGTCGTCCTCGACGATCGAGATCCGGGAGTACGTACATTTTTGTGCTCGGGGGAAGAGTCCGTTCCCAATGAACGACGAACGAGCCCCCCGCATTGGGGTTGTCGGTCTCGGGACGATCGGCCGAATCCACGCTACCCGGCTCGACGACCTCGGTGCCGACCTGGCGGGCGCCGATCTCGATGCCGAGGCCAGAACCGACTTCGCCGACGAGTTCGACGCACCGACGTACGAAGACCACGAGGCCCTGCTCGAGTCCGGCGTCGACGCGGTAGTCGTCGGCGTCCCGAACCGCGTCCACGAGGAAGTTGCGGTCGATGCGCTCGAGGCCGGCGTCGACGTCCTTCTCGAGAAGCCACTGGCTCACTCCCTCGAGAGCGCCGAACGGATCGCGGTGGCCGCCCGGGACGCCAACGGATTCTGTACAGTCGGGTTCACCATGCGGTACGCGAACGCGACGAAACGGGCAATCGAACTGCGAGAGGCGGGACGCCTCGGCTCGATTTCGCACGTGAGCGTCGACTACCTCAGGCGGGGCGGCGTCCCCGGCGGCGGACGGGGCTGGTTCACCGACGAGTCGCTCGCTGGCGGTGGCGTCCTGATGGACCTGGGCGTTCACATCATCGATCTGGCGTTACACCTGTTCGACTACCCGACCGTGGCCGAGGTGAGCGGCCAGACGCGCTCCGAGTTCGGCGAGTACGCCGTCGACGATTCCGCGACCGCGTTGCTGCGGTGTGCAGACGGTCGAACGATCTCCGTCGAGACGTCCTGGCACGGAACGGCGGCCCCCTCGAGGGAGTGCGTGGTTCGCGGGACGGAGAGTGGGCTCGCATTCGAGGTGTCGGGGGCTGAACTGACCGTCGTCAGCGCCGACGCCGACGAGCCCGTCGACACCGTCGAGGTCGGTACCGCCGACATGCACCTCGCGGAGGACCGGGCGTTCCTCGACGCGGTGGCCGGGGACGCCGATCCGGTCGCGGGGACGGTCGAGGAAGCGCTCCTCGTCCAGCGGGTGATCGACGCCATCTACGAGTCGAGCGAGCGAGGGCGAGCGGTGACCCTCGAGCGATGACGACTGCGAGGACTGCCGATCCCCTACCTCTTTGGTGACGGACTCACAGTACCGATACATGGAGAAACGATCACTGGACTCGGTCGGACCGGTAGCGTTGCCGCCACGTTCCGGCCCCTGGCGACTCGATACGAAATCGAACGCAGTTCTCGATACCGAGGGACAATCATGACGATGCACGTTGGCCTGTGTACGATATCGGCCAAAGAGCGCCCCGTCGAGGAGGTCCTCGAACTGGCCGCAGACGCCGGGTACGACGGCGTCGAACTCTGGGGCCGCGATCACGTCGGTGACGGCTCCGAGGCGACCTGCGAGCGGATCAACGAGGCAGCGAGCGCTCGAGGCCTCGAGATTGCCTCGTACGGCTCGTACCTGCGCTGTGGTAGCGACGACTTCGCCGACGACCTCGAGCACGAACTCGCGGTGACCGACCGCCTCGACACGGACATTATCCGGGTCTGGGCCGGCAGCCAGGAGTACGGCGATCACGACGACGAGCACTGGGACCGGGTCGTCGCCGACCTCGAGCGACTGACCGAGCACGCCGCCGACTACGACGTAGAGATCACCGTGGAGAAGCACAACAACACGGTCACGCACACCCGCGAGGGCGCCAGGCGGCTCGTCGAGGCGATCGACGACGAGCGCTGTCGTCTGAACTACCAGCCGGGCTTCTCCATTCCGTCCGACGAACTCGAGCGCGAAGCTTGGGAACTCGCGCCGCTCTCGAATCAGCTTCACCTCCAGACTACGCGCGAGCGAACCGAACGCGCTCGTGCCCCACTCGCCGAAGCCTACTACGACCTCGAGGCGATCCTCGAGCCGTTCCTCGAGGACGGATTCGACGGCTTCGCGAACGTGGAGTTCGTGACCGACGAGCGTCCCTACCGGGAGGCAATCGAGGCCGACCTCGAAACTGTTCGCTCGATCGTCTCGACGGGACGGTAACGTATTTGACGCTCCAGTGTTTCGTACCGCTCAACAAATATGGACGCACTCCGAGTAGCGCTGTTGAACGCCTCGTACAACGACGAGGCGACGACGCGGAACTTCGATCGAGACGTACAGGCTAACCTCCGCTCGTTCGCGGTGGACGAAGGCGAACTCCCCGACACCTACGACTATGATGCCGTAATCGTCAGTGGCTCGGGCGCGTCGGTCTACGGCGACGAACCGTGGATTCCGCCACTGCTCGAGTGGGTAGACGAGGCGATCGACCGCGACCTCCCCGTGCTCGGCGTCTGCTTCGGCCACCAGTTGCTCGCGCACGTCCTCGGCGGCCGGGTCGAACCGATGGGAGAGTACGAGATTGGCTACCGGGAAATCGAACGCGTTGGCGACTCGCAGTTGCTGTCGGGACTCCCCGACCGGTTCCTGGCGTTCACGACGCACTCGGACGAGGTGACGAAACTCCCGCCTGGAGCCGAACTCACGGCCGAGAACGACTACTCGATTCACGGCTTCCGCGCCGGCCACGTCTTCGGCGTCCAGTTCCATCCCGAGTACGACCGCGCGACCGCCGAGCGGATCACCCGCGAGAAGGACCTCCCCGAGGAACGAATCGACACCGTCCTCGACGGGATTACCGAAGAGAACGTCGTCACGGCGGCCGATGCCAAAGTGCTGTTCGACAACTTCCTCGAGTACGTCGAGTCGCTGTCGGCCGAGCGGCCGACAAACGAGTCGCGAGCCTGACCGTTTTTCGTGTTCTCCGTCGTTCCAGCCGAGCCCCGCTCGAGTACTCCCCCGTTCCAGCCGAGCCGCTCGAGCGCTGTAACGTTTTGACCGAACCTCAGTCGCTCAAGCGCCGAAGCAATCGACGATGTGCGAGTCGGGCGCGCCGACTGCAAGTCGGAAGGCGCTCGACGAAGGTCGGGATCACGAACGTGAGAAGAGAAAAACAGGACTCGCGAGCGCCTACTCCTGCGACCACGCAGACGCCAGCGGGATACGAACGTCGTCGCCTTCCTCGATGATGTAGTTGTAACCGCCGTCCTCGAGCTGGTCGGGGTCGACGAAGTCACGGGTGAACGTCTTTTCGCCGACGTCGACCGTCAGCAGGTTACCGCGCCCGTCCTCCAGGGCCTCAATCGGGTAGGAACCGTTCCCTCGGCCGCGCTGGTCGCGACCCAGGACCGGGTTCTCGGGGTCGGGTTCGCCCCGCCAGGGGTCGCGCTGGTCGTTGTCGACGTAGACGAACCCGGTGTGGCGCTCGAGGAGACCGCTATCGGCGGCAACCCGGATCGTCAGGTCGTTCTCGAGACTCATTTCGCGGGTGAAGTCCTCGACGGTGCCCCGAAGGAATCCCTCCGCTTCCTGAATGAGCGGTGATTCGTCGAGGGGTTCGAGCCGTGTTCCGTCCTGGACGTAAGCGTAGTCGGACTCGCCGTCTTCGACCGAGTAGAGGCCGAAGAAGCCCTTGAACTCGAAGGTGTCGTCGACGGTCAGCGTGTCGGTCTTCTCGAACGCGCAGACCACGTAGTCGGTACGCCCGTTCGTCAGTTCGACCCTGACGGCGTGGCCCGGCCCGCCGGAAACCGGAACCTCCTCGAGCGAGTCGACGACCCGGTCGCCGTCGAAGTGCTCGATCACGGACGTGTACGTCGTCTCGAGGTCCGATCCACGCCGGTTGAGGAAGGCGTACCTGAGGCTGTCCTCTGGCGTGGCGCCGCCGGAGCTGTTCGGTGGATAGCCGTTGGCCAGTTCGACGTCGTCGAAGTCGCCGAACGACGTGAGTCGCAGGTGGACGCCGTCGGCGTCGTCGTCGCGCCGGTTGAAGTGGTCCTCGACGTCCCAGTCGAGGACGACCCGGTCTGCGGGGTCGTCGTCGCGCTCGACCTGATCGAAGTAGTTGAGCCCGGATCCCCGCGAGTCCGGCGACCGCGCACTGTTGTACGACGAATCTGCGTACGCCACGTTCTCGCCGGCGAGCGTTCCGCCGTTCTGGGGCTCGAGGTCGAGGCCCTCGGTGGTAAGGTCGGCTTTCGTCGTGTGGAAGCTGTAGCGGTGGTCGTCGCCGCCGGCGACGCGGAAGAAGTCCACGGCGTAGGAGTGTTCCTCGTCGACGGTGATCGTCGCAGTCGTTCGTCGGTACTCGTCGGTCTCCTCGTAGACGTGGGGTGCCTCGACGTCGATCAGGTTCACCCGCTCGTCCTCGCCCTCGAAGTGTCGTGGCGTGCCGACCCAGTGGTGATCCTGGCCGCGCTCGTTGACCACGACCGTATTGTGGCTGATCGTATTGTCCGTGAAGAACTGCCGGGGCGGATAGGAGCCAGTGGCCTCCGGATAGCCGAGATCGCGCGAGAGTTCCATCTCGTGGGCCGCGACGCCGATCTGTAGCGTGTCGCGGTGAGCGTGAGGGGTTCCACCGCCGCCGATTCCGTTGCGGCCGTAGTACATCCAGAACGCGCGCTTCGCGTTCCCCAGTTCGGCCGCGTCCCGACGTTCGCGGGCTTCTTCGTCGAGCAACGTCAGGTAGTACAGCGCCATCTTGTAGCCCCCGGAGTCGTCGTTCTTGCCGACGCACTCGAAGCGCATCGTGTTGGTTCCCGCGGGCAGCTCGAGCAGGTACGAGATGGTGTCTCGACCGCTGCCGTCGGTCATGAAATCGATGGTGTCGACGTACTCGCCGTTGACGGACAGGTCGTAGATGCCGTAGGTGCTGACGAATAGCGCCTCAAGCTCGAGTTCGTACTCGTCGGCGTCTGCGACGTCGAATTCGAAGGTCCACCACTCGCCTGCCTGGCTGGCTTCGAACTGGATCGCCTCGTCGAAGCTGTCGTTTATCGGCGCGGATGCCTCGGCGAACAGGTCGGACGTGTCGTAGGTCTTGCCATAGGATTCAGTCGTGTAGTTCTCGCCGTCCCGGAGCGCCGCGAAGCCGAAGCCGGCGAGGTTCTGGCTCGGCAGGTCGAGTGGTCCCTCGGCGTCGACGATCGACTGGATCTCCTCGGCGAGCCCCTCGGGTTCGGCGTCATAGATCGAGCCCCTGATTCCGGCCGTCGAGTAGCCGTTCGAGTAGTGCCACAGCTGCGCGAAGCGGGAGTCGCCCGTCACCTCATAGCCGTCCGAGATGCCGCTCTGGCTCATCTCGTTGCCCGCTGGGTGGTGGGTATCACCGAGCGTGGGCGAGAACTCGTCCAGGAGGAGGAGGTCCGAGTTGATCTTGAGAGCGCTCTGGAACTTCGGATGCTGGTAGAGGTCGGCGCCGTCGAACCCGTCGTAGCCCTGCAGGTTCTGGGCGACCTGCAGGATCGAGGACATCCGGATTCGGTTGTAGCCGAGCGACCCCTCGTGCCAGTACCCGTCGCGGTCGCACTGGTCGACGATCGGGGCGAGCACGTTTCCACCCGTCGTGTACCAGTTCTCGGGCTCTTCATTCCAGACGTCGCCGTCGAAGTACTCGTTGCCGGGCTGGAAGATCCACTCGATGGCCTCCCGCGTATAGCCGTTCTCGCGCGTGTCGTCGAGCACCCGGGCCGAGATTGCGAGTGCCGATAACTGACCCCGTCCCGGGGCGATCTGGGAGGCCTTCGCGGCCGGGAAGATCTCTTTGATGTAGTTCTCCTCGATGTTCTCTCGAATACGTGCAACCGAATCCTTGGCGGCCAGCCCCGGGTATTCGCCGGTCTTCCCGTCGAGGAAGCTCACGACGTCGTCCGCAACTGACGGATCGTCGAGCGCGGGGAAGAACGCGTCGTAGGCGACCAGCAGCCGCCGGGCGAGGTTCCCCTCCCAGTGCGACCCGATGATGCGCCCGGTCTGGCGGCCGCCGTGGCTGTTCCAGAAGCCGTGTGCGTTCTGCTGGTAGTCTGCGATCGTCATCTCGGGGTAGACGTCCGCGATTCGATCCATGAGTACTAGCCCTGCGACCGCGTACTTCGATTCCTCGGTGAGCAGGTAGGCGTCGACCAGCGCGTCGAGAATTCGACGAACCCCACCGGGGCGCCAGACGAACCAGTGGTTGTAGTAGGCGACGAAGTTCCATCGGTTGCCCTCGCCCATCCCGAGGTCGTCGTTCTCGTCGACCCAGCCCCAGCCATCGTCGACGCCCCAGCCCTCGCCCATCTCGGGGTGTTCCTCGTTGACCAGCAAGGAGTCGTCGGCGAGGTCGGGGTCGAACATTCCCTGGTCGTTCAGGCCGCTCTCGCGGTAGGCGCCGAAGTCGTTCGTCGGCACCGTCAACTTCCCGTCGCCGTGGGGGTCGTCGACGGTCGTCTCTATCTTCCAGAGGCGGTCGGTGCCAGGCTCGCTGTCGCCACCCAGGATGAGGCGTTCGTTCGAGAGGCCACCACCACGGGGGACCTGCTGGGACGTAACGAGGCTCCAGAGGCTGTCGAGATCGGGGCCGTACTTCTCGAGGTAGCTATCGGCCGATTCGACGGCGTTGTCGCGCTGGCCCGCGGCCCAGTTATATCGCTCGATGTTCCGTCGAGCGTTCTCCCGCATCGTCTCGGTCCACATCGTCGGCCGGGTCTTGTGGTGATAGCGCTCGTCGTCTTCAGCTGCGGTGGTAGTACCCGCTGGCACCAATCCGGCGAGTAACCCGGCGCCGGTTGCCGTTAGTACCGACCGTCGCGAGAGATCCAGATTCGTCGGGGGGTTTCGAACCGCGCTCAGATGATCGATTCCCCACTGGTGGTCGTTATCGGTTTCGGGAGGACACTCCTCACGCTCACGCTCACGTTGCTTGCGCTGTGACATCAAATAACACTCAGACTCGTAGGATATATAGATTTTCATTACGAGAATACATTTTTACGATAACACGAAAGGGAGGTTCAGTCAGCGCGAGGACAGGTGGCTCGAGGCCGGTCAAGGGAACGCGACTGGAGCCCACTCAGCGAGCCAGTTGCCACGACCGAGCGGTGGATTTAGGACGCGGGCAACGAATTGGGTGAGCATGATCGATTTACTCGTCGAAAACGCCCGGATCGTCGACGGCACGGGCGCGCCCTGGATCCGCGGCGCGGTCGGCGTCGTCGACGGTCGCATCGACCGAATCGCGACGGCCCCCGACCACGGCCTCGACGCCGACGCGCGTATCGACGCCGACGGGAGCGTCGTCTGCCCGGGCTTCATCGACGCCCACTCCCACTCCGACCTCGAGCTGTTCGCCGACCCCTCCCTTGCCCCGAAGACCCGGCAGGGGATCACCACCGAAATCTTCGGCCAGGACGGGTTCTCGATGGCCCCGCTCTACCGCGAGGAGGGAATCGGCCCGTGGCAGGAGTACCTCAGCGGCCTGGCCGGGAGGCTCGAGCGCGAGTGGTCGTGGAACTCCCTCGGCGAGTACCTCGACGCGGTCGACGACGCCGAAATCGCGCCGAACGTGGCAACGCTGGTCGGCCACGGCACCGCCCGCTACGACGTGCTCGGCATGGATGACGTCCAGCCGACCGACGACGAACTCGAGGAGATGGCAGCGCTCGTCCGCGAGGGCCTCGAGGACGGCGCCATCGGCTTCTCGACGGGGCTCGTCTACACGCCGCAGGTGTACTCGGAGACCGAGGAGGTGTCCCGACTCGCGGCCGAACTCGCCCCGTACGGGCGGCCGTTCGTCGCCCACATCCGCAGCGAGGGTCGCTGGATCTGGGAGGCCCTCGACGAGTTCGTCGACATCGGCGCCGAACACGGCATTCCGCTCCAGATTTCGCACTTCAAAGTTACCGGCAGCGAACAGCAGGGAAAGGCCGACCGCCTGCTCGCACAGGTCGAAATCGCCCGCGAGCGCGGTATCGACGTCACCGCAGACCAGTACCCCTACACCGCGGGCAGTAGCATGCTGACGTCGCTGTTGCCGCCGTGGGTCCAGTCGGGCGACGCCGACGCCCTCCGCGAGACGCTCTCGGATCCCGACCAGCGCGAGGAGATTCGTCGGGACATCGAGGAGTGGCGCATCGACGGCTGGGAGAACGTCGGCGGCAAGACCGGGTGGGACCGAATCGAGGTGACGAACCTCACTTCCGAGGCGTTCGGCGAGGAGGGTGGACGCGACATCGCGACCATCGCGATCGAACGGGACAGCACGCCGATCGACGTCCTCTGTGACGTCCTGCTCGCGGAGGACTTCGAGGCGTCGATGATCGCCCACGGGCTGATCGAGGAGGACGTCCGAACGATCATGCAAAGCGAGCGCGTCATGGTCGGCACCGACGGCCTGTTCGGGGCCCGTCCCCACCCCCGCGTCTACGGGTCGTTCCCTCGCATCCTGGCGAAATACGTCCGCCAGGAGAACCTCCTGTCGCTCGAGAAGGCCGTCAGATCGATGACGTCGCTGCCCGCTCGAGCGATGGGACTCGATTCGAAGGGCGTGCTTCGTCCGGGCCTCGACGCGGATCTGGTCGTCTTCGATCCGGCGGTGGTCGACGACCGCGCGACGTTCGACGATCCGGAGCAGTACCCGCTCGGGATCGAGCACGTCGTGGTCGACGGGACGCCGATCGTTCGCGACGGCGAGGACACCGGCGCTCGGCCTGGCGGTGCGATTCGGGCCTGAGTACCGGTTCGACCGGCCGATTACTGGCGGGATCGAAAGAACGTTGGTGTCTCGCGGGAATGCTCGAGTGACAATGCGAACGGTACGATTCAACGACCAGACTGGCTACGCACGACGCGGTGAGTGGACCGACGACGGCATCGTCGCCGACGGCAAGACGTACGATCCCGACGAGGTGAACGTCCTCCCGCCGTCGGAACCGACGAAGATTATCTGCCAGGCCGGTGGGTACATGGACCACCGCCGGGAGTCCGGCTTCGACGACCGACCGGAGCGTCCGGAACTCTTCCTGAAGACACCCAACTGCGTCGTCGCCCACGGCGACGCCATCGAACTACCGCCTGGACGCGAGAGCGTCGAGTTCGAGGCCGAGTTCGGCGTCGTCATCGCCGAGCAGTGTCGCGACGTCTCGGTCGACGACGCGATGAACGTCGTCGAGGGATTCACCTGCCTCAACGACATCTCGAACCGGGACGACCAGGCCGAAGAACGCAACTGGGTCCGCGGGAAGGCCTTCGACGCCTCGCTCCCGATGGGGCCCGTGGTGGCCACACCCGAGGAGGTGCCCGACGATGCCACTCTCGAGTTGCGCCTGAACGGCGAGACGAAACAGGAGAGCACCCGCGAACACCTGATCTTCACGGTGCCGGAGTTAGTCTCGGACGTCTCCGAACTCATCACCCTCGAGCCAGGCGACGTGATCGCGACCGGGACGCCCTTCGGGCCAGACGAGTTGAGCGCGGGCGACGTCGTCGAGGTCGAGTTCGAGGGCGTCGGCGTCCTCGAGAACCGGGTGATCGCCCGATGACGCTCGACGGAGACACGATCTACGACGACCTCGGCGTCCCGCCGGTGGTCAACGCGACCGGCACCAAAACGCGGATCGGCGGCACGCTCATCCGGGAGGAGTCCCTCGAGGCGATGAACCGCGCGGCGGAGGCGTTCGTCCGTCTCTCGGACCTGCAGGCAGCCGCCTCCGAACGTATCGCCGAGGCGACCGGCGCCGACGCCGGCTACGTCACTAACGGCGCGAGTTCCGCGCTCACGCTGGCGGCAGCCGCGTGCATCGCGGGCGACGACCTCGAGGTCATGGCGCAGTTGCCTGACACCGAGAACGTACCGAGCGAGATCGTGATGCCCCGGACCCACCGCAACGGCTACGACCACGCCCTGCGCGTCGCCGGTGCCGAGATCGTCGACGTGGGGGCGAACGACTACACCCTCGGGACCGGGTCCGAGAACACCGAACCGTGGGAGATCGAGGCGGCGATCACCGACGAGACGGTCGCGGTGGCCTACATGGAGAAACCCTACACGCGACCGCCGCTCGAGACGGTCGTCGAGATCGCCCACGACCACGACGTCCCGGTCATCGTCGACGCGGCAGCCGAGTTGCCGCCGACCGAGAACCTCTCGAAATTCGTCGAACAAGGCGCCGACCTAGTTGCCTTCAGCGGCGGGAAGGCGATCCGCGGCCCCCAATCCTCTGGAATCCTCGCCGGACGCGAGGACCTGATCAAATCCGTCGCCCGCCAGCACCTCGACATGCACGCCTCGGAGCCGGTGTACGACCCGCCCGAGAGCCTCGTCGACGTCGACGACCTCCCCGGCGTCCCCCGGCAGGGGATTGGCCGATCGATGAAGGTCGGCAAGGAGGAACTGGCTGGACTGATCGCCGCCCTCGACGCGTTCATCGAGCAGGACGACCAGGCTGTACTCAACGAGTGGCACGACCGCGCCGAGCGAATCGCCGGTCAACTCGAGGGGATCGACTGTCTCGACGCCGACCTCATCAACGCCGGGAAGACTGACGCCGTCACGAGCGTCGTCGTGACGGTCGACGAAGGGCGGTCGCCGGTCGACACCGTGTCGCTGGTCGGGGGGCTCCGGGCGGAGAACCCGCGAATCTTCGTCGGCGCCGACGACGTCCACCAATCCCAGTTCACGATCAATCCGCGATGTCTCCCGGACGACCAGGCCGAGTACGTCGTCGAGCGAATCGCCGCCCACGTCGGTTCCGGGGGCGAGTAGGCGCCGACTCGAGGACGGCACCGTTTGTCGGGATCTCGAGATGCTATTGTGAGGGCGATGACCCAGACGCAGACGACAACACCTATTCTTCTGGACGAGAATCTCACCACATGCGGATACTGTACATCGACGTCGATTCGCTGCGACCCGACCACCTCGGGTGTTACGGCTACCACCGGGAGACGTCACCGAACATCGACGAGATCGCCGCGGACGGGCGCCGGTTCACGAACGTCTACGCGTCCGACGCGCCGTGTCTCCCCTCGAGGACGGCGTTCTACACCGGTCGGTTCGGCATCCACACCGGCGTGATCAATCACGGCGGGCTAAACGCCGACCCGCGCCGACACGGTCCCGCACGCGGCGAACGCTACCCGCGACGCTTCCGGACGCTCGCCACGATTCTCGGCGAACAGGGGCTGGACACGGCGATGATCAGCCCGTTTCCCGCTCGTCACGACGCCTGGCAGGTCGTCGAGGGGTTCGACGAACTCTACGACACCGGCGGCAACGGCTCGGAGCGGGCCGACGAAGTCTACCCCTACGCCCACGACTGGCTCAACGAACACGCCGCCGAGGACGACTGGTACCTCCACGCCAACTTCTGGGACCCCCACACCGAGTACACGACGCCGCTCGAGTACGGCCACCCGTTCGCGGACGACCCCGCCCCGGACTGGCCAACCGAGGACGTGATCGAGTGCCACTACCAGGGGACCGGCGCCCAGAGCGCACAGGACCTGTGTAGCTGGGGCGACAAACGAGACGCGCCCAGGATGCCCCCGGACGTCGCGTCGCGCGAGGACTTCGAGACTATGGTCGACGGCTACGACGTGGGCGTCCACTACATGGATCACCACGTCGGGAAGTTATTCGACCTCCTGCGCGATGCCGGCGTCTTCGAGGACACGCTCGTCGTCGTGAGCGCCGACCACGGCGAGAACCTGGGCGAACTCAACGTCTACGGCGACCACCAGACGGCCGACGAACCGACCTGCAACGTGCCGCTTATCGTTCGCGGTCCCGGAATCGAACCGGGCGTCGACGACGAGTTTCGGTACCAGCTCGACCTCCCACCGACCCTCGTCGACCTCATCGGCGGCGACGTACCCGAGGGCTGGGACGGGCGGTCGTTTACCGGATCGGTCACCGGCGGCGAGACGGACGACAGGAGCGGCCGCGAACGCCTCGTGCTCAGTCAGGGAACTTGGACCTGCCAGCGGGCCGTTCGCTGGGACGACTGGCTGCTGATCAAGACCTACCACGATGCGTTCAAGAGCGACCTCGAGGACCTCATGCTGTTCGACCTTGCTCACGACCCGCACGAAACGACGAACCTCGCCGACGAGCACCCCGACGTCGTCCGCGATGGATTGAGCACGCTCCAGCAGTGGGTCGACGACCGCCTGCTCGAGGCCGCCCGTGGCGAGCGGGGCGGCAACCCCGGCGCCGAAAACGCCGTCACTGATCCGATGTGGCAGGTCCTCCGCGGCAAGGGACCGTACTACACGTGGGACGCGCTCGAGGACTACGCCGAGCACCTTCGACGGACGGGACGGGACGAGCACGCGACGGCGTTGCTCGAGCGTCACGGCTGACTACTCGAGGACGTACTAGGGATCGCTTCCAGCGGCCCTCGGCTGCTTTTCGGCCACTATAGTTAATCCAGATGAGACGGTGCTCGAGCGTCGAGACCCGCTCGAGCCCCTCGTCGCCCCGAAATCAGGGAGACACGAGATCCGAGGCGAGAGCCGGCGTGAGGTCGCCGCCGTACTCGGACACCTCGAACGCCTCGGCGTACTCGATCCCCCGGCCGCGTTCGGGTCCGTACTGCTCGATCAGGTCGTCGCGGAACCGATCCGCCGTCGCGCGCATCTCCGCGAGTCCCGGGATCGGGTCCGTCTCGAGCCACTCGCGACGGTCGTCGGGGTCGTCGGGAACGGCCTCGAGTTCGCCCTTGTTGTACGGCAACCACTCGTACATCTGGGACTCGTGGCAGTCGAGTGCGTCGTACTTGCAGTCGACGTGTTCGTCGTCGATCGGGACGATCACGTCCGGCGTGAACGGGTACGGCCGCTCGAACGTGTCGAGCAGGTACGCGAACACGGGGTTGTCCTCGAGCGCCGGCGTCTCCGGACAGACGTTCGGGACGGTGACCATGTAGGCCGCGTCTCGAACCAGCTGTGAGGTGTACCGGTGATCCGGGTGATAGTCGTTCGTCCGGTGGGTCAACACGATGTCGGGGTCGTACTCTCGGATCAGCTCGATGACCGTCTCGCGGTTCTCGAGAGTCGGCTCGAGTCGGCCGTCCGGGTTCTCGAGGACGCGGTACTCGATTTCGGCGGTGTCGGCGGCCGCAGCGGCCTCCCGTCGACGTCGCTCGGCGAGTTCGCTCCCGCTCTGTTCGTGGTGGCCGCCGCGGCCGTCGGTCATCGAGACGAACCGGACGTCGTGGCCGGCGTCCGCCCACGAACACGCCAGCCCGCCGGCGCGGATGTCGGGGTCGTCGGGGTGCGCGCCGATCACCAGCATTCGTCTGGACATGGCTACAGTACGGCCGGTGGGTGACGAAAACGTTCCGGTCGCTCGCGATCGTGCTCGAGTCGGAGCCGAGATAGCGGTCAGCTCCCGGACGGAAACAAACGAGTCCCGCTACGCGAGCGCGTCGTCGATCCACTCGAGGTGGGTCTCCGTCAGCAGGGAGTGGTGATAGATCGAGAGTCGGCCGTCAGTCACCGATCGAATCCCATCCACGAGGGCGGCCACCTGGTCGGGCCCGTCGAGGACGGCCGGAGCGAGCGTGATGCCGGCATCGATCGGACGGTCGACGACCCGCTCGAGTGCCTCAATTCGCTCGCGGGCCGTCTCGGTCTCGGCGACGTAACACAGCGCCGTCACCCGATCGAGGTGGGTCTCGAGGCGCTCCAGATCGACGCCCGCCGCGGGGAGCGCCGCTGGCGCCTGGCCGTACGCCTCCATCGCGTAGTAGTTGAGCGGCGTCGAACCGGACGCCTCCGCTAGTCGTGCGAGTAGCGTCTCGATCACGGTCGCCCGGAACTCTAGCAGGTCGTCCACGAGCGGTTCTCGCTCGCGAAGGTCCTCGATCGGTGGCAACAAGGCGTTCGGGTCGCCGAGCGAGGGGCGAACGAGGTCCTGGACGCGCTCTCGCGCTCGCTCGAGGCCGACCCGGTGTGACGCGGCGACAGATCGACAGCCGTCGCAGAAACACTGTGAGAGGAGCATCGCCTCGCTCTCCGTCGTCACCGTCTGGCGCTTGTCGTGGCCGTACTGCGATCCGTGATCGTGGAACGCGCTCGGGAAGCCGATCGACTCGAGCTGAATCTCGTCGACGCCACGGTCACGGATCGATCCGACGACTGCAGCGAAGTAGTCCTGTACCGCGGGATGAGACGGACACAGCGAGTGGTCGTGGGCGTCGCCGAACGCGCTCTCGAACCGGTAGTCGGGGTTCGTCGATCCCAGTCGCGTGTTGTGGAGACAGACCGTCCACGCGTTGACGGCTATCCCGTGTTCGTGTGCCCCGTCGACGATTTCCGCAAGCGGATCGTCCCACGAGCCGACGCGGTTGACCGGCGGCTCGATCGGCAGGTCGTCGAACCGTTCGCCGGGCTCGAAGTAACAGCCGCCGCCGTAGGCGCGAAACAGGTCGTCGGGGAACCGGGGTTGCATCGATCGAACCGAGTGATAGTGGCTGGCCACGTTGATCGCGTCGATGCCGTGATCGCGGAGCCGTTCACAGGCCGACTCGAGTCCCTCGCGCTCGAGGGTCCAGGGATAGGTCCACAGTGCTGGCATGTCGGGACAGTCGAAGGGGGCCGGCATAAAGATAGTCGCCTCGACTGTGGAGGGACGGGAGTCCTCGGACCTAAGAGTCGGACCGAGTCGCGGTATCTTTATACCGGCACAGAAATGAGAGGGCTACCTATGGACGAACTTGCCATCGACGGCGGACCGAAGGCAGCCGAAGCACTCTCGATTCCGGAGTGGCCACAGCCGACCGATACCAGTCGAGCGTATCTCCTCGAAGCGTTCGAGGGCGGCAACTGGTGTCGCGGACCGTGGATCGAACGTCTCGAGGACGAATTTGCCGCGTACCACGACGCCAAACACGCGATCGCCGTCAGCAACGGGACCGTCGCGATCGAACTGGCGCTCCGAGCCGTCGGCGTCGAGCCCGGCGACGAGGTGATCGTCCCCTCCTACTCCTTCATCGCGAGTGCAAGCGTCGTTCCCGCCGTGGGGGCGATCCCGCGATTCGCGGATACCGACCCCGAGACGTTCAATATCGATCCCGATTCGGTGCGCGAGCAGATCACCGACGACACGGTTGGGATCATCGGCGTCCACTTCGCGGGATATCCGATTGACATGGACGAACTGTTGCCGATCGTCGAGGAACATGACCTCTTCCTGATCGAGGACGCGGCCCACGCGCAGGGATCGGAGTGGCGCGGCCAGAAGGTCGGCACCTTCGGGGACTTCGGGACGTTCTCGTTTCAGGAGTCGAAGTCACTACCCAGCGGCGAAGGCGGTATCGTCGTCACCGACAACGACGTGCTCGCGGAACGAGCCCGGGTCATGCAGAACATCGGTCGTTCGCAAGGTGAGACGGGATATCGTCACTACAAACTCTCCTCGAACTCCCGGATGTCCGCGTTCCAGGCCGCCGTCGCGATCGGCCAGCTCGAGAAGCTACCAGAGGAGAACGACCGCCGCGAAGCGAACGAGAAATTGCTTCTCGCAGAACTCGAGGAGATCGACGGAATTCACACGAAACCGCGAGACGATCGCATCACTGCTCGCGGCTACTGTCTGGAGAACGTTCGCTACGACGCCGAGGCGTTCGGTGGGCTCAGCCGCGACCGATTCATCGAGGCCGTGCGCGCCGAGGGCGTGCCGGTCTACGACGGCTACGAAGTACCGATCTACAAGCAACCGGCGTTCTTCCGCGATCAGGTTCGGCGGCTTCTCCCACCCGGAACGGACGTCCCGGACTACTGGAACCTGCACCTTCCCGGTGCGGAGCGACTGTGCAGGGAGAACGTCGCCTACAGCCACCCGGTGTTGCTCGCCGACGATGAGGGCATCCGGACGATCCCTGCTGCGATTCGAAAGGTGAAAGCCCACGCCGACGAACTCCGTGAGCGGTAAGATTGCCGACAGCCACGACGATCGACCCTTTGGAGAGCGAGCGGACGTCGATTACTCTGCCGACCAGGTCGACGTCAACGGAATCCGAACGTCGTCGTTGTCGTCGATGATGTAGTTGTAGCCGCCGTCCTCGAGCTGGTCGGGGTCGACGAAGTCCCGGGTGAACGTTTGGCGACCAGTGGCGACCGTCACCAGGTTTCCGTTGCTGCCTCCGAGCGCCTCGATTGGGTAGGCGCCGTTGCCCTGGCCGCGCTGGCCGCGCCCCTCGATCGGGTTCTCGGGATCAGGTTCGCCTCGCCACGGATCGGAGTCGTCGTTGTCGACGTAGACGAAGCCAGCGTGGCGCTCGAGGTGGCTTCCGTTTCCCCCGACACGAATCGTCAGTTCGTTCTCGAGGCTCATCTCGCGGGTGAAGTCCTCGACGATGCCCTGCACGCGACCGACCGATTCCTGCACGAGCGCGGGTTCGTCGAGGGGCTTGAGCCGCGTGCCGTCCTGGACGTAGGCGTACTCGGACTCGCCGTCTTCGACCGAGTAGAGGCCGAAGAAGCCCTTGAACTCGAAGGTGTCGTCGACGGTCAGCGTGTCGGTCTCCTCGAACGAACAGACGACGTAGTCGGTGCGCCCGTTCGTCAGTTCGATTTTGACGGCGTGGCCCTGCCCGCCCTCGACGATTACCTTCTCGACGTTTTCGACGGCGCGCTCGCCCTCGTAGTGCTCGACCGTCGAGACGAAGTCGCTCTCGAGGTCGCTCCCCCGTCGGCGCAAGAGCGCGTAGCGCAGGGAGTCGGGATTCCCGCTTCGGTCGGGCGGGTGGCCGTCCGCGAGGGCGACCTCGTCGAAGTCGCCGAAGGACGTCAAGCGTAGGTGGACGCCGTCGGCGTCGTCGTCGCGATGATTCCAGTAGTCCTCGACGTTCCAGTCGACGGCCACGCTGGAACCGGGATCGGTGTCGCGTTCGACGTTCGTGAGGTAGTTGAAGCCGCTTCCGACCTCGCGGTTGTAGTCGGTTTCCTCGCCGTAGTCCGGCTTCCGGATATCCTCACCCGCGTAGGTGCCGCGGTCCTGGGGGACGAAGTCGACGTCCTCGGCCGTCGCCTCGCCGACCTGTCCGTGGAAGCTGAACACGTGGTCGTCGCCGCCGGCGACGCGGAAAAAGTCCACGGCGTAGGAGTTTTCCTCGTCGACGGTGATCATCGCGGTCGTTCGGCAATACTCGTCGCACTGCTCGTAGGCCCGGTAGGCGTCCACGTCGATCAGGTTCACTCGCTCGTCCTCGCCCTCGAAGTGGCGCGGCGTGGCGACCCACCGTTCGTCCTGGCGGGACCGGTCGACCGTCACGGTGTTGTGGCTGATTGTCCCCTTCGTGAAGTCGTGTTTCGGCCAGTTACCGGTCCGCTCGGGGTAGCCGAGGTCCGGCGAGAGTTCGAGCTGGTGGGCTGCCACGCCGAGGTTGAGCGCGTCGCCATGGTTGTGGGTACTGCCACCCGCGTCGATGCCCGTTCGGCCGTAGTACATCCAGAACGCGCGCTTGGCGTTGCCCAACTCTTTGGCGTTCTCCCAGTCCTCCCGCTCGTCCTCGCCGACCACGGTGAGGTAGTACAGCGCCATCAGGTAGTTGCTCGAGTCGTCGTTCTTGCCGACGCACTCGAAGCGGAGTTCGTTGATCCCGGCCTCGAGGTCGACCGTGTACGTAATCGTGTCGCGGGTGAACGAAGGGCTGTAGAAGTCGACGGTGTCGACCTGCTCCCCATTGAGGAAGAGGTTGTAGATGCCGTAGGAGCCGACGAACAGCGATTCGATCTCGAGGTCGTACTCGCCGGCTTCGTCGGCCTCGAACTCGAAGGTCCACCACTCGCCGGGTTCGTAGCACTGGAACTGAATGGCTTCGTCGAAGCTGTCGTTGACTTCGGTACTGGCGTCGGCGAACAGCTCTGACGTGTCGTAGGTCGTCCCGAACGACTGGTTCAGGTAGTTCTCGCCGTCCCGGAGCGCGGCAAAACCGTAGCCCGCGAGGTTCTGGCTCGGGAGGTCGAGGGGGCCCTCGGCGTCGATGATCGCCTGTACGTCGTCGCTGAGGTTCTCGGGTTCTGCGTCGAAGATGGAGCCGTTGATCCCCGCCGTCGAGTAGCCGTTCTGATAGTGCCACAACTGGGCAAAAATCGGCTCGCCCGTCAGTTTGAACCCTTCCTCGACTGAGGGCTGGCTCCACTCGACGGCGGACGGGCCGTGCGCGTCGCCGAGTTGCGGGGTGAACTCGTCGATCAACAGCAGGTGGGTGTTCTGCAGGAGCGACTGCTGGAGTTTTGGGTGCTGGTAAAGGTCCGCGCCGTCGAACGCGTCGTACCCCCGGAGGTAGTCGGCCACCTGTCGAACCGAGCTGTGAGGGATGCGGTTGTAGTGTGGCGCCTCGATCTCGAAGTATCCGTCGCGGTCGGCCCGGTCGACCAGCGGGGTGAGGATGTTTCCGCCGGTGGTGTACCAGTTCTCGGGCTCTTCGTTCCAGACGTCGCCGTCGAAGTACTCGTCGCCGGGCTGGAAGACCCACTCGATCGCTTCTCGGGTGTAGCCGTCGGGTTCGTCGAGCGCGCGAGCGGCCTGCACAAGTGCGCTCCCTCCGCCGCTCGCGACGATCATGTTCGAGTTCTTGTTCGCCGGCAAAATCTCGCGGTGAATACTGTCCTCGATGTTCTTTCGGATCTTCTCGACCGAGTCTTTCTCCGCCAGGCCGGGGTACTCGTCGGTCCTGTCGTCGAGGAACACGACGAGTTCGTCGTCGTCCTCCATGCCGGGGAAGAACGCGTCGTAGGAGCGGACTATCGGCCGCATGAGGTTCGACTCCCAGAACGCGCCGACTACCTTCCCCGTCTGGCGGCCGCCGTGGCTGTTCCAGAACCCATCGAGCGTGAACGTGTACTCGGTGAGGTCCATTTCGGGATAGACGTCGGCGATGCGGTCGAGGAGGACGGTACCCGCCCTCGAGTATTTCTGGTCGCCGGTGTAGAGATAGGCATCGGTGAGGCGGCGAACGAGCCCAAGAATGCCCCCGGGGCGCCAGATGTGCCAGTGGTTGTAGTAGGCGACGAAGTTCCACCTGGTGCCGGCGCCGCCGCCCAGGTCGTCGTTCTCGTCGACCCAGCCCCAGCCGTCGTCGACGCCCCAGCCCTCGCCCATCTCGGGGTGTTCCTCGTTGACCAGCAACGAGTCGTCGGCGAGGTCGGGATCGAACATCCCCCGGTCGTCCAGGCCACTCTCGCGGTAGGCGGCGAAGTCGTTCGTCGGCACGGTGAGCTTCCCGTCGCCGTGCGGATTGTCGACTTCCGCCTTCATCTTCCAGAGGCGGTCGTCGCCCGAATCGTGGTAGCCGCCCAGAATCTCGCGCTGGTTCACCAGTCCGCCGCCACGGGGGATTCCCTGGGCAGTGACCAGGCTCCAGAGGCTCTCGAGGTCGGGCCCCAACCTTTCCAGACGAGCGTCGGCTTCCGCGACGGCGGTGTCTCGTTGACTCGCAGCCCAGTCGTACCGACCGATGTTTCGTCGGGCGTTCGCTCGCATCTCGTCGGTCCAGATCGTGGTTCGGGTCTTCGCGTTGAGCGCGTCGGACTCCGCGGCGCCGACCGTCCCCGTGCTCGAGAAGAGTCCGCCGAGAATGCCGGCACCCGTCGTCGCCAGAATCGATCGCCGCGAGACGTCGAAGTCGTTCGACCGTTCGATTACTGAATCCAGTTCTTCTCGAGACCGCTCGCTACGGTCCCGACGTGGCTTGTCATATGACATCCACCCACACGTTATTTTATAACACAATATACTTTTCGAAAACTATGGCGTCGTTATCACATATCTCGGATATATAAAACAGGCGTCTGCTCTGGCTAATGATTTTGCCGTTACTCCCGGTTCTAATTTGTCAAAATCGATCTGACGTACTCGTCGCGCGCTGAGCGTTTTGCACCCGAATCCGCACCCCGAAGAATTTCGCTCCGATAGGGGCTCAAATTCGGTTGCCAGGCCAGAATAGGGTTCGGAGTGGACCCGAAGGTACCACGAGGGAGCCACGAGAGGACCACCGAAGGGCCTACGAGAGGGACTCGAGGAGTGTTCAGGGCCGGTCGAGAACGCCCCGACCGTCTCGCTCGGCGACCTCGACCAGCCACTCAAGTGACGATTCGTACGCCGACGCGGTTTCGGGATAGATCGTCCGATCGGCCTCGCGCAGCCTCGAGAGCGTCTCGATCGCTGATCGGTAGTCCGCCTCGGCCTGTACGGGCGTTCGATCCCGGAACGAACGATTCACGTGGGCGAGCAGCGTTCCGGACGAGCGTTTCCACCACGTCGGCAGAATCAGTCCGCCCAGTTCGCGATACACGTCGAACCCTTCCGGGACGAACGGGCCGAGTGCGTGTCGGGTCACCGACCGTGAATAGCATTCCCGGTCGTCGACGCTCGTCGAGTTCCAGAGTCGATCCGCGAAGATCGGCATCGCTGACGGGAGGGCGCGCTCGAAGTACGCTCGCTCCGCCTCGTCGGACGGTTCCCACGCGAGCAGCCCCCCGCCGCGAACCTGCGACGCCCGTTCGTCCGGCACTGTCGGCCGACGCGTGGATGTCCACCCGAGCATGTAGTCCTCCGTGATCCAGCCCCGGACGTAGGCCGCGTGGACGTAGGAGTTGATCACGTCGAACCCCTCCTCGAGGAATCGCTCCAGACTACAGCCCTCGACCGGACCCCGGTCGGGCGCCGCGACGCGCCAGAAGTGGATCAGCAGGTCTCGGGGGAGGTCGGGCGTTTTCGAGATGTCGATCTGGTCGTTCCAGACGATCGTCCGGCGGTCGTGTCCGGCGAGGAAGTCGTGGAGGTGGCGAACGAACGCGTAGAAGTGCTCGGTGTCCGTCTCGGAGCCGTCCGCGGCCATCTTCGCCTGGCAATCGACGCACTCGTTCCAGGAGTATCCCTGCATCTCCCACTCGTCGCCGCCGACGTGCACATACTCGAATGGGAACTGCTCGATCACCTCCCCGAGCAACGTCTCGACGAACTCGACGGTCTCCTCGGAGCCGATACAGATCGTCCGGTCGGCGGGCTCGCCATCATCGACGGTACACCGGAGTTCGGGATACCGCTCGAGAAGGTGACTGGCGTGGGCCGGAACGTCGATTTCGGGAACGATGTCGATTCCCCGGTCGCCAGCGTACGCGACGAGTTCGTCGACGTCCTCCGGCGAGTACGCGGGGCGGGCCGTACCGTCTGCATCCTGGTTCAATTTGGGATAGGCCGCGGACTCGAGGGCGTACCCCTCGTCGTCGAGCAGGTGGAGGTGGAGTCGGTTGTACTTCGCCCGCGCGGCTTGGTCGATCCGTAGTTTCACCTGCTCGACCGGGAAAAAGCCGCGAGCCGGGTCGAGCATGAACTCGCGCCAGGACGACTCCGGCCAGTCGTGGATTTCGCAGGCGGGAAGGGTCCACTGTTCGTGGCCGTCGCCCGCATCGACTCGTGAAATTTCGGTCACGAACGTCTGGCAGCCGTGTCGGAGGCCGTCGGCGGTCGCGGCGCGGATCGTTACCGTTCCTGCGTCGGCGTTCGCCTCGAGGACGTACCCCTCCGGATCGTCGACCGCATCGGTGGAATCGTCCTCGAGGCGTAGTTTGACGTCCGCGTCGTCGGTTCCCCGCCGTACCGGGGCGTTCGTCTCTCGCTCGAGGAGCGTCTCGAACAGGGAGCCGACGACAGGGGGGACGTCCGCCTCCGCGGCGAGCGTAAACGGTGGCTCGAATCGGACGGTTCCGCTCGTCGCCTCGACGCGACGCGGTCGAGGAACGACGCGTAGCTCGGTCGCTGTCATGTGCTATCGGGTCCGATGGAGGCGAGGGTCTTAATCGTTTGTACCGCCGGTCGTCACTCAATCGCTCGACCGAACAGGATGGCTGATCGTCACGCACCCGCCCGAGCCGCGACGCCTCGTTTCATTTTTGGCGCCGACGACGAACCGATACCGTGCCAGTATTTATAGTAACTCGAGAATACCGTACACCAGATGGCGATTCAACCAGCCCTGTTCAGCAAGGTTCTGCGTGACCGGAGCCTCGGGGAAGCCGTCGATCTGACGGCAGAAATCGGCTACGACGGGTTCGAACCGATGTGCCGGGCCCCCCACCTCGACGTCGACCGGACGACCGACGAGGTCGCTGCCCTCCGGGAACGACTCGACGATCACGGCCTCGGCGTCCCGTGTCTCGCGACCTATACGGGTGCGTACGTCGACAAGCCCCGATCCGAGTGTGAGGCCCAGCTCGAGGCACTCGAGCGATTCCTCGAGTTCGCGACCCTACTCGACTGTGATCTCGTTCGGCACAATCCCGGCGGGCCGGCCCCGTGGAAGGCGACCGACGAGGACGTCGAGACGGCCGCGACGTGGTACCAGCGGGCCGCTGATCGGGCCGCAGCGTACGACGTCACGCTCCTGATCGAAATTCACGCTCGCTGGCTCTCCGAGACGGTTTCGGGAACGAAGCAGTTGTTGTCGGCCATCGGCCGGGACAACGTGGGCGTCATCCACGACGCCGGAAACATGTTCCTCGTCGGTGAGGAGTATAGTGCCGACTCGGTCGACCGACTGGGCGACGACCTGCGGCACGTCCACGTCAAGGACGAGCAACGGGTCGTCGATGCCGACGAATTTCCCGGATCGTTCCGCCTCGAGACCGCTGACGGCCTGCAGACGTATCGACCCCGCCGGCTCGGCGAGGGCGAGGTCGATCACGCGCCCCTGTTCGAGGCGCTGGCGGCGGCCGAATACGACGGATTCGTCACTGCCGAATGTAGCGTTCCCCAGGACGAACCCGGCGACGACGTCGCGATTGCAACGCACGAACTCGACCAACTCACGACGCTCATCGACAATGCCAACTGACAACTCTATGACCGACGCTCGTATCGAATCCGACCGACCAGCAAAGCGGTGGTCGCGATGACCGACGCCAACGGCCCGCGACTCGTGACCCCGGAGGAGTTCTCGGAGATGATGGGCCTGCTCGATCGCTACTTCGCCTACGAGCGCGGCGGAATGCAGGCCAGCCTCCCGTTTGCATACGATCCGGACCACAGCGACCACCACGCGATCATCGTCGAGGACGACCGCATTGTGAGCCACATCGGCGCGGTCCCACAGATCCTCTCGACCGGTGTCGACGGCGAAACGGTCGAATGCTGGGGCATCGGCGGCGTCGCCACCGATAGACGGTACCGGGGCAACGGCTACATGAGCGAGTTGCTCGAGTTCTGGTTCGACCGGATGGCCGACGAGGAGCTTCCCCTCTCCGATCTGAGCGGCAACCGCCAGCGATACGCCCACTTCGGCTATGAGAACGTCGGCACCGAGTACCAGTACAAACTCACCGAGCGATCGTTCGACGGCGACGCAACCGCCTCGGAAGCCGTCGTCGGCTACGAGGCTGACGCCCACCTCGAGACGCTCCACGAGATCCACGAGGCCGAACCGTACCGCGTGGTCCGTGACCTGGACGAGACTCGGACCGTCCTCGGACAGCGCGATCTAGAGACGTTCGTCTACGGCGGAAACGGCAACGGAGACGGGGGCAACGATAATACAAACGGCCCGGCGTACGTGAGCCTCACTCGAACCAGTCGCAGCCGTACGATCGAGGAGTTCGGCGGCTCGGAACGCGGCCTCGAGACGCTGCTCTCGCACGTCCTGGCACTGCTCGACCTGAACGAACTGACGGCGCGCGTCCCGCCGAGGCACCCGCTCGAGCCGATCGTCTCTCGTCACAGCCGATTCTGGACGGCGCGCCCGCATCGAAAGTTCCGCATCAACGACCTGCAGGCCGTACTCGAGGCGTTCGAGGGGCAACTCGAGGAGCGCTGGCTCGAGAGCGGGCGCTCCGACGAGGGAAGCGTCGAACTCGCCTTCGCGGGCGAGCAGTCGGTTCGGATCGGCTACGGTCCCGACGGAGTGTCGGTCGAGCCCGGAAGCGACGGACTGGAGCCGGACGTCGAGTGCGAGCGAACGACGATGTCCTCGCTCCTGTTCGGTATGCACGACCGGTGTGCCCACCTTCGGGTAGGCGATCCGCTGCTCGAGACGGCCCTTCCGCTCAGGTTCTTCGTGTGGGCCTCCGAGCACGTCTGACGTTCTCCAAGCGCGTCTGACTGTCTCGGTCCGCACCTCGACTCGACGCGGACTCGGTTTCGAACCCGTTTCTCGGCGCGACGAACCTCTTGAGGCGCGCCTACCGTTTGCTCGGCCGGGTCGGCGTCTCCTCGCTCCCGAAGATTTGCTGCTGGAAGCTCCAGTCCAGGCCGGCGGTGAGTCCGCCGTCGACGACGAGGTGGGTGCCGTTGACGAACGAAGACATGTCCGAGGCGAGAAAGAGGGTCGCGTCGGCGACCTCCTCCGGTCGGCCGAATCGGCCGGTGGGGTACTGGTCGATCCACTGGTCGCGCTGGGTCCACTCGCCGTCGTGTTCGTCCGACGCGCGGCTCTCGCCGGTCTCGTCCATCTGCCCGCTTCGTCGGTCGGTTTCGATGGTCCCCGGGCAGACGATGTTCGATCTAACGCCGTGACGACCGTACTGCGTCGCGATGAGTCGCGAGAGGCCGAGGACGCCACTCCTGGCGGAGGAGTAGGCGATCTGGCCGATTCCGTCCAGGCCGTTGACCGAGGACATGTGAACGATCGAGCCACCGCCACTCTCGACCATCGGCGGGAGCACCTCCCGGGCAACCAGGAAGAGCGACTTCAGGTTGAGTTCGACGGTACGATCCCACGCGTCCTCGTCGATTCGATGGAGGTTGTCGTCGTTAATCGACCCGCCGGCGTTGCTGACGAGGGCGTCGATTTCGCCGAATCGCTCGAGGGTCGCGTCGACCAGCACTTCGATCTCGTCGGCGTTCGTGACGTCACAGGGAACGCCGACGGCGTCGACGCCGTACTCTGCACTCAGTTCGTCCGCGACGGTCGTCACGTCGTCTTCGCTGCGCGAGGAGACGACCAGGTTCGCTCCCTCGGCCGCGAATCTATCGACGATGGCCCGGCCAATTCCCCGGGTTCCGCCGGTGACGATCACCGTCTCGTCTGCGAATAGTCCCGACATCGTACTCGAGGTATGCGATGCTATCGTCTTAACCGATTGGGTCTCGCCAGCACCCACCTGAGTCACTCGTCGTCTCGGTCGACTGGCCGCGGCGTTAGGTCGCCGTTTTCGACCATCGAGAGCAGTGGATTGTCATCGATCTCGAGCGGGAAGTCGACTCGACCGCGACGGCGGGACGATTCGTAGGCGGCGAAACTGATCTCGAGGGCCGCGAGCGCGCGATCGGCGCTCAATGCCGGCTCGCTGTCGGTTTCGAGGCCCTCGATGACGTCGACGATGGCAGCTGGAATATCCGCGAGCGGTTCGCCGGTGTCGAGTTCCTCCCACGGGTCGGTCGGGCCCAATTTGAGACAAATCTGGGCGTCGCCATCGGGGTTGAGTTCGACTTCGCCACCGGTCCCGAGGACGCGGAGACTGCAGTCGATGAAATCGGCGTCGTTCCCGGTCGCTGCGACGGCGTCCACGCCGTTTCGGTAACGCCACCGGACGAACGCTTCGTTCTCGTTGTGGTGGCCGTAGCGCACGTTCTCCGTCCGATAGTCGATCTGTCCGATCACCCACTCGACGGCGGGATCACCGAGAACGAGGTTGCAGAGATCGATCAGATGCGTTCCGGAGTCGAAGACGTTCTTCGTCGTGAGCTCGAGTCGAGTCGGGTCGCCGATTCTTCCCGCTTCGACGATATCGGCAACGCGCTGACTCGGCGTCGCGACTCGACGCTGGTGATTGAACGTCAATTGTACGCCGTTCTCATCGCAAACCGTCTTCATTCGGCGGCTGTCGCCCGGCGTGGCGGCCATCGGCTTCTCGCAGTGGATCGCCTGCAGCGTTTCGCCGCCTTCCGTGCAGTCGACGACGATGTCCGCGTGCGTTGGGACCGGCGTACAGACGCTGACGACGTCCGGATTCACGACCTCGAGCATTCGTTCGTGGTCCGTGAACACGTTCGCGTCGTCGATTCCGTTTCGGTCGGCGAACGCACGGGCGTTCTCCTCGACGATGTCCGCACACGCAACGGATACGCAGTCGGGGTGTTCGTCGTAGCCGCGGGCGTGACGATAGGCCATCGCTGCGCTCTCTCCCCACACTGGGTTATCCGGTTCCGGCCCTGTTCCGATATACGCAACCTCGTACTGGCTCATGTTCGAGACGGTTGCTGGAGTGACGGGAAGTAGATTGTGGTGACTGTCGCTCGACTGTGATTCGAGTACTCGAGCGATGTCTCGACCGTCGACTCACCGCGCGGCACGAATGCCCGCTCCAGAAAGACCTTTGAGCTATCGCTCGAGAGAGGGCGTATGGCCGACTCACCGACGACCATCGAAGAGCTATCTCTGGAGGCGAAGGTCGGACAGTTGATTCACGCGGGCATCGGACTCGGGAACTTCGAGACCGACACCGGCTGGCCCACCGAGGAGATGAAAACGGTCCTCGAGACCGTCCGACCGGGGGCACTGCGGATCTACGGAAACCACCGGGTGACACCCCACTTCATGGCCCAGTACACGAATCAGTTACAAGAGTGGGCCGCCGACGTGGATCCCGGAGTCCCGCTGTTGATCTCCGCGGACTGCGAATACGGGACCGTCGACATCGTCAGACACGAGACCCGCGCCTACCCGGCGCTCATGGGACGGACGGCCGCCGGCGACCTCGACCTCGCGAAGGACGTCTCGGCGGCCATCGCCCAGGACATGCTGGGGATGGGCCTCAACATGAACCACCAGCCAGTCGTCGACGTCAACACCAACCCCGACAATCCCGTCATCGGCGTTCGTTCTCCCGGCACTACGCCCGAGACGGTCGCCACGTACTCGACGGCCACGCTCGAGGGAATCCACGCGGAAGACCAGGTCGCCGTCGCCAAACACTTCCCGGGCCACGGCGACACCGAACTCGACTCCCACATGGAGTTACCGCACGTCACCTACGACCGCGAGACCCTCGAGCGCGTGCACCTGCCGCCGTTCGAGACGATGATCGAGGAGGGCGTCGACTGTATCATGACCTCCCACGTCGTCGTCGAGTGTCTCGATCCCGAGCTTCCGGCGACGCTCTCCCCGACAATTCTCACAGGCCTCCTACGGGACGACCTCGGCTTCGACGGCGTCGTCGTCACCGACGCGATGATGATGGACGCCATCGCCGACAACTACCCCGTCGGCGAGGCTGCCGTCCAGGCGATCGAAGCCGGGGCCGACCTCGTCCTCACTGGGTTCGTTCCCGCCGACGACCTCCTCGAGACGCGAGACGCGATTCTCGAGGCGGTCGAATCAGGTCGTCTCTCCGAATCTCGAATTGACGAATCCGTCGAGCGCATCCTTGCGCTGAAAGCCCGCTACGACGTCGGGGAGCGCCGGTACGTCGATCCGCTCGAGGCCATCGAGTCGATGGCGAGTGTCGAGCACGAATCGATCGCTCGCGAGGCCTACGAGCGGTCGTTCTCCGTTCTGGGCAACGGTGACGTCTTCCCGCTTTCGCCGGACGCGTCCGTCCTGTTGACTGGCATCAGAGGCGTCCCAGAACTGGAACCACACCTCGACGCCGCCTTCGGGGACGTTCTCACTTGCTCGCTCGCCCCCGGCGACGTTCGCACGCTCGACGATCCGAAGCCGACGATGGAACCCGAGTCGCCGGAACGATCCCTCGAAACGCTCCGGTCGGTCGCCGACGGTGTCGACGTCGCCGTCGTCACGACGTACGCACGCGAGGCGTTCCCGGCGGGTCAGCAACGGATCGTCGAGGAACTCGCAACGACGGTGCCGGTCGTCGTCGTCGTCTCCCTCGGCCTCTCGAACGAGTACCGCGACCTGCCCGACGGCGTCGCTTACGTCGCGACCTACGCACAGGACCGCCTCGGTCTGCCCTCGCCGCTGCCGGACACGGCCGGGGAGGCACTCGCCGACGTACTCGTCCGGGACCCCGACGTGCTCGAGTCGCTCCCAGTGGAGTAGGGGTCCTCGGGGCGTCGTTCGGTTGGATACGGTTTTTCGTCACCCGAACTGTCGTATGAGCGTTCGGTTCGGCTCTCAAGCACGGCTCCGGTTATCATCGTCGCGGCTGGCTATCGTACTCAAGACGGACAATCACGGAACAGTACTCGGCATTGACTTCGACGAAACTCGAAGACGACTCGAGTGTGGCAGTGTTGCAGATGAACCGTGCGGTCCCGTCTGCATCGATCAGCGTCAAAAAGGGTGAATCGCTCGTCCAGTCGTTACTACGGTTACTTCGGGGAGATGTGCCCGCGCATCGCTGCGTGGAATGCGCCACGGTAGGCCTGCCAGTCTTTGTTGTCGGTTGCGAACTCCCACTTCTCGGTGTTGCCCCAGGAACCGGACCTCGGCTGGAACATATCGATTCCGGGGAGATAGAAGTTCCAGAACCAGGTGAACGTTTCGGCGATCTCTTGACTCCGTTCTTCGGTATCGGCGGACAACCACTCCTGGAAGAGTTCGTACAGGTTGACCTCCTGCGTCGATCCCGAGAGGTCCTCCTGTCCGACTTCCTCCGGAAGCTCGACGATGATTTCCTTGCCGCTGTAGGGCGAACGTCTCTCGCCGTTCTCCAGCGTGTTCACGATGACGTCCTGAGTTCCCAGTTTGTTGCCGGCGTCGTGGGTCGGCCGGAAGTACGCGTACGGGTGAGCGATCAGTGCACCGTGGTTGAACATGGACAGGTCGAAGTCGATGCTCTCCTCGGTGTTGTCGTTGAACGCCGTGCCCTCGAGAACGGACAGGTCCGTCTCGAAGCCGAAATTGTTGAGCTTGTCTGCCACCGTACGAGCGGGGTTAGAGGCCCACGAGGGGACGACCATCTCGAGCGAGATGGGTTCGCCTTCGTCGTCCACCCAGCTGTCGCCGTCTTGCTCGTAGTCGATCGAATTGAGGAGTTCCGCTGCCCCCTCGTTGTCCGCTTCGACGGGATACTCGATGAAGTCGTCGACGTAGTCGCCCATCCGCTGCTCGGTGACCGCCTCGGGAAGGCCGGTCTGTGCGGTTCGCACCGTGTTCGGCGTGGCGAAGTTCTCGGAGATGTCCTCGAGACTGAGCAAGTGGGCGATTGCTCGCCGGAACTCGACTTGCCGGATGTGTTTGGAGGCCGACCCGTTCATCATGAACTCGAGCTTCCGCATGAACGTGTTCTCGTACTCGCCGATCGTCTCCATGTGATCGGGGTTCTGATCCCCGAGCCAGTTCGATAGCTGTGCGAACCCGAAGTCGAGGTCACCGCCCATCATCTGCTGGGCGATGGCGTCGCCGGAGGCGAGCACGTACTCGAGTTCGTCGATCTCGATATTGTCAGCGTGCGGGTGGTCCTCGTACAGTTCGCAGTAGATGCCCTGATCGTCGTAATCGACGGCCTGGAACGCACCGAGACCGAGTCCCTCCTCGATGAAAGTGTCCATGTCGAGCGGCATCTCCTCGCCCATGCGCTCCTCGATGCTGACCCGCTCGTCGTCGGTCGTCGCATCCTGGAGCTCTTCGGCCCACGGGCGGAACTTGTCACGGCGCCCTCGCATCATCTCACCGAGGTAGCCGCCGAGCCAGTTCCCGACGAGTTCGGGGTTTTGGGGCTCCTTGTACTCACGGACGATCGTCCCTCCGTTGTTCTCGAGGGTGAGCGCCGCGAAATCACTCGATTCCGGATTGAGCAGGCGTGCGACTTCGCCGTACCAGTACTTGTCTTCGGCGGTCGCCGCGTCGCCGTTCCACCACGAAAACTCTTCGTTGTGATGGACCGTCAGCTCCTGGCTATCGGCGTCGTACTCCCAGTCCTCGATGAGCTCGAGGGACATCGATCCGTCGGCGTAGTACCGCTGGACCGGTTCGAGGAGCAACCACGACGGGGTCCACGGGTAGCTCGGTGCCCACGTATTCCAGTTAAGTTCGGAGGGAACCGATTGCATGAACGTTCTGATCGTGGCGGTTCCACCATTGCCGTTTCCACCGTTGCCGTTTCCACCATTGCCGTTTCCACCATTGCCGTTACTCGTGTCCTCGCTGAAGCACCCGGCAACGCCACCGGTGACCATTGCTGAGGCGGCCGCCATCATCTTCCGACGAGTGAGATACTCCTCTGCGGAAGTGATAGTCTCATCTTTGTTACCTTGCGGCATACGGTGCTTACGTTGCGAACAATAGCATAAATACATTTCCATAATAAACTCTACATGGTTGCTTTAGAATAACTCGTGGCCGATACGGTCCCTCGATGGCTTCGGAAAGACGACGTACCGACCGGTTATCCGTTGCGACTCGTTTCAGTGCGAGCCGATTACTCGAGAGCGAGAATTAGGATCAACGGTGGAGCCTCGAGTGGCTACGTAACGTGTTGAGCTCCGTTCGAACCTACTGACGTTGCAGCAGTTTGATCACGAGGTAGGACAGACCACCCGCGAGAACTGCCGAAATGCCGAAGACACCGAACATCGCCGCAAAAACGCCGTCGTGTTCTGTCAGCATCACGCTACTCTGGTTGACCACCTCGAGGAACACCGCCACGAGGAACAGGATAATCCCGATCAAGACGGTAGAGAGGAGGAGGGATCCCCGGAGGACTTTGAGACCTCGATATAGGTGCTCGGTCGCCTGAGCCGAATCTGTGGTCGTTTTGGTAGACATCTCGTACCAAACGTTTCACAACAGACCGATATAAATCTTGGCTCAGCACTGAAACCAGCGAGACACTGGCCTGAGAGGGGGTCCGTCAGTGTTCCTGGTCTTCGCCTCCAGTGCCGACCTTCTTCGAGTGTCGTGCCCTGATTCGGGGATTGAACACGCGGTCCATTCCCTGGGAGAAGAGGATCAATCCGAACGAGATGATGACGACCGCCATCATCGGCCAGAAGATCTGGTAGAAGTTCGCCATGTTGACCAGCGCGAACCCTTCGCTGTAGGCTGTGTCCATCATGATCCCCCAGTTCGCCGTCGTGAACGGCAACACACCGAGGAAGTACAGCGCGACGGACTCGAAGATGACGCTGCGCCCCGCCTGTGCGGCGTTGATCAGGATGTACGGCATCAACTGCGGCGTGATGTCGCGACTCAGGATCGTCGTCGACGGGATGCCCATCGTTCGAGACGCCTCCACGTAGGACTCCTCCCGGAGCGTCAGCACCTGCGAGCGAAGCGCTCGAGCGAGTCCCGGCCAGGCGTCGATGGCGAGGATGACGCCGACGAGCCAGGCCTCGCGGGGCGGGTAGATCGCCGCGATGACGATGACCAGTGGGATTGCCGGCATCGTCATCACGATGTCGGTGATCGACATCAGCACGGAGTCGATCTTGCCGCCCTTGTAGCCGGCCGTGATGCCGATCAGTATCGCGAGGCCGACGGAAACGAACGCGCCCGCCACGACCATCTCGATCATGTCCGGCGTCGAGTGGATCAACTGTCGGCCGATCGGTTCGCCGTAGTTGGTCGATCCCAGGGGTGCGTTGAATTCGACCCACGGAAACGACGCGGTCGTATCGATCCAGCCGCCCTCTTCCGTGATCGCAGCGAACCCGCCGTCGAACGGCTGGTGATTCGTCGGCGCCTGGTTCGTTGCCGGCGACTCGACGATCGTCACGTCTTCCAGGATCCACCAGTTCGAGGTCGATACCTTCGCGGCAAGTCCCGTGAGTAAGAACAGCGAGATGACGAGGATGCCGATACGGGTCCGCCAGTCGCTCCAGGCGACACGGCCGGGCGTGAGCACGTACGCGTCGAGGAGCAATCCGAACCGTTCTCTCCGTGAGAGTTGCACTCTGTCGGCCTCGGCGAGTTGGCCGAATAACTGATCGTCGCTGAGCTGTTCGCCACCGTCCGTTGCCGTTTCGTCAGTATGCTTCACTCTGATCACCTGAACCTGCCCGTGGGTCGACGATTCCGTACGTGAACTCCGCGATGAGGATGCCGATGAGCGTGACGATCGTGAAGAACAGGAACGATCCCATGAGCAGCGGATAGTCACGCCGCATGATCGCGTCGTAAGTGTACCAGCCGACGCCGGGGTACGTGAAGATGTACTCGAGAACGACGCTGCTCGAGAAGATGGCGGCGATGCCGATCATCATCTGGGTGTACAGCGGCAAGATCGCGTTCCGTGCGACGTACCGTGTCGCGATACGAGTCGAGCTGATCCCCCGCAACCTGGCAACGCGAAGGTAGTCTTCACCTAGAATACGCACGGAATTGCCACGCATCGCGAGCGCACCACCCCCGAAACCGACGATGAAACTCGACATAATTGGGAGCGTTCCGTGGTGAACGATGCTCAACATGAACTCGGGATTGAGTCCCTGTTCGAGTCCCCTGCTGTATCGTCCGCTTCCAGGGAACCAGCCGAGATCGTACGCGAAGAACGCCAGGAAGAAGAATGCGCCGACGTAGTACGGAACCGAGTTGAGGAACGTGGCGCCCACCGTGGAGTAGCTGTCGAAGCGCGACCCCTCCTTGTAGGCCATCGCCGCTCCCAGCAGGATGTTCGCGGTGTATCCGAAGGCCAGGCCGTAGACGCTGATGAAGATGGACCACGGCATCGCGGCGAACAGGATGTCGAACACCGGGTCGCCGTACTGGATCGACTGGCCGAAGTCCTGGTAGATGATGACGTCCCGTAGATACTCGACGTACTGGATGTAGATGGGTTTGTCAGGGTCGAATCCCGTATGAACTCGAACCATCTGGTCGATAACTTCGGGATCTGCAGCCTGTCCTTGTCCTGCCAGCCGACGCTCGAACTCCGCGCGCATCGCGTCAGCCGGACTACCGGGCATCAGCCGAAACAGGGCGAACGTGATCGTCGTCACCGCGAAAAGCGTCACGAACGCGTGAGCAATGCGTTCCCAGTAGTAGCGTAACCCGACGAGCACGCCGAAGAGCGAGACGAGCCCGTTCCGGGTACGGTCTAGATACTGTCTCATGTACTGCTATCGTGTGTCGTCCCAATACTAATATAGTTTGTCCCACCGGTGGATTTTCGGACCGGTCGACGAGCCGACACCAACTTGCAGCGTGGCCCACCGCGTCACCGACACCGGGTCAGCACGAACCCGCTCAGCAGGGAGAGGATTGACAGTCCCACGACGTTCATCACTGTGACGACGTAGGTCGGACTCCCTGGATCAGCGGCGACGAGCCACAGGACGGAGAGGCCGAGAAATCCGACCGAGAACGTGAACAGGAAGCGCCAGCCCTGCTCGTAGTCACAGAGGTGCTCGAGGAAACTTTTGTCGTATTTACCGGTCATGTGCCATACGATTCGTCGGGGCATGAAAACAGTTGCCCCACCGTCGGGCCCGAACTCAGTGCAACTCGTCGACCGACACCGACTCGTCGTCGTACAGCGGGTCGCTCTCCCAGTACTCGTGTGTCTCGTCCTCCCGGAAACAGGCCGCAACCGAGGCGCCGTCGGTTTCGAAGAGAGCCGGTTCCTCGCGCTGGCAGACTTCCCGGGCCTCCGGACAGCGCGTGTGGAACTCACAGCCACTCGGCGGATCCGTCGGATCGGGGATGTCGATCTCTCGAACCGGCGGTTTGGTCGACTGGGCCTCCTTCGCCGCATCCGGGTCGAGGGGCGGCGTCGCCCACCGGAGCACCTTCGTGTACGGGTGCTTCGGCTCGTGAATAATCTCCGCCGCTGGACCGATTTCGACGAGGTTACCCAGGTACATGATCCCGATTCGACCGCCGGACTTCTCGGTGAGGTACCGCGCGTTCGAGAAGTCGTGAGAGATGAACAGGTAGGAGGTATCGAACATCTCTTGGAGGTTGAGCATCAGGTCCATCATCTCCACGCGGAGCGAAACGTCGAGCGCGCTGACGGCCTCGTCGGCCAGGATGAGGTCCGGACTCATCAGGAGCGCCCGCAGGAGAACGACGCGCTGTTTCTCCCCGCCCGAGAGCTGGTGGGGATAGCGAAGGGCGTAGTCCTCTGCCGGCTTCATGCCGACCCGCTCGAGAAGGTTGTACACCACGGTCTCCCGATCCGTGGCGTTGAGGTCCGGGCGCCATCGCTTCAACGGCGCCGAGAGACTCGTCCGAACGGTTCGGGTGGGGTTGAGCGAGCTACCCGGGTCCTGATGGATGATCTGCAGCGAGCGCCGAATCTCGTCGAAGTCGATCTCACCATTGCCGCGTCTGGCCTCCCAGATGTCCTGCCCTCGATACTCGACTGTTCCACCCGTCGGCTCCTGGAGGCCGATGGCGGTCTTCCCGAGCGTCGTCTTGCCGCACCCGGACTCGCCGACGAGCGCGATAACCTCGTTCTCCTTGATGTCGAGCGAAATGTCGTCGACTGCACGGACCGTCATGTCCTTGTCGAAGAGCCGGTCGATGAACCCGGACTGGTCGAAGTGAACCTCGAGGTCGGTCAGCGACACGACGGCGTCTTCCTCGGAGACCGTCACCTGATCTAACTGGGCATCGACGTTCTCGGTTCCGAGCGTGTAGGGAATCGCCTCCGCTGACTGTTCCCAGTGGAAACACGTCGCCTTCTGTACGCCGTCGACGTCGTGATACCCCGGGTCCTCGTCGATACACTTCGGCGTCGAGATCGGACAGCGCGGGGCGTACGAACAGCCCGCCGGCGTGTCGACCGGATCCGGACTCTCGCCTTCGATCGGGTGCATCTCCTCCAGCGGGGCGTCGACGCTCGGGACGGACTTCAGCAAGGCTCGCGTGTACGGGTGGGCCGCCTCGCGAATGATCTGCTCGCTGGGGCCGTACTCGACGAACTCGAACGCGTACATCACCGCCAGTCGATCCGCCAACCCGGCGACGAGCGGCAGGTCGTGGGTGATGAAGACGATGGTCAGATCGTACTCGTCCTGGAGCGTGTCCAGGAGGTTCATGATCGACCGCTGCATGAGCAAGTCGAGCGCGGCGGTCGGCTCGTCCATGACCAGCACCTGCGGCTCGAGGACGAGACTCAGGGCGATAAGCGCGCGCTGTTTCATGCCGCCCGAGAGCTCGTGGGGGTAGGAGTCGAGTACGCGATCCGGGTCGAGATAGAGGTCTGCGAGAAGTTGCCGGGCGTGAGCCATCTGTTCGTCCATGTCGGCCCGGTGAGCGTGGATCGTCTCTTCGAAGTGATCCCTGATCTTCATCGTCGGGTTGAACGAGCTCATGGCCCCCTGGAACACCATCGCGATCTCTTCCCAGCGGAACTTCTCGACCTGGTCGTCGGTCAACGAGAGGACGTCCACGGGCTCTTCGCCAGGGGGGCGGTAGGTGATCTCGCCGGTGGCGACGCCCGGATCGACGACCGCGTTGAGCAACGCCGAGGCGAACATCGACTTGCCGCTTCCACTCTCGCCGATGATGCCGAGCATCTCGTCGCGGTGGACGTCGAAGCTGACGTTATCGAGGACACGGGAGGTTCCCCGATCCATGTCGAACGTTACGGACACGTCGCGTGCCTCCAGAATCGGTTCCTCGGTAGCCTTTCGATACTCGAGTTCGGATTTAGACTGTGTCATTTCGTTACCATCGATCTGATTTCGGTCGTGATAAGTTGCGTGTTATCGGTGTTCACTGCGTTCGTCTTCCTGAGGTACGTGTTTGAATATGAGCTATATAAACTTTGTCTGCGTGGCAACAGTGACTTCCGTTGGATCTTCCCGAGGTGGTCGGTGACGAGGATGGCTACTCGCTTCCAGGTGACCCGTCGAACCGTCCACAGACGCGGATAGCGGTCTCTCGAACCCGTTCGTCAGGGTCCGAGTCGGCGAGGTCGGCGACGGTCGCCCGATCGCTATCGGTCCCGGCGGCGCCGAGGCCAATTACTGCATTCATCCGGACGAACGCGTCGTCGTCCGAGAGCAAGTCTCGAAGCGTCGGGCGCATCGACTCGAGTGATTCCGGCCGAGCCAACGCCGCGTCGGCGACCAACGCGACGCCCGCCCGCCGCCGATCGGCGTCCGACGACTCGAGAAATCGGGACAGGTCGCTCGCGAACGGGGCCACCGCCTCACCGACGCACTCGGCTCGTTCGGCGTCGAGGGCGACGAGAGCATCCGCCGCGCGCCACGGAACTGGGTGTTTCGTGTCAGTAGCCGCCCGTTCGGCCAGCTCGGGTGTGAACGGCTCGACGGACGCCGGATACGCCGTCGCGAGGTCCTCGAGCACCTCGCAGGCGCCGGCGCGAATCAGGTGGTGGTCGTCCTCGAGGAGGGAGGCGATCGACGGCGCGGCGGATCGGACGGCTGCCGGATCGTCGGCGGCGAGCAGTGTGAGCGCCGCGATCGCGTGGAGGCGCGCCTGATCGCGTCGCTCTCGTTCCGGCTGTAGTGCCGCCGCCGCGTCCGATTTACCGGGGCCGCCACCTTCGTCTCGAGCCGACGCGGGTGTGGAAACCGGATCGTCACAGATTGCGACGAGGGCATCGACTGCAGGGGTGATCGATGCGGGCCGCACGTGTGCGAGTTTTGCGATAGCGACGATGGCCGCCTCTCGCCCGGGCTCGGCCGGATCGATGCCGATCGATCTGAGCGCAGGGACCAACCCGTCGACGACGCCAGAATGTTCGTCGGCGAACGCGGCAGTCGTCAACGCCGCTCGCTCGCGAACGTCGGCCGCGTCGTCAGTGAGGTGGGTCTCGAGGCGGGCACCGACGTCGTCGGCGACCGACGGTCGGTCCGAGACGAGGGCCTGATAGGCCTCGAACGCGGTCCGGCGGGCCTCCCTGGATTTGGACACGAGGAGATCGGCGAGTTCGTCGACGTCGACCGCCTCCGGGTTCGACTCGACGGCGGTACGAACCGCCTCGGCGCGCTCCCTGCGATCTTTCGACGACATGGTAAGCAGTTACGACCATCTCGACTTATAATTGCTGCTCGAAACGCCGGCAAGGTGTCATCGTGCCAACGGCGCCGACGGGCGCGCGCTCGAGTACACATACCCGTCTCCAAGGCGTGTCACTGCGGGATCCGTCTGCTTCGAAACTCGATCTGACCGGAACAATAATGAATGGGAGTTTCTAATACGTCTGCTATGGCTACCGCATACGGTGACTTACGCGAGAGTTTGCAAAGCGTAGCGTTCACGACACCGACCCCGTTTAGTGCCGATCGTGATCGAGTACTCCACAAGAAAATCGAGCAAAACGCTCGGACGCTCTACGACGCCGGGGCTCGAACGTTCATCCCCTGTGGAAACACAGGCGAGTACTACTCGCTCTCCCAGGACGAACGAATCGACGTGATCCGGTCGACGGTCGACGCCCTCCCCGACGACGCGACGGTCGTCGGTGGCGTCGGCGGCAGCGCGAAGAACGCCGTCGAACTGATCGAGGCGTACGAAGCGGCCGGAGTCGACGCCGTCATGGTCATGTACCCGAGACACACCTACATCCACGAGCAGGGGTTGATCGAGTACTACCGCACGCTCACAGCGGCCACGGACCTCGGAATCGTCCTGTACAAGCGCGGCGACCTGCTCAGCGAGACGGTGCTCGACGAACTCTCGACGATCGACAACGTCGTTGCCGTGAAGTACGCCGTCAACGACGTCAAATTGTTCTCCCGGCTGGTCCAGACGGTCTCGGGAGACGTCGAGTGGCTCAACGGCGTGGCCGAGCGATACGCACTCGCGTACGCCATCGAGGGTGCCGACGGGTTCACCACCGGAATCGGGAACTTCGTCCCGAAACCAGTTCTGGCGCTCGACGAGGCGCTCTCGGCCGGCGACTGGGGTCGCGCCAGACAGCTCAAGAACGCGCTCCGACCGTTCGAAGATTTCAGGGAAGAACACGGCGGCGGGTCCGCGTTCAGTTCGGCGAAGAACGTACCGGTGGTGAAGTACGGACAGGAGTTACAGGGAATGGCCGGCGGTCCCGTCCGCGAACCTCTCGTCGAACTCTCGAGCGACGATCGCGATCGCGTCGAACGGTACCTCGAACGACTCGAGAGCCAGAACGAGTCGACCTCTCTCGAGGCGTAACTCGAGCGAAACGACGGCCGTACAGTCCGACTGGGCCGACGCTCGAACCACTCGTTCACTGACTGCTCGCGTATCGATGAGCACTGAACAGGCGGTTCGTCGATTCTCCAGGTGTTCCGTGGGAATCTTCGATCGGACGCGTGCCTTCTCCGCTCTGGCGGAGCTGTTCCCTGATACCGAACGAACCTGCCGCCCCATCCCGTCGTTCCCGATCTTTACCTGTTGACGACCAGCTAGGCCCCACGAACCCGACTCGCTATTCGTCCGTCTCGAGCGAGTACACCGAACGGTGGCCGAGGAAACGAGGTCCGCCTCGAATCGGAGACGAATGCATCGTCAGTGCACTTTCGTTCCCCTAGGCCGAACGAATATACTTCTGTGAGGAACGAAAACTTCAGTTGATATTCCGACTAGCGTCATCGTCACAGACGAGACCAGAACGTTACATACCTAAGTTAGTAACGGGTGTGTTATCGTGTCCCAATAGCGGCTCCCAGCAACTGACAGAATCTATCGCTTGAGCGGATGAGATTCCAGCGAACACGGCTCGAACGCGGAACGAACGACGAAGGTGGGCGATTATGAGTAGATTACGTTGATTTCGATGACGCGGGCAGTATCCCGTACCAGTTCCGGGAGCGTGGACCGGAAGGTTTCCTCGTCGATTCGTTTTTTCGGACCGGAGACGCTGATCGACCCCAGAACCTCCTCGTCCGATTTGATCGGGGCAGCGACGCACCGAAGTCCTTCGATGCGTTCGCCATCATCGAACGCAAAGCCACGCTCCCGGATGTCCTCGAGTCGGGCCGTGAGCGCGCCTCGATCGGTGACCGTGTTCGGGGTGACTCTGGGAAGTCCGTACTCGTCGAGGATGGCCTCCCGTTCCGATTCGTCCATGTAAGCGAGAATCGCTTTTCCGACGGCCGTCGAGTGCAGGAACACGTGCGTTCCCACGTGAGAGTCGGTCGTAACCGCCTGCTTCGACCGGGCCTGATAGAGGTAGACGCCTTTGCCGCCCTCCTCGACGACGATCTTGGCCGTTTCTCCCGTCTCTCTCGCGAGTTCGTCCACTTCGTCTTTCGCCATCCTGTAGAGGGGATGCTTGACCCTGGCGTGACCGCCCAGCTGGAGGGCTCGAAGGCCGACGGTGTAGAACCCGTCCTCGTTGACCAGGTATCCCTCGCCAGCGAGCGTCCGCAGGTGGCTGTGAATCGTGCTCTTCGACCGATCGAAGTGGGTGGCGAGTTCGGTCACGCCGGCTCCGTCCCGGTGACGGATCTCGTCCAGGATCTCGAGCGAAAGGTGCGTCGCTTGCACCCGGCCGCTGGATGGGAGGGCTTCTTGGTTCATAGCGGGGAATGGGACTCGATCACAATAAACGTTCCTTACTGCCGAACAGTTGCCGCGGTATTTCGTTGCCGTTACCGCACGTGATACGATTCGGGCGCGTTCCGGACTCGAGAGCCGTTCGTCGGGTAGTCCGTCGTGTCTGGCCTCTCGTATCCAGCGGGACGGACGGTCGTGGAGTGGACGTCGTCGCGTGAACGGGTGGACCATCGATACGACCGATTCAGAACGACGTCGTGCGACCGTGAGCCGAAGACTCGAGGCATTGGCCGATGCCGTCGGGCGCGCGCTCGAGCGAAAACTCGTCGAGTAGCCTATCCCGCTGCCGCGCCCGCAGCGCTCACCGACGCCGCCCGGGGAATCGTCAAGTTCGCGTTCGGCTAATCGGCTGACCGTGGCCATTATTTCGTCTCCGCGATCCTCGAGTCGACTCGACGGTGAAAAACGATGGTGAACGCTATAGCAGGCGTCGAACGTCGTTGTCCCCTCGGTCGCGACTGGACAGTCGGAACGGCTGTTCCGGCCAACTGCCCGCGACCGCTGGCGAACCCGTTTCGACGACTCCTACGTCGCCGCGACGACTTCGATTTCGACGCCGATGTCGATCGGGAGGTCGGACACCTCGACCGCACATCGCGCCGGGAACGGTTCGGACATGTACTCGGCGTACACCTCGTTGACCGCGTCGTAGTTGTCCATGTCGGTGACGTACACGTTGGCCTTGATCACGTTGTCGAGCGACGTCCCCGCCGCCTCCAGGATGGCACCGATGTTTTCGAGGGTCTGGGCCGTCTGGTCCTGGATGTCGTCGACCTCGACTTCCCTCGATTCGGGGTTCGCTGGCCCCTGTCCGGAGACGTAGACCGTGTCGCCGTGGACCATTGCCTGTGAGTACGGGCCGATACTGGCGGGCGCATCGTCTGTACTGATCTCTTCCATACGCTCTCGCAGACGAAGGCCCGATGAATAAATCCTCCTACTCGACGTCGATACTTGACTCTCGACTCCTGACTCGAGCGACAGACCATTCTCGTGCGACTCGCCGTCATCGCTGTCGCGTACATTCCTGGAGGCAACGGTTACCATCGGTGACGTTCACGTGAGCCGAAGAGTTAAGCCGCGTCGATTCGTCGAGCCAGAGCGATGACGAAGGCCAGCGTCGACACGATGACGTACGAGGAGGCCGTCGAACGAATCCCCGACGACCCCAATCTCGAGTTCTGGGTCGGAAGCCTCGAGGCGCTCGAGGATCAGTTGCGGTCGCTCGAGCACGGGTCGATCGCGAAACTCCCCGATTCGGCCGGCGGTCGACCGGTTCGGCTGGTCACCTACGGGGCGTTCGAGGAACCCGAGTCGCGGGCGAACTTCAACTCGGCCGTCGCCTCCCGGGATCCGACGAACTACGCCGACAGAGAGCGGCGCGAAAAGCCCGTCGTCTGCTTCGTCGGTCCCGTTCACGGCCACGAGGTCGAGGGGCTGACCGGACTCTGTAGCCTGCTGTCGATCCTCGAGACGGGCCGGGACCTGCGGGGACGAGCACAGCCGACCCTCCGCGAGCTCACCGACGAGTGTCGGGTCGTGATCCTCCCGTGTGGGAACCCCGACGGGCTCGCTCGATTCGAACCGGACTCGTTACAAGGGCTCACGCTGGCTGACCTCGAGTTCTGGGGGCAGGGAACGTGGGCCGACGACCGCCTCATCGGGTGGCCCGACGCGAAACAGCTACACCCGATGACGGGCGACGACGTCGGCTTCCTCGGGTGTTACTTCAACGACGACGGGGTCAACCCGATGCACGACGAGCCCTTCGCTCCGATGGGGGTCGAAGCGCCGGCAATTCTCGACGTCGTTCGCCGGGAAGCGCCGGACGTGACGGTGTCGCTCCACAGCCACGGCTACCCGCCGACGCTGCACCGACCGCAGTTCGTCCCCCTGCAAAAACAGGCGGATTCCCGCTCGATTCATCGGGCGTACAATACGCTCCTCGCGGACCTCGACGTTCCCCGGCTGTACCTCCACGACGTCACCGGCGAATCCGGGCGCCCGGGGCCGTACTTCAATCTCGTGAGCGCGGCGTACCACGTCAGCGGCACGACCGGCGTGCTCCACGAGTGCCCGCACGGTCTCTCCGGCGACGACGTGTTTCAGATTAACCACGAGGGCATCCTGGACGTGCAACTCGCCCTCTACGAGGCAATCCTTCGGCACGCGGTCGACCCGGTCGAACCAGCTGAATCGTAGGCGTGAACGGGCATTATCGAGCGTCTTGAGGTCGGGCTCGCCGATTCCGGGAACTGGACGGCGCGTCCCGCTGGCGTCACTCAGCCATCGTGACGACGTAGCCGTCGAAGTTGAGGATGACCGACTGGGCCGTGTCCCCGAACAGTGCCTTTCCGGTCGGGCTTCGTTTGCGTCCCAGGAGGAAGACGTAATCGCAGTCGTTCGCCGCCGCGACGTCGAGAATCGCGTCGGCCCGGTCACCGTCGTCTTCCACGTACTTGCCAACCGCTTCCGTCTCGAGGGCGAGATCCGAGAGGAGGTCGTTGATCGCGGTCTGGGCGACTTTTTCCGCGTATTCTCCGGGATCCGGTTCGAAACCCGAACGTTCGATCTGATCGATCGTGCCGAGTACGTCGACGTCCTTCTCGTACTCCGATTCGGTTACGACGGTCAGGACGAGCAACGGCACGTCGGCCGCAGCCGCGAGTTCGCCGGCCTCACGGATGACCTCGACGACTGCGTCGCTCGAGTCCGTCACCACGAGTGGTCGTTCCATGCGGTCACATCGCCCATTACGTACTAATCACTTGTGGCGGGAGCGAAACATGTTCGGCCCTCGGTCGCGCTCGAAGTGAATTCGATTACTCTGCCGACCACTCTGCTCCAATTCTGCGTGCTCGCCGGCCTAACGCTAACCCGCCCGTGTGGTCGGTAGCTTTATAGTCGAACTCGCGTTCTCTCTGGACGAAGCGAGACACCCTGACACACACACAAAGTTATGAGTGACGGAAACCAGATTTCATCGACGGTAACGAGCGAAGCACAGCTAGAGGAACTCCTCTCCGAACCATACCCCGAGGACGTCGAATTCGCCCGGCAACTCGAGGGCGACGTAATGGTTCTCGGTGCGGGCGGAAAGATGGGGCCGACGCTCATCAGGCGAATGCTCAGAGCGATCAGCGAGGCGGAATCCGATTCGACGGTGTACGCCGTCTCGCGGTACTCCGATTCCTCCGTCGAGGAGAGACTCCAGTCCTGGGGCGCCGAGACGATCCGGGCGGACCTCCTCAAGGAGGGCGCGCTCGAGTCGCTTCCGGACTGCGAGAACGTCATCTACCTGGTGGGCATGAAGTTTGGAACGACCGGCCAGGAGCCGAAGACCTGGGCGATCAACGCCTACCTCCCCGGACGCATCGCGAGTCGGTTCGAGGATTCGCGGATCACTGCGCTGTCGACCGGCAACGTCTATCCCCCGGTGCCGGTCGACTCCGGCGGATCCGTAGAGACGGATGAGACGGGGCCGGTGGGCGAGTACGCCCAGTCGTGTCTGGGGCGCGAACGCGTCTTCCAGCACTTCACGAAGGAAAACGGGACGCCCACATGTCTGTTGCGACTCAATTACGCCGTCGAACTGCGCTACGGCGTGTTGCTCGACCTCGCGAAACGAGTATACGCCGAAGAACCGGTCCCACTGGAAATGGGCCACGTGAACGTGATCTGGCAGGGCGACGCGAACTCGGCGTGTTTCCGATCGCTGGAACTGGCCGATTCCCCTGCGGAAATCCTGAACGTCACCGGGCCGTCCGTCCTCTCGGTTCGCGACCTCGCCGAACAGTTCGCCGACGAATTCGGTTGCGACGTGACGTTCGAAGGCGAGGAGAAGGAGACGGCGCTTCTCAACGACGCGAGTCGATGTCAGGAGCGGTTCGCGGTTCCGAAGATGCCGGTCGACGACGTCGTCGAGCTCGTCGCCTCGTGGGTCGAACAGGACGGCCCTACCCTCGGCAAACCCACGAAGTTTCACGTGAGAGACGGCGAGTTCTGATCCGGACGCCGTCGTACCGGCTTTGGTTGCCAATTCGACCACCGTCTCGAGGATTCGAACTGGAAGACCACCCCCGATTCGAGTCCAAAAATGGCTGCCTCGAGTGAAACAACTCACCAACCCGCAATACTCTCGAGCACCGAAAACGTGTAGTCGTTCGCGTCGGTACTGACGAGTGGATGGCCGATACCTATCTGAACTTCGTCGACGGGACGTGGACCGAAGCGTCTACCAGCGAAACGTTCGAGAACACGAATCCAGCCGACGTGAACGACACGGTCGGCGTCTTCCAACGATCGGACGCCGAAGACGCCGAACGAGCGGTTGAGGCGGCCAACGCGGCCAAAGACGAGTGGGCCGCTACGCCGGGCCCCGAGCGCGGGCGCATCCTCCGGGAGACGTCGAAACGGCTCGCAGACCGCAAGGACGAGGCGACGACGGCGCTCGTCAGAGAAGAAGGAAAGACCGAACCCGAGGCGGCGGGCGAGGTCCAGCGAGCGATCGACATCTTCGCCTACTTCGGCGAGAAGGCCGCCGACATCGGCGGCACGGTGAAATCCTCGAGCAGTCAGGACACCCGCCTGTACACGGTCGACGAACCGCTGGGCGTCGCGGCGTTGATCACGCCCTGGAACTATCCGATCGCGATCCCGGCCTGGAAACTCGCGCCGGCGCTGGCCGCCGGCAACGCCGTCGTCTTCAAACCCGCCTCGCTCGCCCCAAACGTCGCGAGGATCCTCGTCGAGTGTCTCGAGGACGCTGGACTGCCGGACGGCGTCGTCAACTACGTCACCGGCCCCGGGAGCGCGGTCGGGTCGACGTTCGCGACCCACGAAGACGTCGACGCCGTCTCGTTCACCGGCAGCGCGAAGGTCGGCGACACGGTGCATCAGCAGGCGACCGAGGACCAGAAACGCGTCCAGCTCGAGATGGGCGGCAAGAACCCGGTCGTCGTCACTTCCAGTGCCGACGTCGAGGAGGCTGCCGACATCGCCGCCGGTGGCGCGTTCGGGGTAACCGGCCAGGCCTGCACCGCGACCTCGCGGGCGATCGTTCACGAGTCGCTCTACGACGAGTTCGTGGATGCCGTGGTCGACCGCGCGGAATCGCTGACGGTTGCCGACGGTCTCGACGGCGCGGACGTCGGACCCCACGTGAGCGAGAGCGAACTCGAGAGCACCCTCGAGTACGTCGACGTCGGGACGAGAGAGGGTGCGACCCTCGAGACGGGCGGGGAGCGCCTCACCGAGGGCGACCACGCGAACGGCTACTACGTCGAGCCGACGGTGTTCTCCGACGTCGCACCCGAGATGCGGATCGCCCAGGAGGAGATTTTCGGCCCCGTTCTCGCCGTCATTCCAGCGGCGACGTACGACGAAGCCGTCGAAATCGCCAACGACGTCGAGTACGGCCTGTCGGCCAGCATCGTCACGAACGACCTCCGCGAGTCGAACGCGTTCGTCGACGACGTCGAGGCGGGCGTCGTCAAGGTAAACCAGCAGACAACCGGCCTGGAACTTCACGTGCCCTTCGGCGGTATGAAAGCGTCCTCGAGCGAAACCTATCGCGAGCAGGGCGACGCCGGTCTCGACTTCTTCACCATCAGCAAGACGGTGTACGTGGGCTACTGAGGGCTGCAAACCGAGCACACTCCTCGAGCGACTGATTCCATCGTCGTTCGTTTTGGACGCGTCTCGAGAGAGCGTGAGTCGTCGTCTCAGCGAGGAGATGCACGTAATCCAGTGAGACTCTCCGGTCAGCAGCCGTCACTCACGGTCTCTGCTCGGACACGATTGTCCGCGAACGTGGCGCTTCCACGTTCGAGCGACGCGAGCGGTTCCTCGGTGAGGCCGTTCTCGCAGACGAGCCACTCGGTGCCCGCCGACGCCGCTGTTGACGTGCAAGCGTCGACGTCTACGACACCGTCCCCGACGTCGACGTGGAGGCAGGACTCGTCCCCCGGCACCATGTCCGTGAGGTGAACGAGCGGTGCGTTCCCCGCCGTAAGCTCGAGCAACTCGAGGGGGTCGTAGCCGGCGTGAGCCGCGAGGCCGACGTCCGGTTCGAATCCGAAGCGCCCGTCGGCGCAGTCGACGAACCGCTCGAAGGCGATTCTCCCGTCGACGACGTCGAACTCGAACGTGTGGTTGTGATAGAGCAGGTCGACGTCGTGCGCGTCGAGTTCGTCGGCGACATCGGCGAGGCGGTCGGCGGCCACTTCGATCCCCTCTACCGACTGGAAGGCGCGTGCGTCGTACGACGGAACGACGACCCTAGAAACGCCGACCGACTCGAACGCGCTCACGACGTCGTCGAACTCGTCTTCGATCCGGTCGATGCCTACGTGTGCACCGGCGACGACGAGGTCCGTCTCGGCAATTGCGTCCACCGTTCGCTCGAGCACCGATTCGTTTGCGAAGGAGTCGAAGTGAGCGTCGTAGAGTTCGACGCCATCGAAGGCGGTGTCAGCAACGCGCGCGAGCGTCTCCCAGATCGGTTCCTCGAGGCCTCGCACCGTATACAGCTGTATCGCTGTGCGTACCATACTCTGAAGATATCGAGGCGGGGTAAAAATACTATACCACGGTCCCATTTCTGTCGGTAGTTGACTACGGGGAGCGCACCCGCGCTCGCGCGTTCTCGAAGAAACGGCAAGGTCGCCGCTGCTTCCATTCGAGGAGTGAATCGGCGTCAGCCGTTCGAACTGCAGTCGTCCGGGTCTCCGAGGTCGTCCGGCCCGGCATCCGTCGGGACGAGTTCCCCGTCCTCGACGAACCCCTCCGGTCTACCCGCAAGCCGGTCGATCATCGCGATTCGGGCGCGCTCGAGATCGCTCGCGTGCTCGGCCTCGTTCGAGAGGTCGCGCTCCTCGCCCGGATCGTGTGCGAGATCGAAGAGCAGTTCGCTGTCGGTTACGGGGTTCCAGACGTACTTGAATCGACCGTCGATCAGGTACTGGGTGCCGTTCTCCGGATCGTAGCTCCCGGCGGCGTGCTCGCCGTGGTACCACTCCCGCCAGTCCCCGCGGTCGGGATCGCGCACGAGGTCGAGCAGATTTCGTCCCTCGACGGCGTCCGGAACGTCGACGCCGGCGACCGACAGGAGCGTCGGCATCACGTCCTCGAGTCCCACGGGCCGGTCGATGAGCTGCTCTTGTGGGAGTCCCATCGAGTCGGGGAACCGCAGCAGGAGTGGGACGCGAGCCGACCCCTCGTAGGCGTAGGTCTTTCGCCACATATGGTGGTCGCCGAGCATCTCGCCGTGATCGGAGAGGAACACGACGAACGTGTTCTCGCGTTCGCCGATCAGGCGGAGTTTTTCGAAGACGCGTTTGATCTGATGATCGATGTGGGTGATGAGGCCGTAGTAGGCCGCCCGTGCCCGGTGAACGACCGTCGGCGGGAGATCGGCGACCCAGGCGCTGATCCCCGGATAGTCGGGAATCTTCTCGCCGTGTTCGTCGTCGATCCAGTCGCCCATGTACGGCTCCGGGGAGTCGCGGTCGACGTACATGTCCCCGTACACCTGCGGCGGGTCGAACGGCGTGTGCGGGCGGACGTAGGACAGGTTGAGGAAGAACGGGCGGGTATCGTCCCGCTGATCGAGGAACTCGATCGCTCGTCTGGTCGTCCAGTTCGTCGGGTGGTGGTACTCCTCGAGGTGCCACGGCCGCGAATCCCAGGAGTTTCGCCCGAGTCCGTGGGAAAGCTCGTCGCACTGGCCATCGGTCTCTTGCTCGAGCCAGCGAGCGTAGTCGTCGTCCGGGTGGGCGTGGAGCGCCTCGTGCTGGTCCATGCTCTCGAAGCCGACGTGATTTCGAATCGGGAGCGAGTGGATCTTGCCGGTGAGCTTGGTCTGATAGCCCGCGTCGCGAAGGTCCTGCGGGAGCGTGTGCTCGAACTCCCACGGCGTCGTCACCCACCCGGGCGCGCCATTGGTGTACGGTGTTTGTCCGGTAAGCAGTGATCGGCGTGCGGGGATGCACGATGGAGCGGGCGTATACGCCCGGGTAAACATCGCCCCCTTCCGGACGAAACTGTCGATGTTCGGCGTGTGGATGAGCGACCGGCCGTCGGCATCGGTCGGCGCGTGCGGATCCGCACCGATGCAGTCGCCCCGATGCTGATCGGTAACGATACACAGGATATTCGGGCGCTCCGACATACTGCACGTCACTGACGGGGACACTATAAGTCTACGTCCTCTCGAGGGTCGACCTGACGGCCGCCTGACGACCACCGCGGATCGATCCTCGCGCCATCTACGAGATTATCGTCGTCATCGCCGTCGCTCCGCCGTTTTGTTTGCCCCAGCGCACCCAGTCGGAGGATCCGTCATCGGGTGTGTACGATGAGGACCACGCGGTAGATTTTCGAGTGAAACTATCGAGGGATCGGTCCGCATCTGTGTCGTCGTTTCACTGTGAACGCTGACGGTATCGCCCGGCGACGCCACGGTCAGTCTCGTCGCTACGGAGGCGACCGTCGAGGTGGATTACTTCGCTCAAACGCTCAAACACACGGACGCCCGCGAGGGCGACGACGGCACCGCTTCGATCAACTGGGGAAGCGACTCCAACCGAGGCCTCGTCGATGATTTCGTCGAGACGATTCGGGACGTTCGAGTTCCGGAGACGACGGGCGAGGAGGGAATCGTGGCCGTCGCCGTCGTCGAGGCGACACACGGGTTCGTTAAACGCGGCGACCCCGTCGACGTCGAGTTTCCGTAGCGAGAGCCGCTCGGGGATACCGATTACAAATTCTCCTCCTCAGACCGTCGAGCGATCACTCCCACTCGAGGACGATACCCATCGCCTCCGAGCGGTCTTCGAGCAGGTCGTCGTAGAGTCGTGGTCCCTCTCGAAAGGGAACCGAGTGGCTGACGAGTGAAGAGACGTCGATGCTGCCGTCGGTGACGTACTCAAAGAACAGTTCGGCGTGGCGATGCTGGGTCCACGGGTTGTCGGGCGTCGCTGTGGACGGATGAGATGAGTTGTGCGCACCGATGATCCTGTAGCTCGGCGTGTTGCAGTGGTCGTGGAGGTCGATCCTCGTCTCGCCTCGTGGGCTGCTCAGGACGACCAGCCGACCCTGGTCGCGAAGCACGTCGAACTCGTCGGTGATGACGTTGGGGTTCCCCGTCACCTCGAAGACGACGTCAGCGAGCCGCCCCTCGGATTCCTCGCGGAGGACCGTTTCGGGATCACACTCGAGCGGGTTGGCACCGACGACGTTTGGCTTATCTGGGAGGTACTCGAGTCGCGAGTCGGCGACGTCGAAGCCGACGACCGGGCGAGCACCGGCGGCGTGACCGATTCTGACGGCCAGTTGACCGAGCAGACCGAGCCCGTAGACGGCGCTCGATTCGCCCCACGTAAGGCCGCTCCGGCGAATACCGTTCATCACGATCTCGGCGATGGTGAAGAAGACAGCGTCGTCGTCGGTCACGCCGTCGGGAATCGGCCGACAGGTGCTGGCGTCCGTACGGACGTATTTCGCGTGAGAACCGTACGTGGCGACACGGTCGCCCGTCGAAATCGTCTCGACAGCGTCGCCGGTTTCGACGACGGTTCCGACGTTATTGTACCCCGGCGTGAACGGGTACTCGATGGTGTCGTCCCAGCTCGATCCCGGCGGAACGTCTCCGGAGAGAACCGTCAACTCCGTACCGGTGCTGACGAGGGTCCGTTCCGAACGGATCATCACTTGATCGCTACCGGGTTCCGGGACATCACGTTCTTCGATCGAAACCGATTCGACGTCCGTAAAGACGATGGTTGGATTCTCGCTCATGACCTTGACATAGGGGTCGTGAAAGGTGCTTCAATTGATTCACTGTACGTCGTAGCCAGCATTCGCAATCCGTCTCGAGCATTGCGTGGCCGTGTCCGCTCGTTTCGACGAGGAACTCGAGAAACTCCTTCCCGTCTCCGAGGCGGTCTGTGAATCCCACATGATCGACCGGCCGGACGTTGTCCGTGGTCGTCGATGGCGGTCGCGAGTTCGCTCACGACGTTCGGTTCGTCGCGTATCCTGCCCTTGAGCCGATTTGGCTTGCACCAGTCGGTGTGTTCGTGCGTTGTGAACGTCTGGAGCATCGCCACGCTCAGGTCGTTGCCCGGCAGTCGGGAAACGACCGTCTGGGCATCCACGTCGGAGTGTTCGTTGACGAGAGGTAACCTCGATTGTACCCGCGCTCGAGGAGCAAACCCCTCGCTATTTCGAAATGCGATACCCACATACTCCGCTGTCGAATCCAATAGTATAGCTGTTTTCATTCGTTAGATTGGGTATACGTATCTACAGACGAACTGGTTCTGATAGGTGGCTCATAATGGTACGGTACGAGGGACATTCTCACCCCGATTCGCTCCGCTCATCCAGGGTTTCGAGGCGGGAACGCATGTAGAATTTGAAATAAATTGTCCAGAAGAGCGCGAAGACGACCATCACCCCCAGCAACTGATACCGATCGTTTACGTTCAACATCGTGGCAACGTATCCGCCGCTGAGGACGACGCCGAGGTTATACATGAATACTGCCGAGTCGGCTACGGTAACGCGCATGAACGCTCTCTTTCGGGGGTGTCACCAAAAATACGCTGGTTCAGTGGACGGTCCCTTTCGTGACGTCGATTTCCTGGCAATCTCCGTGACTCCCGCCCACCCTTCTCGCGAAGGACCTCGAAGATTTCCAGCGTCGTCTGCACCGCCTGGATCCGTTTTTCTCGCTCGAGTTCTCTCGTCGCTGGGGCATGTTCTCTCGATTCATTCCTGGTTCCCTTAACTGTTCAACTCTGGTAAACAACTGACTCGATGCTCGGGACCGAAACCTGAAACCTGAAACCCGAAGCCCGAAACCTGAAACCGAACCGCCTCACTACGGCCGAAGAACGGCCTTGACGACGCCATCGCGCCGTTCACGAACCGTCTCGAGTGCCGTCTCGAACTCCTCGAGCGGGAACTCGTGTGTGACGACGCCGTCGACCGTCAGGTCGTCCCGTCGGAACAGTTCGATCACCTCGTCGACCGCGTGGGAGGCTGTCACGCCACCGACGACGGTCAGCTCCTTCGCGACAATCTGGTCTGGATCGAGTTCCTTTCGCTGGCCGAAAACGCCCGTCAGGACGATTTTCCCCTGCTTGGCGGCGCTCTGGACGCACGTGTCGAGGACGTCGCCAGCCCCGGCAGCCTCGACGCAGACGTCGACGCCGCGCCCGTCCGTGCGCTCCATAATCGCCTCGACTGGGTCCTCCTCGTAGACGTTGACCGTACGCGTTGCTCCGAGGCGTTTCCCCGCCTCGAGGCGTTCCTCACGTGTGCCCGTCAGGACGATCTCCTTCACGCCCTGTGCTCGCAGGAGTTGCACCCCGTAGAGACCGAGCGACCCCGGCCCGAGGACGGCGGCGGTGTCGGTGAACGACGTCTGAATGCGCTGGAGGGCGTGGAGCGTACACCCCGCCGAGTCTATCTGGCTCGCCTCGACGTCCGAGACGTCGTCCGGAAGCGGCGTCAGCGTGTACGCTGGCCAGGCGGCGTACTTTCGATAGCCGCCGTCGACCGTGAACCCAATCTCCTGCAAGTCCGTACACTGGTAGTACCTGCCGTCTCGACACGCCTCGCAGGTGCCACAGTAGACGAACCCGTGGAGCGCGACTCGCTGGCCGACCTCGAGGTGGTCGACGCCCTCGCCGAGTTCGACGACCTCGCCGGCGACTTCGTGACCGAGCACGACCGGGTAGTCGGTCCACGGCGGCCCCTCGCCCTCGATGACGCCGATGTCGCTGCCACAGATTCCGATCGCGCTGACGCGAACCAGCGCCTCGCCGGGTGCTGGTTCGGGAATGTCGCGTTCTTCGGCCCACACGTCTCCGGTTCCGTCGGTGACGACCGCCTGTTGTCCCTCCGTTCGATCGACGCTCATGTCGTCGCGATCACCTCGTTACCCTGCTCGCTCGTGTCCACGGCCGCCGCGCGAACGGCGTCCGAAACAGACGTTTCGAATGACGGTCGAAGGAAGTCGTCCGATTGACGTTTGTCAGTGGAAAAACGGCTACCGCCGACAGTCCTGGTGAACGAACCGATCACTCCTGGAGCGCTGCTCGTGTGAATTACTTCCATAGTCCGGCTCAGTCTGGAGGTGACGCTCGACGTCGATAATACTACCGATGCTCCCACCCCCTCTCAGCCTGGTGGTTCGCCTCGTGACTCATTTCGAGACGTGCGCTGTTCACAGAAGGCCAGCAGGACCGCCAGGCTGACCGGGCTAAACCGAGCGAGGACGAGAGAACGGACGCTCTCACGACCTGTGCCGGCTTCGGGTCTCGAGACTCGCGTGTAGCGTCAGTAGTAGGGCTGGTAGTCCTCGAGGAACGCCCGCCCGTCTACGCTGTAGGCCGCTAACGAGTCGGACGTCGGCGTGATCGTTTGGCCCGTTTCGAGTGCGGCGTTCGCCCCGAGCAAGAGGGTCGCAGCGTCGAGGATTCGTTCGCCGGTCGCCTTACGCGCTCCAGTTATGGCCTCGACGAACGCGTTCAGGTAGCCCCGATACATCCCCTCGAGGTCGCCGTCGCTGGTTCCGACCACCCGGACCATCGTCTCGTCGCCGACGCCGACGAACGTGAACGTTTCACGGTCACTCTCTCCATCGAGTCGGACGGTCGCATGCGAGCCATCGACGAAGACGACGTCGACCGATCGTCCCGGGCCATCAGTAGGGGCGACGCTCGCCCACCGATGGCCGGAGAGAAAACGGATCGCATCGACGACGTGACAACCGTAGTAGAACGGGTCACCGTATCCGACACCGTAGAACAGCCGACCGTCGCCGGCAACCTCAACCGAGCGAAGGGAGGGATGGTACGGCACCGCGGAGCCGCCGAACAGTGGTGTCTCGCCGGCGGCCGTCCGGATCGCTCGAACGTCCTCGAGCGACCCAGCGATCGGCTTGTCGATGGCCGTCGGGACGTCCTCCCGTAGAAAGGGGATGGCGAGGTCGCGGTGTGTGGTCCAGTCCACGGTCAGAATCATGACCGCGTCGACGTCGTCGGCCATCTCGAGCGGTTCGGCGTACAACGACGCTCCGTTTCGTTCACTGTAGGCTCGAGCGTACACTCGATCGCGAACGGCTCCCCCGTCCCAGACGCCCGCAAGCGAGGTTTCCGGGTGGTTTTGTATCGCCACCGCGTACGACTCGGCGTGGCTCGTATCTAACCCGACGATGCCGATTTCGACCATTGTCGGCCACTGACGGTTCGTCGGCTTAAATTGCTCGCGAATAGGGATGCGGTGTTGAGTGAGAAGGGGAATTTGTATAGCTCAATGTGGTTTATCGAACCGTAGTTTATATACTGGATCGGTCGAATTGCGCCTGCTCGTGGAGGAGTACGAACGAAGCGTTCTCGAACGGAAGCGTCATCGGGCAATTCGGAAACCAGACTGTTGGCGAGAGCGACGACATTTACTTCTCTCGCTGGGAGGGCCGTCGTGAGTTGAGCCCCATCCCGATCTCCGGGCATCCCAGAGTTGTTGATCTTCGAAGACTGGCTCATTGGAGAGTCGAAATGCGCCTCGAGGCCAACTTCCACTCGGAAGTCACATGAGACAGCCCGCCTTCCCATGAGTTCAACCTGCTTCGACGTAGACGTACGTTCACCAGAACCTCTGTAGCTTGCGGTTCGATACGATACCGGGAGACATCGTCCCAGGTTCGGGGGAACGTGGTGCCCAGTGGGGACCGCCTGTATCGCCAGCCACTGTCGTGCGTTCCGCTGTGCGAGATGCGCACGCAACTCTCCCACGAGTCCGCGTCACTCGAGCGAGTCCACGTTACTGTCGTCGACGTGGGCTCGGATGACGCCGAACTCCCTCCTCGGACCGTAGCACCGAGTTGGGGTGCTATCCGACCTGGGGTCCCAACAGTTCCTGAGGCACTAGACTCAGCGAGGGTGCCTATGCTACCTTACTAATCTGCTTACTCTGAGATATCTTAGTGACCTGGCCACTCTTCCTCTGACGAGCTACCTAAGTCGGCTACCTCAGGTAACTTCCCCAAGTTGCCTACCCTACCTATTTATCCTGACCTACCCAAACCACCTATTCCGACTATTATACCTGTCTGGCCCATTGCGCCTATCCAGCCCATACTGCCTGCTTGAACTATCGCATCTACCCGGCCTATTGTACCTATTCAACCTCGGGAAGGTCCCTACGGTAGTTTTAAGCGGACCACGTGTGAGGATGCAACCGACAAGCGTGATAGTCCAGAAACGAGGAATAGGCACAATAGGTGACTATTCCAATATCCGGTTCGAAGCACGGAGGGGAGCGCATGAGTGACGCAGAAACGACTCGCGCAGTCAGCGTCGTCATCCTGAAAGGCGGCGTCGGGAAATCGACGATCTCGATGAACCTCGCACGCCAACTGACCGAACGCGGGCGAGTCCTGTTCGCCGACCTGGATCCGAACGGTCACGCGACGAACGGCCTAGGATTCGGAGACGCCTATCGCGACGAACTCACGCTCGGCGACGTGATCCTCGACCAGGGAGACGCGACCGCCGGCGACCTCATCATCGAGACGCCGTTCGGATTCGACCTCCTCCCGTCGTCGAACACGCTCGAGGACGTCGAAAAAGACCTCGCCGGGGCCCTCCAGGGGTCGGCTCGAGTCAAAACCAAGATCGTCGACCCGCTCCTCGGCGAGCGCTATGACTACATCGTGTTCGACTGCCCCGCGTATCCAGGGATGCTCAACAACAACGCGCTGGTCGCTACACAAAACGTCATCATCCCGCTTGAGCCAGGCTCGAGTTCGATCGGCGGGTACAAACGAACGATGGATCGGCTCATCAAACCAGCGCGGGAGTACATCGACATCGATGTTCTGGCACTGGTTCCGAACAAGCTCCGCGAACGGATCGACCAGCGAACCGAGGATCGCGAACTCCTCGAGAACCTGAACACCGCCGAGGCGACCCAGGGGAAGATCCCGAACTTTGCGCGGATTACGCCGGCGGAGTTCGACGCAATTGACGACGGCGAGATGAAACCACCCAAACCAGGCGTCCGATACAGCGCAGCGCTCTCGAAGTCGCTCAAGGCCAACCAGCCGCTCCTCGATTACGACCCGGAGAATAGCCAGGTCGAAAACTTCGAGGAACTTGCGACAATCGTCGCGAACGGGGGTGTCGAGCGGTGAGTGACGAGAACCCGTTCGACGACCTCGGTGGGCTCGAGACCGAGGAGACGGATCCGGCGGACGAACATTCCGAGCCAGCGGTCGAAGCCGCTTCGCAACCGTCGTCCGATTCACCGTCGGCCGATCGAGTTCAGTCGGACGTGTCGAAACGGGAGGATACGGGCACGGACGCGGCGGAGGACACAGATACCGAGACGGACGCGAACGCGGACCTCTCGGGGCCGTCGTTCGAATACGCAGAAGTCCAGCAGCGACCGCTATACGTGCGTGAGCGCACGTGGGACGAATTCGAAGACGCGGTCGGAATATCCGTGGTTCCCGAGTTGCGACGGGAGGGCGTTCGGGACGAAGCGAAACGCGAGATACACGACGCCGTCATCTCCCTCGCGGTAGAAGAACCGGAACGATTGGTCGAACTCATCCTCGAGCGTCGGCGAGACTGAATTCTCGCCTACCTACCGTTTTGCTAGACTAATCGGGTGTGAAATAGTTCAGTGTCGGGTACGTGCCCGGTTGCCCGATAGAGTATCGAAAACGGGCGGATATAGCTGGTGACGTCTTGGCAGTACACATTTTGATCGATAGAATCGCGATTCGGATCGATGGGGTGTAATATGGAGCTAATACGATCCATATCAGGCGTTGGTGGCGCTTGGAACATTCGCAATCCTGGACGAGAACGCTCGAGAGGGAACGACTGCTTCACCACGTATCTCGGTAACTCAATTCAGTTGCAGCGTACTTCTCGCCGAGGACTTCGGTACGAATTCGAGTATAGTCGCTAGTCACTCTCTCTGGTAATACGTCGATATTATCTGTTTTCGAATAGGTATCCGAGAAGTGTAATGAGCGCGTCTCTTACGTCGAATTGCATCTGTAGAAGTAGATTCGAACGGAACCCGTCGCTACTCGAGGTGCGGCGCTATCGGATGTGGACGCGCGTCACGTGTCCGCCACATCCACACTGCTCGACGTACTCCCAGTCGACGTCGCCGTCGGTCCCTGTCTCGAGCGTCTCGTACAGGTACGACTCGGGGTGGCCGTGGGCGCCGTGAGTCACGAGGTTGACGTGGTGTCCCGAGGTCGTATGTTCAATTGCCTCGAGGGCCTGCCGTCGGACCAGATCGGCGTCCTCGCCGTGGGCGGGTTTCTCGAGGTTGGCCGACCAGGAGTTGTCGTGGACGCGGTCGGTGATCGGTTGGGCGTCGTGGTCGTGATCTCCACCGGAACCGTCCTGGTGACCGTGATCGGTACCGCTTGTAGTGGTCATACTCGTAACTAGTGCCTCGAGCGTGAAGACATCGGTCCCGAATATATTCGCACACTTCGAGTCCGGCTCAGGCGTGTTCGATCCGGACTTCCCACTCGTCCGCGGCAACCTCGGTCGTCTCGTGGGTGAAGCCCTTTCCCTCGAGAACGCCGTAGAGCGGGGCCGGTTCGAAGCTATTGATCAACAGGAGCGTCTCGCCATCCTCGAGCGCCTCGAGTTCGCTCATGATGTCGCTGAACGGTTCACCGTCGATCTCCCGGGCGTCGAGAACGCGGTCTGGGTCGGTATCGTCGCTCGTCATCGGTTCACCGTACGAAAACCACCGTGGTAGGGGTTTCGGCGATCATATTCCCCTCGCCATGGTTTAGCAACCGCCCCCGCCGCGGCCCAGAAACCGAATATGTTCGTCGCCAGTTATTGGGCGCGTCCCCACCCATTCGACGTATGCCACGCGCAACGCTCCAGATCGCGATTCCCGAGGCGATGTGGATCGCTCGCCTCTCACGGACCGACCTGCTCGAGGAGGTTCGCATCCTCTCGGCGATCCCGAGCGGCGCCCGCGGGACCGCCGTCGTCGAACTCACGGCACCCGATCCGTCGGCGACGATCGATGCAATTCGCGACGTCGAAACCGTCGCCGACGTCGAGGTGCTGCAACTCGAGGACGACCGCGCACTGCTCCAGCTCGAGACGCAACTCCCGGTGTTGCTCAACGCCGCCCGCGAATCGGGCGTGCCAGTCGGCATGCCGTTCACGATTCGCGACGGGACGGCGACCTGGGAGATCACGACCTCCCACGACCGGCTCTCGGAACTGGGAGCGCAACTGGAGGCCTTCGGCGTCGAGTTCGCCGTCGACTCGATCACGCCGGATATCGACACGTCACAACTGTTGACTGACCAGCAGTATCGCGTGATGGAGACGGCACTCGAAGCAGGATACTACGACACGCCCCGGACCAGCACGCAGTACGAACTCGCCGAGGCCGTCGGCGTGGCTCGCTCGACGTGCAGCGAGGTCCTTCACCGGGCCGAAGAACGAATCGTTAAAGCGTTCATGGACGCGACTGCCGATCCGGACCCAATCGAGGCCTAACAGCAGAACATAAACGGGTTCATCAACGCGACACGATCACCCTCCTCGAGTCGCGTCTGGAATCCCTCGTTGTGCTCGTTGAATCGGCCGTTCACCAGAATGCGCGCGTACGCTCGCGTCTGCTCGCCTTCGGGATTCTTCCGCCAGGTTCCCGGCAGTTCGGCGGGTGCTGGAGCCCATCCCCTGGCCGTCGATTCGGCTTCCGTTTCGGCGATGAGGAGGTCCGCGACGTCGTACTCCGCGAAGAACGCCTCGAGAAACTCCGCGAGCGTCGTCCCCTCGAAGGTGAACGGGAAACGGTGTCGACCGACGGCGGTTCGAACGTGGCCCGTACAGGTGACCTCCACCGTCGTCGATTGCGTCGCCTCCGCATGATCCTCGGTCGTCGTTCGTGTCGCCATACGTTCGATACGGTGGCCAGGGGCAAACGTCCGGCTCCGAATATGTTCGTGACGAACGGGGCTGCCCGCCGGTCACTTCCCTCGTCGCTCGAGGAACACCGCGAACACGACGGTCGCGTACACGACCGAGCCGGCGAGAACGACGAGGCGACCACCGTGCTCAACCACTGGAGCCGAGCGGAGCAGGCCACTGACTTCGACGAGGAGACCGCCGGCGAGCAGCGCGATCGAGAGGCTGGCAGTCCGATCGTCGACGAGGGAGCTCGAGGCGACAGCCGGCGGGTAAAACTGGTAGGTCACGCCGACGACGGACAGGCCGAGCAACCCGACGAGCGCCAGCCGGTAGTGCGCGTCGAAGGGATTGCCGGGGATGCCGAACCAGTCGGTGGCGAAACTCAAACCGAGGAGGGCCACGCCGGCCCCGCTGAGGACGCCGAGGGTGACGGCGTAGAACCCCACCCGACGACGGTCGCTCCGGGAGAACATGTCGACGTAGGCGAGCGCGAACCCGACCAGGGCGGTCGCCTCGAGCACTGCGCCGGCGAGAAAGAGCGAGTCGCCGAGGAAGTCCCCCGCCAGGAGCGCCGGACCGAGCGCGCCGGCTGGCAGGACGAGGGCGACGAGCCACGTCCGGGGCGAGACGACCAGAAATCGCGGGAGGAGTCGAAACCCTACGGCGAATAACAACAGGGCAGCCCCACCTGCCGCGAGGAGGTGCGTCACCGGTGGCCCGCCCGCGACGAGGGACTGGTCGAACTCGAGCCACTCCAGGACGGAGATCGTCGCCCCCGCGAGGACGTATAGTGCGACGACGGGGACGAACGCGTTCGCGTAGCGGTCGACCCACCGCCGGTCGGCGTTCGCGTCTCCGGTCCCGGTTTCGTGCCCCGAGAGGTTGTCACGGATCGTCCACCCGATCGTGCCGACGAAGACCAGACACCCCGCGAGCCAGAGGGAGGCGCCGATTCCGGTCAGCGTCTCACCCGTCGCCGTGGACAGTGGACCGACGCCGAGGTCCATTCCGCCGCTCGAGGCCGCACCGAGGGCGAGACAGCCCGTGCCGACGGCAGCCAGGGGCAGGTGGACGGCGGGTGCCCTCGGGAACGCGAGCGTTCGATCGAAATAGGACGGCAGCAGGCTGTACCCCTTGCCGAAGACGACGTGGAAGACGAAGCCGTACAGTCCGAGCGCGACCCCGACGCGACGGCCCGCACCACCGACGGTTGCGAGCTGCCAGCTCACGAACCACACGATGCCGACCGCGACGAATCTACGCGCCCACCGGGCTTTGATCGCCGTGCTCATTGGTTCCCCTCACGAGATGGACGGTATAGAACCTTGACATCAGGCCGAACACGTTCGCCGAAATGGTTTGGACCGTCGTTCCGCATTCTCGTCGGTATGGCGTCGACAGACGAGGGTCGATCGATTCCGGCGGCGAACTGTTCGCCCGAGGAGTGGTGGGCATACGTCGAAGCGGTGGAACTCGAGCAGGTTGAGACCGCCTACCGGACGTTCGAGCAGTGCGGGACGCTGACCGCGGCACAGCGGCGCGTCATCGAGGAACTGGCAACGACCCTGGTCGTTGGGCTCGCTCCCGCTGCGGGTTCGATTTGCTGTGAAGGGTCGTTCACGAGTGACGAATGAGCGCACGTCGGGCGTCTCGTCTGGCGATCACTCGCCGTCTGTCGGAACCGTCCGTTTGTACCGCCGCAGCGTGGCGCCATCCTCGTCGCGAAGTTCGACGGTGAACTGCTTCTGACCGAGGACCGTCTCGAGATTGGACCGCCGGATCTCGAAATCGTACGGCGGTTCCTCGACGGTTTTGACGTGTACCTCGCCGGACGTGACGACCACGTGGTCGATCCCCGAAGGATCCGACAGCGAGCACTCGACGAGTTCGTCGACGACGGTACACTCGAGGTCGGGGTCGACGTCCGGGCTTCCCGTTCCGTCGTCGACGAGCGTCCCGAAGTCGAGCAGCATGGGGGATATTGGAGCTATCCCGAGGACGAGGACGATCGTCAGGAAGATCGAGAGGTTGAGCATCGATCCTTTGCGAGCGACCGTCCGCGTCAGGGGGTGGTTCGCCGTACGGCGGAGCCGGATCACCCACGGGAGCAAGGCCAGGTGCGTCAGCGGCCCCCAGACGATGAGTGCGAATCCGTAGGCCGCAACGAAATACAGGAACGACCAGGAAGGGCGATACGAGAGCAACAGATTCGAGGCCGACCAGCAGAAGAACCCGAAAAACAGCAGGCCGACGCTCTTCAGCACTCGCCAGATAGGGGTGTTGGCATAGTAGACGCTCAGGACGTCGTTCCAGGTCCGTCTGCACAGACCGCTGGCGAACGAGTACACGGATGATGACGTACGGTCGGTCATTGTTGGATATCGTGGTGTTGTGGAGGTGGTTGAGAGACGAAGGTTGCAGGTGGAAAACGGTTACAGGCCGATCTTCCAGAGTTGGCTGAGCAGGTACCAGTTGAGGAGGTACGTGATCACGAACGCCGTCAGGAAGACGAGACACAGGACGAACGTCCCGCGCATCTCGTAGTGGTGAACGGACTCGCCGCCGTCGGCTGCGAGGCCACCGTCGGGCGTGATGTCGTCGTTGTCGCCAGGCTCGATGCGCTTGCCGAACAGGACGGAGCCGACGGCGAGCACCAGAAACAGGACACCACCGGCAATCGCCAGCAGGGCGAACACGCCAAAGACGCTGAATAGCGGTCCCGCCGCGCTCAGGCTGAATTCGGTCCCGGGGATGTTCTCGACGACCTCAGTCGTTCGACGGGGGACGCCGTAGAGGATCCCGACGTACATCAGCATCAGCGTCGCGATCGCCATCGCGCCCGAGTAGAGGTACGGCTGGACTGAGGCCAGTTTCGGCGAGATGAACTGGCGCATGAACAGCGTCCGGATGACGAAGTACGTCAGCCCCATGAAGGCGACCGTCGTGCCGAGTACGACGGTTGCGTGGAAGTGACCGACCGTGGCGAGCGTGTTGTGCCAGGTCATGTTGAGCTGGAGCTGCCCCATGATGACGCCGGTGATCCCCCCGAGGAACCCGAACAGGATGATCGAGAAGATCGTTGCCGAGAACATCGGGTTGCGCCAGGGCGCGCCGGTGAGCCAGCCGAACAGCCCGCCACCCAGTCCGCGCCTGCGTCGTCCGGCCTCGATACCCGCGGGGATCGCGAAGGCGTGAATCAGGCTGGCGAACGTCGCCCCGTAGAACGCGTAGGAGGTGTTGAAGATGCGCCACCCGGTCGAGACTGCGGGATCGGACAGCAGGTGGTGAGCGGCCCCCAGGTTGATGAAGAACAGGTACAGGATGAACGCCGTCCGCGAGACCTTCTCGCTGACGACCTCGGCTCCGCCAACGACGTGGGTCAGGAAGTACCAGACGGCGATCATCGCCACGAGGTTGATCTGCTGGGTCCCGTGGCCGGCGATCCAGTACAGCTGACGGTAGATCGCGGCGTCGACCGAGGCGATGATCTCCATTCGCCAGAGGAACGCGTAACTGAACGCGGCGAGACCGCCGAGGATCGCCTCGACGGCGATGACCGCGGTAGTGAACGCCGCGAACGTCACGAGCGGGAGCGTCTGGCCCGCATTCTCGCGCTTCTCGACCCAGAGCGTAGCGAAAAACGGAAGGGCCGCGACGGTCGCCCCCAGCAGGAAGACGATCACACCCGCGTAGAAGAGCGGCTCTGATGGGTTGGGGACGTACGCCGTCAGCAACGGTGCTTCGTTCGGCGCGGTCGTCGTCCAGATGCCGTAGTTGACCGCCACCGCGCCGAGCACCATCGTCGCCCAGCCGACTTTGGCGAGGATCGGGATCGACAGTCGACGACCCAGAACCATTGGCCCGCCCACGTAGAGGATGGCGATCTCCATGAAGATCATCCAGAAGATCAGCAGATTCCACGCGTGCATGCTCAGATGGGTGTAAAAGTCACCTGCCTCGAGCAATCCGACGAACTCCCAGCGCGTCATCGCCACGGTGAAGGCGAAGATGCCGCCCACGAGCAGCGCGACGATTGCCGTCAGGGCGAAGAGCTTGGTGGGGTTTTCGGCGGAACGATGGATCCGCAGCCCCGTCACCGAGCACGTTCGAAATCCGTCGGGGCCGTAGTCGTTGTCGAAGAGACCCAGCATCTATACCCCCTCCGTAACGACGATCGTCCCGTGCATGGTTCGGTGTCCCTGGCCACAGAACTCGTTACAGATGATGTGGTAGGTGCCCGGCTCGTCGAACTCCATCGGTACGACCCACTCGTAGCCCGGCAACACCTGCAGGTTGATCTGCTTGCTCAGATTTGCTTCGGGTCGCAGCGAAAATCCGTGCTGGACGTCGTAGGAAGTGAGGTGGATGTCGTACTCCACCCCGGTCTCGAGGACGACTGGAGCGCCGTCCCACATGAATCGCATGCCAGCCAGGTACACGTCCGTCCCGTCGGGGACGAGCCCGTCCTCGGTCTCTTCGGCCGCGTCTTCGTAGGTGGCCATCTTCTCGCGGAACTCCTCGGCCGACACCTCGTAGGTTTCGCCGGTCGGGTTCTGGTCGCCCGTTCGCGTCCAGACGCTCATCCAGCCGAACAGGATGATCGACCAGATTCCACCGAGTCCGAGCCAGACCGTCTCGCGTCGGTTGATCTTTTGATCCCACCAGTTGCCCTCGGGCGGTTTGATTGGTGACGTCATGGTTCACCCCAGTGGAACCGAAAAGACGTCGATTACCCCCCAGATCACGTAGACAAACAGGAAAAACGCGAACGCGAGGATGGCGAGCACCCATATTCGATCGTACACCCGCTGCATGAACGGTATCTCGTCAGCTGACTGTGTCGTCATTCGAATCTCCCTGTCGGTCATTTGGATAATGGTTCCATGGGCGTTCCCACGCACATGTTCGTAACCGTTCCCAGCCGCTGAGAGACGATTCACATCCTATCAATCACTGGTGACGGCTCGAGTGGCAACCGTGACTACGATGGTCGCGACTCGAGAGGTAGATGACGAATCTGCTAGTCAGGAGAGTACAGTTCCACCGTTCGTCAGGAATGGAAGTGGTGGGTTGGGCAGATTTGAACCACGTCGAGAAGTGCTCGCTTCGCTGCGCGTATCTCGCCTAATTCAAACTGCCCAGCGTAACGAATTTGCGCCTCACGGATTCGTTCGGTGCAAAATTAGTGGGTTGGGGCAGATTTGAACTGCCGGACTTCCTCGCTCGCTGCGCTCGCGTACCGCAGAAGGGAGGTAAGGTAACCACTTCCTCAATAACCAAACTGTCTGGTGATTTATTCCGATAATGACACGAAATATGACGGTCACCAAGGCAGTCGAACGGTATCTTAAAGAACGAAACCCGAAGTCGCGAGATCTACCCATCGCAATCATAGATACGCACTAAACCAATTCGTGGAGTGGTCCGATAAGGCCGGTCTGGATGATATTTCAGAACTTGATGGATTCCACGTTCATGATTTCAAGATACATCGTCGAGAGAACAATGATATCAATGAATTACGCTTAAGAACAACCTCTCTGTGATCCGCGTGTTCGTGCGCTGGTTAGAGAGCATGGAAGTTGTAGACTCAAACGTGGCGGAGAATATGATTCTCCCTAAGCCTGATAACGAGACACGAAACGACAAAATTGAGCCGGACATTGCCGAGGAGATCTTTGCATATTTAGAGAAGTTCGAGTATGCAACTCTCCGTCACGCATTGTTTGCCGTGTTGTGGGACACGGGTTTCCGTCTCGGAACAATCCGAACTCTCGATCTTCAGGACTACCACTCTGATAATCAGTATGTTGAGGTTCATCACAGACCCGATAAGGGCACGCCGCTCAAGAACAAGGCCAAAGCGGAACAAGAGGTAAACCTCCACGGTTGGGTCTGTGAAGTGCTGGATGATTACGTCAAGATGCACAGAGACGATGTGACGGACGAATATGGACGTGAACCGCTATTCACTACTCAACACGGTCGCCCGGTCAACTCCAATCTTCGTGCGAATATCAATGCACTCACGCGCCCCTGTCACTACACCGGTGAATGTCCCCACGGTCGCGATATCGAAACTTGCGAAGCAACGACGATGGAGCAAGCTCAGCGATGTCCCTCGTCGGTGCCCCCACATGCTCTTCGCCGGAGTGCCATCACAGCGTGGTTGAACAAAGGACATAACAAAGAACTCCTTTCCGATCGAATGAATGTCAGCACGAAGACGCTGGAGAAGCACTACGACGCACGTACGCAGGGTGAAAAGCGAGAACTCCGTGCTGAGGTCTTCGAGATGGATAGCGGTTGATCTGGCTCTATTGACAGTAGATAGTAACACGGTTTCTTTATTCAGTTCTGGTTGCGAAAGACGCGCTCAGTACAGGAAACACACATAACAATCACACGTTATATTCATAGTGCACCAATTATTAGAGTTTGATATGAACGCACCGTCCGTATCTCGTCGGCAAGTATTGGGGACTGTCGCTCTTTCAGCTACGGCTGGTTGTACGGCCTTCGGTTCAAAATCTGGAATTCGAGTGGGAAATATTATTATTGGTAATTGGAAAAATGAGCCAGTTACTATCACAGTCCGACTTGACCGAGAGGGGAGTACCGTCTTTCAGGAAGCTCTTGAGATTGAGGGTGATGATGAAGCGCTCGTTGAGCAATCGTGGGATGGTGGCCTTGCCGAGTATACTGTGATGTTTTCTACGGAAGGAGAAGGGCGGATCACCAGTTTATCTCTTCCAGACGAGATGAGGGGCGCAAATGGAGAGTGCATAGACATACAGATACACTGTCAGCAGAGCATGACTGATATTGTTTTTAGAGATGATAGTCCTCTTGGGGGCGGTGCTGAACACGGTTGCTACGTAAGTAGCTACACTCAGCAAATGGGGAATCCTGCTTGGCATATGTACTGTTCATACTCGAGAAGGCCGCGGCAGTTAATGTTCCGTAGGACAAAGTAAATGGCTCGTTCTTAACGTGTCCTTCTGAGCGAGTCGATTCTGTCATCGGATTCGGACGAAAAAAGTTGCTGACCTCATGAAATCAAATCCGTTCTCAGCAGAAAAGCGCATAAGGGCTTCGCTACATTGTCCTTCGGAAGTTATAATATATTTGATGGGTTGGGGCAGATTTGAACTGCCGACTTCCTCCGTGTGAAGGAGGTATCATAACCGGACTAGATCACCAACCCTCAACCGAGGGTATCCGCGGGCGAAACTTAAGCGTTCCTTTCACGGACGGATCAATTCAGTACGTCGGGGTCTCCTCGCCCTCGCCGTCGCGCTGATTGACCACTCGAGCCAGTGTAAACAACCCATCTGACAGCCGATTCAGGTACTGCACCGCGCTCTCGTTGACAGCATCTGGCTCGGCGTCCGCCAGCGCCACCGCTCGCCGTTCGGCGCGTCGACAAACCGCTCGAGCGTGGTGTAACCTGGCTCCCGACTCCCCGCCGGAAGGGAGGATGAACGAGCGAAGGGGCTCGAGATCGTCGTCGTGGTCGTCGATCCACGTTTCGATGGTCGTGACGTGATCCTGGGTGATGACGGGGTCGCCGTCGCCATCGTTATCGTCAGAGTCGAGGTCAGGGTCGGGATTCGCGAAATCGGCTTGCACGACGTGGAGGTGATTCTGGACCGTCCGCAACTGCTCGTCGACGTCCGCGTGTCCCGTCGGTCGGATCGTCCCCAGGAGCGCGTTGAGTTCGTCGACCGTTCCGTAGGCTTCGATCCGCGGATCCGTCTTCGACACGCGCGTCATGTCCCGCAGGTCCGTGCCGCCGTCGTCGCCGCGTCCGGTGTAAATCGGCATCGTACGCGAGCAAACGGCCGGGTACGTCTTAGTTTCCTCGCCGAACGCTTGCCTCGAGATGCGGATCAACCGTTCTACGAGCGTACTGCGAGCCGCCGCCGGGTTCCACACCGTCGCTGACGAGGGCCTCGCCGGGAACTCGAGCCCGCGGGATGCAGGAAACGAGAGTCACGCACCCGATTCCATATATCACTATATCGTTCATGCCGGGATCGAGAGCGAATCGTACATCGGCGAATCAGTACGTTAAACTCGTTCGAGACGCAATCGACGCGCATGACGATGGAACTCGAGGCCGAATGTCCCGACTGCGGTGAACAGACGTTCTACCGGGCGGCGAGTACGACCATGCATCTCGGCGAGAAGGTGAAGTGGCACTGCCCTAACTGCTCGTACGGGTTCGTTCAGATCAACGGTATCGACTCGAGCGCGGTATAGGCAGCGTACGTAACGTAATTTTCGCGAACGGTACTCGACGTCCCCGTTTCGGTCCGGTTTCGGCGCCGAATCGAGTACACCGAACGAGTGCGAGGGACGCTATTGCCCTTGGGCGATGAACGACCCAATGACGCTGGGAGTTCGGTTCGCGTTCGTCGAAGCGTCGACGATCCCGGTGGCGTAGACTTGCTCGAATCGCCTGCTTCTCAAAACTGCCTGAAACCACTCGACTGGGAACGCGGCATCTCCTGGGGTTATGAATAATCTGACTCGAGATCCGGCCACGAAAATCATCGAGGGCCAACTGGCCGCCTAACTCCTGACCTGAATCAGCGTCCTGCAGACGGATGCGAAGCAGAAATCATCTGCACGCGTTAGCTCCCAACCCGTATCTATAAACTGCATTTTGCAATATACATTCCTGCCTTGATTACCGACCGACGGTCGTTCCCCACTGACTCCAGGCGAAGACGAGCACGAGGACGACGCCGAGGACCAGAAACAGGGACCAGTGGACGAACGGCGAGTTTCCGAGCCACCCGGGAAGCGTGATGAGACCGGTGGCCTGCATCGCCCCGAACGCAATCAGACTAATCCCGACGATGGAGATGAGGCCGATAGCGATCGTCTCCTTGATCATCCAGTAGCTCTCTCGAGCCTCCTGCTCGCTATCGGTGACCGGCTCGTCGATCGCGTCCGCGTCGGGTTCGTTACCCAGGAGTCGGGCGTCCTCGTTGATCTCCTCCTGGTCCGTGCCAGGGGTGTCCGACTTCGACCCTGAGTCAGGAGTGTCCGACCCGGAATTATCGGTGTCGTTCACGGTGGGCTAGTTGCTTCCAAAACCGGTAGCCGTTGTACTTGCACTTACAAGCGTTCGAGGCCAATAGTCCTCTCAGCGGCCGTGTACGTACTCGACACGGCGAGAAGCGTCTCACCGGGTGGATCGATTTCTGTAGGTTACGAGCCCCGTTCCGACCGACCTGTCATTGAAGACGGCAATACTGGCCACTCTGCGCAGGGTAATGCCTCGAGCCACGCTGTATCATCGTATGAGCGACGACCGAGACCGATCGTTCGCCACGAATTCCGTCCACGCTGGACAGGAACCAGACCCCACGACGGGTGCGCGAGCCCCGCCGCTGTACCAGACGACGTCGTACGTCTTCGACGACGCCGACGACGCCGCCTCCCAGTTCGCCCTCGAGGAGCCGGGGTACATCTACTCGCGGTTGATGAACCCGACCCTCGAGACGCTCCAAGAGCGACTGGCCGCCCTCGAGGGCGGGGTTGGAGCTGCGGTGACGAGTTCGGGGATGGCCGCGTTCGACCTCACGACGTTCCTCCTCGCCAGTGCCGGGGACAACATCGTGAGCGCCTCCTCGCTGTACGGCGGGACCTACACCTACCTGACCCACTCCGTCGAGCGCCGCGGGATCACGACGCGTTTCGTCGACACACTCGACTACGACGCCTACGCGGACGCGATCGACGAGGAGACGGCCTTCGTCCACCTCGAGGCGATCGGCAACCCGGCCCTCGACACGCCCGACCTCGAGCGCATCGCGGAAATCGCCCACGAGAACGGCGCTCCGCTGGTGGTCGACAACACGTTCGCGACCCCGGCGCTCTGTCGACCACTCGAGCACGGCGCCGACATCGTCTGGAACTCGACGACGAAGTGGCTCCACGGGTCAGGGACGACCGTCGGCGGCGTCGTCGTCGACGGCGGATCGTTCCCGTGGGCCGACTATCCCGAGAAGTACCCCGAACTCGCGGCGGACAACCCGGCCTACCACGGCGTCAACTTCGCGGAGACCTTCGGCGAGGCGGCGTTCACCTACGCGGCCATCGCTCGCGGTCTGCGCGACCTGGGTAACCAGCAGTCGCCCTTCGACGCCTGGCAGACGATCCAAGGCCTCGAGACCCTCCCTCTCCGGATGGAACGCCACTGCGAGAACGCGCTGGCCGTCGCGGAGTTCCTCGAGGACCACGAGGCCGTCTCCTGGGTGAACTACCCCGGCCTCGAGTCACACGAGACCCACGAGAACGCGACCCGCTACCTCGAGGGGGGCTACGGCGGCATGATCACCTTCGGTCTCGAGGCGGGCTACGAGGCTGCCAGGGAGACCGTCGAGTCGACCGAACTGGCGAGCCTGCTCGCCAACGTCGGCGACGCGAAGACGCTGATCATCCACCCGGCGAGTACGACCCACCAGCAGTTGAGCGCCGAGGAGAAGGAGGCCTCGGGTGTCACCGACGACCTCGTCCGACTCTCGGTCGGTATCGAGGACCCCGGCAACATCATCGCGGACCTGGAGTCCGCCATCGAGGCGGCGATCTCGAGCTAAGCCGCTCAGAACTGTTCGGACTAACGCACTTTTTTAGGACGACGCTGCGTCATAGCCCGCATGAGTGACGTCCAGGTGCTGGCGGTCTGTGGCAGTCTCCGCGAGGAGAGCTACACGCGAATTACCCTCCAACGAGCCCTCGAGGCGTCGGCCGACGCGGGCGTGGAGACGGGGTTAGTCGACCTTCGAGAGTACGACCTCCCCCTGTACGACGCCGACGTCGACCGCGAAGATGCGGGTGATGCAGGGACAATCGCCGCGCGCATTCGAGACGCAGACGCCGTGCTCCTCGGCTCGCCGATGTACCACGGCTCGTACTCCTCGCCCCTTAAAACGGCCCTCGACTACTGCGGATTCGAGGAGTTCGAGGACAAGACCGTGGGGCTAGTGGGGGTCGCCGGCGGCTCCTTTCCCGTGACGACGCTCGAGCACCTGCGATCCGTCTGTCGAGCGCTCAACGCGTGGGTGTTACCCCACCAGGTGGCCGTTCCGCGCGCCCACAGTGCGATTCAGGACGGGTCGTTCGTGGACGACTCGCTCGAGGAGCGCGTCGCGACCCTCGGCGTTCGTGCCGTGCAGTACGCGACCATCGAACCCGACCCGGGAACGTTCGAAGGCGATCAGAACGTCGGCGCCTGACCCACAGTCGAGTTCGAGACCATCAGGGCTCGAGCGCGAGCTGAAACCGCCGCTGGTGGGCGAGAAACGCGAAGGCGCCGAAGACGAGAAAGCCTAGCTGGTAGGCCTCGATGCGGAAGACGACGGTGGTCGCCCCGAACATGAGTGGCTCCGTGAGGACCGTCCAGTTGGTCAACCAGGCCGATGCGAGCAGAGTCGTTGCGCCGGCCGCGATCAGCGCTCCCGAGAGTAGCGACGTGACTCGACAGCGACGCGATTCGGGGAGCCGGAACACCCGTCGCTCGAGGTGGATCTGGACGGCTACGACGCCGGCCAGGACGGGTCCGGCGACGAGGAGTCCCTCGGGGTTCCCGATTCGTTCGGCAACGAGTAGCCAGGTGGGCCAGGCGGCGACGAAGAGGAGTGCGACCCCGATCCGACGAGGCGTGAGCAGGGCGTACATCGAGGTCGTCGTCGCGCCGAAGACACCCGTTCGGAGCAACGCCCCACAGAAGAGGATGCCCAGTCCGGCGAGTGCGGTCGATGGTGTTCGCGATTCGACGACGATCAGGGTAAACCAGAGCCCGACGGCGGCGGTGTCGAGCGTCGCCGCACCCCCCGCCGCCGTGACGCCGACGAGTCGGCGGCGAGTGTGGCGGCTGAAGCGTCCGGGCTGGCGGATGACGCTCATACCGGCGACACGGACCGGACCGGTTTCGTTATGGGATACGTTCTGCGATCGGCGCGACCGAACGACGGATGAACGGAATTGGAAACCGATTTAACCTCGGCTTTCCCCGCTTTCATCCGATGCACGCGATCACGAAGAGTGGGTGGATCGAAGTCGTCACGGGGAGTATGTTCTCCGGAAAGACCGAGGAACTGCTTCGACGGCTCCGCCGGGCCGAAATCGCGGGCCAGGAGGTCGCCGTGTTCACCCCGGCGCTCGACGACCGCTACGGCGAGGACTACGTCGGCTCACACGACGGGCGACGCTGGGAGGCGACCGCCATCGATCCTGACAGCGACCTCGAGCGCGTGTTCGACGGCCTCAACGGCGAGCAGGTCGTCGCCTTCGACGAAGCCAACTTCTTCACGGAGGCGCTCGTCGGCGTCTGCGAACGGCTGGCCGACGATGGCCGGCGCGTCATCGTCAGCGGGACGGACCAGACGTTTCGCGGCGAACCGTTTCACCCGCTTCCGCAATTGATCGCCTGCGCCGAGTACGTCGAGAAGTTCCGAGCGATCTGTGCCTGCTGCGGTGAGCCAGCGACGCGCAATCAACGGCTCGTTAACGGCGAGCCAGCCCACGTGGACGACCCGACGATCCTCGTCGGTGCGGACGAGTCTTACGAGGCCCGATGTCGACACTGCCACACGCTCCGGCGAGACTGACCGACGAACCGAAACCGACGAGACTGACGAACCGAGACCGATAACCCAGCGGATCGAGACATGACCCAGTGGATCGAAGACCCCCACGGTGGACGCGAGCGCGGCCCGAGAGGACTTGCTCGCGCGTGGATCGAGGTACTGGTCCGGCCTCGGAACTTCTTCCGGGTAGGGGTCGCACCGGGAGACCAGGCGCCCGGCCTGCTCTTCGCGATGACGGTGGTGTTGATCGCCACGACTTCTCACTATCTACTGATCCCCGACAACTTCCCGTCGATTCCCGTCTCGCCCGTCCTCGAGGGGTTGTTCTGGATTAGCCTGCTCGTGTTGTTCGTCGCCCCATTCGGGTTGCACATGGTCTCGGCCGTCCAAACGCTCTTACTCCTGGTGGTCGTCGACGACCGCGCCGGCATCAGCCAGACCGTGCAGGTGATCGCGTACGCGACGGCGCCGTGTCTCGTCGCCGGACTTCCCGCACCCGCGATCAGGCTCGCAGTCTGTGCGTACGGCACCGTCCTCCTGTGGATCGGCCTCCAGGTCGTCCACCGAACCTCGTTCGTCCGAGCCGTCGTCGCCGGTACGATTCCAGCGGCGCTCGTCTTCGGGTACGGGTTCGGTGGATTCGGGGCGCTCGAGGCCCTCGGTATTGCGACCCCGTTTTGAAGGGTGCGTCTCGCGAATGGTTACTGGATAAATGAGTTGCGGGCTCGAGCCCGTCGAGGACGTCCAGCGCGAGCATTTTGCGTCAGTCTGTTCGGTAGGGACGTCCTACCACCCGTCTGAGTGGCGGCCCAAATTGAAACATTGCACAGAACTATTTATCGGGGTGTGGATGGTCGAACTATGCCAGACAAAGAGACGCCCCTCTCGGAGCGCGTCGTCAAAGAAGCGATCGGCGTCGGCATGGACTCGCCATTGCGAGACCCGATCCTCGAGGCAGTCGATGAAGCCGAAGGAGGCGGTTCGTCGTCGAAGCGGATGGTTCCGGCGGCGGGACTCTTGCTCGGCGCCGGTGCGGCCATCGGCTACTTGTTCGGGCGCTCGGAACTCCCCGATTCGGAGATGGGAGACGAGGTGAAAGAGGAGCTTTCCGACATCGACATCCCGGCCGCCGAGATGGACCCGCAGACGGAGGCGGACGAATCGGAAGCCGCAGAATCGTCTGGAGGCCGTGGCTGGCTCTCGAAACTCGTGGTACTCGGCGTGACCGTCGTCGCGGCACTGGCCTGGCGGCGTCGCCGGGCCGCAGAAGACGAGTGGGAACCGATTGAGGAGTTCGAACCGGCCACCGACGCGGTGTCGATGGACGCCTCGGAGGAAGGCGAAGACGAGGAGGGAGAAGACGAAGAAGCAGCGGAAGCCACAGCTGAAGGCGAAACTGAAGACGAAGACGAAGAGTAATCGAACCACGGCGACCACCGTCGCCTTCTCGAGTCGTTTTTGAACTGACAATACGTAATCCTGGAGTGGCAACTGTCCATAGCTGGATACTGAGTAGAGGAGGATGTACCCCTCCACCTCTCTCACTTCAAAAGGTATTGTGTGTCCGGACCTCGCGCTGCTGGAACTCGAGTCACCACGTAACGCCGATCCGTGCACCGATGGAACTCGAGTCACGCCGCGTCATGGTCTCGAGTCGAACTCGCCATTCCGACCTCACCGTTCCGGTCCTCTGTGTTTCACCTCGTAGCTGACGGGTGGAGACTGCTACCCTCGCCGACGACGGGTGAGAAGACCTAAGGGGGCGACGGAGACACAGACACACGATGGAGACGACCCACCGCGTCGTGACCGGCGACGCCCGCGACCTCGCTGCTGTCGCGGACGAGTCGGTCGACCTCGTCGTGACGTCGCCGCCCTATCCGATGATCGAGATGTGGGACGACCTCTTCGCTGAACTCGACCCGGCCGTCGGCGACGCCCTCGAGCGAGGGGACGGTCGCGAGGCGTTCGAGGCGATGCACGTCCAGCTGGATCAGGTGTGGGACGAACTCGAGCGCGTACTCGTCGACGGCGGCATCGCCTGTATCAACGTCGGGGACGCGACGCGGACGCTCGACGACAGCTTCCGGGTCTACTCGAACCACGCCCGCGTGCTCGAGGCGTTCGAGGCCCGCGGGTTCGATCCCCTCCCCGATATCCTCTGGCGCAAGCCCGCCAACAGCGCCGCGAAGTTCATGGGCAGCGGGATGATTCCGCCGAACGCCTACGTTACCCTCGAACACGAGTACATCCTCGTCTTCCGGAAGGGGGACTCCCGGCGGTCGTTCCCGCCGGGCGACGACGACCGCTACGAGGCAGCCTACTTCTGGGAGGAGCGAAACCGCTGGTTCACGGACCTCTGGTCGGACGTGACCGGCGAACTGCAGACCCTCGACTCGCCGGACGACGACCTGCGCGAGCGCTCGGCGGCGTACCCCCTCGAGATTCCCTATCGGCTGTGTTGCATGTACTCAACCTACGGCGACACCGTCCTGGACCCCTTCTGGGGCACGGGGACGACGTCGCTGGCGGCGATGTGTGCCGGCCGTCACTCAATCGGCTACGAACTCGAGGCGGCGTTCGTCTCGGCGTTCGATGATCGCGTGCGGAAGGTCCAGGATCGGTCCCGCTCGATCGGCGAGCGCCGACTCGAGCGCCACCGGGCGTTCGTCGACCGCGAGCGCCAGCGGACGGACGGGCCAGGCCTCGACTACGAGGCCGACCACTACGAGACCCCCGTCGTCACGCGAATGGAGTCGGGGATTCGACTCTACGAGGTGGTCGACGTCCAGCTTTCCGATGGGAGCGATGCGGGTACTGGCGACGACGCTGATAACGTAGGGTATCGACTGACCCACGCACCGCTCGAGTGAGGAGAACCGAGGGGTAGCCGATGTGGTCGTACGCGAAACGAGAGGTAGCCGATCCGGTTCCGGTTGCATACAGGTCGACTCGACCTGCGTGCGATCACGTTCCAACTACGCGCGCTCCAACTACGCCCGCAGCCTGGCGACCGTCTCCTCCTCGCTTTCGGCTAGTTCGACGAGTCCGTCGTCGGCCAGATCCGACAGCAGTCCCTCGAGCCACTCGCGCCCGTGCTCGCCGTCGGGAGTGTAGTCGACGCGAATTCGCGGCCCGAGCGTGTCGAGGGCCAGTTCGTCGTACTCCCGGAGCGTGCGGACGATGCGCCCGCGGAACTGGCGGCGACTCCCCTCGAAGGCAGACTGTGTCGGCACGTCGGGTGCCGAGAAGTCCCCCGTCGCGTAGGCGCTGCAGTGCTCGCGCCAGGGACAGCCAGCCTCGTCGCACCTGGGTCGCTGGGTGCAGGCAACTGCACCGAGTTCCATGATTGCGTTATTCCAGACGCGCGAGCGACCCTCGGGCATGAGCCGGTTGGCCGCCGTCTCGAACGCCGCGTCGTCGTCCGGTACGTCGAACGCGCGGTAACAGACGCGCTTGACGTTCGTGTCGACGACGGCGTCGCCGGCGTTGAACGCGAAACTCGCGACGGCGTTGGCCGTGTAGGGGCCAACGCCCATCAGTTCTTGGAGGCCGTCGGGCGTCTCCGGGAAGGCGCCGTCGAACTCGTCTTCGATCTGGGTCGCGGCCTCGTGGAGGTACTTCGCCCGGTTGTTGTAGCCGAGGCTGTGACTCGACCAGAAGCCGACGACGGCCGAGCGGTCCGCCCCGGCGAGCGCTTCGGTCGTCGGCCACCGCTCGAGAAAGGCCTCCCAGGCGTCGACGACGCGAGCCAGCTGGGTCTGCTGGCTCATCACCTCGCTCACGTGAATCTCGTACGGATCGTCGGTCTCGCGCCAGGGGTACTCCCGGTGATCGGCCTCGTACCACGCGATCAGTCCCTCCTGGACGTCCTCGAGGTCGTCTCCGGTCGGGAGGGTGGTCGACTCGAGGGGCCCGTCTCCGGCGTCGATCGATCCAGCGTCCTCGCTCATTGTCCTGGATTGCCAACGGACGGCCTTACGGCTAGCGATTCGCTCGCTCGCGGCGAGCGCGAAAGGTCTATGCACCGTCCTCGAGTTGTGCAAGCCATGAGCCTCGACGCGCTGACCGACGAGATCGAAGCGACCTACGCCGACCTGGGCGAGGAGTGCACCGTGGCCCTCGACCGCGAGACCCGCAACGAGTTGGCATTGCTGGCGACGGCGCTCGAGCCCGAATCGACCGACGAACTCCTCCGCCGGGCGGTTCACATGCTCTTCCAGACGACGGTCGACACGGGCAAGCTCGACTTCCAGCTTCGGTCGGGATACGACGTGACCTACGACGAGTATCTTTCGGGGATGACCTACGACGAGATGACGGGCGCGAACAACTACCCGCAACTGGACGACGAACGCCGTTACCAGTTCTGACCGTCTGATCACCCCGCCGCCGACAGGGTTTTGGCCGCTCGTATCACAAACAGTGACATGGATACCGGATCCGCTGAGGACGGCCCAGCCCCCAGCGACGCGTTCCAGGCGCTCGGAAACGAGATCCGGATGCGCACCGTCCGGACCCTGCTCGCGGACGGCCCGTGCACGTTCTCCGAACTATTTGAGGCGAGCGATACCGACACGTCGGCGGGGTTCGCCTACCACCTCCGACAGCTAACCGGCGAGTTCGTCCGACAGCGCGAGGACGATCGGTACGAACTCACCTACGCCGGCCGCGAGGTCGGCCGGGCGATCCGGGCGGGCACCTACACCGACAGCGTGGATCACGAGTCGATCGCTCTCCCCGAGCCCTGCCCGTTCTGCGAGGAGACCGAACTGGTCGCGACCGTCTCCGACAACGTCTCTCGAGTGGTGTGCCAGGCGTGCGAGGCGCCGATTCTGGAACTGTCGTTCCCGCCGAGCGGGTACGTGACCCGCGATCCGGACTCGATACCCGCGGCCCTCGACTCCTATCACCGTCACCGCATTCGGACGTTCGCCGACGGCGTCTGCCCCGATTGTGGCGGCGCGACGACGGCGGATGTCGAACCCGTAGCCGGAACGGCCGACGACGAAGCCGACGGTCCAGACCGCGTCCAACTGGCCTTCGATTGTGAGGCCTGCGGAGCATCGCTTCGCTGCCCGGTCACCCTCGCCATCCTCGAGCACCCCGCGGTCGTCTCGTTCTACCACGAACACGACCACGACGTCCAGGAGCGCTCGCTCTGGAACGTCGGTCGCGAGTGGCGCGAGCGCGTCATCTCGAGCGATCCGTGGTGTCTCCTCGTGAGTACACGACTCGAGGACGAGACGTTGCTTCTCTACGTCATCGGGGACGGGACAGTCGTGGATAGCAGCCGACGGCCGAGTACCGACGACGCCGCCAGGTCCGATTCCGGGTCCGACGCGAATGCGAACGAACCATCGACGGCCGAGGACGACGAGACGCAACCCGCACTCGAGACGGACTCGAGCGACGAGAGCGCGACTGTCTGATCGGCCCTCGAGAGTACGTTCTTCGGCCATTGAAACCCTCGAAGAATGATAGGTTTCTGTGACCGTGCTGAATACAGGGCGCGGGCCGTGTTTAGGCGCTAGTAATATTGCCTCTATGTCGGGATTTCTAGGAAATGAAGCGAGCACGGTCGGATGTGCACTCCAGACTGGCCCGCTTCACCGAACGATGCGTCGAATTATCTCAAAAAGCTGTCGGAAGTGATCAGAAAGAACCCCTCAGCAAAGGAAAAGATGGCTACGCTGATTGGGTGATCGTGGCGATTCACGGCCTTCGTGAATACCTCGATCACTCCTATCGACAGTTGCTCGATGTACTCCGGGAAATGCCCGATATCGTCGCCAAACTCGGCCTTTTACCGGATGAGCTGCCGGACTTCACGACTGTTTGTGCTCGAAAACAAGAGCTCAAGATGCCAGTCTGGCGGATGTTGTTGCAGCTGTCGGCGGAACTATTCGATACCGGAGAGGTCCAGGCGATCGACTCGACTAGCATCGCTCATCGCTCGTCGAGTCATAACTACGCAAAACGCGTCAAAGGGACGTTTGAGTCGGTCAAAACCACTATTCTCGTAGACTGCTCTACGCGAGCTATTCTCGACATACACTGCTCGATGAACCTACCACATGACACGCAAATTGCGTGGCAAGTCCTGAAAAGAAATCTCAGTACCGTGGAAACTGTCGTCGCTGACAAAGGGTTTGATTGGGATAAACTTCGGCAGATGCTGCGAAGTGAGGGTATTAGACCGGTAATCAAGCATCGTGAGTTCTATTCGCTCGACGCCGCACACAATGCTCGGATTGATGATAAAACCTACCATCAACGGTCTATCGCAGAATCGATATTTTTTGCGTTGCGCAAGCGTTTCGGTTCAACACTTAAGGCAAGAACGTGGTTTGGGCAGTTCCGAGAACTCGTCCTAAAGGCTGCCGTCAGAAACATCGAACAATCGCTCACGACCTAACTCGGCTGATTTCACGCGTCTAAACAAGGCCCAGGGCGCGAATGTTGCACGGGCTGAGAGGGATCAACGCGGAAGGTCAAACGCTCAGTACAGGGCGCGAATGTGGCACAGTCTGAGGGGTGATCTGCGAAGATCGGTGATCGGTCAGTACAGGGCGCGAGTATATCGCCGCACACCGGTTAGCCGCTAAGTATGTGGTGCAAATTTAGCAAGGGAGACGAACGTTCATTTAAAGCCCAGTCGCATCCCTCTCAACAGATCGAGTATTTCCGCGACGCTCAGTGAAAGACAAGCGCCGTTACGTACCAGCGTCGGTAGTACGTTTCTCTACCTTGACGGTATTATCAACACCACTCTATCCATCGTCCGTGTGAATCGTAGAGTGCTAGTACGTCGATGGATTTCGTTCCATCGACATATTCAACGAACCGTACTTCCGGTTCGTCTCCGTGCCACTCACAGTTCGCCCAGAATAGGTCACGGGACTGGCCAATTTCGCCAAATAACTCCGCGAACTCCTCTTGCTGTTCAACTGTGAATTGATAGAGAACGTGCGTGTTGAAGATACACAGCTGTTCATTCTCGGGAACTTCGCTACAAACGTTCTCTAGGTCAGTCAGCGCATTTCCTTCGATGAGTTCTGGCGGTGACTCACGTGCCACGGAAACGGCACCTTCAATGAGATTCCGCCGCTCCTCGTGTTCGGGCCAGATGAGAGCGCGAAGCCAGCGAACGTCGTCTTCATTCCGGACATCAAGTGTATTGAGGTCGATTCCGAGTCTCTTTCCCAATAGCGGTAGTTCTTTCGGCAGTGGCGGTTCCTCATCACCACGGACTTCACACGACAGTTGTACAGGGGACTTCGGGTCGCCGTACTTCCCGTACCGTCCGTACTGATAGCCATACTTGTCGAACAGGAGATTCAGGCCCGCACTCGGGCCGATTTCGACCACCCCGAGAGGAATCCGATTGCATCGGCGGGAGAGGTACTCAAACACGGGGAGTAGAATGGAACTCCGACTAATCACATTTGTTTGGACACGGCGCGACTGCAGGAGCGAAATGATGTCGTCTCGATGAGAGAGACAGAAATTCCGAAACGCTTCATACGCACCTTCTCTCGGGAGCTTTGACAATTCAGAAGTATTTGGGAAGTAGTCTGCAAGAACCTCATCGGGACGCTCAAAGAGGAGATACTGTACTGCGGCGAAAAGTAGATTCGGCGCAGGTTGGTCAGCAGGAACTTCCCCAGTAAGGGCGAGGATTTCTTCGTCGTCCGCGATGCTGAGCGAGAGCGTTTCGTAAAGGGGTGAGGAACCGTGTGCTTCGACGGTGGCAAACTTCTCAAAGGTGTTCTTATGACCAGTCATCAACTAGAAAAAGTCATCTCGGAGGTACGATTATTGTTCCGATGATCACGCGTTTTTGCAGTCCTGATTATAGATCCAACCATCTGAACAATCTCAAACAGAGTAACAACTAGTGACTTGATAGTGACCTCTCTTCGGTCGGTACGGAGCTGTATGTGTCGGTTGGTTTCGGCCAAAACGTGAGGAATAAACGAGAGTACCGTGCTGAACTCATCCTCTATATTCAGCAGACAACTCTTATAATCTACTGAGAATTACAATAAAACGTCCTAATCGCGTTTCAGATACCTCATAATCGGGTTCTACATCCGGAAGAGTGGGTTTGGTCTCTGTTCGAGGACCGATTATGAAGATAGTCTAGGCATGATTGCATGATGAGGATCTTCCTCGAGAGCAAGGCTTGTGTCCCAATCGTCGAGTATGAGGCCTCACGAGGCGATTAGGGGCTATTCACGTATATTCTGGTAATTGCCGAGACTGATGGGTGAGCGAGGTCCGTTTCGTGATCGGTACTCGCTTCGTAGATGCAGGGCCCGAAGCGTCAAACGTGCATAACCGGTTCGAGACGTGCTCTCGAGTGTGTTTGCCTTCTCGAGAGAGGTCGCAGTCTCTTCGGAAATTCTGGTGCTGTCTAGAACTCAAAACCGATAGCAGGGAACCGATTATGAACTTTCGAGTCGTGTACTGACCGGGCCTACGATCGACTCGAGCGGGTGAGTGTGATCCCTCCGGAGAAGGCTCTATACCGTCGAATCCGATTTCGTCAGATTGACTTGAGGCTCTCTTCGTAGTGTTTCTCTTCCTGGTTACCGCCAACCCGGAAAGCGCAAGAGGGAAACCGATTATGAACTTTTGAGAGCGTGGTTTCTCCCTCTTTTCGGGCCACTCTCTTTCTCCTGCTCACGCCTTCCCTCTGTCTAGAAGCCATCTCGAGCGATAACCCCACTCAGAAACCTCATCCTAGATTCGTTCATAGGCCACCTCTACACACATCTTCCGGACCACTATCGCGGTTATGATCACCAAGGTAATCTGGGCAATACGATCATAGAAGCGCCCATCCCTCTGCGAACTCCTCCATTCGTTAGGGAGCATGTTCAGTTCCCACCCATCCGTACCGGTTAGTTCCATCTAATGTGATTGAAATAAACGAGGTCGATGTGCTGCATCCATTCTCTGTATTCAGCACGCCGCTTTTGTCAGCGCACCAATAGTTCAATCACAATCTGCTGAATAGAGAGCGCGACTGTGGCACGAGCCGAAGGCCGATCTGCGAGGGTAGCGAACGGTCAGTATAGGTGAGATACATATCGAATGGCTGTAGCTCAAATCACTCCTTGAGGTTGGAGTATCTATTTAAGACACCTTACCGTACTGACATACAATACAGTATGAATCGTCGGGAACTTCTCGCTGCGGGTGCTGTGAGTGTCCTCCTCGGGGCGGGTGGCTGCATCGCCAACCTCGATCCACAGGGTGAAAATTCAGCCAATTTGGACGATAAAAACTCCACCGATGAGAACGTTGTCCCGGACTGTACGTCGAAAGCGGAGTGGGCAGATGACCATACTAACGGCCCGTTTCCCGGTCCAGACTCGGTCGCCGGTCGTCGTAACTGTGCGAACGCTGGTCGCCCCGAACCTACCGGGGATGTTTGTGAGACGTTCGAGTTAGAGAAGCCGAACGGTGAAATCGACGAGTTACACAGCGTGGGTATCAAGCCGTATCCGGAGCCACCGAGTACGTTCGACGAAGAATCGCTGATAGAATACGTGTACGAGTACGAAGACGCCTACCAGCAAAATAAGGCCGTGTCGGAGTACGGGAAACGAGCAATTAGCGCTGGAGCAGAGATCCTTGACAATTGGGGAGACCCGACACGAATTCTTGATCTCTACGACAAGATCACGGTGATTGGAATCAGTTTTGCTCCACCCGTAGAGTACAGAACGCACGACGGGTATTTCGTCGGTGATGATAATTTTAGCGACGAGGCAGTCTACGGGGTCGATGAGACCGGAGTCGTCCGCCTCCATGAACGGTATTTCGGCGATGAGAGAACGGTCATAAAAGAGCCGCCCGATCCAGTCGAAGACGGCAATCTCCTCGAATGCTTTTGATCAACACGTGTAGTAAGCGGATGGTTCACTGATTTCATCGTGAAACAACTGAAGTCGCTGTGCTGAACCCATCCTCTGTGTGCAGCAGCCTCGAGCTGCCAGAAATCGATAGTCTGCTGAGTTGGTGCTGCATACAGAGCGCGAATGTAGCACGAGATGAGAGGCGATTTACGAGAGTCCATGATCGTTCAGTGCATGTAAAACACAACACACGAAGGCGTTATGTTTGACATTGCTCAACGATTGCTACCACAATTTCATCACTTTCGGATTTCACGTAGACTCCCGATGGGTAAACGGGATTATCATACTGGGGAAGCGATTTGAGCGTCGCTTTTGCCTCTTCAAATTCGTCGGTTGATTCTGGTACCACGGAGAATTGTTCGTACTCCCCGCTTCCCCTCGTCACCGTCCCGTGCTGTTTTTCTGAATTAGTGGCCTCTTCAAAAATCCGGTCTATAATCTCAATCTCCCTCAAATTTTCATCTTCGGCGATGACGAGCAGAGCATCATCAGGGGGGTCTTCGACTATTTCAACATTGAAAGAACAACCGGATGGGTTGTCTTCCATCTCAGCATCGTGTCCGGAGTTAGCCGAGTTATTGTCGTCATCTTCGTTTTCGGGAGTTGTTCCACTAATGTTCCCCAAACAACCAGCAAAAGCGGATGCGAAGGCGACACCAGTAAACGTGAGGGCTTGGCGACGGTTCATAGGCAAATATATTCAACTATTGATGATATACCTTCGCCACGGTCAAACAGCCATTTTACTCGCACTCTCAGTTCGCATCCGTATGTGCCGGTTGGTTTCGGACTAAACAAGCACTCTCCGTGACCCTGAGGGCGTGTGACCGACTTAGGTGAGCTCGGCGTCCACCAGCGCCTGTGCACACCGCTGGGAATCGAACCGATCGATTCCACTCGAGTCGACCACGGCGACGTCGACGGACGCTCCGTCCCATTCGGCCTCGCGTCCGTCGTCAAGCGCCCGTAGCGCGACGGTCAGTCCTTCCGTCGCTTCGAGGCCTGTTTCGTAGCTCGCCTCAAGCGTCGCCCGAATCGCCTCGCTGTCGCCGCCGATCGCCGTCGCTCGCCAGCGCCGGGTCAACCCGGAGGGGTCGAGTTCGTAGAGCCGCGGCTCCGGGTCGACCCCGCCGAGCAGGAGCGCGGTCCCGAACGGTCGGGTGCCGCCCGACTGGGTCGTCTCCTGGACGTGGTCGGCCACGGCCGTGGCGACCGGTTCGACGCCCGGCGCCTCCCCGTACCGGAGTCGCTCCTCCTGAGCGTACCGGCGAGCGTAATCCACGAGGCGGCGTGCATCAGCGACGTGGCCCGCGCTCGCGGCGGCCAGTCGGCCGTCGAGGTCGTGGAGTTTCTCGACGCTGTCGTTCGCGAGCAAGGGCGAGGGCGTTCGACTGTCGGCGACGAATACGACGCCGTCGGTCGTTTCCACGCCAACGACGGGGCTCCCTCGAGCGACGGCCTCGCGTGCGTACTCGACCTGGTAGAGCCGGCCGTCCGGCGAGAAGATCGACGTCCCGCGGTCGTAGGCCTGCTGATTCGACTGCATTAGCTCGCCCTCCGCTGGTCGACGGTCACGCCATCGGCCGTGATCGTCGCGGTGGTCACCCCGTCACCGCTCGCGGTGTCGCGCTCGCTCGCGGCCTCGACGGCGGCGACCGCCGCGTCCGTCGCCGTCTCGAGTTCGGGCGCCGGGTCGTCCTCGAGCCGCCCCTCGAGCACGCCGTAGGCGACCTGCATGCCGCTCCCGCCGGCCGCGTAGTGGTCTTCCACGACGCTCCCGCCACCGTCGAGTTCGTAGACGTGGCCGCCCGTCTCGTCGACGCCACAGAGGAGCGGTGCGACGGGCAAACCGCGGACGAGGGCTCCCGCTGTCCGCGCGAGCGCGGGCAGGCTCATCGGTTCGCCTCGGCGGGATTCGTAGAGACTGGCTTCGGCGCGTAACCGCCTGATGACCTCTTGTGCCGGGCCGACGGATCCCGAAATCGCCATCGCTGCGGTCGGGTGGACCGCCGAAATCTTTCGGACGTCCTTGTTGGCGGTGAAGCGGCCCCCAAGGCTCATTCGCTGGTCAGCAGCCATGACGACGCCGTCCGTCGCCCGGATGCCGACGATGGTCGTTCCCGTCGAGAACTCGAGTTCGTGCGTGTCGCCGCCTCCGGTCGCTGGCGCGTGCTGTGCGAACGGTTTGGTCCGGGAGCCCAGGGTCGAGAATCGCTCGCCAAACTCGAGTCCCGGTTGCGAGTCGTTGGCCGTCTGCGAATCGCTGTCCGGTCGTGAGTCGCTGCCCGGCCGCGAGTCGTGTTTGCTGTGGTATCGCGTCATCACTCGAGTGGAGGCGACCCAGCGAAATATATGTTAGCTAAAATATATTTTAGCTAGTCGAGTCGCAGGCCGTCAGGCGGTCGTCGCCGTCTGCGTCGCGACGTCGTCGATCGCCTCAAGCAGGAGCCGCGAGCCGAGGTCGATCTCGCGTTCGGTGACGTTGAGCGGTGGCAGGATTCGCAGGGTCTTGTGTCCACAGCCGAGCGTGAGCAGCCCGCGCTTCATCGCCGCCTCGACGACGGCCTCGCGGCGATCCTTGGTGTCGAACTCGAGCGCGAGCATCAGGCCCCGGCCGCGCACGTCGGTGACGCCCTCGACGTCGCGTTCGGCGAGGATCGAGCGGAACTGCTCGCCGCGTTCGCGCACGTTCTCGAGCAGATTTTGCTCGCGAATCGCGTCGATGGTGAGCACGCCCTGGAGCGACGCGAGGACGTCGCCGGCGCCCCACGTCGAGGAGATGCGGCCCGTCTCCTCGGGGAAGATATCGGATCGGGAGATGGTCGCACCGACGCGCAGTCCCTTCGCACTGGTGATGACGTCCGGGGTGAGATCCAGGTGGTCGATCGCCCACATCTCGCCGCTCCGGCCGAGTCCAGACTGGATCTCGTCGGCGATGACCCGCAGGCCGAACCGGTCCCGGAGCGCCTCGACGTCGCGAGCGAACTCGGGGTGGGGAACGCGGTAGCCGCCTTCGCCCTGGACCGGCTCGAGGATGAGGAAGGCGACCTCGTCGGCATCGACGACGCCACGGTCGGGGTCGAGTTTGTCGGCGACGACGTTTCCGCCAGGTCCGTCCGTGAGCCAGTCGTTCTCGTAGTGCTCCTGGCTCGAGGGATAGGGGACGCTGATAACGCCGGGCACCTCGGGATACCCCTTCCGGTGGACGGCCTTCGACCGGTTCAGCGAGAGTGCGCCCAGGGTGCGCCCGTGGAACGCGCCGTCGAACGTGATTGCGCGGTGGCCACCGCTGGCGTAACAGATCTTGATCGCGTTTTCGACCGCTTCGGCGCCGGAGTTCGAGAGGAACACCCGGTCCATGTCGTAGTGATCCGTGAGGTCGATCAGTCGATCCATCAGCTGAGAGGGTCCGGGAAAGTCCGGGTTCGAGGGGGAGCCACCGCCACTCACGTAGAAGTCCTGGCCGGCGATTTTCGTCGGATCGACGAGGTCGAACGCCTCGAGCTTCTCTTTCACCGCCGGGTTGTTGTACCCGAGCGGGGCCGCGGCGACGTGGCTCGTGAAGTCCATGAGGACGTTGCCGTCGACGTCGGTACAGAACGGCCCGATAGCGTCTGCCTGCGTATCCCAGACGAAGTCGTAGACGTAGGTGCTCGGGGCGGCGAACTGGTGGTGGTACTCAGCCCACTCGGTCGCTCGTTTGCCCGGCATCGTCTCGACTCGCGGCTCGACCGTATCTCGGTCCATACCCGAGTTGCGCCGGCCGTTGATTAAAAATATTCGTTGTGGTTCGGGCAATACTCAGACGACGATGAGGGCGGTGGCGACGGCGCCGCCGGCCAGGAGCGCACCGCTGGAAACCGCGACCTTGCGTTTGAACTCCCCGTCCGAGGACGTCGCCGCGAGCAACGCCTTGACGACGATGCTCGAGACCGTCGCCAGCAAGATGGCAATCGTGGCCTCGGGGGCAGTGAGCGTCCCGCCGCGATAGAGAACGACGGCGGACGTGGTCGCCCCGGCGCTCGAGACAAGTCCGCTCGCGACGGCAGTGGCGTAAAAGCCAAGCGTGCCGAACCAGGTCTCCGCCAGCGAACCGAAGACGAGGACCGCGAAGAAGACGGCCCCGAACGCGAGGGCGTTCTTCAGTGAGAACGGGTTCTCGAGGTCCATCTCCGTGGATTCAGACCAGTCGGCCATGAGGAACGCGATGACGAACGCGAGGACGATGACCGTGCCGAGCGGAACGACGGCCTGGAAGAGCGGCGCGACGGCACTTCCCGCGGTGAACGCGACGGCAATCGCGAGATTCCGCACCGCCATCGCCGCGTTTGCGAGCAAGATCGCAGCGACCGCGTACGAGGCCGCCTCCGGGCGCTGTCGAACGTGGTCGAGCATCGTCCCGACGACGGCTGTCGAGGACGCCAGGCCACCGAAGAACCCGGTGACGGCGATGCCGCGACCGCCGTACGTCGAGACGATGGCGTAGTTGACGATCCCGATTCCGGCGACGGCGACGACCATGAGCCAGATGACCTGAGGCTCGAGCGGGACCGTGACCGAACCGAGCGGAAGATCGTACTCGGCCGGCAGGATGGGGTAGATGACGAACGCCAGGATGGCGAACTCCGTCGTCGACCGCATCTCCTCGCGCGAGAGTCCCCACGCGAATTCGTGGAGTTCACGCTTGAGCACGAGCAGGAGTGAGGAGAGGACGGCGACGGTCACGCCCTCGATAGCGAATCCCGCCGCTACGAGCGAGCCGACGCCGTAAGCGACCAGCATCGAGACGGACGTCGTCAGCGAGAGGCCAGTGTCTTCCTCGCTCATTAACCCCTGCACAGCGAGCAACACACCCTGGACGATGACGAGCAGACCGCCGAGGAGCAACAGGCTCTCGCCGACGTCGGCCTCGAGGACAAGGATCGTGAAGACGGCGGCAAGTAGGCTGATCAGCGAGAACGTTCGGATTCCGGCGGACTTCTGTGACCACTCGCGCTCGAGCCCCAGGAACATCCCGAGTGCGCCGGCGAGGGCGATCCGAACGACTGCCTCGTCGAGGGGGGCTTCGAGTATCTGTATCTGCAGGGGAGCATCGGGTAGCATTGGGTCGTATGCGAAGCGGATTTCGATCTAATCGAGTGCGATATCTGGATCGAGAACGCGTCTCAGAGGTCGACGTACTGGCCCTCCCAGTCCCGACGAGCCTCGAGTTCACGTCGACCGCGTCGAGTGAGCGTGTAGAAGTTGGTCCGTCGGTCGCGACTCCCCTTCTCGACGAGTCCCTTGTCGACGAGCGTGTCGAGGTTGGGGTAGAGCCGTCCGTGGTGGATCTCCTTCTCGTAGTACTGCTCGAGTTCCTCCTTGATCGCGAGGCCGTGTGGCTCTTCTTCGCCGGCGATCACGTATAGGAGGTCGCGCTGAAATCCTGTCAAGTCGTACATTGGGAACGTACCACTCGTTCTTCTTGTCGAATTTTAATAAATATATCGGGTTGCAGGCGACGCATGGACGAAGTATTCCGCCGAACACGCGATTGACAGGGCTTTCGAAACGTAAGGGCTTCGACCAGTAAGCGAGGCGTGACGCATAACGATGTCCTCATGTCTACGATGAATTGTGTTCCGTTTAGAATTAATTGTGCCCTGCGCGATGGTCGTCGATCCTCGATTCTATCGACCGTCGTCGGCCGTCGTACACGCCGATACGAAACTGGGAGAGAATGACACAAAACCGACGGTGGGCGACACGAAACCGGTAGTGGACGGCAGGGTCTCAGTACTCTACACTCAAAAGCATTGTAAACAGGAAAGCAAACCACGCGGCGTGAAAAGGGCCGCGTGATTGCTTGCCGCCCTGAATTGGTCCCCGCTGACGCTTCGGCCCTCCAAAGCGAAGCGTCAATTGGTAGAATTCACCGGAGAAACTTAAAGGTACCGACACTGCCTCGAGACGTGACTGGTCCGTTTCGGAATATGTTCGGGTTCGACGATCACATGTGTTCCTCCTCGAGGACCCAGCCCAGCGCCCGGCGGTAGTACGTGAACATCTGTCTGACGCCCTCGTGGCGCATCTCGTCGCTCTCGAGTTGCTCGACGAGAAACTCGTACTGCTCGCGGATTTCGTCTTCTTCACGCATGGCTCTGTCTCGTATCCCCACGGTAAAAAGTGGGGGCCCGGAATTCGATTCGCGACCTGTCGGGTGGCGTATAGCTGCTCTCGGTCCTCGCCTACCGACGGGTCCAGGTCAGACTTTCCGCGCAGTCAACGGCTGTCGACGGCGCAACTCACAGGGGAACTCCGGATGCTCCAGAACGTGCCAGACGAGTATGTGTCGCCGACTGCCGGAGAGCCCCGTGCGCCCGACGTCGTCAGCCGTGAACGTCGTCGGGAGCGCCTCGAAGAGGTCGATTACCGCCTCGAAGGAGTCGAAGACCTTTCGGTGGCCGCTAGAGGTCGCCCCGCGACGGGCGACGACGTAGGATCCGTCGGGACGATGCGTTGCCTCCGTGTGAGTGAACGTTCGCGTCCGCGAGAGGGCGTCGGCGAGCTGGTCGCGAAGCTGTGCTGCGTCGGTACTGGTCAACGCGTAGGTGGCGGAACCGACCTCGAGGACGACGCCGTCGTCGGTCGTTCGTACCTGCGTGTCGTCGCTATCGACGAATTTCTCGACCAGGAGCGTGGGTACTCCGTGTCATCGTGTCCGTTAGTTCTCGGGCTCGAAATAAAACCGTTTGGGCGGTACTACGGCGTCGGATCTCGACCGGCTGTCGATTCGCCGCGTGTGTGACGCTGTTCGAAGAGTGGGCGAGATGAGCTACGAGCGTCTCGTTATACGTCTTCGTCCTCGGTCTCGTTGTCGGTTTCGTTATCGTCGCCGACGTTCGTCTCGTTGTCGTCACCGATGTCGGTTTCGTTGTCGTCGGTTTCGTTGTCGTCGCCGATATCCGTCTCGTTGTCGTCGGTTTCGTTGTCGTCGCCGATATCCGTCTCGTTCTCATCATCGCCGTTGCCGATTTCGTCGTCAGTCTCGTTGTCGTCCCCGTTCCCGTTGCCGCCTGGCTCGTCTCCGTTCCCGTTGCCGTCGTCGGTACACCCTGCGAGGGCGGCCGTACCCGCGGCACCAACTGCAACGACGAACTTTCGTCGACTGAATCTATCTCGGGACATGCGAATCTGGGTATTTTGCTCGAGGTTCTGATGATACGCATTGCAATTGCCGTCTCTTCATTCCCCGGTAGGTAATCATTTGACTGACTGTTTACATGTGTGATAGAACCATCGAGTCGGTCGATCGATTCGAGGTCGCCGGTGTCGTGCATCGACGGGACTTTTGGGCTCGCACGCGTAGCGAACGGCGATGAACGTCCGTGGCGAACGCGAGTGTACGGCCTGTGGGACCCGCTGGTCGTATGCCGAGACGGGGAGCGTCGGCTGTCCGGCCTGCGGGAGCCTCAAGAGCGTCGGCACCGGCGAGCGCACGGCGACCACCGACCGACCCGCGTCGTTCGACCTCACGAGCGTCCGCGGAGCCGTCGACGAGGCGACCAACGACGAACTCGCCGACCGCGCCAGAGGGATCTGTCGCGAGTACGTTCGGAACCGCGGATTCGTCGCCGACGGGGACCTTCGCCCGCTCGACGACACGTACCTCGCCGCGATGGAACTCCGCCACGCCGCCGACATCGTCGCCCGGACCTCCCGACTGACCGAAGACGAAGAGCTGTACTTCCTCTCGCTGTTGCGCGATGCCGACGATGGCACGCGCCCCGGCCCGGAGACGGTCCCGCCGTCCTTCCACGAGGCTCGAGGCCTCGCCGTCGCCGACGCCGTGCGCACCTATCGGCGCGATCTCCGCCTCTGGGTCGAGGAGACGGATCGGGAACTCGAACTCGAACTCGAGGACGCCCAGAGCACGCTCGAGAGCCTGATCGATCACGAAACGCGCCTGCGCATGCTCGAGGGCGACGTCGAACCGGCGATCGCGGAACGACTGCTCGAGACGACTCGGCACCTGGCGAACGGCGTCCAGGGGGACGTGGCCGAACTCGAGGCCGCGCGGGAGGGACTCGAGTCGCTGGCGGAGACGCTGTAGCGACCGCGTTCGACGAAGTCAGAGAGAGGGAGGAGTCAGGGTTAGAATCAGGGCAACTCGACGTCGACACCCTCCTGTAAGCTGGCGGCTTTAACCGTGTTGTAGAGCAACATCGCGCGCGTCATGGGGCCGACACCGCCGGGGACGGGGGTGATCGCACCGGCTCGCTCCTTCGCACTCTCGAAGTCGACGTCGCCGACGAGTTCGTATCCCTTCTCGGTGTCCGCGTCCACGCGGTTGACCCCGACGTCGATAACGGTCGCGCCCTCGGCGATCATCGAGCCGTCGATCAGTTCGGGGATGCCGACAGCCGCAACGACGACGTCCGCCGTGCGCGTCTTGGCCGCGAGGTCGTCGGTCCGGGAGTGACAGACGGTCACCGTCGCGTTGCCGTCGTCGGCCTTCTGGATTAGCAGGTTCGCGAGGGGTTTGCCGACAATGTCCGAGCGTCCGACGATGGTCACGTCCGCCCCCTCGGTGTCGACTCCTGCGGCCTCGAGCAGTTTCTGGACGCCGTGGGGGGTGCAGGGCCGGAACCGAGCGTCGCCGGCGACCAGTCGCCCGACGTTCTCGGGGTGAAAGCCGTCGACGTCCTTCATGGGGTCGATTCGCCGGATCACGTCCCGGTAGTCGACGTGGTCGGGGACCGGCGACTGAACGAGGTAGCCGTGAACGTCGGGGTCGTCGTTGAGTTCCGCGATGACCTCGTACAGGTCCTCGGGGGCAGCGTCTCCGGGGACGTCGACGTGGTGGGGCTCGATGCCGACCTCCTCGCAGTCGCGCTGTTTCATGTTCACGTACGTCTGGCTCGCCGGGTCGTCACCCATCAGGACGGTCGCCAGTCCTGGACGGGCGCCGGCGTCCGCAAGCGTTTCGATCGCTCCAGTCAGATCGGCTCGTATCTCGCTCGCGACCGCCTTCCCGTCGATGATCGTCGTCATACCGGAACCGGACACCGCGAGCCTATTCAATGCTCGGGTTCGTGCCCATCTTTTCTCTCGAGACGAATATATTATTCACGTTCGTGCATTTCGAGATCGACTCGTCGCCCCTTCGCCCACAGTCATCGCCTCTTCGCTCTCAGTTATCGCCCCCAACGACGAGCAATTCGTCGGGTCCTTCACGCTGCGAGCCACCGCTCCTGTGAACGGTCGACTCGAGCGACGCCGATCCGAATCCTTCGTCGGAACGGTTCAATGCCGTTATTTCGCTTCGATGCCTCCGTACCCTCGTGGAGAACGTCACCGACCGAACGAGCAACCCCTTCGGCATGCGACCGCCCTTCCAGAAGCACGATCCCGGAAACGTCCCGGCCGTGTTCGGCTACGGCGACGCCAACGCAGACTTTCACCTGATCGGGGACCACCCCGGCGTCCACGGCGGCGAGACCACCGGCATCCCGTTCACCGAGCGCGAGGCAAGCGAGCGCCTCCTGGACGTCTTCCGCGCCGTCGGATTCGTCAGCGACCCCGCCAGTGAGCCGGTCTTTTCGAATTTCTTCGCCGACTACCTCCACATGTGTACTCTCCCCGGGGGCCGGCCGCCGACCGCGGACGAGTACGACGAACTCGAGCGCTACTTCGATGCCGAATTGCGCGCAATCAACGCCCACATCCTTCTGCCAGTCGGCGCCAGGGCGACCGATCACGTCCTCCAGGAGTACACGACCCAGCGACGACGAATCGACCTCGAGATGCCCGCCCTCCACGCGACAGAGATCCGCGGACGCGGGTTCATGGTCGTCCCGATTCTCGACCCGGCCGAGTGGGAACCCGGGGATCGAGAGCGGTTGCTCGAGCGACTCGAGGCGATTCTCGATTCGGACTATCGGCAGACGAAGGGTGTGGCGACGCGGATTGGGTGAGCACGATTCGGTCGCCACGACGGCGACAATAGCCACAATAGGTACCTACCGCCCGAACCGTTTTCGAACGCTCACGCGGAGCGGAAGCCCCAGCGCGCCGAGGAGTGGAACGACGACGAACAGCGCCAGATCGGCCGGAAGCGTCGCGTAGCCGGCGGCGGCGACGGCGAACCCGACGAGGGGCGCCAGGACGCCCAGGACGTACAGGTACGAGGGCGACCACCCGGGAAGCTGGTGGGTCCGGTGAACGACGACGCCGATCAACAGCGGCATGAGGACGCTTCCCACGAGCAGGGGCCCGCCGACAGCCATCGTTGCTGCGGTGAGCGCGACTCCGACGACGATGGTCTCGTCGATCGAAACCGGCCCCCAGGTCTCATCGCGCCAGGCGATTCGTGCGGCGAGCACGAGGAGCAACGAGAGGCCGACGACCCCAGCCAGGACACCGTACCACTGGATCGGCTCGAGCGGCGAGGGAGGGGCGATCAGCTCGACGCTCGAGACGAACGCGAACGGGGTCGAAATGTCGTGCCGACTGGTCGAGAGGGACGTCCAGAGGGCGTTCGGCTCGGCGCCGATCGACTGCAGTTCCATCGCCAGGGTCGAGAGTGCGTTCTCGTGCTCGAGTCCGAAGTGGACGAGCCCGACGAGATACACGAGGATCGACGTCCAGATGAGCGGCCAGGCGAAGTTCTGGTTGCGCCACCACCGGACGAGCGCGTTGTTGGTCAGTCGACCTGGTCTCGAGTGAGAGCCAGTGTGAGAGTGAGAGCGAGGGGACGACCCGGTCCGGGAACCCGTCGAGTCGGCGGTGCCGGTCGTCGTCCCGCCCGCGCTGGCACTCGAGGCGGTCGCCTTCGATCGGGTGTTCGTCCCGGTGCTGGCCCCTGTTTCGGTGCCAGTGCTCGTACTCGAGGTGGACGCACTGGCCGATCCCGCGCCGGCGCTCGCACTCTCACTCGAGGTTCGCGAACCCGTCGTCCCGCCTGCCGACGTCGCGCTCGAGGTCGCATTCGAGGTACGGGTCGTCGACGAACGCGACCTCGATCCCGATTTCGAATCTGAATCCGAATCCGATTTCGACCTCGAGGAGTCGTCCTCGCTCTCGTCCGCGTCCGCATCTGCGTCTGTATCCTTGTCTGCGTCCCTGGCCGACTTCCAGAGGTCAGGCGAGGGGAGCCCCGACGTTCGCTTGGCGACGTAATCTTCGTGCCCGAGGCGGTCGTAGGCCTGGCGTTCGACCGGATCTCCCAGAATGTCGTAGGCCTTCTTGAGTGCCGTAAATTGTGCCTGTGCCCGGGCGTCGTCGTTCAGATCCGGGTGGTAGACCCGGACCTGTTCGCGAAACGCCTGCTTCACGTCGTCCTGAGAGGCGTCAGATGAAATGTCGAGAAGGTCGTAGAAGTCGATATCGTCGGTCATGGAAGATCGGTCGTCTGTGGCCTCGGGACTGGTCTGTTAGACCGTATTCCTGCGACAACTTATACTTTCAATATCGCTGATGGTCTCCGTGGCGTATCTGGCTATCGTGAACGAACTGGCATGGGCATTTCGGCCGACGGCGTCTTCGCCGCTCTCGGCAACCGCTACTCGAACTCGTCGAGGGAGGCCTGTCCGGAGCCCCGAACCGACGTCTCGCGGTTCGCTCGTTTTTCGCCGTCATCGTCGGTAGACCGTTGATCCCCGTCCTGACCGCCCGAATCCGACGCGAGAGCGGTTTCGAGGTCGAGTTGCTCTACGGCGTCGGTCACCCTTTCGGTGGGTGAACTCGAGTCCGCCCCGCCAAGCGTGTCGTTCTCGTCGTCATTGCCGTCGTCGGTACTCGAGTCCGCCTCGTTCGATCCCGCTCGATCCCCCCAGTCGACACTATCTAGGCTCGCCTGGTCAGCCTCGCTGAACTCGAGGTTCGCCACCCTGACGCCGAGTTTACGCACGGGATCGGACTCGAATTCGGCGAACAGGTCCAGGGCAATCTCCCGGACGAGGTCGGGTTCGTCGACCGGTCCGGGCAACGAGCGCTCGCGCGTGTTGACCTCGTAGGGCGGACGAACGGCCTTCACGCCCACGGTTCGGTACAATGCGCCCTCCCGTCGGGCTCGGTCAGCGACGGCCGCCGCGAGCGTCTCCACCAGCTCGAATTTCGGCTCGCGCTCCTCGACAGGGCCGTCAAACGCCGACTCCCGCGAGAAGCTCTTGGGAAGCCCCTTCGGTTCGACGCGGCGGTCGTCGTCTCCTCGTGCGCGCTCGTAGAGTTCGCGGCCGCGCTCGCCGAATCGGTCGACGAGGGGCTCCGGATCGGTGGCAGCGACGTCCGCCGCCGTCTCGAGCTCCATCGACCGCAGTTCGCGGGCCGTCACGGGGCCGACGCCGTGGAGCAAGTCGACCTCGAGCGGTGCCAGGAACTCCCAAACCTCACCCGGACGAACGACGGTCAGGCCGTCGGGTTTGTCGAAGTCGCTGGCGATTTTGGCCGCGCTCATCGAGGGTGCGACGCCGACGCTGACGGTGATGCCGACCTCGCGACGAATGCGGTCTTTGACGTGGCGGGCGAAGCCGTCGACGACCGACCAGGCGGTGCGCTCGGTCACGTCCAGGTAGGCCTCGTCGACGCTCACCTCCCGGACGACGTCGGCACAGTCGTGGAGGATGTCCTTCACCTCGGCGGCGACCGACTGGTAGTAGTCCATGTCGACCGGACGGTAGTGGCCGGTTTCCTCGACGGCAAGGTCTAAGTCGGGGTCGTCTTCGATGTCGATCCGCCGGGGCAGCGCCTCGAGCGCCGTCGAGATGGCCTGGGCGCTCTCGACGCCGAACGCGCGGGCCTCGTAGCTGGCGGTGGCGACGGCCCCCACTGAGTCACCGGGTTCGTAGCCCATGCCGACGACGACCGGTTCGTCCTCGAGGTCGGGTTCGCGGAGGCGCTCGCAGGCGGCGTAGAAGCAGTCGGCGTCGACGTGGAGGACGATGCGGTCCTCGCTCTCGTCGGAGCGGTCGACGCCGGGGAGGTACGGTTCGTTGGCCATGGGCTGGGGGAATTCGGACGCGTTCTCGCTGAGATTTCGACTCGGAGGCCGTGAAGGTTCCGCCCGCGGGTTCGTGTTCGTGGTGGACATGCTCGTGGTGGACATGCTATAGTATCTATAGTACTATCGAGACGCCAGCCGTTCCCACCAGGCCCTCGTCACGGTCTGCCGGTACGCCCGCACTTTTGATCCCCGAGCGAAAGCCCCTGACATGAGCACCGACTACGACCTCGATCGATTCGACTCGAGACGCTCCTCGGTCCACGCCACCGGCGGGATGGTCGCCACGAGCCAGCCGCTGGCAGCCCAGGCTGGCCTCTCGATCCTCGAGGACGGTGGGAACGCCTTCGACGCGGCCGTCGCCACCGCGGCCGCGCTGAACGTCGTTGAACCCACCTCGACCGGCCTCGGTGGCGACGTCTTCGCCCTTTACCGAACCGCCGACGGTGAGGTCGGCGCCATGCGCGCCTGCGGTAGCGCCCCCGCCGAGGCGACCATCGAGAATGTGACGCGCTCCGTCCAGGAACGTGAGAACGCCGCCGACTGGTACCCCGAATCCAGGGGCTACGCCGTTGACGACACCACGAGCGACGACCTCGAGATGCCGTTCTTAGGCCCGCACGCGGTCACAGTTCCGGGGACGGCCCGCGGCTGGGAGGCCACCGTCGAAGAACTGGGGACGCTGACGCTCGCTGACGTCCTCGAGCCGGCTATCCACTACGCCCTCGAGGGGTACCCCGTCTCGGAGGTCATCTCCTATTACTGGCAGGGTGCACCCCGCCTCTTTACCGACGACCATGCCCGCGAGGCCTACCTGTTCGACGGCGAAGCGCCCGATCCAGGTCAGGTCGTTACGCTCGAGCGCCTGGGCGAGTCGATGCGAACGATCGCCGAGGAGGGCGCGGACGTGGTCTACGAGGGGGAGATCGGCGAAGCCATCGCCGACGAGGTGCAGTCGAAGGGCGGTTTTCTCACAATTTCGGACCTCGCCGCCTTCGAACCCGAGTTCATCGAGCCTGTGAGCACCTCCTACAACGGCGCGGAGATTTTCGAACTGCCGCCGAACAACCAGGGGCTGATCGCGCTCGAGGCGCTGAACATCGCGGAGGAAATCGGTGCGGGCGATCACGCGTACGACTCCCCCGAGCGGGTGCACGCGTTCGCAGAGGCGACGAAACTCGCGTTCATCGACGGGCATCACTACATCACTGACCCCGACTACGAGACGGTGCCGCCGCTGGCATCGAAGGACTACGCCCGCGAGCGCGCCGCGGCGATCGGCGAGCGGGCGATCCAGGACCCCGCGGTGGGCGTACCGACGAAGGCCGCCGAGGACGCCGACACCGTGCTCCTGACTGTCGGCGACGCGGAAGGCAACCTCGTCTCCTACATCAACTCCCGCTTCGCCGGCTTCGGGAGCGGCCTGGTCGCCGGCGACACCGGCATTGCCCTCCAGAACCGCGGCGCCTCGTTCTCGCTCGATCCCGAGCATCCGAACCGCCTCGAGCCCGGCAAACGCCCCTTCCACACCCTCGTGCCGGCCATCGCGAAGTTCGACGAGGACGACTGGGCGGCCTTCGGCGTGATGGGGGGATACATGCAACCCCAGGGCCACGTCCAGGTCGTTTCGAACCTGGTCGACTACGGGATGGGCGCCCAGGAAGCACTCGACGCGCCGCGCTGGCGGTATCGCGAGGAGGGGTCCCTCGGTGTCGAGGAGCGGTTCCCGAACCAGACCGGGCTGGTGCGCAAGGGCCACGACGTCCAGGTGTTCCCGCCCGTGATGTTCGGCGGTGCACAGCTCGTTCGCCACACTGGCGACGTACTCACCGGGGCAACAGAACCGCGAAAAGACGGGCAGGCAGTCGGGTTCTAGGGACCAAAGGGCCGCTCGAGATTGGTCGACGGTCCACCTCGACTATCGACTACCCGCTCCAGGTGCCGCCGAGGTCGTCGGCGACGTTGTAGCGCCAGTTGTCGAACTCGATCTCACACTCGGGGTTGACGCCGATGTGGTCCACGAATCCGGCGCCCGGGTCGCTCAGTTCGCCGCCGCAGAACGGGCAGGTCGCGGTGTCGTTCCAGTGTGTTGCGTGCGTTGACATATACTGATCGTCCACAAATCTGTATATAGTTCTATTCCACTTACGTATAAAACACCTATTACGAGAATAAGGTCCATATATATCCTATCTAATCGTCTTCATAGCGAGGAGTCTGTCATCGTCCGTGTACCGAATCGTAGCAAGAGCCTACTCGATGTGAGCCGTTGGCTCGAGCGACCCGAATTCGACCGTCGAATCCCTCGATCCGACACGAGTCCCTCGACTCGACAACGAATCCTTGGGTCTAGCAACGACTCCCTGTGCCTGACAACGAACTCCGTAGCCTGACGTCGTGAATCCTATTCGAGACGTCGGCGACGTGACCTACCGAACCGGCGGAACTATACCGGAACCCTTCCAATTGGCTCGACGACAGATGACCCGTCCACCGCACGTCTCGAGACGACAGGTCCTCGCCGGGGGGAGCCTGGCCCTGGCAGGACTCGCCGGCTGTGCGCTCCCCGGGTACGGCACCTACTCGCGGGATCAGGACTCGTTCGACCCCGAGATCCTGCCTTACGACGAAACGTACCCGGACCGCGACGACGCGGCGATGTTTCGCCGCGGGCTCCGCCGACTCGGATACTACCCGGACGAGACCGTGCCGGAGTCGGTGGCGGTCAACTGGTCGCTCCCGGTCAACTACATCGGCCACACCGCGGCGAAGTCGAGTCCCCTGCCGACGCCCGACGGCGAGACGATCTTGATCCCGTCCGACACCGGCCGTATCCACGCGGTAACCCCGCACGGCGAGCACAGGTGGACGCGGATGACGGGCGCTTCGCGATCCCTGGGCTTTCATGGGACGCCAACAGTCATCGGCGACGTGGCCTACCTCGGGGGCTACGACGGCGACATGTACGCCTTCGATCCCAAAACCGGAGACGAGATCTGGCACACGACGGGCGGTCAACTCGACGGCTCCATCGCAATCGGCTCGAGCCCGGCCTACTGGGACGGCGTGATCTACGTCGTCACCGAGTACGCGAACCCGAACGCGGGGACGATGTGGGCCCTCGACGCCGGCACCGGCGAGCCACTGTGGAAGGACGACCGCCTGTGGGGGATGCCCCACCCCTCGACGGCTATCGACCCGGAAACCGAGCGGATGGTCACCGGGTCGAACGACGGCGTCGTCTACGCCTGGGAGTTTCCCTCCCTCGAGTTCGCCTGGCAATTCGAGACCGGCCACCACGTCAAAGGGACGATCCCGACTTACGACGGCGGCGCGTTCGTCGGTTCCTGGGACGGCTACTTCTACCGCCTCAATCTCGAGGATGGGAGCGAGGAGTGGTCGTTCGAGATCGGCGAGGTGGTCATGTCGAATCCGGGAATCGACCCGGAGACGAACGTCGTCTACACGGGCGGCGACGACTGGAACGTCTACGCGCTGGACGCCGACACGGGCGAGGAACTGTGGTCGACCCACGTCGAGGGCAACGTGCTGGGATCGCTGACGGTGACCGCCGACGCGGTGCTGGTGGGCTCCTATGATGGCCACCTCTACGCACTCGAGAAGGACACCGGAGACGTTCGTTGGAAAGTGATGAACCGCGGTCACGTGACCAGCGAACCGATTCCGCGCGACGGCCGGATCTACTACGCCGAACGAGCCAGAATCTCGAACTACTGGAGCGACACCGAGGAGGCGATCTTCGAGACACCCGGACACGCTTACTGTCTCGTCGAGGACGAGTAGCGGGTTTGGGGAGGGGAATGTGAACCCTCGAGGACCCGGATGGTGCGACTGCTGGCAGATACGGAGGTGGATTGCTCGAGGACACTTTCGGGCACTGTTTTGCGACGAAATCGCACGGCTATCAGGTGCGACTCAGTTCGTCCGCTCGAGCACGTTCGCCACGGTGAGGATGATATCGAGTTCGGTGGGGGATTCGACGAGTTCGACGACGCCCGCTTCCGAATCGTAGTGGATGAAGTCGTACTCGTCGGCTTTCTGGAGGTGGTTGTGATGAAGCGAGAGTTCGACGTTGTTCCACTTCTCGCCCGGACGGGGAGAGGACCCCTCGTCCGTTTCCATGTCCGCCACCGCATCCACTACCTCCTCGACTGGCACTGCGCCATCCTGTTCGTTGAGATAGTACAGCGCGTATCGGCGGCGCTTCTCGTTGAGAAGACCCAGCACATTGTCAACCGTTACCATTGACCGAATGGAGATTTCGAACGAGCATAAGTTGCGCGGTGGTAAGTTGTAGCCCGTTTGACGTAAAATTCTCCGATCGAAACGAGTTACGGTCGACCTTCCGTACGGTTTTGACCGGCGCACTGGCCCTGGCGTCTCCGATGCGGGTGTCCGAATGTACGACCGTCGCGTGCACATACACACCTGAACCTGAATTCACTCGACACGTGTTTTATACTGGTCATCGAGGCGAATACCCCAACCCACCGTGATCGGGGATGAAGCCGACAACTCGTGATTCAAACCGTTAAGTGACAATACGACTAATTAAGAGACAGCGATGGAATACAGTCACCGCTACCGTGCCTACCCGACACAAGAGGTAGCAGAACGACTGGAACACCATCTGGATGTTCATCGCCAACTCTACAACCACGTCCGCTGGGACTACGAGAACAGTCCAGAGGACGATAAGCCGAGTGAGTACGACCAGAATAACAAACTCCCCGAGTGGAAACGAAAATGGCTGGTGTTCAGCGAGCTACACTCGAAAGCCGCCCAAGCCACCGTCGCGCGCTTCCACCGCAATCTCTCAAACCTTCGTGAGAAGAAAGAGAAGGGATACAAGGTTGGTCGGCTCAAGCGCCAAGCACCCACCGAGTACCGGAGCGTGACGTACAACCAGTCTGGTTTCGACCGCGATGAAAAGAGGGGTCACGACAAGTACGCCTACGTCCGCTTCAGTAAAATCGGGTGGGTCAAAATCCGATACTCTCGTCCGATTCCGGACCATGCCACCATCAAAGAAGTCACGTTCAAGAAAGAGACGACCGGCGAGTGGTTCGTCTCGTTCAGTCTCGAAACCGATGAGGAACACGTTCCCGAGAAGCCCGCGCTGGACACGCTTGATGCGAGCAATAGCGTGGGAATCGACCTTGGTATCCTGAACTACATCCACACCAGCGACGGCAAGACTGTTGACTGGCTCGACTTTGAAGACGAGTACGAACGACTCCGCCGCGAACAGCGCAAGTTGTCTCGTAAGGAGAAAGGGTCGAGTAGTTACGAGAAGCAACGCCGGAAAGTGGCGAAGGTCAAGCGTCACATCCGACGAAAAGTACTGGATTACCAGCACAAGATTACGACGTGGCTTGTTCGTGAGTACGACGGTGTATTCGTGGAAGACTTGAACGTGAAGGGGATGCTCGAACAGTCGCATAACGCCCGCAACAAGCAGGACGCAGCGTGGCGACAATTCATCTCCCTCCTCGAATACAAAGCCGACCTATATGGTTGTCACGTCGTGCAGGTCGAACCAGAGGGGACGACGAAGGAGTGTGCTCGATGTGGTGTGGAGACAGCGAAGCCCATCTGGGTCAGGGAACACTCCTGCCCGAGCTGTGGGTTCGAGACGGACAGGGACGCGAACGCGGCGATGAACGTCCTCCAACGCGGCTTTTCTGAATTAGGGCTGGGATGGCCCGAATCAATGCCTGTGGAGACTGTGACCGCTACGGACACCACTGATTTCCAGCGTGTGTCTGCAAATCACGTCGTAGAAACAGGAAGCCTGTCCTCGTGAGAACAGGATTCCCCGCGCCACCGTGCGCGGGGTAACATTCAACACCTCGCTCGATGACGAACGTCCCATGTCCGAAAAAGCACTCTTCGGGTTGTTTCTCGGCGTCGTCGTCGTCTTGCTATTTGTGACGGGCATCGTCCTCATCACGTTCTGAGGGCGGTGTCCGCCGCGCAACCTCGCTCACGCGACGATCGCGTACGCGAACAGGAATCCGAAGTACGTCACCGCGAGTACGATCAGTGCACCTAACACGTAGCGCCTGTGTGCGCCGCGTTCCGCCGTTGCGACCGTCGCGTACGCTTCGCGCTCGTGATCGGTGAGTCGATCCGGATGCTCGAGGCCCCGGTGGAGCAGGCGACGCTCCTCCGTACTGAACGGACGGCCACAATCGGAGCAGCGCGGGGTTGAGACCGCCGGTTCCCTCCAGGTTTGGGTCAGATCGGATCGAGTCGCGTTCCCAGTTTCTGACCGAGTCACTCGACGGCCTCGTTTCTCGAGGCCCCCGTCGTCGTTCTCTGCCGTCTCGAGGTCGAAATCGTCGATCATACTGGTGTCAGCGTTCGGTAGCCGTCTCCTGAAACCGCACTGCGGCAACGTAGGTGACCAGAAACAGGATGGCGACCAGGGACAGGATGAGGCCGTAGACGACGATCAGCGAGAACGCATCCCACCCCCACGGGCGCTCGAGAAGCAGCCATCCAGCGAAGAACAGCAGGACGCCGAGGGGGACGAGGTTGCCGGAGATGTCCCGGATCGACTCCCTGGAGAGGCCGAGCACTGCCATAGCCTGCTTAGTCACACCGACCACGGCGATAAATGGAGGGGGCGTACCGGCGACCGACGACCGACGACCGACGAACGGGCCAGCGACCGGCGACGGGTGCGTCAACGGAACACGACCGACTGGACTGGTCCGGGGTATTTGACGCTCGAGCGCGTCAGCAATGTTCATGGGTCACCCCGGGCGACCGTCCGAGGATATCGACCGACGGCAGGCCGCTATCGCCGTCGCTCCGCTGGTAGCCGTCGGTCTCTTTGCGATTCTGCTGGTGGTGCTATGGGGGGCGAACTACCTCTGGGGGTTCGTCGTCGCGCTTCCCGTCTCGTTTTTCATCGCGCTCGCCTGGATCGCCTTCCGGTCTCGACCCGCGTCCTCGAGTTAGTCTACGACGGCCGGTGCGTTGGTCACGTCGTCTTCTCCCTCGTGGTTCACGAGCCACGTCTGGTACGTTTCTTCGTCGACGACGACGATCGTCGCCCGCATGTGAGCGTGCTGGGCACCACAGAACTCCGTGCACTGGACCTGGTAGGTGCCGGGTTCGTAGACGTTCGTTCGGATGGCGCTCTTCTGTTCGGGGAAGACGTCCTGACGAAGACCCAGACTGGGCACGGCGAAGCTGTGAATCACGTCCCTCGAGGTCATGACGAACGCGACGTCACGATCCGCAGGCACGACGATCACGTCCTGGGTCGTCACGTTCGCTTCCGGATAGGTGGCCTGCCAGCCCCACTGGTACGCCACGATTTCGACGACCATGTCGTCCTCCGCGACCTCGACCGGATTGTCGCCGGTCCCGGCCAGATCCTCGTCAGAGAGGACGCCCGGCGACAGGTACGGACTGGCGAGCACCGCATACGAGGAGACGCCGACGAACAGCAGGATGACCGCTGTCGCGACCGTCCAGGTAATCTCGAGGGCCGGATCCTCAGTGGTCGGGCGGGGATCCTCGTTGTCCCGAAACCGGACGACGGCGTACGAAAGGATGACCAGGACGAACAGCGTCAGCGGGAGCGCGACGTACAGCAACTGGACGTAGAGGCCGTCGATGAGGTCGCGGTTGGCCGACTGGGCGGCGACGGGCATCGTCATGGCGACCGATCCAACGGTCGCGACGATCAGCCACCGAACGAGACGGACGTAACGCCCCTCCATCCCGGCAATCGACCACGCTCGAGACCAAATAACCACCACGGTGGCGTCAGCGTAGCGAGAGGTTGCGTCGGCAGGGTTTCATTATGGAGTTCGTGGTAGCGTGGTGAGATCGACGCATGAGGAATCGACCGACAGTCGAGGCCCGGGTCTGCGTTCCGCGCTCGAGCGGCCGGCGAGCGGCGGAACGGAGGCCCTCGAGTCAGAGATGGTGGACCTCGAGGAGCGACCGCTCGAGTTCCGTCGCGAGGGTGGCACCGCTCGGGAGGTCCCTGCCGTGATGCCCGATCCCGCCCTCCTGCGTATCGGGCTCTTCGTCGCGATTTTGCTCGGCTGTCTCGTCATCGCTCACCGCGCGACCCGACACGGCGCTCGTCCGGACGGCGGGACCCACGTCAGTCGCGACCTGACGGTCGACGTCGCCAGCGTTCGGGCCGGACTCGAGCGCTGGACGACGACCACTAACCATCGCGAGATCGGCCTGCTGTACATTGCGTTCGGCACCCTCGCCGGCATCTGGGGCGGCATCGACGGGATGATGATGCGGACGGAGTTGCTCGTCCCCGCTGCCTCGGTCTGGAACGAACCGACGTACAACGAACTGTTCACGTCCCACGGCATCACGATGCTCTTCTTCTTCGTGACGCCCATCTTCTTCGGCATCGGGAACTACTTCCTGCCGCTCTTGCTGGGAGCCGACGACATGGCGTTCCCCCGACTCAACGCCATCGGGTTCTGGATGCTCCCGCCGGCCCTCCTGCTGGCTCGAGCGGGGCTCGTCTCGGAGGTAACGGCGAAGTTCCTCGGATTGCTGTTCGGCGAGAACGCGCTCGTCGACTTCTTCGGGGCGCTGAGCGAACCCGGGGTAGGGTGGACGTTGTACGTGCCGCTGTCGGTCCAGACGGCGAATCCGCAGATCGACCTCCTCCTCCTGGGGCTCCACCTGAGTGGCATCGCGACGACGCTCGCGGCGATTAACTTCATCGTCACCATCTTCTACGAACGCGCTGCGGACGTCACCTGGGCGCGCCTGGACATCTTCTCGTGGACGATCCTCACGACCAGTGCGCTCGTCGTCTTCGCGTTCCCGCTCCTGGGGAGCGCCATCGTCCTGTTGTTGCTCGACCGGAACGTCGGGACGACCTTCTACGCAATTGAGGGCGGCGGACCGTTGCTGTGGCAGCACCTCTTCTGGTTCTTCGGTCACCCCGAGGTGTACATTATCTTCCTCCCGGCGGCAGGGCTGATGAGCCTCATCTTGCCGAAGTTCTGCGGACGGACGCTCTTTGGCTACCAGTTCGTCGTCTACTCGACGCTGGCCATCGGCGTCCTCAGCTTCGGCGTGTGGGCCCACCACATGTTCGTCACGGGGATGGATCCCCGCCTCCGCGCCGGGTTCATGGTCACGACCATCGCCATCGCCGTCCCGAGCGCGATCAAGGTGTTCAACTGGATGACGACCATCTGGGACGGCACCGTCCGCCTGACGGCGCCGATGATTCTCTGTGTCGCCTCCATCCTCACCTTCGTCATCGCCGGCGTCACGGGGATTTTCCTCGCCGTGGTTCCCATCAACGTCACCTACCACGGGACCTACTACGTCGTCGGCCACTTCCACCTGATCGTGATGGGGATCATCCCGTTCATGATGTTCGCCGCGAGCTACTACTGGTACCCTATCATCACCGGCCGGCTGTTCGACCGCCGGCTGGCCCGTTTCCAGGCGGCCCTGCTCGTGGTCGGTTCGACGACCACCTTCACCGTCCTCGTGATCCTCGGCGTGCTCGAACTGCCCCGTCGCTACGCCGACTACCCGCCGGCGTACGCCCCCCTCCAGCAAATTGCCACGATCGGCGCCTACCTGATCGGCATCAGCGTCCTGCTGTGGCTCTACAACATGCTCTGGTCGTACTGGGCTGGCCCGCCGGTCGACGACGCCGACGTCTGGGACCTCAAGAAATCCGAGCAGTTCACCCGCGAGTGGCAGTGGTTCGAGCGCCGCCTCGAGGACGAGTACGGCATCGAACCGAGCGAACCGGCGACCACGAGGCCGGCGTCGACCACCGACCCCACAATCGGGAGTCCGTCGATCTCGAGGCAAATCCGTCCGCTGGTGGGATCGGTCACCGAGAACGTGTTCGTCGGGGCCGTCGCGGGACTGGTCGGGACCCTCCTGATGACCGTCGTGCTGGCCGTGGGCGTCGCCATCGGCGTCTTTCACCTCCAGGCGTTCACGGAACTGGCGGGCCTGATCGGCGCCCCCGAGCGCGCGTCCGTCGGGTACGCGCTGTTCGTCCTGGCCGGGTCGACCGTCTGGCCGCTGTTGTTCCTCACCATCGCTCGCTACCTCCCCGGTCGGACGCCCATCGCTCGCGGTCTCTCGTTCGCGACCATCGTCACTTCGGGATTCCTGCTCGCGTTTTACACCGACCAGGCTGGGCTCGCCCTCGTCGGCTACGTCGGCCTCTCGATACTCGCCCACTGGGCCTACGGCGTCGGCCTGGGTGCCGCGCTCGACTACGCCTCGTACAGATGGGACGTGGAGGTTTGATCGATGACGGCTCGAGACGACCGACGACCGCGCGAAACGAACGCCGAAAACGGAGGGGGACGGGACGATGAGTCCCGACTCTTCTCGTACGCGCTCCCGTTTCTCGCCGCGCTCTTTCTCGCGCTGGGGATCGCGGGAACTGTCCTCGGCGGCTGGTCGATCGTGCAACCCGCAATTGGGGGCTGTGCGGATCCCGTCATCGGCGTATCGACGCCCGAGGAAACCGAGCAGCGACTCTCGGACGTCGGTCCAGTCGTCGAGACGCTCGAGTTCGAGTCGCTCTCCGAGGCCGAACGACGCGCCGTTCTCGAGGCGATCGAGGATCCCCACCAGGAGGGAACCGTCGAGGGATCGTTCGACCACCGTAAGGCGTTCAACCGCGGCGTCGTGATCAGCGGCGGCGAGGTTGGCGAAGCGCGGTACGCGACCCTCCGCTCCGAGAGTCGGTGTCTCGGCGTCGATCCAGTCGCGCTCCCGCTGGGGCTCATCTCGTTGCTCGTCGGCGTCGGCGCGTTCACGCTCGTCGGCGTCGAGAACTATCCGTGGGAATTCCGGTGGTCGCCCGCTCGAGAACGATTGCGGGAGGGCGGGCGGTCCCGAGACGGTGAAGACGGCGATGACGGCGAAGGCCGCAAAGACAGCGAAGATCGCGAAGACGACAAAGACGACCGCGGTCGGAACGATAGCGAGGTGAGCCGAGACGCCGACGAGCGACGTTGGGACCGTCGCGAGCGCTGACTCAGACCGAAACGACCGCTCCGACGTACAGCGTGGCCACGAGGAAGAGCCAGACCGCGTCGACGAAGTGCCAGTACAGCCCCACGGTCGCGACGGACGTGTCTCGCTCGGGGGCGTACTGGCCGCGCGCACCGCGAACGAGGACGATCGAGAGCAACACCACGCCGAGGGCGACGTGGAGACCGTGAAGCCCCGTCAACCCGTAGAACGCGCTGGCGAACACCCCGTCGGTGATCGAGAACCCCTCGTGGACGACGAACTCGTAGTACTCGAGGGCCTGGCCGGCGAGGAAGACGACGCCCAGGAGGACGGTCAGGCCGAGAAGGCCGAGGAACGCCCGGTCGCGTCCGCGCTCGAGGAAGTCGTGGGCGAAGTGGAACGTGACGCTGCTGACGAGCAGGAGCGCGGTGTTGATTGCGACGAGGGAACCGAGCAGCGGCGGGAGGTCGGCGGGGGGCCACGTTCCGACGCGGACGAATACGTAGTATATGAAGCCGGCACCGAAGGTGCCGAGGTCGGTCGCGAGAAAGAGGATCATCGTCGTGACGTAGGTGCGTCGCGCCTCCGGGTCGGCTACGGAACGGTCCTGGTGACGGAGGAACGCCTGTCGGAGCCAGCCGAACAGTCCGGTTAGCAGGAGTCCGCCGCCGAGAAGCGCGACCGCGAAACCGAGGAAAGCCGGGACGGTCTCGACGCCGAACGCCAGGGCGAGAAGCGCGAATCCGACGTACAGCACGGCTGCGCCTGCGGCGCTCACGATGGGCCAGCCGCTTCGGTGGTGGGCATGATCGTCCCCGTCGCCGTCACCGGAGGTGTCTGGCGTGTTTGGGGGGTCTGATCGAGCGTGTGGCGGCGGTGTCGACGTGATGTGGATCACCTGCTGGCTCGAACGCGGTGTCGTGTTCGCTGGATTCGAACGGTGCCGCGTTCGCTGGGTTCGCGCGACGCCGCGCTCGTTGTGCTCGAGCGACGCCGTATTCGAGCAATAGGGAATACACTCGAGCCAGGCCCAAGTAGCTAGCAGCCAGTCGGTTCGTGTGAGTGTCTCGCGTTTCGACTCCTGACCGATCGACCGGGTAGTTATCGGTGATCGGATGGCCCTTCGCTCGAGACGGCTGGTTCGGCCTCGGTTCGTTCGGCCCCAGGTGCCTCGGTTCCTTCAACGCTCGAGACCTCGGGCCGTCCGTCACGGTACTCCGTGAGCCGGGCCTGTCGAACCCCCGACGGCTGGCCGGTGAGGACGTAGGGAAGGAGGATATAGACCGCGTTGATCACGAGGATCAGCAAAATTGGGGCGAGGAACAGTCCGTAGAAGCCGAAGACGAGAGGGCCGACGATGTAGGAGACCAGGAGCATGCCCGTGTGGGTTTGCTTGCCGCTGATGTGGGCCCGAATGAAGAAGTCGGGGATGAAGTCGACGAGGACCGCGCTGACGGCCGCCAGTGCGCCAACTGGCACGAGGAGCGAGAGGTCGCCGGCCGCCCACGCGTTCGCCGCGAGGAGGACGATGACGGGGACGTAAACGAGTTTGATGCCGACGACCGGGATGAGGCTCCCGATACCGGTCAGCGCGCCGATCAGCGCCGGAAACGGAACGTCGACCGCAGCGGGGGCAAAGAAATTGTACGTGTAGAACGTCACGACGCCGACGATGGCCGTGACGAACACGTTGACGATGTTGCCAAAGAGCGTCATCGAGAGTTCGGGGTCCACGGCGCGAGCGTAAGCGCGCATGACGCCCGACTCGTCGTAGGTCTCGAGTGCCCACGAGACGAATCGCGGGCCGTCGATGAGCATGTAGTACACCAGCGTGACCATGATGATCAACTGGACGACTGCGCCGCTGACGAGGCTCACCGTTCCTCCGAGGCTCAATACCACGACGCCGAGGGATGCCTGCGAGGAGAGGTCCGTGACGATGCGTCGAATCTCGTCGAGGTCGAGGCCGGTCACGTCGATGTCCGTAATCACCTCGTCGAGAAACTGATCCTGCACGTTGTAGGCCTCGAGCAACGCCTGGGTCTCGATGACGATGATCGCGATCGTGTAGGTGATGAGCACGAGGAACGGCACGCCGAACAGGACGAGCGCGAGGATCGCCCGTGGCCGTCTCGGAACGTTGAACCGGTCGAGGGCTCGATAGATCGGGCGAACGGCGTAGTAGAGGAAGACCGCGAAGACGAGAACGCCGAGAAACGAGAGAGCAACGTGGGCGACCAACAGAAACAGGGCAGCGACGATCGATCCGACGGCGATCCGACGGCCGAACTCACGATCGCGTTCCATTGTCTCATACTACGACGGACGAGTATTTCACTCCACTGGCAGGTAACGCTGACTGCTCACTGATCGGACGCGAGACTCCACCGCCGAACCCCCGTGGTGGCTTTACGGTTCCGCCCGTCGAACCGAACAGTATGGCACGCTCGATTCTCGTCCCGCACGACGGATCCTCGCACGCACAGGCGGCCCTCGAGTACGCTCTCGAAACGTTTCCGGACGCCTCGATCGTCCTGTTTCACGCGATCGATCCGTTCGAGGTGACCCCGACCGAGGAACAGCTTTCGCCCCTGACTAACGCCTGGCTCGCCGACCAGGAGTCGGAGGCCGCCGATCTCTTCGCCGAAGCGAAGGCGTCGCTCGAGGGTGGCGACGCGTCAATCGAGACCGCCACCGCTGTCGGGTCGCCAGCCCAGTCGATCGTGGCCCACGCCGAGGACGCGGACGCCGACCAGATCGTCATGGGCAGCCGCGGACGCGGTGGCGCGGCCGGTCTACAGATGGGGAGTACGGCCGAAATCGTCGTCAAGCGAGCGAACGTTCCGGTGACGGTCGTTCGATAGTCGCCGAGTCTGCCGTCCGCCTGGAGCGGGAGTCCTTGAACCCGACCAGAGCTACTCGAGCAGCCCGCGCAACGTCGATTCCTCCTGCATCCCCACCAGCTGTTTGGCGGGCTGGCCGTTCTCGAAGAGGATCAACGTCGGGAGCCCGCGGACGCCGTACTGCTGGGCGACCCCCGGGAGCGCCTCGGTGTCAACTTTCGCGATCGTTCCCGACGTTTCGGCGGCGAGTCGGTCGAGGACGGGCGCGAGCATCTGACAGGGACCACACCAGTCGGCGTAGAAGTCGACGAGCACGCGACCGTGTTCCTGTAGCACCTGCTCGAAGTGCGACTGGCTCTCGACGGCGATCGGCTGGTCCGGACTCGATGCGTGCTGGTGGTCCTGTTCGGCTTTCGCCTTCAGTTCCTCGATCTTGCGTTCGCGTATGCGCTCGAGTTCGTCGTCTCCTTCCGGATTCGTCTCGTCGTCGGTGCTCATACGTCTCGCTCGTTCGCCGCGTCAAAAACGATTTCGCTGTGCTCGAGCTGCTCGAAGCGTCCGTCAGAACGGAAGTTTCGAACGGAGCCAGCCCAGGAAGCCGCTCGAGTCCTCGTCCTCGTCTCCGTCGTCCGTCGGAACGAGGTCCGTTTCCGTCGATTCGGCGTCAGAGACGACGAGTGCGGACTCCTCGCCTGATGTCGACTCCTCGTCTGACGCGGTCGACTCGAGGGAGTAGTCGACGCGCCCGGCTCGAGGGGTGGTGTCTGGTTCGGGAGCGCTCTCGTCATCGTCGTCGGCGTCGCCAACGTCACTGACGCTGTCCGGTTCGTCGACTGACTCGGCCCGCTCGGCTTCGGGTTTGGACTCTGCCTCGAATCCGGAGGCGGAATCGTCCTCGTGTTCGACGTTATCGTCGACATCGACATCGGCTTCGCCCATGTCCGCGCCCTCGCCCTCACCCTCGTCCTCGACCACGAACCCGGATTCAGTTTCAGGTTCGGGCTCGGATCCAGATTCCAACTCGGATTCAGGTTCGGACACGGACTCGGAATCGTCCTCGGCCCCATCTGTTCCCTGGATCGATTCCGTTTCCGTCGCTCCCGAATCGCCGTCGTCCACGGAAGACGAGTCGTCACCGCTGTCGATCCAGAGGAACTCGTCGGATCGCGTCCGACCGGTGAGCAACAGGTCGTCGAGCGCGCCCTCGTCGACCAGCTCGTCGTCGACGTCGTGATCCGGCTCGTCGTCCTCGTCGGCGCTCGCGATGATCTCCTCGGGGCTCTCGTCCTCGAGAACCTCGTCCATCCCGGGGTCGGCGGCGGCCTCGTCGCGAAGCTGACTGAAGAGGTCGGCGGCAGTCACGTCTTCGACGCCGTCACCGTGGGCCGTCTCGTCGGGGTCAACCGGCTCCTCGTCGGCCGAGTCGTCTTCGATTTCCCCGAAGAGCTCGTCCATGCTCGGACCGATATCGAAATCCCCCTCCCTCGATTTTTCATCGGTCGTACTATCGGTCATGTGCTCTTCTGTCCGAATAGATTATCAATCGGCATTAAACTTTGGAATATTAACAGTCACTGAAGTGTGATATTCGATCCTCGTTTCGAACGTCAGCGGTCGATTTCTGAAGTATACGTATCGATACACGAGATGCGAAAACGGATGGGAAATCAAGGTACGCAACGCGGTTGGCGCACTCGACGGGCCAAATCGGGAATCGTGAGAGTAAAATCCGGTGGTCGTCACGGTTCAGGCAGATGGCAGACCGTGGGTTCGATCTCGAGGAGCAATTGACGTTTCAGGCCGACGCCGACCGGCGGTGCTCGCTCGCGCCGGCCGACCGAATCGATTCCCGCGGCTACGTTTCCGAACCACCGAGAGGCGGCCTTCCGGTCCTCGAGGCCGACGAATTGCTCGTGTTCGGCTCGAACAACTACCTGGGGTTGACCGCGAACCAGCGAGTCCAGAACGCCGCGCGACAGGCCGCCGCCACCGTCGGGACCGGATCCGGGGGAAGCCGACTCACGACGGGCGACACGATGGTCCACCACGACCTCGAGCGACTGCTCGCCGAAACCTTCGAGACGGATCGCGCGCTCGCGTTCTCCTCGGGCTACGCTGCGAACGTCGGGACGATCACCGCCCTCGAGCCCGACGTCGTCTTCGTCGACGAGTACACCCACGTCAGCGCGTTCGACGGCTGTCGGCTCGCCGGGACCGAGGTCGTTCCGTACGGCCACTGCGATCCCGACGCTCTCCGCGAGGCGGTGGACGATGCTCTCGAGCGGCGTGCTATCGCTGAGGCCAGATCGAATACCGACGCCAACGCCGATGTCGACGTTGACACCAACGCCGGCGACGACACTGATGCCGACGCCGACACCAAGGCCAACGCCAACGCCGACGCAGACACTGGCGACGAATCCTGGCTCGTCGTCACCGATTCGGTCTTCAGCCAGGACGGGTGGGTCGCTCCACTCGAGGAACTCTGCGACGTCGCCGACTCGGTCGGCGCCTGGATCATGGTCGACGAGAGTCACGCGACCGGCCTCTACGTCCGCGGTGGTGGGATCGTCCAAGCCGAGGGTCTCGCCGACCGCGTCGACATCCAGATGGGGGCGCTCTCGACGGCGCTCGCCAGCCAGGGCGGCTACGTCGCGGGCGACGACGCGTTAATCGAGTGGCTGGCCGCTCGTGCGCCGCCATTCGTCGAGTCGACGGGTCTCACCCCAATGGCGGCCGCGGCGGCGAGCGAGGCGCTCCACCTCTCGAAACACGGCGACCACCGCGAATCCCTCTGGGAGAACGTCACGCGTCTCCGCGACGGCCTGCTGACGATGGGCTACGAGGTCGACGGCGATTCACAGATCCTACCGGTCTACGTCGAGACGCGGGACGTGGCCCGAGCCCTGGCGAACGACCTTCGCGACCGGGGCGTGATCGTTTCCGCCCCCGTTCGTACGAGGTCTGGAGGACACGCGTCCAGGAACGAAGTTCGGGAGGGGTACGTCTACGCGCTCCCGACGGCCGCCCATACCCGCGATGATCTCGTCGCCTGCCTCGAGGCGTTCCAGGACGCGGGCGAAGCCCTCGACCTCCTGTAGACGAATCGTATCGTCCTCGAGGTTCACTTTCGTCCTCGAGGCTCGCACTATCCCTCGAGAACCGCACACCCGAGCGGTTTAGCGGCTAGAAAAAGTCTGATAGGCCCGACTGTCCATCGTCGTCTTCGTCGTCTTTGTTCTCGTCGCTCTCGTCGCTCTCGTCGGCATCCGACGCACCATCGTCGGCCGCTGCGCTCGAGTCGCCACTCGTGCCCTTCCTCGAAGTCGCCTCGTCGTCGGCGTCCGAAGCCGAGGACCCCACGTCGAGAAGCGACGCGTTCGCCGAATCCGTAGATTCGTCGCTCGAGTCCACCTCGTCACTCGAACCGTCGTCGCTCCTGGCGTCCTCCCCACTCATGGCGTCCAGGTCGCTCGAGTCCTCGGCGTCCGCGCTACCGAAAAACGCGGATCCGGAGTGCGAGACCGTCTCCTCGGCCTGGCGTTCGGCGGCGTCCTCGACGATCGACTCGACCTTGTTGGTGTCGGCGCCGCTCCCGGTAATAAACGAAACCTCCTTCTCGTCGAGGTCGTAGGCGGCCGCCATCGCGACGGTCAACTCCCGATTTCGACAGAGGTGGGTCATGCTCGAGAGGAACGGCATGATCTCCCGGCGGACGGTGCCGATGCTCGCGCCCTCCCGGTCGGCGATCCGCTGGGCGATGGCGTCGCGCCGGTCCCGGGTGCCGCGGGTCCGTCCGAGCTTCGACCAGTAACTCGGCGGGCCGTACCGGGTCCACCCGCCTTTGGGCTCGCGCCTCGAGGCGGCGACGCCGGCGGCGATGTTGTCGGTCGCGTAGCGCCAGTACGAGTAGTCCTGGGTCGAGCGCACCCGGCCCAGCCAGCGGTCGGCGTTGCTCATGAACTCGTAGGCGTCGGCGAGTTCGCCACCCGAGTAGTCCTTCGGGACGTTGTCCTCGACCCAGTTCAACAGGTCGTCGGGCGTCTCGTCGGTGTCGTAGGCAGCCAACAGGGCGCCGTGGGCGTCCTTCTCCTTGATGAGCGCGTCGAGGAAGTCAAAGATGCCTTCCGTGCTGTCGCGCTCGCCGGTCACGACGTCGTCGACTGTCAGACGCTCGCTCCCCTCCGCGACCGCCTGCAGGTCGTTGACCGCGGACCGAAGGTCGCCGCTCGTCGCGTCGGCGATCTTGCGGAGGGCGTCGTCCTCGAACTCGATGCCCTCGCGTCGACAGATGTCCCGGAGGACGGGGACGATCGAGCGCGCCGAGACGTCGCGGAACTCGATGGTCTGACAGTAGTTTCGCAGCGAGTTGCTCATGTCGTAGAACTCGTTTGCCACGAGGACGATCGGCTGGCTGGCCGACTTAACTACCCGCGTGACCTCTCGAGAACCGCCGTAGTCGGCGTTGCCGTGGAAGTTGTCAGCCTCGTCGAGGATGACGAGGCGGCGACCGCCGCTGCCGCCGGTCAGCGTGCCGCTCTTCGAGGCCTCGCCGGCGACGCGCTTGATGACGTCGGCCTGGCGGTCGTCGCTGGCGTTGAGTTCCATCACCGGCCAGCCTATGTCGTTGGCCAGCGCGTGGGCGGCCGAGGTCTTCCCGATACCCGGACTGCCGTGGACGATGACGGGCTTTCGGTGCTCGTCCCACGTCTTCGCCCACTCCTCGAGTTTGTTGCGGGCCTTGTCGTTTCCCCGTACCTCCGACAGCGTCGTCGGGCGGTACGTTTCCGTCCAGTCGCTCATTGTCGAGGGTAGGGACGAGTCGCGTTTAGTGGTTGCGGAGCGTCACCCTCGACGACCGTCTCCAGCCGAGGCGAGACGTCACCTTCTCTCTACCCACGGCACTCGAGACTCGAGGCGACGCTCGTTCGGACGGATGGCGATATTTGCAGGTGGTGCGACTGTCGAACCGAGTTCTCGTCCGCTCGAAACCGCACGTTACGGCACCTCGACCGGCGAACGCTCCGAATCTCGGACGAACGCCTGGACGGTACAGGAAACAGTCTCTCGAGTGCTCTAGGGAGCGATTACCATCGTTTCATCGCCGAAACTGAACTTACACGCAGAATAAGCAAGAGGTCCGGTGGTGCCGAGGGTACTATGTCCCTCTGGCCCAGGCGGACCGTGATGGCTCTCGGTGCCTCGCTCGTCATCGGCAGTTTCCTCGGTGCGGCTAAAACGAGCGGCGGGGCCCATGCGAAGTCGACGGTCCCGATGGCGGTGACGTCTGCGGACGCCGATCACTGGACGTCCTACCACGGCACCCCTGGAAACACCGCCGCCCTCTCGGACTCGAGTCGATTTCCAGCGCCCGAGACGGTCGCCTGGGAATACGAGCAGGATGGCGACGTCGTCGTCGCCGATGGTACGGTCTACCTCCGGACGGGGGCTGGTGTCCACGCCCTCTCCGCCAGCGATGGGTCCATCCAGTGGGTACGAGAGGACGTCGGCGCCGACGGAACCCCTGCCGTCGTCGACGACACCGTCTACGTCGCTGGCGACCGAGTGACGGCGCTCGATGCCGACAGCGGCGATACCATCTGGTCGATGTCGTTCCGAACGAACGGCAAGATCCCAAGTCCGACCGTCGTCGACGGATCGATCTACGTGGTTGTCGACGGCGCTCTTCGCTCGCTCGACGCCGACGACGGGAGTCCCCAGTGGCGACGGAGTGGGGTCGACCTCGAGCGACAGGATGCCGACGTTGCGTCGTTCGTTTCGATTCCAGTCGCCGTCGCGAACGATCTCGTGTATGCCGCCGTTGGCGACGCCGGTTTCGTCGCGCTCGACGCCGAGTCGGGGGAGCCGGTGTGGGTCGTCCAGGAGGAGACTCCCTCGAGAGGCGAGGGACTTCCCTCAATCGTGGCGACTGAAGACCGCCTCTACGTGGCGTGGCTCGGCGACGGCGGCGATAGTGACGTCGACGACGGTGACGACGAGGGCGTCGACGGTGACAGCGACGAGGGGGAGGAAGAAGTGTGCCTGGTCCTCGATGCCAACGACGGAGCGGTCCTCGAGCGAGTCGAGTTGCGGTTCCCACTCGCGGCGACTGACACCGTCAGAGTCAGTGCCGAGCGACACGGCGTCTACGCGTACAACTACGAGACCGACCACAGCTGGACCGTCGGCGGGTCGATGGACGCGTGGGGACGACCGTCAATCGGTGGCCGCACGGTCGTCGTTCCGTACCACCCTGCCGACGGGGACCCCGCCATCTTCGGAGTCGACATCGAGACCGGCCTCGAGCAGTGGTCGTTACCGTTAGCAGCCGTCGGACTCGAGGACCCTCACGAGGCGAGGTGGCCCGACCTCACGTACGCGATCAGTGACGGAACGGTGTACCTCTCGGGGCACGGGAGCCTCGTCGCGCTCGAGCCAGCGACGGAGGTCGGCGCGGACCAATTCGGCGGGGACGAAGACGACGCGGCCGGTGTCGACACTATGGACGGCGACGAGGCGAGCGACACCGACGATGAACACGAATCGAGGCCGAACGAGGGTGTCGCGTCGGACGAAAGCGGCGACAGCGACACTACGGACGCCGACCATTCGTCGAACGCTACCGAAACCGACGATGGGACGCGCGAGGACGACACCGACGGCGCCGCATTCGACGATACCCACCAAAAGACGGACATCGAGAACGGCTCGTCTAACGACGAGGAAGACGGCACACCCGGGTTCACCGTCGGTACCGGACTCGTTAGCGGGGGACTCGTCCTCGAGTGGCTCCGCCGTCGATTACCCGCGAACAACTCGGAGCAGTAGTCCCGTCCGCTGGGACGTACGGACCTGTCAGCTGGAATGCACAGCCGCTGTTTTGGAACGTCGCGCAATCCCTATCCGGGAACGTCACGTACTCACATAACGCCCAAAGAGTGACGGTCCTCGTCGCGGAACGTCTCGCCGAATGTTCCCCGAGACGTTCGAAACCGATCGACTTCGGTTCGAGCCCTTGACGACCGACACGATCGCGCCCCTCGAGCTGTACGAGTACACGAACCCGGCCACTGACTTCGGGGCGGTCGCCACGCACCTCACGACCGACGTCCACGAGACGCCGAACGATGCTCGCGAGTACCTCCTCGAGTCCGAAGAGGGGTGGAACGATGATACGCGAGCGAACTGGGCGATCTATCCACTCAAGGGCGAACCCGCCGCCGGGGAGTTCGCCGGCGTCGCTAGCCTCATCCCGCTCTGGGAGAAGCGCACCGCCCGACTCGGCCTCTGGCTCCGCAAACCGTTCTGGGGACGCGGCTACTCGAGCGAGCGCGCTGCGGCGACCATGGCTATCGCGTTCGACCGCCTCGACCTCGAGGTGGTCTCCGTGGGCTACCTGAAAGGCAACGCAAAGTCGGAGCGGGCGATCGAGAAGTACGTCGAGCGGTACGGGGGGACGTACGACGGGGTGTTGCGAAACTGGGTGCCACTCGATGGCGAGATCCGCGACCTGCACCGGTACACGATCACCGCCGAGGCATGGGAGACGAATCGTCCCGAAACGGCGTATACGGTTCGTGAGTGAGGTGGTACTCGAGTGAACGTCGTTGCTCGGTGAGTGACGATGACCGAGTGAGCGACGTCGAAGGCACCAGCCAGGACGACCGAGATAGTCGACGAAGGATGAAGAAAGTTTAGGTCGCTCCCACAAACAGTACGCTCAGGGAACTCGAGATGACGAACGCGATACCGGACTCGAGCGTCGAGGCGTCGAGCGAAAACGACGCGGCCAGCGACGGGACCGGAACGAGTACGGACGAGCCGGACGCAGCGGGGGACCTTCGCCCATTGTTTCTGGGCGTGGTCGCCGGCGCCCTCGCCTGGGTCGCCGGCTACGCGGTCACTTACGGGCTGGCTCGCGAGTCGATTCGCGCCGACCTCCGAACCGACGTCCTCGAGTCCGCTGCGGGCGAGACGCTCACCGCCGAACTGGTCGCCTGGACCTACCTCAACGCCCACGGGGTGGCGACCGAGGTGCCGCGGCGCGGGCTCTTCAGACTCTTGCCGCCGGAACAGAACGTCGTCCTCGACGGAAGCGGCGCCGAGTGGCTCCTCCTGCTGATTCCACCGCTCGTCATCGCGCTGGCCGGCGCGTACTGCGCATACGATCAACTCGAGCGTCTCGAGTCGATCACCGAGGCAGCGATCGACGGCGCAATGGTCGCCATCGGCTACCTCGCCGTCACGATCGTCGCCGTGCTCCTCTCGACGGTCGCGATCGAGGGTGCGGTAATCCGGCCTTCGCCGCTCGAGTCGATACTCGTCGCCGGCATCGGCTATCCAATCGTCTTCGGTGCGCTCGGCGCCGTCGCCCTCGTTCGGCTCCGCGCTAGCGGTGGCGTTCGAGCTTCGTGACCGCCGTTATTCTCCAAGCTCTCGAGCGACCATCTCGCCCCAGTGGGCGAACCCGTGGCGCTCGTAGAACGCCTGCGCCCGGTCGTTTTCCCGGTCGACGTCGAGTACGAGTCGCTCGAGCGGCAGATCCTGGGCACGGGCGACCGCGAGCGCTCGCTCCATCAGCGCGTCGGCGACGCCGGTCCCGCGCGCGTCGGGAGTGACGTAGATTTCGTTGAGAATAGCCGCGTCCCAGATGTACGCGAGCGACTCCGGAAGGACGAAGACATAGCCGACGAGCGTCGATTTCCGCTCATTTCTCTCCTCGACCGATTCCGGCTCGACGGCGGCGACCGTCACCGCCTCTGGCTCCTCGTCCCGACAGCGTTCGACCCACTCGAGGTAGCCCTCGCGGTAGGCGTCGGTGAGCTTCGATTCGTACCGCTCGGATTTCCCGTCGTCGCCCGTTCCCTCGCCAAGTCCCAGTTCGAACGCTTGTTTGAGCGCCCAGAGGTCGTCCGCGTCGGTCGTCGGGCTGTACGGTCGGATCGTCGGCTCGACGGTCGTGTCCATACCCGCCGATGGTCGCGAGGGGCTAAGGCTCGCCCGATTTCCCGATCTGGTGCGTTCGGCTAATCAGCCCCCAGGGATCGAAGAGGTACACGCCCGCGAGACCGAGCGCCAGAACGACGACGAACAGGCGGGCGGCCTCCGCAAGATCCGTGGGAACCGACGGCTCGAGTGTAATCGCCATCACGCCCGCGACGCTGATCCACAGGACGGCGGTGATCGTCCGCTGACGATGGTTCATACTCGAGTATGGCCTCGAGGCGTACTTCAAGGTCCCGTTTAGCCACGCACACATTCGGGCGGGCTTGTGCTCAGCGACGTGTCCGACCGTTCTTCTGCCCTCCTTCGTATCGGGGAGAATCTACCGTCGAACGGTGGGAGACGGGTTTGGGCGGGTGCTCGAGACTGATCTCCAGAGATCAATACTATGGGTTTCGAAGTCTTTTGGTATAGAAACAATAGTGGATTCCTGACTGTCATCGCCGAGAGGGTGATTTGGACCACGGTCGACTCTCACTGCGTTCGGTTTACCCCTTGATTCAAACGCCATGATCTGGTTTTTCACGATCCGGACGCTCGCTACGCTCGCGAGTTGGATCGTGAAAACGCCGAGAGGGAGATTTGAACTCCCGTGTCCGTGGGGACAGCAGATTTCGAATCTGCCGCCTTGGCCGGGCTAGGCTATCTCGGCTCACTCGTACGTAGCCGGGTGGTGATTTTAGCCGTTTCGGTTTCTCGCAGGCGCGGGGTCAGTTACCACGGTCGCGACCGGCCCGATATTAGAACCGGAACCAGCATCGAAACCATCGCCTTGAGTCGTCACCGACTCGAGCACCATCTACTCGAGCTGCCGCTACCCCAATCACACCACCTGCTCACCACCACCCCGAACGTGACAATAACAGAAGAAATATGGGCGACCCCCTCGAGTCCGACGTCATGGACGTCACTCAGGCCAGCGAAGAGTGCAATACGGTACTCGACGCGATCGGCAAGGCCGTCATCTGCGACCGTGAATTTCTCGAGACCGTCCTCCTCGGCGTCGTTGGACGCGGGCACGTCCTGCTCGAGGACGTCCCCGGCACGGGAAAGACCCTCACAGCCCGCAGCGTCGCGACCGCCCTCGGACTGTCGTTCTCGCGCATCCAGTTCACCCCGGACCTCCTCCCATCCGACGTGACCGGCACCCACGTCTTCAACGAGCAGGACCGGGAGTTCGAGTTCAACGAAGGTCCCATCTTCGCGAACATCGTCCTCGCCGACGAGATCAACCGTGCGCCGCCGAAAACCCAGGCCGCGCTGCTCGAGGCGATGGAGGAAGGGCAGGTGACGACCGACGGCGAGACCCGCCAGCTGCCACAGCCGTTCTTCGTCATCGCGACCCAGAACCCCGTCGAACAGGAGGGGACGTTCCCGCTCCCCGAGGCGCAGGTCGACCGCTTCCTCGTGAAGACCTCGATGGGGTATCCCGACGAAGGTGGAGAGATCGAACTCCTCCAGCGGCGAGCGAGCCGCGACGAGATGAGTCCCTCCATCGAGACGGTGTTCGAACCCGAGCACGTCACCGCCCTCCGGCAGGTTCCCGAGACCGTGACGGTTGACCAGGACCTCCTCGAGTACGTCGTCGCCCTCGCTCGACAGACCCGGACCGATGGCCGCGTCGAGGTCGGCGTCTCTCCCCGCGGGACCCAGCGCCTGTTCGAGGCCGCTCGCGCCTGCGCGACCATCGCGGGCCGGGAGTACGTCACCCCGGACGACATCAAGCGCGTCGCCCACCCGGTGATGGCCCACCGCCTCGTGCTCACGCCCGACGCGACGGTCAACGAGGTCTCGAAGTCCCAGATCGTCGACGCCGTGCTGGATTCGGTGCCGGTACCGACGCTCGAGTGACGGGAACGACGGACTCGAGACTCGGACGAACGTTATCGCGAGACATCGGAATACCTCGCTTCACGGAAAACGCTATCGAGAGCGGTTGGAACACCTCGACACGACCCCGTCCCGGCTCTCGATATCGCTAAAAAAGACCTAACAGTGTCGGCTCAGGCTTCGATTTCCGGCGTTACCTCGTCTTCAACGAGCTCTTTGGACGTCCGGAGCGAGTTTCTGAATTGGCGCTTGTTGTACCGCTTCGCGACGGGTTCGAGCACGCGCTCGAACAGCGAGTCGCCGAACTCGTAATCGGCCCGCTGGACGACCCTCGTCCCGGAATCGGTCTCCGAGTAGTAGTAGTGTAGCTCCCCGGTCATACCGGGGCTCTCGAACGTGGTGATCGTGTGTTCGTTCGGTTCGACGATCCGCATCTCCATTTTACCGTCCATCGAGGTACCCAGCATCTTGTAGGTGGCATTCATCCGGAGGCCGTCGTCGGCCTCCTCGACGGTCTCGACGTCAGTCAGGCTGGGCATGGTGCGGCGCCAGTTCTCGGGGTCGATCCCGAGCTGAAAGACGCGGTCTACGGGCGCTTCGATTTCGATCGTGTGCTCGAACGTGGGCATCTATATCATCTATGTGTCAACTCGAATCACGCACTTACCTCTCGAAGGAATCGGGTACGACGACGGCTGACTCGCCTAATATAGGTACGCTGAGGTAATAAGGCTATGCTCGGCGACGCGACGTCGGGGGCCGTTACCCTGTGTTCTTCATCCCGGCAGCGACCCCCTTGACCGTCAGCCTGAGCGTTCTCTCTTCGACGTCGGTTCGGTGGGTTCGCCCCAGAAGGTGTGTCTGGAGGAAGTTGAGCGGATCGACGTAGGGGTTCCGTCGCTCGAGGTTCTCGCCCATCCAGTCGCGCGTGTGCAGAGTCTCGCGCTGGCCGATCGTCTTGACCAGGTCGACCGCGCGCTCGTACTCCTCGGTCACTCGCGGGAAGAACCGCTCTCGCAAGTCCTCGGTCGCCAGGTCGGCGTACTGTTCGGCGATCTCGAGTTCCGTTCGCGAGAGCGAGAGCGCCGCGTTGTCGAGCGTCGTGCGGAAGAACGGCCACTCCTCGTACATCGTCTGCAGGGTCTCGACGTCGCCACCGTTCTCGAGGTAGGCGTCGATGCCGTCGGCGACGGCGTACCAGCCCGGCAGGATGCACCGGGCCTGCGTCCAGGAGAAGACCCACGGGATCGCCCGCAGGTCCTCGACCGTCCGTTCGCCGCTCCGGGAGGCCGGCCGCGAGCCCAGGTCGAGGTCCTCGATGACGGTGATGGGCGTCGCCTGTTCGAAGTACTGGACGAAGCCGTCGGTTTCGAGCAGGTCGCGGTACTCCTGGCGGGCCGCATCGGCCATGGTGTCCATCGCCTCGACCCACTCCTCTTCGATGCGCTCCTCGGGTTGCTCGATCGCCTGTTTTCGCGCTCGCAACTGGGCGTTGAGCATCTGTTCGATGTTACGCTCGGCGATGCGAGGGTTGCCGTACTTCTCGGCGATTGCCTCCCCCTGCTCGGTGAACTTGACCTGGCCGGTGACGGTGCTGTTCGGCAGGGCCAGCAGGGCCTCTCCCATCGGGCCCCCGCCGCGGGAGATGGACCCCCCGCGGCCGTGGAACAGGCGCATCGTCACGTCGTAGTCGTCACAGATCTGACCGAGTCGGCGCTGGTTCTTGTACAGCGACCAGTTCGCCGCCAGGAACCCGTTCTCCTTGTTCGAGTCGGAGTACCCCAGCATGATCTCCTGGGTGCGCCCGCGGGCCTCGAGCACCTGCGAGTAGGCCTCGTTGTCGAACAGCGTCCCCATGATGCGTCGAGCGCCCGAGAGGGCGTACTCCGTCTCGAGCAGTGGCACGATGTCGATGCCGCAGTGTTCCGGCAGGGAGACGATACCGGCCTGGTCGGCCAGGAACAGCACCTCGAGAACGTGAGAGGGCTCATTGTTCATCGAGATGCAGTAGGTGTCGATGGCCTCGTTGCCGTACTCGGCCTGCCAGTCGGCGAGGCTGTCGAAGAGGGTGACGACGCGGCTCGAGGTGTCCGAGAGGTCCTCCGTCCGGGAGAGGTCGACGATCGGCTGATCCTGGAGGACGGCGTCGGTGAGCAACTCGACGCGTTCGTCCTCCGAGAGGGACTTGTACTCGATGCCTTCCCGCGAGAGGACCTCGTCGATGGCGTCCGTGTGGTTCTGGCGGTGATCGCGCAGGTCGAGGCTGGCCAGCGAGAGGCCGAACGTGGCGACCTGTCTACGCAGGGGGTCGACGTGAGCCTCGACCACGGTTTCCCCGCTGTTCTCCCGGAGGCTGTCGGCGATGATTTCGAGGTCCTCCACGAGTTCGTCGGCGTCATCGTAGCCGCCGGGGCGCACGTCGCCGACGCGCTCGAGGCGCTCGCGCATCAACTTGAGCTTCTGGCGGTAGGGCTCGCCAGGGTAGCGTTCCTTCGCCGTTTTCGCACTGCCCGGTAGTCGCTCCCGGTCGGCCTCGAGGGAAGCGTCGAACGTGTTGCCGGTGGTGATCCGACTGCCGTCCTGGCTGAGCACGCCCGAGAGCCGCTTGAGTTGCTCGCGATAGCGGTCGATCACGACCTCGCGTTGCCGTTCGAGGGTGTTGGCCGTCACCTCGGGCGTAACGTAGGGGTTGCCGTCGCGGTCGCTTCCGGCCCACGAGCGGAACTCGAAGAGTTTGGGGACGTCGATGGCCCCGTCGAGTTCGTCGTCCAGCGCGTCGGCCAGTTCGTCGTACACCTCGCCGACGACGTCGAAGAGCGTGTTCTCGAGGTACCACTGGACGTTCCGGGCCTCGTCTTCGGGTTCGGGCTGGCGCTTGCGAACCTGCGGCGTCTGCCAGAGGCTTGTCACCTCGGCGTCGACGTCCCGCCAGACCTGCTCGCGCTCCTTGTCGGTCAGCAACCGCTCGTCTAGCGTCTCGAGGTGGGTCGCTACCGTTCGGAGCTTGGATTTGACCGTCTTCCGACGGGCTTCCGTCGGGTGGGCGGTGAACGTCGGTTCAATGAGCACGTCGTCGAGGATGCCTGCGACGGTCTCGAGGTCGGCCTCCGAGAGTTCCTCGGCGGCCGTCTCGAGGCTGTCGTCGAGCGTTCCGTCCTGGGAGTCCTGACGGATCGACCGGACGCGTTCGCGCTCCTCGGCGAGGTTGATCAGTTCGAAGTAGGTCGTGAACGCACGGGCGACCACGCGTTGCTGGTGTGGCGATAGTCCTTCGAGTTCGGTAGCCAGCGGCTCCCGGGACTCGATGTCTCCCGCGCGGTAGTCGATGGCGGCCGTTCGACAGGATTCGACGGTGTCGAACGCACGACGCGACGTCTGGTCCTCGAGGACGTCACCCAGGAGGGCCCCGAGTTCACGAACGTCCTGTCGGACTTCCCTGTTGTGCAGTCGCATACCAACACTCTACGGGCCCTATTGCTAAAAACTCCGTACAGCGCGAAAGTTTGCCACGTGAATCGTCTTTCGTGAAGGTTGTGGGTTCCGGGAACTAATGAAGCGACCGCATCCGTGAGCCTGGCCTGTTCGCCGGTAGTCCTCGATCCGGTTCCGTTGGACCCGCTCGAGCCCTTCTTGGCGGAGTCGAAGCCTCCCCCTATCATATCAGTATAGATTTGTTTTCTGCAATTCCTGAATCTGCACCCAGGGCCACACCCCTCCTCGAGAGAGTGACCAATTTATTAGAAGAATGGTATATGGCTTCTCGAGTAGTGCATTATAATTGGTGATGAATATGGCAACAGAACAATCGACCGTACACGAAGCGCAGATCGAAACTGACGCTCGCTTGCGAAATGGTTCACTCCTGATGGCGCTCGCCGGATTGGGATTCGTCGGCTACGGCATCGTCTTCCTCGTTCGGGCACTGACGGGAACCGGATTCGAACTCGGCGTGGCGACCCTCGATGGGGTCACCCGGGTGGAATTGGCCGCAACCTACCCCGAAGTGGCGTACTACATCACCCACGCTCACGTCGCCCTCGCCGGATTCATTCTAACGACGGGGATCGCCATCACGGCGTTGGCGTGGTACGGCGTCCGCAGCGGACAGCTGTGGGCGTGGGCGACGGCGGTCACGGCGGCCGTTCTCGGACTGGTGATCGCCCTCCCAATGCACTACACTGGCGGGTTCGCCCACGACTGGGTGACCCATCTCGGCCCGATCTACCTCGCGGCGGTCGTGTTCGTCATCGGCGCCGTGCTGGCCTTGCTCAGCATCCGCGCATCGACTCTCAGCGTGGAATGAGTCCCCCACTCTGTTTTTCGTTCGTCGGTAGCGTCGGCGAATTCACTGCGTTCACCTAACAGCACAGCAATTCGACGTCTATTTTCGAGGGTATCGTGAGTTCAACGGTACCCTCGAGACACCCTCACTACCTCAGTTGTACTCGCGCCAGCGATAGCCACACTCGGTACACTTGAAAAACCGCGTCGGCGGCTCGTCGGCGGAGGCCGTCTGCTTGATCGTGTACCAGGCTTCCTCGGTGTCACACTTGTCACAGCGGACGTCGTTCGCGATTGGCTTTCCCTCGAAGTTCGCGTCCGCGTCGGACTCGATCACGTCGTCGAACGTCTGGGATTCGGTCGTGACGAACGAGGCCTCTTGCTCCCGGTCTCGAGCCGTCGACGCGCCGCAGTCGTCGTTGGTGCAGACCATGTGGTCCCCGTTGGCTTTCATCATCGAACCGCAATCGTCGCAGAACTGCATACTCGAAGTATCGGCTCGAGGGGCAAAAACGATGCGTCAGGCAGCCCGGCCGAGGCGTGTCGAGAACGTCTTTCCACCCTCGAGACGGTGAGTATTTCGCCCTCCATCCGCGAGTATCACGTATGAACCAGACCACGGAGACCACTGTCCGCGTCCTCCCGGGCCGGACCGCAGGCGAGTGGCTCCTCCTCGAGGTCGATACGGCCGATCCAACGTACGTCGAGCGACCCGACCCGGACGGCGACCCCGATTCGGACGACGACGCGGATCGAAACGACCCTGGACTCGACCACGGTAACCGGATCGAGGCAACGCTCGACTGGGACGACGGCGAACCCAGACTCACTTCCTGGACGGTTCTCGAGTCGACGCGATTTCGCTTCCGTCGGACGGACGCTCCCGTCTTCCAGGCCGCCCAGCACTGCTTCGAGGAGGCCCGACGAGCGGGCGAGGCGATGAACGCCCGCGTGATTCACGACACCGACGGTCGCCCCAACGGCGTCGTCTACACGTTCGCGGATCAGCCGGGACAGCGCGACCTCTACGCCGAGTTTCGCGACGGCGAGAAGCCCCTCGAGCCCCTGCTCGAGCGCGCCGCCGAGTCGACCGAGCCACCGTTTTCAGTCTGGGTGCTCGACGTAAACGAGCCGTTCGTGCTCGTGACCATCGTCCTCGATCCGGACGGGTTACTCGAGGAGAAGATGCGCGAGACGTACGGGATTGCCGGGTAGGAACCGTCCCTTTCAGTCGCGGGGCGAGTACCGCGACCTGGCCGCTCACTCGTAGGTGAAAAAGCGGACGTTACAGGACGGGCAGACAAGTTTTTCCTGCGGCGTCTTGCCGACCGGCGTCGCTTCGCCACAGCAACTCGCACGCGTGATCGTCACCTCGCCGCCACAGAGCGGGCACTCCTCGAGGAGCGACCGAAGGGGGCGCCCCGCAGCGCGAGCGACCGCGTCGTCGACCCGCTCCTCGAGCGCGCGAGCCGCGGCGAGTTCGGCGATGGCGACTCCCTGGTGGAGTGTCACGGGTGCGCCCTCGGCCGGGTCCAGGATGACGACGGGGCGACCCCACTGCTGGCGGGTACGCGTATCAACGTTCGGCGGCGTCACCTCGTCGGCCACGTCGGCCAGCGCCTCGAGGTCCAGGTAGCGAAGCGATGCCATCTCACGACGCCAATCTTCGTGGAAGCCCGGGTCGAGCACCACGTCCTCGGCCTCGAGGTCGACGACGCCGGCCTCGAGCAGCGTAGTGAGGACGACTTCCCCGTCCGGTGGGGTGTCGTCGCTCGGGTCCGAAGACGTGTCCGTGGATGCGGTCGAACTCGCCGTCGACGCGGGCCGGGTCTCTGCGGTCTCGTCGGTGACTCCGGACCCGGTGGCGTCGGCCAGCGATCCGGTCGTCGACCCCCTCTCGTGACCGAACGGATCGACCGGCAGCCTGGCGAAGAGCTTCGGCGCCAGGCGGGGCGTGTACGGGACGAGGTAGCCCCGGAGGCCGATCCCGGCGACGCCAGCAGTTGCGACCCCCACCGCGGTCCGCCGCCGCCCCCTGAGAGCGAGGACGCCGACCGCCGCGACGAGTAGCACGACGTTGGTCACCGTACACGGCCAGCAGCGATTCTCCCCGGTGTACTCCGGGCGCCGAACGCGCTCGAGCGGTGTAGCCATACGGGGCAATTTCTGGTGGGACGGCTTGAGTGTGGCGCTGGAGACAGGCTTTTTACAACAGGTGTTATACGTCGACTGGAATGAACGTGCGCCCTCTACAGTCCAGCGGGCCGGTGGTTCGACATGGACGGTGACGAACTGGTCGCGACGCTCGAAGACGCGGGCCTCTCGCCGTACCAGGCCGACGCATTCGTGACGCTGCTCGAACTGGGCGCTGCGTCGGCAACCGACGTCGCCCAAGCCAGTTCCGTCCCCGACCCGCGGATCTACGACGTCCTGCGCGGCCTCGAGGACGATGGATACATCGAACTCTACGAACAGGACAGCCTGCACGCCCGCGCCCACGACCCGGGCGAGGTTCTCGCCGACCTTCGCTCGCGGGCGAGTCGCTTCGAGACGGCCGCCGCCGAGATAGAAGAGCGCTGGAACCGGCCCGATATCGAGGACCACAAAGTCAGCATCGTCAAACGGCTCGACACGGTGCTGACACAGGCCGACGAGTTGATCCGGGAAGCGACGACGCAGGTGCAGGTCGGTCTGACGGTCGAGCAGTACTACGAACTCGAGGACGCACTCGCGGCGGCCCTCGAGCGGGGCACCGACGTGAAGGTGTGTCTGTTTCCCGCGGTCGACGGGGAGATGGACCTCCCGTCGACGGAGTCGCTGGCGCGTACCTGTACGGAGGCCCGACGTCGGCCGATCCCCTCGCCGTTCGTCGCGCTCGTCGATCGGTCCTGGACGTGTTTCTCCCCGCACGGGTACTCGACGAACGAGTACGGCGTCATCGTCAACGACCGGACACACACTTTCGTCTTCCACTGGTACTTCCTGACCAGCCTCTGGGAGGTCCACGAGACGATCTACTCGGCTCGGAACGACGAGTTCCCCGTCACCTACGTCGACCTCCGACACTGCCTCCGTGACGTCATCCCTCTGCTCGAGGACGGGGTGCCCATCGAGGCCACGGTCGAGGGAATCGAGACGGATTCGGGACTGGAGGTCACGCAGTCTGGGACGGTGACGGACGCCACCTACGCAGGCGTCGCGACGGAAGCCGATCACCCGGCCCCGCTGTCCCAGCTTGCGGGCGAGGCGTCGATCACCCTCGAGACCACAGACGGACCCGTTACCGTCGGTGGCTGGGGCGCGATGCTCGAGGACCTCGAGGCGACTCGCATCACGATCAATTCGAGCGCTTGAGGAATTAGTGAAGTATTACCTCTTCATGAATGGTTACTACGTTCGGGTGCTATTGTTGAGTAACGTCGTCGCATCGAATCCGCCGTCTCGGTTCGGTGAACGTACCGCAGACGATGTCTTCTCCAGAACACATACCGCTCGACGACTGTCTTCGCTTCATTTACAACACCTGTTGTACCTGATCCAGTAGTTATAAATACGAACGACATTGTTATCTCCGGCTATGAGTGAGAGAAACTCACAGGGGAGCGACGGAATCGACTCGAGCGTCTCGCGTCGGACGTTCGTGAAAGCAGCGGGGGCGAGCGGGGCCGCGGTGAGTCTCGCGGGGTGTATCTACGGCGACGAAGGCGATGGCGGCTCCGGGGACACCATAACGATCGCGATGGGATCGACGACCATCTCGGACATCGAGGACAACCTCCCGGACCTGCTCCACGAAAACGGGCTGAGCGACGACGTCGAAATCGACTTCAGTTCCCAGGAGGACGACTCCGGCGCGCAGCGAGACCAGTATATATCGCTGCTCGAGGCCGAGGAGTCCAGCCCCGACCTGTTCATGATGGACACGGGGTGGGCGAACGTGTTCATCGAACAGGGCTACATCGCCAACCTGTCGGAGGAACTCGACGACGATACCCTTGACCGGATCGACAGCGACTACTTCGAGGCGTTCACCAACACGGTTCGCGACACCGAGAGCGGCGACCTCTACGGCGTTCCGCTGTTCCCGGACTACGCGGTCATGCTGTACAACAAGGGATACGCACGCGAAGCCGGGTACTCCGACGAGGACTTCGAACAGTGGGAGACCGAGCCGATGACCTGGCAGGAGTGGGCCGAGACGGCCCAGGAGGTCACCGAGGCGTCGAACGCCGAGTTCGGCTTCTCGACCCAGTGGGACATCTACGAGGGGACCGCCTGCTGCACGTTCAACGAGGTCATGACCTCCTTCGGCGGCGCGTACTTCGGCGGCGAGGAGAACCTGGGCGGACCGGTTGGCGACCGCCCGGTCACCATCGACGAACCGGAGTTCATCGAGGCGCTCAGCATGATGTACACCCTCGCCGCCCAGGAGGAAGACGAGTACACGCTCGACGACTATCCGGTCGGTGTGGCGTCGCCGGACATCACCCAGTGGAAAGAGAACCCCGCACTCTCCCCGTTCACGGAGGGCAAAGCGGCGTTCCATCGCAACTGGCCGTACTCGATCGTCGAGACCCTCAGCGGCGACTACGACTTCGAAGGGCAGGACGACCTCGGCGTGATGCCACTCCCTTACGCCGTCGAGGACGGCGAGGGTGCCTACCCGGGTACGGGTGGCTCGACCTCGGCCCAGGGCGGTTGGCACATCTGCATGAATCCCAATGCCGAGCGAAAGGAGCAGGCACTGGAGGTGCTCACCGCCATGACCGAGGACGACTTCAACCTCGGGATGCTCGAGGCCATCGCGTGGCTACCACCGAAGCCCAACCTTTTCGAGTCCGAGGAGGCGACCGACCCCGACGCCGTTGGCGTCGTGGCCCACTACATGAACACGCTTCAGGTCGCTGGCGAGGGAGCGATGCCCCGCCCGGTCACCACGGAGTGGCCTTCCCAGGCAAACGCGATCGCGGAACAGGCTAACCAGGCCGTCGCTGGCCAGAAGAGCCCCGAGGAGGCCGCCGCCGAACTCCAGACCTCCATCGAGGACATCGAATCCTCACAATGAGCACCGAAGGTGAGGCGGCCGGGACCGCTCGAGAATCGCGGCGATCGGGGCCGCTCGTCGCGGCCACGCGGTGGCTCGAGAACCTCGGGGAGACTGCGTTCGCGTACCTCCTGTTGACCCCCGTATTCGTCCTGCTTGGGACGATCGCACTCTACCCCCTGTTGCGAACGTTCGAGCTGTCGATGTACACGGGCATTCTGGGCGACGGCGAGGCGGAGTTCGTCGGCCTCCAGCACTACGTCGACCTGTTCAGCGGCGACGCGAACCCGAAACTCCCCGGCTCAGTGACCTTCCTCCCCGATGTAACTACGAGCGGGAACTTCCCGTTCGTTCACGTCGAGGGCTGGGCACGCAGCACACTCGTCGTGACGATACTCTTCGCCGCCATCAGCGTCTTCTTCGAGACGATCATCGGATTCGGCCAGGCGCTCGTCCTGGACAAGGACTTCCGGGGCCGCCGGTGGGTCCGCGCGGCGATCATCATCCCGTGGGCGATTCCGCTCGTCATCCAGGGGATGATCTTCTACCTGATGTTCCACCCGAGCACCGGTTTCCTGACCCAGTACCTCTCGTCGATCGGCATCGTCGCCCCGACGAACACCCTCAACGATCCCTCGAGCGCGTTCCTGATCGTCACCGTGGCCGACATCTGGAAGACGACGGCGTTCATGGCCCTGCTCATCCTCGCGGGGCTCCAGAGCATCGACCGGAGCCTCTACGACGTCGCGAAGGTGTCGGGCGCCACGCGGTGGCAGCAGTTCAAGCTCATCACGTTCCCGCTCGTCCTCCCGGCGCTCGGCATCGCCGTCCTCTTCCGGACGATCGACGCCATGCGCGTCTACGGCCTGATCGACTCCGTCTCGAGCTGTACGACAGTCCCCTCGCTGTCGTGCATGGTCGTCGAGACGTTCTACTCGAGTCGAGGGCTCGCCTCCGCGGTCGCGTTCGTGACCGCTGGCATCATCGGCGTGGCCGTAATTGGAGTCATCTACCAGCAGTACAAGGAGGGTGGGATCTGACATGGCGACGCCATCCACGACGGAACCGGAAGTGGAACCAGACGCGACGGACGCTGCCGACGATCGCGAACGCAAGCAGGGGCCACTCGGCCGCTGGACGCGCGGCGTCCTTGAGGAAGAGGCGAAACGTCAGCGCCTCTACCGGGCGCTGTTCTGGACCGCCTGCGCGTTCTTCCTCGTGACGACGCTGTTTCCCTTCTACTGGCTGCTCGTGCTCGCGCTGACGCCGAACAGCCAGATCCTCACGGGCGACTGGTCCCTTCCAGTGATCGGCCTCGAGTTCCCGCACCCGCAGGGGTTCAACGTCACTGCGTTCGTCGAGGTGTTCCAGGAGGTGCCCTTCCACCTCTTCGTCTTCAACAGCTTCGTGCTGGCGACGACGACCACGATCATCGTCCTCGCCGTCGCGACGCTCGCTGGCTACGTCTTCGGGCGTCTCGAGTTCCCCGGCCGCGGGGCGCTCATGCTCGCAGTGCTGGTGATCTCGTACTTCCCGCCGGCGGCGTTCCTGATTCCGCTGTTCGACGCATTCCTCGGCAACGCCGTCGTGATCCCGTTCCTGGGCGTCGAACTGTTCCAGTCGCCGCGGCTCGTGAACACACCGGGGTCGATGATCATGCCGTTCAGCGCGCTGTTCTTACCGCTGGCGATCTTTATCCTGACGACGTTCTACGCCCAGATTCCCGACGGGCTCGAGGATGCCGCGCGCGTCGAGGGGACGACCCGGCTGGGGGCGCTGTTCAGGGTGATCATGCCGCTGTCGGCCCCCGGAATCGCGACCGCGGCCGTGTTGACGTTCATCTCGGTCTACAACGAGTACTTCTTCAGTTCGATCATGGCGCTGGAAAACCAGCCCCAGAACTGGTCGCCGCTGGTCGGCGGCATCCTGAGCTACCAGACCCAGTACACGACCGACTTCAACCTGATGGCGGCGGCGAGCATCGTCGGGGTCCTCCCTGTCGTGGTCCTCGTTATCGTCGCCCAGGAGCGTATCGTCAGCGGATTGACCGCCGGCGCGCTCAAAGAATGACTACACGCAGCACCCACTATCACTACCAATGGCACGCGTAACACTCGAACACGTCACGAAACGCTACGAAGACGTCACCGCGGTCGACGACATGAACCTCGAAATCGAGGACGGGGAGTTCGTCTGTCTCGTCGGTCCCTCGGGGTGTGGAAAGTCGACGACGATGGAAACGATCGCCGGCCTCACGAAGCCCACGGAGGGGACGATTCACATCGGGGACCGGGACGTCACGAAACTCCCGCCGAAGGATCGCGGGGTGTCGATGGTCTTCCAGAACATCGCGCTGTTCCCGCACATGAACGTCTACGAGAACATCTCGTTCGGCCTTCGACTCCGGAAGTACGACAAGGACGAGATCGACCGCCGGGTCGACCAGGCCGCCGACATCGTCCAGCTCGAGGGGATGCTCGAGCGCGAGCCGAACGAGCTCTCGGGCGGACAGCAACAGCGGGTCGCCATCGCGCGGGCGATCGTCCGCGAACCGGACGTCTTCCTGATGGACGAACCGCTGGCGAACCTCGACGCCAAGCTCAGAGTCCACATGCGGACCGAGTTACAACGGTTGCACAAACAGCTCGAGACAACGATCATCTACGTCACTCACGACCAGGCCGAGGCGATGACGATGTCCGATCGCATCGCCGTCATCAACGCCGGCGAACTCCAGCAGATCGACCCACCGTTAGTCTGTTACAACGAACCCGCCAACCGGTTCGTCGCCGGCTTCATCGGCTCACCGTCGATGAACTTCGTCGAGGGAGAGCTCACCGCCGGGGGACTCTCGACCGAGCACTTCGACCTCGAGTTCGACGCCAGCGCGATCGACGTCCCGTCGGGCGAGGCGATCACGATGGGGGTCCGGCCCGAGGACATCTACCTGACCAAAAACGTCGACTCGGCGACCAGCGCTTCCGAGGTCGTCGAGGCCCGGACGGACGTCCTTGAGCCGATGGGCGATCAGATATTCGTCTACCTGTCGCTCGACGAGACGAGCGCCGAGATGATGACGAGCGACGAGGCGTCGGCGGCCTCGAACCAGCTCCTGATGAGCGTCGACCCGGACACGGACATCGACGAGGATCAGTCGATTTCGGTCGTCCTCGATCGGTCGAAGGTGCATCTGTTCGATCCCGGAACGGGGAACGCGATCGCCCACGGGGTCGAGTCGCTGTCTCACGCCACACCTGAAACCGAAGCCGGGGCCGAGACGGCCGACGTCGCTCGAGCCGACTCCGAATCGGGTGGTCGACGTGAGTAGCTTGATTCCAGTGGTCTACTACGGCGGGCTGACGATCCTGTTTTTCTTCTGGATCTACGGAATCGTCTCGTTCGCCCTCGACGTCAAGAACAGGATCATCCCGGGCATCGCCCAGTACCGCCGCGGGCGCGCCAAACGCGAGCAGCAGCGAGAACAGGATCGCGAGCGTACCGAACGCGAGGAGCAACTGTACTGAATCGATGACCGACGAACTACCCATCCGAGCCGGAATCGTCGGCTGCGGGAACATCGGCCAGTACCACGCCGACCGCCTCCAGGAACTTGGCGTCGACCTCGTCGGGGGCATGGACGTCTCGGCGCAGGCACGCGAGCGGTTCGCCCAGCGCTACGGCGTCGATGCCTACGACGATCACCACGAGCTCTACGACGCGGTCGACGCGGTCGTGATCACCACGCCCAACCGATTCCACGAAGAGTACGCAGTCGACGCGTTCGAGCACGACCTCCACGTCCTGCTCGAGAAGCCGCTGGCACACTCCCTCGAGAGCGCCGAGCGCATCGCGGCGGCGGCGAGCGAGAGCGCAGGCACCTGTACGGTCGGCTTCCACAACCGGTTTCGAAACGCCGTCCGCCTCGTCGCCGACCGGATCGAACGCGGCGATATGGGCGAGATAACCCACATCGAGGCGAACTACGTCCGCCGGCGAGGCGTTCCCGGCCGCGGCTCCTGGTTTACTCGTCAAGACATCGCTGGCGGCGGCGCGTTGATCGACCTCGGCGTTCACGCCATCGACCTCGCGCTATACCTGCTCGACCACCCCGAGATCAGCGACGTTTCGGGAGTCACCCGGAGCGAGTTCGGCTCCCGCGAGGACTACGCCTACCTCGAGATGTGGGGCGAGGACGCCGGGCCGGAGGGGTTCGACGTGGACGACTCCGCCAGCGCGTTCGTTCGCTGTGCGGACGATCGGACTATCTCGCTCGAGGTCGCCTGGGCGACGAACCGCCCGCCGACTCACGAATTCGTCGTCCAGGGGACCGAGGCCGCGGCCCGGTTCGACTTGCTCGAAGACCAGGTGGCGATTCACTCCGCGAGTCCGGACGGGGCGAACCACTTCGTGGACTCGACGCTCGAGCCGGCGGCGAACGACGCGCACTCGGACGAACAACGGGCGTTCCTGGCGGCCATCGGGGGCGGGGACGACGACGTCGCCGCGAGCGTCGAGGAGGCGCTCGCGGTACAGCGGGTCATCGATTCGATCTACCGCTCGAGTGATGAGGGGCACCCGATCAGGCTCGAGCAGTCCTGAGCGATAGGGTACGGCTACTTCGTTCGGTCGACTCTGTCGTATCTGAATCAGACAACCACCGCTCGAGAAGCGAACCGATCGGCGAAACGGCTACTCGAGGTACCGTCCCGCGACCGATTCCAGAATTTTCCGCTCGGCCTGTCGCCGGTGTTCGTCGGCGGTTCGACGGTCGATCCCCACCGACTCGGCGACCGCCGCCATCGACGTCTCTCGAGGAATCTCGTAGTACCCGCGCTCGTACGCCGTCGCGAACACCTGGCGCTGTCTGCGCGAGAGTGCCGGCAACGGTTCGCCGATCCCATCCGGTGTCCGATCGCGGTCGAGGCTGTCGAAGGCGAGGTCCCGCTTGGACTCGACGCTCACGTCGAAGTCTTCGAGCAGGTCGTGATAACAGCGGGTGAGGTGAGCGGACTCGAGCGCCAGGAGGCGAATCGACCGTGCCCCGTCTGCGTATCGAATCGGCGGCAACAGGAGACAGCCGTGGTCGTCCAGGACGGCGTCGACGACCGTCGTATCGAGGGCCTTGACGCAGTTTCCGGTGACCGCCACGGCCTCGGCCCCGTCGACGATGGCGTCGTCGATTCCGGCGAATTCATCGACGGCCTCGAGGACCGCCTCGAGACGACTGGTCTCGCACTCGAGGAGCAGCAGGTCGCTGTGGTCGTTACACCACAGGGAGAGTCGCGCGTCGAACGCCGCGGTGATTGCATCATAGGAGCCGAACTCGGCCCCCGATCCGGAGCTGGCGAGGCGGAACGTCGCTTCGTGCACGGACGGCCCGAGGTTGGCTACATATATAATACCCGGCGTGTGGCTACTCGAAACACTTGCCGGCCCAGAACGTGTGCGTACGTATGGCAGACTCGTCTTCGAACATCGAACGCGACCAGGATGGGACGACCGAATGGGAGGGAATCGGCGAACCGAGCGAGCAATGGCGATCCTACCGGGGCGCGCCGACCGGCACCGACCTCGAGTGTCGCGGCTGGCGCCAGGAGGCCGCGTTCCGGATGCTCAACAACAACCTCGACCCCGAGGTAGCCGAGGACGCTGAGTCGCTCGTCGTCTACGGCGGCACTGGCCGGGCGGCCCGGTCGTGGGACGCCTACGATTCGATCTGTGACCAGTTGCGCGACCTCGGCGACGACGAGACGTTACTCGTCCAGAGCGGGAAACCCGTCGGCCGGTTCACGACCCACGAGCGCGCCCCGCGGGTGCTCATCGCGAACTCGAACCTGGTCGGCAAGTGGGACGACTGGGAGCACTTCCACGAACTCGAGGCCCGCGGGAAGATCATGTACGGGCAGATGACCGCCGGATCGTGGGCCTACATCGGGACCCAGGGGATCATCCAGGGCACCTACGAGACGCTGGCCGAACTCGGCCGACAGCACTTCCCCGAACGCGATGGCCTCGAGGGACGAATCGTCGTCACCGCCGGTCTCGGCGGGATGGGCGGCGCCCAGCCGCTGGCCGTGACGATGAACCACGGCGTCTGCATCGCCGCCGACGTCGACGAAACGCGGATCGAGCGCCGCCTCGAGACCGGCTACTGTCAGGAGTGCGTGCCCGACCTCGAGACGGCCATCGAGCGAGCAGAGGACGCTACCGAGGCTGGCGAGGCCTACAGCGTCGCCGTCCACCTGAACGCCGCCGACATGCTCGAGTCGATGCTCGAGCGCGGCTTCGTCCCGGACGTGATCACCGACCAGACGAGCGCCCACGACGAACTCGAGGGATACTACCCCGCCGGCTACTCGGTCGAGGAGGCCGACGCCCTGCGGGAGCGAGACCCCGAGACGTACGTCGAGGAGAGCCTCGCGACGATGGAGCGCCACGTCGACGGCATTCTCGAGTTACAGGAGCGGGGCGCCATCGCCTTCGAGTACGGGAACAACATTCGAGGGCAGGTCCAGGACTATCGACGTGGCGCGAACGGCGGTGGTGGCGCGGGCGACGGCGGCGAGAGCGAAAAACCGTGGCCCCTCTCGGGCGCCGACTCGAGCGACCGGCAGCCGTTCGACTTCCCTGGCTTCGTCCCCGCCTACGTCAGGCCGCTGTTCTGCGAGGGGAAGGGGCCCTTCCGCTGGGCAGCGCTTTCGGGCGACCCCGCCGACATCCACCGCACTGACGACGCGGTCCGCGAACTGTTCCCCGAGAAGGAACACCTCGCCCGGTGGATCGACCTCGCCCAGGAACACGTCGAGTTCCAGGGGCTCCCCTCCCGCGTCTGCTGGCTCGGGTTCAGCCGCGACGAGGATGGCCTCACCGAGCGCGCCCGGTTCGCCCTCCGGATCAACGACCTCGTCGCCGACGGCGAGATTTCGGCCCCGATCGTCGTCACGCGCGACCACCTCGACGCCGGGTCGGTCGCCAGCCCGAACCGGGAGACCGAGGCGATGGCCGACGGCACCGACGCGGTCGCCGACTGGCCGATCCTGAACGCCCTGCTGAACTGCGCCGCCGGTGCCGACATCGTTAGCGTCCACGACGGCGGCGGCGTCGGCATCGGGAACGCCCTCCACGCGAACAACCACGTCGTCCTCGACGGGAGCGACCTCGCCGCCGAGAAGGCCCGCCGCGTCTTCACCACGGACCCCGGCATGGGCGTCGTACGTCACGCCGACGCCGGTTACGACGAGGCGCTCGAGGAAGCCCACGAGTCGGACGTCACGATCCCGATGGGTGGTGACGAACGGTGACAGCCTTCACCAGTTCGGCCGAGTGGGAGAGCCCCTCGAGCGACCCCAACGACGAGACGTTCGGCGACGTGGTCGTCGCGGTGGCACTCGAGCACGCGGAGGAGTACGGCGCCGTGCTGGTCGGGGAGCCCTCCGACGTCGCCGTCATCGGTCGTCGCGGCGCGCGTGAGGGGCCGCGAGCAATTCGGGAGTCGATGGCCGGCGTGAAGACCCATCACTTCGAGGCAGGCCCGATCGGATCGAGCGGGGTGGTAGGCACGAGCGGGTCAGTAGACGCGAACGGCTCGGTCGCCCCAATCGGTGACCTCGGCGACCTCGAACTTCCCGACGCCGACGTTTCGACCGTCCAGGACCGAGCGGAAGCGGCCGCCCAGGCCGTCTACGAAACCGGCGCTCGCCCCGTATTCCTGGGCGGCGACAACTCCCTGACCGTGGCGAACGTCTCGCCCTTGCTCGCTGACGGCTCGGTCGGCGTCGTCAGCCTCGACGCCCACCTCGACTGTCGCGAACCGATCGACGGTCCCTCGAGCGGCACGCCCTACTACCAGCTTCACGAGCGCGGCCTGGACGCCTTCGCCGTCGTCGGCGCGCGCCACTTCGAAACCTCGAGCACGTACGCACGGTTCGTCGAGGAACAGGACGGAACGGTCATCACCGCAGAAACCGTTCGCTGGGACCTCGAGACCGGGGCGACGCGGGCGCTCGAGGCGATGACCGGCGTCGATCGGATCTTCCTCAGCCTGGACGTCGACGTGCTCGACGCGGCGTTTGCGCCCGGCGTGAGCGCGCCCACGCCGGGCGGGCTGACGACGGCCGAGCTGTACGCGCTCCTCAGCCGAATCGCGGCCGACGAGCGCGTTGCCGGGTTCGAGGTGGTCGAGTGTGCGCCGCCGCTCGACCGCGGTGGGATGACGAGCGACGCGGCGGCTCGAGCCGTCGCGCACGTGCTCGCGGGGTGGTCGACGTGAGTCGCGATACGGGCGCTCTCGAGTCCGAGGGCCACACCACTGTCGTCTACGGCGCGAGCGAATTGGTGGTCGGCCCGACAGCGGACGAAGCCGCGAGCCAGGACGGAAATGGAAACCGGAACGGAAGCGCGGACGACGGAGCGACCCTCGAAACCATCGAGAACGGCGCGTTCGTCGCCGTCGACGGCGAAGTCGTCGCCGTCGGCCCCACGGACGAAATCGTTCGAGAACACCCGCCAGAGAACGCCGACACGGCCGTCGACGCGAGCGGCCGAGCGGTCGTTCCCGGATTCGTCGACCCACACACCCACGCGGTCTTTGCCGGGGACCGCTCCGACGAGTTCGAGGCCAAACTCGAGGGGACGAGCTACCAGGAGCTGCTCGCGCAGGGCGGCGGTATTCTTCGAACCGTGCGAGCGACGCGCGAGGCGAGTCTCGATCGTCTCGTCGAGAACCTGCTCGGCCACCTCGACGTCATGCTCGCCCACGGGTCGACGACCGTCGAGGTCAAGTCCGGCTACGGACTCGAGACCGAGACCGAGTTGCGAATGCTCGAGGCCATCGACGCCGCGAACGAGCGCCACTCCGTCGACCTCGTGTCGACCTATCTCGGCGCCCACGCGGTTCCGGAGGGCGCCGACGCCGACGAGTACGTCGACGCCGTCGTCGACGAGCAACTGCCCGCGGTGGCCGAGCAGGGAATCGCCCGCTACTGCGATGTCTTCTGCGAAGAGGGCGCGTTCTCCGTCGACCAGTCGCGACGGGTGCTCGAGGCCGGTCTCGAACACGGCCTCGAACCGAAGGTCCACGCCGAGGAACTGTCCCACCTGGGCGGGACGCAACTCGCGGCCGACCTCGAGACTGCAAGCGCGGACCACCTGCTCTACGCAACCCGCGAGGACGTCGATGCGCTCGTCGAGGCCGGAACGGTTCCCGTCCTCCTTCCCGGCACCGCGTTCGGCCTCGGGGAGGCCTACGCCGACGCTGAGACGATGCTCGAGGCCGGCGCCCCGGTGGCAATCGCGACCGACTTCAACCCGAACTGCTACTCACGGAGCATGGAGTTCGTCCAGACGCTCGCGTGCGTCGAGATGGGAATGACGCCCGCAGAGGCACTGCTGGGTGCGACCAGGAACGCGGCCAGAGCGGTCGGCGCGACGGACGGGACGGGCACCCTCGCGGTCGGCGCCCCCGCCGACGCGCTCGTGCTCGAGGCGCCGCGCTACGCCCACCTCGCCTATCGGTTCGACACGACGGCCGTAGAGACGGTGCTGAAGCGAGGGCAGGTCGTCGTGGAAAACGGCACGGCGCTCAAGGAGGTGCGTTCGTCGTGAGCGTCGCTGCGCTCGAGTCCGGTCGGGCGGGCGGGTTCTCCCCGTTCGAATCAGTAGGTGATACCAGTGCGGCGACCTCAGTAGGTGATGATTTCGTAGCCGTCGGCGACGAGGGATCGGACGCTCGGATGCCCCTCGAACTCGGCGGCCTCCTCGACGGGTTCGTCCTCGACCTCGTCGTCGACGTCGTAGGCGTCGGCGCAGTACGAACACACCTGCGCGTGCTGCTCGACGGCGTCGTAGAGGGCGTGGTAGTCGTGGTCCTCGTCGGCGAGTTCGGGGACCCACTGGGTTCCCGCGCCGTCGAAAATGAGTTCGACCTCGTCGCCGTGGTCGTCGAACTCCTTGGCGGTCTGGAGGGCGTTGACGACGCGACCGAGGTCGGACGGTGCTTCGGTGCCAGCGAGAACGATGATCGCGGTCTTTGGCATGTGGTCGACCGTTCACGGCGGACAGAAAGGACGGTTGTGCGCTCGTGTGCAGGTGGCCCACGAACGAACGGAGGACGGCGGGACGGAGGCCAGCATGACTGACGACGACAGCGGCCCCGTCGAACTCGACGGCCGATCGCTCACCCCCGAAGACGTCGTTGCCGTCGCTCGAGACGGCGTCCCCGTAACGATCACGGAAGACGCCCGCGAGCGCGTTCGCGTCTCCCGCGAGCGCGTCGAGGACGTGATCGAAAGTGGCGAACCCGTCTACGGCCTCAACACGGGCTTCGGCGAACTGGTCGACGAACGCATCCCGCCGGACCAGATCGAACGCCTCCAGACCAACCTCCTGCGGAGCCACGCCGCCGGCGCGGGCCGGGAGTGTACCCGCGAGGAGGTTCGGGCGATGATGGTCTCGCGGGTCAACGCGTTAGTCGCGGGCTACTCGGGCGTACGAGAGGTCGTCGTCGACCACCTCGTGACGCTGCTCAACGAGGACGTCCAGCCGGTCGTCCGCTCACGAGGGAGCCTCGGCGCCAGCGGCGACCTCGCGCCGCTCGCCCACCTCTCGCTGGTCCTCATCGGCGAGGGCGAAGCCATCCTCCGGGACGACGATGGACCGATGCGTGTCGACGGAGAGATGGCCCTCGAGGCGGTCGGTCTCGAGCCTCTGTCGCTCGCGCCGAAGGAGGGGCTGGCGCTGATCAACGGCACCCAGCTGACGGTCGGACTCGCGGCGATGCTCGTCGTCGACGGCGAGCGGTTGCTCCGGGCTTCGGACGCCGCGGGCGCGCTCACGACGGAGGTAACGCTGGGGACGACGGCTACGTCCGACGCGGCCATTCACGACGTGCGGCCCCACGTGGGCCAGCAACGAAGCGCCGCGGCGGTTCGCGCGCTGACGGCCGACAGCGACGTCGTCGAGGCTCACCGGAACTGTGACCGCGTCCAGGACGCCTACTCCCTGCGGTGTCTCCCGCAGGTCCACGGGGCCGTCCGCGACGCGTTCGCCCACCTCCGGGAAGCCGTGGCGGTCGAACTCAACAGCGCGACCGACAACCCGCTCGTCTTCTCGGCTGCAGACGCGGACGACCGCGCCTCCGGAACCGACCGCGCCGCCGTCATCTCCGGGGGGAATTTCCACGGCCAGCCGCTCGCGCTGCGCCTGGAGTACGCCCGCCTTGCACTGACCGACCTGGGGGCGATCGCCGAACGCCGGATCGATCGAATCCTCAACCCGAACCTCCAGGAGGACCACCTCCCGCCGTTTCTCGCCCCCGAGAGCGGCCTGCAGTCGGGCTACATGATCGCTCAGTACACCGCCGCCGCCCTCCTCAACGAGTGCCGGTCGATCGGCGCGGCCTCGAGCGACAACACGCCGGTCAGCGGCGGCCAGGAGGATCACGTCAGCATGAGTTCGCAGTCGGCGCTGAACGCCCGGCGCGTGCTCGAGAACGTCCGTCGGATCGTGGCGACCGAGGCGGTCTGTGCGACGCAGGCGGCCGACTACGTCGGCAACGCTGAGGACGTCGACGTCCTCTCGCCGTCGGCCGATCGGGCGGCGACGGCGGCCGCACTCGGGAGGGGAACTGGAGCGCTCTACGAACACGTCGGGCAGTTCGTCCCGCCGCTCGAGGACGACCGCGTGCTAGACGACGAACTCGACGCGGTCGCCGACGCCATCGCCTCCGGGGGGATCGATTCCGTAGTGCTTCCGGTGCTCGAGGCTGGGGACGAATAGTAACGCGGTGTTCGAGACCACAGACGAACGGTAACGTCCAGTGGTCGAAGCCGGTCGCTCCGCCTAGTCGGTCCCGTCTTCGTCGAAGAAGTCCCGGAGAATTTCCTGTAAGCCCCGCCGGAGGTGCTGATGCATCGTCGGCGCGGCGATTCCCATCGATTCGGCGATCTCTTCGCCCGTACTTCCGCGCGGCCAGTCGAAGTAGCCGCCGTAGTATCCCAGTCGAAGCGCCGTGAGCTGGCGATCCGTGAGCCGGTCGGCGATTCGATTGCGTCGGTCGCGGGCGGTCATCACCGGCCGGTCGGCCTCGCGTTTGGAGACGAGTTCGGTCTGTGTGTAGATCCGCTTCATCGCCTCGACCATCTCGCGCGTATCGGTCTCCCGGGAGACCTCGGCCGTCAGGTGCCCGACGCCGTCCTCGACGATGACGTCGCGCACCGTCGCCCCGTAACCAGTGAGCGTTCGAACCGCGGATTCCGAGAGTCGGATCTCGATCGTTGCCTGGTCGTCGCCGTCGTGGATGAGCCGACACTCCTCGACAGTGGGATGGGCGGTCGCCTCGTCGTGCACCGTCGTCCCGTCGAGTCCCTCGACCGTCACGTACTGGTAGGTTCGACCGGCGGCCGTCGCTCCCGACCACTCGAGGGTACACGTGCAGTCGTACTGCTCTGAGAGGTCGAACGAGAACGAGTCGCCGCCCCCGATCCGGAACTCGAGGACCGTCACGGAATCGGCGAACAGCAGCCGGCGGTTCTTGATCGCATTGATGGCGAAGCCGATCGTCTCGCCGAGGAGCCGAAAGGCGTCCTCTTCGCGCTCGCCGAACGCGTCCGCTCGACGAGCCAGTACGGTCAGTACGCCGTACACGCTGTCACCGTGGGCGAGCGGGACCGCCAGGGCCGATTCGATGCCGTGTTCGCGGGCAGCCTCTTTGAGAGGATTGGGTAGGCTCGAACGTTCTGACAGGTTGTTGCTCGACTGAATCGAGCTCTCCCGCATCGCACGGACGATAGGCCGGTCGGGATCTGCGTCGAGGTCAATCTCCTGAATTCGCTCGAGATAGGACTCGACGTCGCCACACCCCGTCTGGTAGACCACGTCGTCGTTCCCGGAGGGTCGTGAGATCCACGCCCCGCAGTAGAGGTCGGAGGCGACGAGCTGTTCGCAGACGGCGTCCTCGACGGCTGACTGCGTCGGCGCTTCGACGAGCGTCTCGATGATACGCCGGACGACGGCGTTGATCCGGTTGAGCAACTCGAGTTGATCCCGGCGCTGTCGAAGCGCTTCCTCCCTATTCGCCCGTTCGGTGACGTCGCGCGCCAGCCAGATCACGGCTCGCTGATCGGCCGAGCGCAGGTCGATCGGGGCGACACGCGCCTCGTACAGCCGCACGCCTTCAGTCGTATTCGTCTCGTACTCGACGTGTTCGATGGCGTCGTTCTCGAGAGCTGCCGTGACCGCCTCGTGTAAGCGATTCGCCTGCGGGTCCGGAAACGCGTTCCACAACGTCTGTCCGACGAACTCTGTCGAAGCGATTGTGTAGAGGTCGGCTGCATCGGGTCGGACGTTCGCGTCGAGGTAGGTTCCGTCCGCTCCGATCACGAAGACCTCGTCGGGCAACGTCGTCGCGAGCAATTCGGCAGCCGTCGTGACGGGACGGGGCGAGCCGGTGTCCTCGAGAGCGCGCTCCCAGTGGGTCTCTACCCGGTCGTCGATCGCCCCGAGCGACGACGCGGGAACGTAATCGTCGGCACCGCCCCGAATCGCGGCGGTCGCGATCCGGTCGGATCCCTTCGGCGAGACGACGATCGTTCGTCGACGGTCAAATCCGTCCGTCAGTGTCTCGAGCATCGACCGAACCCACGACTCGTCGCGAGCGCAGACGACGACCACCGGAAACTGTTCGGTGCCGTCCTCGAGAAGCCGACGACATGCCTCGCTCGAGGTGACGGTTCGAACCGGCCGGTCGATATCGTCAGCGACTTCGTCGACGAGCGCCTCGTCGTCCGTCGATGAGGCGATGAGGACTGCGTGTGAATCGGAGTTGATCGACATGATCGGATCACGGCCGTTGGCCTGCAGCGGTAACCGCTCGGTGCGTACGCCTCCGACGGCGGCCGTCGCCGGATACGCGATCGGGCGATTCGCGTCCGTCTGAGAGCGTGAACGAGGTTCGAGAGGGGCAGAATCGATTTTCAGAGGACGCATGGACGCACGAGCGAACCGTCCGCGTCGACTGCCCCACTCGATTTCCCCAGTCTTGTTAGACTGTTGGCAACCCGAGTGGATAAATGGTTCGCTACGGCCGATTCCTGACTCAGTCACTACGTAACTATTCGACGTTGCTGCCGTCTTGCGGTTTATTCAGTTGCATATTCGTTTCAAGCGGCACAAACGATCGCACTGACTTATACCGGGTCCGCCTCACCTGTAAGTGGGGATGGGATGATAGAGACCGTCAAATCGCTGCTGTTCACCGAGTCGGAACGCGAAACGATTTACGAGTGTCGGCGGTGTGGAACCGGCGTCGACTCGCCGTCGAGTACGTGTCCGTCCTGTGGGAACGAGGACATCGCCAGTTTTCACACGCGGTGACCGGAAAAATCTCAGCACGTCAGCACCAACTTGAGCGGCCGTTCTGTCAGCAGCCACCCAATATCGACGTCGCCCGATCGATTAAATCTCGTCCTTCTCCTTGAGCTGCTCCATAACGTCGTCGACGAACGAGTCGACGTTCTCGTAGGGGAAGTCACCGCCCGAGAGTTTCGTGTTCAGTTCCATCGCCGTCATCGAGAAGTCACCGGACTCGAACTTCGTCCCCGGCCCGTTCGGCAGGGCGGGTACGAGGTCCATCGGGCTCGAGATGGGGTAGTCTGCGCCTTCGAACGCCTCGGTAAACTGCTCGCGAAGTTCGTCTTCGTCTGCCATAGCACCCTGACGTTCAGAGCGATAAATAATAAACCTGTTTACTAGGTCCCGAATTCTGGACTGCTCCTCAGTCGTTCCCAACCTGGGCAGCGATGTCCTCGACGACCTCCGGGTTTCGGAGGGTCGAGGTGTTGCCGAGTTCGTTGCCCGAGGCGATGTCCTCGAGCAACCGGCGCATGATCTTGCCCGACCGAGTTTTCGGGAGTTCGGGTGTGACGATGACCTCCTCGGGTCGGGCGATGGGCCCGATGGCGTCCTCTACCCCCTCGATAATCCGGTCGCGCATCGAGTCGGTCGCGTCGGCATCGTCCTCGAGGATGACGTAGGCGTAGACGGCTTCGCCTTTGATTTCGTGGTCGCCGCCGACGACGGCGGCTTCCGCGACGCCCTCGACGCCGACGATGGCGCTCTCGATTTCCATCGTCCCCAGGCGGTGCCCGGAGACGTTGATGACGTCGTCGACCCGGCCGAGGATGGTGATGTAGCCATCCTCGTCGATTTTCGCGCCGTCTTCGGGGAAGTACACCCACTCGTCGGCCTCCTCGTCGGAGTACTCCTGCCAGTACTCCGAGAGGAAGCGTTCGTCGTTCCGGTAGAGCGTTCTGAGCATCCCCGGCCAGGGGTTATTCACGGTGAGGTAGCCGGCGTTGCCCGCCTCGACCTGATCGCCGCTGGCGTCGACGATTCGGGCGTCGATGCCGGGCAACGGCGGCCCGGCCGATCCGGGTTTCATCTCGCCGACGCCAGGGAGCGTGGTGATCATCATGCCCCCAGTTTCGGTCTGCCACCAGGTGTCGACGATGGGGCACTCGCCGTCGCCGATGTGGTCGTAGTACCACTGCCAGGCGCGGGGGTTGATCGGTTCGCCCACGGTCCCGAGGAGGCGCAGACTCGAGAGGTCGTGCTGGTCGGGATACTGTTTGCCCCACTTCATGAACGCGCGGATAGCGGTGGGCGCGGTGTAGAAGATGTCGACGTCGTTCTTCTCGACGAGGTCCCAGAGCCGATCTTTCTCGGGGTAGTCGGGCGTCCCCTCGTACATCACGGTGGTCGTGCCCAGCGCGAGCGGGCCATACACGATGTAGCTGTGGCCGGTGATCCAGCCGATGTCCGCCGCACACCAGTAGGTGTCCTCGGGCTTGACGTCCAGGACCGCGTGAGAGGTCCAGGCGGCGTACGACAGGTAGCCCCCCGTGGTGTGTTTCACCCCCTTTGGCTGGCCGGTCGTCCCCGAGGTGTACATCAGGAACAGCATGTCTTCGGCGTCTCTCGAGACCGGCTCGACCGATTCGCCCTCGTGTTCGCTGACCAGTTCCTCGTAATCGTGGGCGCTGGCCCCGAGGAAGTGGTTCAGTTCGTCGCCGAGGCGGTCGACGACCACCGTCTCGACGTCGTGATCTACGCCGCGAAGCCCCTTGTCCGCCTTCTCCTTGTGGTTCAACGGGTCGCCGCGGCGGTAGTAGCCGTCGCAGGTGACGAGGTACTCGCTGTCGGCTGCGTTCATCCGCGTCGCGAGCGCATCAGCCGAGAAGCCAGCGAACACCACCGAGTGCGGTGCGCCGATACGAGCACACGCCAGCATCGCGATGGGCAACTCGGGGATCATCGGCAGGTAGAGGGTGACGACGTCGTCCTCTTCGACGCCCAACTCTCGCAACGAGGCGGCGAACGCCTCGACCTCGTACAGCAGGTCGCTGTAGGTGTAGGTTCGCGTCTCGCCCAACTCGCCCTCCCACTTGATCGCCGCGCGATTCTTCGCACCGTCTTCGACGTGGCGATCCAGACAGTTGTAGGAGGCGTTGAGTTCGCCGCCGGTGAACCACCGATAGAACGGCGCGTCGTCGTCCTCGAGTACGGTGTCGTACGCCTGGTTCCAGGAGAGCATGTCTGCAGCGCGCTCCCAGCACGCCGGCCAGTTCTCCTCGAACTCCTCGTAAATCTCGGGGTCGCTCACGTTCGCTTGCTCGACGAACGACGCCGGCGGCTCGTAGGTCTCCCCCTCGGCCAACCGCGCCTCGAGTTCGGTTCCCTCGTCGGTATCTGGTTCCTCGGCCATGACTAGTGTAAACATCGGGCATGAGCGGGATAAACGTTATCCTCGTCGCCGTTTCTCGTGGCGATTTCAGGGTATCGAAGGAGAGGCGCGTCGTCGATCGATTCGAGATGAAGCCGGGATCCGTGGGGAACGACCGACGAAAGATTCAGGCCCGATTGCCTGCCACGAACGCGAATACGAGCGCGAGGAATCCGAGGACGACCGCCGCCATGCCTACTGGCATAGCACCCGTCATCGCCACCGTTCCGCCGGCGACCACACCGGCACTGCCGCCACCGACGGCACCGACTCGGACGAGGTCGGCGTTCCCCTTCGGTTTCGATTCCTCAGACTGCACGTCGAGGTCGTCGACCGCCGACGCGAGCGTCTCGAGGCGGTCGGCCTGGGCCGACTGTTCAGTTTCGAAGGCCTCGAATCGGTCCGACTGGCGCTCCCGTTCGTCGAGCAGCGAGTCGACCCGTTCGGTCGCCGTCGCTACCGAGTCGACCGTCGGTTCGACGTCCGCGAGGCGCTCTGCGAGCGCGGTCGTTCGTTCCTCGAGGTGTTCGATGTCGGCGGCGGAAATCTGTTCCTCGCGTTTCCCCCGCTCCTCGAGCGTCGACTCGATCGATTCGACGCGCTCGAGTGCAGTCGCCACGCGCTCGTCGGACGTCTCGATCCGATCGTCGCGTTCGGACGCGTCGGTCTCGAGCGCGGAGACTGCGTCGTCGAGGCTCGATAGCTCGTTCTCGTGGGTGGCGACGGCGTCTCGGGTCGTCTCGAGGTCGTTGGACAGGGATTCGAGTGCTGCAGCGTGATCCTCGAGAACGGCTTCCGTTTCGCGAACGGACGCCGCCTGATCGTCGACGGCCGCCTCCACGTCGTGAATCGCGGTCGCGTGGCCCTCTAGTGTGGACTCGACGGCGTCGACCGTCTCGGTAACGTGCTCGAGATCCGACGATACCGACTCGGCCGCCGCGGTGGCGGTGTCGACGTCCTGGACCGCTTCGTCGAGGTCCGATCGGACGGCCTCGAATGCATCATCCGAGGGGATCGTCTCTTCGACCGCCGAGAGGTCCGCCTCGAGGGCCGAGACACTGTCGGCGAGTTCGTCGCGGTCCTGGGCCGCGTCCGAGAACCGCGCGTCGGTGTTGGATTCAAGTGCCGAGAGGTCGGCCTCAAGCGCCGTGACGTCGGCCTCGAGTTCGTCCGCCGTCTCAGCGATCGATTCGACGGTTCGCTCGAGTCGTCGGACCGCTTCCAGCGTCGATTGCACGTCGTCTTCGACGGCCGTCAGCGATGCCTGCGTCGCGCGAGCGTCGAGCGCCGATTCGACGGATTCGAGATTGTCGGCGAGTTCCTGGACCGCCGAACTGGTCGACTCCACGGCCTCGGTCGTCGACTCGAGGTCACCCGAAACGCCCTCGAGGCGGGTCTCGAGCGCATCGACGTCCTCGGCTTTCGCGCTGGCGTCGGATACGTCCTCGAGGCCGTCAGCGAGCGACTCGACATCGGCCGTGACCGCTCCGACGGTCTCGTCGATGGATTCGACCGTCGACTCGAGGGCCTCGAGGTCGCCGACCACCGCGTCCATCTCGTCGTCTCTCGAGCCCAGACGCTCGAACAGTTGTGTAATGGCGTCGTCGCTTCGAGCGCGCTCGGTCTCGCGGGCCGCGTCGTCGAACGAGAGTGTGGCATCGGCTCCGCTGGATGACGCGCTCGTACCCCCTCCCGCCTCCGCACCAGGCGAGGGCGACGAGGCGGCGTCGACTGGCCCGTTCGACTGTTCGGAGTGGTGGCCGTGACCCCAGAGGACGCCTTCGTACGCGACGACGCCGTCTCTGGCGGCCTCAAGCGCACCACGAACCGGGCTCTCGGCGGGATTCTCGGCGAGGCGAACGCCGCGAATCGAGAACGGGAGCGAAGCAGCGTCGAACCGACCACCGAGGAGGAACTCGATTCCAACGATTGCCTCGTCCCCAGCGACAGCGACGGGAACGCTGATCCCTCGCTGGAAGTCGGCGTCGCCTGCTCGAGCGCGTATCAGGGCGATCAGGTCGGCCACCAGTTCGTCGTGGGCCCGTGCGAGGGCGTTCTCGACGTCGCCGGTCGCCGCGTTCGGATCGAGGGTGAAGCCCTCGAGGACCGAAGCGATCTGGTCGGGAGCGTGATCGGTCTGGGCGGCGGCGCGCTCGACGAGCCAGTCGCTCCCGCGTGCGAGCGAGCAGGTGAGCACCGGGACGCCGTAGTACGACAGGCCGACGCTCGTCGTCTGGGACTCGATGCAGACGCCCAGCCCCGTGTAGTTGTCCTCGCCGAGTTGATCGTAGACGACGGCGAAGCCCTTGCCGATCGGCGTCGCCTCGTCGACGCACTCGGCGACGGCGTCTGCGACCGTTTCTCGAACCTCGGCCGAAGTTCCGTCGGTCTCGACGAGCGTTCCCGGCGTCGTGTACCAGCACTCCGTCGCGTCCGATCCGTCCAGGACGGCGGCCACGAGCGTCTCGAGGGCGCGGCCGCACCACTCGTGCTCGAGCGTTCCGTTCGTGAACAACGGGACCGGTTCGGTGCCGTTCGCTCGGGCGGCCGAACGGGCCGCCGTCCCGACGAGGTACGTCGTTCCGTCGTGTTCGAACGACAGTTCTGATTGTTCTTCATCCAGTGCGTCCGTGCCGTCCACGCCGTCCTCGAGCGGGAACACCGCGGCCGGTTGAGTCGTGACGACCGTCTCCGAACCGTCGTTTCTCGCCGACCGGAGGGCCCCCGTTCCAATGTCGAGACCGATAGCCATGCGACCGGATGACGGGGTGGCCTCTTTGCCTTTTGGCTCAAAATACCAGAACTGAAAATCAGCGCGTCGCGAAACGCGGATTGGCCGCCGCGCGTTGTCGCCCGGCCAGAGGGAGTCAAGATTGCCCAATCCGAGGGGATTGAGGGTGTCCGATCCGAGGGTCTCGAGGTCGCTCGATCAGAGAGGGTCGAGGCCGTTTTCGGCCCGCAACACGTCGATGTACTCCCGGAACCCGGTCTCGAGGTCGTACTCGGGGTCGTACCCCAGGTCGTCCTTCGCGGCAGTCATGTCGAGCTTCTGGGTCCACGGGAGCTCGCCCTCGTCGGACACCTCGAGGTCGGCACCGGGGACGATGGATTCGACCGTCTCGGCGGCCTCGCGGATGGTCGCGACGGTCCCGCGAACGTTGTAGACGCGACGGGAGAGGCGCTCGTCGGGGGCGAACGTCGCCTTGCGGAACGCCTGGGCGATGTCCCGGACGTACTGCCAGTCGATTACCTGGTCGCCGTACTCGACGGCGAACGCCTCGCCGAGGGCGGGCTTCTCGATGATGTTCGCCAGGAACGCAGAGCCCCCGGTCTCGCGGTAGGGGCCGTAGGCGACCGTCGGACGGAGTGCGACGTGGGAGACGCCGTGGTCCTCGTAGTAGACCCGCGCCTGGTGTTCGTTGTACTCCTTGGTCGCCCCGTAGAGCGTGTCGGGGTAGACGAGGTTGTCCTCGGTGACCCAGCCGTCGTTTTCCGTGTAGTTCGTCGGCGGCGCGAATACCGCGGCCGAAGACGCCCAGGCGACGCGCTCGACCTGGTCGTCGAGGATTCGAGCGGCTTCGAAGACGTTGTTCGTCCCCTCGATGTTGACGTTCATCGCCGCGCGCGGGTTCTCGCGCGCGGTGGTCGTCAGCAGCGCGGCGAGGTGGACGATGTGCGTCGCGCCGGTCTCGCGAACGGCGCCGATGACGTCGGTCACTTCGGAGACGTCCCCGCGGCGGATGTCGACGTCGTCGGCGATGCCGAGTTTCTCGAGAATCCGCGGATCGGTCGAGAGGTCGAACGCGACGACGTCGTGACCCGCTTCGACCAGGTCCTCGACGACGTACGAACCGATGAATCCCGTGCCACCCGTGACGAGTACTGTGTCCGCAGACATTATCACGAATCTCCATCGTAGACGGCAAAAGCGTTCTGACATGGCGCCGTGGCTCGAGGCCGTGATGCGAACGTCCGAGAGTCGACGTACCGCCCTGAAGTGAACGGAAGCGCCTCGAGAGCGCGGGGAACGGTTACGAACTGGCGACTCGAGTCGACTCGCCGAGGCGCACGTCGTCGCCGACCGAGAGGGTGGTTTCCCACTGGTCGTCGGGAACCTTCGTGTTGACCATGAGCCGGAAGTAGTGGTCGAACCAGTCCGACCCGGCCCACGACGGAAGCGTTGCCTCCCGGCGTTCGACGAACGTCTCCCGGAAGCCGGGGGTGTCTTCACCCGTGTCCGGATCACGCGTCGGCACGACGCAGCGCTGGCAGGGGTTGATTCCCAGAAGCGTCGCGTCGCCGAGTTCGAACGAGACCGCCCGCCCCGGCCGGTCGTACAGGCGATCCTCCCAGAACGCCTCGTCGGCGCTGATCTCGAGGTTCGCCCGCAGCCGTCGTCGCATCTCGTCGACGTCGATACCCTCGTACCAGTCGGCGACGGCCTCGAGCGTCCCCGTGCTGATGACCGTCGGCCCGGAGGCGTCGGTGTCGTCCGGGAACCCGCCCTCGTCGTCGCAGACGACCTGGACGCGGTAGCCGAAGAAGTCCGTGAGCCACGACTCGAGGGAATTCCGGTCGACGTCGAGGTGGTAGGTCCGCGTCTCGCCGCCTCGCTCGCCGATCGCGACCGTCTTCCGCTCGAGGTCGTACTCGGTGTGCAACCGGTGGACCGCCCGCTCGCGTTTTCCGTTGACGTACGCGTCGGACTCGTCGACGATCGCGTACCGTCGATCCCACTCGAGCGCTCCGTTTTCGCCCACTCGAGCCGTATCGACGGCGACTGGATCGAGTGACTTGATCGGGTAGACGGAGAGCCGCTCGAGGTGTGCCATCACCGAGGAGTAGTGATCATCGGATAAATACATTCGTACAGCTGTCGTTCCGACGAACTATTCGTGGAGGCCACCGACCTCGTCGTAGAACGACGAGGAAAGCTGGTCGGCCATCTCTTCGTCGGGATCGATCCGCACGTCGACGACCGTCGGTACCGACGCAGCCTTCGCGTCCGCGATGGCATCCTCGAGGTTCGCAGGGTCGGAAACCCGGACGCCGTCGCCGCCCAGGGCCTCCGCCACGCCGACGAAGTCCGTGTCGTGGAAGTGCGCGCCGGGAATAGCATCGTCCATCTGGCGAACCATGCCGAGTGAGGTGTCGTTGAGGACGACGAACGTCGGCGCGACGTCGCAGTCCACGGCGGTCTCGAGGGCCGTCATCGTCATGGCGAAGCCGCCGTCGCCGGCGACGCAGATAGCGTCCTTGCCGAGGAGAGCGCCGGTGACGGCGGCTGGCGCCGCCCACCCCATCGCGCCGACGCCACCGCTCCCGTAGTAACTTCCCGTCGTCTCGGTCTGGAGGTAGTTGAGGAGCCAGAAGCGGTTGTTTCCGGAGTCCGCGGTAACGACCGTGTCCTCGTCGACGACTGCTTCGATCGCCTTGCACACCCGCTGGGGTTTGATGGGTGTGCTCTCGGCCTCGCAGGCGGGCACGTGGAAGTCCTCCCGCGCCTCGGCCGCTCGCTCGAGCGCCCAGTCGTTTTCGGCGTCGCGGCCCTCGCTCGCCTCGAGCAGTGCTGCAAGCGTTTCGCCAGCATCACCTATCAGGCCGACGTCGGCCGGGTAGACCCAGCCGGCGTTTCTCGAGTCGACGTCCGCGTGGATGATCGTCTGTTCGTCGGGGCGGATGAACGACTCGGCCTGCCAGTTCGTGTCCATCGGGTTCATCCGACAGCCGACGACGACTAGGACGTCCGCCTCGCTGACGACGCGGTTCGCCCCCTCGTGACCGAACGAACCGATGACGCCTGCCGCGCGCTCGTGGGTTTCGGGGATGGTGGATTTCCCCAGATAGGAGGTGGCAACGACGGCGTCGTAGGCGTCGGCCACGGCCTCAAGGCGATCGTAGGCGTCGGGTTCGTCGGTTTCGTTGCCGCCGGCGCTCGCGTGGACGCCGTTACCCGCCAGGATGACGGGGCGGTCGGCGTTTGCGAGCGCGTCCGCAGCGGCCTCGACGTCGCGGTCCGTCGGCCGCGACTCCCAGTTTCTGACCTGGGTTTCGTCGTCCCAGAGACCGGGCGTGACGTCCTCTGGTAGGTCGTCCGTAATCGCCGAGCCGTCGAAGATGACGGCACAGGGGCCGTTCCGACCGGCGGTCGCGTGCTTGAACGCGAGCTGGACCGTGCGGACGGTTTCCGGCGGCGTGCGCGGGAACCACCACTCCTTGGTCACGCCGTCGAGAATCTTCGGCAGCGAGAGGCCGCCGTAGTCGCCCCTGGACTGCTGGTAGGGCGCGAGCGTGGAGTAGTCGCCGCGCTCGGAGGCCTCGGTGAGCACGACCATCGGCGAGGAGCCGAGCCTGGCTTCCATCTGGCCAATGGCGCCGAGGCTGCCGATCCAGGGCCCCTGTCCAGCGAGAACGGCGGGGGAGCCGGTCATCCGACCGTAAGCCTCGGCCATGACGCTCGCCTCGCGCTCGTCGCGCGGGCGGACGACCGTCACGTCGGTGTCCCGGTGGCCAATCGTCTCGAACACCTCGATGAGGCGGCCGCCGGGATAGCCGAAGACGTACTCGACGCCGAGCGCCTCGAGCGTGTCGACGACGCGGTCGGCGGTCGTCTGCGTGGAGTGCGTGTCGTCCATGATGGCCGACTCAGTCGTCCTCCGAGGGGAGCGCCGTCTCGGCGACGTGGACGGTCTCCTCGACGACCATCGTCTCGCTCGCCTCCATGTCGGCGAACGTCGCCGCGTCGGCCTGCACTTCCTGCCCGACGTCGGACTCGAACGCGGCGGCCATCGCCGCGCCGTCGGCGAACGTCAGCCGGACGATGCCGTCGTACGCCGACTTCGAGGGATCGGTCGGCGTCGACGTGACGTACCGCTCGAGGCCAGGGAGGTCCGACGCGAGGTCGGTGTGGTCTCCCAGCCAGCGCTCACAGAACTCCTCGTGACTGAGGTCGTCGTCGCGAACCAGCAAGTTGACGAACGTGATCATGTTCCGTGCGTGGCGTCTTCGGGTTCGACCTTTGCTCTGTCGGTCCGGTCCGCTCGCTCGAGCAAGATACATTGTTTCGACCTCGAGTAAATTTGGCGTATACATCATATCCCGAACATTGGATTTCGGGAGATTATTCACCAGATAATCGGGACCAGTGAGCGTAAAATCGAAGTACTGAGTCGGGCCGTGGAAACGGGAGGCATACCGACTGGAAAATCCTCCGGATTTATGTATCAGAGCGATGGTTTTTCCTAGTATGTCCGAAACCGGGACGCAGCCGCGTCACGTCCGCGAGTCCCTGGCCGATCCGAAGCGTGCCCCAAACGTCCAGTACTACGGCCCGGTGGGCTCGACGACGGTCGAGGAATCGCCCACCCATCGCACCGACGACGACCTGATCGCCGGGCTCCGCGAACTCGCCGCCGCCGACGAGACGACGACCGAGTTCGGCTCCGCGTCCTACGTGAGCGAGTTCCGGTCCAGGAGCGCCGATCTGACGGAAAACGCCGACGACGACGACTTCGGTGAGGCGGATTACGCCGTCATCGATCGGGCAACCGAGGCCGTCGAGAACCGCGCGATGCTCTGCGTCGACCGGCTCGTCGGCACGCACCCGGAAGCGACGTTTTGCTGTCGGCTGTACGTTCCGATCGAGTACGCGCGAATCGCCCACGGATGGGCGATGCTGTTCGATCCGACCGACGGTCGCGACCCGGACTTCGTCACGGTACAGGTTCCGGACGCATCGGAGACGGCGATCCGAATCCTCCCGGAAGACGGGTTCACCGCCGTCGTCGGCAGCGACTACACCGGTGAAGCGAAGAAGTCGTTCCTCCGGCTGTTCATGCACCGAGCGAAACGACTCGGCGGCCTCGGCCTGCACGCCGGCAGCAAGCGCGTTCGCGTGGCTCGAGCGGCCGACGACGCCCGCACCGAAACCGAGGACGGAACCGACCCCGACCTCGAGACCGTCGGTCAGCTCTTCATGGGGCTCTCCGCGACCGGAAAATCGACGCTCACGGCCCACGGCTGCTGGCTCGAGGCCCCCGAGGAGGCAGTCATGATCCAGGACGACGTCTGCGCGCTCCTGCCGGACGGCTCGGTCGCCGGCAGCGAGGGCGGCGGCCTCTACGTGAAAACGTACGGCCTGGATGCCGACGAGCAACCCGGGATACACGCCGCAGTCACCGACGAATCGGCCGCGTTCGAGAACGTCGTCGTCGACGAAGACGGGACGGTCGACTTCGACGACGACCGGTACACGAAGAACGGTCGCGCCGTCATCCGGCGCTCGAAATTGCCCAGCGCCAGCGAGGACATCGACCTAGAGGACGTCGACCAGCTCTTTTTCATCACCCGGAACCCGCTGATGCCGCCGGTCGCCAGACTCGACGACGAACAGGCGGCCGTCGCGTTCATGCTGGGCGAATCGATTGAGACGAGCGCCGGCGACCCCGACCGTGCTGGCGAGCGCATCCGGGTCGTGGGGACGAATCCGTTCATCATCGGTCCGGAAGGCGAGGAGGGGAACCGGCTGCGAGAGCTGGTCGCCTCGCTGGACCTCGAGTGCTACGTCGTGAACACGGGAACGGTCGGCTACCCCAACGCGAGCTCGAAGGACGTCGGCGTCACCGAGTCCGTGACGATCCTGACCGAACTCGCGCGGGGGACCGTCGGGTGGTCCCGGGACGAGCAACTCGGCCTCGAGGTCCCCGCGAACGTGCCCGGGATGGACATCGAGGCGTTCCGCGTCGCCGAGTACGTCGACGATTACGACGGCGAACTCGAAGCCCTGCGCGCGGAACGGCGCGAGTACCTCGAGTCGTTCGAGCAACTCGACCAGGAGATCGTCGACGCGGTGTACTGACCAGCCAGATCTTCCCAAAAGAGTCTCGAGCGATGAGGACGGCAAATCGAGAGCGCACGACGTGCGGGTGGGCAGCACTTGCCGGTCACAGCTACTGTTATATGTACAGCGTTCTCACCGTTGACAATGAGCGTCCAGATGCAGAAACCAACGACGCGGGTATGCGAACGCTGTGGCCGGACGGAGCGCTGGGACAACAGCCAGTCCGCCTGGCAACACGCATCCGATAGCGACCGCGGTCACCCACACTGTATTCACGAGTGGGACATCAACGGTTCGTTCACCCCCTACGAGTAACGCGACTGGTCTGTGCCCGAGGCCCGCCTCGAAGGCCACATGCCCCTGGCGGGCATCTAATATGGCTATCAACGAGCGATCGGCAACTCGCCGTGACGCTCAGTTTCGGTGAGATAACACTGCGGATCGGGTCCGAAGAGGGACTCACTCGAGAGCGCCCGCAATCGAGATCCACCGCGACAGATCGACCGATACTGGCACGTCGAACACCGGCCGGTGAGGTGGTCCTCGCGCGCTCGAAGATCGGCGAGTAGCGGATTCGTCTCGTCGTCCCAGATGTCGCCAAACGGTCGGTCGCGAACGTTACCCAGGCTGTAGTCCTGCCAGAACTGGGTCAGGTGAACGTTGCCCTCGTAGTCGACGTCCGCGATGCGCTCGCCCGTCGGATCGCCTCCGTTTCGCTCGAGGTGGCGGTAGACGGTTTCGGCTCTCTCGGGGCCGAAACGGTCGGCGGCGTACTCGACGAGGAAGGGCGCGTCGACGTAGTTGCCGACCAGCAGGGTCTCGATTTCCTCGCCGCGGTCGTGGTACTCCAGCGTCAGATCGCAGAGTCGCCTCACCGCGTCACGGGTCGCCTCGGGGCTGAGGTCGATGTCGGTAATGTCGGCGCCGCGCCCGCCGTAATCGAGGTGGTAGAAGCAGAACCGATCGACCCCCACGTTGGTCAGCAGGTCGACGACTCCCTCGAGGTCGGCAGCGTTCGCCTCAGTGATCGTGTACCGCAGTCCGGTCTTGAGCCCGGCGGACTGACAGGCCTCGATTCCCCGGACGGCGGCGTCGAAGGCCCCCTCCTTTCCCCGGAACGCGTCGTTTCGCTCCGGAAGGCCGTCGACGGAGATGCCGGCGTACTGCAGTCCGGCGGCCTCGAGTCGAGACGCTTTCTCGGGCGTGATGAGGGTCCCGTTCGTCGAGAGGACGGGCCGAAGGCCGAGGTCCGCGGCGTACGCGACGAGTTCGGGGAGATCCTGCCTGACGAGCGGTTCCCCGCCGGAAAAGAGCACGACGGGGACGTCGTAGTCGGCTAACTGCTCGAGGAACCGTCGGGCTTCGACCGTCGAGAACTCGCCCGCTGCGGGCTCGGTTTCGGCCGCCGCGTAACAGTGTGCGCAGTGGAGATTACAGCGACGAGTCGCGTTCCAGACGACGACCGGACGGCGCTGTTTTCCGGTCGTGATCTGGGGCTTGCTCGAGCCGTCGGCGGCGTCGTAGCGCAGTCCGTCGCCCTCGGCGTCCAGGTCACAGAGGAGCTTGCTGATCGAGATCACGAGTCGTTCACCCGCGGGACTCCGTCGCTTTCCTCGGAAACGCGAGGTTTGGACGAAACTTCGCGATCCGGCGCCTCGTCCGGCGAGCAGGATGCGGTGGACAGCGGGCGCGTCGAGTACCGCCCGACCGCCTCGGCCGGGCACACCCAGAGGTCCGCGGCGTACCGGCCGAAGAGCCGCGAGGCGTTTTCGACGGCCTCCTCGGCGCTCGTCGCCGAAACGCTGCCGACGTGATGAAGGCGCTTGTCTCGATTCTCCCGAAGGAAGACCTCCCACTGTGGGAGCGGCGTTCCGCGGCGATCCCCCGCCACTCGCTCGCGACGTATAGATTCGACCATCGTGTTCGTTCGCGGTTGGGTTCTCGGGGGTATATCGCTCGTTGCGAACGTCTTCGGGCGGCGTTCCCGGATCCCGAGAACGAGAACCGGCCCTTTGTAGGCGGCGTCGCCAACGGCGGGTGAGTATCCATGCCAGCGCCACCCGGTCGCCGATCGATCGACACGTCGAAACGCCCGTTCGTGCTGATCTGGGAGGTAACCCAGGCTTGCGCACTTGCGTGCACCCACTGCCGGGCCGACGCCCAGCCAGAACGCCACCCCGACGAGTTGTCGACCGCCGACGGGAAGCGACTGCTCGAGGATGCGAGCGACTTCGGAGATGGCCAACTCGTGGTGCTCTCGGGTGGCGATCCGCTCGTCCGTGACGACGTCCCGGAACTGATCGAGTACGGGACCGACCTCGGCCTGCGGATGACGATCACGCCGAGCGGAACCCGGTCGGTCACGAGAGACCGCATCGAGGCACTCTCCGAGGCGGGACTTCGACGGATGGCGCTCAGCCTCGACGGTGCGACCCCCGAGAGCCACGACGCCTTCCGTGGCGAAGCCGGAAGCTTCGCGGAGACGATTCGGGCGATGAAGGACGCCCGCGCGGCCGGCGTTCCCGTCCAGATCAACACCACCGTCTGCCGACAGACCGTCGACGAACTCCCGGCGATCAGAGACTTGCTCGCCGACCTCGGCGTCGTCATGTGGAGCGTCTTCTTCCTCGTCCCCGTCGGACGCGGGCGAATCCTCGAGCCAATCTCCCCCGAGGAGGCCGACGCAGTCATGTCGTGGCTTGGCGAGGTCAGCGACAGCGAACCGTTCGGGGTCAAGACCACCGAGGCACCACAGTACCGACGCGTCCGTCTGCAAGAGCGACGGGAATCGGACATCGGAACGGTCGACGCCGCGGGCCTGCGACGCCGAAGCGGGATCGTCGCCGGCGACGGCTTCGCGTTCGTCAGCCACGTCGGGGAGGTCTTTCCGTCCGGCTTCCTTCCGGCGTCCGCCGGTAACGTCCGCGAGGAACCAATTACTGCCATCTATCGCGACTCGGCGCTGTTTCGATCCCTCCGCGATCGCGGTCGACTGCGCGGGAAGTGCGGAGCCTGTGAGTTCCGAACGGTCTGCGGCGGGAGTCGCTCTCGAGCCTACGCCTACACCGGCGACCCCCTCGAGAGCGACCCGCTGTGTCCGTACGTTCCTGCGGAGTACGACGGCCCGCTGCCGTGGGACGACCCGACGAGCGTTCCCTCGGCGCCCTCGAGGCCGACCGACGCTGATTGAGCGTGTCCGGCGGTCGAACGGTGAGGGAGAAAGGAGGAGGGTCCGAGAGACGGGGAGTTAGAGGGATTCGAGGAACGGGAATCACCGAACGTGTTCGTACTGAAGTCCTTCGACCCGCAGTACGACGGGTACCTATGAACGCTTTGAACGAGACCATTCGCGTCGAGATCGACGTCCGGACGCCGTCGACCTGTCCGGTCGCTGCGGCCTCCGAGACGACTGGCGCCCCCGTCGAGACCGTGACGCGGGCATCCGGGCGAAACATGGGGCCGCACGTCGACGAGGAGTTCACCATCGCGAGCGACGCTACCGTCGACCTCGAGACGTACGACGCGGTCGAGGGCGCCGACCGAATTTTCGACCTCGATTCGCACGCCGTCTATCGGTTCACTCGCTCGGCAGCGTCGCCGTGCGTCTGTGACCGCATCGAGGAACTCGGCTGGCCAGTCTCGGATATCAGCGCTGAGAACGGGTCGCTGCTGGTCACCTGTTACGTCGACGATCAGGCCGGATTCGCGGCCCTCATGTCGGACCTCCAGGACCGATTTGGGGACGTCCGCGTTCGACGACTGCTTCGCTCTGAGAGCGACGGCAACGGTAACGGACCACTCGTCCTCGAGGTCGACTCCCTGACCGCCCGACAACGGGAGGTCCTCGAGACGGCCCACGAGATGGGGTACTTCGAGTATCCCCGCGAGTCGAACGCCGGGGACGTGGCCGAGGCGCTCGGAATCACGCGCTCGACGTTCGGCGAACACCTCGCGGCGGCTCAGCGAAAAGTCCTGCAGACGTTAGGCTGAGTCCTCGCCCGAGTTGGTATCCTGGAGCGCCTGCCATGAAAGCCGCGGGTTTCGCGCTGCGCTCGTCTGATCGATCCGGCCCACGGCGGTTCGGTTGGGCGCGGACTCGAGTTCGTCGTCGCTCGAGGCTGACGCCTGCTGAAAGGCCTCGGCGAGAGTGTCGAGCGTTTCCTTGCTCTCGACCTCGGTTGGTTCGGTCATCAGCGCCTGCGGGACGATTTCGGGCCACTTCGTCGTTGGCGGGTGGACACCGAAGTCGAGCATCCGTCTGGCGACGTCGGCCGCGTCCTGATCGCCCGCGCTGGCGACGAACTCGTGGTGGAAGGGGCCGTAGGGAACCTCATAGTCGATCTGGTCGGCGAGGTAGTTCGCGTTGAGGACGGCCTTCGCGCTCGCGTCGAGCAGTCCGTCGTCGCCGAGTCGGGCGATGTAGGCGAACGTCTTGACCAGGACGAGCCAGTTGCCCTGGAAGCCGTGGACGTGACCGATCGAGTGTTCGGGGGCGAACAGTTCGTACTCGGTCTCGCCCTCCCCGCCCTCGCCGCCACGCTCGCGAACGCGAGGCTCGGGCAGGAACGGCGCTAGCTCGTCGACGACGCCGACCGGCCCGGCACCCGGCCCGCCGCCACCGTGGGGCGTCGCGAACGTCTTGTGGACGTTGTAGTGCATCACGTCGAAGCCCATGTCCCCCGGACGGGCTCGCCCGAGGAGGGCGTTGAGGTTCGCGCCATCGTAGTACAGCAGGCCGCCGACATCGTGGACCATCTCGGCGATTTCGGTAATGTTGCGCTCGAACAACCCGAGGGTGTTCGGGTTCGTCAGCATGAGCGCTGCCGTTCGCTCGGAGAGGGCAGCCTCGAGGGCTTCGAGGTCGACGCGGCCGCCGTCGTCGCTCGGGAGCGTGACGACGTCGTACCCGCCCAACGCTGCGGTCGCGAAGTTCGTTCCGTGGGCGCTCTCGGGGACGATCACCTCGTCTCGCTCGTCGTCCCCGTTGTGCTCGTGGTAGGCGCTGGCGACCCGAATGCCGACGAACTCGCCCGCCGCGCCAGCTGGCGGCTGGAGGGTCACGGCGTCCATCCCGCCGATTCGCGCGAGGTAATCTTGTAGCCGGTGGAGCAACTCGAGCGTTCCCTGAATCGACCCCGACGAGCGGTCGGGGTGGACCGCTGCAACGTCGAGGGCGGCGACGTCCTCGGTGAACTTCGGGTTGTACTTCATCGTACACGACCCCAGCGGGTACGGCCCGCTGTCGATCCCGTATATCATCTGGGAGAGGCGCGTGTAGTGACGCGCGAGTTCCGGTTCGGAGAGTTCGGGTAACTCGAGGGAATCGCGGGTCAGGTCGTCCGGCAGCGGCGAGTCGTCGTCGACGTCGACGTGAGTGCTGTCTTTCTCCGAGAGGAGCGGTTCGTAGTGGCCGTTGCTGACGTATCTGGCCTGATCGTACCGTCGACCCTGTCCCTCTTTCTGTTCCCGTTCCCCTCCCTGCTCGAGCTCTCGTCTCCGTTCCCGGTCTCGATCCTGGTCCTGCCCTCGTTCCCGTTCCTGTCCCTGATCGCTCATCGAACCACCTCCGTGAACGCCTCGACGAACGCATCGATCTGTTCGTCGGAGGCGCCGGCGACACAGACCTGCAGTTCGTGTTCGCCGACGACGTGAACCGCGAAGCCGTGCTCTTCGAGGTCGTCCGCGACCGCCTGGGCGGGCTGATCGACCTGGACGACGAACTCGCGAATGTGGTGGCGGTCGTCGACGGGCGCCGTGACACCGACGAGATCGTCGACGCGTGCGGCGAGGTCCTGGGCTCGGGTCACGTCGCGCTTCGCGAGGTCGATCAGTCCGGAGGGACCGAGCGAGGCGGCGTGCATCGCGGTCCGGAGGGCGACCCAGGCCTGGTTCGTACAGATGTTGCTCGTCGCTCGCTCGCGGCGAATGTGTTGCTCGCGGGTCTGGAGGGTGAGCGTGAACGCTCGCCGATCGGTCGCGTCCTCACTGACGCCGACCAGGCGACCGGGCACCTGCCGGAGGTAGCTCTCCCGGGTCGCGAACAGTCCCAGGCCCATGCCGTAACTCGTCGGCAGCCCGAGCACGCTCGCATCGCCGACGACGACGTCAGCGCCCACGTCGGCCGGCCGCTGGAGCAACGAGAGCGCGACGGGATCCGAACCGAGCACGTACAGTGCGTCGTGCTCGTGGGCAAGGTCCCCGATCTCGGCGAGGCGTTCCTCGATCGTGCCGCGAACGGTGGGGTTCTCGACGTAGCACAGAACGACCTCCTCGTCGATAGTATCCGTGAGGGCCTCGACGTCCACGGTGCTGTCGTCGGTCGGGTACGTCTCGACCTCGAGGTCCGTGCCGGCGACGTAGTTCTCGAGGGTGCTCCGACGTCCCTCGAGCAAGAGGTCCGGAACGAGCACCCGATGACCCGATGTGTCTCGAACGCGGTCGGCGAGCGTCGCCGCCTCTCCCAGAGCCGTCGCCGCGTCGTACATCGAACAGTTCGCGACCTCGAGGCCGGTGAGCTCGACCAGCAGCGACTGGTACTCGAACAGCGCCTGCAGGAAGCCCTGGGAGACTTCGGGTTGGTACTGGGTGTAGGAGGTCAAAAACTCCGATCGATCCGCGAGGTGATCGACCAGCGATGGCACGTAGTAGCCGTAGTGGCCTCGACCCAGCAACTCGACCAGGTCGTCGTTTCGCTCGAGCGTCTGGCGGACCAGCTGGCGCGCCTCGCGTTCGGTTCGTGCGTCGATTCCGAACTCATCGTCGAACCATACTGCCGGCGGAATGTCAAACAAATCGTCGACGGAGTCGGCGTCTACCGCCTCGAGCATCGCCGCCGTATCGTCGTCCGTGTGAGGAGCGTACGGACTCCCCGTGGTGCGTGTTCCGTTCATGATAGCACAGGTGTGTCTTCGCTGATTGAAAAGTCGGTCGTCCCCACTGCTTGCCGGCCGCAGGGTTCGTTCCGAGACACGTTAATTGCGGGTTCGGAGCACGGGGTTATCAACGCATCTCTTTCTCGCCGTCCGCTCGAGCGGCCGTGCCAAATCACTCGACGTAACGATACTTCCGCTCGCCCATCCGCCCCCAGCCGTCGAACGCGAACTCGCCTTCCGGGGTCGTCAGCGGTTCGATGTCGACATCCATCTCGTGGTTGTGCGCGTCGTGGATCTCTTCGTAATCGTCCCAGTCGATGTCGTAGCGGGACTCGAGTTGCTCGTCGACGTTCAGCGCCTCGATCTCCTCGAGCCAATTTTCCTTCACGGTCTCGGTGTGGATTTCGGCCTGGGCACCGCTCCCGTAGGACCCGACCAGGAGCTGCTCGCCGACCATGTCGCGGTCGTTCTCCGCGGCGTGTTTCAACGCGCTCGCGCGGGCGACGTGGACCGACCCCGTGTACCAGTTGCCGACGTCTCGAGCGATCGTCAGCGTCGGGTCGATGGTCTCGGCGTACCACGCCTGGTAGCGCTCGGTGCCCTTCAGCCCGTCCATGTACTCCCGGATCGCGTCAGTGAACGCCTCCTCGTCCTCGAAGGCTTCCTCGCGAGGCTGGCGACCGATCTCCTCGGCCAGTTCCTCCTCGATTTCGGTGTCGCGGGTGATGTGGCGATACGCCAGCAGGGCGGCCTTCCGGACCATGCCCGGGAACGGCGTGTGGAACGGCGCGTACTGGAAGTCGCCGACCGTAATCTCGCCGGCCTCGCGCTGGTAGTCGATCAGCGCCTCGCGCATGCGGGCGAGGTAGACCTGGACCGAACGCTTGCCGTCGACGCTCGGGAACTGCTGGTTGGGTTTGAGGAAGTCGGTCTCGTCGGCCGACCCGAAGCCCTGTTCGGCCGAGAGCTCGACCAGGTTGGGATCCTCGCTGATGAGCATGGCGACCGCGCCAGCACCCTGAGTCGCCTCGCCGGCGTCACCGCGGGCGTACAGGGCGGTGTCGGTGGCGATGACGATGGCCGAGCGCCCGCGGTGTCGATCCGCTCGGATCCAGTTGTACGCGTCGTCGAGGCTCTGGGTGCCGGCGATGCAGGCGAACTTCCGCTCGCCCTTGTTCGCGTGGTGGAAGTCGCCCTCGAACACCTGCTCGAGGCAGCCTGCGACGTACGTCGAAACCGGCTTCGAGTTGTCGAAGGCACTCTCGGTGGCGACGTCGATCCGGCCGATGTCGTCGGGCTCGAGGCCCTTGCGGTCCATGAGGCGGTAGGCGGCATTGGCGCCCATGGTGACGATGTCCTCGTAGCTGTCGGGGAACGATGAGGCGTTGAGCCCGAGGCCTTTGGTGTACTTTTCGGGGTCCTCGCCCTTCTGTGGGGCGAAGGTGCCGGGCAAGTCGAGTTTGAGATTGCCCGTCCAGATTTCGACGGCGTCGATACCGACGGATGTCATACTGTAATGCTACAGGTCGGAATACAAGATATTGTCGTTCGTGGTTTCGACGAGTGTCGAACCTCCAATGGGGCATCCCTGCTTCGAAGTGGCGAGAGATTGTTAGTTAATTGGTTCGCTCTCTATCGTTTGATCGCCTTTTTCATCGGTTACTGTCAACTGGACCCGGACGGCATTACCGCTAGACAGCGATGTAGTCCTGCTCGCGCTTGCTCCAGCCACATCGATTGTCGTAGAGTCGCCGATATCTCCGTTTCCTTTGTACAGTTCGACGGTGACCTGCGCTAAGTCGCCATCGGGGTCGCTGACTTTCCAATTTACATCATACGTATTTCCGCTATTCGAAGTTACGTTAAGTGAATCGACGACCGGAGACTGCCCGGCTTCTTCGACAGTCACTGTTTTCGAATGCGAGTCATCGTCGCTCGAGACCGTCGCCGTATATTCGCCCGCATCACCAGCTTGGGTGTCCCATTCGAAGGGGATCGACCGAGAGCCTCCGCCCTCAAGGTCCTCGATGGAGATCGTCTCCGTGTACGTTCCATCACCGATGTCCAGCGTAACGTCCTGCGTATCCGCATTCTCGCCCGTATTTTCAACGGTCGCGTCAAGGATTAGGGTATCGCCCTCGGTGATCGGGTCGTTCGAATCCGTGATCTCAACCGCGAAGAACGGCGCATTCGCCCCGATCACCTCGGTCGTATCGCTATCGAGCTCGTTCGATCTGGTATCGGTTTCGTAGAGCGTCGCTGTCAGTACGTCACCCCGAGCAAACTCGAGACCGATGACGGTGACAGTATCCTCGCCCACCGCGTCGAAGGTAACTTCGTGCGTTCCATTCTCGACGACGAGGTAGCCGCCCGTCGTGGAATCGAGATTGTCGAAGTCAGAGGTGGTGACTTCGAACTCGCCGGCGTCCTCCCGGATTTCGTCCTGGAGATTGACGTTGCCGCGTGCCCCACCAGCGTTCGACGAATCGGAGACGAATACCTCCCTAGTCACGTTTTCCGGGCGGTCGCCATCGAGTTCTGGTGGCGCCTGATCGACTGTAAAGCTTGTTCCGAGCGTTACCGTCTTCCCACCGTCGTCCTGGACTGCCTTATACGAGAAAGTCACTTGGCCGTTCGGACCGGTCGACCGGTTCTCCGGGGAGATACCTCCAGCGCCGTCGTCGCTGGCGTTCACCAATACGTTAGATACCGGATTGTTGTACCGATCTCGAACTTCGACGGTCACTCGGGTCGTTTCGCCAACGCGAACGTCTCGAGGTTCGTCGACGACAGTGAGATAGGCGGGACCGTCGGCCTCTGATTCAGCATTGCTCCCGAGACCGACTTTCGCGACCTGCAATTGGTAATCATCGTCCTCGAGTGTAATCTGTACGATCCCGCTGCCGCCATCGACGGAGACGACTCGGGACTCGTCCTCGAGTAACCGTTCCCACTTCTCGACGCTCAGCGTTGACGGAATCTCGAGGGTTACGTTCCCGTCTGACTCGATCGCAATCGCGTTCCCGGAGGCACTCACCGTCTCGAAGTCGACCGCGGCCGTCCCGGACCGACTCGAGGAGTAGTTTCCGGCAAGCGTCACCAGCCGAATCGTGTTCCCGTCGATCAGACGTTGTCCCGTCAGCGTAGCCTGGTTCCCGTCTTGCACGTTATACAGAACCGAATTCTCGTAGACGACCGTTGGCGCATTTCGGTACTCGTTGTAATTCGGCTGGTACACGAGACCCCCTGTTTCGAACTCCAGTTCTGTCGTATTCCAGTAATATCGTGCATCATCGTCCGTGACTGTCACGTTCTCGAGCCGTATCGACTCGTTTGCCTTCACCAGTTCCAACGACCCCGACGAAGGGGGCGGATTCACCGTAAAACTCCGCGGCGGGTACGTCGTTCCGAGGGAAACCGAGTACGAACCGACGCGCCGATCGGGCGCGTTCACGAGCCCGTTTCGGACGTCCAGGAGCTGTCCCTGCACAGTCTGGTGGTGCTCGTACTCCACCTCCTGATTCTCGCCGGGAACCACGTTCACCTGGTACAGCGCGAGCGCCGACACCAGAATGCCGAGCATGAGGACCGCTCCGACCACCGTGGACACGGCACGCTCCTCACCTCGGCCTATCATACGCAGTGATAGTCCCGATGACGTATACGCTTATTGGCCCCCACTGGAGCACAGCGCGAGCCCCGAAAAGCAGTCTATTCGCCGCTCGTCTCGCCGATTACTCGTCTTCCTCGACAACTTCCGGATCGCTCATCGCACTCTGGAGGCTGTCCAGGCCGTTGACCCACTCCGTTACGAGACCGTACTCGAGTTGCTCGGCGATCGTCATATCGAGTTCCTCGCCGTCGATAATGAGCGTCCCTGCCTGGGCCGCGTACCCGAGAGCGGCGTCCAGGTCCTCCTCGGCTTCGGCGTCCGCGGCCGCGCCGATGTAGTCGTTAACGCTCGCCTCCTCGGCCGGGCCGCTGGCGACGTACTCCTCGGCGGCGATGAAGACACAGACCAGACTCGTCTGGACGCCGTCGACCAGCATCCGGGTCTCCTCGTCGTCGATGTCGACCTCCGAGAGGACGATCTCACGGACGTCGGCGATCTCCTCGAGGGCCTGCTCCTGGTCGAGTTCGTCGTCGTCGTACGCCGCGACGATTTTCGCGATGGCGATGGCGGTGTCGTCCTGGAGGTTCAGGAGGAGGCGGGCAGAGGACTCGTCCTCCGGATCGATCTCCTCGTCGTCGATGCGGTCGATCCAGTTCTGCCAGCGTTCGGCCGAATAGAACTCGGTCGGGGAATTGCTCATACTCTCACCTACACCGGCCGCTTGAAATGCCTTTCTCTACTCTTCGCTTTCTCGACCGGCGGTGAGATCCGTCGGCGATCAGTCCTCGAGCGTCGTCTCGGACTCCCCGAGCGTCCCTTCCGTGTCGATCCCGTACACCAGCCGCGGTGTCTCGACGTGGGCGTTCCTGATTGCGTCCTCGTAGCGTTTTTCGAGGAGCCAGCGAACCCGTCGCGGGACCGTCTTCGGGCCGAGGACGGCTCCCGGTCGATCGGGGTCGTCGACGTAGTCGGTTTCCATGAGGAACGGGTCGCCAGCCTCCGCAGCGATCTCGAGGCGATCCTTTTCGCTCATTACACTCGGGGTGACGCCCGTGAGGCGGCCACCGGCGTAGTGTTTGACGACCCGCTGTGCCGGCAAGCCAGCGTCCTCGGCCCACTCGGCGACCGTCGTCAGGTCATCGGTGGCTTCGGTGTGAAGCTGGACGGCGCACTCGAGGTCAGCGCCGAGTTCGAACGCGTGGCGCATGACGTTGTTCGACGCGGCCCAGACCTCGTCGTCCACGTCGTAGTGTGGACGTCCCGATTTCAGCCCCAGCGCATCGCCAGCGGCGACGTACTCGGCGGCGACCTCGAGGCCGGCCCGCATGAGGGATTCGGCCTCGTCCGGAGTCTTTCCGCGTTCGTCGACCAGCCGCGAGATCAGTCCGGGGTGGACGCCCAGGATGGGCCAGGCGCGGCCCTCGAGTCGCTCGCTCGCTTCGGTAACGATCTCGAGGGTTCGCTCGAAGACCGGTCGGAAGTCCTCGCCTACGTCGGCCTCGACGTCGAGGTGCCAGGATGGCTTGTTGACGACGAGAAGGTGTGTCCCGCCCACGCGTGCGAAGTCGTCGACCGCCTCGAAGCCGCGGCCGTGGTCCGGGTCGAGGTGGAGGTGATCGTCGAGGATTGGCGTCTCGTGATCGATCATGGATTGACCTGGGTGGTCGGTAGCGGAAAAGGCATCGGCTTCGGTGTGACCAGTTCAAGGCAGAACTCCCGGTTTGAGTCACGACGCCATAGGTCAGTCCTCGAGCGTCAGTGCCGTGTCCGCGGCGTTCTGGAGGGCGTCTGACCGTCCGTACGAACCGGGGGCGATGGCGACCGTCTCCACGCCCTTCGCCCCGGCGTACTCGAGAACGGGTTTGAAGTCCGTGTCGCGCGAGGCGATGGCGAGGACGTCGATTCGGTCTTCGACGACGCTGGCCGTGGCGTCGACGGCGAGTTTGACGTCTACGTCGCCGCTGGTGATGACCACCTCGAAGCCCCGGGCCTCGGCCGCCTGGATCAGCCCCGGCGTGGCGTGTTCGTCGAGGTAGAGCCGACGAATCGCGGTTCGGCCCTGTTCGGAGACGGCGGTTCGAAGGTCGTCGAGGTCGACGTCGAATTCCTCACGGAAGACGTTCGGTCCGTCGACGAAGAGGCCGACTCCCGACGGTCTCGATTGGTCGGCCGACACCCACTCGCGTACGGACTCGAGCATACTCACGGTCACGGTAGCCAGTGCGGTACAATAGGTGTAGCGAAGGCGGTCGAGATGCGGAGCAGTTTAGCGTTACACACCTTGCGTCGCCACCATCGTGTCAGTCGAAAGTCGGAGTATCCAGCCAACTCTCGCACCCAGACAGTCGATTATTTTAATAAACTTATACTTCGTTGTTTTCCTCTTCCGGGGTATATTTCAAACCCGAAACGGTCAATATTCGCGCCGATATTTACTTTCCTAACCCCGAACTCTCAAATCAATTGATCCATTGACAGTAAATTCCACCGGGTTTCACAACTATTTAATTATAGATGGCGGTACGCATAGTCACACCATGCCAGAACATGGCAGTCCAGGTTACGATCGCCGTTCCGTACTGAAAGCAGCCGGCGCCCTCGGTGCATTCATGGGTCTTGGCGGGATCACCGCCGCTACCCCCGGACGTACCCCCGGCCCGAAGGAGAACGAAATTCTCGTCGGTAAATCGAACACGGTGGGGCTGGCCACTGCGCGAGCCAAAGTCGAAGCGAACACGCCCGACCACGCCGCAGTCGTTCACGAGAACGAGACGCTCGGCTACATGGCGCTCGAGGTCGACGAGGATCGAGTCGGCACGATGGACTCGATCATCGACCAGGTCGAGCGACGACCGGAAGTCGAGTACGCGGAGCGAAACGCGACGTACTACACCCAGCTCGAGCCGAACGACCCGAACTACGGCCAGCAGTACGCTCCCCAGCAGGTTCGCGCCGACCAGGCGTGGGACACGACGCTAGGTTCGATGGACGTGACGGTTGCGGTCGTCGACCAGGGCGTCGATTACAGCCACCCCGATCTCGCCGACCGGTTCGAGGGCGACGAAGGGTACGACTTCGTCGACGATGACGAGGATCCCGCTCCAGTAAACAACGACGAAAACCATGGAACCCACGTCGCCGGAATCGCTGCGGCGACGACGGATAACGGGACGGGAATTGCCGGCATGTCGAACTCCCGAATCCTCTCCGGTCGCGCGCTCGGCGCGGATGGCGGTGGGTCGCTTTCAGACATCGCGGACGCTATTCAGTGGGCCGCCGACCAGGGCGCGGACATCATCAACCTGTCCCTTGGTGGCGGCGGCTCGAACAGCACGATGCGCAACGCCATCGACTACGCCTACGACAACGGTTCGCTTCCTATCGCTGCTGCGGGTAACGATTACGGGAGTTCGGTCTCGTATCCGGCCGCGTACGAAAACTGCATGGCGGTTTCGGCGCTCAACGAGGACGAAAACCTCGCGAACTTCTCGAACAAGGGCCCCGAGATCAACGTCGCTGCTCCCGGTGCTAACGTCCTCTCGACCGTTCCCGGGAATTCCTACGAGGAACTCTCCGGGACGTCGATGGCCTGCCCAGCCGCGGCGGGCGTCGCTGCCCTCGGAAAGGCGGCCTATCCCGACGATACGGTAGCCGACCTCTGGGGACGCCTCGAGGACTCCGCCGTCGACATCGGCCTCCCGTCCGACGAGCAGGGCGCCGGTCGCGTCGACGCCCTGAACATCGTCGAGGGGGGAACCGACGATCCAGACGATCCGGACGACCCCGACGATCCGGACGACCCCGGCGGAGAGTGCGGTGACGTTGTCGAGACGGACTCGGTCTCTGACTACCTCTACAGCGGGGGCAGCCACTCCTACACGTACTCGCTCGATACGGCGAACCCGTGTAGCGCCACGGTGACGCTCTCTGGCCCGTCCGGCGCCGACTTCGACCTCTACCTTACCCTCGACGGACGCACGCCGTCGACCTGGGACTACGACGAGCGCTCGATCAGCGCCGACAGCAACGAGGAGATCACCGTCTCGCTCTCCGGTGACGAGGAACTCGGCCTTCTCGTCGACTCCTACAGCGGCAGTGGGTACTACACCGTCTCCATCGAAGAACTCGGCAAGTAACACCAGCGAATCACCCTCGCCAGCACTGCAGGAACCCACTCGCACAACCACCTTTTTTGAGAGGACTGGGCACTCGAGCACCGGCTGAATGTAAAAACATTACTTACCCGCGGGTGACGTGACGAGTATGTCGCTGCAGATGCCGCCGTTGCGTGGGGTCCACGACGAGCGGGGAGCGAAAGTCACCGAATTCGGCGGCTGGGAGATGCCGGTCGAGTTCGACTCGATCCAGGAGGAACATCGAGCGGTCCGGGAATCCGTCGGCAAGTTCGACGTCTCCCATATGGGCGAGATCGCGGTCAGCGGCCCAGACGCTCGGGCGTTGATGCAACGACTCACGTCGAACGACGTGACCGCCCTCGACGTCGGTGACTCCCAGTACGCGACGATCACTGACGAGGACGGCGTGATCATCGACGACACGGTGGTCTACCGACTCCCTGACGAAGGTGACGACCACGTCTTCCTGTTCATCCCAAACGCCGGCAACGACGAGGCCATGACCGAGCGCTGGCGAACCCACCGCGACGAGTGGGGACTCGAGGCGTCCGTCGAGAACCAGACGCACGAGTACGCGATGTTCGCGATCCAGGGGCCGGACGCCCGCGAACTGGTGCTCGACGTCGTCGCCGACCCCGACCGCGTGAGCGATCTCAGCCGGTTCGAGGCGACGTACACGACGGTCGAGGGTACGGAGTCCGAGTCCGAGTCCGAATCCAAGTGCTGGGTCGCCCGCACCGGCTACACCGGCGAGGACGGCCTCGAGGTCATCGCCCCGTGGGACGACGCGGAATCCGTCTGGTCGGCCTTCGACTGCCAGCCCTGCGGTCTGGGCGCGAGAGATACCCTCCGCCTCGAGGCCGGGTTCGTCCTGGCCGGGCAGGACTTCGACCGCGAGACGAACCCACGGACGCCCTACGAGTGTGGCATCGGTTTCACGGTCAAACTCGACACCGAGTTCGTCGGTCGGGACGCACTCGAGCGCGCGAAAGAGGAGGGCGTCGAGGAAAAACTCGTCGGCTTCCGCCTCGTCGACCGCGGGATCGCTCGCCACGGCTACGACATCACGACCACCGACGGCGACGTCATCGGGACGGTCACGAGCGGGACGATGAGTCCGACGCTCGAGGCGGCCATCGGTCTGGGCTACGTGCCCGTCGAGTACGCCGATGCCGGGACGAAGATTCGCGTCGACGTCCGCGGCCGGCCCAAAAAGGCAAAGATTGAAACGCCTCCCTTCGTCGATACAGTATAATGAGCTTCGATACCCCAGACGACCGACGGTACCAGGAATCGCACGAGTGGGCACTCGAGACAGACGACGGCGTCAGAATCGGCATCACCGACTTCGCGCAGGACGAACTCGGCGACGTGGTCTTCGTGGAACTGCCCGACGAGGGCGAAGACATCACGGCGGGAGAGAGCTTCGGGGTCGTCGAGTCGATTAAGGCGGTCTCCGATCTGTACGCCCCGGTCAGCGGCACGGTCACGGCCGTCAACGAGGATTTGTTCGACGCTCCCGAACTCGTCAACGAAGACCCCTTCGACGAGGGCTGGATGCTCGCGGTCGAGTCCGACGACGAGAGCGAACTCGAAGACCTGCTCACTGCCGAGGACTACGAAGAACAGGTCGCCTGAGCACTCGACGTTCACCCTTCAGCAGTTGCGCTCACCAGAAGCGCTCAGCGTTCACCCCTCAGCGGAAGCGTTCAACAGAAACGTTCAGCGTTCATCCATCGGCAGTAGCCTTCAGCAGGCCACACCTCACTCGAGTCCGGCCAGCCGATCCAGTAACTCTTCGAGCGGCAGCGTCGACGTCGACAGCGCGTAGCCATCGATTCGCGCCAGGTCGGCGGCATGCTCCCAGAGGTCGTCGGACTCGAGTCCGTGGAGGACGACAGCATTGGGGGTCGGGTTGACGACCCGAAGGGCGACCAGCGGTGACTCGCCGCGCGTGACGCCAGTGAACACCAGCACCCGGTTGGTGCTCTGGCCGTAGAGGCGAAAGAACTCCTCGCTCGAGAGGCGGGTGATCGCCTCGATGCTGTTGATGACCGTGTGACCGCTGATCCGGTCGGAGTGACCCGAGGCGATTTCGGTCGCCTCGATGGTTTCGTAGACGTGCTCGAGCGGGTAGGTCGTCGCATACTCGCGCAGGTCGTAGATGACGTCGCTGTCGAAGCCCGCCGAGAGCACGCGGCCGTACTGTCGAATCCGATCGCCGCCACGACGCTCGTCGATCTCGAGGAGTCCCTCGACGAGTCGGCGGACGACGCCGATACCGGGGCTCTCGCGACGGCCGCTCTCGTAGTCGGAGATCACCGACGAGGAGACGTCGAGTTCGCCCGCAAGGTCGGTCTGGGAGACGTCGAAGTCCGTTCGCCACTTTCGAAGCGTCGCACCCGGGTCGTTGCTCAGCGTGATCTCTCCCGCGATCTTCTCCGCCAGTTCCCGCTTTGGCCCGCGTCCACGTCCGCCCATATCCCTGGCTCTCGCGGGCGCGGCAAGTAGCTACCGGCATTCGACCGGGAGACGAACACTGAAGGCGCGTCACTCCAAGAGGGGAGCATGCCGTCGACCGTCGTACACGTCGGGCTGGCGGGCCTGGTCGGGGTCGCCCTCCTCGCCGATCGCTTCGATACGCGAGCGGTCCTGTTCGTCATGGCCGTGACTGCCCTCGTCGACCTCGATACGCTACTCGGCATCGTCGTTCCCGGAACCCACCGCGCTGCCTTCCACAACCTCTGGATCGTCCTGCTTCCCGCACTCGTCCTGTACTGGGACTGGAGACGCGACCAATCGGTCGTCCGCTCGCGGTGGGGCGCCTACGGCTACCGGATCAGTTGGGTGACCCTCGTTGCGGTCCTGTTCGCCCACGTCCTGCTCGACGCGTTCTACAACGGCGCCAACCTCTTCTGGCCCGTCCACGACCGGTTCTTCGACCTCTCGGGGAAGTTTCTGCTCACCGACCAGCGCGGGTTCGTCCAGACGTTCGTCGAACTCGAGTCCAGCAAAGCTGGAACGACGATCTCCGAATCGACGGCCCGCGGCACGACAGCGGATACCCACTACTCGACGGGCTTCGATCCCTCGCGCGGGTCGGATCCCGAACCCGAAGGCGTCGAGCGAATCTTTCCGATCGCGAGTTCCGGCGAGCTGTTCGTCGTCACGCTCGTCGGGTACCTGACCGTCGGGTATCGAGTGCTCGAGTCGCGTTGGCGGCGCGAGTGAGGCCAGAGCCGGTGCCAATGTCAGCGTCAGCACCAGCGCACGAACCCGCCCTCGAAGAACAGTCAGTCCCGGATCCGGACGAACCCATCCTCGAAGACCACGCGGTTCGGGATGACGTGTTCTCTCGAGTCCGACTCGATCTTCGTCACGAAGAGGTCGACCTCCTGGACGATCCCCGCGTGGTCACCGATTTCGACGCGATCGCCGATCCCGTAGGGCTGATTGAGCAGCAGGTAGATGCCGACCGCACTCGAGACGAGGAAGTCCTTGAACGCGAACGCACCGACCAGGACGAGGCCGGTGGTGTAGACGGTCAGGAGGATCAGAAGCGGCAGGACCGCCACGTTGATCTGGGCGAGCGCGATGAGAAAGGCAACGAAGAGGACGGAGTACTTGACGACTCTGGGGATGATCGAGACCTCGGGAAGTTTGACCCCCCGAAGGTACTCGCTGACGGCCAGTTCGGCCTTGTCGGCGACGACGAACCCGACGAGGACGACGAGGACCGCGACGAACACTTGCGGAACGAACGTCCAGATGGTCTCCCAGAACGCCTCCGTCGGCAGGAGCTGGGCGATGTGAATCGCCGTCAACAGCGCGATGCCGTAGATGAACCAGGAGCTGAGTCGAGCGACGATCTTGACCGTCGAGGTACCGAGCGACTGGGCGGTTCGCTCGAATGGCGTTCCCTCGACGGCCTCCGGAACCTCGGCCGCCCGGAGGAGTTCCTCGTTCAGTCGACCGACGACGTACCCGACCACGAGGCCGAGAACCAGCACGGCCAGCGCTATCACGACGGGTTCGTCGACGAGCGTCTGTATCTCCATGTCAGTACTCCTCCGGGTCGACCTCCAGGATAATCTCGCCGGCTTTGAACGCGCGCACCATCCCGTCGCTCTCGGAGAGGACGATCGCGATCGCGTTCGTATCTCGCGTGATCGCCCCGCCGGCCATGTGCCGGGCGCCTAGCCCCTTCGGGATGTCGACGCCCTCCGCGGAGGGCTCGAGGTAGCGGTAGGCCGAGACGAGTTTCCCCGAGTCCGAGATGACGAACGCGCCGTCGAGTCGTGAGAACTCCTTGAGCATGACGTTCACGATCGGATCGCCGACGTGGACGTGAGACTTCTCGAAGGGGTTATACGAGAGCGGCCGGGACTTGTTCATCACTTTGCCGGCGTCGCCGACGATGAACAGCGCGCCGACGGGTTTGCCCTTCTGGCCCTTCTTCCCGAGTTCGACCGCCAGTTCGAGGACGGCCTTGATGACGTCGGGGTCGGCCCGCGATTTCGCGAAGAGATTGTAGATACCCGACTGATTGTCGATGTTCGCCCGGACCCGCGAGACGGTGTCGATGCCGTCGCCGAAGACGCTCGTCGCGCAGGCCAGTTCGTCGCCATCCTCGATGATGCCCTGTTCCAGACCACCTTCGAGTCCGAACCTGATCCGCTCGGAGACGTCCTGGAACTCGAGGGGAAGTTCGACGAACGTCTCGGCGCTGACGGTGTTTTCGGTTCCGACGACGATCACCTCGAGGTCGTCGACGGCCGCCAGGCGGTCGTAGTACGACCCGCTGGGGGCAAAGAGTGCGACTGCATCGACGTCCGAAAAGAGATCCCCGAATACGTCGCCTAGTTCGACCATTGTCTCTTACAAGCAGTTCGCGGCCGAATAAACGTTTTGGGCCGTCTGACGTGCGTCCGCCGATTATTCGGCTTCGAGAGACAGCTAATACAACGCCGTGCCGAGAGATTGCCCGGGACCGCCCGAGTGCACGGCGAATCGGGCCAAAGAGTTATGCAGGCGCTGGGACAAGAGGTCACAATCGCATGGTTGGTCGGCTGGAAACGGGTATCGACGTGCTGGATCGGAAGTTAGACGGCGGATTGCCCCCGGGTTGTGTCGTCGCCTACACCGCGAGTCCCGCCAGCCAGTCGGAACTGCTCCTGTACGAACTGACGGCCGCTCGCGGCACCCTGTACCTGACGACGGAGCGAACCGACGACACCGTCCGCCACGCCATCGAATCCTCGATGAGCCGCGTCGGCAGTCCCACCGTTCGCCGAGTCACCGATTCCGACCCCCTCGAGGAAGCGACCCGCCTCATCAGCGCCCTGCCCGACGGCGCGAATCTCATCATCGACACGATGGACGTCCTGGAGCGCGCCGACGGCGAGGACTACCTCGAGTTTCTCAACGAGCTCAAGTCCCACATGCTCGAAACTGGCTCGATCGCCGTCCTCCACTGTCTCAAACGACCCAACCCGCCCGACAACCGGCCGACCACCGAACACGTCGCCGACGCCGTCTTCGACCTGCGGACCTCCCTCGAGGGGACGGAAATCGAAAATCACCTGGCGATTCCGAAGTTCCGGGGTGGCGGCGCCTCCCCCGAGATCATCAAACTCCAGCTCTCCGAGCAGGTCGAGATCGACACGAGTCGGGACATCGCGTGAGGGCGGGTGTTACGGGCGGTTCGGGTCTCGAAAACGGATTGCTCGAGTCTCTGTAGTCGGCTGCTCGAGGTCGACCTCGGTGAACTCGAATCGCGCGCCGCCGTCTCCGCTCTCGGCGAGCGCCCAGTCCCAGTCGTAGATCGCGGCTAATTGGATGACGAGCGTCAGGCCGAGCCCAGTCCCACGCGAACTCGTCGTAAAACCCGGTTCGACGACCTGGCTGTGCATCTCCGGCGGAATACCGGGGCCGTCGTCCTCGACGAAGAAGCCGTCCTCGAGGTCGCCGACGCGAACGGTCACGCCCTCGTGAGCGTGCTCCAGGCTGTTCTGAAAGAGGTTCGCCAGCAGGTGATGCAGGTGCATCGCGTCACCGTGGATCGATCGGTCGGTGTCGAGGACGAGCGTGGCCGTCGCCGTTTCCTCGGTGGCGTTCCACGCCTGCTCGGCCACGCCAGCGAGGTCGACTCGCTCCTCGTCGACGTGGACGGGCGATTCATGGACGATGACGAGGAGAATGTCGATCATCTCCTCGATGCGTTCGTGGGCGAGTGACACCTGCCTGGCGGCGTCCTCGTCCCGCGGGCGAGACTGCTCGTGGTATCCCTTGGCGATCGTCAGCGGGTTCCGAAGTTCGTGGGCGAGCATCCCAGCGAAACTCTCTAGCCGATTGTTCTGGTAGGCGAGTTCCTGGCTTCGTTGTTCGGCCTCCCGTGCTCGCGTCCGCGCCTGGGCGTCGTAGACGCCCATTCCGAAACCGGCGAGGGCGCTCAACGCAGTGAGGATCAACACGTTCGGGACGACACTCGCCAGGTCACTGACGAGACTCGAGAGGGCGAAGATGGTTGCCATGACCCCGACCGCGCCGAGACACCAGCTGGCGATCCGGCCGTAGAGCGCCGCGTGAACCGCCGATTGTGGCAGTCGATAGCCGCCGTAGAGCAGAACCAGTCCCGGCCCGGCCGTCAGGACGACGACGACCAGGAGGGCGCCCCATGGTAACTCCTCGCTCCCGGGAAAAGCGGCGGGGAGGACGGACAACGCGACGTAGGCAGCGCCGAGCGCCATGACGACGTACCGCCCATCGGCTACCGAACGTGTTCGGGGGACGTGCCACATTGTCGACTACAAAAAAGTGGACGACTATCAGAGTATCGGCCGTCCAGTACGTCGCCTCAGGCCGATACATGCGTCCTCTCGAGAAGCCGCGCTACAGCTACCGCTGCTGGGAACGCGAAAGAAGGGAAAAAGCGGGGCTTACTCGTCGTTAGCTTCGGCTTCGAGTTCTTCGACGATTTCATCGGCGTCGACGTCAGCGTCCTCGAGTGCGGCCTCGAGGTCGGCTTCGCCACCGCCGCCCATGCCACCCATCATGCCACCCATACCGCCCATCATGCCGCCCATGCCCTCGATGACTTCCTGGACGATGACGCGGTCGACGCCGACCTTGTCCATGACGTCCTGGGCGATCTGTTGCTTCTGGAACATCCACTGCTGGTTCATCGCCATCTGGGGCGTGGACTCGACGTAGAGGGTCTCTTTCTCGACGACTTCAGTCTCGAACTCGGGTTCGGCGTCTTCGTCTTCCTCGTCGTCTTCGTCAGGCTCGACGGGAACCTCCTCTTCGACCTCGTCGGTTTCGATCCAGAGGTCGGGCTCGGTCTCGAGGTACATCCCGAAGAGACCGGCGGCCTGCTCCTCGCGGTCGTCGACTTCCTCGACGACCTCGTACTCGTACTCGACGTCCTCGCCAGCGAGGGGGTGATTGAAGTCGACGCGGGCGCGCCCGCCGACGATAGTGCTGATGTAGCCGTGGCGGCCGTCGACGTGGACGTGCGCGCCGGGGTAGCGGTCGTCCTCGTCGATCTTGTCCGCGCTGATCGTCTCGAGGGCGTCGTTGTCGTACTCGCCGAAGGCCTCCTCGGCGGAGATGGTGACCTCGCCCTCCTCGCCGGCCTCGCTGCCGATGATGGCGTCCTCGACGGCGCCGAAGATGTGGCCCTCTCCGAGGACGATCGTTCGCGGGGCGAACTCTCGGTCCTGGGCGTCGACACCCTCCTCCTCGGCGACCTCGGCGTCGGTCGTGTCGACGAGCTGGTCGCCCTCGACGGTGCGGGCGGTGTAGGCGATCTTCACGAAGTCGCCGGGCTGGAACCCGTTCTCGGCCTCGGATTCGCTCTCCTCGACTTCGGTGTCTTCGGCTTCCGTTTCGACGTCATCGGCCGATGTCTCGGCCTCCTCTTCCTCGGTCATACGTGGTACCATCAGCCGTCCGCATTTAAGACCGACGTTTTCGTTCGAGCGCTCGATTTCCGCTCGTCTCCATTTCCGCTCGTCTCCACTACCACTCGAGCACCCGCGCCTCTATGCTCGAGCACCGAGTTCGTGACCGAGAGCATGGGTCAGCCGCGGAACGACACGTTCCTATGGCTCCCGTCCCTCGAGCGACGTATGTACGAAGTCGAGCTCAAGGTCGAGGTTCCTGCGACCCTCGAGGCGGTCCGGGCGTGCCTCGAGTCCCTCGGCGCGACGCACGAGGCGACGGTCGTCCAGGCGGACACCTACTACGACGCCCCCCACCGGTCGTTCGCCGAGTCCGACGAAGCGCTGCGCATTCGGCGAGAAGCGGTAGACGGTTCGGACGCCGACGCAGACACCGACACCGCCGTCGCTCTCCACGACGTCGACCACGAGGCTCGAGTGACCTACAAGGGGCCGCTGCTCGAGGACGACTCGAAGACCCGCGCCGAACACGAGACGGCCGTCGGCGACGGCGAGACGATGGACGCCGCGCTCACGAAACTCGGCTTCGAGCCCGTCGCGACGGTCAAAAAACGCCGCGACCGTTACTCGCTCGAGGGGTACACCGTCACGCTCGACGCCGTCGAGGGGGCCGGCGAGTTCGTCGAGGTGGAGGCCGACGCTGAGACCGAAGCCGAGATCGAGGAAGTCCGCGAGGGAGCGGCAGCGATCCTCGAGCGTCTCGACCTCGATCCCTCGGCACAGCTTCGAACGTCGTATTTGGAGCTCGTGCTCGAGGGGTGAGCGGGGTAGCGGGCAGAGAACGGATTCTGAAAACGGACGACTCAGTCGGCCGTTGCGGGCTCGGCGGGACTGATGTCCGTTCCGAGCAGATCGAGGAACTCCGCGAGCCACTCGGCGTGGTCGGGCCAGGCCTGGCCAGTGACGAGGTTTCCGTCGCGGACGACGCCATCGACCCACGAACAGCCGGCGGCCTCACACTCCGCGCGGACCGCCGGGTACGAGGTCATTTGGTAGCCCTCGAGGACGTCCGCCGCGGCGAGGATCTGCGGGCCGTGACACAGCGTCGCCACGGGTTTGTCTTCCTCGAAGAAGTGCTGGACGGCGTCGATGACCTCGTCGTAGGTCCGGAGGTACTCCGGCGCGCGGCCGCCGGGGACGCACAGCGCGTCGTAGTCGGCGGGGTCGACCTCGTCCATCGTCGCGTTCAACTCGAAGTCATGACCGCGCTCCTCGAGGTACGTCTGATCCCCGCGGAAGTCGTGAATCGCCGTCTTGACCGTCTCGCCCGCTTCCTTGTCCGGACACACGGCGTCGACGTCGTGGCCGACCATCTGCAACGCCTGGAACGGGACCATTATCTCGAGGTCTTCACCGAAGTCACCGACGATCATGAGGATGTCTTTGCCCATTGGGAACACCGGCGTCGTGTACGGCCTCGAGTGGTATAAGTTCACAGCTCACAGGGAACACGATTCCGACGTGTCGACCGCGGTGACCGTTCCCGCCAATGTTCACCGACGACGCCGACTACCGCTCTCGCCACGCCTCGCGGAGGAGGCCGTACTGAATCATGTCGCGGTACGCGCCGTCGATGAACCGATCACGGCGGATCTGCCCTTCCTTCTCAAAGCCGAGGGACTCGAGCAGGCCTCGAGAGGCGTCGTTGAAGTCGAAGACCCCGGCGCCGACGGCGGGGTGATCGTAGACCCGAAAGACGTAGTCGACGACGAGTGAAACGGCCTCGGAGCCGTACCCCTGGCCGTGGTACGCTGGCGCGAGCCAGTAGCCCAGTTCCGGTCGTCGATAGTGAGCGTCGCCGACGTAGACGACCCCGAGTCGCTCTACGTCGTCCTCGTCGGGTTGACCCGGCCGCCCGTCGTCGAGGCAGACGAGAAACTGGTCGCTTTCGTCGTCATCGGTGGGGATCTCGACTCGCTCCTGATTTCAGAGAGGGTTGCCGATCGGATACCTGATCTCGGGGTTGGCGAACGCCCGCTGGAGAAACGGGACGTCCTCGCGTTCCACCGTCCGAAGCGTCACCCGTTCGCCGCTCGTGATGCGTGCACCCGGCATGCGTTGATGGATCGACGCCCCGGCAATAGGTCTTCTGGAGCCCCGAAGACCTGGCAGCGGGAACGAGCGATCAGCGCCCGTTCGTCGTGACCGGGGTCGGCTGCTCGAGAACAATACTCTCCTCAGAAGTTTTACACTCTGTTAAAACACTCAAAATTTGATAGGAGCCGTGTGCTGAATACAGAGCGCGAATGTGACACGGACTGAGGAGAGATCAACGTAGAAGATTGAACGCTCAATACAGGTAGTTCACACATCGAAGAATGTAGTGCTAATCCTCTTGCATAACTTGAGTTCGTATTTCCTCTTCGGGAAGTAGTTCGACTTGAGCAAAGGAACGTCGGTCGCCACTCGGTGTTGGAATCTCATGCGTATCGTCCCAAATGAGACTTCCATCCACATAGGCTCTAACAGTTAGTTCCCCTTGGGATTCGAAACGCCTGATTTCCCAAGTTCCATCCGGTTCAACGGTTTGTGGCCCGTATTCGGTGTTCTCACCTCTAAATTCTAATTCAACGAAAACTTCGTGAGCGGTTTCCCTTAGATTTGTGATTTGGACGAGGTGATCGGATGTGTCAAAGAGGCTTCTCAGATTGGAACACCCTGCCGTCAGAGCGGTAATCCCAGTGCCCAATCCTGTAAGGAGTTGACGTCGGTTCATAGCTATTAGTATCAATTAAATTGCCATATGCTTTCTGCAAGGAAAATATCGAATCGTTCGCGCTCGTTCAATACGCAACTGTATGTGCCGGCTGATTTCGTTCTGTGAGTATAGTGTAAACAAATGCATTTGTTGAAATAATACTCTCTATTCAGCCCCGCTAAACTATCACTGATTGAGGGGTTCGACGGCGCCAGGTTTTACTGAATCCGCTGGCAGAGGTGATCCACGAGAGGATACGGTCATCACTGCGATGCAGTTCACGCAAATACTGGATGGGGCAACGATGGTGGTTGTAAGAAATACTGGTGTATGTATCCCCTCGCCGAACGTGTACTTTTGGTGCGTGGTTCCGTATTCCCGCAAATGGAACAGACAATTCGGCTGGCAACGGAGGGAGATGCAGATGCTATTACAGCGATTTATACACCGATCGTCAAGCAGACGCACATTTCATTCGAAACTCATCCCCCGACCGTCGAAGAGATGGCTCAACGCATCCGAACCACTGTGGAACGACTTCCGTGGCTGGTGTGTGAGTACGACGGCCAAATAACGGGCTACGTGTACGCGAGCACGCACAACGAACGCCCAGCGTACCAGTGGGCGGTCGACGTCTCGGTATACGTGAACGAGGCCTGGCAGCGGAAGGGGATTGCGAGCGCGCTCTACGAATCGCTCTTCGCGCTCCTGGACCTGCAGGGATTGCGCAATGCGTACGCTGTAATCGCACTGCCGAACCCTCGGAGCGTCGCGTTTCACGAATCGCTTGGATTCGAAACGGTCGGTGTGTACCGCAACGTCGGATACAAGAACGGAACGTGGCATGATGGGGGTCACTGGGAATTATCACTCCAGTCGCTTGGGACACCTCCATCGCCGCCGACCCCTCTCGAGGAACTCCGGAACACCGACGGATACACCAGTGCACTCCTGACAGGTGAATCGTCGCTTCGGTCGTGATTTCTCCGTTTCAGCACACTTGCGACTCGAGCGAACTGATCCTCGATCACTGTTCGTAGGCAATTCGTTGGACAGCACGCACTAGCCTGTAGAAGAGGTAGACCACGAACACTGAGAGACCGAGGGAGAGCACCGCGACGAACCCCCATATCCAGAGAGGATCTGGGCAGTGATCACCGCGTAGGCGAAGCTAACCAATACAATCGCTCCGAGGACGATGCCGTATCGGGCAGGAATACGTCGCCGATTGTGGATGGAGGACATGAAAATACGTCAACACTAGCTGGTAAATCGGTTTCGGTCAACGAGTCGCGCTCACCACCGTTTCTCCTTCCTGTATCGGTCGCACTGGGCCTTCGAAAGGAGCAGACAGCACCGACGTCGACAGGTCTTGCACCAGTACACCGTGGGACGCGAATACGCGAGTATTCGACAGTCGAACGATGCACAGACCCGGCCATCGGTGTATAACCTCGCCGCATATTTCCGTCCGTCAACGTTTTCGCAAGTTATAGAACCACCCCAGCGCAACCTCGTGTAATGAGCGAACGGAACATCAGGGTCGAACGGATCGACCGTCGAGCGGTCGAGGACCAGGAGGTCGAAATCGTCGAGCGAAAGGGGATCGGTCACCCCGACTCGATCTGCGACGGAATCGCCGAGAGCGTCGGTAGCGCACTCGCCCGCGAATACCTCGACCGGGTCGGGAAGGTGCTTCACTTCAACACGGACGAGACCCAGCTGGTCGCCGGTGAGGCCGCCCCCGCCTTCGGCGGCGGCGAAGTCGTCGACCCCATCTACATTCTGATCGTCGGTCGCGCGACCAAACACTACGAGGGCCAGACCATCCCCACCGAGCGCATCGCGCTGACGGCTGCCCGGGAGTACCTCGAGGCCGAGATACCCAAGCTCACCTTCGGCGAAGATGTCGTGGTCGACGTGAAACTGGGCGAGGGGAGCGGCGACCTGCAGGACGTCTTCGGGGAGGAAGAAGTACAGGTACCGATGGCCAACGACACGAGCTTCGGCGTCGGTCACGCGCCGCTGTCGGAGACCGAAGAGATCGTCTACAACGCCGAACAGCGACTCAACCGCGAGTTCGCCGCCGAGAACCCGTACCTCGGTTCGGACGTGAAGATCATGGGCAAGCGCGAGGGCGACAGCATCGACGTGACCGTCGCCGCAGCGATGATCGACGAGCACGTGCCCGACATGGACGCCTACGTCGACGCCGTCGCGTCGGTACGCGAGTACGTCGCCGACGTCGCGAGCGAGTACACCGACCGCGACGTCTCGGTCTACGTCAACACCGCCGACGCCGTCGAGGCAGGGTCGATCTACCTGACCGTTACCGGTACCTCTGCCGAACAAGGCGACGACGGGTCCGTCGGCCGCGGCAACCGTGCCAACGGCCTCATTACTCCCAATCGGTCGATGTCGATGGAGGCCACGAGCGGGAAGAACCCGGTCAACCACATCGGCAAGATCTACAACCTCCTCTCGACGGACATCGCCGAGAACGTCGTGAGCGAAGTCGACGGCATCCGCGACCTCCGCGTGCGCCTCCTGAGCCAGATCGGGCGACCGATCGACGAACCCCACGTCGCGGACGTCCACGTCGTCACCGAGGACGACGTCGATCTCGAGACCGTCCGCCCCGAAATCGAGGCCATCGTCGACGACGGCCTCGCGAACGTGACGGACATCACCCAGCGCGTCATCGACGGCGAGCTGGATACGTTCTGAACGTGTCCGGTGGCGCCTGAACGCGTCTGGAAACACCACTTCTCATCAGCGTCGTCGAACACTCGCGTTCGTCCCTCGAGTGCCGCCTTCGCAAGAACCAAACGGGCATCCACCGTGTCTCGAAACGAAATACTGAGTGTCTCGCCGTGCCCGACTCGAGCCCTGCCGAACCTGACCCTCGCCGCGTCGTGTTCGCCGTCGTCGCGAGTACCTTCTTCGTCGGCTTCGGCGGCGGGGTCGTCTTCCCAATTTTGCCGAACCTCGGCGAGGTGCTCGGCATCTCGGCGGTCATGGTGGGACTCATCCTCTCGGCGAACCGCTGGACGCGGCTGGTGGCGAACGCGCCTGCAGGCGTGCTCATCGACCGGATCGGTACCCGCACACCGTTCGTCGTCGGACTGGCGATCGAGGGCGTGGCCACCTTCGGCTACGTGCTCGCGATTTACGCCTCGAGGCCCGACACGCCCCTCGGTTCGGCGGTGGGCGTCGTTTCCTCGAGCCCGGAAGCGTGGTTCGTGCTCGCCAGGGTTCTCTGGGGCCTCGGAAGCGCGCTCGTGTTTGCGACGGCCTACACCATCACCGCGGACGTGAGCGAGGCCGACTCTCGCGGGACGAGCATGGGCATCGTCCGGGCGGGAATCACGTTCGGGTTTCCGGCGGGACTGGTACTCGGCGGGATCGCGAGCGAGGTGTACGGCAACTCGACGGCGTTCGTCCTCGCGGCGGCCTTTGCCGGGCTGGCGAGCGTCATCGCCTACGCCGTGGTTCCGGAGACCCACGTCGAGGAGCACGACACGTCGGTGAGCCCGCTCGACCTCGAGGTGACGGTGCCGGCGCTGACGGTCGGCTTCGTAAACTTTGGGCTCTACTTCGCCTACGTCGGCATCCTGTTCTCGACGCTGGTGCTCTACCTCGGGGCCGAGTCGCTCACCATATCGACCGACGTACTCGGGTACGCGATCAACTTCGGGGAGCAGGGTACCTCGGGGATGCTCATGGCGATCACCGTGCTGATGGGCGCCATCTTCACCATCTCGGGCGGCGTCGCGAGCGACACCGTCGGCGCTCGCGTGCCGGTTCTCGTCGGCTTCCTCGCGTTGAACGCGGTCGGCTTCCTGGTGTTGACCCTCGCGGGCTCGTTCGCCGCCGTCGTCGTCGGCTGTGCGCTGATCGGTGCCGGACAGGGTGGCGTGGGCGGCCCGCTGACCGCACTTCTGGCCGACCTCACGCCCGAAGACCGAATGGGGCGAGCGATGGGAACCAACAACGTGCTCGGAGACGTCGGCGGTGGACTCGGCCCCCTGGTGTCCCTCCCGCTGGCGAGGACTATCGGCTTCGAGGTGATGTACGCCGCCAGCGCGGGAATCGCCCTCCTCGCGGGACTCCTCCTGGTCGTCGGCATCTACGTTCACACGGGGAGCGTTAGTCCGTCCGTCGAGGAGTCGATTATCTAAACAACGCCTCGAGCGGTTCGAACCAGACCGCGGCGACCAGGACGGCGAGAAAGACGTACGACCCCCGGATGAGGAGCATCGTCGCCAGTTCCGGTTCCGCCCGCCGGGCGACGACGGCGACCGCGCCAAACGCGAGCACGGCGAGCACGCTCGAGGGAGGGAACACGCGGGTAACGGCCAGGCTCGTGACGACGAGCAGTCCCGTGACCATCAGTCCGTAGGCGACGGTGTAGGCCCGATCCGGACCGACGACGACGGCGACGGTTCGCTTCCGAATTGACCGGTCGTAGTCGTAATCCTGTGTGTCGTCGATCACCTTGATTCCCGACAGCAAGACGAGGAAGACGACTGCGAAGCCGAGCGCGAGGAGGCTGATCCCAGTCGCCTGCACGTAGTACCCGCCGAGAACGCTCAGGGCGATTCCCAGCGGGTAGCCGGTCGTCGCCGTGAGCGGGTTCGTGTCGAGTTGTGGCGCGTGGTGGTAGGCGACGAGCCACGTCGGAACGGTGAGCGCAACGGCGACCCAGTTTACGGCGACGAACAGGAAGAGACAGCACGCGGCGAACAGGAGCGACGACGCAAGGAGACCGACGCGACAGCCGGCGACGGTGAGCGGGTGGTCGTTGTCCTCGCCCCGAACGTGGAAGTCGACGTAGCCGTCCTTGAGGTGGGCAGTGTAGACCGCCGCGAACATCGCGAGGACGTGCACGCCCGCGACGCCGGGGTCGATCCCTCGAGCGAGAACTGCACCGAATAGCGACGCGGCGAGCGGCGGCAACATGAATACCGGATGCACCTGTGACCAGTACGCTCGAGCGCCCGCTCCGAGTCCGGACCCGCGTCTGGCGAGTGCCATAGTTCCCCAGACGTTCGCCCGAAACATAATACCGGAGGGGTGTTTCGAATCGCGAGAACACGACTGTGGGATACCTCAATACGTAGTTGGTGCAATCCAGAGCAGTCGTCGATTCGGCCTTGAAGTATATCGGTTCCTGTCGAAGTTACGAGGTTGACGAACCCGCCGAAGTATAGCTATCGGTCACTTTCATCTCACGTGCAAGCACATAACATATATACTGGTAGTAGCCTGTGTTATACTATCCCTCTCACGGGACATTCACACACAATGACGACACGACGATCACTCTTGCAGGGACTGGGTGCACTGGGTGCTACGATAACGTTTGCTGGACTCGCGAGCGCGAGCGACGGACAGGCGCGCTACCTCGCCAGGACAACGGGTGACGCGGCCGATGCCGTCTCGGCCGCCGGGTTCGACGTTCGCTCTTCACTCGCGAACGGCCGCGTGCTCCTCGCGACCGGGCCGGCAGATGCTACCGACGATCTCGAGTCCGTCAGCGGCGTCTCGCTCGCACTACGCGACCTCGCGTTCGAACTGGAGACGCCCGCCCTCGTCGAAATGGCGGACACGGAAAACAGCACGGCGGTCGATCAGGTCTACGACCAGTACCTCTGGGACAAACAGGTACAGCAGGTCAGGGAGGCCCACGATCACGCCACCGGCGCTGGTCAGACCGTCGCAATCATCGACACCGGCGTCGACGACACGCATCCGGATCTCACCGTCGACACCGAACGGAGCGTATCGATCATCGAGGGACAGGTCGGCGACCACACGGGCGACGTCGGGTATCACGGCACGCACGTGGCCGGGACGACGGCCGCCAACGGCAGCGTCGGCATGCTCGGTACGGCACCCGACGCGACTATCGTCTCGATTCGCGTCTTCGGCGCCGAGGGTGGGGCCACTTTCGGCGACATTCTTACCGGCATGGAGTACGCCGCGGAAATCGGTGCCGACGCCGCGAACATGAGCATCGGTACGGATCCGATCCCGCCGGCGGCGAACGCCGACCAGTATCGTCGGATTATGGAACCCATTGCCCAATCAGTCACGAGCGCCGGAACCTTACTCGTCGGCTCTGCGGGCAACTCCGATGCGAACCTCCAGCAGAGTGGCCTCTTCACGCTCCCCAACAGCCTTTCGGGGGTCCTCTCGGTGAGCGCGACGGCGCCGAACGACGAGCGCGCGTTCTACTCGAACTACGGGTCGAACGAGATCGCCGTCGGCGCGCCAGGCGGCGGGTACGAGACCCTCGAGAAGACCCTCAACGAGGACCCCGACGAGGTTGAGTGGCCGTATCCCACCAACCTCGTGTACTCGACCGTTCCCGGTGGCTACGCCTGGCTTGCCGGTACTTCTATGGCCGCCCCGCAGGTCACCGGCCTCGCCGGACTCGTTCGTGAACTCGCGCCCGGAAGCAACACTCGACGAGTCTGGGACGCAATCGCTCAGGGCGCCGAGGGAACGGACGGTCGAAGCGACCCCGAGTTCGGGGCCGGTCGGACGAACGCGCTGAAGACGGTCGAGCGCCTCTAGGCATCTAAGGCCGATTCGCCTCGATCACTTTTCTTCGCGTTCGATTCAGTAATCAGGGAGTCGACGGTCCAGAACAGCCACGTTGCTGGCGTTCGTACGTGAACCGATGGCTGACCCGGACTCCCTCGAGGCTCGCCTCCATCGGCTCCACGATCACCTCGAGGCCACGGCCGAACTCCCCATCGACCGCCGGACGAACCGCTGGCTCGGCGAAGCCGAGGCCGTGGCCCGCGACGCCGCGGTAAACGACCTGGACGAGGCGACGAGTCGAAAGCGAGTTCGACAGGTCGCACATTTGCTCGCGGAAGCGGACTCGCCCGAGAACGAGAGAGCGAAGGGACATCTCGAATCCGCTCGGGAGCTGTGCACGGCGGTTCTGGCTGACTCGAGCGAGGGGTAAGCGTGAGCAGTACTACTGACTGCATCGTACTAGCTGCATTACTTCAAAAAATGTACTAGTTCGCTACTGATTCTATAGTTACGTATCGACGCTGGTCAGGTAATCTATCATCCGAAGGGATCTGCCCGCCCTCCCGATTTATTTCGCTTATCTCACCCACTCCACCTATTGTGGCTATTCCTCCTATTGTGGTCCGCTAACTACCGGGGTAGTTCCGCTATATGTACCGAGCTTACCGCACAGCTTCGGTCGCTTCCTGGATGACTTCGAGAGCCTCCTCGAGTTTGTCCATGCTGGTCGCGTAGGAGAGTCGGGCGTAGCCCGCACCGTTTTCGCCGAAGGCTTCGCCGGGGACGACGACGACGTCGCGGGAGAGGACCTCGTCGCACCAGCCCTCGGGAACTTTCGGCATCACGTAGAACGCGCCCTTGGGCGTCGGAACCTCGAGTCCGGCCGCCTCGAGACCCTCGACGACGACGTCGCGACGTTCCTCGAAAGCGGCGACCATCTCCTCGACGGGGTCCTGTGGACCCGTGAGGGCGGCCTCGGCGGCGTACTGGGCGGGCGCGGAGGCACAGGCCTGGCAGTACTGGTGAACCCGGAGCATGCGCTCGATGCGGCGGTTCGAGCCGACGACCCAGCCTAGCCGCCAGCCGGTCATCGAGTAGGTCTTCGAGCACGCGCTGACGACGACGACGTTGTCGGTACTCGCGAACTCCATCGGGGAGTGGTGTTCGCCGTCGAAGACGATGTGTTCGTACACCTCGTCGGAGATGCAGAGTACGTCGTGTTCGTCGGCGATTCGGGCGAACTCCCGCATGTCGGCCTCGCTCTGGACGGCCCCCGTCGGATTACCGGGACTGTTGACGACGAAGGCGGCCGTGTCGTCGGTGATCGCGTCCTCGACGTCGGTGGGGTCGAGGGTCAGGTCCTCGCGCAAGTCGACCGGCTTCGGCGTTCCGCTCGCGAGCCGGGTCAGGGCGTCGTAGGCGACGAAGCCCGGGTCCGGGAAGATGACCTCCTGACCGGGGTCGACGTGCGCCTCGAGCGCGAGGTGGAGTGCCTCGCTGCCGCCCGCGGTGACGATGGCGTCGCCCGGGTCGACGTCGAGGCCGTAGTCGCGGTCGTACTTCTCGGAGATGGCCTCGCGCAACTCGAGGGTGCCCTTGTTGGAGGTGTAGGCATCGGCCTTCCCAGCCTCGATAGCGTCGACGGCCGCCTGGCGAGCGTGCTCGGGGGTCGGGAAGTCCGGCTGTCCGATGCCGAGGTTGATCGCGTCCTCGCCCGCTGCTTCGAACACTTCGCGGATTCCGCTGATCGACACCGCCTCCACTCGGCTGGAAAATGCCGTCATACCAGAACGCGCGTGGCCCACCCCGATAACTGTTGATACGTTCCCTCGACACCTCCTCGAGCCGACCCCGGATATCTGTCGTCTGTCCGACTGGTAGCCAGAACGCATATACCTCCGCTGTGACTGTTACCGGTAATGATCAACCGGAGATCGGTCCTGGCTGGCGCCGGTACCGGGGTGCTCGCGGCGACGGCCGGCTGTCTCGACTTTCTGCTGGGAAACGAACCACTCGAGTACACCGCCGAACCGGTGCTCCCCGCCGAAGCGACCCTCGAATCGACGGGCTACGCCGAGTACCAGTCGGGCTGGCAACGCGTGACCGAGGAGGCTGCCGGCCGAGAAATCGCCGCCTCGGCCTGGTCGGTCGCGTACACGAACGAGGTGACGATACAGGGACAGAGCCGTGACGCCGCCGTCTTCGCCGCCATCTCCATGCCGGAGATGTCGGTCGGAGGAAAGGCAATGAACCCGCTCGCCGACATGGATACCGACGAACTGCTCGAGGAACTCGGCGGCGAACTCGAGGGTGAGTTCGACGGACTCGCCGAACCGCAACCGACGGGCGAGTCGTTCGCCCTCGGCATTCTGGGCGCGAACCGGACCGTCGACGAGTTCGCCTCCGAGGCCCAGTTCGAAGACGAACGCCTCGAGATCACCCTCTGGGTCACGAAATTCACTCACGACGACGACCTGATCGTGCTGGTCGGTGGCTTCCCGACGCAGCTTCCAGATGAGGGAGTCTACATCGAGGATCTAATGCGGTCGGTCGAACATCCGGCGTCTCGAGACGTGCCTGCACCGGAGACGGACGAGGGGGCCTGAGGTTTCGTCGCCGGCAAGCGATCTGAGGGGTCGTCGCCGACGAGGGACGTAGACCGTAGGCCGTACCCTCGCGCGCGACGTGAGAGCGCACTCACCGAGTGCAACCGCAAAAATTCTCGACCGACGACACGCGTCCTCAGTCCTGTCGGGCGATTTTCGTGTGTCCTGTCCGCGGATCGATGTGGACGTGTCGACGACCCTGGTCGGTCGCCGCCGGCACGATCCAGGTCGCGCGGCTCTGATACGGAACCTTCGTATCGATACTGGTACAGCCCGCGGCCTCGAGTGCGTCGTAGGCCGTGACGGCCGCCTGTTCGATCGTTCCAATGCGGCTCGACGTCGGACGGGGCGTGAGTGCGTCGGTCATAGTGGATCCCTCACTCGTGTGTATGTTCCACACACCCATGAAGAAAGGCGGCGGTTCCCAGTCGTCGGGAACGATTCATGCAAGAGGCATGAGGCATCGGGGTACTCGAGCGGGTCGACCCTGCTGTCCGCGCTGTCCCGCTATCCGCGTTTGTACGTCACGCCGGCTCCCGTCTTCGGGTACTCCCAGCTGACGTTGTCGTAGGGACAGGCGAAGCGACAACTCGAGCACTCGAGGCAGTTCTCGTAGGCGATCGTCGGCACGCCCTCGCCGTCTTCGCGCCGCCAGACGTCCGCGGGACAGATGGAGACGCAGTCGGCGGTCTCACACGAATCCGCGCAGATGCTCGCCACCTTCACGTCCAGGTGTGAGTCGCCGGGGTCCTCGTACTTCACCGTGTAGAGGCGGTCTTCCATCGAATCGTTCTCGATCTCGGGTGCCTGTGGGCTGACGCTCATCTTATTTCACCAGTTTTCGGTATCGTAGGGCCAGTTTCGTCGCCCCTTTCCACCCGCCGAGGGTGTCGAAGACGCGCTGCTTCGCGGCTTTCGCGTGCATCTCCTTCGGTCGTCGATCCATCGTGAAGTACTCGCTACTCGCGTCGGCGATCGCTCGCGGCAACTGTTCGAACAGGAGTTCGCGATCCTCTTCGACCCGGTCCTGGAGCCACGCGTACCGCTCGAGATTCTGGACCACGAATGAGTCCTCGAGTCGTTCGGAATAGGACTCGAGCGCCGAGGCCTCGGTGCGACCCCGCTCGGCCGCTTCCACGATGGCCGTGCCGGCGTAGTAACCGCTCTCGACGGCCATGTTCGTCCCCTCGAGGTGAACGCCGTTGTTGAGCACGAGGCCGGCGGCGTCGCCGACGATGACGGCCCCGTTGTGGACGAGGCTGGGCATCGACTCCGCCCCACCCTCGGGGATCGTCTTCGCGCCGTACTCGACGGTGCGGGCGCCTCTGAGCAACGGTGCGACCGCCGGGTGGCTCTTGAACAGGTTCAGCGTCTCCTCGGGGGACTGGCGCTTCGTCGCCGCGTCCTCGAGGCTGTAGGCCACGCCGACGCTCACCGTGTCGCCGTTCGTGTAGATGAACCCGCCGCCGTAGGCCTCGCCGACGGCTCCTTCGCCGAAGTACTGGTAGGAGACGCCGGCGTCGCCGACGAGCCGGAACCGGTCCTCGATCACGCCCGATCGCTCGGGGAACTCGAGGACTTCTTTGGCGGCGACAGCGATATTCTCGCGCGATTCAGGCGATTTGAGGGAAGCACCTTCGCTCACGAGCGAGTTGCCGCCCTCGGCGAGCACGACGTACGGCGCCCGAATCGCACCGTCGGGGCGGTCGGTCTCGACGCCGACGATGTCGCCTCCCTCACGGATCACACCGGTGACGGTGGTCTCCGTCACGAGGGTGGCCCCGGCCTCGACGGCCTGGTCGGCGAACCACTCGTCGAACTCGCCGCGGTAGACCGTGTAGGAGTCGTTGTGCGGCTCGCGGTGCCACTCGCCGGGCTTGAGCGAGATTGCCGTCTCGTCGTCGTGGCTCAGCATGCTGAAGCGCTTCTCGGCGACGTAGCGCTCAAGGGGCGCCGCGTCCAGGTCGACCAGCTCGCGGATCGTCGGCGTGTAGAGGACGCCACCGAAGACGTTCTTCGCCCCCGGGTACGATCCGCGTTCGACGAGCAGTGGCTCGAGTCCGCGGTTGGCCATCGTCAGGGCGGCGGCGCTCCCGGCGAGGCCGGCCCCGACGACGATGGCATCGAATTCGTTGTCGTAGTTCGGCGCTTCGAGCGCGGCGTCGCCCGCGCGCTCGTCGAGCAGTTGGGGGCCGTCGATCGATTGGTGGTCAGTCACGGCATCACCTCCGCTAGGTCGCGCTCGCGAAGCGACTTCGCGAGCCTCGGGCACACGTCGGCGAAGTCGCCGACGATGCCGTAGTCCGCGTGTTCGAAGATCGGGGCGTTCGGGTCGGTGTTGATCGCGATCACCGTTCCCGACTTGTTCATCCCCTCGACGTGCTGAATGGCGCCGCTGATTCCGAGGGCGACGTACAACTCGGGTCGGACGGTCTTGCCCGTCTGACCGACCTGCCTCGATCCGTCGACCCAGCCTTCGTCCACGGCGGCACGGCTCGCCACCAGTTCGGCGCCGAGGGCCTCCGCGAGGTCGATTGCGGGCTCGAGGTCGCCCTCGATCCCGGCACCGACGGCGACGATACGGTCGGCCTCGGTGATGTCGGTGGTGTCGCCGACATTGCGCTCGAGAACCTCGCTGATCGTCTCGGACTCGTCGACGACGACGTCGACTGCAGTGATCGCCTCGTCGACAGTCGCGAAGTCGCCGTCCAGGTCCGGCTCGCCGGGCTCGAAGACGCCCGGCCTAACGGTCGCCATCTGGGGACGGTGTTCCTCACAGAGGATGGTCGCGAGGATGTCGCCACCGAACGCGGGCCGTCGCGCCTGCAACAGGCCGTCGTCGTCGACGTCGATTTCGGTCACGTCGGCCGTCAACCCGGCGTGGGTCGGCACGGCGACTCGTCCGGCGAAGTCACGGCCCGTGTGCGTCCCCCCGATGAGGACGATCGACGGTTTTCGCTCCTCGACCATCGCCCGGAACTGCGCGCCGTAGGGATCGGCCCGATAGGGCTCGAAGACCGGGTCGTCGGCGACGAGCACGCGGTCGGCCCCTCGCTCGAGCGCCTCGCGAACGACGGCGTCGAGGTCCTCCCCGATGACGAGCGCGACGAGGTCCTCGCCCGTCTTTGCCGTGAGTTTCTTGCCCTCCTCGAGGAGCTCCCAGGAGACGGCCATCACGTCGCCGTCGTGGACTTCGACGAATACCCAGACGTCCGCGTAGGCCTCGAGGTCGATGCCGCCGGCATCGTCGGCGCCGTTGGTGTCGTTGGTGTCGTTGGTGTCGTTGGCATCGTCGCTAGCGCTCATGCGATCACCTCCGCGAGGCGGCTGGCCAACTCGTCGACGTCGTCGACGACCTCGCCGCGTCGGTCGACGGGGTCGACAGTCTCCATCCCGCCGACGGAGGTCGGCGAAACGTCGAGGCCGACCTCGTCTTCGATGCCCAGATCCGCGGCCGTCCACTCGATTGGCTCGAAGTCGTTCTCGGCGTAGAGTTTCCGGTGAAGGCCGGCGGGACGGGGGTCGAACTCGCCGTAGGCGACGGCGACGACCACCGGTAGCTCCGCAGCCACCCGCTCGTAGCCGCCTTCGACGTCGCGGACCGCGACCAGCCGGTCCTCGTCGGGGCGGGGCTCGAGGTCCTCGACGTAAGTCAACTGCGCCCACCCGTTGTGCGCCGCGATTCCCGGCGGGACCTGTCCCGTCGAGGAATCGGTGGTCTCCTCACCGCAGACGACGACGTCCGCCCCGAGTGTGTCGGCCGCGCTCGCGAGGGTCAGGCTCGTCGGCCAGGTGTCGCTACCCGCGAACGCGCGGTCCGTGATGAGGACTGCGTCGTCACAGCCCATCGCGACCGCCTCCTCGAGCACCGGCGTGGCCATCGGCGGCCCCATCGTAATCGCCACGACGCGAGCGTCGACGACGTCTTTGATCGAGAGCGCGGCCTCGAGAGCATGCCGATCCGGCGGGTTCATCACGGCGGGGGCGTTCGCCCGGTCCAGCCGGCCGGTGTCGGGATCGATTCCCACCTCCTTGGCGTCGGGTACTTGCTTGACGCCGACGACGATTGTCCAGGTCATTTACTCACCTACCTCGAGGTAGCCGTCCCGTATCGATCATAACGGGCGTTGATTCCCAACCCGTGGGAAGGAATCACAAAATCAGATATCGAACACGTTCGGCCGATTTCCAGCAGACGGCGGCCCCAGGGGAACTCCCCGATGACGGGTCGTCGACGGGTAGCCGACGTCTGTTCGGGCTACAACCGAACTCGAGTCGTCGATGGCATTGCACTCGAGCAGTGCTCTCGCTCGAGGGCTGTTCTCGCTCAGGTCGGTGCCGCAAGTAGTCTCAGCCCAGAAGTGAGTCCACGGCTATGTTGCCAATCAAAAACGGGTCGATAGACGGTCGCGTCGGCGAGTCAGCGAGTCAGTAGAACTCGCGAACGAGATCCATGGCGTTCTCGGGCGCGCCATCCGGAATCTCCGCCATGTTCTCGGTAACCCCGTGTCGCTCGTGGTAGGGAATCGAGTTCTCGTTCTGGTACATCACACCTTGGTACTCCTTATCGGCGTCGAGGATGACCCCCTTGGCCGCCTCGTAATCGTGGCGGTCGTGGTCCTCCTCCTTCAGGTCGACGAGCGAGTCACGGAAGTAGTCGTAGGTGTCGACGTCGTTGAACGTCACGCAGGGGCTGAACACGTTGACGAAGCCGAAACCGTCGTGCTCGATGGCCTCTTCGATGATCTCGGCGTGGCGGATCGCGTCCGAGGCGAACGACTGGGCGATGAACGTCGCCCCCGAGGCGAGCGCGAGCGCGAGAGGGTTGACCGGCGGCTGCTGGGACCCTTCGGGCGTCGTCGACGTCTCGAAGTCGGATCGCGAGGTCGGCGAGGCCTGTCCCTTCGTCAGCCCGTAGATGCGGTTGTCCATGACGACGTAGGTCATGTCGACGTTTCGCCGGGTAGCGTGGACGAAGTGGCCGGCCCCGATCGAGTAGCCGTCGCCGTCGCCGCCGGCGGCCATGACCTCGATGTCGGGTCGGGCCATCTTCACGCCCGTCGCGACGGGCAGGGCCCGGCCGTGGACGCCGTGGATGGCGTAGCTGTGCATGTAGGTCCCGATTTTCCCCGAGCAGCCGATGCCGGCCACCAGGAAGGTGTTGTCGGGATCGTTGCCCGTGTTCGCGAGGGCCTTCATCATGCCGTTCATCGTCCCGAAGTCGCCACAGCCGGGACACCAGGTCGGTTGCTTGTCGGATTTGAAGTCGGTGAATCGTACCTCTGATTGGGAACTCATTGTGCTGGCACCTCCTCGTTCAGTTTCGCAGTAATTTCCTCGGCGAGTTCATCTGCCTTGAACCGCACGCCGGTGTACTTGTTGATGCGCTTGACCCGCTGGAGCGTGTCGTGCTCGAGCACGTCGGCGAACTGGCCGGTCGCGTTACACTCGACGACGATGACGTCGTCGGCGGCCTCGAACTCCTCGTTCAGGTCGGGTCGCGGGAAGAGGTAGGGCACCGAGATGACCCGGACTGGGACGTCCTCGTCCTCGAGCAAGGCGACGGCTTCCCGGAGCGCGCCTTCGTTGGAGCCCCAGGAGACGACGAGGTTGTCGGCGTCTTCGTCGCCGAACTCGCGGTAGTCCCACTCTTCTTCGGCCTTCGCGGTCTCGACCTTGCGGTTGCGCTTGTCGACCTGTTCGACGCGGACTTCGGTATCCTCTGTTCGGCGCCCGAGTTCGTCGTGCTCGAGACCCGTGCTCATGTGCGCGCCGTCGGTCATGCCGGGAATCGCGCGCGGACTGATGCCGTCCTCGGTGGCGGCGTGGGCGCGGAAGTGGCCCTGGTCGTCGAGCCACTCGGAGACCTGGTCGTCCTCGAGCAAGTTTCCGCGGTCGATTTCGACGGCGTCCATGTCGAACGTCTCGGGGGAGAACGTCTGTTCGGTGACCGCCAGCGCGAGGTCGGCGACGACGTAGACGGGCGTCTGGTACTTCTCGGCGTAGTTGAACGCCTCGACGGTCTTCCAGAAGCACTCGTCGATGGTCGTCGGGGCGACGACGAAGCGCGGAATCTCGCCGTGGCCACCGTAGAGGGTCATGTTCAGGTCGCCCTGTTCCTGCTTGGTCGGCATCCCCGTCGACGGGCCCGAGCGCATCACGTCGACGATGACCAGCGGCGTCTCGCTGGTCGCCACGAGGCCGAACGTCTCGGCCATCAGGTCGATGCCGGGGCCGGAAGTCGCGGTCATCGACCGGGCGCCGCCGCGGGCCGCGCCGAGGGCCATGTTGATCGCCGAGAGTTCGTCCTCGGCCTGGACGACGTGGCCGCCGTACTGTTCGATTCGCCCGATCAGGTACTCCATCACGTTCGTCGCGGGCGTGATCGGGTAACCGGCGTAGAAGCGACAGCCGGCGGCGAGCGCACCCATCCCGATGGCCTCGTCGCCATTGAGCAGGACGTAATCCTCGTCGGTCGTCTCGAGGGCGTAACCCAGATCCAGGTCGTAGTTCTCCCGGACGTAGTCCCGTCCCTTGCGGGCGGCGTCTTTGTTGTTGTCGACGATCTTCGAGCCCTTCCCGCCGAAGCGCTTCTCGAGCGCCTCGTCGAGGTAGGCGACGTCGAAGCCAGTGATTTCGCAGGCGGCTCCGAGGGCGACGACGTTGAGCATGATCGCGCCGCCGGCCTCCTCGGCCAGTGATTTGAGCGGTACGTCGACGGCAGTGATCTCGTCTGGAATCTCGGCGTCCCAGGAGCGCTCGCCGTCGTAGATGACGGCGCTGCCCTCGTGGAGTTCGTCGAGGTTCTCGTCGATGGTTCGCTGGGTGAGCGCGACGAGAATGTCGAGCCGATCGACGACACTCTGGACGCGGTCCGTGGAGGTGCGTATCTTGTAGGCGGTGTAGCCGCCCCGGATTCGCGACGCGAAATCCTTTGACGTAAAGACGTGTCGTCCGGCCCTGGAGAGTGCCTGGGCGAAGATCTTCCCGGTGGAGTCGATGCCGTCCCCGGCCTCGCCTCCGATAGCCCAGTTCAAGTCCTCGGTCATGTCGTAGCGAACGTTGCCTCTAGCCCGTCAAAAGACTTCTGAAACCCCACCCGAAACCGCGCTCAAGAGGAGTCCTTACACCGATCGTAGTGAATGTTTTGTCGGCCGTCTGTTTTCTCGAGTCGGCGTGGTCGAGCCACAAGGACGGGCTACTGCTCGGCGTCGTCGAGGTCGTCCTCGGAGGCGACTTCGCCCCCGAGTTCGATCGCGTCATCGGTTTCGTCGGGCGTCTCGTCCGCAGAATCGCCCGTATCGCCATCGTCGTCCTCGTTGCCTGCATCGTCGTCGTTGCCCGCATCGTCTACGTCGCTCCTATCGTTCTCGAGGTCGCCGTCCTCGTCCAACGATGCGTCAGTTTCGCCCGATTCGTCGTCGATTGCTGGCTCTCCCTCCTCACTGACTTCGTCGGCGTCGTTGCCGTCACTGCCGCCAGTGTCATCACTGCCATCACTGTCGCCCCCGGGGGATTCGTCATCAGGACTGCCGTCGTCGGCGTCCACATCTGCGTCGTCCGCATCTGCACTCGCGTCGTCGCCCTCGCCCTCGAGTTCGCCGTTGCTCACCGTCACCTGGGCATTCTGGATCACTTTCTCGCTCATCTCGTAGCCGGGCGTGAACACCTCGGCGATCGTCCCCTCTGGCTGGTCACTGTCGATTTGCACCATGACTTCGTGACGCTGGGGATCGACCTCGGTTCCCGGTTCGGGATCGATCTCCTCGACGTTTTCCTCGGCCAGGACGCGGTCGAACTCGCGAAGCGTCATCTCGACGCCCTCTCGCAGCGTCTCGACGTCCCCGCTCTCCTCCGAAAGCGCTCGCTTGAGGTTGTCGCGAACACCGACGAGTCGCCCGACGAGGTCCTCGGTCGCGCGCTCTTTGAGCTGTTCCTGGCGCTTCTTCGCCCGCTTCTTGTAGTTCTGGAAGTCCGCCTGGGTCCGCTTGACGTGGCCCTTGAGGTCCTCGATCTGTTCTTCGTGCTCTTCGATCGTCGCCTCGCGGTCGGCGAGTTCCTCCTCACGCTCCTCGAGTTGGTCCTGGAGGTCGCCGATGGTTTCGGCCTGGGCCTCGACGCGCTCGCTCAGGTCCTCGAGTTCCTCGCGCTGGTCGATGACGGTCCCGTTCAGCTCGCGGGCCATCTCGACGATGGAGGTGACGTCGCGGGCGATTTCGTCGTCGTAGCCCCGCAGGGTCTCGAGCAGGTCGCGGATCTCGTCGCTGGTCTGGGGTACTTCGTCGGCGTCGCCCTCGAGGGGTGCTGCCGTGGGTTCTGTGGACTCTGCGGACCCCTGACCGTCCGACGCCGAATTCGACGTCCCCTCGTTCGCGTCCTTCTCGACGTTTTCGTCCTCCCCGTCAGGCGAGTCCTCGACGTTCTCGTCACGGTCCTCCGGACGCTCGTCGTCGACGTCGGCGTCCGAACCATCGCCATCGGTCTCGGTCCCCGGTTCGGCATCGCCTTCCGCAGGCACGCCCTGGGCTGTGGGGGTTGCGCCCTCGTCTTCGCTCATGTCCCAGACAAGGCACAGCGGTAATAAAAGGGTTGAGGTATGCGTTCTCGTTTCCATTCTCTGGACCACAAGTCGATCACTCGAGTCAGCAGAGCCGTCGTGAACGAACACGGGAATTATGTACTCGTCGTCCCGACTGTCGGTAGTCGATGTCACCCGTTGGCTCCCCGTCGTCGATCCGTCTCCGGTACGAGGACGGGACGATCCGGATCGAGGCGCCCGAGACAGGAGCCGAGGCGCTCCTCAAGGACGCCACACTGGCCACCGTCGAACTCGAGTTCGACCCGCGCTCGGACACCCTGCGAACCGAGGCCGTCCACTACACTCCACTTCGAGCGGCGCTCGCCCGACGCTACGAATCGGTCCAGGACGGCGTTCTCGCAACGGCTAACGGCTTGCCCGAGGGGCTTGCCTCCGAGTACGAACTTCGATCCTACCAGCGGACGGCCCTCGAGCGCTGGTTCGAGACGGACCGCTGGGAGGGTCTGTCGTTCGCCGACGGCGGCCCGTCCCACCCGGCGCCCGCGGGCGTCCTCGAACTCCCGACCGGCAGCGGGAAGACCGTCATCGCCATCGAGGCCATCGAGCGCCTCGCAGTCCCGACGCTGGTCGTCGTCCCGACGATCGACCTGCTCGAGCAGTGGGCGACAGAACTCGAGGCGGAGTTCGACGTGCCTGTCGGCCGATTCGGTGGCGGCGAGCAGCGACTCGAGGCGCTGACCGTCTCGACGTACGACTCGGCGTACCTGAAAGCCGACGCGGTCGGCGACCGGTTCGGGTTCGTCGTCTTCGACGAGGTCCACCACCTCGGCGGCGAGGGCTACCGCCAGATCGCCCGGCTACTGGCCGCACCGGCTAGGCTAGGACTGACCGCGACGTTCGAGCGGCCCGACGATGCCCACGAGGTGATCGAAGAACTCGTCGGTCCCGTCGTTCACCGACTCTCGCCCGACGACCTCGCGGGCGAACACCTGGCCCCCTACGACGTGAAACGGCGGAAGATCGAACTCACGGAGCGCGAGCGCGAGAACTACGAGCGCCACCAGGGAACCTTCACCGACTACCTCGCGCGCTCGAACATCCGGATGCAGTCAGGGTCGGACTACCAGGAACTCGTCAAGCGCTCGGGGAGCGACCCGGCTGCGCGGGAGGCGCTCTTGGCCCGCCAGCGCGCTCGCGAGATCATGCTCGGCGCCGAGGGAAAGATCGAGGCCCTCGCGGAGGTGCTCGAGACGCACCGTGGCGAGCGGACGATCGTCTTCACGGCCTACAACGACCTCGCCTACGAGGTCGGCGAGCGATTTCTGATCCCGGTGATCACCCACCAGACCGGTACCGCCGAGCGCCGCGAGATCCTCGAGCGCTTTCGCGACGGGACCTACTCCCGCGTCGTGACCTCGAACGTCCTAGACGAGGGCGTCGACGTGCCTGACGCGTCGGTCGCGGTGGTCCTCTCGGGCAGCGGGAGCGAGCGGGAGTTCACTCAGCGACTCGGTCGAATCCTGCGCCCGAAGGACGACGGCGGGCGGGCGATCCTCTACGAACTCGTGGCTGCCGAAACGAGCGAGGAGTCGATCGCCGACCGCCGTCGGTGAATTCGGGTCGCCGCTCTCCCGAAGCGTCGTCTACGACGGGTTACCGGTCGATACATCCGTATCGTTATCACGGTCACGTCCTACCTCTCGCGTATGCCGCAATCGACGCTCTTTCACCTCCATTTCAACACTCCGTCCGTCGGCGAAGCCGCAAACCGCCTCGAGCGGGCCGGTCTCCCACTCGATCAGCGGTTCGGGAGCGTCCGGGGCGAGGGCGTTTCCCTCGGGCCGACCGACGAAATTCCCGAAGGGTTTCGATTCAAACTCCAGGTCCACCAGCGAGGCGGCGTGAACGTTACACTCGCCCCCGGCCGTCGTCCGCACTTCGACCACCTCGGTCTGATCGTGCCCGATTTCGAAGCGGCGCTCGAGCGCTCGGAATCGCGAGGTTGGTCAGTCCGTCGAAACGAACGGCGAACGTTCGTGATGACGCCGTGGGAGTTTCGCGTCGAAGTCCACCCTTCGGACGGCGAGGGGGTCGCAGATCTCGGCGACGTTTCGGAATGTCGGCTCGAGGAGACGGTTCTCCGTCTTCCCGAGACAGATGCGGCACGAGCGGCCGTTGCCGACGTGTTCGGAGATATCCCAGCGCTTCGAATCGAACCTGGTGAGAGCGTGTGGGTGGAGACGTTCGTCCTGGTAACGAGTCGAACGTCCAGGAAAGTGGCCGTCGCCGAACTCCTCGACGCATAGAATCGCGTATCGACCGAAGCGACTGCGGCCAGTTCTCACTGCTGGATGGGATCGCCAGGTTACTCGCATGACTCGTCGTCGAGAAACCGCTCGCGAACCGCTTGCGCGGCCGCCGTTCCGTAGTGATCGACTAGCGGTTGCAGCGCCGACCCGAACGCCCGCATGCACTGGCGCGGGGAATGGAACTCGAGGTCTGCCGCCACGTCGTCCCAGGTGTGAGCCTGGAGGACGCGCCGGACGAGTAACTGTACCTGACGCGTGGTGAGCGCGTCCGCGAGTTCTGGCGGTCGCCCGATCAGTGCCGAGATCACCAGTCGCCTGAACGGTCCTGGATCGACGTCGTATAGGCCAGGGCCGTACGCCGCGCCGGCGACGACCCGCCACTCGTGGGACGATAGCTCGAGCGGAGGCGCGTATTCGGTCCCGATCGATCTGGTAACGGCCCGAACCACGTCAGGATCGAGGTCGTGTAGAGTGTCGGAGAGCACTCGCGGCAAGCGCCTGGCGAAGCGAGTCGCGTGGCGCTCGAGCAGAGCCTCCCCTGCTTCGCTCAACGGCGTGATCATGATCGCCGAGTACTCCCCGCTGGTGTCGTTGCGAGTCGTCGACAGGTGGATCGTCCGGTAGCCGTTTGCCCGCCAGAACGAGACGAGGTCGGGCGTCGCGCCGAACCCGGTGCCCAGCCAGTCGACCGCCCCGTCGAACTCCTCCCGGATGCGCTCCAGGAGGTGTGAGCCGAGCCCCCGTTCACGCCGCGCGTGGTGGGTCGCGATGCGGACCACGCGAATCCCGGAAGCCTCACCCGCCGACTCGTCGCGCACGTGACTCGTCAGGATATCGGGGATCATGTTCCCGCGGATGCGCCCGCCCTCGTACATCCGCGCTCGGTCCGCTTCCGAGAGGTTTCCCTCCCGTGCCAGCAGGGTGACACTGACGACGTGACTGTCCTGGAGCAGGGCCCGCGTCTCGAGGTTCGGCGCGTCGAGCAGCCGGGCGAGGTCGTTCGGCTCGGTTCGGTAGTGAGCGAGCACGAGCAGACCGACGACCTCCCGGAGGAGCGACTCGTCTTCGAGGAGGGCATCGGGTTCGAGGCGACGATACTCGACCGACTCCGGAGTCGCGTCCTCGATAAGCGGGGCAACCGGTGGGCTGGCATCGAGCAACATCGCTCGAAACGACCAGACCTCGAGCGGGTCGCCGGCGGCGTACCGGATCGGCTCCTGGAGGACGTACTCGGAGACGTCGTGGTCGCTCGCCTCGAGTCGATCCCGGAAACGAACCGAGAATCCACGGCCAGCCCCCTCGTAGCCGTGGATCGTCGTCGCGAACGCGATTCGATCGGCGGCTAGCAGCGACTCGAGTACCGTCACCGAGAGAGCGGCGGCCTCGTCGACCAGCACGACGTCGGCAGTTTCGGCGCGGGAGACGGCCTCGAGCGGCGGGGCGTACTCGATGGTTCCGCCGTCGACTGTCCGCAGACGCCGCCCGTTCCGATCGGAGCCTCCCTCGAGGTCGCCGCACCCCTCGAGCAACTCACTCGCCCGGGCGAAGGCTTCGGCCGCGTTCGCCCAGGCGGGCGCGGTAACCAGGACGTGATCGCCCGCGGCGGCGAAACAGCCGGCAGCCAGTCCGATCGCGCTCGACTTGCCGCGGCCGCGGTCAGCCTCGAGGACGACCGCGTTCTTGGGAGAGCGAAGGCGCTCGAGGGTCTCGAGTGCTGTTCGCTGGTCGTCAGTGTAACAGGCGTCGTATGCGTCCTGCAGGAAGTGTCGTGTCCGTCGGTCGTCGTGGGCCTCTGCGTCTACGACATCGGCCCTGGCGACCACGTCGTTCGTCTGGACCTGTTCGCCGCGGTACACGAGACGGGGAGCCGGGTGCGTCAGTCCGTCGTCCTCGAGGCGGTCGTCGTCGACGTCCACGATTGCGATCCCGCGGTGGACGCGAAGCGTCTCGACGAGCCGCGCTCGAAAGCGTCCGGTCACGTCCTCGAGTTCGAACGGGGGAACGGCCATCGATCGCTCGAACGAACCTCGCTCGTCGGGCCACTCTTCGAGCGACGGCGTCAGCAGGATCAAGAGTCCTCCGGCGTCGATCGTTCCCACGAGTTTCCCCAGCGCGTTCGGCTCGAGGGTGTCGTGAGCGTCGAGGACGACGACCTCCCGGGTCGTGCCCAGGAGCGCTCCGGCTTCGGACTGGGTCCGGTGTTCACAGCGGAGTCGATCCTCTGGGCCGACCAGCGTCGTCTGTGAAATCGGGACGTCGAGGGACTCGAGGACGGTCGCCAGTACCTCGTACCCCCGCTCGCGGTCGCCCGCGAGCACCAGGCCACGACGCTCGTCGACCGAGGCGGCCTCCTCGCGGAGGGCTCGAGCGTGCGCGGCGACGTTCATGTGGACTCATCGGATAGGTGATCGTAAGTTACTGTCGGCTGGCACTCACCCACGAGTTACTGTCGACTGACTCTCGCTCACGTTCCCTCCAGGCGAGTGGTCGTTGGTAGCGACGAAGGCGACCGTGAGCCGTCGGCCAGCCTTCCTCCCGTGCAACGGTTTCCCACGCCTCCGTTCGTTTGAACACGCTTTTAAGGGGGGCACCGTTACTGGGAAGTACACCCTACGCGGGGTTGATGATACTCCTAGCCTCACAGGACTTTCGCCGGACGAACCCGGCCCGGGCCCAGCCCCGGACGGCAGGGGAGTGCGAGCCCGCGCGTAGGAGAGGTGAACAACCAATGGCAGTCTACGTAACCACAGACATCCCAGCCGACCTCGCCGACGACGCCCTCGAGGCGCTCGAGGTCGCTCGAGACACAGGCAGTGTAAAGAAAGGAACCAACGAAACGACCAAGGCCATCGAGCGCGGCAACGCCGAGCTCGTCTACGTCGCCGAGGACGTCTCGCCAGAGGAGATCGTGATGCACCTCCCCGAACTCGCCGACGAGAAGGGCATCCCGGTCGTCTTCGTCGAGACCCAGGACGACGTCGGTCACGCTGCCGGCCTCGAGGTCGGCTCCGCGGCCGCGGCGATCGTCGACGCCGGCGAGGCGTCGAGCGACGTCGAAGACATCGCCGGAAAGGTCGAGGACCTCGACTGAGGTGACCACAGATGAGTGCTGAAGAAGCAGAAAACGGGTCAACGCCCGCCGAGGTCATCGAGATCGTCGGCAAGACTGGCATGCACGGCGAAGCCATGCAGGTCAAGTGCCGGATCAAGGAGGGCGAGAACCAGGGACGCATCATCACCCGAAACTGCCTCGGGCCGGTCCGCGAGGGGGACATCCTCCAGCTACGTGAGACCGCCCGCGAGGCCGACTCCATCGGAGGACAATAATGGTCGAGAAGCGAACCTGCGACTACACGGGCGAAGAGATCGAGCCCGGCACGGGCATCATGTACGTTCGCACCGACGGTACCGTGCTCCACTTCGTCGACTCGAAGGCGGAGAAAAACTACAAGCTCGGTCGCGAACCGCGCGACCTCGAGTGGACCGAGGAGGGCCGTCGCGGCAAGGGTCCAACCCAGGTCGACACGTCGGCGGACGAGTCTACGGAACCCGACCAGGAGGCTGAAGCCGAAGAAGACGAGGATCTCGTCGAGGAGGGCGAAGACGAAGTTGACGAGGACACCGAACCCGCCGACGACGACGCGGAAGCCGAGGACGACTCCGAAACGGGCGAGGAGACCGAAGAGGAATCCGAATCCGAATCCGAGGCCGAGGGGGAAGCCGAAGCCGAAGAAGGTGAAGAAGCGTGAGCGACCACGAACGCACCTTCGTCATGGTCAAACCCGACGCCTTCGCTCGCGGACTCGTGGGCGAAGTCGTCTCTCGACTCGAGGACCGCGGCCTCAAACTCGTCGGCATCAAAGTGATCAACATGCCCGAAGAGCGGGCCAAAGAGCACTACGCCGAACACGAGGACAAGCCGTTCTTCGACGGGCTCATCGAGTTCATCACCGCGGGACCCGTCGTCCCGATGGTCTGGGAGGGTCAGGACGCCACGCGGCAGGTCCGCCAGATGATTGGCGCGACCGATCCGCTTGAGGCCGCTCCCGGAACCATCCGCGGCGACTACGCGCTGGACCTCGGTCGTAACGTCGTCCACGCGGCAGATCACGAGGACGAAGGCGCGAACGAGCGCGAAATCGCGATCCACTTCGACGAGGACGAACTGATCGACTACGACCAGCACGACGCGTCCTGGCTCTACGAATAACTCGACGCGGGTATCGGGTTCCAATCCGGGATTCGACCGAGATCTAACCATCGTCGAACGGAACGATCCGCACGACGACCAGCGAATTTTCCCATCTCGAGTACGCATAAGAAGAAATACAGGTACGTATTCGGAGAGACGTAACATCTAATGTGTACCCACCAGTATAAGTGGGTGGTGGTTTCGAATGTTAAGTTACGGTAGGTGGTTTGCAAATGAGTAACAGGGAGAAGGGATCCACGGCCCGAGCATGTTATACAGCGCCCTCACTGGACCTGGTTTTTGAACTGCTCGCGAGTCGTCGTCGCCGCCAGGCGCTCTATTACCTCTCCGAGCAATCGGACGGCGTCGCGTCGGTCGACGAGATTGCCGACTACGTTCATACCAACGACGACCGAAGCGACTGTTCGGCGGACGGACGGTCCGAGATTGCCGCTGGACTCAGACACGTTCACCTTCCAAAACTCGAAGACGCTGGCGTGGTCGACCACGATGCCCGGAGCCAGACGGTCAGGTACTGGTCCCAGCCGTCACTCGAGGAGTGGCTCGAGCACGCCTACCACAAGGAATCGGTCCAGTAGTACCAGTCTCGGCGGCAATACGTCGGAGACAGTGACGGTCAGCGAAGCCGATAGATTGTGAGGTGTGATAGCGTTTCCCTCCTCAATGTTTAACAGGTCAGCGGTCGATTGCCCAACCGGTGTTCACCAATGACTGACCACGAACTGCCACCACTGCCGTACGACTACGACGCACTCGAGCCATCGATTTCCGAACAGGTCGTGACCTGGCACCACGACACCCACCATCAGGGGTACGTCAACGGCCTGAACTCCGCCGAGGAGACGCTCTCGGAGAACCGCGAATCCGGAGACCACGGTTCTACGGGCGGTGCCCTTAGCAGCGTCACCCACAACGGCTGTGGTCACTACCTCCACACGCTGTTCTGGGAGAACATGGACCCGAACGGCGGCGGCGAACCCGAGGGCGACCTCGCCGACCGCATCGAGGAGGACTTCGGATCCTACGACGCCTGGAAGGGCGAGTTCGAGGCCGCCGCGAGCGCCGCCGGTGGCTGGGCGTTGCTGGTCTACGATCCCGTCTCGAAGCAGCTTCGCAACCTCGCCGTCGACAAGCACGACCAGGGCGCGCTCTGGGGCGCACACCCCATCCTCGCGCTCGACGTCTGGGAACACTCCTACTACTACGACTACGGCCCAGACCGCGGCAGCTTCGTCGACGCCTTCTTCGACGTCGTCAACTGGGACTCCGTCGACGAGGAGTACCAGAAGTGCCTCGACCACTTCGAGTAAGCGACGATTCCGTACACCATCGCACTTTTTTGGCGCCGACAGTGAGCGAGTAGCGACGCGAGTCGCGACTCGTATAGAGGGGCTCGCTAAGAGCGATGCGCCTCGAACGTCGAACGTCGAAACCCACACCGTTTAGCCGCGAGGCCCGTTAGTCGAGGTATGCCCGTTCCAAAGGACGAATTTGACAACTTGCCGCCGTGTGACTTCTACACGCCCGAGGAACTCCTTGAGGCCGACCAGATGTACAGCGTCTACGAAATCGCCCGACTCTTGCAGGGGCTGGATCCGAACGCAGAAATCGACCGCGAGACGGAGGACATCCTCCTCGACTGGGCGATTCCGTGGATCATGACCAACGCGGACGACCTCGTGGTGGGCGAGCCGCGAACCGACGACGAACCGGGCTACTACGGCCTCAAACCCTGACCGACGCGAGCGTCAGGCCTGCCTGGCCATGCGACTCGCCAGTTCGACGTGCTCGTACGGCTCGTCGGTGACGCTCGGCCCGTGGCCGACGTGAAGCGTCTCGAGGTCGGGGTCGATTCGCTCGAGGATCCGATCGATGCTGTCGACGAGCGTCGATCGATCGCCCTCCGGGAGGTCGGTTCGCCCGAACGCGCCGTTCTGGAAGACCAGGTCGCCAGCGAATAGCACGCCTGCCTCGGGTGCGTACAGACAGAGGTGGTCGTCCTTATGGCCTGGCGTGTGCAACGCGACGTACTCGTCGTCGCCGAGGACGACCGCCACCTCGTCCCCGAGTTCGTGGTCGATGCCGTCGACCGACGGGTCGAACCCCCAGACGTCGACATCGAATGCCGTCGTGACGGCCTCGAGATTGCCGACGTGATCGGGGTGGGTGTGAGTGAGCACGACGGCCTCGAGTGCGTCGACGTGTTCGCGGACCGCCTCGACGACGTCGAAGTTCGCTCCCGTATCCACGAGGACGGTCCGGTCGCCGGTGACCAGGAACGCGTTGCTCGTGAACACCTGCTTTCCCGCGGCGAGATTTACGATCATCGCCAGCAGGTACGTTTCGGGTCACTTTGTGCGTGTCGACACGCGATTTCGGACGCCTGGGTATGCGTACCGTAGTGGAATCGACATTCACAAGGTCTTTTACTGAGAGCACGTACAAGAGAGACGAATGAACGGGTCGGCTCTTCGAACAGGGATCCTCGTGATCGCTCTCCTCGTCACCGCAGTCGGTGGCGGAACGCTGGTGGCCGCCGCCGATTCGACCACCGCGGTCGAACGAGAACGGCAACCGGGTATGGATACCGAGCAGCCAGCGTTCAGCGCTGGCGAGGACCGATACGCGAGCGCCGCTGCCGCCTCGTTCCAAGAGCAGGGCTTCGAAACGACGACGTTCATCGTTACAGTCAACGACGACGGGTCAGCCATCTGGACGTTCCGCTACGAACGCATTCTCGAGGGCGACGAGGCCAAGTCGGAGTTCGAGACGTTCGCCGAAGAGTTCGAGTCCGAGGAGACGGAGCTCTACGCGGACTTCGCGAGCCAGGCTGAGGTCCTCCTCAACATCGGTCGGGAGGAAACCGACCGGGAGATGGAAGCAACCGACTTCAACCGGACGGCACGGATCGAACAGGGGTTCAACACGCGAGGCGTCGTCGAAATGTCGTTCACGTGGAACGGGTTCGCGCAGGTGAACGACGGCGAGGTCGTCGCTGGCGACGTTTTCGAGGGGAACTTCGTCGTCGCCTCCGACCAATCGCTCGTCGTCGAAACGGGTGACGGCCTGCGGTTCGCCGACGTCCAGCCGGTCGGCGAGCTCAGCGCATCCTCCCTCGAAGCCAGCGATTCGGTTACCTGGACCGGCCGAAAGCAATTCCTGGACGGTCAGCCGCGCGTCGTTTTCGAGAGCGAATCAGCGGGTGGGCCGGTCGAATCAGGTGATGACACGGAAAACGAGTCAGCTCTCCCGCTATCCACCATCGCGATGGCGCTCGCTGGCGGCGCGATCTTGCTCGGCCTCCTCGTTGCCGGTATCTCCCGGTACGGCCTCCTGTCGAGGACGGACCGATCGGATCCGGATTCCCGCCCCGAGCCGACTCGCGAACCCGACCAATCGCCCGCCCAGCCGATACCGGACGACGAACTCCTCAGCGACGAGGATCGAGTCATCTCACTCATTCGGGAGCGAGGCGGCCGAATGAAACAGGTCGACATCGTCGACGAAACCGGCTGGTCGAAGTCGAAGGTGAGCATGTTGCTCTCGGAGATGGAATCCGACGGCACCATCAGCAAACTCCGCGTCGGTCGAGAGAACATCATCAGCCTCGAGGGATTCGAACCAGAGGCGACCAGGTCACCGTTCGAGGAGTAATTCGCGCATGCGACGGCTGGACACGGTACCGATGAAACGCAACCCTTAAACAGTCTTCTCGGCAAGCATAGATTGCAAACCCGCTCCGTTGGTGTAGTCCGGCCAATCATATTGCCCTCTCACGGCAATGACCAGGGTTCGAATCCCTGACGGAGCATCCTTTTCCCGACGCCGTCTCCCGATTTCGAGTCCGTGCTAACCTCACGTAAGCATGAAACTCGAAGGCAATGCGATTGAGATGGTCGGGTCACCCCGACGCCGCATAGCGATTACGACTATTTGCCCTGCAATCCGATTCGCAGGATTCGTTCGGGAGGGAGAGCGATGGATCTAAGCGAGTTCACGCTCGTTCCGGGCCCGACCGAAGACCGACTCGGCGAACGGCAACTGATCGATTACCGAACCGAGCGAGAGGAGATGGTTAAGTGGCTGCTCACGTTCGGCATCGAGCCGGAGAAAGCGAACGGCTACGCAGAGAGTACGGTCAAAAACCGGATCTACCGGATGGACCAGTTCTGCCGATTCGTCTGGGACCGCGAGGGCCAGTACACGACGGCAGTTACGCACGAGCACGCGGATGCATGGATGCAGGAACTGGCCTACGCCGTGTGTAGCGACACCCACCGCGACCTGTGCCAGAAGGCCGTGCGGATGCTGTTCAAGTGGCGTGCCTACGAGCGCGGTGGCGAGGAATGGGAGCCGACAATCACGTTTAGCTCGAACGACGGGACGACGACGCCACGCGACTACCTCACACTCCAGGAACGGAAACTCATCCGCGAAGCGGCGCTGGAGTACGGGAGCATCCCGTCCTACAACAACGTCAGTCCACGGGAGCGCAGCGAGATTAACGCCTATCTCGCCCAGCGGTTCGAGAAACCCGTTGCGGAGATCACGAAACGCGACTGGGAGCGTGCGAACAACTGGAAGATCCCCAGCCTCGTCAGCGTCAGTCTCGACGCTGCGCTCCGACCGATCGAAGTTGAGCGGTCCGTGACCGGATGGGTCGATCTGGAAAACGGGATTTTGCGCATTCCGATCGAGGATAGCTCCAAGAACGAAGACAACTGGCGCGTCAGCCTCAGCAAGCGCTCCGTCAGTATGCTCGAGCGTTGGCTCAAACAACGAGCAACGTACGACCTCTACGATGGGCGCGATGAACTGTGGTTGACACGGGAAGGAAACCCGTACGGATCCGCGTCGCTTCGACGCATCCTCCACCAACTGTGTGAGATCGCTGGCATTGACTACGAAAACCGGAAGATGAGCTGGTACACCATCCGCCACTCCACGGGGACGTATATGACGCGCGAAGAAGACCTGGCAGCAGCACAGACACAGCTACGACACAAGAGCCCTGAGACGACGATGAAGTACGATCAGGCACCAGTTGAGGATCGACAGGATGCACTCGATCGCATCGGTTGATCCAGAAGGTCAGTTTGTATAAATCCTTCGAGTTTGATAGGATCTGACTGCTGAAATAGAGGTTGTATTCAGCAAAGAGAGTGTGTAGCGAGCGGCAGAATTGTTGTGGTCCTGGATAGGTGCTTGGTTACTCGGTAGATGCGATGTCGAGGCCGTGACTGGCTTTCAGGCGTTCGTTGAGGCGTTGGACAAACCGTGTGGCAGGTGCTCCGTCAACGACGTCGTGGTCGAAGGTAACGGTCAGACTCAGGAACTCCCGGGAACGGAGTTCGCCGTCGACCAAGCGTGGTTTGGTGCCGATGCCGCCAACAGTGAGTTGGAGGGTGTAATTCGTGGGACTGATGGCCCAGCCGTTTCCGGTGCCGAACATACCGACAGAGGTGACCGCGACGCTGCCGGCGAGGCGCTTCCACCGTGTCGGGAACCACTGAGGGAGCCGCCAAATTTGGCGGCGTAGGAAGCTGGGAAGGCGGCGTGCAAGTCTGGCGAGTCCGGGCTCTGGGCGATACGTCGTGTCTGCTTTGACGCGACGAATTTCGTCGTGAATCGACCGAACTGTCCGTTGATTTGCTCGTCGAATGACGTGAGGGATACCGATTCGTTCGCCGTCGGTTTCCCGTTCGATGAGGACGTTCACATCGACGTCCTCGAATTCGTGGAATCGTCCCCGCCAATCACGGTACCGTTGGATGTGAGGTTGTTCCCCAACACTGGTGGCCAGACAGGATACGATGAAGGCAGTGAACGAGAGTTTCGTTCCGGTCTCTTCCTCGATTGTCCGGATGTGCTCTCTGACATCGGTGACGTCGATCTCGATGAGTCCGTGAACGTTACTCCGGTGTCCCGCCATCCGCATGTAGTCCACCGTCAACTGCTGTTGTAGAGATACACGTTCGCCATCAGCACCAATATTGCTCATAGCCTATCATGAAGCGCCGGAACTACATCTGTACTTGCTTCGCAAAAGCCGTATACTCACAAGACGATCGAACGACACTGGCACCGCCTCCCCCTGGTTTCCCGACAGTAACTGTCAATGTGTTTCGTTGAAGATGTTATTTCGGTCGAACAGTTTTCGCACTGTCTCCGTAATGCCGTAGAACTTGGTCGGCAGGCCTTTACTTCGCTCGCCAACGGGGAATTCGATGACCTCAACGATGTCTGCGCCGATGAGTGTTTCTACATGTTGGTAGATTGTTGTTCGGTGGAGTCCGGTCGTGAACTCCAGTTTCTTCATCGATGGAAGTCCCTTCGGGTGTGCAACGATGTCTCGGCGCGATTCTTCTACCAGAGCGTCAATAATGGCAAAAAACTCGCATTCGATGTCCGTTGCAGAGGAGCGTTGTACCATCTTACAGCCTACTTCGTTCCGTCACTCATAATGTGATGTTGCTGGCTGCCAACATCGTTGAGTGAGGTCTGTCACCCGTGAGAGAGGAGTCAAAATAGTTACTTTTGAAAACCCACAGCGAGAGTCATTGTCGGGGCGAATCGACGCACTCGCCTGCGACACTGCAACACTATACAGGTCAATTATCACATCCAGCGATCACAAAAACGTGTGAGTAACTCTTCGAAAACGGCTCTTCAGTTCTCACGCCCACGGTGACAACGGCCCTCCAGTCATAATCGACTCAGCTGCGATGGTTCTGTCGTGAACAACACAAAGCGTAGTGACGACCAGTGCAGCACCGATGCCGGCGATGGCGACGGGAGCGGTCACGAGGTTTCCAGCTCCCGTGAGGTATACCAGCGACAGTGCTCCCAGTCCGTTGAACGTTCCGTGAAGGAACGTCGCCGCGAGTACGGATTGAGCGCGGACGGTCAGGTACGTGTAGATCAGTGCCATCACGATCGTTGCGGCAGTCATTACGAACACACCCACAACCGGTGCGTCAGGAAAGTTGTGCCCCTGGAGGATGATCGGTGCGTGCCAAATGCCCCAGACCGTACCAGTGAAGATCGAGAGTTTCCAGAATCCAAGCGGAGCAAGCTCCGTGAGTAGGAGTCCGCGCCACCCAAGTTCTTCGCCTAGCGCTGCGAGCGCGTTGATCGTTAGCCCCGCGATGAGACCCTGAGCGACGAGGAGAACAGCCGGCGAAACTGGCACCCCTTCCAGTTGTGTGACCGCCTCAGCGGCTTCTTCTTGACTCAATCCCAACTCAAGCAGATACATCGTGTAGTCAGTCGTGAACGACACACCCGGAAGGACGATCCCGATACCGATCGTGCCAGCAACGAGAGCAACCGGCGTTAACCATGCGAGTCCAACCCATCGAAGCCGACCCAGAGCGAGTCCACACCCCTCTCGAATGGACTCTCCGTACCAGAGTTGGGTTCCGATCGCAGCGACCGCTGGTGCCCACATGACCATCACGACCAGGAGCACGAGGCCGGCGAGCGACCCGAGTTCAATTCCGGCTAGATAGAGAACGATCGCACCAGTCCAGGCGATGCCGAACGCGAGTGCGAGAAAGAGTCCTACTTTTCGAGTGTGTATCCGGGACTCGCTCGTTCCCCGATCAGGAGTCACACGAGAATCCATATCCCTACCTTTGCATCGGATATCTTAAGAGTGTGTCACAGCCTGCGCTCACGAACTTGACGAACCGACCGCCTGGAAGCACGATTGGGTGGCGATACAATATTGTATCGCACACGTCGAAGAAACGGATAGGATGGTCGTCTCGCTCTTCATGGGATGGCGTCACGTTTGCTTCGCCAATTGGCCGATTGATCCGGGACTCGTCGAGCCACATCTCCCAGAACGCCTCACGCTCGATACCTACGATGGGCAGGCGTGGCTGTCGGTAGTTCCGTTTACGAACGTCGATGTCCGACCACGGGTTTTCCCCTTCGGAACGGGAGTTGCACTCCCCGAACTCAATCTCCGAACCTACGTCACGTACGACGGAAAACCAGGAGTGTATTTCTTCAGTCTCGATGCGGATGGGATCGTGGGAGTTGTTGGTGCCCGCCTCTTTCATCACCTCCCGTACTACTACGCTGCCATCGATCTCACCAAGGAGAACGGCAGGATTCGATTCACGAGTCGTCGCCGTCATCCCGGAGCGAGACCAGTCGTGTTCGATGCGACGTACGAACCGACCAGCGGACGAATTTCTGCGAAGTCCGGCACGCTCGCTCACTTCCTCACGGAGCGTTACCGCTACTATACCGAAGCCCCGGATGGGTCTATCCGCTACGCAAATATCCAGCACGAACCGTGGCCGTTGTACGATGCGACCGTCGAAATCGAGGAGAACACGCTCTTCGAAGCAAACGGGTTCACCACCCCGGAGTCCGATCCAGTCCATCTCTATAGTCCCGGTGTAAAGACGATCGCCTCCAAGAACAAACGGAAACCAGCGCCATTCGACGAATAAAGAGGAGTCCCATTTGTTCTTCCCACTGATGTAACAGTTATCTGGCTGTACGTGGTATTGCCGGTGACCAGGCCATCATGTCACGATACTATGCGAAAATCGGAGGTCAGTAACAATGGCTACTGTAACCGAGAAAATCGATCTGGAAAACGACCTCGTTCAGATGCTCGTAACGGAAGCGGTGAAAGCCGGCATGGAGTCGCCATTACGTGATCCGATTCTCAATGCAGTCGAAGAATCGACCGGAGAATCCCTCAAAGCGACCAGCGAAGCCGACACGTCAGGTACGGAGGAGAAAAGCCGACTCACCAGGGTGCTACAGGGAGGAACCGTTTTTATCGTCCTGTTCGCCGTCCTGTACATTACTCTAAGACGGGTTACCAGCGATGAATCAGACACGTGAACCGAGACCACTCGATTACTTCGCTCCAATCGCGGCGCACTTGCGAGAGAATCCGAGTACACTGATTGACCCGCCTGGTAGGTGAATGAAACTCTTCGAGTTCGTTCGTGAGCGTCGGTGGATTCCGGTTACGGGCTATCTGATCTACGTGGCGGCGCTTTCGGCGGGTTACTACTATAATCTCACCTTCGTCCAGCTGGGGTTGACCGACCTCGGAACGCAAAAGATCGGGATGGCCCCCGAGGGCGTGTCGATAGTGATGGCCGTCCTCGCGCTCCTCACGCTCATCATCGCCGTCGGCAGCGGCCTCGTCATGGATCGGCGTGGCTGGAGTACTGATCTGTACGTGAAGTTCCGCCTGCTCTTTCTAATTATTCTCGTCCAACTGCTGCTAACGATTGCTGCCCCGTTCGTGAGCACGGTCGATCAATTCGTACTCTGGGTAGTCGTGTGTTCGACGACGCTCGGACTCGGCATTCCGGTAACGTTCAGCTTCATGCTCGATTTCATCCCCATCAGGGACCGGGGGTACGTCGCCGCGACCGTGGCAGGCCTCTCGTTTTTCGTCGCAGCGCTGTATCCAGTCGAGTGGCGGATCGACGAGTTTAGTCTCATCATGAGCGCAATGATGGTGCCAGCAGTGCTGATTTTGGCCGTGCTTTCGGTGAAGCGGTTCGCGTTCGTCGATGCCCTCGCAAATCAACACGAACATAGCACGTTCGGAACCGGACGGTGCTGTCGTCCGACGCCGATCCGGACGCTGAGTTTCGCGTTCTGGGGACCAGTTCTGTTAATGTTCGGCGTCTTTTTCATCGACAGCCTGGGCTTTCTCCGGATCATCGAGGAACCGCTCTACATCAATACGTCGTGGCAATCACCAGACCTGAGCGTCCGGTTGTTCATCGCCGTGTTACACGTTTTCGGCGCGCTGGCTGCCGGCGTCCTGTATACGAACTTCGATCGAAATTGGGTATTCTTGTGGGTGTTTGGCCTGTTCGCATTCACGCACCTGTTGTACGTCTTCAACATCCGGTTCGGAGCCAGCGAAACGCCAGCGCTTATCCTGCCGATGTTCTACGTGCTCGCGGTCAGTTTCTACACGACGCTCAACTTCGCGCTCTGGCCGGATCTCTCGACCGCTGAGACGATCGGCACGCACACGGCTCTCGGTGTCGGGATTGCGGGGTGGCTGGCGACGTTCATGAGTACCGCGCTGGCGCTGTACTCCGAGGGAATTGGACTCCCGCTCGGGAGTCACCTGACGTACGTGAACGCGTTATCACTACTGTTCGTCGTCGCGTTGCCAGTATTGCTATACGTACATCGAATGTTCGAGTTAGCACGCGGAGAGGCATCCTCATGAATCTGGAACTCATTCCTCTCTTGATCATCGTATTGCTCATGGTCTCGGCAGGCGGGGTGGACGTCGAAACCACCGAGTTCGTCATCAAGGGGGACCACGAGATCACTGAGCATCGAGGTGCGTTGATCGTTGGTGACGCAACCGTCACAGTCCCGAATGACGAAACGATCTCCGGACCAGTCTACGTTATCGGCGGTGAGTTCCGAGTCCATGGAACGGTCGAAGGCGATCTGACGCAACTATCGGGATCACTCGTTGTCGAAGACGGTGGAACGATCGGCGGCGAACTCCAGCACATCGGTGGGAGCGAGGAGCTAGCCAGCGAAGCGACCGTTGCTGAGCGAACCACTACCGAGTTCGCACCGTCCGAATCCGACCCGGTCGCCGCGTACACGCCGGTCATTCTGACGACCTTGATCCTGTCCCTCGTCGGGGCGTGGCTTTCCCGAAAGCGCCCGATGTTGCTCGAAAATATCGGAACGACCGCGCGAGTCCATCCGGTGGTCAGTCTCACCGTTGGCGCACTTCTCTCAGTGACGTTTTTGGCCGTGTTCGTGTTCATGGCGTTTACCCTGGTCCTTCTCCCGGTGAGTATTCTCGGTCTCCTGATCGGGTTAGTGTCAATCGCTTACGGGATTATCGGGCTGGGGTATCTTGCCGGGAAGCAGTTAGAGACACCACGGGTCGGGGTGGCGACTGGGCTCGGCGTCGTCGGAATCATGGTGGTATTACAGGTGGCCGGTGCGGTTCCGATCGTCGGCGATCTGATCGCGGGCACACTTCTTCTGATCGGTCTAGGGGCCGTCGTGGTGACGTACTTCGGGTTACAGGAGTTTGAACCCGTGTTGTTGCCTGAGTAATGTTTGCTGAAGCAGACACTGGTCTATCCACAGGTTTTCTGAACAGTTGGTGCATCGGCTTCAACGTGAAAGCTACCACGGATAGGGCACCCGTTCAACCTGACACTTCAAATGTGATCGATGAGCAATACAGAAAATCCGCACAGAAACGATGGCACCTGACCAGTGGGTAGTGCTCTTTCTCTGTGTTATACAGAATCGAGGAGAATCCCTGACCCTTTAGGATCAGGATGAATCCGACAACTCCTCCACAGTCCACCGTCGATAGCAAGGCCGGATATTCCACCGCTCCCAATCCGAATCGTTACAATAGACGCGAGTATAAGTGCTTATACAGGCGTTCAGAATGCTGGAAGTCCACCGCACCTACCGAGCGAAAATCCTCAACCACTCGCAAGTGGAACGAATGCTCGACCGGCACGGATGGTCGGCCAGTAAACTCTGGAACGTCGCTAACTACCACTCCCGGCAAGTCTGGGAGGAGACGGGCGAAATCCCCGACCACGGTGACCTCAAAGACGAGTTGAAGACTCATTCAAAATACAAAGGACTGCACTCCCAGTCCAGTCAGCGCGTTCTGGAGGAACTCGCTGAAGCCTTCAACTCGTGGTACGGAAAGAGGAAGTCTGACAGTCGAGCGAATCCGCCTGGCTACCGCAAGAAAAACTACTACGACTCACAAGGCCGCCGCGTCCACGAAGAACACCCGCGTAGCACGGTGACGTGGAAACAAAAGGCATCCGCCACGACACGAAGAACAACCGTGTTCGGCTCTCAAAAGGCGCGAACCACAAGGAACACCCGAAAGCGTGGGAGTACATCCTCATCGAGTACGAAACCCGCCCCGGAATCACCGTCGAGAACCTGCAACAGGTCAGAGCCGTCTACGACAAGGTAAAGGGGCGATGGGAACTGCATCTCGTCTGCAAAGACGGAATCGAGACGCCCGCTGCACCCGGAACCGAGTCGGCTGGTGTCGACCTCGGTATCTGTAACTTCGCAGCGGTCGCATACAGCACCGAGCAAGCCGACCTCTACCCCGGCAACCGTTTGAAACAGGACGGCTACTACTTCCCGAAAGAGATCGCCAGATGTGACAACTCAGGTGGCGAAGCAGCCACCAGACACCACCACACGTGGTCGGAACGCCGCACCCACTTCTTCCACAGCCTCGCCAAACACATCGTTGAACGGTGTGTCGAGCAAGAAGTTGGTCGGATAAACGTCGGGAAACTCTCTGGTGTACGAGAGGACGAGAACGGTGACTCGAAAAACTGGGGTCGTCACGGCAACCTCGACCTGCACGGGTGGGCGTTCGACCGCTTCACGTCGATTCTCACCTACAAAGCGAAGGTTGCGGGTATCGAAGTCGTCGAAGTGTCCGAACGCGACACGAGCAAGACGTGTTGTATCTGCGGGAGAGAAGAGGATAGTCAGCGTGTCGAACGTGGACTGTACGTCTGTGAGGCGTGTGAGGCCGCGTTCAACGCTGATGTGAACGGGGCGGAGAACATCCGTCTCGATATCAATAAAAGTAACTCCGAGTCTTCGGCCAGTTTGGACGAAGATAGGAGTACCGGCTGGTTGGCACAGCCCGAAGTCTACCTTCACGACCTCTCCCGAGGATTCCAACCTCGGGCAGAGGTGGTAGACTGCAAACCCTAATATCCCAACTCAGCGGTGCGATGCCGTGGGATTCCTCCGCGTTCACGCGAAGGAGGATGTCAATACTGCCGTAGCGAAGAAACGCCCACATGATAAGCACCGATAGCGATCCAAGACTACGTACCCGGCCGCTTCCCGTCCGGCTGCTAATGGCCTGTCTACTCTTCCTCGATATCAGTGCGATCGGCGGTAGGGTTCAGTTCCTGTTGGATCCAACTGGTGGCATCATCGTTATGTCGGAAGGTGTCTTAGCTGGCACACCGTTCGCGGATTTCCGTTTACCGAGGCTCATTCTCGTTACCGTGTTAGGAATCTACCCGCTCATTGTCCTTTATAACCTCAATATACAGCGTAGAAAAAACGAGTTCCAAGCGGGTAATCGATAGGGAGAACAAGAACTGACTGGAACGGAAGTCGTTAATCCGAAAGCGCTCCTCGAGTTCGTCACCTGCCCGTGAAACCGGTTCTATTTCTCGAGGAGGAATTCTTAAGCGGTTCGATACTGAAGAATCTAGGTACGAAGACGAGATGAACGACAGCACCGATCCACGATCGCCACTGTCGGAGTGGATTCTTGACGCATACGACGTCCTTTGCACACACAGTCTCAATTCGGACGATCAGGAAGATGTGCCATCGGTCCCTCGAGAGCAAGCACTCGAGATCCTTCTTAGGACCGATGAACTGGCCCTTGAACCCGAAGACGCAAACTATGCGCTCACCCGGCTACGAGCGAGGCTACTTCTACGAGGTCGACGAGGAACTTCGTGTGACGGCGCCGGAAAATTAACTTCTGGTTGCAGTCCGAGAGTTACGGCTTCAGTATACGTGTGAATTCCCACAAAGGGATTTCCATCGTCTAATATTAGAGATTGAAGTATACCTGAAAGACGTCTCGATTACTCTTTCCAGCTGTTAACTGGCGCAGGTAGTTCGATTATTATCTTATTCCCGTTTTTGGTGCTCTCTTCAATAGTAAAGGAGCCTCGTGAGGACATTACTGCGATATTTGCAGCCCAGAGACCAAGTCCTGTCGGGTGGGACGTCGAATCAAGTGTTTCAGGATTTTCTATGAATGCGTATTCGTGCCTCGATATCAGTGGGCCGTTATCCGTGAGGTATATTTTTCTCGGAGTGGTCTCAGCATCGATGGTGATGGTAACTTCTGGACTCTCCGCAGTATTGTGTTTGAGTGCGTTCCAAATGAGTTCGTGGAGAGCTTGTTCTATATAGGGTACCGCGATCACAAGTACCGAATCTGGGCTACTAAGGCTGAGCTCAGCGTGAGGATACCGTTCCTGAAATTCTGCTAGTAATTCATCAATGATCGCTACGATGTCCATCTGTTTTCTGTTATCCTTGCGGAGGATCTGAGTTGTAATGTTTTTATGGCCATTAAATATAGATAACATTTTGTCCACAGATTCGTGTATTGCTGTGATTTGCTGACCATCGGCATCTGCGCTTTGTGCTGCTAAGAGATCGACATTACCTCTAATTATATTAAGTTGATTTCGGAACTGGTGCTGGAGAAGGTGGTCCACTGCCTTGAGATGTTGTTCCCAGGATTTCTGTTGGGAGATATTTCTCCCGATGCCAACAAGGCCCATGACAGAGTAGCCTTTCACAAGCCGCTGTTTGCGGAATTCATATGGGATCTGTTCGCCAGATTTGGTTTGGACAAGTGCTTCGATTGTATCGCTACCGTCTACGAACGCTCTGGAGATGGATTCAGACACTCGGTCAGTGTGTTCTTCGATAAAGAAATCCTCGACATCTATTGTCTGAACTTCTTCTGGGGTGTATCCAGAGACCTCAATTAGTGCGTCGTTCCACTGCTCGAGGTTCCCTGCCGTGTCGATTACATAAAAAACGTCTTCAATGGTGTTGAGCGCCGTTTCAATAAACTCTCGTTCTTGCTTTAATTCGGCTCTCGTCTGGTTGAGCTCGGTAATGTCAATAACAACAGCCTGGCCGATATCATCCCCCTGATACTGACCCGGTGCTGTCGCAACTCTGATTGTACGGTCTTGTCCTTCTACAGGAGTAAGCCGCATCAGTGTTGGCCCAGAGGATTGTTTCTCATTGATGACCTCCATCAATTCGGATTCAGCAGTATATTGGTCATCTGAATGAACAAATTCAAAGATAGACCGCCCAATCAACTCCTGCTGAGAATCTATGCCAAGAAGGGCCAGAACAGCATCGTTTCCCCAAATTATCTCTCCAGACGTATTGAAGAGATTAATAGGAGCAGGCGACGTTTGGATTAATTCTTGGTACCGTCGCTCACTTTCCTCCATCGGTTACGAAACATATAGTATTGCTTGCATATATACATTGTCCCTAACTTTAAATATCAATAATGGTTACATCATCCTTCTCTGCACATCAAGGGGGTGAGAGATTAAGCCACCAGGCGCTTAACTGGGATACAATGCGACCCACAATCGGGGTTATAGGGGTGGTCACGACACTGTTTCTAGACCGTCTGATAGCCATCTTCGAAGAGGTGGCTATATAGAACCCGGGGGATTCGTCGACTCGGTCGTGGTTTCGTTCGTCGATACGAGCGGAAGGTGTACTCATCACCGTCGCTTGCTTGCTCGGAGGGAGGTTGTACGCGGGGATGATGAATCTGACCGGTTTATTCGGCGCAGTCGTGCTCCTGTTCCCTGATGTGTACCGAAAGCTCACGACGACGCTCATGTACGACCAACCGGATCAGGTCGAATGGAACGAACGGCTCACGCCCGGAATACGTATCATCGGTGCGTTCTACCTCCTGATGGCTATCAGGTCGTTCAAAAAGAGTCGAGTCAATACCGATGAGTGAATTGGGCGGGGCTGGAACACCGCTCACGGCTTCGGTTTGAAGACCCGCCACACGATGTTCGGTGAGAACAGCGTCGTCGGTGGCTGTTCCATCATGAGCACCTTCACGAACGCCTCACGGAGCACCTGGTCATCGTGGGACCTTCGCAGCAAACGTGAGAGATACCTGTTGGTCAAATTGGTACCGCGAGGTTTCGGGCCCTCTGTTTGCGGGAACGCGAAGTCCCCACCGACAGATAACGTCCAGGCGACAGTAACGATGTCTTCAACCCGGTCAAAATAACGTCGTGCAAGATCGTCCCGATTTCTATCCGCAAGCGTGTGATGGAGTATTAACGCCTCCAGAGCCGCCACTGACATTCCCTGTCCGTAGATTGGATTGAAACTGGCAAGTGCATCACCAACGACGAGCAGGCCGTCCGGGAACCGTTCTACGTCCTCGTAGTGCCGGCGAATACTAGTGGGGAACGGGTAGTGTGCGATATCCTCAGAGAGCCACATCCGCGTCTCGAGCAACCGTTCGAAATGCGGGATGGGGAGATCCGCTGCGAACTCGATCAGTCCGTCCACGTCCGTCGGTGGATGATCGCCGTGCAGGCCGAACAAGGTCACGATCCGGCCACCGTTTTCGACCGGAAACGTTGATCCACCACGGCCGAAGTCAGGTGATGGGGCCGACAGGATCATCTGCCGGTCGTTGGCGGGCCGCTCGATGTGTGCCGTGCTGTAGGCCATCCCGATGCGGACTTCGTCGATTTCCGGCGGGTCGTATCCGTGTGCCTGTAACCACGTCGGTGTCCGGGACGTTCGACCGGTCGCATCGACGACCAGGTCGGCAACCAGTTCCTCTGTGTCCCCCTCTTCTGCGTTGATAGAGACTCCAGTCACGGTCGAATCTGACCCATCGGTGAGGTAATCGACCCACTGACATCTCGATCGGAACGTGACGGCGCTGAGGTTGGTAACACGTCGTCGAACGACCTGTTCGTAGAGTGGCCGGGTGGCAAAGTACAACGGGAGTCGTCGTGTTCCATCGGCGAGAAAGCCATCTTCCTGATACTGCCTTACGTCGCGAGAACTGTCGAGTATCACTCCGCCTGCTCTGGCGAGTTCCTCACCGAATCCAGGAAAGAAATCCTCGAGTGTTGCACGGCCCGCTTCCAACAGCAGATGAACGTGGCGACCCTGGGGTACGCCCCGACGGGCGGTCGGTTCAACCGGGGTAGAATCTCGCTCGATCACGGTTACTTCCCGAAAACTATCCGTGAGGATGCGGGCTGTGAAGAGACCGGCCATACCCCCGCCTATCACTACCGCCGCTCCCTCTCTGTCAGTGTTCCGAGTGGGATGGTATCTTTGAACCGTTGCCAGGGTCATACTGCACACCTACTCGCGGCGCACTGTGATAATGATTGGCACACACAGTCATTGTGTTCAGCATTAGTTGACGGGACTCTTTACTTACCGTCAGGTTGGTTCGACCGACTCAAACCCTGTAGTTAGGAAACCGACGATGACGTGATATAGAAAGCGCGACGACGGCGACTCACACATAGCAGCTATGGGAAACCTTGACATTTCAATGCCCGTCCCCGGTCTCCGTTATTCCGCCTCTTCGTCGAGTCGGAACGCCGTACGGATCGGTTCTGGGAGAGACGGTCGTGGCGCCATTTCGTGTCGCTCGATTTTTTCGGGCTTTCTCGTTTTCTGGTGAACGGATCGCGTCATCGGGACGCCCTTGAGATAGTTGAACTCGCCGAGGATGTCGGTACCATACTCGGTGAAGCCGTAGAATTTCCACGGAAAGCCACGCGTTTCCTTGTTCGGAGGATACTCGTAGATTGTGAGGATATCCGCTTCAACGAGCACGTCCAGCTGTTCTTCGACGGTCTTGTTCGATTTGCTCGGGATGAAATGGTTGATTTCATCCGCTGATGCGAGGATTTCCGGGTGCCCCACAAGCGTCTGAATAACGCTGTGTCGAGTTTCCTGTGACAGCAACTCCATCAGTCTACGCTGCCGCTCTAAGGGGCTTTCCTCGTTGTCGGCTTTGGAACGCGTGGAGATGTCGACCATTGTCAATTATTCGATGGCGGGCCCCTTGTAATTGCGGCTGAGAACTTGGTCGAGGAGCGCTGACCGGCGCAGAGCGTCATTTCACTGTCGTGCGAAAGGCTAAATCGAGCACTCCCGTGGAGACACCTAGAGGCCATGAGACCACTCGACGCTCTCCAGGGGTCCCTCGAGGAAATCGAGTTTCTCGCCCGATCGTCGAACCGGGTTATGGTGCTCGACGCGCTCACCGACGGCCCCGTCGGACGCTATGAACTGGAAGACGCGACGGGGGTGACACGGGCCACGCTAGGACGCATCCTCGACGACTTCGAGGAGCGCGGTTGGGTTGTCGAGGCGGACCGGGAGTACGAGACGACCCAGCTCGGTGCCTACGTGTCGCGGGAGTTCGTGGACCTCTTAGAGCGCTTCGAGTCCGTTCCGGCGCTCGGCGAGGTGGCGCAGTGGTTCCCCGAGGGCGGGTTCGACTTCGACCTCGGCTGCCTTGCCGGTGCGGAGATTGTCCGCGCGACGAAGACTGACGCACTGGCTCCAATGACGCACATCACGAAGCGCATCCGGACCGCCGGCCGAGTCCGGCTTGTTACTTACTCCGTGCTGCCGGGCGTCATGGAGACGTGCTGGGAGGGAATCGTTGACGGTGACCTCGAGCTGGAGAGCGTCCTCGGCGAGGGTGCGTTCGAAAGCGTCGGAACCGACCCGAAGATGGTCGAGCAGGCGCGGGAGATGGTCGAGACCGGGCGGTCTGATGTGTTCGTGTACCGCGGCGATGTCCCGTCCACCATGTTCGTCGTCGACGACGCGGTGTTGCTGTGCCTGTCCGGAGGCGAAGGCGCGCCGCTCGCGGTGATTGAGACCGACGACGAGACGGTCCACTCGTGGGCAGAATCCACGATAGATGATCACTGCCGCGAGGGCGAGCGACTCGATCCGTCCCTTCTCACGGCGTAAGAGCTGCACACGCCGAGTGAGACTCCTAGCCCGAGTCTATACACCGATCCCGGACCGCCTTCTATCGAGACCATGACGATCAACGAACGATGGTCGCGTAAACGGACTGACGAGGAGACGTCGACGCCCCTCGCGGGGGAAGACGCTCGCGTGACTGCGGTGTCTCGAATAGTCGCGTTCGCGGTCGCGGACCGGGTCGCAGCCATCGCTGGACGCGGCCCCGTCGAGGTGCCGATCGTCACCGAGCCCGGCGAGGGCGGCCTGCTGGACTCACCGGGCGCTCTCTCGGGATTCAGGTCGGTGCTACCCAAGGGCGAGGTACTGGTCAACCGCACGCCCGCCCGGGTCGTACTCGACCTGCCCTTCTACCGGCCCGTCGAGGAGGCAGACCGGATAGCCGCACCCGTACACGTGGTCGTCGCGGAGGAGGAGCGCCTTCTGCCTCTCGAGCCGACCGAGCGCCTGCTCGACCGGCTCACCGACCCCAGCGTGCATCGGATTCCGGCTCGCCACTTCGACGTGCATCACGACCCGTGGTTCGAGCCGGTCGTGGCCGAGCAGGTCACGTTCCTCTCCGACACGTTGGCCGTCGACAACTGAATATGACCGGTCGGTCAAACCGCGAACTCCCGCGCTCACGCCCTGCACGATTCCCACACCGTGTGCGGTTCCCACGGAGAGTCTATACCTGGTGTTCGGCCGTACCGTCGCTCGGAGAGCTGCCATGGCGACAGACCACCACTACCACCACGGAACGGACGGGCCGGGGTACACGACGCCCCAGGCCGCCATCGAGGAATCGACGCCCGAGACGGTCGCTTACGTCGTCGGGCTGTACACCGGTAGCGACGTGGACGCCCCGGACTTCGTCGGCGTCGTCGACGTGGACCCCGCGTCGGAGACGTACCAAGAAGTAATCGACCGCGTCGAGATGCCGGCCAGGGGCGACGAACTACACCACTTCGGCTGGAACGCCTGTTCGTCGTCGTGCCACGTCGACGGGCTGGAGCGTCGTCACGTGGTCGTGCCAGGAAACCGCTCCGGACGCATCCACGTGCTCGATACCAAGAACCGGCGACACCCATCACTGGCGACGGTCATAGAGCCGGAGGCGATCCGCGAGTACGATCTCTCGGGACCACACACCGTCCACTGCGTTCCCGACGGCAAGATGCTACTCAGCATGACCGGGAACGCGGATGGCGACCTCCCCGGTGGATTCCTTGAGCTGAACCACGACTTCGAGATCGAGGGCCGGTGGGAGCCGCCAGGCGAGCTCGAGCTCAACTACGACTTCTGGTACCAACCCCGCCACGACGTGATGGTCTCCTCGGAGTGGGCCGCGCCGTCGACCTATCAGCCCGGCTTTTTCATGTAGGACGTCGAGGCCGGCAAGTACGGACACCGGCTCCACGTCTGGAACTGGTCCGACGGTACCGTCGAGCAGACCATCGACCTCGGCGAGGAGGGCATGGTGCCACTCGAGACCCGGTTCCTGCACAGCCCGGAGTCCACTCACGGCTACGTCAACGCGGCGCTGTCCTCGAACGTCTTCCACTTCTTCGAGGACCGCGAGGCTGTAGCCTCGGACGCGAGCGGTGACGAGCCGCGAGCCGACGGCGAGTACCGCGCCGAGAAGGTCATCGACTTCGAGGCACGCGAGCACGCCGACTGGGATATGCCCGTTCCGGCGCTCCCAACGGACATCGTCATCTCGATGGACGACCGGTATCTCTTCGGCTCGAATTGGCTCCACGGCGATGTCTGGATGTACGACATCAGTGACCCCGCCAGCCCCCGGGAGGTCGACACAATCTCTATCGGGGGCTACTTCGGCGACATCCGGGAGGTGAAGGGGCGCGAACTTGTCGCCGGCCCGCAGATGCTCCAGTTGAGCCTCGACGGCGAGCGCCTTTACTGGACGACGTCGCTCTACTCGACCTGGGACGACGGGTTCTTCCCCGAGGAGAAAGAGCGCGGCTCCGTGATGTTGAAGGCCGACGTGAACCCCCGGAAAGGGGCGATGACGTTCGACGAGGAGTTCCTCGTGGACTTCGGCGATCTCCCCGACGGGCCGGCGCGCGCCCACGAGATCCGGTGGCCGGACGGCGACTGCACGAGCGACGTGTGGCAGTGATCCGATGACCGCGCCAGATGACGGCAGTCGCCCTACACGGGGGCGGTCCGCCACCCACGACCTCACGCTGGAGTGGCGCGACAACCGCGAGCAGACCGTCCGCGCGAGCGAGGACGAGACGGTGCTCATTGCAGCCGAACGGACCGGCGTAAACCTCCCGTTCGGCTGCCTCACCGGAGCGTGCACGACCTGCACCGGACGGGTACTCGACGGTCGGATCGAGCACAGCCGTCCGCCACGGGGGTTAAAACCGAGCGACCTCGACGACGGCTACGCCCTCCTATGCATTGCCGAGCCACGGGCCGACTGTCGGATCGAGGTCGGCGTACAGACCGACCTGGTGTCGAACCCATGGAAGTGACCGACCAGTCTCGACCGCGGGAAGCCCTAACCGGCGACGAGCCGCGTCGCAACGGTCCCGGGGAGCGGGAGGCGGCGCGATGAACGCTCGTTCCGCCGCCCCTCTCACAGTCGGCGTGGGAGGGCTGGTCGCAGTCTCGGCAAATGCGAGCGCGCACGAGCTAGGACACGGCGGCGGGTTTCACACCGATGCTACCGCGCTCATCGCTGTGCTCTCGCTGGCAACGCTCGCAGGCTTCGCTGGTGGCGTCGCAATCGTTCGCTACGGCAGGCGGCAGGTGTCGGAGAATCCCACCCGGGGCTCGGGTATCGCTGTTGGACTCCTGCTCGTCGGTCTGGGGACGGCGAGCCTCCTTCCGACGGCGACGGTCGACCTCCGGTTGTCGGTCGCCGGTGGAACCATCGGGGCAGCGATTGCCCTGTTGGTCGCCAGCAGGAGGGTGGGTTCGAGAGAGGGGTGCGGGAATCACGCCGATCTCACACTCGGGGCGATTCTCACGCACCGAGTGCTCGAAGGCGTCGTCCTGGGCACGCTCTACAGCGCTGGCGCTGCGGTCGGACTGTTCGGCGCGGTCGCGGTTGCCGGCCATTCCGTGCTGGAGACGGCCGCCGTCGGCAGGCTGTACGCCACCGGTCTGCGTCGAAACCGAGCCGTCGGTGCGATCACCGTCGTGCAGGTCGGGTTCGTCGCTGGAACCGCCGCGGGCCTCGGCGCCGCGGACGCCGTCCCCGTGCCGGTCCGAACCCTCGCACTCGCCGTCGTCGGCGGAGCGCTCCTGGTCGTCGGCGTGAGCGAGACGGAACGCTCGTTGGTCGCGGACGAACCGACGCTCGTCGGAGGTGGAAGCTGACCGTGCTGTCGGATATCGATGTCGAGTCTGTTGTCAGGCGCATCCGACCGAACACTCGACGGTCGCCGCTCCCCGGTCACGAACGCATCCACGGGTGGGGCATCATGGCCCACCCCTTCGACTCGGGCCACATACTCGCACTGCGTGTCGCCGCACAGAACGACTTTGCGCCGTACACGTCGGTGTGGCATCGGTCACCGGACGGCGCGTGGTCGATCTACGTGGATGGCCCGCGGCTCGACGCCGCCTGTCCGCGCTACTGGGGCGCGGCGACCGAGCACGCCCAGCTGACGGACGTCTCGGTCGAGTGGACGGGGCCCGCGGACCTCGTCATCGAGGTGTCGGACCCGAAACTGCGGTGGACTGCATCCATGGATGCTGGCCCGGTCGTTCGAGCTGCGAACACGCTAACTCGGCGCCTTCCGGAGTCGGTGCTCCGGTCGTGGCCGGCGGTCCAGCTCACCGAACTTGCGGCCGACCGCCTCTTCGATCTCGGCGACGTGACGCTGGCGACATCCGTCCCCAACGGACAAGAAGCGACCGTCCTGACGCGGATGCTGTTTCCGATCGTGGATGGGAGCGCACGACTCGGCGACGAGGACCTCGGGAACTCGGCAACAGTGCCGGAGACGCCGACCTTCGGCGAGGCACGCCTTCCCGCTCGCCCCGTGTTCGTCGTCGGCGGTGCGTACGCGACGATACTGGACGCCGAGGAATACGAGCGGACCGTCGAGGAGTTACAAGGGGGCTGGACGAACGACACCTCTTGACTGCGACCGTCTCTCCTATCGAGTGCGGGATCCCGCATGACGGTACGCGCTTGTATCTTGCAGAGACCCGACTAACTACCGAACTGTTGTCAGAGACGTTATGCAAGATACAGTGGATGTATTCACTAATGAAATCGCACTCTGGCCGTAGCGTCCCCCGCGAAATGTCTGTTAGACCCGTGATTTGTGTGACTCTCACAGCGTGGAACTCGGTGTCAGACCGATTCGTCGCCGATAGGGGGTTCCCACAGGAGGATGGTCGCCGCCCCGACGACGAGAACGACACCCCCGACGCCTAACGCGAACAGCGGAGAGACGGCATCGGATACGACACCACTCCCGAGTTGGAACGGGACCACGGCGAGTCCGCTGACCATCGCCATCGCGCTGAGGACGGTAGCACGACCGAGCGTCTCCACGCGATCGTTGACGTACTGGCTGGCGAACGAGCGCGTGACGTCCGAGACCCCCCGAATCAGGAGAAACGTCGGAAGTGCTAACAGCGGTACGAAGTACATTCCAATCAACGCGCCACCGACGGCGAACGGGAGGACGAGAAACCACGTTCGCAGTCCGATCGTCTCCCTGATTGGCCCCGTGTAGTAGTTGAGTACGGCGCCGACGAGGCTGTACGCCGCATAGAACCATCCCAGCAGGGCCTCGACCTGCGATTGAGCGATGCCGAGGTCGAGAACCACCGTCTCGAAAATCGGCTGGAGAAACACGAACACGAGATACGTGACCGCGGCGTACAAAACGTAGTAGTAGAGCAAGAACGCCCGCAGACGACGGCGACCGAGGACCCTCCTCACGATACCAACCGTCCGGCGGAGACTCAGCTCCTCGGTATCGGTCTCCGTGTACGTCTCCGGTTCGCCGAGCGTGAGCAGCACCATGACTCCGAGACTCGTCACGCCCGCCGCGACGAACCACGGATACGAGAGGTCGATACTTCCGAGATACCCGCCGAGGATCGCCGCACCGGCGCCAACGGCCAACGCCGCCGACTCGCCGCGTCCACGAACGCGAGCGAATTCGTCTTCCGAGAGGTCGTCGGTGAGCGTGTCGTAGAGCCACGCGTCTTCACTCCCGGAACGAAAGTTGTAGCCCAGCGACCAGCAGACGTACAGGCCCGCCAGCGGAAGAAACGAGTTCGACAGTCCGATTCCGAGGAGCGTTAACGAGATGAGGGTGGTCCCGATGAGGAGGCTGTTGCGTCGTCCAACGTGGTCGCCAACGTACCCGGTTGGTATCTCTCCAAACAGCGTCGTGAGGTTGTAGAGCGCCTCCAGAATCGCAATCTGTGTGAACGTCAGCCCCTGAGCCAGAAAGAAGAGATACATGATCGGTCGATAGAACTCGACCGCTTTCGTCGACTTGTATACGTAGTACTTCAGAATCTCTCCGGAGACGGCCCCTCGGACACCATCACCGGAGCCTCCGTCCATACCTGTACTGGCGAACGGAGAACCGACACGTATAGTCTGTTATTACGGATTTAACGCTCGACGCATATCTCACATCGTCTGGACACGATCCACTCGGTCGTCCTCCCGTTCCGAAGTGCAGTTCGATGACAACTGGTGGATGACTGATTCGCGTTGTGTCTTGCAGAGGTGTAGCGAGCTATCGATTTGCTGTCGATAGGTTCGTGCGAGATGCAGAGCATATACTGACCACCCAGAGGCTGATTTTCACCACGAGTGGGTGTTTCGTCGACACCGCTGGTACACCTCTTTAGTACAATCGGATTGGACGTAACAGCGACAGAAGAGCCGTTTCACGTTTGAACAGGTATCACGATCCTCACACATGGTTGAATACGGCAAGGTCCTCAGCGGCTTCCTTGTTCTGCACCGACAGTGAACTTACTTTGCATTCCATGTCTAATGTTACCACATGTCGAGATCCATCTTGGATGACGTTGACAGGGGGATTTTACACACACTCCAGCAGGACGCTCGCAACACGACCACGAGGGAGATCGGTGAGCAGGTGGGCGTGACAGCGAGCACTGTCAGCAACCGCCTCGGCCAACTCGAGGCAGACGGGATAATCACCAACTACCTCGCCACGCTGAGTTACGATCAGGCAGGCTTCCCTCTACATATCTCGATTTCCGGCACCGCGCCGATCGTCGAACGGGAAGCCCTCGCTAAACAGGCGCTCAACATCCCAGGTGTGGTGAACGTCCGCGAACTGATGGCTGGGCAAAATAATATTCGGCTTGAAGCAGTTGGTCGGTCCAACGACGACATCACCAGGGTCGTCACGGACCTGTCTGAACTGGGCATGTCGATCAGTGATGAAGTCTTGATCCGAAACCAATATTACCACCCACTGGCCTTTCTCGATCCTGAGATCGAGATATGATGGTGAGCCACCACGTTGTGTACAAACCAGGGGTGGCTACTTACGTGGCTGAATTGTTTCACAGGACCTGCCTGCGAACGCACGAAAATGAATAATGCCGGTCGCTTCCATATTCTTCGATGAGGTCGGAATGCCAATGTCAGAGTCTCCCTACCACATCGCGAGAGGATCCGAGGACGAACTCGATAAGTCCCTCAGAGCGCTGGCTCACTCCACGCGGCGGCGCCTGCTTCAGCGATTGTCACGGGAGAACGACAACATCGCGACTATCGACGAATTGTGTGACACACTCCTTACTGACGACCCCGAGAAACTAACCAGCGATGACGTGAAGATCGCACTCTTGCATAGGCATCTCCCAATGCTTTCCGACGTCGGAGTAGTCGATATCGATTGGGAACGGGAGACGGTCAGATATCAGGATGGACACCGCATTGACTCTCTCCTAGGGCAGCTACTGGCCAGTGCTGAGGCGTGATGGCTCTAGATTTCTCGACTGTATGTACTTCGTAAGATAATGGACACTTCACACGGTTATTATTCAGATGGCGGCAGTGAAGAGGATGAAATCCGAATAACCTATTCGCCGGACGATCCGCCGGTGAACGCCGTTGCTGACGCACTTGCCCAATTTGAAAGGGTGGAGGTAACAGAGCTCAAACCGATTTACGATGAGATAGATACTGAAGCACTCAATGAAATTATGGCATCGGCGATAGCGAACGAGTGTACCGTCACGGTCAGCGCGGAGGTCTGTGGAAATCTGGTCACTGTCTGCAGTGACGGGATTATTACTGTCCGTGTGTCTGACACCGATGCTATCGGCTAAGCGCCCTCTTCTTTCATTGGAGAGCCGAGAGGCGCCTCTTGAATAGAAAGTGTGTCGTCCAACTGTCCGCGGAGTCGTTCAACACACTGTAACTGACGAAGAGCGACTTTGTTGAAATCCTCGGAGATTTCAGATTCAGCAGTAGTGAAACTGACGACGGTCTTCTCGAAGTCACGATTACTACGATTCGTTGAGCAGGTATTTCACTTGGCTCAACGAGCTGCCCCACGGCCTTCCTCAATAGTCTCAAAACGACGCCACACAGTTGATCAGCGCCTCGTCTTGCTCTGTCTCAACGTTCACAAGAATACGACCTATCGAACGCTTCTTGACGAACTCATCAACATGCCTCCAAATTTGGAGAGGTGGTTAATCTTGGGGATTGCCTCTCTCTCTCTCTCTCTCTTACTGCTATGCAAAGCGGTTTCTCGGCTTGAGATGGCTGTTTGGCGGGTGCTTCTTAAACTCTGTGTGTCCCCTCTTCTGACAAATGGTGTCGTCGGGATGGCCGAATCCGAATTTGGCCGCAGTCACGCCTCGAAACACCACACGAGCAGGCAACGCTGACGATGCTCAGGATGGTCTGAGCTGGATATCGAATTCTCGTTTGAGGACTTCATCCCACTCATCGGCACTCACCTCAGTCTCCGTCTTTTCAGTACCTGATTTTCGAGTAAGCGTATCGGCATCGAGACTGACCCATCCAGTCGGCGTGGATCGTTTGATAATCGGGCCTGTGGTGAACGTTCCGTTTGGCTGGTTGGCGAGAAAGTCACACGTGGCTTCGAAGTAGTTGAGCATTCGTGGCTGGCGCTGAAAGCGATAGCGGAGTTCCCAGTCGTCGGCATTGGGGTGTCGTTTCTGGAGGGTATAGTCAGCGAGCGGCATCTCACTCGGGAGGACACGCCAGCAAACACCAGTAGCGTCTTCGATAGGGGTGCCGTCGAGCGGGATCGGTTCACGTACCTGTGGCGTGCCAGTGGCAACATCGACAAGGTAGTCGCGGTCGAGCTGGACGACGTTCGTATGATGGTTCGCCGGTGGGCGACCGAGGCTATCAGTGTCGCCACCGATGCGAGCGGCACAGCGGTCAGCATCAAATCCGAGTTCGGTGAGGAACCAGTTGAACAGTCCGTTGATCTCGAAGCAAAACCCACCACGGCGGTGATTGACGATCTTTGCATAGAGGTCGGGAAGGTAAAGCGAGACGCCATTACCTGCGTAATCGCCGTGGGGATGTCCGACGATGTCGAGATTCTCGAACGGTACGCTGGTGACGTGTGCGGAGACGACAGTCTGCAATGTGTCGAGATCAGTTTCGATTGTCGCGACTTCCTCGAGGCCAATTCGTTCACGATAGCGGTCTGCGTTCATTCGCGGATCGAGGCCTCGTTCAGCAGCGTGCTTTGCTGACGATCCATGCCAGCCACATTACTGACAATCTACTTAATGGTTTTCTGTCGTTTTGGGAGGGTTATCGAAGCGCGTGCGACTTCCCGATAGAGACATATGAGGGCCGCTGCAGTGTCTTCTTCCCACTCTAAACAGTTGAGGGAGCAATGCGCGCCGTTAAGCGGTCTCGTCGCTCCCCTCAGCCATCACCTCCTCACTGCCAGTGTCACCGGCCATCGACGGCGGCCAGACCTCATCGGGCTCGCCGAGGTCGAGTGATTGGGTGTCCGCCGACATGCTATCCTCGTTCACATTCCGTTCAATCGCGGCTGCTTGCCCAGTCGACACTGTCGTGCCCTGCTCGAACGCCCCAATGGGGAAGTCGTAGGCCTGCGCTCGGTACTGCTTGTTCCACGTCGTTCGCCTGGCGATCCCGAAGACGTCCTTCACAGTCGCCCGATCACAGCCACACGCCAGCGCCTGCCGGACGAGTTCGTCGTGGACGCGCTGCACCACCGATTTAACGTCATTGGGGATGCGACCGCGTTCCGACGTCGAGACCTGGGTCGCCAGCCCCCAGTTACCAGTGACGGTATCCTGGTCGACCAGCGGCTGGTCGCGCGAGAAGACCTCGTAATCCAGCCCCATCAGCCGCCAGGTGCGTTCCCGAACGGTCGATGGCGATACGATCACGGCCATCGCCTCCTGCAAATCGCTCATCGAACACGGGCCTGACTCGACGAGCACCCGCAAGATCAGGTAATCGTGGGGCAACAACGCTCGTCGATCACCGTCGCTCAGTCCGAGCGGCAACTCGTCGCCCGTCGGTTTCTTGTGAAACCACGAGTGACAGCCCTCACAGAGCGTTATCAGGTCCTCCATGGCGTGTAACGCCTCGCCCTCGAGTCTCGTAATGATCGCGTCATCGTACAGCATATTCACCCGCTCTCACAACCTAGCAAAATAGATTCTATCGAGGTGCCGTTTCGACGTTTGGCCTGTAAACAAGACACATACTTGAAAAATTAGCAGGTGTCGCAGTCGTGGTGGCGTAACGGGAATGTACGACGAGTTCTTCCGCCCATACCGAGAGCATACTACAGAGTCAGATCCGTCCTCTCATCGAGCGGGTTGGAATCTGCTCTGACCGACGTGTAGACGCGCTCTGCCCACTCACACGCGATTGGTGAATCCGTATCGACGAACACCTGCATGAGGCCAGTGGTTTCATCGTAGCCGCCGATACCGACACGCTCGTCGAAGAGAGCGAGGCCGTACGGCAGTTCATCACGCGTCCGGAGTGTCAGATGCCCGCGATCGATCGCTTCTTGGGCACGTTCCGGATACGTCTCGAAGAGTTTCTCCACGATCTGTGGAAGATAGATGATTTCGGTGTCGGTATCGTCGAACACCCGCTGGTGGAACTCGCCGAGGACCAGCGGGGCCATGTGCGTCGTATTGAACCCCCGGAACGTCTCCGACTCGTTGACAAGTGCGATGAACCGCTCAACCGGCCTGTAAGGATCGTCAGGTTTGGCGACGGTGATCGTCGCGTCAACGAACGGTTCGACGACAAATTCCCGGTGGTCCTCACAGATTACGTCGAGAAGCGGGGTCAGTCTGTGCGCTGTCTGGATGTTCGCTTCGAACCGGAGCACCTCCTCTGCGACAACCTCGCCGCGCCAGGTCAGTTGGAATCGGCCATCGACTTTCTCAACGAATTCGTGCTCGTTGAGCCACTGTGTGTAGCGGTGGCTCGTTGCCCGCGAAACGTCGAGTCGCTGTTCGATCTCTCTGCGATCGAGCGGTTCTTCCAGTAGCGCTTCGAGGACGGGCTCGTGTCTGACGATGTCTCCGAGGAGTTCAGTATCGATGCGATCGCCCGCGGCGCCCAAGCGCTTGCCGAGATAGCGGCGGTTTCGCTCATTTTCCAGGATAGCCTCGAAGACCGGCGAGCCAGGTGGCGGACGGCCATCGTCATCCAATCGGTCGTCTTGGTTAGGCCCCATGTGACTCACTCGCTAGATAGAGGTTGTCACTGATTGTAACTCTATCCCGTACGCGCTACGGAATTCGTCTCACTGCCTGAAACGGTGCTCTCGATACCGAACCCTACTCGATAGGTGAGGCCAACAGCTGTGCTGTCCTATGATTTTGTATGGCACAACACGCTATCCCTCTCGAACAGCTCGAACAGTTCGAAGCAGGATTCCACGGCGATCTGATTCGTCCCGACGACGCTGACTACGACAATGCGCGCTCGGTCTGGAACGGGATGATCGACAAGCGTCCGGCCCTGATTGCCCGATGTCGAGGCGTCAAAGACGTCATCAGCGCGGTGGATTTCGCGCGCGAGAACGAACTCCTGGTCGCGGTACGTGGCGGTGGCCACAACGTCGCTGGAACCGCTGTCTGCGACGACGGACTCGTCATCGACCTCTCCGAGATGCAAAGTGTACGGGTAGACCCTGACGCACGGACGGCATGGGTCCAAGCCGGTGCCACGTGGGCAGACGTGGACCGCGAAACTCAGGCCTTCGGGCTGGCAACGCCCGGTGGAGCCGTCTCGGAGACGGGGGTTGCGGGACTGACGCTCGGTGGTGGCATCGGTCATCTTCGCTGCAAGTACGGCTTGACCTGTGACAACCTCGCATCCGTAAATCTGGTCACGGCGGACGGCGAGTACCTGACCGCCAGCGGGGATGAGAACCCGGACCTCTTCTGGGGACTCCGTGGTGGCGGCGGCAACTTCGGGGTGGTCACCGGCTTCGAGTTCGACCTCCACCCGGTCGGACCTGAGGTGGCGATTTGTCTCGTGTTCTATTCGGGTGACCGGATGGTCGAGGTGTTGGAAGCCTACCGCGACTACGTCGCGGATGCGCCCCCGGAAGTCAGCTTGCTCACGTTGTCCGGTATGATGCCCGACGAGGACCTTTTCCCAACAGACGCGGTGCACGAATCCAAAATAGCAATCGCGGGCTGTTATGCGGGCTCGGTCGCGGACGGCGAACGCACACTGGCACCCTTGCGAGAGATCGCCGAGCCGATCGCCGACTTCAGCGGACCGATGCCGTACGTGGAGTTCCAGCAACTCTTTGACGAGGATTACCCCGACGGGATGCGCTACTACTGGAAGTCGCTGTACCTCGATGGCCTATCGGAGTCCGCCATCGATCGAATCGTCTACTGGTCCGATGTATCACCGTCACCGCTCTCGACAGTGGATGTCTGGCAGTTGGATGGCGCAATCGCCCAGGTTGGCCTCGAGGACAGTGCGTTCGCGGGGCGGCACGCGCCCTTCCTGCTGGGCGTCGAAGCGAACTGGGAACACCCGGTGGACGACGATGCGAATCTCGAGTGGGTGCGTGACTGTCTCGACGACATGCGGCAGTTCTCGGACGGGTCGGTTTACCTCAACTTTCCGGGATTCCTCAAGGAAGGCGAGGACATGATGCGGTCCACGTTCGGACCAACGTACGAGCGGTTGGTTGCGCTGAAGGACGAGTACGATCCGACCAACCTCTTCAGTCTTAATCAGAATATCACGCCGTCCGAAAACGCTCAGACCGACGGCGGGGAATGCCATGAGTGATCAAGACGACGAATCCGTGGCAGTCTGGCGGGTATCGACAGCCAGGGTCGTTCTGTTGGGTATAATGGTATTACCGCTGAGCGTTCTACTGGTTGATCTCGTGTTCAGTGAGTCCGGGCAGGCTGCTGCTACGGTCGGTTTCGTTCTGGTGGAGGCACTCGTGCTGTACGTCGGATACGGGGCGCTGGCGCGGGTTGCTAGCCCGGCCGCCCGTGAAATCCTCGTGAGAACCTGACCATGGAACTCCTCGGCCTCGGTATCTCGATGATCTGTCTCTTCGTCGGATTCGGCCTGCTCATCGGCATTCTCTTCGGCTTCTTCGGGATGGGCGGGTCGTTTCTCGTGACGCCAGCACTGTTGGTGGTCGGATATCCGGCACCGGTGGCCGTCGGGAGCGGACTCGCGTTCGTCTTCGGCACCAGTGTCATCGGTGCACTCAGACACCGCGATCACGGCCAGGTCAGTTACACACTGGCGGCGGTGATGATTCTCGGAATGACGTTCGGTATCGAGGTCGGCACTCGGGTCGTATTCTTGCTTGCGGATCTCGGCAGCGCTGACGCCGTCATCAGCGTGGCGTACGTCGGACTTCTTGGTGTCGTCGGCCTCTCTGTCCTCCGAGATGCCCGCACTGGCGGTACAGATGCGAGCACGGGCCGAGTCGCTTCCAGGGTTCATGCCATCATGCTCCCACCGATGGTGGCGCTACCTGGCGGTGCGACCGTCTCGGCGTGGGTTATCCTTGTCGTTGGGTCGGCCATCGGCATTCTCTCTGGATGTCTCGGTGTTGGTGGGGGATTCCTTCTGCTCCCCGTCATGGTCTACGGGTTCGGCATTCCTACTGCAATTGCTGCTGGGACCAGCATCCTCCAGATCTCGGTTTCGGGTGCGTTCGGGACGTTCGTCTACGCCCAGTCGAACGCCGTCAATATTCCCGTTGTCGCCGCGTTACTCTGCGGGAGCGCGCTCGGCGCTCGTATCGGTGTGAGTGCGACGCAGCTGGTAAACGAGGCTGACATCAAGGGGTGCTTCGCAGTGATGTTGCTCTCAGGGGGTGTCGCCACCGCAAGTAAGCAGGTGAGTATTGTGTACGGCGTTGAACTGCTTGAAACCGTGAGTACAGTCCTCATCTTTGGAACCGCGGTCTTGGTCAGTGGTGCGATTGTCCGCACGTCGATTGCTGCGCTCAGGAAAATCGAGAGCGTGGGTCACCCTTGACTCACTAACTACCGGTACAGTTCGGGAGGAGTGGCCGAAGACCGAACGGTAGACTATCCTCTGGACCTTGTGGCTTCTCTAAATCCGTTTCGGCGGTAGCGGATGTGATTTGTTCGAGTGTATCCGGGGTCCAGTTCCGACGGCAGAAGGGGCGGAATGCCCGAAAACGAGAAGGGAAGGGGTAACAAAGAAACTCCCCCATCCCGAAGAACCCAAAGAGGATACCGACAATCAGTCCAAACACAACAAATAGGACAGTAAGTGGGATACCTACTTCGAAAAGGCTCATACCCTACTCTACGATTGCGATCGCTACAGTTGTTTCTCTCACCATTCATCCGCGGTTTTGAAGGAATCTCACTCTCACAAATTTCGGTAATTCGAGCGTTTGTATTCCATCGACAACTGCGGCTACTCATCGGTACCCCTACCGACCGGCGGATAAATTACGACGAAGTCACCCGGCGTGAGCGACGAGATGCGTTCGGTCAGTTCTTGAAGATCCGGTCGCCAACCGATAGTGTTTCGGCGAGCGCTCGCACACACCACGAGATCGTCCGCCGTCACGTCTTCGGAAAGAACCCGAATCAATTGTTCCCAGTCATCGATGTATTCTCTCTCAATAGGCGTGTTCGATTTGAGTTTCCCGAACAACTGCTCGTATTGATCCTCCGACTCCTCGACGACGAGTGCTCGGATAGGTGCTCCAGTACCCGCTGCGATTCGTTCGATCGTCTGTCCGACCTCGTAGAAGTTTGGATCATGTGACAGCTCGGGTGGAAGCACGAAGACGATTCGGGAGACGGTATTGAGAGGTGCCCTGATTCGGGAGACGAGAACGAGTTGATCAGTCCATGCGAGAACCTGCCGCGTAGTCTGACTGAAGAGAGGTTGTCTATAGAGCCGCATCCCATCCCAGTCGAGAAGGATCGTCGTGATCCGGTTTTCAACGGCTGCGCGAGTGATCCCGGAGGCGATGTTGTGATCGACCCGCGTGTGAAGCGTTACCGGCACCTCTGCGCCGGCAGCATACTCTTCCGTGTGTGCGATTGCTGCATCGGCGGTCGCAACCTTTCGTTCCGTTTTCGGTCCCGGGTGGACGACCGCCAGCGTGTGTAACGGTTCGGTGGATTGTTCCTCCCGGATAAATAACGCTAGATCGACCAGCGATTCGTGATACCTCATCAGCTTCTCGTGGTGCTCGGGGACCGGAGTAAACGGAATGAGGATCCGTTGGCGAACGTCGGTCGACTCGCGTTTTCCTCGCCGGTCTTTCGTCACGACTGCTCGACCGTATTTCTCCACCACGATCGGACTGACCAGACTCACGACGAGGATCATCAACACTGCGCCGTTGATCATATCCGTATCGAATCCGGGAATACTAGCGTCGAACGCGATGAGCACGATCGCTAACGCTTCGGCCTGTCCGACCGAGAGCCCGAACATGCTTCCGATCTGGTCGTGGTCATACGCGTACAGCAGGCCGGTAAGCCAAGACGCGACGAACTTCGTAACGAGTGTGAGTCCGATCAGTGCCCCGGCGAGCAGCAGCGACTCGCGGCCCCCAACAATCGCAGTCACATCAACGAGCAACCCTATCGAGAGGAGAAAGAACGGGATGAACAGCGCGTTGCCAACGAACTGGACGCGATTCATCAACGGCCCTCGATCGGGGATGAGCCGGTTGAGCGCCAGTCCCGCTACAAGCGCTCCGATAATGGGTTCGGCTCCGACTACTTCAGCGAAAACCGCTGAACTGAAGAGAGCAGCCATGACGAACAGGAACTCGAAATAACTCTCTTCGGCGAGGCTCCGAAAGAACCGGCGACCGAGCCACGGAACGATATACCAGATCCCGGTGAAGAGCAGCGCGATGCCAAGCCCGAGTTCCACCCAAAACAGCCAATCGAGGGGTGCTTCCGCCGAAGCAACGACGATGACGAGAACGAGCAGTGCGAGTACGTTCGTGAGCACGGTGCCGCCGATGGTTGCTGTGACGGCGTCATTGCCGACGATCCCTAATTGACGGGCAACAGGATATGCGAGCAGCGTATGCGAGGCGAAGATAGCCGCGAACAATAACGCCGTTGGCAACGAAAATCCGAACACCCACATCCCGAAAACGGTACCGACTCCCTGAGGAATGAGGAATGCGAGAACGCCGAAGATGATGCTCTGGCCGATGTTATCAAAAAACCTATTAATATCGATCTCGACGCCGGCGAGGAACATCAGATAGATCAGTCCAACCTCCCCGAGGAGAACAATCGCATCCCCTCGCTCGATAATACCAGCTGCATTCGGACCGATCGCAGCCCCAACGAGGATGATTCCGATAATGCCGGGCAATCGATGGCGTTCCAAGAGGAGTGGTGCGACGAGAAAGATGATCATCGCCAACGCGAAGATCGTTATCGGATCTTCGACAGGAATGGTTTGAAACAGCGTCACTAGGAGTTCACCGCCGATCAAAACGTCATACCACCGCTTCACCTATCCTCTCTCCGATCGTTTTCGGCGATATCTTTGCGTCACAAACCAACAAGGGCCGAATTCCACGGCGAAATAGCGGACTTTTTGCCAAGCTGGCGGAATCGATAGCGGCTGGGTGTATCACTCTCTTACGTAGATGAGAAGATCGTTTTGTTGGAGTTCGAAATCATGATCAGGTGCGAGATGCAACTCCTCATTTCGACTGACACCGATGATGCGGTCAATGTCGAGCGCTGAGAGTTCTACGTCCGGGTCGCTCAGACGAGTGAACAGAATATCACTGTCAGTACCGCTAACGGGCTCGTCGAGGACAGCAGCAGCGACCATCTGTCCAGAGATCTCCGATAACTCAAGTACGTAGTCCGCGCCTGCTCGTTTGACTCGTCCAACTGCTTCGCTCTCTGTCACTCGCACAAAAATATCGACTGTAGAACTCAACTCACGGGCAAGTAGTGTTGCGTACAGTGCTTGTCGGTCTTTAGGAAGCGAAATGATGACTGCGTCTGCGTTTTTTACGCCCGCCTCTTGAAGTGTCTTCGTAATAGTTGCGTCACCGACGACGTCCACGTGTTCGCCCTCGTCAATATCTACGACGGTCGGATCCGCACCCCAGGTTTCCAACGCCGACCGAACGGTACTGCCGACCGTTCCGTGACCGAGGATAACGATTCGATCGGACTGCATTCCCTCGCTCATCGCATAGTGCGTGGCGAGCGCTTGCCCGATGACCTGTCGTGGCTGTACGACGTACTCGACGCCAGCCGAGTGCAGATACTGCCGGAGTGTCGCGTCCTCAAGTGTTGCGGTTATCGGGACCATCGGAGCCACGTCGCGGATAGCGAGCGCAGCGTTCAGCGTCAATTGATCGTCGCCAGCGACGACCGCTGCCTGTGCCTTCTCGACCGAGGCTTTCCGGAGGTCAGATTCGGATTCCGGATCGCCGTGTAACACGGTGTGTCCGAGATCGCGGAGCTCTACCGCGCGATCTTGGTCCGTTTCAATGATTACGTAGGGGTGTTGATGAGCGTGTGACTCAATCTCGGTGATGAACGTGTGGACGAGCGGTGTGTGTCCGGAGATTACGACGTGATTTTCGAGTGGCTCGACGGTATCGAACCGCCGTTGCTGGAGAAACTGACTGAACCAGGGCACGACGAATAGTGGTAGGAGGAGAAAGAGGAGCAGGATGCCGGTGAACTGCATCAGAATCGTGAACAGGTTCATGATCGTCGTTTCCCACGGTGCGTCTTGCCCGTATCCTGTGGTCGTCAACGACTGGACGACTGTCTGGAGGGCGCCAGCGAGAGAGAGGTTGCGGTCCTCGTACACGGCCATTCCGTACCAGTAAAAGGCCGTGTAGACACTCATGATGACGGCCACAATGACGACGTACACTGCGATGCGATATCCGAGGCTCAGCTTCGTTAACCATCGCGTCGTCTTCGTTGCCCAGCGATCAATACTCATTCCCATTCACCTATTCTCGCCATGGCCGAAGACTGCTGGGTCTTTCATCAAGTTGGGTGCTTCTCGGTTCTCTTCTCAGGATTGTTTCTCGTCACCTGCTCTCATTTCGAGCATATTTGAGTGATAATGTGTAGGTGTGTTCCGACGCTGTATAGAAGCAGGCCAAGTCCAACAAACAACGCTGGCATCACGATTACTTCAGATATCGGGATCAGGGCTGGAACTGCAAGCACCAACAGTCCGATCAAGAACATGAGGACGATGATACTAAACCCGGCCTGAAGATACCGGTAGCGAGTTTCTGCATCAGGCAATAGTTCGATTTTACACTTTTCGGTCATGCTTTCTCTTCTCGTAACTCTGCGGCTGCATTCTTAGTGGCAAGTGCTAACCCCGACGAACAAGGATTGTCTCGTACATATCCTAGATGTGCACCCAGCACAGTAATCAAATTATTGTCAGTATTGTCTAGATAATCCGAATCAAGTAGCAGATCATGAGATCGTCGATATCAAGTGATCTGCCCGGCGAACTCAATGTCCGTTATTAGTCGGTGGAAGTCCTACTCAGTCACAGTGAGGGCCATGATCGGAACCATACCGAGGCGAATATATCAACGCGCACAACCCAAGTCAGCTACGCATTCTCGACGAGGAGAAGAAACAATGGATTTCTCTTTGACGGCAACGCGTCGGCACGACGGCACGGTAATTCTGCTCCTGTTGGCCGGGCTCGTAACGAGTTATCACTTTCTTCTCCGGCCGTGGCACAGGACGTGGGGCGCCACCGACGAGGAGATCAGCCGGCGGCTGCCAGGCGACGACCTCGTCCCCGAACCGAGCGAGAAAACCACCCGCGCGATCACAGTCGAGACGGCAAGTGAGGACGTATGGCCGTGGATCGTGCAACTCGGACAGGGACGCGGTGGCTTCTACAGTTACACCTGGCTTGAAAATCTCGCCGGTGCGGATATCCACAACGTCAATCGAATCGTCCCGGAACTTCAGGAACTGGAGGAGGGAGATTCGATTCGCATGGTTCACGAAGAGTACTGGTTACAGAGTCCAGTCACGGCGATGACTGTCAAACGAATCGAACCGGGCCGAACGCTCGTTCTCCAGGGATACGATGGCGGGACGTGGACGTTCCATCTCGATCCGACGAGCGAGGAGACGACACGTTTCATTGTCCGGGGTCAAAAGCCGAAAACCCGAACAGTCCTCGGATATGTCCTCCGCTATCTAGCGTATGAACTCCCGCATTTCATCATGGAGTGCGGCCTTATGCGTGGAATCAAAGCCCGTGCTGAACACTTCGATCGAGACGAAAGCATCTACTCGGACCGGCAAACAGGGACTGACGGTAGTGCGTGATCGCTGCGTGTAACACGCGGCTTTCAGTCTTCGCTCTGGCGTCGTACCTAGTAACTTCATGATCAGTTCGATCAACAGACCGATCCAGAGCGTTAAGCCCGTCCTTGGTGACGTCGTGCCATGAACTCGGACGAGCTAACGACCACGGTCTGGGAACTCGATCAGGACGAATTCCCGGCAGACGAGCCAATCGAAGAGCAGGCACGGTTCCTGCTTCGATACGCGATCTTGGCACCATCCAGCCACAATTCACAGCCATGGCAATTCACGATAGACGAAGACCGCATCCAGATCTTTGCCGACGAGACGCGCTGGCTAGAGGTGGCTGATCACGACAAACGGGAGTTACATCTCAGCCTCGGCTGTGCCATCGAAAATTTCTGCATTGCAGCAGAGCATTTTGGATTCGACTATCGAATCCAGTACCACGATTCCGGAGAAACCGATTCCATTGCCGTCGTGACCCTTCACTCGGATGGAAATCAATCGAGCGACCGACCACGAGGGCTGTTCAAGCAAATCACGGAGCGATACACGAGCCATGCACTGTTCGAAGATCGATCGCTTCCCCAACCCACGCGAGATACGCTCCACCAGAGCATTCTCGAAGACGTCGTGTCACTTTATTTGATCGATGAGCCAGGTCTAAAGCGATCAATCGGGGAGCTACAGGCAGAAGCAGATCAGATCCAGATGAACAATTCGGAGTACCGGAAAGAACTCGGCTACTGGGTTGGGATCGGCGCGCTGGGCCAGTCGTGGCTTATGGCTCGTATTGCACAATCTGTTGTAACTCATTTCGACCTCGGTGATCGTGAGAGTCAGAAAAATTCGGAGCTGGTTCGAAGCGCACCCATCATCGGACTTCTCGTCACGTCAACCGACGACCCACCGGCGCGAGTCAAAGCTGGACAAGCTTACGAACGGCTAGCCCTTGCTGCCAGCGCCGACGATCTCGTCACCCATCCAATGAGTCAGATTTTGGAAATCCCCGAAAAACGAGAGAGGCTTGGTACTCAGGTTGGAATTACTGACGGTATTTCACAGCATCTTTTCCGGTTAGGGTATACAGATGAATCACAGGATCACACACCACGTTGGCCGCTTGAAAGGTTCCTCTCAACGCAGCTATGATGTGTCACCGTCCCGGGTTTAATTTGCTCAGAACTCTGCAAATTTCAGATAGCTCCTCCAAATCGAAGAAATCTGGCACGGCTGACCACGATCACCCCCGACAAAAGCTACGGCTGGGACGCGCTCCAGCACGGACTCGGAGAGGCTGGCATCCGCCCGGTAATCAAACATCGAGAGTTCCATGAACTCGACAAAGCGAACAATGCTCACCACGACGAAAACATCTATCACCGCGGGTCGGTCGTTGAAGCGATCTTCATGCAATGAAACATCGGTTCGGCGAGACGTTGCGGGCGAGAACGCGGTTTAACCAGTTCAGAGAACGCGTCCTAAAGGCCGCCATCAGAAAATCGATCAAGCTGTGAAGCTTTAATGCCACTGATCTCGCGCGTCTAAACAAGCCCCAGAGCACATATTCGGTACTAACTGCCCCAGACGAAAGAGATGTAAATCGCCGAACGTGGAGTGCTGATAGACATCCTGTTGAGCGTATTAAAGAGTGTTATTGCTCTGCTTCGACGATGGCCCCGAGGCGGACGGCTGTTGGTTCAGCGTGGCGATCAGTAACTATCTGTAGCCCAACGGGCTTGCTCTCGGTCGTCCCACAGGGCACCGACAGAGCCGGGTGGCCGGTCAAATTGAATGGAACGGTGTTCGCTACGGTCTGAACGAACGACTCCAGATCAAACACCTCGCCAAATTCCGGTGCCGGGATCGGTGTCGTTGGTGTGATGAGCGCGTCAACCCCCTCGAACAAGTCGTCTATGCTAGCAGTGAGAGCTTGTCGGAAATTTTGGGCGGCGACATACACGGAACCCTCAGTAATCGCATCCACGCCATCACCAATCAGCAACTGATTGCGAACAATCTCACCGTAGCCGCCGCTACCGGTCATTGTGGCCACAGATGTCCGCCAGGGCTCACTGTAGCCGGTACCTGTGGTATAGACCTGCCCGTTAGTACGGAGCAGTTTGGCGAACTCCGGACCGATGATTCCCATTGACGCCAGCGGTGCGTTTCCGATCTCGGGTATCGATACGTCTTCGACGGTGGCGCCAGCGTCCTCAATAGTCTCGATACCACCTCGAACCTGCTCAACAACGCCCTCAGTCGCATTGTCCATCATTTTCGTAACGACACCCACGTGGAGCCCTTCGATTCCCTCGCCAACTAGGTCAGTTAGTCCTGTAGCAGGCTCGACACCCAACGTCCCGGGGTCCTCGGCAGACGGTCCGCCAATCGTCTCGAGCGTCAGTGCAGCCGTTTCGACCGTCTTCGCCAACGGGCCGATGTGATCTAGCGAGGGCGATAGGTCAGCAAATCCAAAGCACGGAACTGCACGGTGAGTAGGTTTGAATCCGACGACCCCACAAAACGATGCAGGGATGCGAATCGACCCTGCGGTGTCGCTTCCGAGTGCCACATCGACCAGATCAGCGGCGACTGCGGCAGCGGATCCGGCAGACGAGCCTCCCGGCACACTTCCTTCAACCACCGGGTTTTCGACAGGGCCGTAGGCACAAGTCTCCCCCGTCGTGAAGTATGCAAACTCGTCCATGTTAGTCGTGCCCACGACGTCAGCTCCATGGTCGACGAGACGGCGAGCTACGGTCGCGCTGTACTCTGGAGTGAACTCGATGGCGGTCGACCACATGTCATCGGTACACCAGCGACCGCAATGTTATCTTTCACCGCTACCTTTAGCCCTGTTAGCTGGCCCGAGTCTCCCTTCAGTGAGCAACGATAGCGAAAGGCGTTGTACTCATCGTCCCCCTCGTGGACATCAGTTGCCAAATCCCCATCCGGCGTCGAGGGATCAAGCGTCTCGAGCTGTTCACAGGTCTTGGTGATTTCATCAGCGTAAGCGCCGATCGCGTCCTCGTCGAGAGCGATGCCAAAATCACTCGCTGCCTTTCGGACCGCATTTTCATGTTCACCCATGTAGATTCAGCAACTATTCCCACGAGGTGAATCAAGAATGTTTGCTCCCAAGCACCCCCTACTTGCCCGCAGGTTTCATGCTGGTGGACGGCCCCAGCACAGGGTCGACTCGCCTCAGCAGATGTAACCGATAGGCCGTAGTTCCTAAACCCACTGGTGAACTCACTCTTTGTATCTCGCACGCTCCTTCTGACACTCTCTCGGGAGTTCACCGAGTCTCTACGAGATAGAGGGCGCCTATGTCACACGGTTGGATGGTCAGGTCAGATACACATTCCCGAATCTGGCACTACAGATAACATCCTATTATGAACGGCTCAATCACTTTAACAGTCAGTCCTCTTCGACTACATCGACTGCCACTTCATTCTGTCGCATAAACGGTGGTGTCCACGGGGCATTATACCGGAGGAGATAGGGGTCGCCTGCCGGTTCGATTCCTTCACGCTCGAGTGTGGAAAGAAGCTTCCGTGTCCGTCGTGCAACCCGCGGCTCTGGAGCATACCAAGAAAACTGGTCCACAGCGACTGTCTTCTGTGGCTCGGTGACGAGTGTAACATCCGATTCCGTCGGTTCTGGTGCAGTTTCAGGACTATATTCTGAGGGCAGATAAAACGCCATCCGGACCGTATCAGCGTCAGTCTCAGTCGCCTCTGACCGAACAGGAGTAGTCATCGAGATTGCTTCCCCGTTCTGTGTTTCGACAGGGGCAGTCATCGAGATCGACTCGTTACCCTGGTTGGCTCCCGAGATGTATCTGAAGAGTTGCCGAAATGCAATCCGCTGATTTGATGCCGTCGTTTCGACACGAATCGTCTGGGGATAATGACGGATTTCACCGCCGTTTAGCGTTCGTAGCTGTTCATATGGCACTGATTTTGCCTTCCAGGTTGAGTAAATGCCCCACCCAACCCAGCCAACAAATGCCACGCCACCGCCAACAATTACCGCCTTCGTGAGTGGTCTCATACACCACTCTCGCCGTCCATACAAATGAATGAACTCCCCAGACAAGTGTTGACGTGTTTTTCTGCGTGCTGCATGGACACTTTGTATACAGCAGGCAGCTCTGGTCATCTCCTAAGGGTTTCAACAATGCCTACAGAATATACATACACGATGCCACTCCCTATTTTGGACGGGCCATTGCCCTCATCCTCCGTCCGCGATTCCGTCAATGGGCTATCCATCGGCGACTCGCCACCAACAATCGTCAGTATCAGTGATCTCCACGGCTATCTCGAACCAACGCGAAGCGCACTCCTGACGTTAGCGGATCATCCTGAGTTCGCTCCAGTGGTCGTTCCCGGAGATGACGGGGCACTCCACTGGGCAGATGAAAATTACGTGCTCGTATTCAATGGAGATCTTATCGATAGGGGGCCAGCAAACGAGGGCGTCCTCGCGTTGGTAGCCAGACTTGTTGACGAGGCTCCGCCCGGGCGGGTTCGGATCACTCTTGGAAACCACGAAGCGATCATACTCTCACCTGATCACTTCGGATACACGCAGTGGTTTGCTGGCAGAGTAGGCGGAGACGATCGACGACAATTCCTCGAACAGATTGTAGCTGGCCACATAGTCGCGGCCTATGAGGGATACAACGTCACCTACGTCCACGCTGGGTCGCCAACCGAATATCGAGTAGAGAAGGTCAACGAGTCGCTCATCGAAGCCGCTAAGAAACTGCTCGAGGCTGCCGGAACCGAGTACGACGTGGGCACGCAGAGGCGAATCATCGATGAACATCAGCGCGTCCTCGGCGTTGGCACCGGTCACCCAAAGAATCCCGGGGCGGGCCTCGTCTGGCTCGACTTTGAACATCTCCCACCAGACGCACCGCCGCAGGTTGTCGGACACACTCGACACTCGATACCCCAACGCAAGGGGAGTGTGTACTGTCAAAACGTGCTTCGCGCAAACCTCGCCTCGAAAGGTGGTGAAGCAGTCTTTATCGAAACTCCTGAGTCCCTATCCAGTCTCACCCGAGAGGCTGACGGCAACGTCGAAATGAGAGAAATAAATCGGTTTGATTAACCCTATCTCTTTCATTGGAATCGTGTCCAGTATCCTCTTGCTAGTTGTGTATAGAGGTGCTTCCAGTCGACATCCATCCAGACTTCTGCTACTTTTCCATTTTCGTGTCGGTGGCGTCCTTTTCCAGTGAACGAGACCGCAGCGTAACTTGGCGGAGTTCCGTATACTGTGCCGGTGTGTGTTCCAGTGAATATCCACTCAAAATTGATGAAATCCTCATCAGCAGTTAGTGTCTCGACTTCGATCGAGCAATCCGGAAATGTGGTGATGAACAGGGAAGCTAACTTCCGATATCGGGTTCGAGTGACCGGTATCTGTAAGGGGAAATCCTGCCCTCGATAATCGGATGTATAGATCTCATTTATTGCATTCAGGTCGTGGTCTTCCCATACTTCGATGACATCGCGCAAGCTAGTGGCTATGCGCCTTGACTGGCTATCTGTTGGTCCCCTCTCACGGCAATGACCAGGGTTCGAATCCCTGACGGAGCACTTCATCGTTCCGCTGTCTCCTGGTTTTGAGCTGTGACACCTGGTATTCGACCGTGCCACTCCAGGACACTTACATCCACTGGATAGCCTATTCCACCACCGTGCAGCGATTAGTCTCCATTGTCCGGCGTCCACACTCGCCGGATACCCTTTCGTTCTAATCGAACGGACCGTTCACCGATCGATATCCTCACCGGTAATGGCTTCTTGAGGGCGGTACACGACCGAATTAGCGTTTAAACAGTTCCTCACGATTGATGGTGTATGTCGTCATCACGGCGTCGGTTTCTCGGAGTGAGCGTACTGGCATCGATCGGGGGCCTGGGTGGCTACCGAATCATCGGAACCGGTCGGGCCGACGACTCCAGATCGGACGGAAAGCAAGATAGCGGCGAAGTGGACAACGGACAGACGCAGACGGTCACCGTGAGACAGGAGCCTGGAAACGCTTTTTAGTGGGTGCTCCCGGGCGAGCGGCGACTGAGTCCCCAGGTGTTCGGCACTCCGGAGAATCCGCGACGCGGGACCGACCTACTCCAATCGCGGATCGAACAGGCGAAGGGGTTCCCCGAGCCGCTCGACGAAGCCATCCCGCAGCTCCTCCAGGACCTGCCTCCGCTCGTGGCCGCGCCCGAGGAAGCCCGCGAACCGATCGAGGACGAGGAGTCGGATGGGATCGCTCAAGAACGGTTCACCGAACCGACGCTGTACAGCGACAACGCCGAAGTGACGAACGGTTCGTTCGAAATTACCTACGAGGATCATCAGCCGTACGACCAGCCCGGCCCTCCGGGCGAGACGACCGATACGGTGGCTCTCGACGTGTCGTTCACCGATCCGGCGGGCAACGAGTACGAACTCGAACACGATCACGTCGTCAAACCGCCGATACCCGGCTAGGAAACCGGTGGCGGCGTATTTACGGGCGCCTGGCACCACGGAATCACGGGAACCGGATCCCCGCTGATGCCGCAGGTGTACGCCTACGGCGCATCCTGGGGAGTCGGAAACGTACATATCAATGACAAGCTGGCTACCGAAGATGGGTTCCGCCTCATCCACTTCATGACGACCCAGACGGTTCGAGACGAACGATATCGGATCGTACTCGACGAGGAGATGCCGCTCGCGCCAGACGAAACGATCGCGGGTCGGATCCATCACACCCACGGCGTGGTGTTACCGATCAGGCCGACCGACGAGGGGCCCGTGTACGACCCGGTACCGACAGCGTTCGAACTCCCCAATGGTGACCACCAACCGTTCATCCACGCGATGTGGGAACAGGATGAAATCGTCGACGGCCCGTTCGCAGACTGGGAATTCCCCGGCGCGGACGAAGACGAATCGGCTTCGGATGGAGCAGGCAGTGACGAGGGCGACTTCCGACTCCTCGGTAATGCCGCCGCCTGGATGGGCGACGCTCCCGACGCGATTGCCGACACGGAGAATCCTCCCCTGGAACTCGAGGAAGGAACTGAATACGTCCTCGTATGGGAGAACGTCGACGGACAGCAACACAACTTCGCGATCGAAGACGAGAACGGTGAGAACCTCCTCGCCAGCGAGTTGATGGGTGAGGACGGCGCAACCCAAACCGTCGAGTTCACTGCCACCGAAGCGATGGCCGAGTACTACTGCCAGGTCCATCCGAATTCAATGCGAGGGTCGATCGAACTAGTCTAAGGTCGCCAAATTCGAGATGCAGACTGCTGGCGAGTCTTGTGATGCGAACTGTTGGCCGCTCCAATCCGTCATTGGAATTCCTCTGCAGTGAACGACGAGTGTACTGGCGCACACTGACGGTAGTCTGCTTCCTGGCCTCTCCGTAGAGAGAGAAACAGCGAAATTATGAGAGACACCGCTGTCGGTAGATCCATGAACGTTCGACAGGTGGTGCCAAAGGACGCAATTCCGAGTATCGACAGCCCAACGTTCGGAACGGGGTATTCTGGCGACAGGAACGACGACGTCATCGTTGTCGATTCGATGCCGGCGAAGGCGTATCCGACTCGGATTCTCAACTATCACGAAATCGTAAATGACGTGCTCGAACGTGACGGTGAGACGGTTCCGATCGCGGTGACGTGGTGCCCACTATGCGGGAGTGCGATCGTCTACGAGCGCACCATCGACGACGAAGCCGTCACATTCGGCGTCAGTGGAAAACTCGCCGACGACGACCTGGTCATATACGATCGGAAAACCGGATCGGAGTGGAAACAATCAACCGGCGAGTGTATCGCCGGTGCGTTCGAAGGGCGGCACCTGACGATGCGCCCTGGCGCGATGATGACGTGGGGAACGTTTCGCGACCGATATCCAGAGGGCGTCGTTCTTCAGCCCCCGGAGAATGCTCAGAGTGAAGCCGCAAGTGACGACGACACTCCCGCCCCGGTCACGTACGACGACCAACCGTACACGGGCTACTTCGAGAGCGACGGGTTCGGGCTGGCCGCTCACCGTGGAACGGATGATATGCGATCCTGGGACCGGACGGATCTCGAGCCGAAAACAGTCGTTCTGGGACTCGAATTCGATGACGAGGCACTCGGCTTTCCATTACCTCGAGTAGCCGATTCGAACAGTGTCGTGTGCGAAACGATCGCTGGAACCGACGTCGTCGTATTCGCGACCGACGACGGCATACACGCGTTCGAAGATCCGGGATACGAGTTCGAGCCAGGGACTGACGGGGAATTTTACGCCGATTCGACGACGTGGAACGGTGCAACGGGAGAGGCAGCCGATGGGCGACAATTGATACGACTACCAGCACGACGACTCTTTGCGTTCGCCTGGCAGGACGATCACGGTCCGGACGCGTTTTTCCAATCTTGAGGAAACCAATAGGGTGCTTACTGGCGGTCAGTCAAACGTCCTCACTCTGATGGTGTCCGTTCGGCTAGTCGGCAATCTGTTCCGACTGCCGCGTCTTTTCAATCTGGAGCGGATCGGACGACGAAGTGGCGGTGACGAGCCGTAAGAACTGGCCGGCGTTAGTGAGGAATTTGTTCTCCGCTTTTCGGAGGTGCTCTTCGAACGTCGAGCGAGCAACGGCCGTCTGATCGGCCAATTCCCGGAGTGACGTCTTCCGTGGTTGCTCGTAGTACCCGCTCTCGAGGGCAAGCCGAAGCGCGGCCAGCTGTCGTTCAGTCACGTCTTCGAACAACTGATCGACCGGAGCCAACATACTGTGAGGGATTTGCTGCTCTGTAATCGCCGTCTTCGAGAGGACTTCGATGTCTCGATCGACCTCCAGATCGTGAAGGAGAGCCCGGACGTCACCCTCGTCGAACGCGATTACCGTGTAGTGCTCCCAGCCCTGCCGGTGGATCGTCGGCGGCTGGTACAGACAGTTGTATTCCTCGAACCGTTCGATGATGGAGTCCTCTAATGAACAGAGGCAAGATTGTGTGACGACGTGGAGACCGGACGAATCAATCGACTTGTGAAGGATCGTCCCCAGATTGTCGATTTCTTCGAGGAGTTCGGCAGCTGGCGATTCCGGGGACGTGATCTCGATTACCTGGCAGTCGCTCAGGTACCACTCGCGGATTGTGAGGTCCGGGTAGTGTTCCGAGATCTCCCGATATGGACACTCGTGTTTGACCCGGAAGGAGGCCTCGTAGAGACTCATACACGGGTAGATGGACCGAATAGAAATAACGATGCCGGTCATGACCGGCAGCACCTATATCCTAAAATCCCTCGTATGGGTAACCACTGATGTCGGAGATTCGTCCCAAGCAACTCGGTAACCGGTTGCAGACCGATACAGATGATCTGCTCGTGCTCGATATCCGTCACACGGAGGAGTACGACGACTGGCATATCCCGGATAGCATCAACGTCGACGTCTACGACGAACTGGCCAACAACCCCAATACGGCGAAGGAGGCCCTCGCAACCCTCCCCGACGGGAAGGAGATTGTTACCGTCTGTGCTGCGGGCGTCGTCTCGCAAACCGCAACGGATGTGCTCGAAGAACTCGGGTACGAGGCTGCGACGCTCACGGACGGGATGAACGGGTGGAGTCGCGTTCACCGGAGCGCGCCCGTCCCGACCACCCTCGACGGAACGCTCGTCCAGGTCGCTCGTCCGGGAAAGGGGTGTCTCTCTCACGTCCTGATTTCCGACGGTGAAGCGGCCATGTTCGATCCCTCACACTACCTCGAGGAGTACGAGGAGATTCTCGACGACCACGATGCTGAACTCGTCAGTGTCTTCGATACGCACGCACACGCCGACCACGTCTCCGGCGGTGCGGAACTCGCCGAACGCCACGGCGTTCCGTACTATCTCCACTCGAAGGATGCACTCGCTATCGACGCGACCCCGGTCGAAGACGGAGAGACGGTCGAAGTCGGGAGCGTTGCCATCGAGGTTATTCACACGCCCGGCCACAGCGAGGGAAGCGTCTCGTTCGATATCGACGGCGAGGCGCTCGTTACGGGCGATACGCTCTTTCACGAAAGCGTCGGCCGCGTCGAACTCGGCGTCGAAGCCGGTATCGAGGATTCCGACGCCGAAGCGAACGCCGCGACGCTCTACGAGAGTCTCCAGCGGCTGCTGGACCGCCCGGACGACGTAGTCGTCCTCCCGGCACACGATCCCGGGTCGCCCGAACCCCCGGTGACCGCGACGCTAGGCGAAGTTCGAGAACGGAACACCGACCTCGAACGCGATCGGGAAGCGTTCGTCGAGACGCTCGCCTCGGATATTCCGGATCACCCGCCGAACTTCGAACGCGTCAAGCGAACGAACGTCGGGCAGGAAGACGTCCCCGACGATGAGTTGTCCGAACTCGAGCTGGGTCCAAACCGCTGTGCTGCCGAGTAATCCATGAGCGAGGCAACTACACTGAAACAGGGGATTCGCGAACACCTCGGGCAGTTCTCGCTGCACGTCCTGTTGGTGTTCGCAACGGGACTGACGATTGGTTCCGAGCGCACCGTCGTACCCGTTTTGGGCGAGGACGTACTCGGCGTCGAGTCGTTTCTCGTCATCGGCTCGTTCGTCGTCTCCTTCGGCTTCGTCAAGGCCCTACTCAACCTCTACGCCGGGAAGTGGGGCGAGGAGTACGGTCGCAAGCCGGTGCTCGTGCTCGGTTGGCTCACCGCGTTACCGATCCCGATAATCCTCATCTACGCCCCCAGCTGGAGCTGGATCACCGTCGGGAACGTTCTGCTCGGGATCAACCAGGCGCTGACCTGGAGCATGGCGATCAACGCCAAGATCGATCTTGCGAGCCCCGACCAGCGCGGGCTCGCCGTCGGTATCGACGAGGCGTTCGGCTACACCGGGGTCGCCGCCGGCGCCTGGATCACGGGCGTCATCGCCGGCCGGACGAGCCTCCGACCGGAGCCGTTCTACTTCCTCGCGGTCGTCGTAGTGCTCGCGCTCCTCATCTCCATTTTCCTCATCAAGGAAACGGTTCACCTCGCGCAGCACGAGGGGGACGACGACCACCACGACGCGAACCTCCCCTTCAATGAGGTGCTGAAGCGGGCAACGTACGGCGACCGAACGCTGTTCGCCGCGGCGCAGGCCGGCCACATCGAGAACTTCGTCGACACGCTGTTCTGGATCGCGGTGCCGCTCTATCTCACGAGTCAGGGGCTCGCGATCGAAGCCGTCGGCGTCGTCGTCGGTGTCCACAGCGCGATGTACTTCCTCCAGATTGGCACCGGCGGCCTCGCCGATCGCATCGGACGGCGTCCGCCGGTCATCGCGGGGATGTTCCTCGCGGGAGCGGGCGTCCTCGGCATGGTGTTCGTCGAGGGCTATCTCCCATGGGCCGCCCTGGCCGCGGTCTCCGGGCTGGGGATGGCGTTACTCTATCCGAATCTGATGACCGTTCCCAGCGACGCCGCTCACCCGTCGTGGCGGTCGGCGGGAATGGGCGTCTACCGGATGTGGCGGGACGCGGGCTACGGGGTCGGCGCGATCCTGATCGGCCTCGCGATGCAGTTCGTGAACGCCGAAGCCGCGTTCTACATGACGGCAATCTTGATGTTCGTCTCCGGCGCGATCGTCTACCTGTGGATGGAAGAGACCCACCCCGAGTTCGGAACGCACGAGCCACCTGCGCCAGCTACCAAACCAGCCACTCGGCCAGCGTCTGAAGACTAGATCAGTAGAACGCCCTTTTCATAGTTGGTCGCGATATCCGACCCAGATTCTGTTCGTAGCGACGCCGAGTTCCTCCCGAATCCGAACCGGTTGACCGCGATCATGTCACGGATGAAGGGAAAACTGGTCACTACGAGTTTTTCGTCTAAAGCTGCTCGTAGGTCTACTCAGTGAGCCCCTGGATAGGGATCTAACAGATGAGCAAGTACAACAGTACGGAAGTTGGATGGTTTCCTCACCAAGGTTTTCGATGGGCTGTCTGCCGCGAGTGCACAGAGGCGCTCGAGGGGTGATACGCGACGATCCAGCGATCATCGGATTCGATCCAGGGAGAGGCGACGCGGCCACCGTCGGCGACGGTTGCCTCGGCGTCTGGATCGGGCTTGGCAGCCCGGTCTATGAACCGATGGAAAAACTCCGTCACGCCGACGAGGCTGAACAGCGCCATCCAGACGATCACCCCTACCTGGCTCGGAGAGAGTTTGTTTGGTGTATCGACGAACCCATCCAGCGGCCGGATCTCACTGACACTGTGATCGATCCGGGCTTCCTCCGAAGATGGTCCGCCCTGTGACACGACGAACCACATCGGGAGGAGTACCGCGAGCAAGAGCACAACGATAACGATAGTGCAACGATCCATGTGTGGGAATTATGCGGACGAAGAGGCCAGTAGATTCACAGCGCAATCGTGTAACCTGGAGCGGGGCCCGGTCCACTCATTTTCCGCTGGCTCTCGTCTCCTCGAGATGTGTAGACACAGGAGTGGCAGTATCTGAGCCTGGTCAGGCCAGGTACTCTCAGCATCCGCAATACGTGACGTTGACGGTCGGCTACCCGTCGAACCTTTCCGTATCGATCGTCTCCAGGAAGAGCGGGCTTACGGCGAGTTCGCCGGAGGCGATCCGGATGAGGCGCGGCTCGTCCCATCACGACGGGAGACGAGAACCGCGGCCAGCACCGCCACGAAGATTCCGACGGGAAGCCCGAATATCATCGCTGTTGCGAGGCCGACCGCCTGCGTCCAGAGAACCACCGCCGCGAGTCCACCGCCGGCGACGAACCCGATGATTCCCGCTATTGTCGCCCGGAGGCGACGTACCGTCCGTTCAGTGCTCCGGCCAGTGGCAGTGATTTCTTCCCGGTACGTGACGCCCAGGTGCGTGAGCAAGACCAGGGCTATCCCGGCCGTGAGGCCGGCAGGGAGCCCTAGCATCGCGGAGGGCCAGACGTAGGGGTCGAGGGCCTCGGTCACGCCGATCCCGATCACGAGAAAGCCGATAATGCCGACGACCACACTCACCGCGACCTTGAGGATACTGTTCATGGTTCTTATACGGCCGCTGAGAATATATCCCTCTTTGCTGACTCCCGGGCACAGAGAAAGATGGCTGCTGAACGAGGACGGCCACGAACGGGATCCCGACCGAGAGAAACACGTGGGCCTCCGCCATAGCTCCGATGGCTGCTCGGGGAGAGAACGATCGATGGCCGGAAATCGGCTACTCGTCAGCGCCCTGTCGCTGACTGCCCCTCGGCACGTATCTTCACCGGGATGGGCGTCGAGTGACGATCCGTGTTCGCGTGCTCATAGCGGTCGATATAGACGAGGATCGAGCACTCTCCCAGGCGGATTTCGTGATGACGCTGCCGAACGCATCGGGGTCGGTCGAAGCGAACGTCCTCGGCGATCGCAAGCAACCCTCCATCGGAAGGCGGTCTTCGGAAGCGTCACCCAATCGGTCTATCTTCGAAACCGACCGCCCCGTGTTAGTCAGCCGCGCCACTCACGACTGAGGCGGCGTTCGGATTCGCTGGCACTTCCGTTCACTCTCACGCTAGCAGTTGCTCGCAGCGGTCGTACTGAACAGCCGCTGGGCCCGAGCGAATAGACGCACGGCATCAGACGCCGCACTCGGTCCGCGTCGACATCGACGACTCGAGTAGAGCCGCAGTGTGACGCTCGAGTCGGCGAGTCCCCCTCCACATTTCCCCAGGTGATAATTCAGTGAGAGGGCCAATAGCGTTTCAAGACGACGGCTGTGGTACGGCCTACAGTCATGCAAGCGTTCGTGATGAATGAGATCGGCGAAACCGGACTCGCCGAGAAAGAGGAACCGGAAGCAGGCCCGACCGACGCAATTCTTCGTCCGACGAAGGGGCTCATCTGCACATCCGACGTACACACGGTTCACGGCGCAATCGGCGATCGGGAAAACCTCACGCTCGGTCACGAGGTCGTCGGCATCGTCGAGGAGGTCGGCGAGGCCGTGGAGTCATTCGAGCCGGGCGACCGCGCTGTCGTCGGTGCGATCACCCCAGACTGGGGGTCGGAAGCGGCCCAGGACGACCACCCGTCGCAGTCGAACGGCGCCCTCGGCGGGTGGAAGTTCGCGAACGTGAAAGACGGCACGTTCGCGGAGTACGCTCACGTCAACGAGGCGGACGCAAACCTGGCCCACATTCCCGACGACGTCAGCGACGAGGAGGCGGTGTACACCACCGACATGATGAGCACGGGGTTCATGGGTGCCGAGCACGCCGACATCCCCATCGGTGGGACCGTCGCGGTGTTCGCCCAGGGTCCCGTGGGCCTCATGGCCACCAAAGGTGCGGCACTCCAGGGGGCAGGACAGATCCTCGCGGTCGAATCGGTCCCGGAACGCCAGGAACTCGCCGAACACTACGGAGCGACGGAGATCGTCGACTTCGAGGAGCACGATCCCGTCGAGCGAATCCGTGAACTGACCGACGACAGGGGCGTCGATGCCGCCATCGAAGCCCTTGGTTCCTCGGCGACGCTCGAGCAGTGCGTCGCGGTGACCAGGCCCGGCGGGAAGATTTCGAACATCGGCTATCACGGCGAGGGCGAGTACGTGAACGTCCCGCGTGAAGAGTGGGGCGTCGGCATGGCCGAAAAGGACATCGTCACCGGCCTCTGTCCCGGCGGTCGGCTCCGACTGCGACGGCTCTTACGACTCCTCGAGGCGGGGCTGGTCGATCCAACGCCGATGACTACCCACGAGTTCGACTTCGACGAAATCGAAGAGGCGTTCCGGCTGATGGAGAGCAAAGAGGATGGGATCATCAAACCGCTAATTCACTTCGACTAGGATTCAAGAGCGGCCCGAGAATATAATGAGGAAGGCCGGTGACGTTTGGGTATGTACCAGACGATTCTGCTGCCGACCGACGGAAGCGACGCCGCAAACAGTGCCGTGGGACAGGCCTACGAGGTAGCCGAGCGCTTCGGCGCGACCGTTCACGTGCTCTACGTCATCGACGTGGAGCAAAACTACTCGTTCGAAGCGTCCGAGGAGGAACTGTCCGAAGCGTTTCGAGACGAGGGCGAGACCGTGACGGAGGAAGCGGCCCGCCGAGCGCCGGAGGGCGTGGACGTCGTCACGGCCATCGAAGAGGGGTCGCCACACCAGTGCATTCTCGAGTACGCCGACGAACACGGTGCGGACCTGATCACGATGGGGACACACGATCGACGCGGTCTTGATCGGTTCCTGATCGGGAGCGTCACGGAGCGCGTCCTGCGTGGGGCTGACGCGTCGGTGCTGGTGACGCGAACGGCGGCGGAGGCCGGCGTTGAAACCGCCGAACACGCCATCGAAGTGGCTCGAGACATGCTCGCCAATGAAGGCCACGAGGACGCGACCGTGCTCGAGGAACCGTATGAACAGGGCGGGTACTGGATCGTTCGGACGGAAGCGGACCACGAGCAGTTCAACGTTCACATCGAGCGCTCGAGTGGTGACGCTCGGGTTGCTCGGATCGAGAGGCGGTGACGGTGACTGGTGACCGGTGACAGGTGACTGGTAACTGACGCGCGCCACCTCGAACTCGATTCTCGTTGGGGCACGTTATTCCCTCCGTATCTGAGAACTGGTCGAAGTGGTAGAAATCCGATTACCTGCACTGAACTACGTTGGCGTTTTGATGCAGACGACGTCGTCGATGGGCTTTCGCAATCGTTCGGCTGTCGCCGTCAGCCCATCCACGACGAAAGGGCGTTTGAGACCGCATGGCTCGCCACTATGTTTAGATGTGACTGACCAGAGCGTACCAGCGTCTAAAACTTCGCAACTGAACTGGCGACGGGGAGGAAGGTACCCGTCACCAATCCCAGGTCAGGGTCTAATAGGTGGGTACTGATCGGATCGATACTGTCGCGCACGGTAGATAGCGCGACAGGTTGTCATGGTGGTGCGATTATTATCAATCTCGTCGCGATTCCCACTCACTTGTAATCGTCCCACGCGGTCAAAACGCAACGTTCGGAGACCCCGTCTATCGGGGCTTAGTTTGGTTAGAGATGAAGGACCACGCAGATAGTGACTTGAAGCGCAAAACAGTTCGAACTGGTGGACTGTGACGATCGACTCGGTCCGCAGACGGGCGACGAGCAAGTGGTTCCAGCAGGGCCAACGTATACGGCACCACTGATCGTACGGCCGTGCATGGAGGCGATGGTTATCACCGACTTCGGCGGTACCGAGGTATTCGAACAACGTGAGGTCGATCAGCCGACTCCGGGGCCGACCGAGGTCCTCGTTCGTGTTCACGCCTCGTCGGTCAATCCCGTCGATTGCAAAATTCGTCAGGCGGGTTCGTGGGCCGGGATCACTCCACCGACCGTTATCGGATACGACGTCTCCGGCGTGGTCGAAGGGATCGGAGACGAGGTCACCGACTTCGAGGCGGGCGACGAGGTGTTCTACACGCCCGAGATCTTCGGCGAACAGGGTAGTTACGCCGAGTATCACGTCGCCGATGAGTCGATCGTCGCCCGAAAGCCCGAGTCGCTCTCTCACGAAGAGGCGGCGGCGCTTCCCCTCGCGGGCGGGACCGCGTGGGAGGCGATCGTCGAACGTGGCGACGTGACTGCCGGCGAGACGGTGCTGATCCACGGTGCTGGCGGCGTCGGTTCCCACGCCGTGCAGATCGCCGACGCCGCTGGTGCACGGGTAGCTGCCAGGACGAGTCCCGCGACCGTCGAACAGACCGAAGACCTCGGCGCGACGCTCGCCATCGACTACGAGTCGGAGGAGTTCGTCGAGGCGATCGAGTCGACGTTCGACGAACCAGTCGACCTGGTCTTCGACACCGTCGGCGGCGAGACGCTGGTCGAGAGCACCGACATCACGAAGCCTCACGGGCGACTGGTCACGATCCTCGAGCCGGAAGGCGAGTGGGGCACCGCCTACCAGAAGAACCTGACCGTGGAGATGCTGTTCCTCGAGCGGGATCGACGCCCTCTCGACGGACTGCGCCGACTCGTCGAGCAGGGCCGCCTCGAGCCCGTGATTGATTCGGTCCTGCCGCTGTCGGACGTGGCGAAGGCCCACGAGATGGTCGAGGAGGGTGGCCTTACCGGCAAGATAGTGCTTTCCGTCGACGACAAGTAACGTTAGGGTATCGATCCGTTTCAACCATATTCGCGCCTTCTCTTCAGCACGCCTCGTGACCTCGAGTGTTTCACGCGCACTGGCATGCCCCTCATTTTTCCCGGTAGTCGTGGGCCCTTCCCTGATGGACGCCACCGATCGAACCATCCCGCGACGACAAGCATTGCGCATCGGCGGCGCAACTCTGTTCGGAATCGCGGGAGTCGCAAGCGGAATCGGATCGGCTGTACTCGAGCGGTCCGCACAGGAGGATGGTGAGGGCACGCAGGAGGAAACGATAGTCGCCTCGAGCGAGGCGGTCGACGTCGGATCGGACGAGAGCCTCGAAACGTGGGTGTACGACGAGCAGGTTCCCGGCCCCGAACTCCGAATCAGTGAGGGGGAGACGCTTCGTGTCTCGCTCGAGAACCAGTTGCCCACGGAGACGACAATTCATTGGCACGGCGTTCCCGTGCCGAACCCGATGGACGGCGTCCCCGACGTCACGCAAGAACCCGTTCCGTCCGATGGGACGTTCGAGTACGAGTTCGAGGCGACGCCGGCGGGGACGTACGTCTACCACAGCCACGTCGGATTGCAACTCGATAGGGGGCTCTACGGGCCCCTGATCGTCGAGGAGGAATCACCGCACGTCGAGTACGACCGCGAGTATACACTACAACTCGACGATTACCTCGAGGAGGAACCTGCGCTGGACTCGATCGAAGCCCCACCAGGCGGCGATGGCGGGATGGGTCCTGGCGGTGGCGGCGGGCAGGGCGATGGACGAGGTCCGAACGACGGTATGGGCCCAGGCGGCATGGGTCCCGGGGGCGGTGGTGACGGTGGCGGCATGGGTCCCGGAGGCGGGGATGGGCCTGACGACGGTCGCGGCCCGGGCGATGGAATGGGCCCTGGCGACGGTATGGGCCCCGACAGTCAGATGATGAGTCAACGACCGCCGTACGAGGGACTACTCGTTAACGGTCGCCTCCCGTCGAATCCACCGGTGTTCGGCGTCGAAGAGGGCGAGCGCGTTCGTCTGCGTTTCATCAATCCGAGTAGCGCCACGACCTATCGCGTCGGCGTCGGCGGACACTCGCTGACCGTCACGCACGCCGACGGGCGACCGGTTGAACCCGTCGACGTGGATTCGTTCGTCGTGAGCATGGGCGAGCGATACGACGCGATCCTCGAGGCAGACTCCCCAGGTGAATGGGCTATCGTCGCGGAACCCGTCGTCGGCGCCGAGGATCCCGCGGAAGCGAGACTGCGATACGAGAATACCGACGACGGCTCTGTCGACCGACCGTCGTTCGACGGCCGGGAACTCGAGTACGGCGACCTCGAGGCGCTCGAGCCGCTGGATCTCGACGGGGAACCAGACCGGACGTTCGACTTCACGCTGTCGGGCGGAATGATGGGTGGCGCCGACGCCGACGCGTGGACTATCGACGGGGAGGTGTACCCGGACGCCGACCCGCTCGAGATTAGCGAGGGCGATCACGTCCGCGTGCGGATGGTGAACCGCAGTCCAGCGATCCATCCGATGCACCTCCACGGTCACTTCTTCCAGGTCGGCGACGCGGTCAAGGACACAGTCCTCGTCGCGCCCCACGGCGATCAGGTGACGTTCGACTTCCGCGCAACCAATCCCGGCGACTGGCTGTTCCACTGCCACAACGTCTACCACCTCGAGCGGGGGATGGCTCGCGTGTTCGAATACGAGTGAGGAATACCGGGAAAACCACACCCCGAATTGATTGGGACTGCCGTAGAGGACACCCGTATGGTCAGCGCCCTCGAGTACCACGAGCGCACCAAACACTCGCCAAAAAGCGTCCAGGAGAGCGGCCACCGTCTCGATTTCGATAACAAGCCTCGCCCCTTCAAGCGCTACGAGAACCTCTCGCGACGAGCGCTATCGGAGCGTGTTCGCGTGACCGGCATTCCTGCGCTGTCGGCGATCACACCTACCCACGCCGATTTCTCGCACGAGCGAGCCGTCGACCTGGACGCGCTCACAGCGCTGTCGTACTTCTCGACCGGAATCACGAAGCAACTCACCCGTCAGGGTCGCGAGCTACTCTTTCGCGCCGCGGCCTGCACCGGGGCGCTGTATCACGTCGACCTGTACGCGGTCTGTGGCGACCTCGCGGATCTGAAAGCCGGCGTCTACCACGTCGAGCCCCAATCGCTGTCGCTCGACGTGCTTCGCGAGGGGGACTACCGGGGCGTGCTCGCGGCCGCCAGCGATCACGACGGCGTCGCGACTGCACCGGTCACGTTCGTCGCGACGTCGACCTGGTGGCGAAACGCCTGGAAGTACCGCGACCGGACGTACCGTCACGCGTTCTGGGATTCGGGGACGGTACTCGCAAACCTGCTAGCGACCGCGGATTCGCTTTCTCTCCCCGCGGAGGTCGTCCTCGGGTTTGCCGACGAGTCCGTCGTCGAACTGCTGGGTGTCGACCCACGACGGGAAGCGCCGCTCGAACTCGTCCCCGTCGGCGCCGGCAATCGTGCGCCCGACGCACCCACCCTCGAACCAATCGATCCGACGACTGCGGCGCTGTCACCTGAAGAGAAGGAGTTCCCGCTCGTCCACGAAGCCTGGCGGGCGAGCACGCTCGAGAGCGGAGACGCCGTCCGCGAGTGGCGCTCTATTGCACGAGCGCAATCGGTCGGACAACGAAAGGGAGGTGATGGAGACCGGATCGAACTCGACCCGGTCAATTACGAGACGGAGTCGAAGCGGCCGCTACACGCGACGATCCGTCGCCGGGGCTCCTGTCGCGCCTACGAGCGCGAACCGGTGAGCTTTCGGAAATTTTCGACAGTGCTCGATCGTGCTACACGAGGCGTTCCGTTCGACGGTCGCGAATCCGACGCCTCGCCGCTCCAGTTCGTCGACGCGTATGTACTCGTCAACGGCGTCGACGACGTTCCGCCCGGCGCATACCACTACCACCCCGAGGCGGGCGAATTCGAGCGCCTGATCGACGGCGAGTGTCGCGAGGAGGCAGCCCACCTCGCGCTCGATCAGCGCCTCGGTGGGGAAGCCGCGGCCTGCGTGTACTTCCTGACGGACCTCGAGGCGGTCGTCGATCGACTCGGGAACCGGGGGTACCGACTGGCACAGCTCGAGGCGGCGGTGACCGCCGGGCGTTGCTATCTGGCGACCTACGCATATCGCGATCTCGGCGGAACCGGGCTCACGTTCTACGACGACCGCGTGACGTCGTTTCTGTCCCCGCGTGCCGACGGACAGACGCCTATGTTCCTCTACACGTTCGGCAAACCGGAGTAGAGACGTGAACCGTGTGATTACTTAGATCGCATCTATCGAATGTGCATCCATCGCTGAGCCGACTTGCGGGTCGATTGCACCGACCTGCTCTCGCAACCACCGACCATATTGGTATAGCATTTAATGGTTTATGGGCCGGTTTCAGCGAGCACCCGTATTACTCGATGATTCGGGACGAGCGAACACTCTCGTGCAGTCAACTATTATAGCCCCGATGGACGGAAGCGATGACACAGATGAAGCGATTGAAAGAGCTAAATACTGGTGAATCAGTTCAACTCGACTATTCATGCGCCGCTGTCGTCAACGAACGGTTCGTCGCTACTGACTACGACGTATTTGAGGAAGCCGATTGCAAGGCTGAACGAGCATTGGATGAGGCGAGCGAGAAACGTAACCGGGATTGACGTCAAAAAACACCGCAGGGCTGGGATTTCGCATAGAGAATTCTTCGAGCCATCGACGAGTACGAAGGGGCCTCGACAATGGGTACACACGGACAGAACGGACTCGACCATTTCTTCAGGCCGGGAACGATACCGATCGTGGAATTCGTCGGCTTTGGTACTCGTTCGTACAGTTTTCAAATCAGACTTCAGAAAAGGGGACTCTCGAGCAAGTGACGTTCACCTGGAGCGGCTAATCGACGACGTATGTCGTGTTGCTGAGATGGACGTAAACTCAGTACAGAGCAACTCCAGATTCGACCGCCTGGGTCGGTCAGCAACGACCGTAGGGGGCGCACACTTGCGTCCAGAAAGAGGACACCTCGGTCAGGTGAGCACCTGATGACGGTCAGGCGGAAAGAGTGTGCGTGCCCGCAGTTCGATGCTACCGAATCACCGACGCAGCGTTTTGATGAACAACTCGACGTACTCTATGAACGAGACGGTCGGCGTTCCGGGTAGATATACTGGGGGTTCGGACTGATCGAGCGGGTCGTTGAATTTGGCCGAGTTCATACACCAGTTACGGTCCAGAGGTATTTATGTATTCGTAAATATAATACAGGAATTAAAAACTAATGTTCGTGATTGTTGGGTGCTGGCGTGGTGGTGAGAATCACTGGTCGCCAGTCGCGGCGATCTACTAACCAGCTGTACAGAATACAGTCGATAAAAACTGTGTACCGGGCTGAACGCAATTTCGTTCGGAACTCGAGGTATAAAGAGACCCCGTCGGATCGATTAGAGATTGCTGTATCCCTGGCACACAGCTCAACAATCAAGTGAATCGAAAAACGATGGGCGTCACAGTAGCCCGGGTTATGCGATTGGCAGTGTCGTGATCCCCAACTGTCGGAGCATCCCGAGTACGTCGGGCCTGACTCGACGCTCGGCTATCTTTCCGTCCTCGAGTCGCAGAAACGCCATTGCCTCAATCTCGAACGCGTTCCCGGACGCCTCGTGTCCCATGAACACTCCCTCGTGTGTTCCCCGCTGTGTCATCCGGACGACGACCGTGTCTTTTTCCGCGACGGTCTCTTCCGGAGTGACGACGAAATCGGGAAACGCCGTGCGTAGTTCCTTTGTGGTTTCCACGACAGCCTCTCGGCCCGTTGTTTCGCCCAGTGGAGTGGAATCGATGATATCCACGTCCAGAAACTCTCTGGCTGTGTCGTAGTTGCTCTCGTTGACGAACTCGTTCGCGAATCGACGAACGAGTTCTTTGTTTGCCCTGGTTGTCGATGCTGATGCCATACTCTCCCTCGCACGTCTGTACGCTCGACTCGGACCCTCGCGCCACTCGATGCCCGAATCTAACGCAAGTGTACGTTACGCCGTGAACCACGTTAACAGTTTTTCAATGTTTTCGGGGTCGCTGGCCGAGGAGATCCCCTCGAAACCCGACTCGATGCGAACCGTTGACCGATAGCACTGCTCTAAAGTGGCTTCGTACTGGATACCGATTCTGGACCTTTCACGCCGCTGTAGAGGAGAAGTGAGCGAATCGAACGAAGTGTGAAAGAGTGCGCGTACCATCGCACGCCGTCTGGTCCTCTTCTATGCACTCCAGAGATCAAAGGTCAGTAGAACCAAGCGAAATCGTTCCTCGACAAATCAGCGATAATCGTGATGGATACTATATTTCAGGTACCACCTCCTGAACCGGACGAACCGTCAGAACGATCCGAAATCACCCACTGAAAAACCATCTTACTCCAGTAAGCCGTCCATTAGGGATCAAACAGTGCGTACTTTGCCGGTAAATTGGGGGTTTCTGGACGGATTAGGCGCATAAGCCGCCCATAACCACTATGTTTAAGTGACTATCACGAGTCCTGATAAGTGAGACGATGAAGAACAAACGATCCCTCAACGTCGACGTCCCCGAGTACCAACTCGAGATCTACGACGAGGAGGCCGAACGGATGGGGTTCGGCTCTCGAGCGGCGTTCATCCGTGCGATGATCAACGCTGGACGGCGGGATTTCGGCCTCGACCCCCAGGGTGCAGGGGGCGAAGACACCACTCTAGACGATCTGATCGAACAGCGTATCCTCACCCACCTCGACCAGACTGGTTCTCTCCCAACCGACGAAATCGTCGATGGACTGACCGACGAGGTCAAGCAATCCACGACGGCCGCGCTCGAGCGACTGAATGACGCTGGTGACATCGATTACTCCGTCCAGGATGGCGGGTTCGTCCTTAGCCGGTGACCGAGATGGCAGGAAGAGACCTCACGCGAGCATCGACCGACGCTACGACGGACCCGATCGCGACGTTCGTCGAGGAGATGGAGCTGTACGGGCGGTCGGAAACGACGGTCAACGATTACGAGACGACGCTTCGGCAGTTCGACGACCACCTCGGACAAGAAACGCTTGACAGCGCTGACCGCCTCGACTGCTTGCGATGGATCCAGGGATTGCGCGACGACGGCTACGCCCCTGGTTCGATCCGGACGAAAGCCGTCCACCTCAACCGGTTCTACGGATACATGGCCCAGGTGGGCACGTTCGACGCCAATCCGATGGTGGTCGTCATGGAAGAGATGAGCGAGAAAGGCGACTCCTCGCCGACGCGCCGCCACGTAACCGTCCAACAGATGGGCGAGTTCGTCGATGACATCGAACATCCTCTCAGACGAGCGCTCGTGACGTTGCTGGTGAAGACCGGAATGCGGGCCGGCGAAGCGTGCAATCTCGACCTGCGTGACGTCCACCTCGACCACGCCGCCGTTCGAGACCATCGTTCGAAGCCGGTGCGAGCGGCGATCCGCGACCACCCGGATACGCTATTCGTGAGCAGCACCATCGGCGTTGGAAACGTCGTGAACGACGAGAAGCGCGTCGACGGGAACAAACGCCACCGAGACACCCGAATCCCAATCGACGAGGAGTTGCGGGACGCACTCGTGCGGTGGCTGGCCGTCCGGCCCGACCCAATCTCGGACGCTGACCCGCTGTTCGTGAGCCTCTCGAGGGATTACGGCGAACGGTTGACGAGCGACGCCGTGCGCTCTCACGTCCGCTCGGTGGCCGAAGAGTGGGGCTGGTACGCTGAAGGTGCAGGGCCGGAGGAGAACGTCACGCCACACTATTTCCGTCACTTCTTTACCACGGAAATGCGCAATCGACTGGGAGATGCGTACGTCGTCAAGTACGTCAGAGGCGACGTTGGCGATGTGATGGACAGGTACACTCACAACTGGGAGGAACTCGTCGAGGCACCCTACCGAAACAATATCTTTCGTTTACATGAATGACCGTTCTGGGCCAGATAAATCACATGTCGCTATACAAAGTTCGTGTCGCCGTTGTCGACAGGGGACTGTCTCGAGTTGGGCAGCTACGATCATTGTACCATCGTTGCTCAGGAGGTTGCCGTCGAGTGGAACAGATCGCTCCTCGCCGATCCAACTGTTCCATTGTCGGCCGCAGTTTCGGACGTCGCCGACTACGAAGAGTTCGACCACCGTTCGACGGCATCGACGCCGGCGTTCACGTGGCCGTCTACGCATCCGGATTCGTCGACGACGCACCTCGAGACAACGAGGAGGGGACGGGCTGCCGAGCGCGTGACCTGGGGTGAGTCAGAATCACAGACTCGAGACCGGAGATTACGTCGTGACGAACGTCACCCCCGGAACAGCTGCCTGACCGTGACGTTGAATCCCGCGGCGGGCTCGAGGGTCAGTCGAACGTGACTTCGACCGGCTCGCCCGTCTCGGCTGACTCGTAAGCTGCTTCGACGACGGCGACGGCCAGCAGGCCGTCGTCCGGGGTGATCTCCGGCTCTCGATCCGCCCGAACGCTGCTCACGAAGTCCTCGATGAGGCACGCGTTCGCGTTCGTGCCGTAGAACGCCGTGTGAACCCCCGCGTTCGAACCGGACTCGACGGTGTGGACGAGCGACTGATCCGTGTAGTCGATGCCGACCGTGGCGTCGGTGCCGGTCAGTTCGAGGGTCGCGTCGCCCCACGTGTGCCAGGCGTCCGGCTTGCTCCACGACCCGTCGAGGAAGAACGGCGTTCCGTCCGCCAGTTCCATCGAGAGGACGTTGACGTCGTCGACCGCGATGTCGTGAAACCGCGTGTCGACCTCGGCGTACACCTCCGCGACCGCCTGGCCCGTAAGGTGATAGACGAGGTCGACGATGTGAACCGAGTGGTCCATCACGGCACCGCCGCCAGCGGCCTCGGGATCGACGAACCAGCCCCCGGGCATCTGTCCGCGGTTCGTTCCGGAGATCGCGAGGAGGTCGCCGACCTCGCCAGCGTCGAGGGCCTCCCTGGCCCGCTGGGCCGGGCCGCAAAAGCGAAGCGGCATGGTGATGCCGGCGCGGATTCCCGACTCTTGCCAGACGTCGACGATCGCCCGTGCGTCCTCGAGAGTCGGCGCGAGCGGCTTCTCACAGAGGACGTGGACGCCGGCGGCGGCCGCCCGTTTGAACCACTCGCGGTGGTCGGCGTTGGGCGCACAGATCACCGCGGCGTCGATTCGCTCGAGGAGCGCGTCGGCGTCGGCGACGTACTCGGTACCGTGGCTGTCGGCAGTCTCCTGACCGCGGTCGGAATCCCTGTCCGTGACGCCGACGAAGTCGACGTCCTCGCGGGCGGCGAGTTCACTGGCGTAGGCGTCCGTGTGGACGTGGGCGGTCGACAGGATTCCCATCGCGATGGGGTCGCTCATTTCGCCACCTCCTCGGGTGCGACGGGGACACCGCGGTCGGCCGAGCGCTCGGCGGCGAGCGCGAGGCGAAGCGCTTCGATCCCCTCCGAAGCGCCGACTTCGGGTTCCGAACCGTCGTCAAGACAGGAGACGAAGTGCTCGAGTTCCCGCCGATAGCCGTTCTTCGCGAGCGGGCTCTCGACAGTCGCGTCGCCGTCGGTCCACTCGGCGTAGGCCGACTCCTCGGCACTCGAGAACTCGACCAGGCCGTCGTCGCCGGCGAATTCGAGTTCGACGGTAAACGGCCTCGAGTCGGGCTGTGCCCAGGAGGACTCGACGTAGCCGACGGCGCCGCTCTCGAAGCGAAGGGTGACGAACCCGTGTTCGGACTCGTCGTCGCGGTGGCGGCGGGCGAACACTCGCTCGATGTCGCCCCAGCACCACCGGAGATAGTCGAGATCGTGAATCGCCAGGTCGACGAAGATGCCGCCGCTCTTGTCGCGGTCGGCGAACCAGTTATCAGAGCCCCAGTCCGGAAACGGCGAGAGTCGCCGTGCGCGAGCGACGCCCTCGTTCCCGATCTCGAGGTCGCGAGCGTTTCGGTAGTTCGGGAAGAAGCGGGCGACGTGACCGACCATGAACGTCAGCCCGGCGTCGGCGACGATCTCGTCGATCTCGTGCGCCTCCGAGAGCGAGCTGGCGATCGGTTTCTCGAGGAAGACGTCGACGCCGGCGGCGGCGGCCGTCCGCACCAGTTCGACGTGCGTGTGTGTCGGGGTACAGATGTCGACGTAATCGGGATCCGTCTCCTCGAGCATCGTCGCGACGTCCGTGTAGGTCTCGGCCTCGAAGCCGAACTCCGCGACGAACTCGTCGGGACCGCTTGGCGAGGCGACGCCGACGACCTCGAGGTCCATCTGGGAGTACTCCGCCGCGTGGGTTCGGGCCATGAAACCTGCTCCCGCAATACAGACTCGCATACTGAGCATTGACACGCCAGAGCAATAATAAACGTTTCGTGGGACTGGTCGAAGCACGGGCGGACAGAGGGACCGATGGGCAGACCCTGTCTCAGGGCCCGGGCATTTCTGTTGTGAACGGTCGATGGCCACTGAGGGGGCGGATCGAGTTCGTTTTGCTGTTCGAAACATGGTCAGTCGACAGCTCGAGGGCGCGTTGTACACGCACGTTAACCGCTCATCGCCGCGGACACATGCCCAGCCGTCCGGTCCAAGTGGGGCCAGATGGCTCGAGACTACCCCTCGAAAATTACACGTCTAGGTCTGTAATATATGGGTGGTGGGACCAAACGCACGAGCGGTAGAACGTGAACGTACCCTGCCATCGACTCGCAGGAATCTGACGTTCCCAGGCGCCCGTATCCAACGTATACGCGTATCGGTGGCCGATGGCCGAGTGCTTGATCGAAATCGAGAGCTACGATAGCAAGCAGTGTATTTTGTCATACGAAATTCGCCTCTGGCTCCGTGTTTCGACTCACTCGCGGTGGATTCGAAGGCAGTGTTTCAGCGTCCCAATCTCCTCGAGTTCGACCTTGGCTTCTGCACGGAAAAGCTGACAGCCCGAACCGCCGCTTACGAGGTCGCGGAGACGCCCGAGTGCGTCGAGCGCGAATACGCCGGTATTTGAGAGTCGCCCGTTTGCTCAAGGGCCGTTCGAACCGGTTCCTGAACCATAAACTGCCGATCGAGTAGTGACGACCGCTGTCGAAATGCGAAGCACAGTCAGAAACGCCCCTCTCCGGGCCCTGCCCCGAAGACGTCGAATTCGGGGACAACTCGAGGGAGACGTCGTGGTTTCCGCGTCGAGTTCGAGGACGGTTCGGCGAACGTAGCGGTCTATTCGACTCGTTCGCCGTCACGGTCTGTTCGAACGGACGGGTCCAATCCCGGCTCGATCCGACTCGAGAGCCCGTACCTACTCGTACATCGACTCGACCTCCCATGCCTCGAGCGGCGTGAATCGCGTCGGATCGAGTTCGAAGCGCCGACCGAACGGCGCGTCGATCACGCTGTCGAACTGCATGCGGCCGTCCGTGACGTCGAGCGCGGCGAATCCGTCCTCGTGTCGCTCGTAGAGGTCGCTGTGGGCCTCGAGGAGCGTCTCCTGGAGGTCCTCGGGGAGGAAGCTCAGGCCGCGATAGTAGTGGTGGCCGTTGCGTTCGATGTGGTCCAGTCCGAGCGTCCCCATCACCGCCAGGTCGTGGAGTAATTCGACCGGGCCGATCGTGGTGAGGTCCTCGCCGCTCATGACGTAGTCGCCGTCCGTCTCGCGGCGGCGTTTCTCGATGAGACAGGCGTTGACGACGCCCTTGAAGATGCCCTTGCAGTTCTTGTGGCTCGTCCCGGCGTACCCGCACTCGAGGGCGCGGCCGGCGCTGTCCAACCGGTCGTCGGACTCGTCGATGATGATCGGCGGGCTGTCACTCCACCCGGAGAGGACCACGCGCGTCTCGTCAGTGAGCGCCTGCTCACGAGGGAGCGGCTGTTCGACGTACGCGACGTGATCGACGACGGCGGCGAGGGCCGGATCGTCGGCGTGGCGTTCCCACTGCTCTTTGAAGACGCGGACACTCTCGTACTGCTCGTTCGCGTCGAGCGTGCAGAGATACGTGTCGTGTGCCCCCTCCTCGAGAACTGCACCGATGCGAGCGAGTCGGTCTGCGTCGCGTTCTTCGTCCGCCGAGAGCTTGATCTTGAAGTGGGTGATTCCGTCGCGCTCGACGTACTCCTCGAGCGCCTGCGGGAGTCCATCCTCGAGCCTGTTCGTCGCGTCGATATCGTCCCGCCGAAGCGGATCTGCCAGTCCGACCGTGTGGCGAACGGCCGCTTCTCGAGTCGGGTTCTCGGGCAGGTACGCCGAGAGCGATTCGCCCTCGAGTTCGGGGTAGATTCGCCCGGGGTCGACCCCGAAGGCACCGCTGCGAATGCCGTCCGCGAAGGTGAGCTGTCGGTGACGACAGAAGGCGTCGACGAACGCCTGTTCGACCATGCTCACGCCGTAGCCCCAGAGCAGTGGCGGGTGCTCGGTGTCGGCAGCCCATCGACGCTGGCGCTCGTAGAGGTCGTACCAGAGGTCGAAGACGGTCGGCGCAGGCTCGAGGTCCCGGGCGTGGTCGCAGGCAGCGGTGAAAACCTCGAGCAGGTGCTCGTTCTGTTCGACCAGCGAAAGGTCGGGGTCCTTGAGAAACCACATCGGGGCGATTCCGACCATCGAGCCGCCCGTCGCCCGTTCACCGTCGACCGCGATCTCGAGGTCGAGAAAGTGGTGGGCTCCCTCGGTCGCGACGACGTTGCCGAAGTGAAACGGCATTCGGGTGTCGTTGTTGCGTACGTACTGGTCAGCACGGACGACTTCGATTTCCATACCGGGGGCAGTGCCAGGAGTGACATAAGTATGCGTGATTGGGGGAGGGGCGACGAGATGGCCGGGCGGTGCGCTCGAGGCCGGGGCGTGTGGTTCGGTACTCTCGATGCGGGACGCCATGCTCTCAGCTGTTACGTCCGGAACGTGCCTATCGACAGCGGTCGCGCTCCGGTAGAGGTCGGCCGAGTGTGTTTGACAGAGCCAAACATTTATTTTCCCCATACACCCATAACCCAGGTATGCCCGAAGCAAAGAATCCGGTTCAGGCGGTCCAGCGTTCCCTCGAGATCGTCGACGTTCTCCGGGACACTGGTGGGGCTCGCGTCACAGAGGTCGCCCGGGAGATCGGCGTCTCGAAGGGGACCGCTCACTGCCACCTGGCGACCCTCGAAGAACGCGGGTACGTCGTCAACGAGAGCGGCGAGTACAAACTGGGATTGCGGTTCATCGACCTCGCACACCACGCCAAGAACCGCATCGACATCTACGATATCGCGACGACGGAGGTCGACGCGCTCGCCGAAGAGTCCGGAGAGATGGCGCTATTCACCGTCGAAGAAGACGGCGAAGGAATCTGTCTGCACACGGCCCAGGGCGAGGAGGCCGTCCAGACCGAGATCTACGTCGGCTATCGAAACGCCCTCTACCACACCGCTGTCGGGAAAGCGATGCTCGCGTTCATGCCGGCGAAAGAGCGTGACCAACTCATCCAGGACATGGAGTTCGAAGCCTTCACCCCGAACACGATCACCGACGAGGAGGCGCTGCGCACGGAACTCGAGACGATTCGTGAACGTGGAATCGCGTACAACCATGGCGAGACGATCCAGGGACTCGTCGGCGTCGGTGCGCCGATCCGCGATCAGGACGGGACGATCTACGGCGCGATCAGCATCATCGGTCCGGAGCGCCGGATGGATGGGGAACGCCTCGAAACGGAAATACCGGAGATGATCCGCCAGGCAGTCAATATCATCGAGATCAACATTACCTCGCTGTGAACGCGTTTTCGTCTCCGTGAACGCCGTCGGCGAAGGAACACGCCGGCATCAAGGTCACTCAAAACGAAACTCCGTGCGTCTCGGACGGGGTCTCGTACTGATTCGTCGAAACGGGACCGTACCAGGTCGAAACAGACGAGACGTCGTTCGGCAGGTGATCGAGGGCGCAACAGGAGCGTACCCGTTATCGTCTGGATAGTACTATCGAGAGTGTGGAACCGGGCGGCATAGCATCCCACTCCGGCCGCAAGAGTACAGTCTCCCCACCTTGGCAGAGCATAGGCTCTCCGCCGACCGCCAGAGCTATGTTCGTTCTGGAACATCCATTCCCATCGAATGCTCGAGATACGACCACTCACGGCCAACGACCTCGACGACGCACTGGCCCTCTCGACGCAAGCCGGCTGGAACCAGCTACCCGCCGACTGGGAGCGGCTGCTCACGTGCTGTCCAGCGGGCTGTTTCGCCGGCACCGTCGACGACGAACTCGTCGCGACGACTACCGTAATTACCTACGGTGTTGACGGCAACGGAGCCGACGTCAGCTGGATCGGGATGGTGCTCGTCGACGAAGCCCACAGGGGCCAGGGGTTCGGGAGTCGAATATTCGAACACGGACTCGAGTACGCACGCGAGAACGGAGGCGGCCTCGTCGGCCTTGACGCGACACATCTCGGAGAACCGATCTACCGAAACTATGGGTTCGAGCGCGTCGAACCCGTGTTCCGCTGGCAGGGGACGCTTCCCCGTCCCGAAGACCTCGCGGACGAACAGGAACCGAGACACGATAAGGAGACCATCGAACGCCTCACCCCTCCAAACGTCGACGCCATCCTCGAGTTCGATCGCCGTCACGTCGGCGTCGACCGGAGCACGCTACTCGAGAAATTGTGCGCTGAGTCCGAGGTTCGCGGGTTCTACTCGCGAACCTCGACCGGGATCAAGGGCTACGTAATCGTTCGACCGGGGAGAACCCACTGGCAGATTGGGCCGCTCGTGGCGGCCGAACCATCCGTAATCGATCCGTTGCTTCGGGCCGTCTCGGCCGACTTCCCTGGCGAGACGGTGATCGTCGATTCACCGGAACGGGATGCGACCACGACCTCCCTCGAGACGTTCGGGCTCTCTCGCGAGCGAGAGCTCGTGCGGATGACGTACCCGGATCGCGAGCCGGCACTGGTCTCCGAATCTGTTCATGTGTTTCTCGATTTCGCGTTCGGCTGATTCGGTCCCGCTTCGTCTCACGAGGATACGGTTCGCCGATTGGGCCGAGGGTCGCGATGTTCGCTCCTGTCTCGACACTCACGCGGGCCCCGGTATCTGACCACGCGGCGAAAAAACGCTGGCCCCACGCAATCCGCACGGTCTGTACGCGTTCGTCCACCATTCACTCGTAGGAGACGATTGGAACTGCATTTGAGCTACTGATCAACGATGAGGCTTATCGTCTCAGATTGTTGAATGGTTCTGGGGGCGTCGTAAACGCCTTTCTCTGTAGTGTATTGGTAGTAATGGATGGAGTCACCGTCGTGGCCGAGTTGTGCATGGAGAATCGGGAACCCGGGTACGGTTTCGCGAACGGACGCGTACGCGTTCGCAATATGAGGCCCAGAAACCGCGACGAGATCCGGGTCATCGGACAACATCTCGAATAGCGGGCCGCGATATGTGTTCGAGCGTCGTCGCAGGGAGTATCAGCAACGCTACCGAGTGAGGGCCCCATTGAACACGATTGCTGCCGACGATGTGTAGGTGCGACTTCACAGGAGTGAAAAGCAAAATTGCGAGCGAACAGAAAACCATCCATGCTAAAGGAGTTCGGGATTTGTATGTATGTGATTGGAATCATATCAGATATAAATTCACATCCTCAAGCTGGGATTTTGTCTCGAACAGGTCGAAAACCTTACCGCAACTTCGTACAGAGCAAGAACTACCCAGCGAACCGAATCCAGACGACGCGGGAATCAAACGAACCGTGTGACTCACACGAGGGGTCAACAGCGTTTGCTGTATGCTGTGTCCAATTGAGAGCGGGTACGTCGCGTGTTTTCAGGCAGCAAAAGACGGCGGGGGTTCATTCGATAGTGGCTTCAGAGACTAGTGACAGATCCGTCGGCGATGTCGCGGTTTCGCCGAATCCACACCCCACTTTGCGGCAATCCTCCAACGAAAGCCTTCAGGTCCAGAGCGTACGTTCCAAAAATCGGACCAGTGAATAGTATGAGTAATAAATGATGCTTCACCGTGTTAGTAATATTACTGATTTATTAGTTATATTGATTTAATAATTAAGAAACGTCGATACAGGCTGTCGTTGGCTATCACATTCGTAACCACCCGTCGCGCGATGAGTTCGCCTGACAGCTCGATTCGACAGAGTCGTTTACTATTACACACATAGTAGCGTAACACCATGGTGGAACAACGCCTCGGATATATTTAGAGTGATTTGTACCTCACTACGCGTATCGCAACTTAATACGGATCGTTTCGGCGATATTTTGTACGCGTTCGGGGATCTCTCGCTCGAATCGTTCGTCCGACATTCGGCTAATCGGAGCGGAAATACTTATGGCTGCGTTTGGCTGATTCCCCTCGCGCGGAATCGGTGCGGCGACGCTTCTGATCCCTTCAAGTCGCTCTTGACGGTCAAATGCCACGCCTTCGCTCTGGATCGTCTCGAGTTCCGTGAGTAATTCGTCTCGATCCGTAATAGTGTTCGGCCCGACCTGCGAGAGTCCTCGGCGTTTGAGTACGTCGGTACGGTGTTTATCTGGGAGATGGGCGAGGATCGCCTTCCCGGAAGCACAGGAATGCGGGAGGAGCCGAATCCCGGTGAAAGTATCGGTCTCGATGGCTTCTTCGCCTTTCGCTATGTACGTATAGGCGACGAGGCCGTGGTCCAAAACGCAAAGACTCACTTTATCACCAAATTCATCGGCTAATTGGTCGACTTTCGGCCGTGCGTACTCAAAAAGTCGGGAATGATTCCGAACGGATCCGCCCACTTCCAGAAACCGATATCCGATACTGTATTTTGACCCGCGCTTCGTAACGTATTCGCAATCGTGAAGGGTAGAAAGGTGGCTATGGACGGTGCTGACGGGTAGATTCAACTCCCGTGCGAGTTCCGAGACGCCCATGCCTTCGTCGGCTTCGCGGAGTGCATGCACGATTTGAAATGACGTCCGAACCGCGTTGATACCGCCCTTGTCAGCCATATCTCGAGTAACATACCGAAGGAGCATAGGTCTTTCACTATGGCCGGAAAGATGGCAATGGAACCATCAATCACTCGTGATCAGAATTTCTTCGGAATATAGGCATGATAATGCCCACCAGAAATTCCGAGTGAGGTGGTGGCTATCACTGTAATCGCCCGACGTCGTATAATCGGCCGTAGAAACTGGTTAGTCCAGTGTCCATCACGAGACCGCCTTCGACCAGAGTGAATGGAGATTCACGATCGAGCCGTTTGTTCATATACCGATGTATCGGCTTCCGACAATAGTGGATTCGGTGCCTTGGTCATCCGACGATAGGGAATAGCAAACGGTGAAGATTTCTATCAATAGTGAACGAGCGTGATGACCTGATCAACAATATGAGGTATTTGGCCGCCCCGAACGGAGTTTATCGACGAGGCGTGCTCATCGAGATGGCGGAATTTGCTTGAATTTCTTGAGCTTCGATGCTCCGGTGACAACTGATTCGACCGGATCTCGAGGATCTTCGTGCTCGTAAACTAGCCACTCGATGCCTTCGTCTATCGCCGTTCGTGCAGTGCGTTTCACGTCAAGATCTCCCTCGCCAAGGTTGACAAACTGTTCCATCTCGAAGTCCATATCTTTCAGGTGAACCGACGCGGTTCGATGCCCGACGTCGCGGATTACCGAACACGGGTCGACATCGGCTATCCCGATCCATCCGAGGTCGAGTTCGAACTCGACCGTCGAGTTCGTTTCCTCGACGAGGATGTCGAAGTGTGTCCGATCCCCGATACTGGCGAATTCGTGTCGATGGGTGTGGTACAGAAATCGAAGCCCGTGATCTCGAAAGCGACTTCCGTACGAGTTGAGCAGTTTCGCTGTTTCACGCGTCGTGTGGACTGATTCGAAGTGCGATTCGTCGAGGTGGCCCAGGATGACGGTTTCGGTGTCGAGCAGATCGCACGTCGTCACGAGCTCGTCGACGGTTTCTCCAAGATCCTCGATCCCAATCGTGAGCGCAGCGACTTCGAGGCCAGTTTCGCTGAGCGCCTGTAAGGTCGCGTTGGAGGGGAGCCCACTATAGACGATTTCGACGCCATCGACGTCTGTCTCGGCCGCAATCTGAACCTTCGTTGGTTCGGAGACATCGAAATCAGAGAGGGTATACAATTGAATCGCCGTCTTGACCATGAATTGTGTAATGGATCCTTCTTTCATAGAGGTTTTGGTTAAGCGAAGGCTGTTCTGTAACTCGTGGTACTAACCACGCGCGAAGGCAGTAGTGTCAATTCATCTCAGAATCGAGATTAATCAGTAAAGTTCATATGCCATGGCTATAGTTGTCATACCGGAATGGGAGACAGCAGTCTACCTACTGGCAAGGAACCGGTACGTCTCAATCGGCGGCGACTACTCCAGGCAGCGGGGGCAGCTGGAGTAGGATCGATCGCTGGTTGTATCGGCGGCGACCAGGACTCCGGTAATGGCAATTCGAGCTCGGACTCCACACCGTCGGACGACGCTGACTTCGTCGATCAACCGTTCGTCAGCGTTGAGACGCTCGCCATCGATCAGATGCACTTCAACAGCTACAACCAAGATAACTTTGCGTATTCACCTGGGTATCTCGTCTTCGACGAGCTGATCTACTATCAGGCCGACGTGAGCGAATACCAGCCGGGTATTGTCACCGACTGGGAGATTACTGATGACCTCGTCACCCTCACCGTTAGAGAGGGGGTTCCGTGGCACGGCGGAGAAGAAGTGACCGCAGAGGACGTGGCTCGAAAGTTGAAGCTCGGCGTTTACGACGGCGGGACGATGGGTCGATTCACATCGGCGGAATCCATCGAGGCAACCGACGAGTACACGGTCGAAGTCGGTCTGGAGGTCCCGGTTTCGGAGGAAATTTTTCTCAGTAGCTTGAAGGGTGACTCAATGGACGTTCCCGAGGACCCCTACCAGGAAATCCTCGAGGACTTCGAGGACGGTGGTGACGGTGTGACCAGTAACGGTGAGGGGCTTGCAGACCTGACGATCGACGAACCTAATGGAACCGGACCGTTCAAATACGCCGACCGCAACGAACAGGAGTTAGTTCTGGAACGCACGGAGGAGCACCCGGACGCTGAAAACATCAACTTCCCGGAGTACCGTTTCCGGTACTTCGAGAACAATCAGGCGCAGTGGCAGGCGCTCCAGACCGGCGAAGTAGATGGGGTTGCCATTCTGCACGTACCGCCGGAAATTCACGACGGGTTCCCGGACGAAGTCAAAGAGTATCAGATCACGCCCAACTGGGGGGCTGGCGTAATTTTCGATCACGAGCACAAACACTTCGGCCAGCGCGAGGTCCGTCAGGCGATCGCCCACGTGATCGATCGCGAAGATGTCGCAACGTCCTCCGGTCCGCGAACCAAAGCACCGGTCGACATCCCCACTGGAATCCCGGGGAACTTCGAAGTCGACGACGAGATACCAGCAAACGATTGGCTTGGCGATCGGGTTGACGAATACGAGACCTACGAAGGACAGAATACGGACCGAGCGGCCGACCTTCTCGAGAGCGCCGGATTCCAGAAAGACGGAGGTACCTGGCACGACTCCGACGGAAATCCGCTGCAGTTTCCCATCAAGGCACCCGGCGGCTGGACTGACTACGTCGACGCGTGTCAAGTGATGGTCCAGCACCTTAGCGACTTCGGCATCGAAGCCGAGTTCGTTGCTCGAGACGAGGCAGCGTTCTTCGGGGAAGACGTCTACGGTGACGGGTTCGACGTCGCCATGTTCCAGTGGACGACCGCGCAGGCGTACCCGTACTTCAATTTCGAGTTCATGCTCGACAGCCCCGACCAGACCGACGTGTTCAAATACCCCGACGAGATTGAATTGCCGCCAGTCGGCGAACCAGATGGGGCAGAGGAACCGTTCGTCTCGGCGGACGAACTGGAGGACCTCTTGACTGTCGAGACTGGAAGCGACGAGGAAGCAGAACTCGTTCAGCGACTCGCCTGGGCCGTCAACTACGATCTTCCCGTACTGCCGATTCAGGAGACGGTCGACCAATCGTTCGTGAGGACCGACAACTGGGACGTCGTCGGCCCGGACGATTCGGACGCACAAGTTGATTGGCCGATGACGTACCTCCCGCGCGTCGGGAAGCTCACGGCGAAATCCGAGTAGTTACCCTCGATCAATTTCAGGAGATTATGGTACGATACTACATCAAACGAACGGTTCAACTACTCGTGACAATAGTCACAGTAGTGAGTCTGTCCTTCTTCCTCATCCGGTTTCTGCCCGGGGGCCCAGCGGACGCGTTACGGGCAGAACTCCTGCAGAACAACCCGGGGATGAGCCAGGCACAGATCAATCGCCGCGTCGAGGCTCGTCTCAATATTGCACCGGATGATCCATTACTCGTCCAGTATACCGATTATCTTATTAACCTTTCACAGGGAGATATGGGCACGTCGACGACACAGGGCGCACCAGTCACCGAGATCCTCGCGTCGGCTATCCCATGGACGATTTTCGTCATGGCAACGGCCGTGGGCGTGGCATTCGTGATCGGTATCTCGGCGGGTGCATTGATGGCCTATAAAGAAGGGAGTCGCTTCGACAGCACTGCGACGGTAGCCGCGATCGTTACGAACTCGGTACCCGACTATATTTACGGGATCCTCCTCCTCTGGATCCTGGGATTCCAGCTCGGGCTCTTCCCGCTCGGCGGACGGTATTCTGGCGCGGTCGAGCCAACCATCAATCTGCTGACGCCGATGCAAACGGTGGGATTCCTTGGCGATGCACTGAGGCATGCAGCACTATTGATCACTTCCGTCGTGATATTCGTGTGGGGTGGTTGGGCGCTGGGAATGCGCGGGAACAGCATCCAGATCCTCGGTGAGGACTACCTCCGTGTCGCCCGCCTCCGTGGACTATCCGAGCGTCGAATCGCACTCCGTTACGTCGGACGAAACGCAGTTCTACCGATGTATACGGCGATGCTCATTACGGTCGGATTCCTGTTCGGCGGGTCGGTTATCCTCGAGCAGATTTTCAGCTATCCGGGTGTCGGTTATTACATGATCGAAGGACTACACAGACGTGACTATCCCCTGATGATGGGTGTGTTCATCGTCATTACCATCACCGTCGCGATTGGCGTCTACATCGCTGACCTTACCTACGGGTGGATCGATCCCCGTGCCAGTGCTGATGGAGGGAGTGATTGATGAGTCAAAAAACGAATCACGACGAGATAGTTGATGCACTCGACGACGAGGACTCAGCGTTCGGAGCGGTCGCGGACGACACTCTCTCGAAGCGCGAACGCTACGTGCGGGCGCTCGACAGAAACATCGTCGCGCCGGCACGGATCGTTTGGGACGACCTGCGTGCCCGTGTCGGGCTGGCGATCATCGGAATCTACCTGTTCATGGGCACCGTCGGACCGAAGCTCATTGATCCGCCGCGAACTGGCGACGGTCCCCGGCTCGAAGGCGCGTTCGAAACGTGGGCTCACCCGCTGGGAACGGACAGCCTCGGTCGGGATATCCTCGCGTCGATCGTCCACGCGACGCCGAATATGCTGTTAATGATCCTCGCAGGCGGGATCTTCACAACGGTGATGGCCACGGTCGTTGGAACGACCTCCGGGTATCTCAGAGGGCGCGTAGACCAGTTCATCATGATGGTTACGGACGTCGTGATGACCATCCCCGGCCTTCCGCTCGTGGTGATCCTCGCAGCAGCCCTCTCCCCGGAAAACCCGATCGTTATTGGGGTCATTCTGACGATCAACGCGTGGGCCGGGTTGGCCCGTTCGATTCGATCGCAGGTTCTGGCCGTTCGTGAGAACTCCTACGTCGAAGCGGCGAAGGCGATGGGCATGCCGACCCGGACTGTCATCCGCCGAGAGATCTTGCCGAACATTATGCCGTACGTGTTGGTCAACTTCGTCAACGCATCTCGGAACGTCATCTTCGCCTCGGTCGGGTTGTACTTCATCGGCGTTCTCCCATACGACACGATCGTCAACTGGGGCGTCATGATCGACCTCGCCTACCAGGGTGGTGCGCTACAGACCACCGCCGCCGCTCACTGGCTTCTGGCCCCCTTGATCACGGTCATGTTGCTCTCGTTCGGCCTGATCATGTTCGCGCAAGGGACCGACCGAATGTTCAATCCACGAGTCCGAGCCCGACATTCTTCATCGGGTACTGCTGAGGAACCCGATGAAGAAACGAATTCGACGCCCGCTACAGGAGGTGCCCTCAAATGAGCTACGAACGGACGACACTGCGTTCCGACCCCGACGAGGATACGATTCTGAAGATACGCGATCTGTCCGTGTCTTTCGAAATGGACCGCGGGACTTCGAGGGTCCTCAACGATGTCGACCTCAACGTTCGACGAGGCGAGATCCTCGGAGTCGTTGGCGAGTCCGGCTCTGGGAAATCCATGCTGGCGTCGGCGCTACTCGACGCAGTCGTGGAACCGGGGATCACGGACGGAACCATTACGTACAATCCAACGGGGGATAGAGAAATCGATATCCTCGACATGTCCGACGACGAACTCCGGGAGTTCCGATGGGAAGAAATTTCGATGGTATTCCAGGGAGCGTTGTCGTCGTTCAATCCGACGCAGGATATCGGCGAACACTTTGAGGAAACCCTCGAGGCACACGACTACCCCCTCGAACCGGGAATGGAACGCGCGGCCGAACTCCTCGAGGACCTCTATCTCGATCCTGACCGGGTCTTCAACAGTTATCCGAACGAACTCTCCGGCGGGATGAAACAGCGAGCACTCATCGGGTTGTCGCTCGTTCTCGAACCGGAGGTGCTGGTGATGGACGAACCGACTGCAGCGCTCGATTTGCTCATGCAGCGGTCGATCATCAGCCTGCTCGCGGAGATTCGCGAGAAGTACGACCTGACGATGATATTCATTACCCACGATCTCCCCCTCGTGACGAAACTCGCCGACCGAATCGGCGTTCTGTACGCGTTCGAGTTGGCGGAACTAGCTGGAACCGAGGAGATCCTGAAGAATCCCCGACACCCTTACACACGGGCGCTGTTGAACGCGACGCCAAATCTCGATGCGCCGCTCGAAGAGATGCGGCCGATACCAGGGTCGGCGCCGGATCCAGTCAACGTTCCATCGGGATGTCCCTATCACGAGCGTTGTCCGATGGCAACGGCAGAATGTGAATACGACAAACCACTCATGGAACATGTATCGGAGGACCACGAAGTCGCCTGCCACCACTGGACCGACGTCGATGAAGCCGTGCCATTGACCACGGAGGTCGAGCAATGAGCCACGACTCCCCCGTCGTGTCGCTCTCGGACGTCGACGTTCATTTCGAGAGCACGGACGGCGTGAATCCGTTCGCGAAATCGCAGACGGTGCGTGCCGTCGACGACATCGACCTCGACATCGGCGAAAACGACATCGTGGCTATCGTCGGCGAGTCGGGTAGCGGGAAGACGACCCTCGGCAAAACCGCCGTCGGACTCCAAAAGCCGACGTCCGGTAGCGTCAGTTACCGCGGGCAGGACATCTGGGAAGCAAAACGCCGGTTCTCGAATCCATCGATTCCGTACGCTGAGATTCGACGATCGATGCAAATCATCCATCAGGATCCAGGGTCGTCGTTAAACCCACACAAGACGGTCCTCTCATCGCTCGAGCAACCGCTGAAGCGATGGTACGATGATCTCGGCCCCGAAGACCGTGAAGCGCGCGTCCTCGCGATGCTCGAGCGGGTTGGAATGTCACCGCCGAACGATTACGCCCACCGCTATCCCCACCAGCTCAGCGGCGGAGAAAAACAGCGCGTTGCGCTCGTACGGGCGCTGTTGATGAACCCGGACATCATTCTCGCTGACGAAGCGGTGAGCGCGCTTGACGTCTCGCTGCGCGTCGAGATGATGGACCTCATGCTCGCACTGCAGGACGCGTTCGACACGTCGTTTCTGTTCATCAGTCACGACCTCTCGAACGCTCGCTACCTCGCAGAACACGGCGACGGTCGCATCGGTGTGATGTATCTCGGCGAACTCGTCGAGCTCGGGCCCGCAGAGGAAGTCTTACAAAACCCTCAGCACCCGTATACGAAGGTTCTGAAGTGGGCAACACCGTCGCTTGGAATCGGTGGGGCGTCTGAACCACCGATTCGAGAAGTCGACATCCCGGACCCGGTGAATCCGCCATCTGGATGCCGATTCCACACGCGGTGTCCGAACGCGACGGAATTCTGCAAGCGAAAGCGGCCTTCACCGCTGACGGTCGATAACGATACCAGCGACCATCGCGTCTCGTGCTATAGAGTCGACGACAAGAGCGACTACTGGGAAAGCACCCCGCTCGAAGACGCGACATTCGATCAGGGGAACATCTAATGGACCGCCGACCTCGCTACCGTGCTCACGCTGCTCGAACGATCATCGAGAGCCTCCCACGGCACTCTCGAATCAATATTACCCCTTTCTTGACTGAGTCGGGTACCGTGCCACGAGACGAAGGAAATAGTCAGTAATCGATCTACCAGACACACCACTCTACAAATCGCGCTATACATGGAAACGAACACGCTGGAGACTCCCTACGAAGACGAGATCGAGTCGCTTATCGAACAGATGACCGTCACCGAAAAAGTCGGTCAGTTAAATCAACTCTGCGGTTCGGAACAGACGGGGCCAGCAGTCGACGACGTTGATCTCGAGGCCGAGATTCGAAACGGAAACGCCGGGTCGTTGCTCAACGTGACCGGCCTCGAAACGAAGCGACGGTACCAGCGCCTCGCCGTCGAGGAATCGCGTCTGGGTATCCCACTGTTGTTCGGCTTCGACGTCGTTCACGGTCACAAGACGATCTTCCCGATTCCGCTGGCGGAAGCAGCCTCGTGGAATCGGGAAGCGGTCCGCGAATCCGGCGCTGTCGCCGCTGCCGAAGCGGCGGCCGACGGTATCCACTGGACGTTCGCGCCCCCCGTCGACGTGACGAGAGACGCCCGTTGGGGCCGCGTCATGGAGACGAGCGGCGAGGATCCGTACCTGGCGAGCGAGTTGGGAGCCGAGAAGGTCCGCGGCTTCCAGGGTGAAGACCTGAGCCGCCCGGATACCGTCCTCGCCTGCGCAAAGCACTACCTGGCGTACGGTGAAGTAGAGGCTGGACGGGAGTACAATACTGTCGATATATCCGGATCAACGCTCCGCGAGGTCCACTTGCCGCCATTTCAGGCGGCCGTTGACGCCGGCGTCAGGACAGTGATGAACGCATTTACCGACGTAAATGGAGTGCCCGCTACTGGAAACGAGCGGATCATCTCCGAGATTCTCAAAGGTGAACTGGGCTTCGGCGGGTTCATGGTTTCTGACTGGAACTCGTTTCGCGAACTCATCTACCACGGCGTCGCGGCTGACGAACGCGAGGCTGCCGAACTCGCGTTCACTGCTGGGTCCGACGTGGACATGGTTGGACACGTGTATACCGCAGCACTCGCCGATCTCGTCAACGAAGGCCGAGTGTCGGAGACTCGCCTCGACGACGCAGTCCGACGCGTCCTCCGAGCGAAGTTCGAACTCGGACTCTTCGAAGATCCGTACCGGTACATCGATCGGGACCGGCGAAACACCACGGTCCTCGCTGACGAACACCAGGAGACCGCCCGGGACGTGGCACGAGAATCGATCGTCCTGTTGAAAAATGACGGCGACGTCTTGCCGTTCGAGGATATCGAGGAACTGGCGGTAATCGGCGGACTCGCCGATAGTCACGACGACGTGCTCGGCAACTGGCGCTCCCGAGGTGAACCCGAGCACGCAGTGTCCGTTCTCGACGGCGTTCGTTCGGCCGCTGATTCGTCGACGACGGTCACCTATGCGCGGGGCTGTGACCGATCGGGCGAAACGAGCCCTGACCTCCGACGTGAGGCCGTCGACACCGCTGCACGAGCCGACGCTTCGATCGTCGTGGTCGGCGAACAGTGGCAGCAGTCCGGCGAGTGCTCGAGTCGGACGCGAATCGACTTACCGGGCCAACAGCAGGAGTTGCTCGAAGCCGTACTCGATACCGGGACCCCGGTCGTCGCGGTATTGATGAACGGACGGCCGCTCGCGATCCCGTGGGTCGCCGAAAACGTTCCGGCGATCCTCGAGACGTGGTTCCTCGGAACCCAGGCTGGAAACGCGGTTGCGGACGTCCTCTTCGGAGCATACACCCCATCTGGAAAGTTGCCGATCAGCTTCCCCCGTCACGTCGGCCAGGTCCCTATCCACTACGACCATTTCCCGACTGGCCGTCCAAAGGAACACGCCGAACCGGGCTGGTCGTCGTCGTATATCGACGAACAGAACGAACCGTTGTACTCGTTCGGCCACGGCCTCAGTTACACGACGTTCGAATATTCGGACCTGGAGTTGAGCGATTCTGCGATCGGAATGGATGAACGGTTGACGGTGACCGCGACAATCAAGAATACCGGTGACGTGGCCGGGGAAGAGATCGTCCAACTGTACGTCCACGACGAGGTCGGAAGCCGAACCCGGCCAGTGAAGGAGTTAAAGGGCTTTCACAGGGTCGAGCTAGCGCCGGGAGAAACTCGCCCCGTTCAGTTTACGCTCGATCAGGACGACCTTGCGTTCTGGACGCTCGACGAGGAGATGGCTGCGGAACCGGGTACGTTCGACGTGATGATCGGCCGATCGGCCGACGACGTTCGCCTGGCAGATTCGTTCGAGCTTCGAGAAACCTAGAATATTCGTATTTTCCATGCCAATCAAACATTAGATAATATACAATAAATTTAATAGAGATTGTTTTGATTGATCACTCGGAATGGCAGAGAAATCCTTCTCATCACGACGCACCGTACTCGGATCGATCGGTAGTCTGGGGATTGGTCTCACTGGCTTCTCAGGTTCGACACTGGCGAGCAACGGAGAAGACGACGAGAGCCTTGGTGACGACTTCGAGACGACTCTACACGAGATCGCGGCGGATACGTGGTCGTTCTTCGATGCGTTCGCGACGAAAGAGACCGGTCTCGTGCCCGATCGCGTGGATGCCGAAGGCGAGGCGTACGAACCGGCCGACCACACGTCGCCCGCGAACATCGGCGTACAGCTCCTGAGCACCGTCGCTGCGAGCAACCTCGATATTCTGGAAGCGTCGGAGGCGCACAACCGCATCGAGACGATTCTCGATACGATCGAGGATCTCGAAACCTGGAATGGGCACCTCTACCGCTGGTACGACGTCCACGCCGGTTCGATCGAGGACGAATTCGGCGGCTGGTGGGAAATCTCTACGATCGACAACGGCTGGTATACCGCAGGCCTAGTCACAGCTGCCGGTGCGTTTCCGGCGCTTCAGAGTCGAATCGACGCATTGCTGTCCGCTCAGAATTACGAAATCCTCTACGATTCCGAGGTGTACAATCCCTTCGCAGACGATTTCTCGTTCGGCCACCTACTGGGTGGATACGACGCACGGAACGACGAATCGCTCGGGTTCCATTACGGGACGTTCAACAGCGAAACGCGAATCTCGAGTTACGTAGCCATCGGAAAGGGGGACGTTCCGGGCTCTCACTGGTGGGATCCGTTCCGGACGTTCCCGCCCGAGTGGGGTCAAAACAAAGATCCCGAAGGAGAGTTCCGAACCTACGAGGGTGAGCGCGTCTGGGAAGGTCACTACGAACACGATGGTACCAAATACGTCCCGTCGTGGGGAGGAAGCATGTTCGAATCGCTCATGCCCTCGCTCGTCCTCCCCGAACTGGAGGTCGGCGGCCGAGCGCTCGGCGAGAACAACGCTCGACAGGTGCAGCTACAGATCGACCACGCCGAGGAGCAAGGCTACGACGCGTGGGGCTTCTCGCCGTGTGCGGTCCCTGATAGCTACGCGGAATTCGCCGTCGACTATGCAGGTATCTACGGCTACAACCGTGACGACTTCGCGACCCCACACGCCACGTTCCTCGGACTGGAGTACGCTGATCGGTCGGCCGTCGAATCGTCGCTTGAGGCGTATACCGACCGCGGCCTCTACACGAAGTACGGCTTCTTCGACTCGATGAGCGTCGTAGACGACACGGTGACCGAATCGTACCTCCTGCTCGACCAGGCCATTTCGCTCGTCGCGATTGCGAACTACCTGACCGACGGAAGCGTCCGCCACGACTTTCGTCGCCACTCTATCGGAGAAGAGCCCACCGACCTGCTGGCTAAGGAACGCTTCACTATCTGATCGAAGCGGTTCCCGGCACAAAACTCGACTGCTTACTGCCCGAAATCTCTTCGCTCGCGCTTTCGGGCGGTACAGCGATAGAGGACGTACGCCGCTCCGGCGAATACCGTTACCACGATACCGAAATTAACCCAGATTATGGTTCGCGTGTACGGGTCAGGCGGAACGAATAGAACCGAAAAAACGAGTAGTGCGAGGAATACGGACTGGATGCCGATAAGCACGTAGAAAGCAGCCCTGTACGGACAGACGTGCTGCCAAAATCGCTCGCTGAACGAGATATCCACGCTGTTATAGCGTGACTGTCTCACCATAATAATACTGATTCTACGCGATACCGTTTGAATGGACGGTCCGCCGATCGGCCCCTCCGAACGAATCCTCGATTAGCGAGAGCTCGGCATTGAACGATTCGATCAAGTGATCTGATACTGGGTATGGCGGGTCGTCTACTTCTGCGGGAGACCTAGTCGTTTCTGGTTGCTATTGAACGAATTCTGCCAGTATTGATGCCTAACACTATTGTACAGATAACGCAACAGTAACAACGGCAAAGCCAATTATTGACGCTGTGGTATTGGACGGGGAAGCACCGCTCCACCACCGCATCCTTGTGTCAATTTCTCGAAAAACAACTCCCTTCGGAACTGTGTTTCGTATTGTATACTCCCCTATCTGATTCCTATTATAATTCGTACGAACGCTACACTACCATGGCCAACAGAGACGGCGGAAATAGTGTTCACTCTTCGAAATATGCTTCGGTCGCTTCCACAGCGCTTTTAGCAGTGGCCGTGGGGCACCATTGTATTGTTTAATATTAGCAATACCGCCCTACAAGTCGATTTTACCGTCAAATAGATTTTATATAAGCAGATAACTCAACCATGCAGTATTGTGGACCGTCTCAGGATTAAACTCCGAGGCATTCGGCTCGGTCATCCGTAACACTACAGAGGAATTTGCGGGTGTCAATTGTTCGGAATAGCTTTCTCACCATCTCGCTATAGACAGTCCATGAACGACGACGAAGCAGTATCGGTCGAACACCGGCCGCCAGAGGAGGTGTTCGAACTGCTCTCGAACGACCTCCGCGTGGAGATCGTTCAGGTACTCGGGGAGGCCGGAGAGGCGCTAACGTTTTCCGCCCTTCGAACAGCAGTGAGCGAACGGGACTCCGGGAAGTTCAACTATCACCTCCAGAAACTCGTCGGCCACTTCGTGACCCAGGACGAAGACGGCTACCGACTCTCGTTCGCCGGTGAACAGGTGTACGGTGCCATCCTCTCGGGGTCGTACACAGCAAACGCATCGATTCCCCCGTTCGAGTTCGACGGACCGTGCCCGATGTGCGGTCACGCCATCCTCGTCGCAGAGTACGGGAACGAGACGGCGCTGCTCTACTGTCCGGAGTGCGACGAGTGGCGCAACGAATTCTCGTTTCCGCCTGGCACGCTCGACCAGTTCGCCCGTCAGGAGCTCCCGTTTGCCTTCGATCGCTGGATGCGAGCGACGGTGATGAAATTCCTTCAGGGCTTCTGTGAGAACTGCGGCGGTCGAGTCGATGCCACACTCGAGCGGGCTTCGTCGGCCAATTCGAGGCCCGTTAGAGCGGTATTCGAGTGCGGACGTTGCGACGATGAATTACGGGCCTCGCCCGCACTCCCGGTACTGTACCACCCCGTTACCATCTCGTTCTTCGAACGATACGGCGTCAACGTGCTGCACGACCCCTCCTGGCGATACTACGGAGAGGACGACGACATGTTGGTCGAGATACTGGACGACGATCCGTTGAGAGCCCGCGTGTCCGTGACGGTTGACGAAACCGAACTCGTCGCCACGGTAGACCACGACGTCACGATCGTGGATGTGGCCATCAGCGGCGACGACTAGAGAGCAGGAGCGGCAGAATAGCTAATACCCCACTATCGCCTGTTCTTCACAACTATCGTACAGAAATGCGCTTCTGGGAACGGTCAAGATGGCTCTCATCCAGTGACTAGTCGGACATGGACCCACGAATTGTGGAACACGCACGTATCATCGTCGACCACTCAATCGCTGTGAAGCCAGGAGACGAGGTTCTGATTAAGGCTCCGTCTGAAGCTGAAGATCTGGCTGTCGCGCTGAACGAACTTCTCGGAGATCGCGGTGCGCGACCGATCTACATCGGGCCGAGTAGCCGGGCCCAACGTGCATTTATGCGAGCGATGGATCCCGACGACTACGACGGGCCGCCAGCAACGTACATGGCCCTCGCCGAAAACGTCGACGCCTCGATTGCAATCCGTGCGGCGTCGAACACGAACGAAACCAGCGACATCCCCCCAGAGAAGACCACCGCCTATTCAGCGTTGATGAAGCCGTTCCAGGAAAAAATGGCGGACAAGCGGTGGGTTGCGACCCAGCACCCCGCACCGGGGAACGCACAGGACGCCGAGATGAGTACGGCGGCTTACGCTGACTTCGTTTACGAAGCTGTCAATAAGGACTGGGAAGATCAGCGCGCGTTCCAAGAGAATCTGGTAGCGTTGCTCGAGGAGGGACGCGAGATACGAATTCGCTCTGGTGACGCGACAGACATCACCATGTCGATCGACGGTATGGTGCCGGTCAACGACTACGGTGAGAAGAACCTCCCTGGCGGTGAGGTCTTCACGGCGCCAAACCCGGACTCGGTCGAGGGCGAAGTGTTGTTCGACAAACCGCTGATGGCCTACGGGCGCGAAGTCACGGACGTCCAGCTCGTCTTTTCGAAGGGCGAGGTAGTGGACTACCGCGCAGGAAAGAACCAGGACGTATTGGAAGCCGTTCTGGAGACCGACGACGGCGCTCGGCGACTCGGCGAACTCGGGTTCGGTATGAACCGCGACATCGATCAGTTCACCCACAACATGCTCTTTGACGAGAAGATGGGGGATACCGTCCACATGGCACTAGGTCATGCCATTGACGAGAGCATTGGCCTGGACCGTACAGGCAACGAGTCGGCCATCCACATGGACATGATCGTCGACATGAGCGAGGACTCGGTCATCGAGATTGATGGTGAACGGATACAGCGGAATGGAACGTTTGTGTTCGAGGACGGTTTCTAGAGATCGAAGCCCATCAATCATTCTCACTTCGAACGAGGCGATACCCGTTGCACGACCGAACACTTCTCACGACCCGGACAGTAGGGAAACGCGTCTTTTCACTTTGAGGAGCGCCAATGTACGCTAAGATTCTCATTCCGACGAACGGGTACGCGCTCTGGAGCGGCGTCAAAGAGGGATTGGACTGTACTACAAACGGTTTTCGACGCACGGCATCGAGACCGCGTTCAATCTGGAGTTCGCCCGACTGCAGGATCGGTCCCTGGACGGATGGGATATCTAGGCTCTGCAAGTTTCGGAACTGAACGGCAAATCGGTCGGTCGACATCGTCTCGCCGGAAACGGGTGATGCCGGCATCATCGACGCTTACGAACGATACGACGAAGGGCTCGTAAACGAGTGGTCTTGTTCAGTAACGACTACGAATTAGTTGACAACGCGCGGGCGCAGACTCGCAAAATCCAGCATGAGCCAAGATAGTGTTCGACAGCAGAGCTCGTCGTGGGTGAAATCTACGAAAACAGTCTTCGACATCGTCGAGACGCTGCGCGAGCGAGACGGGGCCGGCGTGACGCAGATTGCTCAAGCGATCGACCTCTCGAAGAGCGCGGTGCACAAACACTTACAGACGTTACGCTCTCTCGGATACGTCACGAAGGACGGCACCGAGTACCGACTCGGCCTCAGTTTCCTCTCGCTGGGCACCTATACGATGGAACGCAAGTTGTTCGAATTCGGGGACGCTACGAACGATATCGATAGTTTGGCGGAAAATACGCGGATGCCAGCTCTCCTCGTCGTACCAGACGGCACCGATGGCGTCGTACTCTACCAGGTGTCAGGAACTCAGGACCCTCGTTTTCGAAATGGCGAACGTTTCTTCCTTCCGACGAAGGCTTCGGGAGTTAGTATTTTGGCACACCTCCCCAAAGAACGGCGTAAAATGGTCCTGTCCCAACTCGAGGAGGAGCGGCGAGAAGAGATCAACAGTCTGCAACAGGCCAGAGATCAGCGTGTCGTCTACAAGAAAGACGTAGAGAACCAGCAGCAGTCTGTCGCGGCACCCGTACTCGATTCGAACGAAATGCCAGTCGGCGCCATCGCAGTGTCGGGCGCTCTGGGCAATATTAGCGACAAGCGCCTTCACGAGGACGTTACGGGGCTCGTTCTCTCAACGGCTAATTCCGTGCAAGGAAATCTTACATCGGAGCATCAGGAACGTCCGAGCGACACGGTCTAGTCTAACACCCTATTGGTACATAATCTGACTGACTAGTATAGATGTCCGTGCTTTAGTAGTGTGGGAAAAGTCCGAGACAGACTTGGCGCTCGCCCGACTTCCCGCACACGAACTATTGGAGCGGTCAATTCGCATCGTCAGGGTATGAAACTACTTTTTCGATCAGGTTTCGATCGACGTAGCGAGCTGACCGCTCAACCCTAACCGAAAGAGTGAAAACAACCATTCGTAGCCACCGACGAGAAGGGCGGTGGCAGAGAGTTCGTGTAACTTGGCCGATCGATTCAGGACACCCGTTCCGGAGCGCCGCCCTATCATCGAATTTGATGTCATCAGAAAAATATTTTGACTGTTTCGATATTGTTATATCTATCAATACAACCTCATCCAAATAACCCCATATTTATATCATTACCGGTCCGGAACGATTTCGCCAGCCTTCGCACACGGCTCGTCGTGCCGGGCCGCACGAGAACATTCCTCTCGTGGACGTTGCCGAATCTCCTCGTATGCCTACGGTGAACCGCCCCGGGGTCAAGCCCCGAGGCTTCCCGCGGTTTAGTAGAGACGAGTGGTCGCAATGTCAGCACCTTCGACGAGCGCCTCGAGCTTCGCCCACGCGATTTCGGGGTCGACCATCCCGAGGCCGGCCTGCGTACCGAACCCGCAGTCGGGGGCGGCAACCAGCGGTGTCGACTCGTCGATCGCGTCGGCGACGCGTTCCAGTCGATCAGCGATCGTTTCTGGGTGGTCGATGATGTTCGTCTTCACGTCGACGACGCCCGGCATCAGCGTCCAGCCGTCCGGAAGCGGTTGTTCGGTAAACGCACGGTATTCGTGCTGGTGGCGGGGGTTCGCCTGTTCGACGCTCAGTCCGGAGATGTCGGCTTCGTAGATCACCGGTAACAGCTCGACGAGATCAGTATCGAGGTGGTGGGGGCCCTCGTAGCTGCCCCAGCAGGTGTGGAGCCGCACCTGTTCATCCGGGACGTCCGCGAGGGACTCGTTGAGCGCCTCGACGTGGAGGCGCGTCACCGCTTTGACCTCCTCGAGGGGTTCGTCCGCGAAGGCTGCCGTGTGGCCGGCTGTGAGGAGTTCCGGGGCGTCGATCTGGAGAGACAATCCGCTGTCGGCGACGAGTTCGTACTCGTGCGCCATCGCGTCCGCGACGGCGAAGAGGAACTCCTTGTAGGAGTCGTAGTGCTCATTGACGTGCGTGGCCGTGACCACGCTCGGCGATGCCGAAGTCATGAACGTTTCCTCGAAGTCGGCGTCGACCGTTTCGAGCGCCTCGCGAAACGCCTCGAGTTCGGCTTCGGCCTCGTCGACGCCGGTATACTCGACGGGGTCGGTCACGACGGGGTGCATCGAGAGGTCGATGACGTCCGTCTTGAACGTCTGCTCGGCGTACTCCGGGAACGCCTGGAGGTCCGCCCAGAGTTCCTGCTCGCGCATACCGTCGATGCCGCTGAGGCGGTCTGCTACGTACCAGTTGAACGAGACGCGCGATTGTTCGCCGTTGTTGGCGATATCGATCCCCACCTCGGCCTGGCGCTCGACGACAGATCTCGTGGCCTCCGTGACGGTCGCGTTCCATTCGTCCTCGTCGACGTCCGCGTCGTCCTGACGGGCTTTGAGGAGTTCGAGTAGTTTCGGAGGACGCGGAAGACTACCCACGTGTGTCGTCCGGATTCGGTTTTCGGTCGTCGTCATTGGCTCTCACGCAAGTACTCGTTCCGATAGATAGTAGAACCAAGGGGGTTGGTAGCACAGAGCGACGACAGGATCGACGTCCGGCGAACGCGGTGACGTATCGATGGCTGTCACGAACGCGGCGACCCTAGTGATAGGATTTTTCGCCGGCCTCGATTAGCACCTCGAGCCAGTTTTCCATCGGTGGAAGCGGACACTCGTACTGGTCTGCGTACGCACACGTCGGATTGTACGCTTCGTTGAAGTCGAGGATCCAGGTTCCGTCGTTCGTGCGGTGGTGCTCGGACTCGAGGTCGATGTATCGGCCGGCGCCGTACGTCTCCTCGCCGCTGGTTGCGTCTCGAAACGGAACCCAGAGCCGGTCGTCGTCGGGGTCGGCCTTGTACGCCTGGATTGCGACGTCCTCGTCGCCGACGGTGACCCGAAACTCGCCCCAGCGCAGGAACTCACGCTCGCCGTCCGTGCTCGTCCCGACGACCACGTGGTCGGGGTCTTCGTACTCATTGAGGGGAAGTTCGAAGCGGTACTCGTCGTCGATCGGGTAGTACTCGAGGCCGTCGAACGTCTCGCGCTCGGACTCCGGAATCGGAGAGTGTGGGTTCTCGCCGAAGTATCGATCTTTCTCCTCGCGCTGGGTTTCGATCGCTCGTCGCCAGTCAGAGCCCATGATCGAACGAATGTGACGAGTCGTCGTAAAGCCGGCCCTTGCTCGCGTGTAAGCTAAAGCGTCGAGAAGTAAGGACCGTTCACTACGGTCACTGCGTTCTCGGCGACTTCGTTCGACTCAGGTCGTCGTGGGAAGTGGACGGGCACCTCCTGGCTATCGGTACCGGCGTGAAGAATCTCGCTGGTGCAGTAATTGGTACCGGTCCGACGTAAACGCTAATTTCCATCTGTTCTCGTAGATATCAGTCACAGCCTCGAGACCGAAACAGTCTCGAGCGTCGTCGTACGTCGGGATCGAGCAGAGTTGCAGTGACCGAAACGCTTCTCACACTCGGGCGAATGGTGGAACGTGTCTTTTCACCCCAGAGCGATTCAATGTACGAAGTGAACACAAATGTACGACGAGATCCTCATTCCGACGGACGGAAGCACCACTATCGATCAGACGCTCGAGCACGCCCTTCCGATCGCCGCCAACAACGATGCGAGAATCCACGCGCTGTCGGTCATTGACACGCGAATCGTCCAGGCAGCAACCGGCGAGACGCGCGAGGAAATCAAGACACAACTCGAACGTGAGAGTGAGGCGGCCGTAGCTGACGTCACCGAGCGAGCGTCGGACGCCGGACTCGAGGGAGTCGAAGCGGTCGAGCGTGGCACACCGGCCAAATCGATCCTCGAATACGCCGAGACTCACGACATCGATTTAATCGTCATCGGCACGCACGGGAAAAGTCCTCGAGAGAAACGGATTACGATGGGGAGCGTCTCCGAACGGGTCGTCGACAAGTCCCCGATTCCGGTGTTCGTCGTCCGTAGCGCGAACGGAGTCGTATAGACCAACGTGTTTTTCCAAGATTCAATGGTACATCCAACAATACGCTTTTCGTGGCGCTGCCCGATCCCCTCTCCATGATCAGAAACGTACTCGACCGAGAGCCGGACGATCGAGTATCGGTACTCGATTCCGACGGGACCGTCGTCGCCCCGGAGCTCGTACCCAACCTCGACGACGAGACGCTGGTGTCGATGTACGAGGATATGCGCCTGTGTCGGCGATTCGACGAGCGGATAATCAGTCTCCAGCGCCAGGGACGGGTCGGGACGTACGCCTCGCTCGCAGGGCAGGAGGGGGCACAGATCGGGTCGACGTATGCGCTGGCCACGGAAGACACTATTTCCTACCAGTACCGCGAGCACGGGACCGTCCTCTCGAGGGGCTTCCCGTGGGAGTACCTGTTGTACTGGATGGGACACGAGGTCGGAAACGCGGTGCTCCCCGACGACAACGTCCTGCCGCTCAACATCTCGATCGGTGGCCACCTCCCGCACGCGGTCGGGTACGCGTGGGCGGCGAAGTTGCGCGGCGACGACCGCGTGACGCTCGTTCACTTCGGGGAAGGATCGACGTCCGAAGGGGATTTCCACGAGGCTGCGAACTTCGCGGGCGTCTACGACGTTCCGATCGTCTTCTTCTGCAATAACAACCAGTGGGCGATCTCCACGCCGCGGGAACAGCAGACGGCATCGGAGACGTTCGCGGAGAAGGCTCGCGCCTACGGCTTCGACGGCATCCAGGTGGACGGAATGGATCCGCTCGCGACGTACGTCGTGACGGAGGCAGTCCGCAGTCGAGCGGCAAATCCCCTCGATGGAGAGCCTCGACCCACGATGATCGAGGCAGTTCAGTACCGCTTCGGCGCGCACACGACGGCGGACGATCCGACCGTCTATCGCGACGACGCGGAGGTCGAACACTGGAAGGAACGCGATCCTATCAGGCGGTTCGAAGCGTACCTTCGAGGACAGGGGCTGCTCGACGACGAGCGCATCGACGCGATGGAGTCGGCGATCGACGAGACGCTCCAGGAGGCCATAAACCGTGCCGAGTCGTACGAGGGCGATCCCGACGATATATTCGAGGATACCTACGCAAATCCCACAGAAAGACTGGTCGAACAGCGTGCGTTCCTCGGAGACCTTCGGGCGACATATGGGGACGAAGCGTTGCTCGAGGAGAACTAGATCAGTCACGGCGACATATCGAAACGAAGAACTGGGCTCCAGTATCGGAACTACGTTCTCGGAACGGCACTGTATGCGTATCGACCGTTCGCTGGGAAAATAGGTCGTCGGTTCGTCAGAGTCTCAAATCCATGTTTTCAGTACGTATGTTCCCCAGGTGGAATGTCAAAAGAGAAACGCTCCAAAGCCCCGAGAAGGAGGACGACCAGCTGATCGCGTTCAATCGGTGGTATACGTCTTGCTACGTTCGATGGAGTGGTCTGGGCAGCAGGTCGCGTCAGTACTCGTTTTGCACCTTGTCCATCTTACACTGGACACAGAGATCGTCGGCAAAGCAGGCGATATTCTCGTATGGGCAATCGTACGCTTCGACGGTGACGGAGAGGCTCCGTTTCGCGTGTTCCCACTCGGCCGCCCAGTCTTCGATACGCGTATCGACGGAGGTGAACACGACCTCGTCGTCGCGGTCGATGATTTTCACTGCAGTGACGTCGTGTTGGTGTTCTTTCACGGTGTCAATCGCCTCGTAGTACGACGAACAGGCGATCTCGTCAGTGCCGCCAGTATCGTCCAGTAATCGGACTCTGATGGAACCATCGTACTCCTCAGTCGGGTCCAGACCACCTGGCATAGTGGTACTCATGAGACGATACGCTAAAAGACTCACCCCAACCCGTTCCTCGAGCAAACCAATCTCGAGAAACGTCCTCGAGAACGACTCGAGTTCCGCCCCCGCCGATAGTGAACGCAACTAGCAATTCTGAAGCGAGTTTACGCCGGATCGAGTGACGAAAACTGCCTCCGTCACCGCACCGTTCGTGTTCGGATCGTCACTCGATCCGGCATCGATGCTCGTCTCCTTGCAGTATCCGACGGAGAGCAGACGAGTGGCGAATTATGGACGTTCAGCGGGCTATCCGAACGTTCCAACGAGACACGTCCCGTCGTCGGCGAGACGACGACACGTTCGTTCGCGGGGGCGGTCGATACGCCGCTCGAGGCGGACGAGCCCTGGTCCCGGGAGTTCGTACCCGATGCGGTAGGCGGTCTCGTCGTCGATGGCGTACGAGAGCGTACGGTCGAAGAAGGTGGCGACGACGCACTGACGCCACGCCAGCGCCTCCGCGTGTACCGTTCCGCGGTCGGTCAGTTCGAATCCGGCGTAGGGTTCTGTCTCGAGGAGCAAGGTGTCGGCGAGTACGTCGACCATCTCGGTGACGCTGGCCGGCGCGACCGACAGCCGTTCGGCCAGCTCGCCGACTCGCACGCAGCGTGTTCCGCGACCTGAGAGCCAGTAGCCACCGAGAAGGTACCAGCCGGAGGTGGCGGTGAGCACGTTCGTCGAGTCCGGATCTGGGCACTCGCGCCTCGAGTCGGCCCTCGTTACCCTGGATAGTTCACGGCTCGAGCTTGCTGTGGTGTCCATCGACCACTACTCACGCGTCTAGCCGGGAAATTGCTCGTCCGAATACGTTCGTATTTCGGTCTCCGGTCGTGGGTCATCGGTCATCGGTTGTCGGTCACCGGTGGGAGGTCGAGTCGACGCCGGACTGGGGCTGAGAGGACGACGACTCGCTTCCTGACTCCTCGCTCGAGAATCGTCCGAACAGCAAGCCCGGCACCGAGTGGGGACTGTGTCGCCTGAGGACCAGGACCACGTTGAGCAGAAAGAGCGCGGCGCCGATCGTGACCGAGAGCCCACCGGTGGTCGAAACCGCTCCCAAGACCGTTCCCGAGAGCGCGAACGCGTCGCTGGCGACCAGCAACCCCACTCCGACGACGAAACAGACGAAGTCGGCACGCGCCACCCGGTCGTCGTAGAGGTCGTCGATCATGGGTACCGGTTCGAGGCCGAGTCGGTCGCTGTAGCGGTGGACCCAGACGATGAACGGAACCACGTGGTAGAGCGTCCCGAGGGCGACGAAGCCGATGACGCCGAGAATCAACAGCGAGAAGGCGCCGGGGGCGCCGAAGAGCGTGCCCGGGTCGAGCGGGTCGCGGAACCAGGCTGGGCCGGTCCAGATCGCCCACCCACCCATCGCCACGGCGAGGACGGCGTACCGACTGAGCATCGGCGTCCAGGGCACCTGTGCCTCGAGGAGCCGACGGGCCAGGATCACGCTCATTCCGAGGGCGCTGGCGACGACGAGGATCGCACCCACGCGGGCGAGTGGCGCGACGTCGAAGAGCCGTCCTCCAGCCAGCGCGAGGACACCCACGGGGTGGCCGACCGACTCGAGTCGACGGAGCGGGAGGTCGATCCCGTGGAGACTCGACTGGGTGAACATCGTGGCGAGTTGGTAGAGCGCCCCGTAGACGGTCGTGAGGACGGCTCCGTAGAGGGCGAGGGTCGCGTGGCTCATCCGGACCGATCCGTGGTTCACGGGCGCATCCGCGAGAATCGGCCGCGTCAGGCCGGCCGCGAGAATCACGCCCAGGCCCGTTAGCAGCACGAAGAAGCCCAGCGCGATGGCGAAGTGACGCTCGGTGGTGTCCCACGGCCTGGCTCGGCGGAGCGTTCGCCCGACGTTGTAGACGAACGTCCAGAACCCCGCGAGCATCACGAACCCGCCGAGCGGGAGCCAGCGGTACGCGCCCAGCAGAAGCGCGGCGGCGAACGCGAGGAGGCCGACGACGACCAGCCACAGTTGTGCGCTCGCCAGCCGCCTCGAGTGGATGGCGACGCCAGACCAGACCGGGACGAACTGGGTCATCGCGCCCATGATCGTCACGGCGACCCAGCCCACCAGCAGGAGGTGAACGTGTGCCAGCCCGAGATTCCCGGGAACGACCGTTGCGCCGAACGATTGGACGGCCCCCGCGAAAGCTCCGGCGAGCAACAGCCCGGTCCCGACCAGGAAGTGTCGAAGGGGGATCGTCATCGGCGGACCTCGATCCGCGTCGATCGATCCCGGTATCGCGCTCATATTCAACGAAAGGAGCTCGAGCTACCTCGAGATGGTTCCGAACATATTCCGGTCGGCGTTCGCTGGCGGGTATTTTGATGGCGGGGCGGCAAGCAACGAAAGCGTCCGTCTCGAGAAACGAGCAACGGGAGACGATGAACGAAAAACGCGACGTTCAGAACGTCAGAACGTCAGAACGGCGCGTCAGAACTGCCCCGGCTCGGCCCCGTCGCACCCATCGAGCGCTCCATCGGATTGGACCCGATGTCGCCACTCGGCTCGTGATCGACCGCACCCGTCTCGAGGAAGGCGGCCTCGACCTCCTCGAGCTGGGCGTTGATCGCCTCGCTCTGGTGGTGCATCGGCGCCGCGCGAACCGAGACGAGGTCGTACTCGTGGCGTTCGAAGAGCCCGTTCCAGGCCCGGAACGAGCCGATTGTGAGGGTATGCGTCTGCGGGCAAAACGGCGTCGTCGGGGTGAACTCCGCCCGGAGGACCGCGGGGTCGTCGCGGTCCCGGGCGTACCGGTAGCCGGCGCCCGGGTGGCGGGTGTCCAGGTTGAGCCTGGCGAGGTTGTAGTTGAAGGTCATGTCGTAGACCTTCCGCTCCTCGAAGCAGTCTCGCGTGAGCCGATGAAACGCGAGGTGATCGTCGCCGGTCAAGATGTCGTGCTCCTCGAGGGACGGCCCCGGCTTTGGCACGTTTTCCGGAACGTACTCGTCGTAGCCATCGAAGAGGTCGTCCGCGCCGAACGGGGATCGAAAGCCGCGCATACCGAACGAGAGGAGCTCCGGCACCCTATGGGTGGTCCCGGACATATTCGCGGCGAGCGCATCAGGCGCGTCAAACACGTCGACATTTCGGACCGGTTTATACCCTCCCGCCCCAACACGTCCGTCAATGGTCTTCCCAGGAGTCCTGGCAGGCGGGTCGCTGGTCGACGTCGCCGTCGTTCTCGTGGCCACGGGCGTGATCTGGATCGGAAGCGGTTGGCTCGAGGGGTCGGCTGATACGCTCTCGACGTACTACGAACTCCCGGCCGTCGTCCAGGGATCGATCGTCGTCGCCGTCGGCTCGAGTTTTCCGGAACTCGCGAGCGTCGTGTTCACGGCGATCGGAGGAACGTTCGACATGGGGGTCGGCGCGATCGTCGGCTCCGCGATCTTCAACATTCTGGTTATCCCCGCACTCGCCGGCATCTTTTCAGACGGAACTATGGAGACGAACCGGGCCATCGTCTACAAGGAGGCCCAGTTCTACATGATCGCCGTCTCGGGGTTGATCATCACGTTCGCGCTGGCGGTCATCTACAACCCCGTCTCCAACGGCTCGGGACTGGGCGGCGAAATCACCCGCCCGCTCGCGATGCTCCCGATCGGGCTGTACGGCCTGTACCTCTTCATCCAGTGGCAGGACGTCAGCGATTACGAGGCGACGGAGGCGAAGCCGGCGATCGACCTCGCTCGAGAGTGGGCGAAACTCGCTGGTGGACTGCTCCTGATCCTCGTAGCGGTCCACCAGCTGGTAGGTAGCGTCGAATCGCTCAGCACGACGTTCGGCATCCCGGAATTCCTCGCCGGCGTCACCATAATCGCGGCCGCAACGAGTCTACCGGACATGCTGGTGAGCATCCGGTCGGCTCGAGGCGGAAACGAGGAAACGAGCCTCGGCAACGTCCTCGGTTCGAACACGTTCGACCTGCTCGTGGCGATCCCCATCGGCGTGTTGATCGTCGGGACGGCCGCGGTGGACTTCGCGGTCGCCATCCCGATGTTCGGCGTGCTCACCCTCGCCACGGTGGTCCTCTTTGCGGTCATGCGAACCGACCTCTCGTTGACCACCCGGGAGGCGTACTTGCTGCTCGTGAGCTATCTGGTGTTCGTCGGCTGGGTGATCGCGGAAACGATCGGCGTAACCAACCTGATCAGGGGCGTCTGAGTCCGATCGGCGCTCGAGGCCCGCACGTGACCGCACCACTCGAGTCAAGGCAACCGAATCGATTCGGGCGAATCCCCATGGGCCCGGGATTCGTGGGTACGACTATATGTCAGAACCGACCGCCGATTCCGCCGCACCAACCGAGCGCACCGTCCTCGAGGACCTCGAGGGAACACCCCACGCCCGCGTCTTCAAGGGCGAGCCACAGACGATCAGGCTCACGCTCTCCGCCGGCGACTCCATCGCCCCCCACCAGCACCCCGACCGACAGATCGTCTTCTACGTGCTCGAGGGACGCCTGACCGTCACACTCGGCGAGGACGAACACGAACTCGAGGCCGGCGACATCGTCCGGTTCGACGGCGACCAGTACGTCTCCCCGGAAGCCATCGAGGACAGCGTGGCCTTGCTGGTGCTGGCGCCTCGAGTCGACTAGCGCCCGTCGCCCGGTTCTATCGACGCCCTCGAGATCGGTTCGACAGCGAACAGCCTCATCCACCCACTGTGGGTTTATCATGCTGATCGTCGTCCGTTCACTGCCATGAATTTCGACGAGTTCACCGGCGAAATCCAGCACCGCCTCGAGCTCCCCGGCACCGGCGAGACTGTCCGCGCAATCCGGGCGACGCTCATGACCCTGGGGCAGCGCATTCCCGAGGGGGCAGCCGAGGACCTCGCCGCCTCGCTCCCGATGGAGATCCAGTGGTACATGACCGGCGCCGTCCACGAGCACGGCCAGCGATTCGACTGGAAGGAGTTCGTCTCGCGAGTTAGCGACATCGAACGCGCCGAGCCGCCGAAAGCGGCCTATCACGCTCGCGTTATCGTCGACTTCGTTCGGACGCAGGTTCCGGCTTCTGACTTCCAGCAACTCCGGGATCAGCTCCCCGAAAGCGAGGACGACGAGAACTGGCGGAAACTCTTCGAGATCGTCGATGGCGGCGGCTGGGGCGAGGCCGAGGAGGCCCAGACCGGCGGCGGTCCACAGTCGGCGAACGACAGCGTTGACGACGACACCACGTGACAGTGACGGCCTCGAGTAACGGAGACGACGGACAAATCGACGGATCCCGTTGGATTCCGCCCAGCCGAACTACGGCGGATACGTTCCGGTCAACTGCGTTTGTGCGGTCACGTGCCCGTCCATGGCCGCTCCGAGGTCGTCGGCCGAGGCACCCGCCTCGAGGTCGAATACGGCGTCGAGGGCGTACGCTTTGAATCGATAGGTGTGCTCGGCGTCCGGTGGCGACGGGCCGCCGTAGCCGACGCCGCCGAAGTCGTTCTCGCCCTCGACGGCGCCTGCGGCCTCCCAGTCCTCCGGAATCGTTGTCGTCTCCGGCGGCACGTTCCACACCAGCCAGTGGACCCAGATCCGCCCGGCCGGTTCGACGGCGTCCGAATCGTCGACTACCAGTGCGAGTGAGTCTGCGTCGTCCGGTACTCCCTCGATCTCGAGCGGCGGGTTGACGTCCCGTTCGCCGCGTCCGTACCTGTCGGGAATGCGCTCGCCGTCGCCGAAGGCGGGGCTGGTGAGTCGGAGGTCGCCCCGCTGGGTCGCCCTCGCGAGTGCAGGGTTGTCGCCGTCGCCGTTCCCACCGCCCGAATCGCCGGGGCCGCCGAACCCGCCGAAACATCCCGCAAGAATCGTGACGAGTGCGGTCGTTATCGTGCGTCGTGTCATGTTCATCTCCGTTCTGTCGTGGCTCATTTTCGCGTTCTCGAGCGTCCTGCGGATCGTCTCGAGCGCCCTGGGGATCAGCGTCGTCCCGTCCAAAACGACGCTCGCAGCCTCGAGTCGGTACGGAAGCCGAGTCGCGAAAGCCGAGCGCTCGAGTCGGGTGTGTGGACCACTGCCAGGGGAATAAAACACCTACCCGTCGACAGCAGAGGACTCCCGGTCCGATCGGTAGCGGATGTAGCCGTTCGCCGTTCCCCAGTCGACAGGTGAGTACGCGATCACGCCGAGAGCGCCGTCACGCGGAGGCGACGGGTTCGCGGTCCGTCATAGTCGACGAACAGGATCGACTGCCACGTGCCGAGCGCGAGTTCCCCGTCGACGATCGGCACCGTCACGCTCTCGCCGAGGATTATCGCACGAAGGTGGGCGTCCGCATTGTCGTCGATCGCATCGTGATCGTAGCCGTCCCCGCGCGGGAGCAGTTGCTCGAGGGTGTCCTCGAGGTCGGCCAGGAGCCGCCGTTCGTTTTCGTTGACGATCACCCCGGCGGTCGTGTGCGGGACGAAGACGGTGCACGTGCCGCTCTCGACAGCGTCGGGAAGGGCGTCTTCGACGGTCGCCGTCACGTCGACGACGTCGAGTCGGTCGGTGGTCTGAATCTCGAGTTCCATCGGTTGCATCGTTACGTCGTGTCGTTATTGGGCCTTGCGCGAGTCCGTCGTCTCGAGTCGTTCCCCTCAGCGTCCGGAGCCATAATACGGTCACTCACGCGAGAATCGAAGTTCCTTCGCAGGATCCTCGGCGACGACCCACCAGTGGACGTCTCGCTTCGGATGGCGCCGCTCCACGTGCTCGCGAAGTTGCTCGCCCGTGTCGAAGTCGTCACCACAGAGGTTACAGCAGTGGTGATGGTGTTTTGGCGACACGAGATGATCACGACGGCCATCCCAATGAATGCGAGGGGCCAGTCGCGGCTTCGTTTCGGCTTGTTGGGCGGCTGCTCGAGAAAACTGGACCGCTAACCGGTCGAAGTGGAGAAACCGCGGATGATCGACGATGAGTTCCGATAGTACGGCGAACGGAACCGCGATCAGAACAACGATACCGATCACTTGCGGAGTAACCGCCGCGTCGGTGGCGACGACGACGGCGAGCACGTCTTCGGTGACGCCGAAGGCGACCCCGATGACGAAGAACTCGAGCAGGCGTTTCAGCCGCTGGACGTGCATACGCTGTCGACACCTCGAAACGGGATATTCCTTCGTGCACGGGTGACCAGTCGATCCGCCACGAGTCGATCCACAACGACTCAATTGGACGCGTTCCCTCTTCCCTCCCCCTCCAGACTCAAGGTCGTGGCCGTTGAACGAATCTCGATGGGAACCAGCGAGAACGAGGATTCGATCGTCACGATCACCGCAAACGGGGTCGAACTCGAGGGCGAGTTGCTTGTCCCGGACGGGGCCACGGGCGTCGTCCTGTTCGCTCACGGCAGCGGCAGCAGTCGGCACAGCCCGCGGAACAACTTCGTCGCCGGGCGAGTTCGCGACCGCGGGGTCGCCACCTTACTGTTCGACCTGCTCACCGAGGCGGAGGATCGGACCTACGAGACGCGGTTCGACATCTCCCTGCTGACCGACCGACTGGTCGGTGCGACCCGCTGGGTGCGGAACCGGGACGGCGTTGGCGCCTTTCGAATCGGTTACTTCGGCTCGAGTACGGGTTCCGCGGCAGCCCTGCGAGCCGCGGCGCAGCCAGAGACCGAGGTTTCGGCAGTCGTCTCCCGTGGCGGCCGGGTCGACATGGCCGAGGCGGCCCTCAAGCAGGTCTCGGCGCCGACACTGTTCATCGTCGGCGGGAACGACCACCCCGTCCTCGAGTGGAATCGCGAAGCCTACGACCGGTTGTCGAGCGAGAAGTCCCTCGAGGTGATCGAGGGCGCGTCTCACCTCTTCGAAGAACCGGGTGCGCTCGAGTCGGTCGCTGACCGTGCCGGCGAGTGGTTCGAACGGAACCTCGCCTGACGAAGTCGGGGAAGCATGGACCTAGACCTGGACCCCACGATCGAGAATCCGGACACGGGCCCGACGGCCGCGGAGATTCCGCCGGAAACGCCCCCGAGACGAATCGGAATCGAGGCAGAGGCGCTGGACCGCGAGCAGACGACGCTCGAGCGGATGCGACTGCCGAGAGCGGCGCTTCGGCGATTCGCCCTACTCGGCGGACTGTATGTGGCGACAGTCGCGGGAATTTCGCTGCTGTTAGACGGGGGAACGGACAGCCTTCCGTTCGTGCCCATCGTCGTCCTCGTCGCGTTCGTCTTCGAGACGACGGATTCCGCGGCCGGAATGGGGTTCGGAACCGGGATCGCGCCACTACTGTTCGTCCTGGGGTACGGGCCGCTCGAGATCGTCCCCGTGCTGTTGCTATCCGAGACGCTGACGGGGATAGTTGCTGGCGCTGTCCACCACAACGTGGATAACGTAACGTTCTCTGTGCGACCGCTCAACGACGAGACGAAACTGCTGGCCCTGCTCGTCGGTGTCGGGTCGGTCGCCGTGCTCGGCTCCGTGATACTCACGTATTTTACGCTCGGACTTTCCGACGTCGTCATCGAATCATACGTGTCGATTCTCGTGGTGACGATGGGGGTGGTCGGCATTTTACGGGCGAAATTGCGGACGCGAATCGAATATCGACCGCACCGTCTTTTCGCGTTCGCACTGCTCGCCGGGGTGAACAAGGGGATCGGCGGTGGCGGTTACGGCCCCGTCGTGACACTGGGACAGATCCTCTCGGGTGTGTACGAAAAAAGCGCCGTTGCGATCACGACGCTCGCGGAAGGGATCGTGTCGATCGTCGGTGCGTTCGCGTTCTTCCTCCTGGTCTTTCAAGGCGTTCCGGTCGATCTTCACCTCCTTCCGTCGATCCTCGCGGGCGGGTTTTTCGCGGCTATCATCGCTCCCTACGGCGTCCGGGTCGTCCCGAACGCGGTCTGGCGGTACCTCATCCCGATCTACGCGTTCGCCATCGGTGTGCTGGGACTGGCGCTCGGTCTCGAGGTGTGACGAATTCGGGCGAAGTTCTTACTATAAAAGGTATAGCTGTCGTAGAAACGGTGGCAGTATTCGAGCGATCGACGGGAAACGGGAGACAGGAAACCGAACGTCTATTGGCCGGCCGCGGACGGAACGGGCTCTTCGACCTCGTTCGCCGTTGCGTCGGCGACTCGAGCCCGGTTCACCTCCCCGATCCGGTCGGCGACGGTTTCGATGAGGTCCTCGAGAGCACCCTGGACGGAGCTCGAGTCATCCTTGACCGGCGGGACGTCGCGCTCTTCGGCGCCGAACTCGGGATCGAGGGGGAGTTTCGCGAGCAGCGGGACGTCGTAGTCGGCGCTGATGTCGTCGCCGCCGTCGCGGCCGAAGAGGTCGTGCTGGTCGTCACAGTTCGGACACCGGAATGTCGACATGTTCTCGACGATGCCCAGGATCGGCGCGTCGTGTTCCTGGAACATACGCAGCCCCTTCCGGGTGTCGTCGACGGCCATCTGCTGGGGCGTCGTAACGATGACAGCCCCCGCGACGGGCATGAGCTGGAGGAGATTGAGCGTCGCGTCGCCGGTTCCCGGCGGCAGGTCGACGATGAGGTAGTCGAGGACGCCCCACTCGACCTCCTGGAGGAACTGGGTCATGATGTTGTTGACCATCGGTCCCCGGAGAATCGCCGGGTCGTCCGCGTTCTCCGTGAGAAAGCCCATGCTGATGACGCGGACGCCGTCCGACCGGGGCGGGACGAGTTCCTCGTCTGGCGTAATTCCGGGTTCGCCCTCGATCGGCAAGATGCGCGGGACGTTCGGACCGTGGATGTCCGAGTCGAGGATGCCGACCCGTGCACCCATCTTCTCGAGGCCGGCCGCGAGGTTCGCGGCGACGGTCGTCTTGCCGACGCCGCCCTTACCACTCGAGACGGCGATCACGTTCTTGACTCGGGGGAGAATCTCCTCGTCGAAGCCGTGGTCCTCACCCACGTGGGCGCGAACGTCTGCCTCGAGGTCCGCGTCGAGGTCGGCGACGACCTCGCGGATGCGGTTCCCCATCGTCATCTCGGCAGGGGCGTAGGGCGCGTTGAACGCCAGCGAAATCCGGGCAGTGTCGCCCTCGATCGAGACGTCGTTGACGAGGCCGAGCGAGACGATGTCGTCCTCGAGTTCGGGGTCCTGTACGGTTGCGAGTTGGGTTCGGAGGTCGGATTCGGATACAGTCATAGGTTTGGTTTGAGTCGGGAGTCGGTGTCGTTCGTCGCTCGATACGCGGGTCGAAGGGCAGCGGTGAAATTAGAAGAAGATCACGTCGAGAATCACCGTCTTGATGAACATAGCGGTCCACAGGAGCGTGGTCAGTCCGACGAGGTAGACAACCCCGAGGGTCGCCGTCTTTCTGTCGCGGGGCTCACCGAGATACCACGCCAGGAGGACAACGTAGACCGGAACCAGGATGATCCCAAAGATGAGCCACGTGCCGGGGCCGAACTCCATTACGCGTTCACCTCCATTGGGGAGTCAGCCGTCGGAGCCGATTCGGCCTCGTCGTCGTGACCCCGCAGTTCCTCGATCGCGTGGAGTTCGACGACCGGGATTACCTTCGCGACGACCATGAAGAACATGGTGACGATGGCGATGGTCCCGACCAGCGAGGAGAGCTCAACGAGGCTCGGGAAGTACGATCCGGGGACGCCGCTGTAGAGGCTGAACGTCGGATGCATGAGCCCCTCGACGACGAAGAGAATCTTCTCGACCAGCGTCGCACAGAGCACCGCGACTGCCGCGGCGATGCTGCGCTCGAGGCTAAACAACGACGGGCGGAGCGTCTGGGCGAAGACGTACGCCATCGTCCCGAAGACGAGGCCCATCGACACCCAGTACAGCGGCTGAGCGAGTTTGGCGTGCATCGCGTAGTCGACGTCGACCGGCGGCGCGAAGACGCCGTTAATGACCTGCTGGAGCTGGAGCCAGAGGAACAGCAGACTGAAGAAGCCGAGCCACAGCAAGAGCCCGCGGAACACGTCGTCAGTGATGATGTGGTCCCAGTCGTAGGTCCGTCGGAACGCGTAGGAGGCGATCAACACGCCGCTGATAGCCGAGGTCAGCGCGATGGTCAGGAACTGCGGGCCCTGAATCGCGCCCGACCAACCCGGCATCGACGACAGCAGGGCGAACAGCCATGGGATTACCCCACCGTGGAGCAACAGCGGCGCGAGGATGATGATCCCCAGCGCGAGCCACCAGACCATCCGATCGACGACTTCGTCTTCTTCCTCGGTGTACCCGATCGTCAACGCCCGGTACAGCGGCTCGAGTCGGTCCGGGAGGTCGTCGCGAAGACGCGTCACGTCGTAGCGTATCGTCAGTGCGAGGTAGGTCGCGGTCATCACGAAGTAGAGCGTGATGACGGTCACGTCCCAGACCAGCGGCGAGGTGTGGATCGTCTCGTGGTAGTTGAGCAGGATGCTCGTGACGATCCGGTCCGGTCGACCGACGTGGATGATGATGTACAGTCCGGCTGCCGTTAGCCCGGCGATCGTCAGCAACTCCGCGAGTCGGGCGACCGGCTTGTACCGGTCCATGCCGAGCAGGCGGACCGCCGCCGATAGGATGATCCCACCGTGAGCGATCCCGACCCACCAGATGAACGCGCCGATGTACAGCCCCCATGTGACGCCGCCGCTCGAGCCCCAGTCCCCGAGGTTGGTGACGATGAGGCCGTCTCGGAGCTGGAGTCCCCAACCGATTAGGAACGTGAGGATTCCAAGAGAGAGGATCGCGAGCAGACCGTAGTATCCCTTCGAGGTGCGCTGCATCGGCCGAACGATGTCCGCTTCGCTCGGACGTTCGGTGCTCACGGCGAGACACCTCCGGCGAACGTGCCGTCGTCCAGGACTTCCTTCCGGCGGTCGAGTTGTCCGACGTCCTCGTAGGCCACGGGCCCTTCGACCTGTTTCGCGTCGGGGCCCGGTTCGTTCCCGACGAAGACGACGTTCGGGTCGGTGCCGAGTTCCTCGAGCAGTCGGAACGTCGAGACTTTGTTCTCGGTCCGGTTGTGGAACGTCTCGCGGTCGTTGGGGGTTTCCTCCCGGACCTGCTCGAGGTAGCGGTTGGGGTCGCTGTCCTCGTCGTTCATGTCCCCGAAGTGGATGGCATCCATCGCACAGGCGTCCTCGCAGGCGGTCGTGCCGATCTTGTCCTCGCCGCGCTTGCCGTCCTGGCGGGAGGGGCACATCGTACACTTGCCCATGACGCCCTTCGGCGGCCGACTGTCGACCCGGCGGTCGCGCCCATCGTAGACGTGCTCCGGATCGAGTTCCGACTGCGGGGTGTCGGGTTCGCCCCACTGGAAGTAGTTCACGCCGTAGGGGCAGGCCACCTGACAGTACCGGCAGCCGATGCAGACGTCGTAGTCAGTCAGGACGAGGCCGTCCTCGGTCCGCTTGTGTCTGGCCGTCGTCGGACAGACCTTCTGGCAGGGGGCGTCCGAACAGTGCTGGCACGTCCGCACGAGGAAGTTGTGGCCGTCCTGGTCGGGCTCCTCGTAGGTGAAGACGTACATCCAGTTGGCCCCCATCGAGGTGTTGTTCTCCTGGCTGCAAGCGACCACGCAGGCCAAACAGCCGTCGCACTTCTCGAGGTCGATGACCATCCCGTACTGCGTGCCCTCGTCTTCGGCCTCGCCGGCGGCCGCGGCCGAGTCGGCGCCCTCGGCGCTGTCCACCGTGGCCCAGGTGCCGAGTCCGAGGAAGAGTCCCGCGGCACCCATCTTCTTCATTACCTCGCGGCGGTCCATCTCGCCGTCCTCCTCGAGGGCGGCCAGTCTGTCGGCCAACGAACGCTCGTCGTCGATGTCTTCGAGCCCTGCCAGCTCCTCGGGCAATTCGGTGTCGTCGACCTCGAACTCCTCGACGACCGCGTCGTGGTAGCGCGCGGCGAACTCGGCTTCGGTCAACTCGCCCGCGACGAGGCGCTGGGCGTCCTTGGCCATCGCCAGCCCGAGGTCGGCGTCGTACTCGCCGTCCTCGAGTAGTTCGCGCATCTCCGCCTCCCATTCTTCGGTGTGGAGCGCCTCGAGCGTCTCCGTGGCGTCGCCGGATTCGGCTTCGTCGGCGCTCATACGCGAGCCCACCTCGGCGTCAGCGTCGTGAATAGTGCGATCATGGCTGGAGCTATTCGACGACGACGGCGCCTTTCATGCCCATGCTGACGTGGGGCGAGCAGTGGTAGGTGAAGGTACCGGTCTCCTCGAAGGTGTGTTCGAAGGTTTCCCCCTCGTCGCTCAGCATCTCGCTCTCGAAGCTTCCGTCCTCGGCGATGACGTCGTGTGGGCTGCCGGCGCCGGTCCACTCCCAGACGACGGTCGTGCCCGAGTCGACGACGATGGCCGCAGGCCCGTACGCGAAGCCGTCCGAGCCAGCACCGACGTCGACGGTGACCTCGGACTCGCCGGTGTGGTCCTCGACGCCGTCGTAGTTGTTGGCGTCGTCGAGGTAACCGTCGAAGTCGTAGTCGGCGCCGCCGTTCCCGTTCCCGTTGCTGTTCCCGCCATTTTCACTTCCATCACTGTCCCCGTTCCCGCCGCTAGCTTCCTCGTCCTCGAGACACCCGGCGAGTCCGCCAAAGACGAGCGCTCCCCCGACGGCCCGTAGAAATCGCCGTTTCCGTTTATCGTGTACAGTCATGATACCTCTGGCGGCAGTATGGACGACGGATATAGGATTTCAGTGGTGGTTTCCAGACCACGGGAACACGCCCGATGATGTTCGGAGAAACGTACTGTTTGCTCGAGAACGAGAGAATTGCGTCTGTATGGTCGCTCAGGACACCAGTTCCTCCTCGAGCGGAGGCTGTCGTTCTACATCGACCAGATTCTCGACGAACTGCTTGATGATCGCCTCTTCGGCCCGATGGAGCGTCTCGCTGCAGGTCGATTTCGCGATGCCGAGACGGTCGGCAAGGTCGGTCAGCGAACACCGGCGCGGGGTATCGTAGTACCCGTGTTCGACGGCGGCGACGACGAGTTCGTGCTGGCGCTCCGACAGTAGCTGCGTGTCGTGGAGCCGTTCGTGGACGCTGTCGATACGGTACTCGAGACCGAACCGAGAGAACTGGTCGGCCAACTGGGAAAGTCGGTCCCGAGAGCCGGCGACCTCGAGGGTCGCTTTCCCCTGTCGGATCTCGACCGGGAGTTCGATCGGCATACCAGAGTCGCGCGAGGAGAAGAGCAACAACGGGGCCGTGGTCTCGAAGTGGACCGTTGCCTCGTTCTCGCTCCACTGAATTAGCGAGATTTCGGTGAGCTGTGGATGGTCCTCCATGTCCTCGAGGACGGCCGGGACGTCGGGACCGGTGATTCGAACCAGGGCAAATCCCGATTCGGCGCCCGGAACCGCGGCGTCGACGTAGAAGGTTGCCTCCGGGTGGGCGCTCGAGACCTCCTGCACCCACACCTTCTCCGGGAGCGTGACGGTGAGCGTCGCGTGAGCCATACGAACACGTTCGGTTGCGTTCTTCCTAATTACTACCCCAGAATGTGACCGGTCGGGAACGACCGTGGGGTTTATCATCTCGAATCGCCACCGCGGCTGGATTTCGATCGAGGGCGGCGAACAGCGGACGTTAGCGCTCGCCGGACGTCGGATGGGAGTCGGCATAGACTTGCCAGAAGGGAACCAACAGAAGGAAGAGAGCAACGGTGAAGGCGGGGACGGCCAACCGCGCTGGCAGCCCGAGCCACCACAGCAGGGCCGTGCTTCCGAGGGCGAGTCCGACGTGGAGGAGGACCGCAACCTGGACGGTGAGGAATCCGTGTGTGCCAGCATCGGTCGGATACATCGAGTATCGGTACCGTTCGAATCCGCATAAGTGTTCTCGCGTATCCGACACGACGACCGCCAGGATGCTACCTGAACTATGGTGTGATACGCACGTGAGCACGAGAGCTGGTGAGGAGAGACGACCGCCTGCCCGAAACTATCCCGAACGTATTCGGAGGAACGCCGATACCGGTGGAACCACTACCGACGACTGCATGACGACACTCGACGTCAGATCGATTCCGCCGGTCGACCGCCACCCGACGATTCACGACGCCTTCGACGAACTCGAGGCGGGCGAAACGCTGACGATTATCAACGATCACGAACCGAAGCCGCTGTTCTACGAGTTCCAGGCGGAAGTCGACGAGTTCGACGTCGACGGGTACGCCGTCGAGCAGGCTGAGGCGGGGAAATTCGTCGCGGAGTTCCCCAAACGAGCCGAGTAACGCACCGTTCGAAACTGGTACCCTCACTCTCGTTCATCTCCACCGTTCGCGTCTTCGCGCGAACGTTTTCGTCTGTCGCACTCAGTTGTCGCCCTGAGTTGTCATCCTCTCTTGTCACCCTCGATCATCAGCCTCGCTCGTCACCCGAACGCATTCGCGAACAAGTAGACGAGCCTCGAGCCCGTTTGTAGACGTATGTCTACTCCCGACCAGGGCCACGAGTCAGTCGTCGAACGGACGGCAGCGCCCCAGGACCGACCGCGAACCGTGCTCGACGTCCGATCGCTGGGACCGCCTGCTCCACTCGTGAACACGCTCGAGCGACTGGCGGAACTGCCCGATGACACGGTACTGATTCAGCGAAACGACCGCGCCCCGCAGTTTCTGTATCTGAAACTCGAGGACCGAGGCTATACGTACGAGACGCTCGAGACTGACGACGAAGTCGTGACCATTATCTGGCGAGAGTGACCGGAACACCGGGATGTCGTCTCCGCTTTCACCGGATTCGAACCCCGTCTGGACGAAATGCTTGAAGTTGACACCCTCATAACGGGGGGTCTTTTAAATATTTAAACTCCTATCCGAACACCTCCGTGTGTATTTCCATTGTCCGGGAATCATATTCATACTTGAACATACGTCAAGCCATACACCCAGGTGAGGACAATGACCCAACTGAATTCGAAACGACGGCGGTTCTTACAGGGGCTCGGTGTTGCTGGTGCAGTAGCGGTCGCTGGCTGTGTCGGGAACGCTGACGAGGGGAACGGAAACGGTAACGGAAATGGCAATGACGAGGAGCCGGCAGGCGACACGGAAGAGTCGCTCCCGGGTGCGAAGTCGGTCGACGTAGATCGCGTCGCGGCCGATCCGACGGACATTCCGGGGCCGGTCGACTGGAACGAGCCGCGTCACCACGAAATCTCGATGACGACGACAGAGGTCACCGCGGAGATCGAACCTGGCGTCACCTTCGACTACATGACGTTCGACGACCAGATCCCGGGACCGATGATTCGCGTGCGCCGGGGCGACACGATCCACCTTACGCTCACGAACAGCGAGGAGAACTCGATGCCCCACAACATCGACCTGCACGCGGTCTACGGCCCGGGTGGAGGCGCCGAGGACACGACGATCAACCCGGGCGAGAGCGCGGAGTTCGAGTTCAAGGCGATGTACCCTGGCGTGCACGTCTACCACTGTGCAGTCCCGAACATGGACTACCACATCAGTGCCGGGATGTACGGCGCGATCCTTGTCGAGCCCGAGGGTGGGCTCCCGGCGGTCGATCGCGAACTGTACTTCGGGCAGAACGAACTGTACACGAAGGGAACCCCCGGCGAAGAGGGCCATCACGCGTTCAGCTTCGATAAGATGAAAGCCGAGGACCCGACCTACGTCACCCTCAACGGCGAGGCCTACGCGTTCACCGGGAACGGCTACGGCCCCGTGACCGTCCAGAAGGGCGAACGGGTTCGCGTGTTCTTCGCCAACGGCGGTCCGAACCTGACGAGTGCCCTCCACCCCATCGGGAACGTCTTCGATGCGTACTACCGCGAAGGCGACCTACTCTCCGAGCCGGGCCGGTTCATCGAAACCGCGCCGGTCGTCCCCGGTTCCGTCGCGGCTGGCGAGATGGAGACCCCGGTTCCCGGTCCGATCAAGCTCGTCGACCACGCGCTCACTCGAGCCGCCCGGCGGGGGATGCTGGGCGTCATCGAGGTCGAGGGCGAACCGGAACCCGACATCTACAATCCGAACCCGTAGGCTCGCTGTGTGTGGAGCCCACTCTTCCACGATTTCTCTCCGATCTGCCTCGATTCTCACCCACGATCGCGACAGATGATACGCTGACTCGAAGCGAGTACGTCATTTGCTATACTTACCAGGCAGTTCGAGAGCCTCGATTCGGTACGGCTACAGACTGAATGGCCGATACGCACTGTCCTGTCCGAACGCAACCAGGGTACGGATTCGAACTCGAGGGAAAAACCGCGACCGTTTCGATGCCTGGCGGCGAAATCGACGGGCTACAGATCTGAACGATATACGTGAATGCGGAACTGCCACTGATCTAGCTCGAGACGTCTCGCTGCTCGAAGTATTCGCTAGCGACGACCAGGAGGACGACGACGGCAACACAGAGGACGGAGAAATCGGTCCACGAGATCTCGCCCTCGGCGAGAATTGCCCCTGGGTCGAAATACCGCGAGAACGCCACGTCGCCGAGCCATTCAGCGTCAGTGCCGAAGGTGAACGTGTCGAGCAGGAATAGCCCAAACACCGCGCCGACGCCGACGGTCTGGGCTCGGCGAACGGAATCGAAGACGACCGATGCAAGCAGGCCAACCCCGGCACAGGCGAGCAGGTACGCGATCGAGTACGCGTGGACGGCGAATAGATAGACGACGTCGATCGATTCGTCCACGAAGATTACACCCAGATAGATCGCGAGGAACGTGATCGCGTTGACCAGGACGAGTCCAGGGACGAGGGACAGAAATTTCCCGACGACGAACCGAGTGCGCGACACCGGCAGCGTGAGCGTCATCTCCACCGTTCCACGCTCGAGTTCGCCGGCGACCGTCGACGCCGCGGCGTACGCGTAGTAGATCGCGAGCAAGATTACCCAGCCGAACTGGTAGAATTGCGAGACGAGGTAGCCCTCGATCGTCGTTAGCGTGGTTACACTTCCGACGAAAGCGCGCGTCGCCTCGGGCGGGAGCGACTCGAGGTAGGCGTCAAGGTCGGGCCCCGTCGCCTGTATCGACGGAAAGAGCGCGATCGTGAGCGCGATCAGGGCGACCAGCGCACTGGATAACAGTAGCGATCCGCGCAATCGCCGGCCGGCCTCGAAGGACGTGAGTTCGAACATTCGGATCAGGGAATCCGCCGCCACCTGACGACGAATGTTGACTTATAGGTTTCCGAGGGCTCGACGATCACAACGATCCATTGACTCGACGGTGGGGCGGAAACGGAAGGGTTCGCCCGCGGAACAGGCCTGACGATTTATTCGTCGGTCGGCCGTCCTGGGATGGAAATGACGGGCCAGCAGGATGCCTCGAGCCGACAGAATCGTCGACTCGTCGTGCTCGGGCACGTCGTTCTCATCGTCGGATTCCTGGTCGGAGCGCTCAGCGGGGCGGCGGTACTCCAGGCCGACACTGCTGCGGCAAACGTACAAGACGACAGCGCCGGGAACGAGACGGGAACCGATCCCGACTCGGCGGGCGCGAACGCCACGGACGACGGTCGCGACGACGGGAACGAGTCCGGACAGTTCCCGCCCATCGACGGCGAGGTCGGTCTGCCACACGAGGGTTCCGCTACCGCAGGTCCAGCGATCGTCCAGGCACCCGCCGACGACATCGAGGTCGCCGTCGCGGAGGGGCAGTCAGTGCGAGCGGGTGGCGCGACGACTGTGACGCTCGAGGTGACCAACGACGGCGACGACGATGCAATGGACGTCGTCGTGACGCTCCAGGCACCGGACGGAACGCTGTCGCTCGGGGCACCGAACGCGCCCCAGGCCGAGCAATCGGTCTCCCTCGGAGACCTCGAGGAGGATGAAACCGAGACCGTCGATGTCCGGGTCGCGGCGGCCGCGGTCGAACCAGGAACGTATCCGGTGTTCGCGACCGTTCAGTACCTGGTCGAGGACGGTGACGAGGGAGACGACGGTGGGAACGGTGACGATAACGGCGACAACGGCGACGACGAAGCCGTCGTAATCGGCGGGCCGTCGGTGCTCGCCATCGACCTCGAGGAGCGCCCGAGACTTGGTGTAACGCCCGTCGACGGAACCGTCCCCGTCGACGGCGACGGCGTCTACGAGGTCCGGATTTCGAACGACGGCACCGAACCCGTTTCCGGCGTCGTCGCCACCCTCGAAGCCGGGCCACCGCTCTCGAGCGAGTCACCGACAGCGTACGTCGGGACCCTCCACCCCGGCGAATCGGAAACAGTACGCTTCGCCCTCGAGTCGTCCTCGGACGCCATCGAGACGACCACCAGCGCGACGATCACGCTGACCTACGAGACGGGGCACGATGGCGACGGCCAGACGGCGACGAATCCGATCTCGGTCCCCGTTTCGCTCGTCGAATCCGATGGCGAGGCCGATGTCGAGTCGATCGCCCCGTTCGTCGTCGTCGCGTTCGTGTTCGCGCTCGCCCTGCTCTGGTGGTATCGGCGCCGGTGATTCGAGTCGACCGTGGCTCGAATCTCGAAATTCGAACCACCGATCACGAGGGGCCGTCCTCCCCGTCGCCATAAAAGTGCAGAAACACGTCGTCGATAGATGCTTCACGCACCTCCAGGTCCAGCACCGTATACTCGTGTAATCGATCAATCAGTGCATCGAACTCCCGCGAGAGGGCGAGCCGATACGTGCCGGACTCGAGTCGATCGACCCGCGCGATTCCCCGGAACTCGAGCGCCTCGACGGGTGGCTCCTCGGCCAGTCGGACGGTGGCAACCGTACCCCTCTCCGCGAGGATGTTGCTGACGGTGTCGAGTTCGATCAATCGGCCGTTCCTGATGATACCGACCCGGTCGCAGACGCGACGGACCTCGCTCAGCACGTGCGAAGAGAAGAAACTCGCCAGCCCGCGGCGCTTTCGTTCCTCGAGCAGATCGTAGAACTCGTTCTGAACGAGCGGATCCAGTCCCGACGTGGGTTCGTCCATGATCGCTAGCTCCGGATCGTGCATGAACGCGGCCACGATGGCGAGTTTCTGTCGGTTGCCACTCGAGTAGGCCTTCACGTGTCGCTCGAGCGGCACGGGAAAGCGTTCCAGCAATTCCTCGCGCCGTGTCTCACCGCGAAGGCGACCGAAGTAATCGAGGATCGCCTCTCCCGTGACCCGGTCGTAGAAGGTAACGTCGCTCGGCAGGTAGCCCAGGTCTCGTTTCACGGCGCGAAGCGCGTTCCGGTCGGTGACGTTGCGGCCCAGTACCCGCGCTTCGCCGTCGGTCGGCCCCAACAGCCCGAGCAGGACCCGAATCGCCGTCGACTTGCCTGCGCCGTTAGGACCGAGAAACCCGAATATTTCGCCGTTCTCGACGGAAAACGTGAGGTCTTCGACGCCGCGAACGTCCCCGTAGTACTTGGTGAGTCCCTCGACCGCTATCGGGTGTGTATCTCCGCCCGTCACACCGAGCGTACGCCGCCCCGGGCCATAATACGTACGCGGCCTCGTGGCGGTGCCGGCCGCTCGAACCCGCCGAAACATGTTCGGGGGAATTGTCGGGTACGACCATTTCGAACGCTTTCCTGTGAACGGGACCGAAACCGCCCGTTCGAACACGCTCTACCCACTCATGACGACCCTGTTTACGACACGTCGATTCGTCCTCCTCCTCGCGACAACGACGCTCGCAACCTACGCACTGCTCGCGACGGGGGCGGCGCTCGCGACGACCGACGCCGGAAGCGTCTGCGGGACGTGGCCGCTCTGTACCGACGGATTCGCGTCACCGATCGATCCGGCGCTGATCGCCGTTCTCGGTCATCGACTGCTCGCCGGGGTCGTCGGCCTGTTACTCGCCCTGACGACGCTCGGCGCCTGGAAGACGGAGGCCAATCGACGGACGCGCATCGCCATCAGCGGCGGCGTGGTCCTGTTCGTGATTCAGGTCGGTGTCGGTGGACTCGTCGTCGTTACCGGGGAGCCCGTCGCGGGACGAGCCCACCTCGCGATCGCTGCCGTGCTCTTCACTGCGCTGCTCGCTGCCCTCGGCTGGACGCTCGAGGGCGAGTCGACCATTGAACGGAGCACGCTCGACGCCGCCGATCCGGCCCCGTCGTCCGCAACCACAAGCGAACCGCCGTCCGCACCCCCGAGTGAGCCGCCGTCGAACCCGACTCAGGCCAACGCGGAACGGTCGACGCGCGCCCGACTCCGTTCGAGGGGACGATCCTACCTCGAGTTGACGAAACCACGGCTGATGTGGCTACTGTGTCTGCTCGCACTCGCGGGGATGGCGCTCGCGACGACGACCGGTCAGTGGCCCGACGGCGTGACCGTCGTGGCGACGCTCGCCGGCGGGGTGCTGGCCACGGGAGCGAGCGGGGCGTTCAACCACGCCTACGAGCGCGACCGCGATCAACAGATGTCGCGAACGGCGAACCGTCCCGTGGCGACCGATCAGGTGTCGGCCGCCCGCGCGACCCTCTTTGCGTTCTCGCTGGCCGTCCTTTCGATGGTCGTGCTCGTGACGCTAGTCAGCCTCCTCGTCGCGGCGCTGACGTTAGTGGCCATCATCTACTACAGCGTGCTCTACACCGTCGTCCTCAAACCGAATACGACCTGGAACATCGCGATTGGCGGCGGGTCGGGCGCGCTTCCGGCCGTCATCGGCTGGGCCGCCGTCACGGGATCGATCGGACTGCCGGCGATCATACTCGCGCTAATCGTCGTCGTCTGGACGCCGGCTCACTTCTACAACCTCGCAATCGTCTACCGCGACGACTACGCGCGGGCCGGCTATCCGATGTTTCCGGTCGTCTCGGGCGTCTCGGCCGCCCGTCGCCGGGTCCTCCTGACCCTCGGCGGAACGCTGGTGATGACGACCGTGCTCGGTCTCGTGACCCCACTCGGCTGGCTCTTCACCCTCTCAACGATCATCGTGGGTGGGCTGTTTCTCGGGACGGCGGTCGTGCAGTGTCGCCGCAGAACTGACCGTGCGACGCTCCGAACCTTCCACGCCTCGAACGCCTACCTCGGCGTCGTCCTGCTCGCCATCGTCGCCGAAGCGCTCGTCGTCGGTCTTCGACCATGAACGTGCTAACCCTACGCATCCGACTCGCCGCCCTCGACTCGCGCACCGCCGTCGTCGCCAGCGTCGTCGCTCTCGGCGACGGTATCGCCATTCTCGCCTTCTTCACCGTCGGTTTGCTCTCGCACGCGGTCGAACCGTGGACGTATTCGATCCACACCCTCCGAACCACCGTGCCGTTTCTGGCCGGCTGGCTGTTCGTGACTCCGCTCGTCGGAACGCTCCGGCTCGACACGCTTTCCAGCCCCTCCAAGACCCTTCGGTACGTCACGCTCGGCTGGATCGGAGCCTCGATCATCGGCGCCGCGATTCGGGCGACGGCGTACTTCCCTGGGGGCGCCCCGCTCGAGTTCGTCCTCGTCAACGTCGTCTTTGGACTCGCCTTCGTCCTGCCGTGGCGACTCTGCGTTTCGCTGGTCGGTCGTCGGGCACGTCGACACCCCGTTTAAACACCCCCACATAGTGTGGCTAGACCCCTATCGAGACCCGGCGTGTTCGTCTAGATAGAGGTGCCCAACCGACTGCAATGACAACTTACGAATTTACCTGTCCAGGCTGCGGCCAGCGAGGACCCGTGGATGGCGACGTACGCAACGCGACGGTCGAATACGGGTGTCCAGTCTGCGGAACGGAGGTTTCCCGCGAACACTTTCTCGTCCACTGATGGCGTTTTAGCGCGTTTCGACGCGTTTCGACGTATTCGGCACGTTTTAGCGCGTTCGTCGCCTTCAGCTCATATTGCCACCGCTCGAGAGCCTGGTCCACGCCGAAAAATCGACGAGAGCTACGCGTCTCCGCGATCTATTTCGGTACGGCGCCCGCTCAGCTCGTCGGGTTCGAACCGGTAGAGTTGAATGTCGAGATTCGCCTTCGACTCGCCCCAGATTTCGAACAGCGGCCGCTTCGTCGTCCCGTATTGCTCGACGTCCTCGACGGTGAGGTCGGTCGGGTCGATCGTCTCGATTGTGCCGACGGCGACGGCGCTGTGGTAGGTCTCACCACCATCTCGTTCGTCGTAGACGACGAGACGAACCTGGGGCGAGGAGTCGAGGAACTTCCGTTTCTCGCTCTCGGGCGTCGAAACCAGTCGCATGTAGAACGATCGGCTGTCGGTGTCGTATCCGTAGGAGATCGGGATCGCATACGGCGTGTTATCGCTGGCGAGTGCCAGGACGCCAGTCTCGTGGCGACTCAGGAAGGCGTCGATCTCTGTCGCCGTCATCTCGGTTTCCTCGGCTAGTGACATCGTCGTATGCAGAGTCAAAGCCTATGCGGCATTAAACTATTTCCGTTGTCGCTCGCTGAAGATCACGCGTCGGTCTCGAGGATGTCCTCGAAGAGCTTTCGCTGAGCAGCGACGAGGTGTTCGGTGAACGTCGACTGGCTAATGTCGAGTTCGGCGGCGATTTCGGTCGCGTTAGCTCCTTTCGGGCGCTCGAAGTAACCGGCATCGTAGGCGGCCTGCAGGACCTCGTGCTGGCGGTCGGTGAGTTTCCCCCGGTTGACGAACACCTGCTCTTCGGTCGATCCCTGCAACGGTGGCTGGAGGAGTCGCTGGACGTCGATATCGGGGTACCGTTCGCGGAACTCGGCCATAATCGCCTGGAGCTGGTCGAAGTCCTCGGCGTGAAAGACCAGCGTGAGGTCCCCGTCCTCGGCGACGTAGCGGTGGACCGGACAGCCGAACGAGCCGAGGCAGGCGCAGGGACAACTCGAGTCGTCGTGCGCGTGGCGATAGAGGTTGGTCGACCCGTAGGAGAAGATCGGGCCGGAGACGTCGTCGATCTCCTCGTCGGTGGCAGCCAGGAACTCCGTGGTGCTTCCCCCACTGTCACTCGAGCCGTCCTCGCTGGCGGCACTCGTCGAGACTCGATCGACCGTCGTCCCCGTCCGCTGTGAAAAGGCCGCGATTGGACAGCCCTCGGGTGACCCGACTTTCACCGTCGCGCGAATTCCCGGCGACATCGTCTAGGGCCGTGTTCGAAGTCCGGCCTAATGAAGATAGGGTTCCGCGAACTCCGGGTCGGCGTGTCGGTGTACGGCCATTTCATCTCGCGTGATACCTAGTGGTTGCACAGGGCCTTCCGGCGGGGTAGGGCCACCCTCGCGCATGATATGTACGATCGGGTAGAGATGACAATTCGTCATCCCACCCCCAAAAGGCGCTCCGGCAGCCACGGGGCGAGCGACGACCGACACCGGGTGACGATACGTCCGTCTGAGTGACGGTCGGATCCAGAAGTACTATTTATTTGGCTCTACGTCTGGAATGGTATGAACCCCCTGGCCCGAATCCACTCGGTGTTCGGTGGGCGTCGTGCGATCCTCACACTCGGGGGTCTGTACGCCGCTATCGGTGTGATCTGGCCACTCAGGCAAGCCGGCGAAGTACTGCCGAGTTCGGCGGTACTGATCGTCGTCGTCCTGGTCAGCGGGTCCGGCCTCGTTCTCCTCTACGGGGGATACGGGCTGCCCCGGACCGACATTCAGCCGAGGTTCTTCGCGACCATCGCTAGCTGGTGTCTCCGCGCGATTGGCGTGGTCGCCAGTATTCTCCTCTTCATCTATCTCGCGGGCCAGTTGTCGAATCCAGTGAACAACTTCCTCATCCTCTCTGCGCTCGCTGGCGTCGCCGGATTCGGCGCGGGGGCCTACGACGCGCGTGCGAAGTCGCGAGCCTACGTTCTCGAGCAGCGCAACCAGGAACTCCAGGACACGCAGGCGGAGCTCGAAGAGACGCTCGATCGCCTCACGGCATCCGAACAGCGCTACCGAACGTTGACGGAGAACTTTCCGAACGGAGCCGTCGCGCTGCTGGACACCGAGTTACGACACACGCTCGTCGCCGGGAACGCCCTCGAGGAAACCGGGTACGATCCGAGCGAACTACGGGGAAAACGCATCCAGGACGCCTTCCCGCCGGAGGTCGTGGACGTCGTCGAACCGCACTACCGCGCGACACTCGAGGGCGAATCGACCGTCTTCGAGCTGGAGACGCCGGAACAGGTGTTCGAGTTCCGCACCCATCCGTTGACCGACGAGGGCGGACGCGTGTACGCCGTGCTGGTCATGTCCCAGGACATCACCGGGCGGAAAGACCGCGAACGGGAACTCACGGATCGGATTCGCCAGCAACAGGTCGTCGCCGACCTCGGCCAGCTCGCACTCGAAACGGACGATCTGGACGAACTCATGCACGAAGCGACCCAGCGGGTGACGGCCGCGCTCGACATCGAATACTGCAAAGTGCTCGATCTCGATGCCCGGACCGACGAACTGCTCCTTCGCCAGGGGGTCGGCTGGAAACCCGGGCTCGTCGGAGCAGCGACGGTTTCCGCCGTCGAAGCCGACTCGCAGGCGGCGTACACGCTGGCGAACGATCGCCCCATCATCGTCGAAGACCTGGAGGCGGAAACGCGATTTACCGGTCCGGATTTGCTCCGAAACCACGACGTTCGCAGCGGAATTAGCACCATCATCGGCCCGAATGACAATCCGTGGGGGATCCTAGGGGCTCACGACACCGATCCACAGGTCTTCAGCGACGAGGACGTCACGTTCGTCCAGAGCGTCGCCAACGTCATCGCGGAGGCCATCGAACGCCACCAGTACCAGCACGAACTCGAGCAGTCCGTCGCCAGCCTGCGAGAATCCAACAAGCGCCTCGAGCAGTTCGCCTACGCCGCCTCCCACGACCTCCAGGAACCGCTCCGGATGGTCTCGAGTTACCTCCAGCTCATCGAGCGCCGATACGGCGACGCCTTCGACGAAGACGGGGAAGAGTACCTCGAATTTGCGATCGGCGGGGCCGAGCGGATGCGGGGGATGATCGAAGGATTGCTCGCCTACTCGCGGGTGGAAACGAGCGGCGAACCGCTCGAGCCGATCGACCTCGAGGCCGTACTCGAGAACGCTCGCGAGGACCACCAGGTACAGATTTCCCGGAGCGACGCGACGATCACGGCCGAATCGCTCCCGACCGTTGAGGGAGACCACGATCAGTTGCGGCAGGTCTTCCAGAACCTGGTGAGCAACGCGATTCAGTACAGCGGCGACGAGCCGCCGTCGATCCACGTCTCGGCGGAACGAAACGGCTCCCGATGGGTCGTTTCGGTTCAGGACGACGGGATCGGCATCGATCCCGACGAGACGGAGCACATCTTCGAGGTCTTCACCCGACTGCACAGTCGAACGGAGTACGAAGGGAGCGGGATCGGACTCGCCGTCTGCGAGCGGATCGTCGAACGCCACGGCGGCGAGATCTGGGCGGAATCCGAACCCGGTGACGGAACCACAGTCTCGTTTACCCTCCCTTCGGTCGGTGTGCGCACCGAGTGAGGGCTGCAGCGGTCAGATGCGGACGCGCGGACGCGTCCAGTCCAATCGGACACTCGAGCGTGATTCGCCTACTCGCGCTCGATCCATCTACGGCGATTCTCGAGCCTCGAGCGATGTCCTCGACCCCGTCGACTCGTCGTTCGGTCCCATCGAAGCGAGGAATCGCCCCAGGAGGACGAGACTCGAGAGGGACAGGAACCCAAAGACGACGAGGACGGGCACCGGAACGACCTGCCCGTCACGGAGCATGAACGCGGCCATGGTCAGCACGGCCAGGCCGAGGGTCGCGGCTTTCACGAGGAGCACGGCCGTGAACGCGTAGCCCCACGCCCGTCGCCCGTGGAGCCAGTAGGCCGACAGGACGAACGCCGGCAGGACGATTCCCAGGTCGAGAGAGTGAATCACGGACGTCGGGAGCGACGCGTCGGCCACGCTCGCGGGGGTCGTCCCGGCCCCGATCGCAGGCAGCACCTCCGCCAGCCACAGGAACGCGACCAGAACCGCCAGAAGCACCTGGAACGCGACGTATGGCCGGACGGACAACTCTTCGACGGATCGTTTTACGCTGGTCGCGTCGAGTCGGGCCATCCCGCCGACGAAGGTGACCATCGTGAGCCAGAGGAGCGTCGTGTACACGAGATACAGTTCGTTGAACGCCGTCATGAACGCGTACGTCGCGTAGGTATACAGCAGGTAACCGTCCACACCGAGCCAGACGACGTACCCCCGAAGCGACCCGTGGTGGGCCGCGTATAGCGCGACCGCGAAGACCGGCAGCGCCACGACGAGGGTCAACAGGTCCTGCCCGTACAGTTGGGGCAGGAGGACCGGCGCGTCGCGGTAGAATCCCGGGAGGAATAACCCGACGGCCGTCGCGACGCCAGCGAGCACGAGTATCGCGAGGGACGCGAGGACGTACGGTCTCGGTATCGAGACATCGGAAGCGCTCACGATTCGCTCCCCGCGTCGTTGCACTCACTCGTCGTCGCCGGTCGCTCGAGTCCACTTGATCTGTCGGACATCATCGTCGCTACCTGAAGAAAGACCGGGAACAGAATAAAGAGCGACCACCATTCCTGACCGTCGAGACTCGACGTCACGGGGTATTCTCATCACCTCAGAACGAGAGTGGACAACTTATTACTGGAGGGTGTCTCACCTAGTAGCAATGAGTGCAAGTGAGGACTATCGCTTCGTCTGTCCCGAGTGCGCCCAGACCATCACGGTCAACGCGTCGATGCGGGACGCCCTCGTCGAGAACGGCTGTGTGGTCTGTGGGAGCACCGTCTCTCGAGCGGACTTCGAAGAGATGGCCGAAAGCGACGCCTGAATAACCGCACGTCGTCGACGCATCGATCGCCCGCTATTCTCTTCTCTTTTCGCGACCGACGGATTTCTCGACGAACGTATTTTCTCGACGAACGCCCACTACGTCGCCTCCTGACGACATCGATGGAGCAGAGTCCAGGACTCGAGTTCCGCGATGGCAACGACCACCGGAAGACGACTGACGATTCGTGTGCGAGACGACCTCATTCTAACAGCCACTCGAGGCCGTGTGGTGCGTTCACAGGCTCCGAAACGCCTATTTTCGCCACCCTATATAAATGACCCACGATATCGGTGGTGTACACTCGAGGGCCATCGGTTCCTCTACAGTAGTATGAGCCAGTCACTGACCGCGACGACGAGCCCCTTCGGATACGACACCCCAAACGACGAGACGACGATCACGACCGGCGACGACGTCCAGACCATTCTCGATGCGCTCACCGACGCCGACTGCCGGACCATCCTCGAGGCCCTCAATGAGGACGCCGCGTATCTCACCGCATCCGAACTCTCCGAGCGCTGTGACGTCCCCCTCTCGACGACCTACCGTAAAATCGAGAAGCTGACCGACGCGGGGATGCTCGACGAGAAACTTCGCATCCGCCGCTCGGGCAAGCATACGAGCGAGTACGGCCACCGCGTCGACGACGTCCAGATCTCGGTCGAAGCCGACAGCGGGATCGAACTGTTGCTTTCTCACCCCAGCGCCTGATCGGCTCCGATTCTTCTCTTTCACTCCTGAAACTATCGTTTCAACGCCTCGAGCAACGCGTCCAGGTCGTCCCGCGTATTGAACGCGTGAACTGACGCTCTGATGCCATCCGGGTACGAGAGCGACCGAACGGCGACGTCCTGCTCGGCGAGGCTATCGACCGTCGCCTCCGGATCGGGCACGTCGATCGTGACGAGTCCGGACTCGAACTCGCGAGGGCTGAGCAACGCGGAGTCCGGGAGGCCGTCCTTGAGGTACCCGGTGAGGTCGGCGATACGGGACTCGACCGCGTCCGTCCCGAGTTCCTGGTGATAGTCGATCGCTGCCGCCAGGCCATCGTAGAGGGCGGGGCTGGTCGTGCCGACCTCGAACCGACCGGCGCCGGCCGCGTACTCGTAGTCGTGCGCGGCGGCGTCAGTCACGCTCCGATAGCCGATCGCACTTGGGACGCACTCGCGTTCGGCCCCCTCGCGGACGTAGAGGAAGCCGGCGCCGAAGGGGCCGAGCAGCCACTTGTGACCGGCGCCGACGACGAAATCGGCTCCCCAGTCGGTGACGTCGACAGCTGTCTGGCCAGGCGACTGCACGGCGTCGACGAGCACCCGTGCGCCGGCGTCGTGTGCCAGTTCGACGAGTTCCTCGATCGGCAGTCGCGTTCCGTGTGTCCAGGTGATTGAACTCACGACCAGGAGCGTCGCGCCCTCGAGTGCGTCCGTCGCGGCCTCGAGATCCAGTCGGCCGTCTTCAGTGTTGAGGACGCGAACCTCCGTGCCGCGCGTGCGCTCGAGCCGTCGCCACGGCAGGATACCCGCCGGGTGCTCGAGGTCGGTGCGGACGACGACGTCGCTCTCGTCCCAGTCGAACGCGCCGGCAACGCGGTTGATGCCGTCGGTCGTGCTCTGGGTGAGCGCGATTTCGGTCTCGCGAGCGCCGATCAGGTCGGCGACCGCCGCCTTCGCCCGGTCGAGGCTCGAGCCGGCGGCGGCGTACATGCCCTCGCCGGTTGGCGCATCGTACTCGTGGGACTCGAGGGACGACTCGATCGTCTCGACGACGGGCCGAGGGCTGGGCCCGCCGGCGCCGGTGTTCAGGTAGATACCGTGCTCGAGTGCCGGAATGTCCGCGCGAAGGGTCTCGTAGTCCATGAAGGTAGGTACGTCTACTCGCCGGAGGCCCTAATCGTTGGCCTCGATCGTGAGGGCTTCCGGTTCCGCTGTCAGTTCGGCGTTCGTCTCCTCGAGCCAGGCCTCGGCGTCGAGGGCGGCCATGCTTCCGGTCCCGGCTGCGGTGATCGCCTGTCGGTACTGCGGGTCCATGACGTCGCCGGCGCCGAAGACGCCGGGCACGTCGGTCTCGGTCGTCGAGCCGTGGGTCTCGAGGTAGCCCGCTGCGTCCAGCGAGACGGGCGTATCCGCGAGGAAGTCGGTGTTCGGGACGTGGCCGACGCCGTAGAAGATGCCGCCGACGTCGACGGTTTCCTCGGTGACGTCCTTGCCGGCCGCGACCTTCTCGATCGGGTGACCCTCGGGGTGGCTCACGAGCGTCGCGCCGGTGACGCCCGAGTCCCGGTCGCCGTGGATCGCGAGCAGTTCGGCGTTCCAGCGGAACGAAATCTTCTCGTGATCGCGAGCGCGTCGAGCCATGATGTCGGAGGCGCGAAGCTCGTCGCGCCGGTGGACGACCGTGACGCTCTCGGCGAACTTCGCGAGGAAGAGCGCCTCCTCCATCGCGCTGTCACCGCCCCCGACGACGAGCACGTCGTCGCCGCGGTGGAAGGCACCGTCGCAGGTCGCACATGTCGAGAGCCCGTACCCCATCAACTCGTCCTCGTTCTCGGCGCCGACCCAGCGCGCGCTCGCGCCGGTGGCGACGATCAGCGCGCGCGTCCGGATCGTCTCGCCGTTCGAGAGGTCGAGTTCGAACGGCCGGTCCTCGAGGCGGGCCGCCTCGACGGTGCCGTGGGTGAACTCGGCGCCGAATCGCTCGGCCTGTTCCTTCCCGCGCTGGATGAGTTCCATGCCGCCGACGCCCTCCGGGAAGCCGAGGAAGTTTTCGACCTCGGTCGTGAGCGTCAGCTGACCGCCGGGTTCGGGGCCCTCGAGAACGAGCGGCTCGAGGTCCGCCCGTGCGGCGTAGACGGCCGCCGAGAGGCCAGCGACGCCGGAGCCGACGACGACGATGTCGTGATCGCGTGTCGCCTCGCTCATTCGTTCGTGTATCCCTCGACCAGGCTGCGGAGTCGGTCGGCAGGCAGTGCGCCGACCTGCTGTTCGACCTGCTCGCCGTCGGCGAACACCATGATCGTCGGGACGCCGCGAACGCCGAAGCTGCCCGCGAGCGGCTGGTTATCGTCGACGTCGACCTTCGCGACAGTGGCGTCGGTCTCCGTGGCGAGTTGCTCCATCACCGGCTCGAGCATCTGGCACGGGCCACACCACGTCGCGAAGAAGTCGACGAGAACGACGTCGTTCTCGCTCACGACCTCTTCGAAGTGGGACTGGCCCTGAATATAGACTGGTTCGTCGGCGGTCTGGTCGGTTCCGCTGTATGCATCAGATGACATCACCTCATCGTATGGGTCGAGAGTGTTTAAAGGTTTTGTGTGTATTGCACAATACAGGCTCACGGGCTCGAGTAGGGGAATAGAGGTAAATGCCGATCCGCCCCTAAGTCGACGACCATTGGCGGCGTCTCGACCGAAAGGGACGAATCTCGAGTATTTTTGATTGCACACTTTCCGAAATTCTGTTCGGGGTCAAAACGGCGGTGCGTCCGCGATCAGGCGGCTTCACTTCGGGTACCGCCGGCCGCATCCGAGTGCGAGCGAGCGATACCGTACCCGAGCGCGAGCAGGAGCACGCCCAGGAGCAAGAACGCGACGTCGAAGACCAGCACGCTCGCTGGCCCGTCGGGCCACACGTGGTGGATCTGGAGGATGTGGTGATTGACGAGTCCCTCGGCCAGGTTGAAGATCCCCCAGCCCATCAGAACCGAGCCGAGTAGCGTTCGACCCGAGGGCGGGACGTACGGATGTCGCCACGCGCGGACGATCAACACGATGCCGATGATCGTGAACGCGTAGGTGGCAACGTGAAAGAGCCCGTCGGCGAGGACGTTGAGCCGCAATGCGGCGAGGTCGGTCGTGTCGGTCCGGGCCGAGAGCATGTGGTGCCACTGCAGGAGCTGGTGCAGGACGATGCCGTCGAAAAAACCGCCTAGCCCGACGCCGAGGGCGGCTCCGGCCTGGACGAGCGGTTTCGACCGTGCGGAGAGCCCGAGCCACGTCTCGGATCGCGGGGGTGTCGCCATGCTAGCTGGCCATCTCGCGACACGATTCCGCACACTTCGGAAGGACCTCCGCACAGGCCTGACAGTGGTCGTGGTCGTGCTGTTCGCACTCCTCGGCACAGGCCTCGCAAGCGTCCGCACAGATGGACGCGAGTTCGCCGTGGTAATCCGAATCGCGGGCCATGAATCGTGCGTGCAACGTTGCCAGGTCGGCGACGTCGCGGCAGAGGCGGATGCACTCGGCCATCTCCTCGCCGTGGTCGGCACACTCGTCCGCACACCACTCACAGACCTGGGCGGCCTCGAGGCAGTTGTCGATGCAGTCTTTCATCTCGTCGTCTCGCGGGAGCTGTTGTAGCGCCATCACAAGAACGAACAACACCAAACCGGATCAACGCCACACATGGTCATGCAAGCGTCGCCTGGCGCACACGGGAGTGGTCCCTTCCGAAGGGGCACGTGACTGCCAAACGGCTTTGGGAATCCGCGTCCTGGATCCAGTTATGGCGTCCGAAGTGGACCAGGAAGGCGTTCGAGTCTGGCTGGTCGAGCGAACGTACTCCGACGACGAACAGAACCTCATCATCCTCGTCTACGCGACGCCGGACGGCGAACGATACTTCCGGAAGGAACGGGCGCTCACGAGTTTCACCGACGCTCGAGAGACGACCGCCGCACTCGAGGTCGACGCCGACAACCTCGGGTCGGTCGACGACCCCGACCAGCGGGAACGCTACGCGACCGAGGCGTCCCGAATGGCCACCGAGCACGATCCCGACGATCCAATATAGTGTCCCCGCAGGCTCTAACTCGAGTCGCTCCGTCCGTACTGGTGATTGACATCCGATCACCGTTTTTCGCGTCGCTCGAGACCACTGGCTGACGGTCTCGAGTACCGTCTCACGTCGAAAATGGGCCTATCGAACGCGTTCGAGGCCCGACTAATCGGCCGTCGAACGAGCGATCCGGGCGTTCTGGCGCATCGTGGCGACGGTGCTGTAGATGACGGCCCCGCTGACCATGAACGCCGAGAGCAAGATTAGCGCGAAACTGATCGTGCTCAAGACCTCGATGCCGAGGTAATCTCCGGCCTGGCGGAACGCGACGGCGACCGATCCACCCAGGAGCATCAGCCCGAAATAGATCTTGATGTCGCCCTCGTCGACGATGCTGGTCGCCGCCGAACCGATGCGGGCGCCGAGTGCGCTCCCAGCCAGCAGCGGCGCGACGATCGAGAGGTCGACGCCGCCCTCGAGGCCGTAGAGGAACGACCCGATCCCGCCCGAGAAGACGATCTCGAACAGGTCGGTCCCGACGGCCACGGGGACGGGGACCCCGATCAGATAGAACATCGCGGGCATGCGGATGAACCCGCCGCCGACGCCGAGGAAGCCCGATAACAGCCCCGTGGCGAACGCGACGCCGAGAACCATCCACAGCGAGACTTTGATTCCGCCGGCGATGGTCATCATCGGGGGCACGTGGTAGGACTGGATCTTCTTCGCGAGGTCCGGGATGGCGTCCGGGTCGATCTCCTCGTTGGCGGCGTCGTGGTGGCCGCTCGAGCTATCGTTACCGTCACTCTTCAGCGCGTTCCGGGTGACGAACAGGCCGATGGCGCCCAGCAACACGACGTACGTGATGCCGATGACGCCACTGGCGAGGCCGAGTTCCTCGAGGTAGAAGACCCCGATTCGCCCGACTTCGATGCCGGCGGTCGTCCCGACAATCATCAACCCACCGAGTTTGTAGTCGACCTGTCCGAGGTCGTGATGTTTCATCGTCGCGATGACGGCGGTCCCGAAGACGAACGCCATGCCGCTCCCGACCGCGACGCGGGCCGGGTAGCCCATGACCAGGAGCGCCGGCGTTACGAGGAAGGATCCGCCCATCCCGAAGAAGCCGAACAGGACGCCGACCATGAAGCCGAAGCTCACGAACAGGACGAGCATCGTGAGCGCGATGCCGAATACCTCCATGTTAGACGTTCTGGATCGCGTCGATCAGGGGCGGTGCGGCGACTCGCTCGAGCAAGCCGTATCCTCCGTAGAGGACGATCGCCTCGACGAGGACGGCTCCCACGAGGACGCCTGCCTGTACTGGTTCCGATAGGGAGGCGAGCTCGATCATTCGTCTCGACCTCCGTTCTTCGTGCGTTCCGGTTGTGTACGGATCATGGTTTTCTGCTCATCACCTTCTACTGCAGAAGTGCCTATAACGCTTTTGGGATTGGTGCACAATATTACTGCCACCTATCCCACGCCTAACCAACAGAGATATTCGGATACGTTACAGGAATACGAGGGCCTTCGCTGGGAGGGTTGAGCGCGGACCCAACCGTCTCCCGCGCGGATCAGCGCTTCAGTGACGAGGACACGTACCCCTCGTCACGAGGATAGTTGGTCCGGTGTCCCTGGGTTCGTTCGACAGTCGCCGCGCAAACGCCGCGTTCGCTGGAACCGCCCGCTGGCTACTCACGACCGCCATCCCCCTCTCCTCCCCCGTGCCAGGGACTCGAGGCGTCGGTAGGGATCGTGAACGACGAAGAGTAGCTGCTCCATGCGCGTAAACGAATATCTTATCGAACGTACTGTTCAGTGTCGACCGAACGGTTGTACTCGCCGAATCGAGCGATTAACGCCCGAAACGTCCTCCAGCCGGTATTGGATAAACCAAACAATATTATATCTGGGGATCCCTAGTGTCGGTATGAAAGCTGTCCTGGCAACCGACCTTTCAGCCGCCAGTGAGGCGACGATCGAGACCGAGACCTGCCTCGAGTGCCTCGGCCGGATCGGCATCGAGGAGATTCACCTGGTGACGGTCATCCCCTCGAACGTGCACGCGGGCATGCCCGGCATGGACTTCGAGGGGCGGCGTGAACGCGCACTCGAGCGGTACCGCAACGTCATCGAGGGCGCCGGCTTCGACGTCGAGAGCCACGTCGTCCGGGGAACCCCCCACCGGCGAATCAGGGGTATCGCGGAGACGATCGGTGCGAGCATGACCATCGTCGGTTCCCGCGGGAAGAGCCCGCTCGAGAACCGGGTGATCGGGTCGACCGCGCGTAACCTCGCGCGAACGAGCGAGACGCCGTTGCTCGTCAACCGGATCGAGCGCGGCGTCGATGAACCCGAAATCGTCCGCAAACACCTGTTCCAGCGGATGCTCTACGCGACGGACTTCTCCGAGAACGCCGACCGCGCGTTCGACGCGTTCTCGTATCTCCGGCACGCGACTGAGGAGGCGACCCTCGTTCACGTCGAGACGCCGAAAGACCCCGGGCTACCCGAGGGAGAGGACCCCCGCCAGCGACTCGAGGAACTCACCGACCAGCTCGAGGAGTGGGGAATCGATACCCGGATCGAACTCAGGCAGGGCGACCCGGCTGACGAAATCCTCGACGTCGAGGCCGAGTACGAGCCGACGACGACCCTCGTTGGCTCACGCGGACACAGCCGCCTCCGACGGCTCCTGCTCGGGAGCGTCTCCGAGGACATCGTCGCCCGCGCGAAGGGGAACGTGTTGCTCGTGCCGCCGCGCGTGGCCTGATTGCTCGAGAGCGGAATTTCTGCCGGTCAGAACCGCGCCCGTGCCGCCTCGAGGTCCGCTCGCGTATCGATGCTGTCGAACGAGTCGAGCGTCGCGTATCGTTTCCAGTCGGTTGGCTCGAAGACGGTCCACTCGAGCCTGTCGAGTGCGGCCAGGATCTTGCCCTCGTCGGCCTCGAGCGCCGCGCGACAGGCGTCGGCCATCGGCTCCGCCCGGTAGACGGCCTGGGTCGTCTGGAACCAGCCGTCCGGGTGCTTCGGGACGACGGCCGCCGTCTGTTCGTCTGTTTCGCGAGCGTCACCGCTCTCGAGTCGCTCGAACAACGCCTCGAGCAACGCCGGTTCGACGAACGGCATGTCACACGCCACGACCGCTGCAACGGGAGCGCTCGCCGCCTCGAGACCCGTCGCGATCCCGGCGAGGGGGCCACGGTCGGGCGTCTGGTCGACGGCCACCTGGATCGTCCGCGACTCGGATTCGAGCGCGTCCCGGAGGACGTCGACCTGCTCGGCGCGGCAGTTGACGACGAGTTCGTCCGTCACGCCCTCGAGTCGGTCGGCGACGTGGCCGATCAACGGGGTGCCGTCGAGGTCGGCGACCGCCTTGTCGCCGTCCTGGAAGCGAGTCGAAAATCCGCCCGCGATGATGACGCCGGCGCGCGAGGATGTCTCGGGCATCGTGGCTCGAGTTCCCCTTGGCGGTCCGAGTGAATCAGTGCATCGAAGAAGACGAGTAAGCCTCGAGGTATCGGGGAAGCAAAAACCGTCATTGACGTGGAGGACTCGAGCCTCGTCGAGGCTGTCGGCGAGCGGTCGAACGTGCTCGAGACGGTGCGAGTCGGTCATCGACTTGTGCTTGCGCAGAGACAGCGGTTCCCGTCTATCTGCTAGGAGCGAACGTCGGCATCATTCGTTCGGGTCGCTCCCGTATTTCAGAAACGCGTAGACCAGCGTCATAACGACGACGAGCGAGGTGAGGGTCGCGACCAGGAGCGTCACGGCCGGGTCGGGGACGAGGGATGGGATACCCTCACCCCCACCGTCATCGCCGCCTATGGACGCCTCCGGATTGACGGCGATCGTGCCGACCATACCGAGACTGAGGTGCGGGTCGCAGTGGAACTCGTACTCGCCTTCCGTCTCGAACGTGAATTCGTACTCGAAACCGGCGTTCTCGATCGGCTCGTATCCGTCCCAACTGGCGTCGTCGGGTTGGCTGTCGACGGCGACGTTGTGATTGTCGGTGATCCAGACGAACTCCACGAGCGTCCCGGGCGGAATCTCGAGCGGACTTTCGGTCCCGGGTTCGTACGCGTAGTCGACGAGTTCGACGGTCACGGATTCGCCAGCCGTCCCGCCGTCGCCGTTCTGATCGCCCTCCCCGTTGTCCGCTCCTTGCGTCTCGTTTGCGTCGCCGTCCTCGGTTTCGTTGTCCGCACCACCGTCCTCCTGCGCGCTGACTGGCCACGGCACCGCCAGAGCCGTCAGTCCGAGTGCGAGCGAGCGAAGCACTTCGCGTCTGTCGTGCGTGCACTCCGTCCGTTCGGAATCCGATCCACGAACATCCATCGGACGGCGTACCACGACGACGAGCAAAAAGCGCCGGGGACGCTCGAGCGGAAATGATCCGTTTCTCGAGACAGTCTCTGCACTCGTGAACGACCTATTTTTGTCCGACGCTCGTACCGGTCGCCATGCAAGGGCTCCGCTGGGTACAACTCGGTGGCGAGGACCTCGATTCGTTTCTCGACCGGGGCGGGACTGGCGTTCTCTCGTTCGGTTCGACCGTCGAGGAACCGCCGTTCTCGATCCCGGTTTCCTACGGCTACTATGCGGACGAGGGCCACTTCTACTTCCGGCTATCGTTCCCGGAGGGACACAGCGGTGGCAAGGCTGCGGTTCTCGACCGACCGGTCTCGTTCGTCGTCTACGCGGAGACCGACGACGGGTGGCACAGCGTCGTGGCGACCGGGTCGCTCGAGGAGATCTCGGACGCGCCGTACGAATCGGCGGCGGTCCAGGGGATGTGGGCAGTTCAAATTCCGGCCGTCGACGTCTTCGAGCGACCGCCCGAGGACGTGACGTTTCGCGACTTTCGGCTCGTGCCGGACCGCGTCACGGGTCGGAGAGAAGTCGAGACGGCTGAGTGACCGTCGCCCGGGTTTGGTGGCAATGGGATCGAGAAGCCGTCTACCGTCCGGACTTCCACTCGCCGTGATCGCCCTCACGAAACTCCCCTTTCGCCTGCCGCCCGCGTGGCCAGAGGCCGATGGCGACGGCGGCCAGGTACCACAAGGGCGCAAACGGCGACGACCACTTCTCCAGGGACGAGAGCGATCGACGCCGACTCGAGCCGGGTGTCGCTCGGGACGAACGCCGTGATCCGAAAGGCCCACGCTAGCACCAGCACGGTGAACAGCGCCAGATAGATTCGGCGGAGTCGGTTCGCGAGCGCCTCGAGCAGAGACACTTTCACCGTCGGCCGCCGATAATCGTCGCTCAACTCGACGCGCCACTCGGGATTGTCGACGGGCGCGTCGGGATCGAGCGCCGCCGCCAGCAGATTCTGTTGCATGAGGCGGACGCGAGCGCGATACACGTCGTAATCCCGGTAGCGTCTGGCTTCGATGAGCAGAAACATCGTAACTACTAGCCCTGCGATTAGAATGATGTAGTGTGGATTGTCCCCGCTCGAGAACGCCCAGGTCAGGATGGCTGCCATGATGGTGACGCTCCAGGTCGTCGTCTGATCGAGGCGCGAGCGCCAGGTCGTTTCCCGGGAGACTTCCCCGCGATAGGTGTCCCCTAACACCGAACTGATGGTCGTTCGATCTCGCTCGAGGTCGCTTCCGATCGCTGCGTCGCCGTCTCGTGCTCGTGTATCGCCGGTGTCGGTCGAGTCGTCGCTCGAGGGTGGCATATGGGTGTTACGCGGGCGAAGATGATGAACGAAGGTGGGGGTGCCGGTGGTCTCGAGGCGCGGACGTACTCGCAAGAAGAACGGCGATTGGACCCGTTATCGACCCAGCAGACTTCCGTCGGCCCACTTCTCCTCGTACTCGGCGTCGTCGGCTATCAGCATGAGGATTCCTTCGATCAGTCCGAGGACTGCCGGAATCCCAGTCCAGAAGAAACACAGGTACAGCACGCCGAGTTTCATGTTCCCCTGGTAGAACTTGTGGGCGCCGATTCCGCCGAGCAACAGCGCGAGGACGCCGGCAGCGATCTTATCCGAATTGGACGACCCGCCACCCGACGCGGGCTGTCGAGCACCACACTCCGGGCACATCTCCGCCTGTCTGGTGATGAGTGACCCGCACTCGACGCAGTACTTCTCGTTCGCGCCGCGTTCCCCGTGGCTTCCCTCGAGGGAAATCGATTGATTGACTCCGCAACTCGGGCAAACCGATGCCTGATCCTGGATTTCGTCGCCGCAGTTGATGCAGTGTTTCATGGACAGGTGTCAGCGAAACTTCTCACACACGAGATAAATAACTAGGTGTTCACTCGAATCGACGAAGCGAGTACGAGAGCAAGAGGCCGGCGAGGAGCCCGTAAGCGAGACCGACGACGAGCACCGCCAGCACCGACTCGAGGAACAGGAGTGAGAGACCCAGGCCGTAGCCGAAACCGAGCAGCGCGCCGGTCAGCGTTCGCCCGGCGTTCGTCCCGCGGGTCTCTCGAAAGGTCGTCACGGACCAGTCGAGGAGTGCGGGTGCGGGGAGGATTGCCACGAGAAGCGTCGGATTCGCTGGCAACGGAGCGAACAGATACGCGAGAAAGCCGGCGACGATGCCCGGATAGATGCCCAGACACCGGGCGCAGACGTCCACCCGACGGCCGAAGACGACCGGCGAGTAACACCGGTGCCGTTCCGAGGGCAGGTGGTGGGCGAGCAGGAACCGCTGAGTCTCGGCTAGCCCCTTCCGGAGTTCCGCTCGATCGACGCCCATACGTACTCGTGTCGGAGCAACCGGATGAATCTACTGGACGGTCACACTGACTCGAGCGACGCCCCTATCCGCATCCGACCCGAATCGATATCACCATGTCGTCAGACGAAACCGACGCCGAACGAACGGTGATCCGAAGCGGCCGGAAGTTCGAACAGGCGTACCGCCTCGACGCGGACGAGGTCGGCGCCTTCCTGATCTCCCTGGGCGAACAACTCCAGGCGGGCGACGAACTCACGATCAGCGACGACGAGTGGGAACTCCCCTTCGCGTTCGGCGAACCAATCGAACTGGAGATCGACTTCGACGGGGTGGGCGACCCCGAACTCGAGATTGAACTCGAGCTTCCGGGGCGGACCGACGAAACTGCGCCGCGAGTCGTGTAAGCCGAACGAGCCAAGCGAATCGGATCCCCGCCCCGACGACTCGAGGTGCGTTCGAGGACGACGGTCTCGTCTCTCTCGTCGGTCGGAAGAGACCTTTAATGACCCTAGTACTCCTTGGGTGATACCTTTTTATGTATTACCGTGATTGAGTGGTATAGAATGGGCACTCGATCACCGACGTACGTGCACAAATCGTGCGCGTACATCACTCGAGACGAAGCGGAGCTACTGGCGTTCGAGAGCCCCGAGCACGACGGACTGCAGATTCCGAAGGGAACGATCGAACCAGGCGAGTCACCTCGAGCGGCCGTCTTTCGGGAAATCGTCGAGGAGAGCGGCCTCAGCGCGGTTGGCCCGACCAGCCACGTTGCCAGCGACGTCTGGAACCGGTACGAGTCCCCGCCGAAGTACTACGTCAGACACTTCTTCCACGCGACGGTCCACGACGCGCCCGACGAGTTCACCCACGTCGTCACCGGCGAGGGTGATGAAGTCGGCCTCGAGTTCGAGTACTCCTGGATCGACCTCCGAGAGCCACACTCGTTCGCGCTCGACCTGGACGACTACCTCTACCTGCTCGAGGGGGCGCCGGACCAGCCGACCGCCGTCGGCTCCGCCGCTGACTGATCGCAGTGCGCTCCCCTGGACGGGCCCGGACGACGCGATTCTCGGACAGGTAGCTGGCGATTGGAACCGCGATATCGACCCTTTTCCGGGTTCGAAGCGACCCCGGGACTTTCGAAAAGTTCGCACTCGAGACTCGAGGCACAGGCTACTGAAATGCTGAAAGCCAGTGCACAGAAGAACCTCCAGACACGTGACGCCTCCCGGCTCGTCGAAAACAAGCGGATGAAGTGTAACGCTTTGAACGAAGGGGACAGAATCAGTCGTCGGCGCCGTGAGCGCGGTCGTCACCGGAGGACATCGCCTCGCCGATCGTCCCCGCAGTCCGACGGAGGAGGATCAAAAATTCTCGACGACGCTGGACGAACAACGTCACCCCGAGAACGATGTAGACGATGGAGTACGCTAGCAAAAGTTCGATACTCGAGACGGGGAGCGTCACGAAGTCTCGGATGATAATGAACTCGAGCAGAACCTGCGAGAGGAACAACACGAGCAGCGTCAGCGCCTCCGTCACGGAGATTTCGAACCGGATTAGCAGCGAGACGGCGAAGAACGACTGGGCGGCGGTGAGCCAGATTTCGGCCTCCTGCTTGAAGTCGAACGCGAGCACGCCGTAGCGCCCCAGCGCGATCGAGTAGACGACCACGAGTGTCCCGATGAGCAGCGTCCACTGGTTGAGCTTCGAGGAGATGAGGGCGTTGAACCCCGCCGTCGAGCGCGCCTTGTTCACCAGGTAGACAACGACGATGAGTTCCGGCGCCTCCGAAGCCAGCGGGGCGATCCACTGGATCATGAAAAACGCGGGGATGCCGATCCCCTCGCCCAGGAACTCGAGGCCGTGAGCGAAGGGTTCGACGGCCGTGAAGATCATCGTCCCAGAGTACGCGAACAGCCCAAACACGGTAGCTATCCGGAGTCGCTTCGGGAAGTGCTGGAGGTACGCGGGAACGCCGACGTGGTCCGTGTCGGGTTCGACGTCGCCCCGGATGATTACCGCGATGTAACAGACGTAGAGTCCGACCAGGACCAGCATGTCGAGGATGTCGATGCCGCCGTTGAGCGGCACGAGGAACGCCCACAGGGTCGCCAGTAGGAGGAAGACGACCTCGAGCCCGATTTCGCGGTCGAGAACGACCGAGTCGGAGAGGATGCCGCGTCTGTTTCGCACCGCTGGATCGTCGGACGCCCCAGTCCGATAGATCGTAAAGAGCGCGATGCCGGCCCAGCCGAGGCCGATGAGGATGCGGTTCGCACCGGTCATGTTTGCGACGGCGAGGTTCCCGGCTTCGGCGCCCCGCGGGGTTCCCGCGAATGCACCTGCGTTCCACGCGTAGAGCGCGTCGACGGCGTACTCGGGGGCCACCGCCAGGACGGCGAGGACCGCGATTGCAAACGCCTGTGGGACGTCCTTCTCGGCGGTCTCGGCGGCCCACGCGAGGAGGAACGCCGAGCCGAGGACGGCGAGTCCCGTCACGAACACGGTCTCGAGGGTCGAGAGCGTGGCGAGAACGGTCGGCGCCTGGTACCCGAGTCCCAGCCGGGGCGCGAGCCATGGAAGGATGGTCGTTGCTCCGCCCACGACGACCCAGGGGAGCGTCAGTGCGAACGCGGCCGACAGGGCGAGGAGGATTCGTCGGTTCATAGAACGGATCTCGAGAGACGGACGGTAACGCGTACCGACCACTCTACGAGACCCGCCGCGATGATACCGTGGCCTGCTACTGCTGTGGACCGTGTTCCTCGTACGGCTGCACGACGACGAATCCCTCCGATCCCGTGAACTCGAGCTGGTAGGTCTCGTCTGAAGACTGGCCGATCATGTTCGAGAGCGTCCGGTCGACGTGACTCCCGGGCGTCGTGCTGCTCCACGCGACGGTCGCGCTCGGGTCGGTCCGGACCGGCGGCCGCAGTACCAGCGGCGACCCGTGGGTCGTGATCGCGACGCAACCCGGTCCGACGAGTGAAACGTTCGTCAGTCCGCCCGCCGAGAAGCCCGCGATGCTCTTGATGGTCCGGATCTCGTAGTTCACGCTCGATTCGAACGCGAGCACGTCGTCTCCGTTGACCGAAATCTCCTCGCCGTCCTCGAGTTCGAGTAGCTGGATCTTCTTCTCCTGATCTGCGAGGTAGAGATGGCCGGTGCCGGTCGCCTCCATCACCGGGGTTCCCTCGCTCGTCGCCTTTTCCTTGAGGAATCCCTTGATGCCGCCCTCGGCGGAGGACTTTCCTTTGAACGAGACCTCGCCGCTGTAGGCGATCATCGATCCGGCCTTCGCGATCACCGACCCGTCGAGGTCGATGTCCAGGAGTTTGTCGCTCTCGAGTTGAAAGGTCTCGCCGCCTTCTCTGGGTTCGTTCGCATCGACAAATTCGTTGACGTTCATGATATCTGAGCCGTTCGGCTCTATCGGTTCCGATGGAAGGGAGTGGGCAAATAAGTATGTGTTCAGCGCTAGCGCGTCAGGAGTTCGATCCCGGAACGCCGACGACCGGTTTTCGAGTGAGGGGGCGGTCGCTCGAGTGAACGGGTGGTGTGACCGTGAGAGGGATGAAGTCGAACGCGATCGTAGCGCGCTATCAGTACGCTTCGAATTGGCAGGGTTGGTCGGCCTATCCACGAACTCACACGGGGACGTCGCCACCAGCCGTTAAGGCCCCCCACGATGAACCGTCGGACGATGTGTCGTTCTCTATCGGGCGACCGCGACGGGCCGACGCTCGTGGCGGCCGAGTGCGAGGGTTCGACCGGGTTGCAAGTCGACGTGGGGGTGCTGGTCGCACACGCGCCGGGAACCGACCCGGACCAACTCCAGTCGTTTGCGACGCAAACCTCCGAAGATACGGTCGACGAATTCGCGTCGGTCACGGACGTCACCTGGCGGTTCTACCTCGAGGACGCGGTACCGCTCGCAGATCACGACAAGCGACGGCCTTCGGAGTTCCTCGACCGCGCCACGCACCAGATGGTCGAGGGGCCGTACGACTTGATCCTCGTCGTGACGGACGTTCCGCTCGTCTCGAGCAAGGAGCGGTTCGTCCCCGGACTGGCGTCGCCGCTCTCTCGCGTCGCGGTCGTCTCGACGAACAACCTCCGCAATGCGCCCCGCAACGAACCTCGACGCTCGCTCGAGGACGACGCCGTCCGCTGGAATACGGCGACGCTCGTGGTCCACCTCGTCGGGCACATGCTGGGTGCTCGTCACCGCGACGCCGACGGGGGCGTCATGGAGCCGTTCCAGTTCGATCCGGACCGACGGGCCGTGCCGCCGTTCGACGCGGACGTCGAGCGATATCTCCATCGGATCGCCGCGGAGCTTCCCGCAGCCGAGGCCCGCCCGCGCGGCCTGGTAGCGCGTCTCGTCTTCCACGCGGCCAGTGCCGTCCGAAACCCCAAACGAGTCCTGCAGGCGCTCGGTAACAGTCGGGCACCGTTGTTGCCGCTCTCGTTACCAAAGCTGTCGACGGCCGCGCTGGCACCGACGCTCGTCATCGTCTTCAGCGCCGAATCCTGGGACGTCGGTTTCCACATGACCAACGTGACGGCAGCACTGTTCGCAGTCGTCAGTATCTTCACGGCAACGCTCTACCTCCTGTTCGTCCAGAACCTCTCCTTCCCGCGGAAGCGACATCGGATCGTCACCGAACACACGGCCCTAGTCAACGTCACTGTCTTCTTCGTCCTCCTTCTGGCGATGGTCGGCTTATTCGGGCTCGTGTGGGCGATCATCCTCGTCATCGAACTGGTCGTCTTTCCGCCGAATCTGATGTCCAACTGGCCGAGTCTCGAGGAGCCGGCCGTGGGCTTCGTCGATCTCGTCCGGACCGGTGCGTTCATCAGCACCATCGGGGTACTTTCGGGCGCGTTGGCGGGCGGGCTGGAGAGTCGGCTCATCATCAGCCACCTCGCACTGTTTCCCGATCGTCCGTAGCCTCCTCATCCGAATTCGAATGCGCCGATTTCCCTGGGAGGACGAGAAGTAGGACTAGTAATTCGATGGCGCCGGCACTCACGACTGGTCTACTATTCACAGCCGCTGTGTTCAGTTTCTGTAGTGTTCGCTCGTACAGTAGTCCTACCAATGCGAGATTGGGTCACGTCCGGCTTTGTGTAACTCCAGAAAGCCTATCCGTACTCCCGCCACGGTGGTTCCTAGACGATGTGGAACCGTACGGCCGTGCCGGACGATACGTGTGGATGGACTGCCGTCATCAGGACCTGCAGTTGATGACGAATGAGCAAAGACACCGATCTGTCGATCGACCGACGGACAGTACTCGGGACAGTTGCGAGCGGGGCGGCCGCGTCACTGGCGGGCTGTTCACTGTTCGAACGGAGCGCTGATAACGCAACCTCGAACCTCGACGACGAACGGGCGCGCTCACTCGCCGAACGGTTCGCACCGACGGTGTACTTCGACCGCCACGAGCAGTGGTTCCCGACAGACCCCCGACGATACGAGAGCGAGCGGGATGGCGAATTCGCCGTGGATGGATTCGACGCCTTCGACGGGTATGTGAAGCGTCGGAACGATGGTGACGGACGAAAACCGCCTGACCCAACAGTGTTCTACCACGCCGTCGAGTACGACGATTCGCCGCTGGTAGTCGTTCAGTTCTGGTGTTACTCCGTCTTCGATCAGTTCACTACGAACTTCCATTGGCACGACTGGGAGGTCCTGCAGGTGTTCGTCGACACCGACACCGACGAACCGCAACTGTACGTCGCCAGTTCCCACTCCCGATCGGTGCCGAACAACGAGTTCCTCGACCCCGACCCCGAACAGCGACCGCGGATCCTCTCGGAACTCGGTTCGCACTCTAGTGCCCTCTCGATCAACGCCGACGCCGAACACTTCCAGCGGTTTCCCATAGACGACGACGTAGCCGACATCACCAATAGCGTCGTCGAGAGCCTCGAGGACGTCGCGGCAATTCCGCTGGCTTACGGCCTCCCGCGCGACGAGGGGTTGGCGCTCCCGTTTGCGGTCCCCGAACTCGAGGGCGAACCGATCTACGAACACGAGCGGCTTCCGTCAGTCGACGCCTCGGATCTCGTTCCCGACGAGTTGACCGTCCGCTCGTTCGACACGCTCCAGTCGCCGCCGACAGACCTTCCGGGCCGAGAGTCAGGCTACCGTTTCGAGTACCGGGGACGTGAGGGGGCAGACCCCGACGTAGCGTACGAACTGGTCCCGACGGCCGAACTCGAACACATCGAGGAATTCACGGGGCCGCAACTGAGCTTCGAGTTCGCCATTCCGGAGTTCGCGGAGGACGCCATGGCCGGCCACCTCACGACGACCGGCGTCCCCTGGAAAGGGGCCCGGTACGACGAACCAGCAAGCGACATCACCGAAATTAGACACCGTCAGGCGCTTTCAGATCGATACGACGCTATCAGTGACCCCTCGCCAGTCAACCAGATCGTCGCCGGCATCACGAACGTGGTGGCTTCCGACGACGCCCCAGAAGACGAAGGGCTGACCACCGAATCCTCGACGATCGAGATGCTCGCACTGCTCCAGAGCGACCCCGAAGCGGTACCGACGTTCCAGGGAATCGCCGTCCTCCAGGACGTCCCCGAGGGCGAGCACACCCTGACGATAAACGGCGCTGGCGTCGCTCCCCACAGCGAGACGATCACAGTCTCCGACGACGGCGACACAACGATCGCCGGCGTCAACGGCGAAATCCCCACCGTGGCCCGCGAGAACGCCACGAAACTCGAGATCGATCCCGACGACGCCGACAGCAACCTCACCACCCTCGCGGTCGAGGACGACTTCGCCGGACGGCTGTACGACGCCCCGCTGTCCGGCCCCGACGCGGTGTACGTCCACCGCGGCGGAGCATTCACGACCGAAATTCGCGACAGCGACGGCGAGGTCGGCGCGTTCCGCGTCAACCCCGGCGATGAGGAACGAGTGCACATCGACGAGCCGCGGACGGGCAAGACCCCCCTTGCAACCTACCTCGCGGACCTCGCCGAGGAGACCCGTGTCGGTGTGGCGACCGACGACTCGGACGCATCCGACGACCAGGGCCGGGAAAATGCGATTCAGGGACTTTCGCAAGCGCTCGAGGCCGTCGTGGACGCCGCCCGCCGAGCCGCAACGCGCGCCGAGTCGGGCGATCGGGGCGGTGCGAACCGGAGTCTCGACGCGGTGGCGACCCGCCTGGAAACCGTCGAAGCGCGGCTGGTGGAGGCCAGCGATTCGCTTCCGCCGACACGGGTCCGCGCGACCGAACGCCGCCTTGAGCAGGCCAAACGTCGGTCCGCTCAGGCGCGCGAGGCCCAGAAGCTCTGAGTCGATCGACTGTCCGAACGGAGCGGAGCGGACTGCTTTCGAAATTCCAGGGAGTCGATCTGCCTTCGATGCGGACGACTCGTCTCTATTCACGTTGGGCCCGCGTAGCCAAAAACCTCGAGGAAATCGGTGGCCTCGGCACTCATAGGGCTCGTCACCACCGGGTGCCGAGTCCGGTTCGGAGCGAGTACGTCGTCATCGGCCGCTCGAGCCTACGCCCTCCGTCCAAAAATCAGTTCTCGTTCGCTCTAGTCCCGTCCCGATGCCGTCCCCAGTCCCGGAATCGCAACCGTTCGCTCGAGGCGGGCCATCGCGAGCGACGTCGTGAGCACCAGCGCGAGGTAAAACAGCGCGACGACGATGTAGATGTTGGTGAACTGGAACGTATCCGAGCCGATGTTCCTGGCCTGGCGAAACAGTTCAGGGACGGTGATGAACGCCGCCAGGGAAGAGTACTTGATGAGGTAGATGAACTCGTTGGTCCAGCCCGGAATCGCGAACCGGAGTCCCTGTGGGAGGACGACGTGACGGATGCCCTCCGTCCTCGAGAGGCCGACGGCTCTGGCCGCCGTGAGCTGTCCGGGGTCGACCGACTGCAGGGCCGCCCGGATGTACTCGGCCTGGTAGGCCGAGGAGTTGATCGTGAAGCCGACGATGGCGACGAAGATGGCGGCCCGCGGAATCCCACCCTGGCCGACGAAGCCGATCGAGTCGAATGCGCTCGCCAGCGGCAAGCCGAAGTAGAGGAAGAAGAGCTGGGCGAGCAGGGGCGTCCCGCGGATGAGTTCGGTGTAGGCCAGCGAGACCCGGCTGAGGATCGGGCCGCCGTACGTTCGCGCGACGGCGAGGGGGACGGCGATCACCAGGCCGAAGAGCATCGAGAGGACCGTCAGGTAGACGGTGATGAACGCACCTGCCGCCAGCGACGGCGCCGACTCGATCGCCAGGCTCACGAGGTCGAACGATTCGAACGGCTCGAGGGGGAGCCAGGGCTCGCGCTGGCTGACTCCCTGCTCCGAACGGATCAGGTCCGGGAACCCGACGGCGGTGAACAGGCTGTCGAGCCACGCGTTGTGGTAGGCCCAGCGGGCGAGCAACCACGTCCAGAAGACGATCCCGATGGCGCCGACGACGAGCCGTCGCCGACCGGGGAGGGTGTCGACCGCCGAGCCGCGAGCCTCCTCGAGCGTGCTCATCGGTGGACGGTGAGGTCGCCGAGGAAGGCGGCGGTGCGATCGTGTTCCGGGTCGTCGAACAGCGCCTCGGGCGGGCCGCGCTCGACGATCCGTCCTTCGTCCAGGAACGTCAGCGTCGTGGCGGCCGAGCGGGCGAAACCCATCTCGTGGGTGACACAGAGCATGGTCATCCCCTCGTCGGCGAGGTCTTTCATGACCGCGAGCACCTCGCCGATGAGTTCGGGGTCAAGTGCACTGGTCGGCTCGTCGAAGAGGATGAGTTCGGGGTCCATCGCGAGCGCACGAGCGATGCCGACGCGCTGTTGCTGGCCGCCCGACAGCTCGGCGGGGTAGGAGTCGGCCTGGGGCTCGAGTCCGACGCGCTCGAGGTAGTCCATGGCTCTGGCGTCGGCTTCCTCGCTCGAGAGCCCGAGGACCTCCTCGAGCCCGAGGGTGATGTTGCCTCGCGCCGTCCGGTGGGCGAAGAGGCTGAAGTCCTGGAAGACCATGCCGACGCGCCGCCGGAGGTCGTTCTCGTCGATGTCGTGGATTTCGACGTCGTCGAGGTAGATGGCGCCGTCGTCGATCTCGGTGAGTCGGTTTACACACCGGAGCAGGGTCGACTTCCCCGACCCGCTGGGGCCGACGATCACTTCGACGTCCTGGGACTCCATCTCGAAGCTGACGTCGTGCAGTACCTCCTCGTCGCCGTAGGATTTGTCGACGTGGTCGACGCGTAACAGACTCATAGGCTCAGTCGTTTCCTCCGGGAATCGCGTAGCGGTCGTGCAAGCGGTCGAGCGAGCGGTTCGTCACGAACGTCAACACGAAGTAGATCAGGCTGATGGCGATGATGACCTCCATGACGGCCGTGTCGCGTCCGGGCCGGAGGTAGAGTTGCTCCGCGCGGGTGAGCAACTCCGCGAGCCCGATGGCGAAGGCGACGCTCGTGTCCTTGAGGACGATCGTAAACTCGTTCTGGAAGCCGGGAATCGATCGGCGGACCGCCTGCGGGAAGATCACGTGACGAATCGCCCCTATTTTCGTCATCCCGACCGACCGTGCGGCTTCCATCTGGCCCTCGCTGATCGACTGGATCGCGCCTCTGAACACCTGCGCCTGGTAGGCGCCGCTTCGAAGGCCGAGCGCGAGCGTCGCGGCGATAAACGCCTCCAGGCCTACGTCGAGCCCCGGAATCGTCCCGAGTCGAGGGATCGGCAACCCGAAGTAAAAGAGGACGATCAAAACGACGATGGGGGTCCCCCGGAGGACGACGCCGACGGTGCTCACCGTCTCCCGGAGCCAGCCCGAGCCGTATACCTCTACGGCGCCCGCCGGGAATCCCGACAGGAAGCCGAGCGTGAGGCTCGTGACCGTGAGCAAGATCGTAACGATCGTGCCCAGGAGGAGAAAATCCCAGCTCGAGGCGACGAACTGCCAGTCGCTCGCCTGCAAGACGACGGGGTCCATTTGTCGTTACTCGAACCAGGTTTCGATGAGATCCTCGTAGGTGCCGTCGTCTCGAATCTCCCCGAGCGCGTCGTTGATGTCGCCGAGGCGGTCGTCGTCCTGGCGCATACCGAACCCGAACACCTCGCCGGTTTCGATCTCGAACGCGACTTCGACGTCCCGCCCGGACGCGAAGTTCTGTGCGACGGGGATGTCGATGATGATTGCGTCGACGTTCCCGTTCTCGAGGTCCTCGACTGCCAGCGGGTAGTTGTCGTACTGGCGGAGGTCGTCTTCCTCGAGGATGCCCTCTTCGACGAGTGCCTCGGCTTCGTCCAGACCGGTCGTTCCGCCCTGTGCGCCCACGATGAGGCCCTCGAGGTCTTCGACCGCGCTCGCGTCGACGTCACTGCCGGCGGCGACGAGCACGGCCTGGTCGGACTCGTAGTAGGGGTCCGAGAACGCGATCGCTTCCTGGCGCTCCTCGTTGATCGTCATCCCGGCGGCGATGAAGTCGATGTTCCCCTCCGTGAGCGACGGAATCAGCGAGTCGAACTCGGTGTCGGTCCAGTCGCCGACCTCGTAGCCGGCCCGGTCGATGGTTTCCTCGGCGAGGTCGATGTCGAATCCGACGAGTTCGTCGTCCTCGTTGATGAACTCGAACGGTGCGAATCCAGATGCGGTGCCAGGGACGATCACGTCCTCGTCCCCACCACCGAGAACGTCGCCGAGGCAGCCGGCGACGCCGGCGGTCGCCCCGGCCGCGCCGACAGTCTTCAGGTACGCACGGCGATCCATGTCGAATCTGCGAGTCATACCCGTGAACTCGCAAGACTGACGTTTTAACGTTTCGCACGAGAGGCGCAAATCGGCGCTCTCGGGACCCTCGAGAGTGGCTCGCGGCAAATATTGTGCGCAACTTATCAATACACTATCCGATTACTACCCGATCACTACTTGACCACTCTCCGATCACAACCGGAGAACACCGTGACACCGTCTCTCGATCCGAACGTCGACCTGGATAGATGACCCGAACGTCGATCTGGGCCGACGACCTGAACCGACGGTCGAACGAAGAGCCGACAGTATAAGTCAGTGCCTCGAGACCTGGGTCGTAGATGCGACGTTCGAGGCGGCGGTCGACGGGGTTGCACACTATAGACGACCGGAGACGCGAGATGCGTGCAGACGGCGGTGACGAGCCCGAACGTACCGACGCGGACGACCGTACTGACGGCCAACGCGCCAGACACGCCGACCGCTCGAGTCGACCCCTGGTGAGCTTCGTCGTCCCCGCGCGAAACGAGGCCGAGTACATCCGGGGGGCCCTCTCGAGCATCGAGGCTCTGGACACCGCCTACGACTACGAGGTGATCGTCGTGGACGGCGACTCGAGTGACACCACTCGAGACGTCGCCCGCGAGTACGACGTGACGGTCGTCTCCGCCCCGGCCGACGGAATCGCGGCGGGGCGAAACCGCGGCGCACGCCAGGCCGAGGGCGAGTGGCTCGCCTTCGTCGACGCCGACACCGAGGTTCGTGCCTCGTACCTGACCCGGATGCTCGGGTTCGTCGAGGCCGAGGGGCTCGCTGCGGCCTCCTCGCGCTGTCGGGTGACCGGCCCCCTCCGGGCGAAGTGCATGGAAGCGACGATCAACTATGCGTTCCCGCGGCTCGAGCGGCCGGTCCTGCCGGGGTTCAACACGTTCGTCCACCGCAACGCGTTCGAGGCGGTCGGCGGCTTTCCGCCGGTCGCCAACGAGGACACGGCGTTCAGTCGGGCGCTCGCGCGCTCGTTTCCGACGGGGTACTGTCCACGAGTGCTGGTCGAGACGTCGGGTCGACGGATCGCGGCGACCGGTCTGACGGGCACGCTCTGGCACTACGTGAGACTCGACGTCGGCCGCGTGTTTGGATGACCTGCGTAGAGTGAACGGTGCTACTCGACGTGTGGCCCCCGGTCAGGAGACGGCGAACTGCCGAATCGAGCATCGAACTCGGACAATCGGATCTACGGGCTGAAATCCAGGACGTAGCGCCGTATAAACGGGTGCTTGAATATGACAGGTCAACGTTCTTTGTGTCTGTCGGTGACTTTCAAATTGGTCTGAAACCTCGAGCGCGAGAGGACACAGACCGCTTGGAATTCACCCGTTGACGATCGAATCTGGCCACCTCTCCCACCCTCCCCCTCCCGAGGTGGCCACTCTCACTCCTCACTGGCACTTGGAACCTGGCACCGGCTTCGAGTGGCTAGTCGTCCGAGAGTCGCACCCTGGCGGTTGGCAATCCAGAGTTGGAAGTCAAAAATTGAAACTACCGAACACCAGTACGCCCGTTACTCCGACTGGGCGTCGACGACCGCCACGCCCGCCAGATTGACGATGTCTTTGACCTCGTCGCCCCGCTGGAGCACGTGGACCGGCTTGTCCATCCCGACGAGCATCGGCCCGATGGCCTCCGCACCGCCGAGGCGCTGGAGGAGTTTGTAGCCGATGTTGCCCGACTCGAGGTTCGGGAAGACGAGCACGTTCGCCGGGGACTCGAGGTCGGAGAACTCGTAGGTGCCCGTCAAGATGTCCTCCACGACGGCCGTGTCGGCCTGCATCTCGCCGTCGACGGGGAAGTCGACCTCGGGGTCGCCCTGGAGCATCGCGGCGGCGCGACGCGGTTTTCGCGTCCCCTCGTTGTCGACGCTTCCGAAGTTGGAGTACGAGAGCAGGGCCGCTCGCGGCTCGACGTTGAATCGGCGGGCGAGTTTCGCGGTCTGTTTCGTGACCTCCGCGAGCACCTCTTCGTCGGGGTCCTGATTCACGGTGGCGTCGGCACAGAAGACGATCCGGTTCTTGAACGTCATGAGATAGACGCCCGCAGCGTAGTCGACGTCGTCAGCGGTGCCGATGACCTGCAGCGGTGGCCGCAGCGCCGAGGGGTAGTGGTGGGTCAGGCCCGTGAGCAGGGCGTCAGCATCCCCTTCCTCGACCATCACGCTCCCGAAGTAGTTCGTGTCCCGGCGGATCAGTTCAGTCGCTTCCGAGCGCGTGATTCCCTTGCGCTGGCGCAGCTCGAACAGCCGTTCGGCGTACTCGTCGTAGGCCCCCGCGGTCGGATCCGCGACAGCAGGCGTAAAGTCAAGGCCGAGGTTCGCCGCCGTCCGGGCGATCGTGTCCTCCTCGCCGATGAGAACCGGGTTGGCGATCCCCTGCTCCTGGAGCTGGTAAGCCGCCCGGATCATCTTCTCGTCTTCGCCCTCTGCGAGCGCAACGCGCTTGGGGTCGCTCTTGGCCTTGTTGAGGACCACGCGCATCATCTCCCGGGACTTGCCGAGACGAGCCTCGAGTTGCTCCTCGTAGGCCTCGACGTCGATCTCGGTCCTGGCCGCACCGGAGTCCATCGCGGCCTGGGCGACGGCCGGCGCGACGCGGAACAGCACCCGCGGGTCGACCGGTTTGGGGATGATGTAGTCAGGACCGAACTGGATCGCCTCGTCGCCGTAGGCTTTGACGACCGCGTCGGGGACGTCCTGGCGGGCGAGGTCGGCGAGCGCCTCGGCTGCCGCAACCTTCATCGCCTCGTTGATCTCGGTCGCGCGAACGTCGAGGGCGCCGCGGAAGATGAACGGAAACCCGAGGACGTTGTTGACCTGGTTGGGGTAGTCCGAGCGTCCGGTGGCCATGATGACGTCGTCGTCGCGGGCGTCTTTGGCCTCCTGGTAGCCGATTTCGGGATCCGGATTCGCCATCGCGAAGATGATCGGATTGTCGCCCATCGACGCCACCATCTCCGGGGAGACGATGCCGCCGACCGAGAGGCCGACGAAGACGTCCGCGCCCTCGAGCGCGTCCGCCAGGTCGCCCTCGGGGACGTCGCGGGCGAACTCGCGCTTGTACTCGTTGACGTCGCCGGCGTCGGCTCGCGCCTGCGTGATGATTCCCGAGGAGTCACACATCTGGATGTTCTCTCGCTTCGCGCCCAGGGAAACGTAGAACCGGGCCGTCGAGAGCGCGCTCGCACCGGCGCCCGAGAAGACAATTTTCAGGTCCTCGAGGTCCTTGTCGGCGATTTCGGCGGCGTTGACGAGCGCGGCGCCGGAGATGATGGCCGTCCCGTGCTGGTCGTCGTGGAAGACGGGGACGTCCATCTCCTCGCGGAGGCGCTCCTCGATGGTGAAACACTCGGGTGCCTTGATGTCCTCGAGGTTGACGCCACCGAAGGTCGGTTCCATCATCTTGACGGCCTCGACGAACTTGTGGGGGTCGGCCTCGTCGAGTTCAATGTCGAAGACGTCGATGTCGGCGAAGCGCTTGAACAGAACGCCCTTGCCCTCCATGACGGGTTTCGAGGCCTGTGCGCCGATGTCGCCGAGGCCCAGTACCGCGGAGCCGTTCGAGACGACGCCAACGAGATTGCCCTTCGCCGTATAGGTGTAGGCGTCGGTTTCGTCCTCGTGGATCTCCATACACGGCGCGGCGACGCCCGGCGAGTACGCCAGCGAGAGGTCCCGCTGGGTGTTCGTCGGCTTCGTCGTCGAGATTTCGATCTTGCCCGGCGGCTCGCTCCGGTGATACTCCAGCGAGTCTTCGTCCAGTCCCATATCGGGGAGAGGAACGTGCAGTACAAAAAACGATGCGAAGCGGATGTTCGACGATCGTCGTATACCACTCCCGAGCGGGAATCGACGATTCGACCCTTTTATACGCGCCCCGCCAGTGACAACGGGTATGGACGTCGCGCTTGGTGGGACCTTCGACCCCGTTCACGATGGCCATCGACGGCTCTTCGAACGGGCGTTCGAACTCGGGGACGTGACCGTCGGGCTGACCAGCAACGAACTTGCACCGAAGACCCGACACGTCGACCGGTACGTCCGCCCCTACGACGAGCGAAAGCGCGACCTCGAGGCCGAACTCGAGACGCTCGCCGAGAAACACGACCGCGAGTTCGAGGTCCGGACGCTCACCGAGCCGACGGGAATCGCGACAGAGGCCCAGTTCGACTACCTGATCGTCTCTCCAGAGACCGTCGAGGGTGGCAAGAAGATTAACGACCTACGCCGCGAGCGCGGCCACGATCCGCTGGAACTCGTGGTCGTCCCCCACGTCAGGGCCGAGGACGACGACATCATCTCGAGTACCCGCATCGTCAACGGCGAGATCGACGAACACGGGAATTTGACGCCCGAACGCGAGGGGCGGGAGTCCTCTCGGCCAGAGTAACGCGACGTACCGAGCGGATTCGACCAGTTTTCGTTCGGCGCCGAGACGCGACCTTGAGCGCCGTTCAGATTTTCGGCGGGATGCGAACGAGGTCTTCGAGCGGCGCGTCTGGCTATCACCGTCAGTATCGATCGAGAACCGTAACTCGACCGATCCCTCGAGCGGATCGACCGCCGCTATCTCGCGACGTACGGGTTTCCCCATCTCGTCGACGCGCCAATAGATGTCTCTAAGTGTGATGAATAATTACGCCCCACTTGCAACAGCCATCAGGCGCGATGACACGGCACACGGCCTCGAGTCGCACGCTCGAGCGACGGTCCGAACTCGCGCTCGCGGACACCACCGGACGATCCACCAACCATGAGCGACAATTCACGAGACGACGACTCGAGATCGCTGTACAGACGAACCGTCCTCGGCGGCGTTGCGGGACTCGGTGCCTACGGACTGACGGCCGGGTTGAGCGACTCGGTCGCGGCGAGCGCCCTGGAGGGCGTGACGGCGAGCGGCATCGACTCCTTTCACCCCGGCCACCCGCGCTTCGTCCAGGTCGGCGAGAAATTGTGGAACTCGGCGTTCGTCGGCCCGGAACTGATCGGTGGGCGAGACAACCTCGCCCCGCGGATTCCCAATGCCAGCCCAAATCCGGGGGGCTACACAGCCGAGGACTTCACCTGGTCGGTCGCCCAGCGTCCGGAGGGGAGCGAGGTCGAGCTCACCTACCAGTCGTCGCTCGATCCGGACCGGCCCCGGTACGACGAAGGGCGTGACAACGTCGCCGAATTCGAGGCCGACGTCCCCGGAACGTACGTTCTCGAACTCGAGGCGCCCGACGGCACCCACGAGTTGACCATCCACGCGTTCCCCGAATCAGAGGGCGGAGCGGGCGGCCAGCCCCGGATAGAACTCGAGGGACGCCACGAGGACGGCGAGTACGTCCTGGAGACGAACGCTCGACTCGCGCCGAACAGTCGGGCGACGCGGGCTGACCTCGAGGTCGTCTTCCTCGCGGACGACCGCGACGCGCTCGCAACCGAGGCCATCGAGGTCGAAGGACTGATCGGGCGAATTCCCGAGTCGGCCCTCGAAGGCGAGTCCGCTCGCGTTCACGCGGTCGCCTACGACGGCAACAGCTTGAGCACCCTCGATACGATCGAACTCGGACCCGACGGCGCGACCGCCCTGCCCAATCGCCCGCCCGAGTGGATGGCCGAGGGCGTCATGTACCAGATCTTCCCGCACTCGTGGGCAGGCGAACGCGGCGAGACGACGTTCGAGGATCTGATCGACGGCGTCGACTATCTCGCCGACCTGGGCGTCGACGCGGTCTGGCTGACGCCCGTCGTCCCCGCCGAGAGCGTCGACAAACTGTACGGCAACAACAACGACTCCGGCTTCCAGGAGGGGCCGCCCGGCGGCGGACCACACGGCTACGACACGAACGACTACTTCGGGATCGCCGAAGACCTCGTCCCGGACGGAATGGATCCCATCGAGGCCTACGCAGCGTTCGTCGACGCGTGTCACGAGCAGAACATCAAGGTCGTTTTCGACCTCGTGATCAACCACGCCGGGCGCGGCCACGCGTACTTCCAGGATACGATCGCCGAGCAGGGATCCGAACCGCCAGCACCGAGCTGGGAGTACCCACCCGTCGAGGCCTGGAACGAGGACTCGAAACACTTCGACTGGTGGGACCGCCTCGAGGCGCCGATCACCCACGACGGCGAGACAGTGGAGCCGGCCCCCAGTCCGACCGGCTTCTGGGGGCTCCGGGTCATGCCCAACTGGAACTACGACAACGTGGCGGTCCGCGAGCACATGCTCGCCGTCGCCGAGTTCTGGTCGGGCGAGGTCGGCGTCGACGGCTTCCGCTGTGACATCGCCTGGGGAGTCCCCCACAGCTTCTGGAAGGAGGTCCGCGAAGTCGTCCGGGCGAACGATAGCGAGTTCCTCATGCTCGACGAGACGATCCCGAAGGACCCCGCGTTCTCGGAAAACGAGTTCGACATGCACTTCGACACCGAGGGGTTCACGACGACGACCCACGACGTCGCCGGCGGGTTGGCCTCGCTCGCCGACCTCTACGACGACGTCAGGGCGCGAGCAGCGGAAGGGATTCCGGACCACTCGCTCGTCCTCAACGCCACCGAGAACCACGATGAGTTGCGCCTGCTCAACCAGACTGTGATCGACCAGGCGAACCCGAACCACGACGAAACCTCCGACGAGGAGTGGGAGCGCGGGGCCGCCCTCCAGCGCGCCTGCTGGTCCGCCGGCGTCACCCTCCCCGGCGTCCCCTTCGTCTACTACGGCCAGGAGCGCCAGATCAGCCGCTTCGGCGAGGGTCGACACATGGGCGAGGACGACCCTCGAGGCTACAACGACGACGGCTCGGTCAACAGCGGGGCCGACGTCCGCCCCGGTGGCCGTCAACGAGCGTTCATGAACTGGGATGCGTACGACGAGGACCACCTCGAGTTCTACCGGACACTCATCAGTACGTACCACGACCTCGACGTGCTGAAGAACGACGCCGACCTCGTCGGCGAGTGGCACGAGTCCGACGACCGCGTGCTCGTCTTCGGCCGCGACGCTAGCCACCTGGAGGACGTTACCGGGCCCGACCGCGTCGTCGTGATCGTCAACTTCGACCCCGAGGGGGCGGCGACCGTCGATTTACGTTCGGACGTGCACGCGACCGACATCGTCTCCGGCGCGGATCTGGAGGTCGAAGGCGAGGCCGACGACGAACGACGCACCGTCGAGGTCGACCAGGTCGCGATCCTCGAGACGCCGACGTTCTTCGCCGCGGGCGATCGCATCGCGAACCTCTCCGTCACCCCGGGAACCGACAAGGGCGGCAACGGTCGCTACCAGTACCCGACCGACGACCGGTTCACCGACGGCATCTTCGACCTGACGGCGTTCTCGGTCCACGACGGCGGCGACACCTACCAGTTCCGCGCGGCGGTCGGCGGCGACCTCGAGAATTACGACGGCTACGACGGCGGCTTCTCCGCCCAGCACCTCCAGTTGTACCTCAGCGACGGCTCCGACGACGGGACGGGGGAGATGCGCGAGGGCGTCAACGCGACCCTCGAGCGCCCCCACCAGTACCGGGTCGTCGTCGACGGCGAACACGGGACGCGACTCGAGGCCGCCGACGGGACGCGACTCGCTGAGGGTGACGTCGCCGCGAACCCGGCCGCCGACGAGATTCTCGTCGACGTGCCGAAGGCCGCGCTGGAGACGCCCCTCGAGGACCTGGACGTCGCAGTGGTGATGCTGGGCTACGATCCAAACGCGCCGGGGAACGTCATGCAGGCTGAGGCGGAGGCCACCGAGACGACCTTCGGCGGCGCGCAGAACGACTCCGCGCCCAACGCAATCGACGTGGTGACGCCGGCAGACGTCGACTGGTATCGGGGACTGGCTTACAGCGACGGGACGCGAGCGACGGTGCAGTACATTCCGCTCGTAACCACGCTCGAGCCAGTCGTTACGTTCGACGAACCCACCGGCGAGCCCTACGGACCGGGGACCTACGAGTACCCGACGAGCGACGACTTCTACGAGGGCGCCTGGGACATCGACGAACTGACCGTCTCGGCCTCGCGCGATTACGTCGAGTTCGCGTTCACGATGGCCAGTGAGATCCAGAACCCGTGGGGGCTGCCCCGCGGCTTCTCCCACCAGTTCTTCCAGGTGTACGTCTCCGATCCCGACGCCGATCTGGACGGAACCACGGAGGGCCGGACCGGACTGAACGCCGACACGGCCACCCCCTACCACTACCGCGTCGTCGTAAACGGCGAGTCGGTCAAGAGCGTCGAGTCGGCGGCCGGCGATTCCGTGACGTCGAACGTCGAGACGAACGTGGAGGGACGAACCGTCGCTGTCCGCGTTCCTGCCGACGCGATCGGCTGGGACGTCGAGGCCGAGGGCAGAATCGGTATCGCAGCACTCGTCGCCCCGTTCGACGGCTACGGGGACGGCGCGATTCGCGGCATTGCACCCGAGGCCGGCGAGTACGTCATCGGCGGCGGCACCGGCGAGAACGATCCGGCCGTGATGGACATGGTCACGCCCGAGGGCATGGACCGCGTCGAGGTTCTCTCGGAATCCGACGGTTCGGTGCCGCAACTTCCGTTCGTCACGCTCGGTGACGTCGACCTGCCCGAGGCCGGGGACGGGTCCTCGAGCGACGGGAGCGATGATGGCGACGGTGCCGGTGGCGCTGGAAACGGAGACGAGGGCGATGACAGTGACGGCGACGGCAGTGAGAGTGACGGAAACGGTGATACGGAGGGCGACGGCTCCGCTGGGGACGATAGCGACGACAGCGGTGGCAGCGATGGCAGCGACGACAGCGACGACAGCGGGAACGACGGATCAAAAGACGATGGACTCCCCGGATTCGGCGCCGTCGTCGGCACCGCAGGCGTCGCCGGGGGAACCGCACTGGCAGCGAAGCGACTCGCTCGCGAGGACGACGAATAACGCTCCACTACTCGCGTTTGCCGTCGACGTTCGAGGCCGGTGAGCGTGGTCGTCTCGAGCGCGAATCGTCGACGACACTCGGTGAGCGCATCGGGCGAAAACACGTCTCGGCGTCTCGAAAACCATCAGGAAACGGAACACTTTCGCCCGTGTAGCGGCCGCCTACCGGAACGACATCGGTGTTTTCCCGCTGGAACGATCCCGTGAATCGGGATTATCGACCATTACTCGGTGCGTCGAACGAAGCGCTCACGATCCGGCGATGATGGATCGCGAGGAGAGGAGGAGGCATTCGCAAGAGAAAGGCGCTCGGCTGACTCGCTCGAATCGGCGGCGATTTGCACTGACAATTGTGGTTCGACGCGTCTGCGCGTTCTCCCAGGTCCAGGTGAGTCACTCGCGTTGCGCTCGATCACCGAGCGGCCTACCACTTCGGCGGCTCGAGTCCGGCGCCGGCCAGCAGGTCCTTCCAGCGCTGTTGGATCGAGAGGCGGGAGACGTCTGCCGCGTCGGCGACGGCACACTGAGTGCGACCGTCGCCCGCGACGAGCGACCCGGCGTAGATGCTCGCCGCCAACACCGCCGGCTTCGATCGGTCGGCCTCGGGGACATTCGCGAGAAAGAGATCGGCGGCCGTCGAGCGAGCCTCGCCCGTCAGCTCGAGTCGATCCGCGGCCTGCTCGAGTTCCTCGAGCCACGGTTGGTGTTCGACGCGCGTATTGGCGCTGTACATGCTCGTTACAACGGATGGTTGCACCATAAACACACGGTTGGCAATCGCTCCCGTCGCGTCCCACCGTCGTTCACCTGTCGAGGACTGTGGCGGCGGCCGTGATTCTCATCGCAATAACGTGCTACGCCAGACAACGTCCAGCTACGAAACCCTAGGCTAACTGGCCGTTCGCCCGGGATTTCACTAGGTCACTCTTACTAAAGCGGTTCGGATTCGAAGCAAGGACCACGCACCCGGCGGGGGGTACGCGTCACCACAATGAACGAACCAACTTGCAAACTTGTCTGTACTGGCTGCGGGCTCGAGATGCCGTATCGAGACCGATCGCTGGCCGAGCAGGCAGCCGAACTCCACCAGTTGCGAGACGCCGAGCACATCACGTTCATCGTGCCGCCGGACTGGTCGCCAGAGGAACCGGTGACGCACTAGGACGGACCGATACTTTCTTAGCCGATTCGACGTGTATTCGAACTCGAGCGCGGGTAGCCAAGTGGTAACGGCGCAGCGCTTAGGACGCTGTCTCGTAGGAGTCCGCAGGTTCGAATCCTGTCCCGCGCACTCCTCAAATCCGTTGAGTCGTGCATTTTTCTTGGAGTGTCTGTGAGTACAAAAGCCCCTAATATATACGAAACCAGACCGAAAACACTAGAACGCTGTCCCGTAATGGAAACGACCGAACTCGAGCCTAATCGGACCATCCGGATCGTTCCCACTCCAAACGAGGATCCGCTGAGTGAGAAGCAACCTCAACGCGGCGATTACCTACGAGAACCCCGCGCCCGTATCCTCGAGTGACGCTCGAGAATCTCGAACCAACGGGCGGACGTAGTGGCGGACGGCGGTGTTCTCGACGATGACAAGGTCGACGATCTCGAGGAGTGCCCGGAGTGTGCGGCCCTGTCCGACCTTCCCTGCTGGCCCTGCTATCAGGTCGCACAAGCGAACCGAGAGGACTGACGGCTATGAACCTGATTCAATTAGTCCTGCTGTTAGTGGTCGTCAACGTAGCCGTTGCGACAGCCGTCTACCTGAAACAGGCCAACTCCGAGCACCCCGACCGCGATCCGTTTACGTGGTTCCTCATCGTGCTTCTATTCAGTCTACTCGGGTACCTGCTCTACGTCGCCCTCGCGCCGCCAGGTGGCCCGCTGTCTCATCCTATCACGAACGAGGACATAGAGGAGTGGAAGGCGCTCAAGGAGGCTGACGAGGAGCAGAGCCAGCGGTAGTTCATCGTTGATGGAACACCGCCATTGCTGAACTTCCAACGACAACCGACTGGGTTCTATACTGATCAGCACGGGCAGAGTAAATAACGAGCATAGTACCTCAATCAACGGTCGTCTTATCCGTCGAACAGAACGTTCATATTATCCCACAATAATATGTTTGTATGCTTTGGTATCGAGACGAAAACTCCTCCACTGGGCTGGTGTTCCTCTTGTTGTCGGGATAGGTGGTTGTACTACACTTGGAATTGGCTCATCAGAGGAACCTCGCTTATCGAAACTCGAAGTTGTAAATCACGATCTCGAGGCACACACAGTTTACGTGTTGATAGTCGAAGACGATGAGCCAGTGTATTGGAGGGCGATGGAAGTAGAGGCCGCCGATCCCGATACAGAACAGACTGGGGGTGGGTGGTTTGAGAATTATCCAACCGAGTCCGGCTCCTACGAACTCTATGCATGGCGAGACGATCAACCGCGATCGGACTGGCAACGGTTCGATTTCAGTGAGTATGACACCACTTGTGCTTGGGTTCTGATTCAAATTGGAAGTCTTGCCCCTGGTCAGGCCGGGGAAGTCGATTTGTGGTGGTCGTCCAGTTGCGATGATGAACAGTCACCTGATAACTGACTGTCCGAAGCCTCGCGGCACGGTATTCTCGAGGACGACCAGGTATTGACTTGTTATGCAGGGGAGAGCCGACCGCTCCCTTGTCAAGGGAGATCGGCCGCAGATGGAACACAGGCAGATAATGGCAACACAATGAACTAAATGGCGTTCTGAGGGGGTACAGTCGCTAACGCTGTCCCGTGAAATGTAATATACTATCAGAACCTTACTATAAAAACAGACGCTCCAAGAAGGACTGAACGGGGCAGAAATGGCCGCTAAAACGCGCTTGTGGCGCGTTTGGGCTTAGGACGCAGTCTCGTAGGAGTCCGCAGGTTCGAATCCTGTTCCACGCACAGTTTCGAAAAGCGCTGTGCTATCGACCGGAGGTCGTCCCGAACGGGAACGACGAGTCTCTCAAGGAAAACACGGCCGCAACCGAAGGGAACGGGAAACCAACGGAGAACTCGTCCAACGTGTAGTGTACCGAATAATTATGTCGCAAGACGGCCAATATTAACCACGATGAAGTACCAGAACCAACTGCCCCTCCTCCGGGCAGTGGCGACCGGGGTCGTCTTCGTTACCCTCGCTGCGCTCTACATCGATTTGTTTCACACAGGAAGCGTGTTACAGCCTGCAGGATACACTCGAGCACGAGCGATCCTGTTTGGATCGATCACGGGAGCCGCACTCCTGAGCGTCGCGGGAATCTTCCTTCGACGCTGGTACCTGTTGGCCGGTGGGATATTCGGGTTGCTGGTTTTCTCCTACGGATCAGTACTCTTCGTACTACTCGTCCCGGTAATTCTGCTACTCGTAGCGCTGTATTTCAAATCCCACGACGTGTATCGGGCTTCGACCGGCAAATCGCGGTACGCCAAGTGAGCTAGCGGCCTCCGATTCTCGATTTGGAAGGACGGCATCGAATTGGAACGCGGGCAGGCGACTCGAGCCGGGCCAGTGCGAACGATCCTTCGATCGAGGGGGGCGAGCGTCGAACTCCAGACTCGAGACTCGACGCAAACTCCCATGATTTAAGCAACGGCGCAACTGCGTATCGAGTGCGCAATGAAACTCCACGAGTACCAGGCGAAGCAGGTGTTCGCTGACGCCGGGGTTCCGACGCCAGAGTCGACGCTCGCGTCGGACGTCGACGGCGTCCTGGCGGCCGCCGACGAGATCGGCTATCCGGTCGCGATCAAGGCACAGGTTCAGGTCGGGGGCCGCGGCAAGGCCGGCGGGATCAAACTCGCCGAGGACGCCGACGAGGCCCGCGACGCGGCCGAATCAATCCTCGGGATGGACCTCAAGGGCTACCACGTCGACCGCGTGCTGGTCGAGGAAGCCGTCGACTTCGTCAACGAACTGTACGTCGGCGTGACGATGGACCGCGGGGAGGGCAAGCCCGTCGCCATGGTCTCGACGAAAGGCGGCGTCGACATCGAGCAGGTCGCCGAGGAGACGCCCGAAGCGATCGCTCGTGAACACGTCGATCCCGCGTTCGGCATGCACCCCTACCAGGCTCGCAAGGCCGTCTACGACGCGGATGTCGACGCGGACCTCGCCCTCGACGTCGCGGGCGTCCTGACGACGCTCTACGACCTCTGGGAGGACCGCGACGGGTCGGACGCCGAGATCAACCCGCTGATGGTCACCAGCGACGGCGAAGTCATCGCGGCCGACGCCGTGATGAACATCGACGAAGACGCCCTCTTCCGCCAGCCCGAGCTCGCGGAGATGGAAGACGAAGCCGCGAGCGGCGACGAACTCGAGCAGAAGGCAGACGAGTACGATTTCGACTACGTCCGACTCGAGGGCAACGTCGGGATCATCGGCAACGGTGCCGGTCTCGTGATGACGACGCTGGACCTCGTGGACCACTACGGCGGGAAGCCCGCGAACTTCCTCGACGTCGGCGGTGGCGCGAAGGCCGAGCGAATCGCCAACGCGCTGGACATGGTGTTCTCCGACGAGAACGTCGACTCGGTCGTGTTCAACATCTTCGGGGGCATCACCCGCGGCGACGAAGTCGCCAAAGGGATCAACGAGGCCCTCGGACAGTTCGACGAGATTCCGAAGCCGGTCGTCGTGCGACTGGCCGGAACGAACTGGGAGGAAGGCATGGAGATTCTGAACGAGGACCTCGTGACGGTCGAACAGACCCTCGAGGATGCAGTCCAGCGTGCCGTTGCCTACGCTGAGGACGAGGAGGGAGACCAATGAGCGTTTTAGTCGACGACGACACTCGCGTGGTTGTACAGGGAATCACCGGCGGCGAAGGGAAGTTCCACGCCGGACAGATGCTCGAGTACGGGACCAACGTGGTCGCCGGCGCCGTCCCCGGCAAGGGCGGCCAGGAGGTCCACGGCGTCCCGGTTTACGACACGGTCGACCAAGCCGTCGAGGAAGAAGACGCCGACGCCTCGGTCATCTTCGTCCCGCCTGCGTTCGCGGCGGACGCCATCTTCGAGGCTCTGGACACGGACCTCGACCTCGCGGTCGCGATCACCGAGGGCGTCCCGTCCCAGGACATGGCGAAGGTCAACAAGCGCCTGACCGAGACCGACACGCGGCTCATCGGGCCGAACTGTCCCGGCCTGATCACGCCCGGCGAGGCCAAACTCGGCATCCTTCCCGGCAACATCTTCGCCGAGGGTGACGTTGGGCTCGTTTCCCGCTCCGGAACGCTGACCTACCAGGTCGTCGACAGCCTCACCCAGCGCGGGATCGGCCAGACCACCGCCGTCGGTATCGGCGGCGACCCGATCATCGGCACCGACTTCGTCGACGCCCTCGAGCTGTTCGAGAACGACCCCGACACGAAGGCGATCGTCATGTGCGGCGAGATCGGTGGCGAGGACGAAGAGGAGGCCGCGGCGTACATCGACGAGCACGTCGAGACGCCAGTCGCGGGCTTCATCGCCGGTCGAACGGCCCCGCCAGGAAAGCGGATGGGCCACGCGGGCGCCATCGTCTCCGGGTCGGGTACCGGCACCGCAGAGAGCAAGATCGACGCGCTCAACGACGCGGGCGTCCCCGTCGGCGACACGCCCGAGGAAGTCGCCGATCACATCGAGAGCTTCCTCTAGAGCGCGAGTCGGTCGGATTTTCGATATTTCGTTGTTTCGTTTTTCGGCTTCAAGGCGACTCGAGACGAGGACGCGTTCGTTCACCGCGCGACTCTCAGCCGTCCGTCGAACGGACTCGAGCCTGCCACAACACGTAAGCGAGTCCCCTGCGACGCTGACCGTATGCAGCGGATGCCACTCGGTATCTCGCGGTTCGACGCGATGATCGGCGGCGGCGCACCGAGCGGAAGCGTCGTCTTGCTGGCGACCGAGGCGGGTGCGGGCGGCCGGGAGTTCTGTTACACGGCGACGGCCATGAACGGCCTCGCCAGGGCAGACGGCGACCAGTTCGAGTTCTACTACGGCGACCTCGAGCCTGGCGTCGCTCTCCCCGACAACGTCCACTACGTCTCCTTTTCGAGCGAGCGAGGCGCAATTGTCGATGAGATGACATTCGTCCTCGATGACAACCTCGTCGAGGCGGGGACGTCGGCCGTCTCGTTCGTCGACCTCTCGCAGGAGTTCTTCCAGTTGACGCCGGTGCCGACCGACTGGTACAGCGACACGCGAACCGACATCACGAACCTGGGCGACGGAACGAACCGACGGAACGTGCTCGAGGCGCTCGGCGAGTACCTTACCGAACACGCCCCCGGGAACCTGGTCGTCATCGACTCCGCGACGGACCTGCTCGCAGCCGCGGCCACCAGCGACCAGTTCTCCCAGAGCGATCTGACGATACTACTCAAGGGGCTCAAACGAGCGGCATACCGATGGGGCGGCATCGTCCTGTTGCTCGTCGACGTCGAAACGCTCACCGGGCAGGCGTTCGGTCAGCTCAAGGAAGCCGTCGACGGAACACTGCACTTCGAGTGGGAGAGCGGGGGCTCCGAACGGGATCGGACGCTGGTCGTGGAGGAGTTTCGAGGGGTGCTCTCGCGGCTCGAGGACGAGAACATCGTCCAGTTCGAAACCGAGATTCGCGACAGCGGATTCGACATCAGTAACGTGCGAAAGATTCGGTAGACTCCTCCCACCCCTCCCCCCACCAACCCCATATCCCCATCCCCTACCTCCATTCCTCGCCCTCCGCCCATCCACACCCATCAACCGAACACCACGTCGAGAGCCGATCTCCTGCACGTATCGAGCGCTGAAACCGACACAACCCCTAAGAGTGCGCCCGTCGAATCGAGTACGCATGGCGAGCGAGAACCACGAGGACGGGGCGGTCTCGTTCGCGTTACCGGCCGATGTGAACGATTGGATCGACGAGGAGGCCGACCGGCGGGGCGAGACTCGAGCGGCGTTCTGTCGACAGCTCCTGTCGGCGACGCACGCGGTCACCACCGACGATGCGGGATCCGACGGTGAAGGCCTCGACGAAGACCGGATCGAGCCCGGCGATTCCGTCGACTCTGAGACGCTCCAATCCGAACTCGAGGAGCAGCGAACCGAGTTCGTCGACCATGTGGAGGACGTTCGCGAGCGCGTCGTCCAGGTCAAGCGGGAGGCCGATGGGAAGGCCCCCGAGGAGCACGACCACGACGAGTACGCCGACCGATCGGCGGTCGAAGCACTCGACGAGGACCTCGAGACCGTGGCAGAGCGACTGTCAGCGTTCGAGGACCGGACCGACGCGCTCTCGAGCCTCGAAGCCGACCTCGAGGACCTCTCGAAGACGGTCGACTCGGGCTTCGAGAACTTCGAGGACGTCCTCGAGCACGTCCTGGAGACCACCGACGAACTCGAGCGACGGTCGACGACGCTGGCGACGGCGGTGCTCGACCTTCGCGAACGGCGAGACTTCCTCGCAGCTCAAGAGCGTCGCCGTTTGGAGGCCGAACGACTGCAGCGAGCGGCGAGTCGGCTCGGGATTCAGACGGCCACCTGTGCGGCGTGTTCGACGGCCGTTTCGATGGGGCTCCTGACCGAACCGACCTGCCCGCACTGTGACACCCAGTTCGCAGACGTCTCGAAGAAGCGTTCGTTCCTGGGATCGCACACGCTCGAGACGGGCGACCCGCCGGCCCTCGAGCCGGCAGCGCACGCGGCGGTCGACACCGACGAGACGGCGTCGGTCTTCGAGACGGTCGAGGCCGACGCGGAACCGTCGGACGACGACCGACGATCTGTGGATCGAGGTGAGAGCGAATGACCGACGACGGGAACGACGGCGATGAGACGAGTCCGGAGTCCGAGAACTCGGACTCGAGACCGGATCAAAACTCAGAACCGGACGAGGACTCGAGAGCCGTAGCATTCGACGAACGGGCCCTCGAATCCGACACCACTGACGAGGAACCGCCAGCGCTCGAGTCAGCCTCCCAGGAACCCGACGACCGTACGGACCCCCTCGGCGACCTCGCGGCGCGAGTCTCCGACCAGGCGACGTCCCCGCCGAAGCGGGACCCGGCCGTCGACGACCTGTTCGATCGGGAGGACGTCGCCGAAATCGATCGCGAGCGCCTCTGGGCGGAACTCGAGGACGAGTCCTCGGAGGTGTCGCCGGAACCATCCACCGAACGAGAGTATCGGACCGTACCGAAGCGAAGCTACTGTCACCAGTGTGAGTACTTTTCGGATCCACCCGCGGTCGCCTGCAACCACGAGGGCACGGAGATCCTCGAGATGCCCTCGATGGAGACGTATCGCGTCGTCGAATGTCCCGTCGTGCTCGAGGACGAGGCGCTCGAGGGGGATCGGTAATCGGTAGAGCATAGCCACTCACCGAGTCAGTGACAGTCGAGAAAATCCTCGTTTCAGGCCGAAACGGCGGCGCCCTTCTTTCGCGTGACGTAGCCCGCGATTCGGTTTCGAACGCCCTTCGATTCGATGTTCGTCAGCTTCGTGACGCTGTCTTTGTTCTGTTCGAAGTCGGTCGTGAACGCCTCCGGATACTGCTCCAGGAGGATGTTCCCCGTCTTTTTGATGTAGGCCGGCTTGATTGCCATACCCGTTATTCCGTGAGCGCCTTCTAAAGCCATTCGTTCTCGTCTCGCGCTCGCGCCGATGGGTTCCACTCGCTGTACGCCACGAGATTCGCGAACGCCGCCTGCTCTCTGGCGCCGCCAGCCCGGTCGACCACCTCGAGGCAGTGCTCCAGCAGCCCCTCGAGTCGCGCGCGGTCGTAGCCCTCGATTCCGAGGCGGGAAGCCGCGACGGTCGCTTCAATCACGGCGCCGAAGCCGCGATTGATCGGCGTCACCGACTCGCGTTCGACGGCCGACTCGCGGGGATCGAGCGTCCAGGCCGCCCAGTCGGCGCCGTCGGCCGTGCCGGTTTCGACTCGCTCGACCGCTACGCGAGCCCAGGCGTCGGCGGACTCGAGGATTGGGTCTTCGCGTTCGGTGATCGAGAGCGCGGCGTCGACGAACTCGACCGGGTCGCGGGTAAACTGGACGTAGCCCTCTCCCTGCCGTTCGAAGTTCCGGCGCGTTCGCGTGTTCCCCCAGGTTCTGGCGGTGGCGGGGTCGCCGGCGAAGACGCCGAGGGCGGCGACGTTCCACAATCCGTTGGGCCCGAGCGTGGTGACGACGGTTTCGCTGACCCCACTGAGTTCGAGTGGCCACCCCGCGGTACTCGAATCGTCGCTGGCGTCCTGGTCGGAACCGCCGCCGTCTGCCTCGAGGTCGGAATCGTGGCCGCTCATATCTCGACCGATTCGCGCTCGAGGGCGATGAATAGCCCGGCCGCGGTGAGATCAGCCGTCGTCCCCGGGTTGATCCCGCGGTCGACCAAGTCGTCGGCGAACGCCTCGACCGCCGGTCGATCGGTCTCGAGGGCGCCCCGCTCGTGGAGCGTTGCAGCGCGGTCGGTCACCTCGACCGCGACGTCCTCGCCGTGGCGGGCGGCGACGAGCGTGTCGGGGCGTTCGGCCAGCAACGAGAGGAAGACCGCAGCGGCGCGCTCGAGGATCGGCCCGTCGGCGTCAGCGAGCCGGTCGGCCGCGGCGAACGATCGCTCGAACCCGCGGACCCACTCGCGAGCGACGTCGTCGCCGGGGACGCTCCGGTCCATCACGTCGTACAGCGTCAGCCCGCGCTCCTCCAGGGCCGGAATCGCGTCGCTCCCGCGACGGACGTCGAGGGGTTCCATATCAGCCGGTGGGTCGCCGACGAAGACGTCGACGTGATCGAACGCGCGGTAGAACTCTGCGGCGTCGGCGACGGTTGTTCCCTCGACGACGGCCTCGGCGTCGGATCGAGTGAGGCCGGCACCGCCTCGAGCGGCCCGAACGAGCGGAACGAGCAAGAGTAGCGCCCCGAACTGCGTGTTGCCGCCGTCCTGCTCGGCCATCCCTTCGACCGCACGTTCGAACGCTGGACCGACCTCCGCGCTATCGGCCGCCATCTCGAGGCCGTCGCGAGCGCCCACGGCCCCCGCAAGGAAGTGCTCGAATCGCAGGTCTTCGAGGTCGCGGTGTCGGTCGACGTTCCCGGGCTTCGGCGTGCCGGCGACCTCGAGCAAGAGCGCGAGTTCGGCGTTTCGATCCGGTCGCATGCCTACACCTCCACGCTGGCGAGGCTTAGGCGTACGTGTCTCGTGGCCGTCGAGTCGTCTGGCGTACCGCGCTCCTGACGTTTAGCACTCCTTCTGCTCGGTGACGACGAGCGTCCCCGTCTCGGTCTCGTCGTTCGCGGAGACGGTCCAGTCGTGTTCACCGGCTCCGAGATCTCTGCTCGTGACGGTGTAGTGCGCGGTGTCGGTCTCGCCACTGCCTAGCTCGAGGAAGACCGGTTCGTCGATCGAGTCGACCTCGAGTCGGACCTCGATAGCTGTCGTCTCGTTTCGTCGGTTCGTCACGGTGACGTCGAAGTCCGCGCCGTCTTCGGCAGGATCCGCTTCTTCCCGGTATTCGATCGATTCCGGGGCCTGAACCGAGAGACGTGGGGGATTGCCGTTCGAGTCCTCTCCCCCGTCTTCGGACGATCGAAGGGCTGCGATCCTGTCCCGTGTCGAGACGTAGAGGGTGTCCCCGTCGGAGACGTACGATATGTGGGGCCACATCGGCGTATTGTCCTCCGCTATGCCGAGTTTTCCGAGCGAAAACGACCAGAGTTCGTCCCCGTTCTCGAGGTCGAATCCGTACAGCTCCGGCATTTCGTCCGTGTAGGGGTGATGAGCGACGACGACGGTTCGACCGACGACGATCGGACGTCCCCACGCGTCCAGGCTCCCGCCAACCGACCAGCTGTACTCCGTGTCATAATGGTAGGCACGGAATCCGTTCCTGCCCGCGGTGACGTTCGCCGTTTCGGTCACAGCCAGTGGGAATCGGTACGTCGTACTCTCGAGGCGTTCACCGGTCATCGCGTCGAGGACGGGAAAACGCTCGGCTTCGCTGATCTGCCCCGTAAAGAGCCGCCCCGCCCCGACGACGAGGTAGTCGTGATAGTTCACATGCGTAGCATGATACAGTTTCTGGTGGGACCACTGCTCGTCGCCCGTAACCGGGTCGAGCGCGACAAAGCCTGCATCGCCGACGCCCGCGTAGATCGATTCCTCGTCGCCGGCGACCGGCGTCGATGCGAATCGAACCTCCTCCTTCTCACCGTCGCGGTTCTCGAGCGTGACCGACTCTCGCTCCCACCGGATCGAGCCGTCGCTCCGGTCGAGCGCATACAGTGTCCCGTCGACGACCACGTACACCGTCTCAAACGCGACGGTGGGATCCGGAACCTGACTTTCGGACTCGAACCCCGTTCGCCAGCGAACCTCACCCGTCGGAGCCTCGAGCGCCGTCACGGCGTCGCCGCCGACGTAGACGGCATCGTCGACCACTGCCGGCGTCCCCGCGGCACCGATGTCGTCGCTCTCCCACCGGACCGTGCCGTCCTCGGCCTCGAGCGAGTGCACTTCCCCGTCGGTTCGAAGGTAGACGACCTGATCGACGACGGCGACGTCTCCTGTGTGGTCGTACTCCCAGGCGACCGACGTTGGCGCGGGAAGCCAGCCATCGAGAGGAACAGTCGCCGAATTTCCGGTGTTTCCATGGTGAGAGGACCAGCCACGTGGCTCCTCGAACGAGCGTTGTAAGTCCTCCACCTCCTGACTCGCTCCGGCGGAGACGAGGACGCTACCAGTCGCGAGTGCTGCACCTGTTGCCAAAACGGACCGTCGTTTCCAGGACGACATGGGTGCGAAAAACGAACTTCCTCCTATTCCTATGCAGTTGTTTACCCAAACGTTTCACGCAGAGAAACTGTTGCTCGCGCTGTAATTATGGCGCTGGCACGGGATTGCTTGAACGGCTAGGGGACACGACTGTGACCGATCGACTCCGTGAAGCGGGCTTCCTCTCGAGCAATTGGATGACTCGGCCCGCGTCTCGAGAGATTCTACTGCCGACGTCGATCATCGGACGCATCGCCGCTGGTGGGAAATTCTCAAGGCGACTCCCCCACAACGATCTGTCATGACCGAGACTGACGACGGCGTCACGCTGACCGTGCGCGCGGCGGAGAAGCGCGACGCCGGCCGTGGCGTCGCACGGATCCCCGAGACGGCGCGGCGAAAACTCGGCGTGTTGAGCGGCGACACCGTCGTCATCGAGGGCGAGGGACGAACCGTCGCGAAGATGTGGCCGGCGGATCCGGCGATCCCGGAGCAGGTCGTCCAGATCGACGCCGACACCCGCGCGAACGCTGGCGTGAACGTGGGCGATACCGTCGAGGTTCGAGCGACAGACGGTTCGTCCATCCGAGAGGCCGAAACCGTCACGCTCTCGCCGCCGCCGTCGCTGAGCGACGCCGAGTCGCGACTGGCCGAGCGCGTCGCCAACCAGAAACTGCGCAACCGACCGATCCGTGCTGGCGAACAGATTCGGATCGAGGGCGTCGCGGCCGACCCCTTCACCGTCGTCGAGACCGAACCCGCGGGCGACGTCCAGATCACCGGCTCCACGACCGTGCTGGTCTTCGACGACACCGATTCCGACGGTGCGGACGCGCCGAGTTCGACGCCGTCTCGAGACGCCGACGGGCGAGCGTCGTCGGGGTCGGCGGCCCCGTCGGACCGTCCCTCCGGCGTCACCTACGAGGACATCGGCGGCCTCGACGAGGAACTCGAGCAGGTCCGGGAGATGATCGAGTTACCGATCTCCGAACCCGAGCTGTTCAAACGTCTCGGGGTCGAGCCGCCGTCGGGCGTCCTGCTGTACGGACCACCCGGCACGGGGAAGACGCTGATCGCCCGTGCGGTGGCCAACGAGGTCGAGGCCAACTTCGTGACGATCTCTGGGCCGGAGATCATGTCGAAGTACAAAGGCGAATCCGAGGAGCAACTTCGACAGACCTTCCAGGAGGCCCGCGAGAACGCCCCGACGATCATCTTCTTCGACGAAATCGACTCAATCGCGGGGACGCGCGACGACGACGGCGACGCCGAGAACCGGATCGTCGGCCAGTTGCTGACCCTGATGGACGGGCTCGACGCCCGCGGCGAGGTGATCGTGATCGGGGCGACGAATCGGGTGGACACCATCGACCCCGCACTCCGGCGTGGCGGCCGCTTCGACCGCGAGATCCAGATCGGCGTTCCCGACATGGTCGGTCGACGCGAGATCCTCGAGGTCCACACCCGTGGGATGCCCCTGGCCGAGGACGTCAACGTCGACAAAATCGCGAGTCGAACCCACGGCTTCGTCGGCGCGGACCTCGATTCCGTCGTCACCGAGGCTGCGATGGCCGCCATCCGCCGCCGTCCCACCGACGCCGACGAGCGCGCGGCCTGGAGCGCGAATCCCACGGTTACCCGGGCGGACTTCGACACCGCGCTCGCGGCCGTCGAACCCTCCGCGATGCGTGAGTACGTCGCCGAGTCGCCCAACACCGACTTTGCGGACGTCGGCGGCCTCGAGGACGCCAAACAGGTGCTCCGGGAGTCCGTCGAGTGGCCGCTGACCTACGAGCGACTCTTCGATCGGACGAACACCGACCCGCCGTCGGGCGTCCTGCTCTACGGGCCACCCGGAACCGGAAAGACGCTTCTGGCTCGAGCGCTCGCTGGCGAGACGGACGTCAACTTCGTTCGCGTCGACGGGCCGGAAATCGTCGACCGCTACGTCGGCGAGAGCGAGAAAGCGATCCGGAAGGTGTTCGAGCGAGCCCGCCAGTCGGCCCCTTCGATCGTCTTTTTCGACGAAATCGACGCCATCGCCGCCAATCGTGATGACGGCCACGAGGTGACCGACCGCGTCGTCTCTCAGCTGCTGACCGAACTCGACGGCATGCGCGAGAACCCGAATCTCGTGGTGCTGGCAGCGACCAACCGCAAGGACCACCTCGACCCGGCCTTGCTCCGACCGGGCCGCCTCGACACGCACGTCCTCGTGCCAGAACCCGACCTCGAGGCCCGACGCAAGATCCTCGAGGTCCACGGCCGAGGAAAACCGTTCGGAGAGGACGTCGACCTCGATGCCCTCGTCGACGACCTTGAGGGCTACACCGGCGCCGACCTCGAGGCGCTCGTCCGGGACGCCTCGATGCGGGCGATCCGCGAGGTCGCCACGAAGTACGGCCCCGAGGAGGCGAACGAACACGCGGACGACGTGGTCGTCGAGCAGCGCCACTTCGAGGCGGCTCGGGACGTAGTGGACGCGAAACGCTAACGGCTGGTGCTGGCTGGCGGTCGCACATCGGCCAGGACTAATCAGCGGCTCGAGCGATCGGCGTCGAGTCCGTCGTTGCCCGACAGTGGATTCCCGCCGGTCTCGAGGATCACCGTCTCTCCGGCAGTCATCTTCTGGCCCGGTTCGACCGCCAGATCCTCGGGCGCGACGGTCGGCGGGAACACCACGTCGACCCGACTGCCGAACGCGATGTGGCCGATTCGCTGGCCCCGCTCGAGCGAGTCGCCAGGCTCGACGTAGGGGTGGATGCGACGGGCGAACGCGCCGGCGATGAACGTGACCTCAGCCTCCGTGGCTCGATCTCCGGTTTCGTCGAGGCCTGGTTCGGAGTTCTCGGCGTCACCCTCGGGAAACGCCCCCTCGGAGAACGCCCCTTCTGCGGGCTCAAGGTGCAGGTGAACTTTCTCGTTCCGGTCGGAGTCCTTCGAGAACGCGGGTTTGAATCCGCCCGGCGAGTGCTCCACGTCCCGTACCGTAGCGTCGAACGGCGCACGGACGACGTGGACGTTGTGGACGTTCATGAACGTCCCCAGCCGAAACTGGTCGCCCTCGGTCCGCATGACGGACACCTTGCCGTCGGCAGGCGCGACGACGCCAGACAGGGGCGGCGTTCGCTCGGGATCGCGGAAGAACGCGAGCGTCCCGACGCCGAGCAGGAGGGTCGCGATGCCGACGCCGACGCTGATGAGGTAGGCGAATGGGGCCACGACCAGCGGAACGATGGCGTAGCGCCACGCGCCCGGCGCGAACTTCATAGTCGGACGAACGCGGTGTGAACGCTTGGGCGTTACGACCGCGGCTCGAGTGGGACCGATTCCCGCCCGAGCCTGGCCCCATGCTCAGTCTCAGTCAATCCCAGAACGCCTTCGTCCGGGCGTACTGACGCTCCTTCTCGAGGATGTCCCGGTAGAAGTCGGCCTCGTTCTCGCGTAGACGGCTGATGATCTGGGCGGCGTTGTGCGGGCCGACGCCGCGCGCGGACATGGCGACGACGGCCCGCTTGCCGTGGCTCTGGACGAGATTGGCGTTCTTGACCGCGCGACGGGTCAACTCTTCCTGTTCCTCGTCCTTCGAGTTGGCCTGGACGGCCTGGAGGACGTCGTCGGCCCACGGGCTCAGCGCCGCTACGCGCGTCGATCCGCAGTTGGGGCACTCGGGCTGGTCCGCGACCCGCTTCACTTTCGTCCGCGAGTACCACTCCCGACAGTGGGTGCACAGCAGGGTCACCCGGTCGTCCTGCAGGCGCTCCTTGACGGTCTGGATGACGCTCGCGTCGGCGTTCTCGGGCACCAGCAGTTCCTTGCCACCGGAGCGGCCTGCGCTCCCGATGGCCGTCCGGCCGCGAATCGTTTCGAGCGAGATTTCGCCGGACCGGAGCCGCGAGAGGATGCGGCTCGCGCCCGCCACGTCGAGGTCCTCGTGGAACACCTCGCGGATCGACTCGGCGTACATCGGCGTGTCCTCGAGCGCCTTGAGCAACCGTTCGTTCGACATGCGGCCGGAGCCCTGCCAGCGCTTGAGCGCGCCGAACTTCGCCGAGACCTGTGAGAGGCGGTAGGCGAGGGCGTCCGACCCCTTCAATCCTAACTCGACGATGGTGCCGACGTGGTCGGGATCCGTCTCGGTCAGGACGGTCACGATGTCGCTCGTCGCCACGTCGGTCGGCACTTCGAGTTCGATCCGGTAGGGGTCGGTGTCGAGGCCGATCGACGATCCGGACTGCTGGCCGAGCAGGGCCGAGAGCACGCGACCGAGGGTCTCGTTCGTCCGGTGGCCGAAACAAGCATTGAGGACGACCGTCCGCCCCTGGCGCTCGAGCACGATACGGTCGTGGGTCGGCATCGGCGTCTCGCCCTCGAGCTGTTTCCGGAGTCCGGAGACGGCCCCCAAGAGCGTCGTATCGTCGCCCGGGTAGCGCCCGCCGAGGTCGCGAGCGACGGCGCCGTCGTCGGCGCCGGTCTCGAGTTGCGAGCCGACGGTACCGCGAATCTCGCCGACCTCCTGGGCGACCGGTTCGGGGACGGGAATCTCCTGACCGATCCAGGAGGGGACCTCGCCGACGGGGTCCTCGATGGGGGTGACCCGTACCCGTTCCTCTTCGTCGTCGATTTCGACGATTCGCCACATCTCCCCGCGTTGGATGAAGACGGCCCCCGGCTGACCAAAGGTCGTGACGAATCGCTCGTCGAGAGTGCCGATCTGGCCGCTCGAGGCGATGTCGTGGACCTCGTAGGTCGCCTCGTCGGGGATCATCGAGAGGTTGGCGTAGACGTACTGCCAGGTGCCGCCGGTGGTCTCGACTCGCTCGCTGCTCTCGTCGAACCAGACGATGCGATTCCGGTGAAGCTCCGAGAGGACGCTCCGGAGCGCCGACTCCTCGAGGTCGCGGAACGGATAGGCGCGGGCGAACAGATCACGGATCTCCATCAGGTGGCGCGAGCCGGTCGACTGAACGATCCCCGGAATTTGGTTGGCGACCACGTCGAGGCTCCCGTCGTGGATCTCGGCCGGTTCGACCTCGCCCGCGCTCGCCCGCCGGGCGATGGCCAGCGCCTCGAGCGTGTCGTCCGGGCGGGTCGTCACGATGGTCCCTCGCGAGACCTGGTCGCGACGGTGGCCTGCGCGGCCGATCCGCTGGAGCAGTCGCGAGACCTGGCGCGGGCTCTGGTACTGGATCACGTGGTCGATCCGGCCCACGTCGATCCCAAGTTCCATCGAGGAGGTACACAGGAGCGCGTCGAGGTCGCCGGCTTTGAACCGGTCCTCGACGTCAATGCGGGCCTCTTTCGAGAGCGACCCGTGGTGGACCCCAATCGGCAGGTCGAGGCGGGTGAACCGCGAGCCGAGGGCCTCGGCCGTCTGGCGGGTGTTGACGAAGATGAGCGTGGACTCGTTTTCGGCGACGAGGTCCCTGATAAATCGGACGTGGCTGGCCGTCGTCGCGTCGGTGGCGAGTTCGCCCGAGAGTCGCTGATCTTCGTCCGTGATCTCCGGCTGGCGCACCCGCACGTCGATCCGGCTCCCGACGTCGATTTCGCGAATCGTACACGGTCGGCCGCCCGTGAGAAACTGTCCGACCGACTCGGGATCGCCGACGGTCGCGGAGAGTCCGATTCGCTGGAACGAGCCCGACAGTTCGCGGAGTCGCTCGAGCCCCACCGCCAGCTGGGCGCCCCGCTTGGAGGCGGCGAGCTCGTGAACCTCGTCGATCACGACGTGGGAGACGTCCTCGAGCCCCTCCCGGAGGCGTTCGCCGGTGAGCATCGCCTGCAGCGTCTCTGGGGTCGTCACGAGCACGTCGGGCGGATTTTTGGCCTGTTTGCCGCGCTGATACTGGGTGGTGTCACCGTGACGGACGTCAACTTCGAGGCCGAGGTACTCGCCCCACCACTCGAGGCGCTCGCGCATGTCGCGGTTGAGCGCCCGCAGCGGAGTGACGTAGAGCGCGCCGAACCCCTCGGGTGAGTCGGCCACGAGGTCGTCGAAGACGGGAAGCATCGCCGTCTCGGTCTTTCCACTCCCCGTAGGGGCGATCACGAGCGTGTGCTCGCCGGCGGCCAGCGGCGGAATCGCGAGTCGCTGTGGCGCCGTCGGCGTTGCGAACCCGCGTTCGGAGAGGGCCTCCCGGACGCTCGAGCCGAGGTGAGTGAAGGCGGCGACGTCCCCGTCTGTCATCGATTCTAGCAGGGGCCGAGTGAGGATAAAAGCCGTGTTACCGGGTCGACGTGTGCCGTGTTCTCGAGCGTCTCGCCAGTCGCCACCGCGGCTTCGTCGCTCGTAATCCCCTTATACGTCGGCCCATCTATCTCTCTCCATGCACCCGCCCGGCGCCGACACCGTCCTCGTCCGACACGGGGACCTCAACACGAAGAGCAACACCGTCAAGCGGTACATGCTCGACTTCCTGCTCGAGAACCTCGAGGCCGTCCTCGCGGACCGATCGGTGGCTGGCAACGTGGAGGGCAACTGGAACCGGCCGCTGATTCACACCACCGAGGACGCCGTGGAGGCCGCGGCCGCCGCGACCGCCGACGTCTTCGGCGTCGTCTCGACCAGCCCCGCAATCGTGGTGGAGGCCGACCTCGAAACGATCTGCGACGCGCTCGCCGAGACCGCTCACGCCAGCTACGACGGCGGCAGTTTCGCCGTCGACGCTACCCGCGCCGACAAGCGCCTGCCGTTCACGAGCGAGGACGTCGCCCGGCAGGGCGGGACCGCCATCTGGGAGGCCGTCGAAGACGAGTTCGATCCCGAGGTCGACCTCGAGGATCCCGATCTGACCTTCGGCGTCGAGGTTCGCGACGAGGCGGCTTACGTCTACCTCGACCGTCTCGAGGGGCCGGGCGGCCTGCCCCTTCGATCGCAGGCGCCGATGGTGGCGCTCGTCAGCGGCGGCATCGACTCCCCCGTCGCAGCCTACGAAATGATGCGCCGGGGCTCGCCGGTGATCCCGGTCTACGTCGCGCTCGGTGACTACGGCGGCCCGGACCACGAGGCGCGCGCGATCGAGACCGTCCGCTCGCTCTCGCGGTACGCGCCGAACGTCGACCTGAGCGTCTACCGCGTGCCCGGCGGGGAGACCGTCTCTCTGCTCGCGGAGACCATGGAGGAAGGACGGATGCTCTCCCTGCGGCGATTCATCTACCGGATCGCCGAGCAGATTGCCGAAGAACACGACGCGAGCGGAATCGTCACCGGCGAAGCTATCGGCCAGAAGTCGAGCCAGACGGCCCAGAACGTCGCCGTCACGAGTCGTGCGACGCGACTGCCGATCCACCGGCCGCTGCTGACTCGAGACAAACAGGAGATCGTTGCGCAGGCCCGCGAGATCGGCACCTACCGTGACTCGACGATCAACGCCGGCTGTAACCGGATCGCACCGGACCGAGCCGAGACGAACGCCCGCCTCGACCGGTTGCTCGAGGTCGAGCCAGACGACCTGTTCGAGCGCGCCGAAGCGGCGGCGGCGAGCGCCGAACGAATCGAACTGTAGCGAACTCGGGGTTCGGACGCCGTTCGCCGGCGAAAGTGAACGCTGGCATCGCCTATACTATACAATATATAGCATTCCGGGATGCCCTTTGCGGGGAACTCCAACCGAATCCCTGACGATCAACGACTGACTGTCCGCCGAACGAAACGGTGTCGGCGCCGTGACGACCACCTTCGTACATTTCTCGACTATAGTGTCCTGTAGTGTGATAGTTCAACACAGCGAAATAGTTCTCGAGCGTGCAATCCGGTCATATCCGCTTGATAATAAAACCACAAATCGGTCATTACCGTGGCATGGCAGGTTTGAACCGCCGTACGGTACTGTCAGCAGGTGCAGCGCTTTCGACAACCGGAGTTCTCGCATCAGTCGGGTCGGTCCTCGCTGACGGTTACGGCGAAGGCGACGAAGATAGTAGCGAGGACGGAGACGGCTCCCATCGCGAACGCCCGACCGAAATCGCCTGGCGGTACGACGGGGCGCACGACCTCGGTTCGATCGTGATCGCCGACGACCGCATTTACACCCTGGTCCAGGGAGGCGTAACCGCACTCGACGCCGAAGACGGCTCGAGCGAGTGGGAGACGGGTGACATCGACGCCGAGCGAACGCTCTCGACCGACGGCGACGTACTCTACGTAGCCGGTGACCCGATCCGGGCAATCGGCGCCGAGACCGGCGACGTCCGCTGGGAGAGCGAGATCGATAGTCTCGAGCTGGCGGTCGGTCACGGCATGGTCTACACCGCGAGCGAGCACACCGTCTACGCGCTCGACACCGAAGACGGCTCGATCCAATGGGAGCGCGAGCGCGTCGAAGTAGAGACGGCCGACGGGACGGAAACGGCCGAAGAATTGCAGTTCGGCGACGTTTCGGAGGACGCCGTCTACGTGTTCGATTCGGCCTACGCACCCGGGCGCGCGGGGATGTTCGCCGGGCTCGACCCCGAGACGGGCGAGACAGTGGTCACGGTCGACCCCGACGAGTCGGTCAGCCAGGTTACCGCTGGCTCGGGCCACGTCGCTATTTTCCCCGCTTACGACGCCACCTATCTCTACGAGATGGCCACCCGGGAGGTCGTCGCCAGCACGTCCATGACGCGCACCAACTCCATTGTCGACGAGACGTACTTCGCGCTCGGGAGAGACGGGAACCTCTCGGCGTACGACCTCTCCGAGAGTGGCGAACGGAGGTGGACCACCGATTCCTACCATAGCTTACCGGCACTCGTCGGAGAGACGGTCATCACTGCGTATGGACCCGATTCGGCCGACATACCCGACGAAGAAGACGACGAGGATCGGGTGCTCGCCTACGACCTCGAGACCGGCGAGGAACGCTGGCGGTACGCGTTCGACGAACGCGAGTGGATCGGGAGCCAGGAATCGATCGTCGCCGACGAAAACACCGTCTACGTCAGTCGCGACGGGGAATTACTGGCCCTTCGAACCGAAGACGAAGAAGATGGAGACGAGGAGGAACCCGACGAGGACGATCAGACGGACGAAGATCCCGGCGACGAGGAACCGACGTCGATCGATCTCTCGGTAACCGGGCCGGATTCGATCGCTCACGATGAGTCGGCCGACTTCACCGTCACCCTGCGCAACGACGGCACGGAGCCGGTCGAGCTCGACGTGACCCTCGAGGTCGAGGATCGTACCCGGTCCGGAACGGTCGAAATCGCGGGCGAGGACTGCATCTCGAGTACCTTCACCGTCGCCGGAAGCGACCTTCCGACGGGCGACGTCGAGTGGGCGATTGTCGCAGGCGAGCAACGCGTCGAAGGGACCCTGACCGTCGAGGGCTGCTGACGGTCCGTTTGCCCGGTTCGAGACGTGCTCGACGAACTTTCCCGCTCGACGGGGGTCGGCCACTCGATTCGATCCCTTCGCAGGCGGAGGGGCTCGAGTACCTGGCTCGTGAGTTCGTCCGTCTCGAGCGGTTGCTCGAGGTCGAACCCGACGACTCGCTCGAACGGGTCCAAGCGGTGGCGGCGAGTGCCGAGCGAGTCAAGTTGTGAATGGGGTCTGGCGGTCGAATCGCTCGTCGGCGGTAAACAGCATCCACACGCTTGAGTATCCTCGCACGTCAGCGTGGAGCGGATGGTCGCCGGCTCGAGACTGCGCATTCCCGCCTGGAAACCGCTGAGAGAGTACCCCCGTCGCTGTCGATTTGGACAACGGAACGATTTCGAACGCCGTTGCAGTTCCCCTGTTCGTGGGAAGCAGTAACTTACACCTCTGTTCGAACTCCCCACTATAGTCGGTGACACCGCGTACGACCGATAGCCGGCCTGAGGTTCGAGTCGCCAAGTATCTGTATTCACGACGGTATCACAGCTGCCCAAATCACTTTGGGAGAGGGGTCTTCCCGCTCACTCGGTTGGCCTTTGTACGGTCGAACGACGACTGATCCCCGTTTTCGGGGTCGATCCCATGCTGTCGTCGCTGTGATGTGAAACCGCTCACCGTGCAGTAACTCACCAACACTATGCAACTCAGTCTCGAACTCGAATACTGGACCGTCGACGACACGGGTGCACTCGCACCCGCAACACCGGTGCTCGACCGGATCGACGACCTTCACGCCGAGAGCGCGGACCCCATGCTCGAGGTCGTCACCGATCCATGCGATGGCATCCCCGAACTCCGAGAGGAGGTCGCGTTCAGACTCCAAGAAGCGATCGACGTCGGGCGAGAAGAGGGACGCCACCTCGTCCCGCTTGCCACGCCGCTCAACGCCGGTTCTCTCGGCACGAGCGATACGCCCCGGACGCGGATTCAGCGTCAGGTGCTCGGCGAAGCGTTCGAAAAGGCCACCTGCTGCGCCGGCACCCACCTGCACGTCGATCAGATCGAGGGGGCCGAAGCCGACCAGTTGAACCTCCTGACCGCACTGGACCCGGCGTTTGCGCTCGCTGGGAGTTCCACGTACCACCAGGGAGAGAACGTGGCTGCCTGTGCGCGACCCCACGTCTACCGGCGGACGTGTTACGGCGACCATCCCCGGCTCGGCCGATTGTGGTCCTACGCCGCGGACGTAGACGAGTGGAACGACCGGATCGACGCCACGTTTGACGACTTTCGCCGACAGGCGGTAGCCGAAGGCATCGACCAGGAGACGTTCGACGAGCACTTTACGCCAGAGGATACGATCTGGGCACCGGTTCGGTTGCGCGACGAATTCGACACGATCGAATGGCGGGCCCCGGACGTGGCACTCCCTGGACAGGTCCTGCAACTCGCCGAAGACGTTCGAGACATCTTGAGCCTCGTCGAGCGTAGACGCGTGGAGATCGGTGGACGGGGCGAGATTACGGGGTCGACCGTGACGATTCCCGAGTTCGATCGAGTGAAACAGCACGTGAACGACGCCATCGATTACGGGCTCGAGGCGCCTGCTGTTGAGCGATACCTCGGGACGATGGGATTCGACCCCTCCGCCTATCGTCCGCTCTCGACGGATCTCGAGGACAGCCCTCGGTTGTCTCGGGCGCAAGCACGGCGACTTCGACTTCGCTACGCCCACCGGCTCGAACGGGAAGTCGACGCGCTCACCACCGAGCAATCACCAGCACGGCCTTCGGTTCTCCAGCCAGTCTGAACCAGCATTCCACTCCGCTGACGGTTCTCAGGTACACCTCACCATCCAGTTCGACGTGGGTAACCCCGTTACTGGCAAGCGCCTTCGCACGCCCAGTCCAGCGGGGTCGCGTTCAACCGCTCGCAACCGTCCTCGGTGACCACCACGAGGTCCTCGAGTCGGACCCCGAACTCGCCCTCGAGGTAGATTCCCGGCTCGACGCTGAAGACCATGCCCGGCTCGAGGGCCTGCTCGTTCCCCTCGACGATGTAGGGCGGTTCGTGGACCTCGAGGCCGACGCCGTGGCCGGTGCGGTGAACGAAGGCATCGCCGTAGCCTGCGTCGGCGATAATCTCGCGAGCGACGGCGTCAACCGACTCGGCTGTGACGCCGGGTTCGACGTACTCGACGGCGGCCTGCTGAGCGCGGGCGACGGTCTCGTGTACCTCCCGATACCCCTCGGGCGGTTCGCCGGCGAAGACCATCGTCCTGGTCTGGTCGCCAGGATAGCGGGCCTGCCCCGACTCCAGGTCTGCGTCGACGAACGCGCCGAAGTCGAGGACGACCGGATCGCCGGCTTCGATGGGACGGTCGCCAGGCTGGTGGTGCGGGCGCGCCCCGTTCTCGCCCGCGGCCACGATGGTGTCGAACGCGGTGCCGCGGCCGCCTTCGGCCTCGAGCAATCGATCGATTTCCTCGGCGAGTTCCCGTTCGGTCAACCCGACGACCTCCTCGCCGCGCTTCCGGAGCGTCATCGAGACACGATCCGCGACGTTCCCCGCTTGACGGAGGGTCGTCCGCTCGAGTCGGTCCTTTCGGAGGCGGAGAGGCTCGATCACATCGCTCGCGAGGCCGTACGTCGTGTCGGGAAACAGGCCGCGAACGTCCTGGGCGAAGGTCGTCCAGAGGCGGTCGTCGAGCAGGGTCGTCTCGTCGGCCTCGGATTCCGGCTCGAGACCAGCGGTTTCGAACGCGCTCGCGAGCGCCTCGACCGGATTGTCGCCGTCGCCCCAGAGGACGGCCCGATCGACGGGCGCGGCCTCGAGTTCCGCCCCGTACATCGCGGGCGCGACCACGACCGGCGGCCCGTCGCGGGGAACGACGGCCAGGAAGTGGCGTTCGGACGGCGACTCCTCGACGCCCGTCAGGTACGTGAGCACCGGTCCGGGCGAGGCGACCAGCGCAGCGGCGCCGCGGTCAGCGAGTCCTCGCTGGCACCGCCGTACTCGTTCGGCGAACGGCTCGTTCATGGCTGACGATGCAGGGGGAGCCCCTTGAACGTTGCTCGAGGCGCCGGTCGTCGGTTGCTGGTCGCCGGTCGCTGGTCGCCGGTCGGCGCAAGCCTCGAGCTCCCGTGAATGTCCATGCAGAGAGCCGGATAAGGTGGTGTATATCAATGGCCTGTGACTGCAGGCCGCGAACGAAACAGTAGGGCAAACGAGGAAATTTCATAGATGCGATCTACGGAGCGAGTAGCGGTGGCGGAGTCGAATCATGCGAACGATTTACGGGACGACGGTCGACGGCTCGTGACCGACGGTGGCGTCGATTTCAACGCCCCGGAATCGCTGCTCGTCGTCTCGAATCGGCAGCCGTATCGTCACGAGTGGGTCAATGGCGACGACAACGGCGAGGACGATGGCGACGACAACGAGAACAGCAACGATCCAGGCGAACGCGACGTCACCGTCGACGAACCGACCGGCGGACTGACCGCCGGACTCGACCCCATAATGCGAGCGATCGGCGGCACCTGGATCGCCTGGGGCGACGGCAGCGCCGACCGCGCGGTCACCGACGAAAACGACTGCGTCGACGTCCCACCCGGAAGCGACGACCAGTACACCCTGCGGCGGGTCTGGCTCTCGGACGAGGCCGTCGACGGCTACTATACGGGCTACAGCAACCGCGTCCTCTGGCCGCTCTGTCACGGGATGACCGAACTGCTCGAGTATCGACCGACCGACCTCGAGTGGTATCGTCACGTGAACCGACAGTTCGCCGACGCCGTCCTCGAAGAGGCCACCGACGAGTCCGTGATCTGGCTCCAGGATTACCACCTCGGGCTCGCGCCGTCGATGATCCAGGCGAAAGCGCCAGCAGGTGCGACGGTCGCTCAGTTCTGGCACATTCCGTGGCCGGACCCGTCGTCGTTCGCCGCCTGCCCTAACGCTCGCGAACTCCTCGTCGGACTGCTCGGGTCCGACGTGTTCGGCTTCCACATCGAGCGCTACGGGACGGCCTTCCTCGAGTGTGTCGAGGAGACTCTTCCGTCGGCGACGGTCGATTACCGCGAACGCACGGTCCGGTACGACGGCCACGAGACGCGAATCGTCGCGACGCCGATGGGCGTGGACGCGAACAGCTACGAGGAACGGGCCCGAGAGATCGGGGACGACAGGTGGGATTCCCTGCGCGAACGGTACGACATCCCCGACGGTTGTGCCGTCGGCCTGGGCGTCGACCGCCTCGATTACACCAAAGGGATCCCGGAGCGACTGGCCGCCCTCGAGCGCCTCTTCGAGGGCTACCCCGAGTGGCGAGAGTCGTTCACGTTCCTTCAGAAGGCGACGCCGAGTCGGACGGAGATTCCGAGCTACGATCGACTCGGACGGCAGGTTCGATCGACTGTCGACCACATCAACGAGCGCTTCGGCACCGACGACTGGCAGCCGATCGTCTACACGGAGGACTTCCTCGACCGGGCCGACCTGACCACGCTCTATCGGGAGGCCGACCTCCTCGTCGTCAGTTCGGTCCGCGACGGCATGAATCTCGTCGCCCAGGAGTACGTCGCCTCCTCGATCGACGGCGACGGCGCGCTCGTTCTCAGCGAGCACGCGGGAGCGGCGAACGCGCTCGGCTATCCGGCGTTCACGATCGACCCGGCGGACACCGATCGGTTCGCGCGAACAGTTGCCGACGCTCTCGGGGCCCCGAAGAGCGAACGCACGACCCGGATGGCCGCCCTGCGAACTCACGTCTTCGACCACGACCTCGAGTGGTGGATGGACCAGCAATTCGCCCACATCGAGGCAGCCCGATTTCCAGCAGTCGACCGACGAGTGAACGACGTGTCACGATCCCTCTGAGTTCTCGATGTCCCTCCAGCAACGAACGACCCGAGACCTGCAGGAACGCCTCGCAACCGGACTCGACCGCCACGACGAACTGCTGGCGTGTTTCGACTTCGACGGCACGCTCGCCCCCATTGTCGACGACCCCGAGCGGGCCCGGCCGCTTCCGGCGGCCGAACGCGCCCTCGAACGTCTCGACTCCCACGAGGACGTGACGACGGCGATTGTCAGCGGGCGTGCGCTCGCCGACGTCTCCCGACGCGTCGACGGACCGTCGGTTTACGGCGGAAATCACGGCCTCGAACTCGCGCGAGACGACTCGGTCGCCGTCCACCCCGTCGCGCAGAAGCGGTCCCGCCTGGTCGAGCGGTGCTGTGCCGTCCTCGAAGAGCGCCTCGAGGACGTTTCCGGCTGTCGCGTCGAGAACAAACGCCTCACGGGGACAGTCCACGTTCGCCACGTGTCACGGGAGCTGGTCCCGGTCGTCGAACAGGAGACGCGAGCGGTCGTCGACCGAATCGGGGACGGCGACCTCGAGTGCAGTCACGGCAAGGCCATCCTCGAGTTCGGCCCGCGCGTTCCCTGGACGAAAGGTGACGCCGTCTCTTTGCTTCGGTCGAAGCAAGCACGGGATCCGTTCGTCCTGTACGTCGGCGACGACGTGACCGACGAGACGGTCTTTCGTCGCCTCGGTCCAAATGGGCTAGGGGTGGCCGTCGGACGAGCGACGGAGACGGCCGCCTCGTGTCAGGTTCGATCGCCTCGAGCCGTGGCACACCTCCTGGACTGGCTCGTCGACGCGACGGCTGGGCGGTTCGAGTGAGGACCGAGATTCCCGCCACGGTAACTACCGCAGATTGACGCCGCCCTTGTATTCGCGTAACGTCGACTCCGCACAGAGCGAAAATCGGTGGGTGAGCTTTCGGTCCGGGTGCGGCGGGGGGGTGTACTCCTGACCACACCGAGACTTCTCGGACTCGAACGACGAATCCCACGCGTAGGCGCTCATCATCGGGGTCGACACGGTCGCTTTGTTGACGACGTACGTTCGCCCGTGTTCGTGGCGAAGCCCGAGCGTGTGGCCGACCTCGTGGATCACGACCTGGATAGTGAGATTGGGTCGCGAGTACGGGAGTTCGTCCGCCTCCTGATCCGGCGGCTCGAGTTCGGCGATGTGGCGCGCCCCGCCGACCGAAGCGACGTGTGGAATCGCGTACCCCGTCGGCGACGTGTGCATCGGTCCGTCGGTAACCAGCAGGTTGACGTCCTTCGCGGCGTCGATCGAGCCGATTCCCGTCGCTCCTGATCCGACGGCCATGGGCCACCGTCCCGACAGGACGGGTCGGGCACCGTCCTCGGAGTCGACGGGCACGACGCCGCCGAAGGAGACGTCGACGTCCCAGAACTCGTACTCGAGCGCGGCCTCGAGGTGGGCCGCGAGCAGGTCGGCGATGTCGTACGTCGAGGCCTGTTCGGTCAGCCAGAACCGCACCTCGACCTCGGTCGACGGCTCGCGAGTCGCGTACCTGAGCGTTCCTAGCGTGCCCAGTGATCCGACCCCAGCGAGGAACGACCGACGCTTCACGGTCGGTGGGTCGAACGAAACCATCTAGAAACCTGGTATTCACATCGCCATCTATTAAGTGTGTGACACCGACGCGGACCCAGTCGCCCGCGATCGCGTTACTGTCGCGTATCGATCGCTCGCGTCTTCACCCGTCGCTGACCCGTCGTCACCCTGATCTCGAGCCAGTCGGGCAGGTCGCTGGCGGCGACCGGCGTCAACGACAGGAGCGCGTCACCATCGGCGACCAGTCGTCGGCCAGACCGGTGACGGAGACAGGGCTTCCACGTGCCGGAGCGGTACTTCTCGAGGACGTCCCAGCTGGTGTAAAATCGGCCGTCCGATCCCAGATACACGGTTCCGAATCGACTACCGGCGACACCATCGTTCTCATCGCGCTCGCCTCCCATCGTGGTCCGACTCGAGAGTGGGATACCAGCCGTATTCAGTTACGGGTGAATATACGGTTCGTTTATCAGTCTCGATGGACGACTGGTCTTGACGGTGTCTGGTTTGGGCGGTGGCGAATCGAAATCGTCATACAGGGACATCGTAGCCGAGGCATCGCTGCTGAGCGGACGTCGAAGCCGCGAGGGGTTCGGGCCAGTCGGGCAGAGTTGCGATCCTGGTCGAACTGCAATCGCCCCACCAACCATCAACGGCAATCACCCCGGTTAAGTATCCCGCGACCGCCTTCTCGACCATGAATGACACGCGACGCGCCGTCCTCGAGGCGCTAGCCGATGGCCCCGTGTCGGGGCCGGAGCTCGCCGCCGAACTCGAGTGCTCCCGTGCGGCCGTCTGGAAACACGTTGAGGCGCTCCGGGACGCCGGCTTCAATGTCGAGAGCTCCGGATCGGGCTACGTCCTGGCCAGCGATTCGATCGACGCGTACTCAGGGCCGGCGATCGAGTACGGCCTCGAGGCGCCCTTCGCAGTCGAGTACCACGAGACGCTCGCCAGCACGAACGACCGCGCACGCGAGTTAGCGGGGTCCGGTGAGACCGACGTCGTCGTGGTCGCCGACGAGCAAACCGGGGGACGAGGCCGCCTCGAGCGCGTCTGGGACGCCCCTGCGGGCGGCGTCTGGCTCAGTATCCTCTGTCGACCCGAGATCCCGCCCGCTCGCGCACCCCTCTACACCCTCGCGGCCGCGGTCGCCACGGCGCGGGCCGCTCGAGAGGCGGGTGTCGACGCGGCGATCAAGTGGCCCAACGACGTGATCGTGCCGGGTGACGGGGGCGACTACCGCAAGCTAGCCGGTATTCTGACGGAGATGGAGGGCGAGACCGACCGCGTCGCGTGGCTCGTCGTCGGCATCGGCGTCAACGCCAACCTCGAGGCCGCCGACCTGCCCGAGGGAGCGACGAGCATCTGCGACGAGGCGGGGGTCGTCGGCCGACGCCGGTTCGTCCAGCGGGTGCTCGAGACCTTCGACGAGTACCGATCGAACCTGGACGCGGTGATCCCCGCCTGGCGCGACCTCGCGGCGACGCCCGGCCAGCGTGTTCGGATCGAAGTCGCCGGAACCGAACTCGTCGGTCGAGCCGTCGACGTCGACGGGCACGGCGCGCTCACGGTTGCGACCGACGAGGGCGAGCGGACGGTGACGACGGGCGACTGCGAGCACCTTCGCCCCATCGAATAACGGCGTCGAATTCCGCTACTCGACGGTCGCCTGGGCGTTCTGCACGCCCTCGAGTTCGTCGTCGCGGTCGCCGTCGACGCGAACGGTCAGGACCGGGACGCCGGCTCGTCTGACGACGCGTTCGGTGACGCTGCCCAGGAGGAGGCGGTCGATGCCGCCGCGTCCGTGGGTCCCCATGACGACGAGGTCGCACTTCTCCGGTTGCGCCTCGGCGACGATCACGCGGCTGGGCGAGCCCTCGAGCACCTGTGTCTCGACAGTCACGTCGTCGGGTGCGAGTTCGACGACACGCTCGACGGCCGCTTCCCCTTCCTCCCGGAGTGCGTCGGTGATCCCATCCCACGCGGTCTCCATCGGCAGCCCGCCATAGTTCGCCGCATTGACCACGTAAATCGCGCGCACCGTCGCGTCGTGGAGTCGGGCGAGGTCGATGGCGTACTCGACTGCACGCTCGCCCTCGACCGAGCCGTCGGTCGGGACGAGGATACACTCGTACATGTGTTATCGTGGTACATACTCGCCCGACGGATAAGTACGTTGCTGTAGATCGGGATGTGAAGGATTATAACCTAGTGGTACCACTAGGTTGTCCATGGCAGAGACGCAACTACAGGCTGCCCGATCGGGGACGGTCACCGACGCGATGGCACGAGTCGCAGAGCGAGAACAGCGCGCCCCGGAAGCCGTTCGGCAGGCGGTCGCCGACGGTCGCGCCGTTATTCCAGCGAACGTCGGTCACGATGCGCTCGATCCGATGATCATCGGCCGCTCGTTCGCGACCAAGGTCAACGCCAACATCGGCAACAGCGAGACGACGAGCGACGTCGAGACCGAACTCGAGAAGCTTCACACGGCCGTGCACTACGGCGCCGATACCGTCATGGATCTCGGGACGGGGAGCGACCTCGATCGCATTCGGACGGCCAACGTCGAGCACTCGCCCGTGCCGGTCGGGACGGTCCCCGTCTACGAGGCGGTCAAACGCGCCGGGTCACCTGAAGACTTGACGACCGAGCTGCTGCTCGAGGTAATCGAAAAGCAGGCTCGACAGGGCGTCGATTACATGACGATTCACGCGGGAATCCTCCTCGAACACCTGCCGTTGACGGAGGGGCGAACGACCGGAATAGTCTCGCGAGGTGGCTCGATACTCGCGAAGTGGATGGAATCCTACGGGGAACAGAATCCACTCTATCAGGTCTACGACGACATCTGCGTCATCTTCGGGGAGTACGACGTGACGTTCAGCCTCGGAGATAGCCTCCGTCCAGGATCGCTGGCCGACGCCTGCGACGAGGCGCAGTACGCCGAACTCGACACGCTGGGACACCTGACGCGACGGGCCTGGGATCAGGGCGTCCAGGTTATGGTCGAGGGGCCCGGCCACGTCCCGATGGACCGAATCGCCGAAAACGTCGAGCGCCAGCAGGACGTCTGCGATGGCGCGCCGTTTTACGTCCTCGGCCCGCTGGTCACCGACGTCGCGCCGGGATACGACCACATTACGAGCACCATCGGGGCGGCTATGGCGGCCAGAGCCGGGACCGCGATGCTCTGTTACGTCACGCCCAAAGAGCACCTCGGGCTGCCGGAGAAAGACGACGTTCGAGACGGACTCGCGGCCTACCGAATCGCCGCCCACGCCGCCGACGTCGCGAACGGTCGGCCCGGGGCTCGAGACTGGGACGACGCCCTCTCGGAGGCCCGGTACGCGTTCGACTGGTCGACCCAGTTCGACCTCGCCCTCGACCCCGAGCGCGCCCGGTCGTTCCACGACCAGACGCTCCCCGGTGACAACTACAGGGAGGCTCGCTTCTGTTCGATGTGCGGTGTCGAGTTCTGTTCGATGCGCATCGACCAGGATACCCGCGAGGAGGGAGAACTGGATCGGCTGACGGCACGGACGGATCTCGAGGCCTCGCCGGCGGCCGCGGTCAACCTGCCGCCAGTCGGCGTACACAACGGGGGTGAGGTTGGAACCGACGAAGCCGACGTCGAAAGAGATCGAGTCTCGAATTTCGACGCACCTGCCGATTCGAACTGACGTGCGTTCGGACACGAGTGCCCCGAATACGACCACCTTCGTACACGAGCACCCTCGAGCCGTCGGCCGACGGCATCCCCTTACTCGCGAGGTCCGGCCGTCGGTGGATTCATTTGGCTGTCAGCCGTCGCCGCCAGCATGGAGACGAGACGCGTACTGCAGGTCGACGCGTTCACCGACGAACCGCTGGCCGGCAACCCCGCCGGCGTCGTCCCGGACGCGAACGACCTCTCGGAGACGCAGATGCAGGCCATCGCCAACGAGATGGCCGTCAGCGAGACGGCGTTCCTCCTCGAGAGCGACAACGCCGACCGCCGAATCCGCTACTTCACCCCCACCCAGGAGGTCGACCTCTGCGGGCACGCAACCATCGCTAGCTTTGCCTGGCTCGCCGAGCACGGCGACCTCGAGCCCGGAACCTCGACCCTCGAGACGAACGTGGGGGTCCTCGAGATCGACGTCGAGGCCGACGGCACTGTCTGGATGACCCAGGACAACCCAACGATTCGTGAGGTTGACCTCGGGTATGGCGAGGTGGCCGACGCGCTGGGCGTCGATCAGGCAGGGCTTGAGGGCGTCGCCGCGGACCTCCCGCTGGCGGTCTCCTCGACCGGCCTCCCGTTCCTGCAGGTCCCGATCACCTACCTCTCGGACGTGGGCGGGGCCGAGCCGGACGCGACCGCCGTGGCGGCGCTCGCCAACCGGGTCGACGCCGCGGGCGTCTACCTGTTCACGTTCGACGCGCTCGAGGCCGAGTCGACCCTCCACGGCCGAGCGTTCGCCCCGGGGGCCGGCGTCCCGGAGGATCCCGTGACCGGCACCGCGAGCGGCGCCGCGGGCGCCTACCTCGAGCACTTCGGCGCGTTCGACGACTTCCCCGAGGAACTGCGCCTCGAGCAGGGCCACTACGTCGACCGGCCCGGACTCGTTCGCGTCCGCGTCGGCGACCAGGTGCAAGTTGGCGGCCGAGCGGTGACCGTTCTGGACGGCTCGTTACAGGTTCCCGAAGCGGAGGCGGACGACATACTCGAGGCCTGAGTGTCGGTTCGAGAGGCTCTGTTGAAACCCTTAGAGATTGATGCGAATCGCGTGCTGCATACAGAGAATGAATGCAGCACAGCAAATTCGTTTGTTTCACAATCTTAGATCGGAATCGACCGATACATACGGAGGCGAACATAGCGATGATAGTTTATCCACCAGTCCCAAAGTAGAACAAGAATGGATACGAAGGACTGGCTCCAACGGCGTCAGGTCCTCATATACGCACTCGCCGTCGTGTTAGCGATTGGAGTGGGGGTGAGCCGTCCGAGTTCGACTACATTCATCGAACAACTCATTGACCCTATACTGGCGGTTCTCCTGTACGTGACCTTTCTCGAAATCCCGTTCGTTCGACTTCGCCGTGCGTTTACGAACGGGCGATTCATGGCGGCGGCGCTTGCGATGAACTTCCTCGTCGTCCCCGTCGTTGTCTGGGGACTCACTCGACTTCTTCCTCCAGAACCAGTCATCTTAGTGGGCGTGTTCATGGTTCTCCTGACGCCCTGCATCGACTACGTAATCACCTTCGCGGAACTTGCAGGCGGCAACTCCGAACAAATCACCGCAACAACGCCAGCCCTAATGCTCGTTCAACTCCTGTTACTCCCGGTGTATCTCTGGTTGTTCATGGGTGCGGAGGTCGCTGAGGTCATCGAGGCCGGGCCGTTCATCGAGGCGTTTCTGGTTATCATCGCACTCCCGTTGACGCTCGCGTGGCTTACGGAAGCGTGGGCGGAACGCTCTCCGAGCGGCGAGTCTTGGAAAGCGACGATGGGGTGGCTACCCGTTCCGATGATGGGCATGACGCTGTTCGTCGTCATCGCCTCTCAACTTCCCCGAGTACAGGATTCAATCGGCCAGATTGCAATCGTCGTCCCAGTATACATCGCATTTCTCGTTATCATGCCCGTACTCGGGAAGGTTGCGGCTGGCGTGCTCCAAATGGACGTTGGGGAGAGTCGCGCGCTTGTGTTCACATCAGTCACCCGGAACTCGTTGGTCGTCCTCCCGTTGGCGCTGGCACTCCCAGCAGACTATGAGTTGGCCCCCGCCGTTGTCGTGACACAGACGCTTATCGAACTGACGGGAATGGTCGTTCTTACACGGGTCGTTCCGGCATGGCTTCTCCCGGAGCGTCCGACGCCGATTTCACTTTCCAATAGGTCACGAGGCGATTAAGCACTCACACTCTTGCCGCTGGGTCTGCAACGTCATAGCATGAAAGTTGCATTCGTCTGTGTTGGGAACGCTGGACGGAGCCAGATTGCGACCGCCTTCGCAGAGCGTGAACGAGATGAGCGGGAGATGGATGTAGAAATCGTAACTGGGGGCGTCAATCCAGCAGACAGCGTCCACGAAGAGGTTATTGTGGTCATGCAGGAGGACGACATCGACATTAGTGACCGGACACCGCGAAAAATCACGCCAGCCGACATTGAAGACGTCGACTATGTCGTTACGATGGGGTGTTCTGTCGAGCGGTTCCGCCCGGAGGAATGGGATGGGGAGGCGCGTCAATGGGAGTTAGCGGCATCTGCGGGCGAGACACTATCTTCCTATCGAGCGGTTCGTGATGAAATCCGAGAGCGAGTTAAGGCATTCTTCGATGAGATAGAACAGACGACCCAATTGTGAGTGATACATTCTCCACCTGTACTGATCGAACGCCCCCATCCAGATTGGCTCTCACTTCGTGGGACATTCGCGCCCTGTATTCAGCACGCGCCCAGAACCCTATCTAATCTTAGATATTCGTCATGGTATTTTAAAGGATCGAGCCGGATCACTCGAGACCGATCGCGGTCGAGTACACGCCGTCGATCGAGCACACGGGATCTGCCGCTACGGGACGCCGTTCCAGTGTATGGAAGAAACTAGAACGACGCGAGGAGAGAACGATTCAGGGTAGCGGATCGGACCCCTGATTCGTCCCTGACTCGTCGCGTTCGCGATCGCTCGAGTGGGTCGACCCCGATCCTGTCGGATCGGACCCTCCCGTGGCGGTCTGCGAACCCGATTCGGACCGAGAACTCGAGGTCGTTCCCTGGTTCGTTCGGGATCCCTCGCGGTCGAGCGGACGACGACCGGCAGCGCCGTCGGTCGAGGAACCGGACTCGAGCGCCGACGGTTCGTCGCCCGCGCCCGTCTCGAGCGCCGTCCCTTCGTCGAAACTCGCGGCGTGTTCCTCGCGCTTGAGCTCCTGGACGCTCCGGCGGGTCTCCGCGATGTCCTCCTCGAGATCCGTCAGCCGGCCGTCGAGGCCCTGCAGGATGTCGCTTTTGAGCGTCTGCCGGTCGAACTGGCGGGCGGCTTCCTCGCCCGCGGCCACCGGAACGGTGTACAGGAGCGCGAACGTTCGACCGAACTGCCAGACGGCGATTCCGAGGAGCAAGAGGATCACGGTGATTACCGGACTCGTCACCTCGATCGCCTGCCCCGGACTAGTCGGATCCGAGAACAACGCGCCGATCGATCCCGACAGGCCGACCACGAGGCCGAGAGCGACGAGCACGAACCCGCTGATCAGCGAGCCAGTCACGATAGCCCGATACTGGAGCGTCCGCGTGAGTACCTTCGCAAGGTCCATACGCGAGAGACTCTCACTCGAGCGGTATAGTCACTTCGGGACTTCATTGGAGCGGGAGGCATTTACCCACCGATGAAGGTCGCTTATGAACTCACAAACACCACACCGTACGGAGATTCGGAGGAGATTCGGACGGTCCTGCCCGTCCGACCGAGTCGGCCACCGTTCGAGAAGTTCATTCGGTTTCGAGTTGGAAATTGTAAGCATTGTTCGCAACCTTCTTTATTCGATGCGGTGTCCACAAAGACACAGATGGCAGTACTCTGGCTGGACGAGATCAGCGCCGACGACATCGAGACTGTCGGCGGCAAAGGTGCCTCCCTCGGGGAACTCACGAATGCTGGGTTGCCCGTCCCACCCGGGTTCGTCGTCACCGCCGGGACCTATCGACGCTTCATCGAGGACGCCGGCATCGACGAGGAACTATTTGAGGTCGTCGACGTCGACGTCGAAGACTCGGCCGCGCTCGCGAGCGCGGCCGACGGCGCCCAGGAACTTATCCTCGAGACGCCGTTCCCTGACGAGCTTCGCGAGGAGATTATCGAATCCTACCGCGAGGTTGGGGATGACGAGGAAGCCTTCGTCGCCGTGCGTTCGTCGGCGACGGCCGAGGACCTCCCGGACGCCTCCTTCGCCGGCCAACAGGAGACGTTCCTGAACATCACCGAGGACGACCTGCTCGACCGCGTCCGCCGGTGCTGGGCCTCGCTGTTCACCCAGCGGGCAATCTACTATCGACAGGAGCAGGGATTCGACCACTCCGTCGTCAACATCGCCGTCGTCGTCCAGCAGATGGTCGATGCCGAGACCTCGGGCGTTATGTTCACGAGCCACCCCTCCACGGGTGACCCCACCATGATCATCGAGGCTGCCTGGGGACTGGGCGAGGCCGTCGTCTCCGGGGCCGTCTCCCCGGACAACTACGTCGTCTCCCGCGAGGACGGCTCGGTCGACGTCACCGTCGCCGAGAAGAAGGTGATGCACGTCAAGGACGAGGAGACTGGCGAAACCGTCGAGCGCGAGGTGGACGAGGACCGCCGGAACGCGCGGGTGCTCTCCGATCGCGACCTCGAGCAACTGGTCGAACTCGGCGAACGCGTCGAATCGCACTACGACACGCCCCAGGACGTCGAGTGGGCGATGATCGACGGCGACATCTACATGCTCCAGTCACGGCCGATCACGACCATCGAGGGCGGGTTCGACCCCGACGTCGAAACCTCGGGGCTCGACCAGTCCGGAGTCGAGGCGGACGCGGCGACCGGCATCACCGACGGCAGCGGTTCGCAGGCGGTCGCCGGCGGTGAATCCGCCGACTCGAGCTCAAAAACCGGCGAGGTCATCGTCGACGGCCTCGGCTCGAGCCCCGGCACCGCCAGCGGCGCGGTCCGGATCATCCGCAAACTCGACGAACTCGACAAGGTCGAATCGGGCGACATCATCGTCACCGAGATGACCACGCCCGACATGGTGCCGGCGATGAAACGTGCCTCCGGCATCGTCACCGACGAGGGCGGCATGACCAGCCACGCCGCCATCGTCTCTCGAGAACTCGGCGTCCCCGCAATCGTCGGAACCCAGAACGCGAGTACCGTCCTCGAGGACGGCCAGGTCGTCACCCTCGACGGCGACAAGGGAACGGTCCTCGAGGGGGCGAGCGAACCCGAGGAGAACCGCGAACCCGTCGAGGAGGTCCGGCCACAGTCGCCGGTCAAGCCGATGACGGCCACGGAGGTCAAGGTCAACGTCTCGATTCCGGAGGCTGCCAACCGGGCGGCCGCCACTGGCGCCGACGGCGTCGGCCTGCTGCGCATCGAGCACATGATCCTCTCGCTCGGCAAGACGCCCGCGAAGTACATCGAGGACAACGGCGAGAACGCCTACGTCGGCGAACTCATCGAGGGCATCCGAACGGTCGCCGACGAGTTCTACCCGCGCCCCGTCCGCGTCCGCACCCTCGACGCCCCGACCGACGAGTTCCGCGAGCTCGAGGGCGGCGAGGGCGAGCCCGCCGAGCACAACCCGATGCTCGGCTACCGCGGCATCCGTCGCAGCCTCGACCGCCCGGACGTCTTCGCTTACGAACTCGAGGCGTTCCGTCGCCTGTTCGAGATGGGCTACGACAACGTCGAGATTATGTTCCCGCTGGTCAACGACGCCGAGGACGTCTTTCAGGCCAAGCGGCTCATGCAGGAAGCCGGCATCGACCCCGAGAAGCGCAAGTGGGGCGTGATGATCGAGACGCCAGCCTCGGCGCTCTCGGTCGGCCAGATGGCCGAGACGGGCATCGACTTCGCCTCCTTCGGGACGAACGACCTCACCCAGTACACCCTCGCGGTCGACCGGAACAACGAGAACGTCGCCGACCGGTTCGACGAACTCCACCCGGCCGTTCTCCGCCTGATCGGCGACGTGATCGAGACCTGCCGCGAGCACGACATCGACACGAGCATCTGCGGCCAGGCGGGCTCGAAGCCCGAGATGGTCCGGTTCCTCGTCAACGAGGGCGTCAGCTCGATTTCGGCGAACATCGACGCCGTCCGCGACGTGCAACACGAGGTCAAGCGCGTCGAACAGAAGCTGTTGCTCGAGTCCGTACGCTAGAACTCGAGTCGGCGTTCCGACTCGCGTTTCCTTCCTTCAGTCATTGCTGCCACGGAACCCGGCGAGGAACGCACTCGCGCCGCGATAGAGGACGGCGACGCCGGCGAACCCGACGAGGAGTCCGAGGATCGCCGCCGCCCAGCCGAATCCGGCGAGTGCCGTCGAGAACCCGACCCAGGTAGCCCCGGCGAGGACGGCGAAGACGCCGAGCGTGAGGATCAGGAACCGAGCCATCGCGACTCGCCGTGATCCGCGCCCGAGTGCCTCGAGCCCGCTCAGCTGAATCGCAGCGGCCTCGACGGCGAGCTGGAGGCCCAGTAGCAGCGAGAGGCCCACCAACAGGAGGCCGCTGCCCCCGCCGGTCACCAGGTGATCGTAGTCGAGAGCTACGAGCAGGTCAGACAACAGCATGTACAGCACGATCGTCGAGGGAAGCCCGACGAGGAGAACCGAACCGATATAGACCAGTGTCGCCATTAGCATCGGACGATCGGTCGAGTCCATGCGTACCCGTTCGTGATAGTGAAATAAAATGTTTCGGACGTGACCGCGTCTTAACGAGGTCCCCTCAAAGGATCGAGACGGAAAGAAACCCGGTGCAGTCGACCTCGAGAGTTAGGCGTCAGGAAGGAGCGAAACGGCTCAGAGTGCTTCCTCGAGTTCGCCGACGTCGACACCCGTCTCAGCCGCTGGCTCGCTCTTCCGGTAGAACACCCGCAACGTATCGACGCTGTCCTCGGTCCGGGCCAGCTGGGTGAATCCCAGGTCGGTGAAGATCGGCTTCCACTGCCTGAAATAGAGCGGAAAGTCCTCGACCTGCGTAGTCCGCAACAACTGATCGCCGTCGGGCTCGTTCTCCTTCGTCACCAGCAGGTCGTCGGTCACCCGGGCGATTTCGCCGAACACCCACTCGTTGTCGGGGTGGATGTGCTGGAGGGCCTCCACTGAGAAGACGACGTCGAACTGGCCGTCCTCGAGTCGCGGGAGGACGTCCTCGAGCGGTTCCCAGTAGAACGTCCCGTCCTCGGCTAGCTCGGGATAGCGCTCGGCCATGACGTCGCTGGCGTCCTCGTTCAGGTCGATCCCGTGGAGGTTCTCGTAGCCGTGCTCGCGGAGGTGCTCGAGGTGACGGCCGGCACTGCAGCCGACCTCGAGGATCGTCGCGTCACGTTCGACGCGCGCGTCAAGCACCGAGCGGATCGACTCTGTGCCGCCGGTCGTCCCCATGTCGGCGTAGAACTCCGGCGAGTAGACGCCCGAGCGCTCCGCCCAGCGTTTCTGGACCTCGTCGGAGTCCATCCGCCTCGAGTCCATCGAGAGCAACAGAGTGCCGAAGGCGCCAAGGACGGCCTGCGGGCGGGTGCGAAGGTAGGTGAGCGCGCCCTCGTTCGCGAGCGTCTCGCGCTGGCGATCGATGGTCGCTCGGACCCACCCGACAGCCGCCGACAGTCTCGTCATACCGGGCGTACGGCGTGGGACCGTAAACACCTGTGGTCTCGAGGTCGCCCCTATCCGTCGATCCCGCCGGTCGCTTCCTCCCTGTCAATCCCGTCGTTCGTCTCGTCTCTCGTCGCCCGCTTCCAGTCGGCGAGGCCGACGACCTCGCCGTCGAGCGCATCCGGGTCGCACTCGGTCGCCGCCCAGACGAAGAGTTCGGCCACCGATGCGGGGTCCCGTCCCTCGCCGCCAGTGAGGTCCGTCGCGACCTGGCCAGGATCGAGACAGCCGACGACGAAGTCGGTGTCGACGGCGAACCCGCGAACGACCGCCTCGGCACCCGCTTTCGAGACGGCGTAGGAGCCGTATCCTGACTTTCCGTCGCGGGCAACCGAACTCGTCGGAACGAGCACGCGAGCGCCGTCGCTCAAATGCGGCAGGGCTTCCGTGATCGTGGCGAACACGCCGCGCGCGTTCGTCCGCCAGTGGTCGTCGAAGCGGCTGTAGGATTCGTCGTCGATCGGCGTTTCGCCCGCGTCGCCATGATAGACGCCGGCACAGGCGACGACCACGTCGATTCCGCTCTTCGGTCCGGCCCTCGAGGTGGTCTCCATCAATCGCTCGCAGTCGAACTCGTCGCGAACGTCAGCTCGGAGACCCGTGACTGTCCCGTCGGTCTCCGAGACGAGGTCCGCGACCGTCTCCTCGAGTTCGGCGGCGTCTCGAGCCCCGACGACGACCGTCCACGCCTCGGCCGCGAAGGCCCTGGCGACCGCTCGACCGATTCCGTGCGTCCCGCCGGTGACGACGACCGTCCGTTCGTCCATGCACGACTCACGGCGGCCAGTTACTCGAGCGTATCGACTCGCCGCGGCCGGATACTCGATCGACTCAACTCGCCGTGGCTGGTTATTCGAGCGCATCGGCCCTCGGCGGTCAGTTACTCGAGCACATCGACCGGCAACGAGAGTCCCCCTCGCGAGCGATACCTACGTAAGGAGGCACACGTTTATCACTGATCCAACACTACTTTGGGACCATGCACTCGCTCGCGGGAGAGTCGGTCGTCGTGATCGGGGCCGGAATCGGCGGGCTGTCGACGGCGTGCTACCTCGCGGACGCCGGGGCCGAGGTGCGGGTCATCGAGAAGAACGAGCAACTCGGTGGACGGGCCAGCCGCCTCGAGAAAGACGGCTTTCGCTTCGACATGGGGCCCTCCTGGTACCTCATGCCGGACGTGTTCGAGCGGTTTTTCGCAACGTTCAATCGCTCGCCGAGCGACTACTACGACCTCACTCACCTCGATCCCCACTATCGAATTTTCTTCAAGGACGGGGACCGGGTGGACGTCACGAGCAACCTCGAGCGGACCAAAGCTGTGTTCGAATCCTACGAAGATGGGGCTGGGGAAGCGTTAGAGCGCTACCTCGAGAAATCGAGGGAGAACTACGAGGTCGGGATGGAACACTTCGTCTACGAGGACCGCGAGCGCCTGCGCGACTATCTCGACCTCGACGTGGCCCGCCAGGCTCGCGGCCTCTCGCTGCTGGGGTCGATGCAGGGTCACGTCGAGAACTACTTCGACCACCCGAAACTCCAGCAGATAATGCAGTATACCCTCGTCTTCCTCGGCGGGTCGCCCCGAAACACCCCCGCGCTGTACAATTTGATGAGCCACGTCGACTTCAACCTCGGCGTCTGGTACCCCGAAGACGGCATCGGCGGGGTCATCGACGGCATCGCCGACCTCGGGCGCGAACTCGGCGTCACCTACGAGACGAACCGGCCGGCGACCGAGATCAAGGGTCGCGAGGGAGCGTTCTGCGTCGAAACCCCGAAGGGACCCCTCGAGACGGACCTGGTGGTCAGCAACGCCGACTACGCCCACACGGAGCAAGCGCTGCTCCCGCCCGAGAAGCGCGGCTACGACGCCGACTACTGGGCGTCGCGCACCTACGCCCCCTCCGCGTTTTTGTGCTACCTCGGTGTGGAGGGTGACGTGCCGGACCTCGCCCACCACACCCTCGTGCTCCCGACGGACTGGGAGCACCACTTCGAACAGATCTTCGACGAGCCCGCCTGGCCGGACGACCCGGCCTACTACCTCTGTGTCCCCTCCGAGACCGACGACACCGTCGCTCCCGAGGGCCACAGCAACCTGTTCGTGCTCGTCCCGGTCGCACCGGGCCTCGAGGACACTCCCGAGATTCGAGAGGAGTACCGAGACTTCGTCCTCGCGGACATCGCCGAGCACACCGGCACCGACCTCTGCGACCGAATCGTCTTCGAGGAGACGTTCAGCGTCGACGACTTCGCCGACCGGTACAACAGCTTCGCGGGCACCGCGCTGGGAATGGCCCACACCCTGCGACAGACGTCCCTCTTTCGACCACCACACCGCTCGAAGGAAGTCGACGGCCTCTACTTCACCGGATCGTACACCACGCCCGGCATCGGCGTCCCGATGTGTCTCATCAGCGGCGAACTCACGGCCGAGAAGGTAGTTGAGGATTTCGGTACTAACCGTGCTGGTACCTGACTCGAGGTGACCACGATGGCACCGACCGACACGCAGATCCGAACTCAGACCGTAGCGAACCGATACTGGCAATCGGCATCGAGGGCGCCGTTGCCCGGTGAACAGCCGTGACCGCCAACCGACGACCCTCGAGCGACCGTCCGCTCCTCGACCCGCTCGCGTACCTGTTGAAGCTCTCGAGGCCGCGGTTCTGGCTGTACCTCGCCGGGCCGGTGCTGGTGGGGATCGCCTACGCCGCCGAGAACGTCGGAGACCTGCTTTCACCCACCGCGATCGTCCTGGTCGCATACTTCCTGATCCCGGCGAACGTCTTCCTGTACGGGATCAACGACGTGTACGACCGGGAAATCGACGCCGAGAATCCGAAGAAGGAGGATCGCGAAGGGCGCTACGAGGGGCAGCGATTCGTTCCCGTTGCCGTCGTCGCGTGCGCACTCGTCCCGCTAGTGCTGCTCCCGTGGCTTCCGGCACCGTCGTGGCCCTGGATCGCCGTCTTCCTCCTGCTGGGTGCTGGCTACAGCGCCCCGCCGCTTCGATTCAAGACGACACCGTTGCTCGACTCGATCTCGAACGGCCTTTATATTGCACCCGGCGCGGCCGCCTACGCCGCCATCTCTGGCTCCCAGCCTCCGCTGCTCGCGCTGGCCGGGGCCTGGCTCTGGGCGATGGGCATGCACACCTTCTCGGCCGTTCCCGACATCGAACCCGATCGCCGGGCGGGGATTCGGACGACCGCGACCGTGCTGGGGAAACGGCGCACCTACGCCTACTGCGTCGCCTGCTGGCTCGCCGCCGCTCTCGCCTTCGGGGCACTCGACTACCGTCTAGGACTACTGCTCGGCATCTACCCGCTCTTCGTCTTGGGCGTGGCGACCTCGAGCGTGGCCGTCTCGCGAGCCTATTGGTGGTTCCCGGCGATCAACACGGTCGTCGGCATGGCGCTGACGATGGGCGGGCTCTGGGGGGTATTCTATGGCTGACGGCGGGACCGAGGCGGCCCCGAATCGGGCAGGCAGAGAACGGATCCAGCGTCGCCTCGAGGCGCTCGTCCTGGAGAACCGCTTCACTATCGCCGTGATCTTTCCGCTGGTGGGCGCAATCAGCCTCGTCGGGAGCGCTGAAGGGGTAATTCCGGAACCGCTCGCGTACAACCCACTTTTGATCCTCTTCGGCACGCTCGTGATGCGCTCGCCCCTCGTGGTGGGGCTCCTGCCACGGATCGGCTGGCGGGCGCTCGGCTGGCTCGGCCTGCTCACGGCCTACACCTACGGCGTCGAACTGCTGGGCGTGCGTACCGGCTGGCCCTACGGCGACTTCGAGTACGCAATCTCGCTCGGGCCGATGCTGTTTGGAGAGATTCCGCTAGCCCTGCCGCTGTTTTTCGTCCCACTCGTACTCAATGCTTACCTCCTCACGGTACTCGTCTTCGGCCAGCGGGCCGCGAACCCGCTGGTCCGGCTCCCGGCCGCCGTCGCCGCCGTCGTCGCCGTCGACCTCGTGCTCGACCCCGCGGCGGTCTCGATCGGTTTCTGGGCGTTCGAGGCGGGCGTCTACTACGGTGTTCCGCTCTCGAACTACGTCGGGTGGCTCCTCTCGGGCACCGTCGCCGTGATTCTTATCGACCTCGCCTTCGACCGCGAGGCACTGCTCGAGCGCGTCCGGGAGTGTCCGTTCATCTTGGACGACCTGGTGAGCTTCGTGCTCCTGTGGGGCTCGATTAACCTGCTCTATGGCAACTGGATCGCGGCCGCCGTCGCTGGCGTCTTCTGTCTCGGCCTCTTGCGGACCGGTCGCTACGATCGCACGATGATCGCGAACGCCGTTCCGAAGGGGCTACGAAGCCGGGTGCTCGAGTAGCGCGATGGCAGAAGACCGATTGTCGCAAATCGACGACGCTTCGATGGCGCTCAGCCTGCCCGAGACCGTGCTCAGGGCCACTCGAGTTCACGGTCCGGATCCACGTCCTCAACCGCGTAGTCGTACACCCGTTCGGTCAGGAACGTGCGCAGCGCCGACGTGAAATATTCGGGATTGTCGATGTTCGACGCGTGTCCGCTATTAGGAACCACGAGAACAGTCGGCTCGGTGTGTGCGAGCTGCTCGACCAGTCGAGCGGTGAGCGACTCGTTGGCCATCGGCAAGTGCTCTCCGTGCAGTACGAGCGTCGGTGCCGAAAGGCCGGCGAACTCGAGTTCGATCCGGGGGAACCGGGCGGTTGCGTCGGCGATCTTGACGAACTCCGCGTGAGATATTGTTGGGCCGTCCTCGACGAGCCCCTGGACGGTCGTCCGATCGCCCGAGACGCCGGGTAGGAGTCTGTCCCCGACCCGAAGCTGCCACCAGTTCAACGTCTCGTAGCCCACGAGACGATCCAGTCGGGCGAGAAACCGGATGTTCGCCACCGCGAGTCGGAGCGTCGTGGGCATCGGTCCGGTCGGAAACGTGTCCGCGAGCACGAGTCCGGCCACCCGCTCGGGGCAGGTCGCGGCGAACGTCTGTGCGATAGCTCCGCCCATCGAAAGTCCACAGACGACCGCCCGTTCGATTCCGAGGGCGTCCAGCAGCGCCTCGAGATCCGACGCGAAAAGGTCGATCGAGTACGGCGAGACGTCGGAACCGCCGGTCCGGCCGTGGCCGCGGACGTCGTAGGCGATCGTTTTGAACGCGTCCTCGAGGGCACTCATCTGCGGTTCCCACATCGTCGAACGCATGATCATCCCGTGAACGAAGACGACAGGTGGACCCTCACCGCGTACGACGCAGTAGGTCTCGATATCGTCGGTCTGGACGGTCGGCATGGATCGAGATACGCGCTCGCCGAGGATAACCTCGCGTTCGCCCCGGGTCGTTACGGAACCACTGCTATTGCGTGGCTAAACTATAGAAATTAAAGCGGGCGAGAGAGGAACGTTCTCGAGCGCTCGGTTACTCCTGAGCCGTCGTCAGCGCCTGGAACGCAATCGTCGGGAATCGCGGCTCGAGCGTGCTCGGGCGGCGACCCCCACTCCCTCCTTCGCTCCCGACCGCCTCGTTGATCGACACCCGCTCGAGTAGTCCTCTGTCGGCCAGTTCGTACAGAAATCGCTTGACGGTCCCGCTCGTCAGTGACGACGAACGGGCGATGTCGTCCGAAAGGGTACGAATCGATCGACGGTCGGTCTCGTCATCGCAAACCTGGATCAGCGCGACGAGTACGCGCTGGCGCGATTCCGGCAGGGCCAGTGCCCGGTCGACGTGGACGCCGCCACCCGGCACGTCCGCCTTCGCGGCCTCGAGGTGGCGGTCGTCGATCGTTTCGGCGCCCGCCTCCGTCGCCAGGTACGCAGCGCCGAACACCGCCGCCAGCGCGTCGTGAGCGTTGCCGTCGGCCCACTCCGCCAGCGACCGGACTGCCTGGTGGTCGAGCGTGCCGGCGGCCAGTCCCACGGCGGTTCGCTCGGTCACCACGTCGACGAGTTCGTGCTGGCGGTAGGCCGGGACCTCGACGACGGACCCGTCCCACCCGGTGGGCGCTCGCCGCCCGATCGGGATGACCGTCGTGCTCTCGTCGACCGCCTCGAGTAACTCCCGAACCCTCGCCACGTCAATCGTTTCCGGTTCGTCGTGGTGGTCGACGGCGATCACCGCCCGGCGGTCGGGCCGGGCGAGTCGCGCGGCGAGACGATCGTGGAGGTCGTCCGTCCCGACGCCGCTGGTCGGAACGGAATCCGTCGAGAGCGACGAGAGAACGGCCCGATAGAAGGCGAACGCGCTGGTCGTTCGGCGGGCGTCGACGTAGACGAACCGGATCGCCCGCCGGTCGCTGCCGGCGCGCGTCGTCGTCCCGATCGCTCGAGTCGAGTCGCCCAGCTCCGCCGTCAGCGCGGCGAAGAGCGCGGTGATCACGGCCGACGTTCCGGATCCGGCGGGCCCGACGACCGCGAACGGTTCCGGCAGAGAGTTGCTGAAAGCGGGTTCGACGGCGTCGAGGAGCGCCTCGAGGGTCGAACCGCGGCCGACGGGCTCACTGCGGTGGACAGTAGGGCTCAGCACCTCCCGGTCGAGGACGAACCCCGAATGCGGCTGGGCGGTTCGCCGACGGGCGATTCGTTCCGCGAGGTCCATCAGTTCGCTCCGGACGGCTCGTTCTGGCCTTCGCGGTCCGGTCTGCCCGTCCTATCTTCGTGGTCCGCTTCGTCCGTCCTGTCTTCGCGGTCCGCTTCGTCCGTTCCGCCTTCGCGATCCGATCCGCGTACCTCGTCTCGACGGCCCGCCTCGCCCACCTCGTCGACGCCGCCATCCGTCGTCGCACGCGCGGTTTCCGGAGAGTCCGGAACGAGTGCCGCCTCGAGCACCTCGAGTGGGTGTTTGATCTCGTAGCCCGTCCCGTGTTCCATCTGCATTGCGCAGGTCGGACACTCGGTGAGACCGGTGTCGCCGTCGGCGCGTTCCATGTGCTCGAACATCTCCTCGCCGATCTGCATCGAGGTCTCGTAGTGCTCTTCCTTCCAGCCGTAGGTGCCCGAAATTCCAGAACAGGACTCGCCCACGTCCTGGGCCTCGACGCCGTCGATGGTCGTCAGCACCTCGATGGCCTGTCCGTCCAGTCCCTGATTGCGGGCGTGACAGGGAGTGTGGTAGGCCAGGTTCGGCACGTCGGCACGCGTCCCTGCGAGTTCGCCCTCGAGATCCTCGTGGACGCGGAGGTACTCGAGGCCCTCCCAGGTGTTGCTCGAGACGTCGTCGACGCCGTCGATGTCGAACAGTTCGGGGTACTCCTGGCGAAGCGACATCGAACACGAGGTGCAGGAGGCGATCACGTCGGCGCCGTCTTCGATGGCGGCCGCGAGTTCAGGGACGTTGGTGTCGGCGGCCCGGCGGGCGTCGTCGAGCATGCCGTTCGCGAACATCGGCGTCCCCGAACAGCGCTGCTCTGGCACCACTACTTCGTAGCCGAAGTGTTCGTACACCCGCACGAGGGCCTTGCCGACCTCGGGCGTGTTGTAGTTCGAGTAGCAGCCGTGGAAGTAGGCGATTTTCTTATCAGCACCGGACTCACCGCGACGATCGCGGGCCGCCTCGGCGCGCTCTCTCGAGACCTCGTGGCCACCCCGTGCTCGCCACCACTCCCGGAAGGTCTCGGTGGCGAACTCGGGGAACTCGCGTTCGCCCGCGATGCCGAGAACCTTCTCGTTGAACACGCTGGTGAGCGTGAGCCCCATCACAAAGTTCGTCAACCGGGGGACCTTGCTCCCGAGGTGCGCCATCAGCCGGTAGTTCGAGAGCAGCCGGTTTCGCCAGTACTCGAGCGAACGCTTGCTCATCCGCTCCTCGACGTACTCCCCGCGAGCGCTGTTGTGCATCTGGGAGAGCGGCACTTCCGAGGGGCAGGCGTGGTCACAGCGCATGCAGTTCGAGCATTTCATGATCGAGGCGTCGACATCCTGGTCGGATTGGCGCTTCAGCCGCCACTGCTCCGGTCCCTGGAACTTCGGCCCGGGGAACTCGTCGTCGACCTCCGCGACCGGGCAGTTGGTGTCGCAGGTCGAGCACTTGTAGCAGTTGTCCGCCCCCGGCCTGAGGTCCATCTCGTCGGCCTCCGGAAAGACCTCGATGGGGTCGAACTCGTCGTCGCCCGGGACGTGGTCGTCGGTCGGTCGTTCCGCGTCGCTCATAGAATCACCGTCATGTTGATTTGAAATTGGATCCGTCTCTGAATCTGACTGTGGCTCTGGGCCTGGCTCTGAAACTCGTTTCTACTGTAAGTCTCGGTCGACCGTCGATCCGGCCGCCACTGCTTGCACGCACTGCTCGAGGGGTCACTCGAGGCCGCGTACGGTCCGTACAGCGCGTCCGGGCCAGCACGCGAACGAACCGATCGGCTCATCCGCGAACCTCCGATCCGGCCCGGTCGCCCGCGACGAATCCAGTGGCGAGCGAGACGCCACTGCCGGACTTCTCGGCGGCGAAGTCGTACCCCGAGAGGACGGCACCCGCCGCTCGCAGGTTCGCGAACTCGAGGTCGCCCTCGGCGTCGAGCGGGCGCAACTCGCGGTCGACGGTCACGCCGAAGCGAGCGAACGGGTGGTCGCCGAAGGCGTCGCCGTCGAACCAGTCGTAGCGGTCCGGCGACGCCTCGACGTGACAGTCGAAGATGGGTTCGAAGACCCGCTCGCGGTCGGATCGAACGCCCTTGCCGACGAGGCCGCCGGTGGCGAGGACGTACTCGTCGGCGCGGTAGGGAACGTCCTGGCCCTTGCGATCAACGAGGACGTGTTCGATTCGTCTCGAATTCGAGCCGCTGCGTCCGCTTTCCACCCCCTCGTAGTCGACGACCGGGACGCCCGTCGTGACGCGAACGCCAGCGTCCTCGAGCGCGTCGTACAGGCGGTCCTCGAGGCGCATTCCGGGCAGGCTTGGCGGCCCCGAAGGTACTTCGAAGACGTCGACGCCGAGGCGCTCCTCGAGGTCACGGCGGACGGTCGCGTGATTGTCGTCCCCGAGGATCGGCGGGAACCCCACCCGGGACTCGCCCTCGAGCTGGTCGCGGACAATGGCGGCCAACGCGGCCCGTGCGAAGGTCTCGCCGCGGCCGATGTCGACGGCCTCGTCGCGGTCGAGCAGGTGCGCGTACCGGGTCACCTTCGCGTCGTCGCGCCGGATGCCCGGGAACGAGAGGGTGACGCCGCGGGCCTCGAACGGAGCGCCGGTGTCCTCCAGGTGGGCCGCGGCGAGCGGGGCGTCGAACTCGGGGAGGGTTTCGAAGCCGACGAGCAGCGCGTCGCTGGGATCGCTCGCGACCCCGGGCGCGACGCCGGCGGGGTAGCGGGCCGTGGGCTTGATCGCGCCGCTCGAGGTAGGGACGAGCGCGTTGGCGTCCGTGTGCTCGCCCGCGTAGGTGTCCCCTGCGATCGCGTCGAAGAAGAGCAGTGCCTCGCGAACCGAATCGCCGCCCACGCGCTCGTAGGGGTGGCCCACCGGGAGCGACTCGAGCGCGTCGAAGGGGTCGGCGAGCGGCCCCTGGCCGTCGGGCGCGTACCCGAGCACGTCGATCAGCCCGCTGGCGTGGCGGAGCGTGCTCTGCTTGTAGCTGAGCAGGCGAACCTGGACGCCCCGTTCGGCCGCGGCGAGCGCCGCCGTCGCGCCGGCGAGTCCGCCGCCGATGACGAACACGTCGTCGGTAATGGCCATTTCAGCGATCACCTCCGTCCGGATCCTCGCCTAACCGTCGGGAGTCTCGAGGACCGCCGTCGGTCGCCATTCCCCCGGTCGCTTCCCGAACCGAGTCCGGCCGTCCACCGTCGAACGCGCCGAAGTCGACCGACTCGTCGCCGCCGACTCGAGCCGGATCACCGTCGGCATTGAACGTCGTCGCGTGGAGCGCGTAGGTGAGCATCGCCTGGGAGAGCTGTTCGCCCCAGAGCGCGTGGCGTTCGCCCTTCCAGCGCTCCTGGAAGAGTTCGTCGTAGGCGGCTCGAGCCGTCGGCTCGTCGTACTCGGGGTGGAGTTCGTTGGCCATGACGTGACAGCAGAAGCCGCCCTGGCAGTTGCCCATCGACGCCCGGGTCCGGATTCGCACGGCGTTCAGGTCGGAGCCGGACTGCTCGATGGCGTCCTGGATTTCGGCGCGTGTGACGCCCTCGCAGGTACAGACGACCGGGTTCGGATCAGTGGTTCCGAGTACCTCCTGCGAGCGACTCCCGAGGCGCTGTTTGCTCCGTCGGGCGATCGGCGAACGCAGGCCAAAGTCGTCCATCGCGTCCTCGAGGGTCTCGAGGTTCTCGCTTCCTGGGAGCGGTTCGCTCGCAGTCTCGCAGGTAGCCCGATGGCCGAGTTTCTCACAGACGTGATCAGAAATTTGCTCGGCCATCATCCGGTACGTGGTGAACTTGCCGCCGACGATGCTGGTGATTCCCGAGACGCCGTCGCGCTCGGCGTGATCGAGCAGGAAGAAATCCCGGGTGATGTCCGTGGGGTCTACCGTCCCGGTTCCCGGTGGTTCGTACAGCGGGCGGACCCCCCAGAACGAGCGGATCGTGCGGGCCTCCGATAGGATCGGTACCAGTTCCGAGAGGGTGTCGATCATCAGGTCGACCTCCCAGCCAGCCTCGGGGTAGTCGTCGGGATCGTCGACTTCCTCGTCCGTGGTGCCGAGGATGGCAGTTGTCTCGTGAGGCACGACGATGTCGGCGTCGCCCTTCGGCCGACAGCGGTTGATGACCGTGTCGACCTGGCGGACGTTCATGATGGTCATGACGCCCTTCGAGGGGCGGACAGCGACCTCGAGGTCGGCCATCTCGCCGATCTGCCCGGCCCACGCGCCGGTCGCGTTGACGACGTATTCGGCCGTGATCTCCTCAGTGGTGCCGGGCGATCGGTGGGATCGTTTTCCGGGGCCGGAGTCGTGGCGGACCTCGACGCCGTAGACGTCGTCGCCCTCGCGAAGCAAGTCGATCACTTCGGCGTGGGTTTCGACGCGTGCCCCGTGGGATTCGGCGTCGATTGCGTTGGCCACACAGAGTCTGAAGGGATCGATCGCGCCGTCGGGCACCTGAATCGCCCGCTCGACGTCTTTGGCGAGATAGGGTTCGATCTCGCGGGCTTCCCGCCCCGAGAGGGCGCGCGCGGGAATGTCACACGCCTTGCACCCACGCAGCTTTTCCTGGAAGTAGTCGTCCGGATCCTCCGGGCGCTGGACGAACAGTCCGCCGGTCATCTCGACGCAGTGGCCGGCGATGTCGCGTAGGACCTCGTTTTCCTCGATACACTCCTTCGCGCTGGCCTGGTCCGACACGGCGTAGCGGCCCCCGCTGTGTAACAGGCCGTGCATCCGCCCGGTCGTCCCGTGTGTGAGGTTTCCCCGCTCGACGAGCGTCACCTCGAGGCCGCGCATCGCCAGGTCCCGGGCGATGCCACAGCCGGTGGAGCCGCCGCCGACGACGAGTACCTCCGTATCGTATGCCATCCGTTGACCCAACGACGTGGCGACGCGCCATTATTTTATCGGTGGTCAGCCAACACCCGTAACAATCACCGTTTTTCCAGATAGTTAGTTGTCGTGTCAGGAGTTCTCGTGGGTCAGACGAGTACGGACGAGAAATGGCCCCATAAATGCGTCTACTCGGCATATTCCAGCACGAATAGTTTCGTTCTCTGAGATTATCCCGAGAAATACATAAATATCGACTTACATATTGGGCAATGTTTATACCGATCGTTGGTGTTGTTTATCAGTAATACCGGATCGTCGGTAAAGATGTTCGCAACCGAGCGACACAACGGGTGACTACCAATGACAGACACATACGTCGGCGCAGTAGACCAGGGTACGACCGGCACGCGATTCATGGTGTTCGACCACAGCGGTCAGGTCGTCGCCAACGCGTACGAGAAACACGAACAGATCTACCCGGAACCCGGCTGGGTCGAACACGACCCGATGGAGATCTGGGAGAACACCAAATCGGTGATCACGAGCGCACTCGGCCAGGCCGGGATCAGCCCGGACCAGCTCGAGGCCATCGGCGTCACCAATCAGCGCGAGACGACGCTGCTCTGGGACGCGGAATCCGGAAAACCGGTGCACAACGCGCTCGTCTGGCAGGACCGCCGGACGACCAGTCGCGTCGAGCAACTCGAGGAAGACGGCATGGTCGACACGATCCGTGAAAAGACCGGCCTCGAGGCCGACGCCTACTTCTCGGCGACGAAAGCCGAGTGGCTCCTCGAGAACGCCGACCCGATCAAGATGGAGCGTACCCGGCCATCGGACATCCAGGACCGCGCGGCCGAGGGCGAGGTCCTCTTCGGGACCATCGACACCTGGCTGATCTACAACCTCACGGGCAACCACATCACCGAGGTAACGAACGCTTCGCGGACGATGCTCTACAACATCCACGACCTCGAGTGGGACGACGAGTTGCTCGAGGAGTTCGACGTGTCCCGGGAGATGCTCCCGGAAGTTCGCCCCTCGAGCGACGAGGACACCTACGGAACGACCGACCCGGACGGCTTCCTCGAGGCCGAGATCCCGGTCGCGGGCGCGCTCGGCGACCAGCAGGCGGCGCTGTTCGGCCAGACCTGTTTCGACGCCGGCGAGGCCAAGAACACCTACGGGACAGGCTCGTTCTTCCTCATGAACACCGGCGAGGAAGCCGTCGAGTCCGAACACGGCCTGCTCACCACAATTGGCTTCCAGCGCTCGGGCGAACCCGTCCAGTACGCTCTGGAGGGCGCCATATTCATCACCGGCGCGGCGATCGAGTGGCTCGAGGATATGACGTTGATCGACGATCCGGCCGAGACGGCGGAACTGGCCAGGAGCGTCGATTCGACCGACGGCGTCTACTTCGTCCCCGCGTTCACGGGGCTGGGCGCCCCGCACTGGGACCAGCGCGCCCGCGGCACCATCGTCGGGATGACCCGCGGTACCCGGAAGGAACACGTCGTCCGCGCGACCCTCGAGTCCATCGCCTACCAGACGCGAGACGTCGCCGAGGCGATGGAAGCCGACTCGGGCATCGAGATGCAGGATCTCAAGGTCGACGGCGGCGCGGTCAAGAACAACTACCTCTGCCAGCTCCAGTCGGACATCATCGGCTCGGAGATCTCCCGTCCCGTCGTCGACGAGACGACGGCCCTGGGGTCGGCCTATGCGGCCGGCCTGGCGGTCGGGTACTGGGGCGACGTCGAGGGACTGCGCGACAACTGGCAGGTCGACCGCGAGTTCACTCCCGAGATGGATCCGGAGAAAGCCGATCGCATGTACAGTCGCTGGAGTGACGCCGTCGAGCGCTCGCTCGGCTGGGCCACTGACGGAGGCGACTGACCATGGTCCTCGGTGAGCTCCTGGAGGCCCTCCTCGACCTCGAGATGCTCATCGCCGCGTTCGGCGGCGGCGCGTTCGGAGCAGCCCTCGGCGCACTCCCGGCGTTCATCTTTACGGGCTTCATGGTCATCGCGGGTGAGGCAGCGACGCTGGTCAATCAAGACGCCGGGGCGATCACGAACGATGTCGCGTTCGGCCCGCCGTTCTCCCCGGCGATCAGCTTCGCCGGCGGTGCTGCGGCGACGGCCTACGCCGCTCGCCGGGGCTACATCGACACTGCCTTCGACTTCCACGAGGCGAAGAACATCGCCTACGCCCTCGGGACGAAACCCGACGTCCTTGCCGTGGGCGGGGCCTTCGGCGTCCTCGGGTACGTCCTCCAGGTGACCTCGGGGACGCTCGGGTTGCCCTGGGACCCAATCGCGATGGGGGTCGTCCTCTCGGCGCTGTTTCACCGGCTGATCCTGGGCTACAGCATCATCGGGAAAGTCCGGGGCACGGGCTACTTCGACATGACGCCATTTGAGCGCGAGGAGACGCGAGCGATTACCGACGGCGGCGAGGTGGACGCGGGAGCAGAGACGGAGGCAGCGGCCCAGAGTTCGCGTCTCGCCGTCGAACCGTGGCTCCCCCACCAGTACAAGTGGGACCACGTCGCCATGATCGGCCTGGCTGGCGGCCTCCTGGGCGGGTACACGGCACTCGTCACCGAGAGTCCGTTCCTGGCGTTCGGTATCAGCGCTGCCTCCCTCGTCTTCCTCAACTGCGGCGTCGAGAAGATTCCGGTCACACACCACATCACGCTCCCGTCCTCGACGGCCGCGCTCGCGGTCGTCGCGAGCGGCGACGCGGTTCTCGCGGGGACCAGCAACGAGGTCGCCCTGATCGTCGCCGCTATCTTCGGGATCGTCTGTGCGCTGTTCGGGGAAGCCTTCCAGCGGGTGTTCTACGCCCATGGCGATACCCACTGGGACCCGCCCGCGGCGGCCATCGTCTTTGGGACGATTCTGATCGCCGTGGCGTTCTTCCTCGGCATCTTCCCGACGACGGTCTGGGTCCCGACGCCCTGACCTCTGATCACCGCCCTTTTAGGTTCCACTCACAGCAGCGACCTTCAGTCCGGACCAGTAATTCCCGACTCGAGGAGTGATTTTATCTCGGCCATCGTAGTACCCAAATCGCGGCATGCACAACTGCGATCGAAGACCGATTCCTTTAGGCCTCGCCTCGAGCACCTTTCGATATGACCGCCGACCCGCCGCTCGTCCTCGACATCGACGGCACGCTCACCCGCCCGGAGGGGTGGGGAATCGACCCTCGTATCTTCGACCCGCTGCTCCAGTGGGACGCTCCGGTGGTCGTCGCCACCGGAAAAGCGTTCCCGTATCCTGTCGCCCTTTGTCACTTCGCGGCGCTTCCCGAACTCGTCGTCGCCGAGAACGGCGGCGTCGTCTACACCGGCGAGTCCGTTCACTACACCGCCGACCGCGCCGCCGCCCAGGCCGTCGCGGAGGCCTACCGGGACGCCGGCTACGACCTCGGCTGGGGACCCGAGGACACGGTCAACCGCTGGCGTGAGACCGAGGTCGCCGTCAATCGCGAGCAACCCGAAGGTCCCCTCCGGGAACTGGCCGCCGAGCACGGCCTCGAGGTGCTGGACACCGGCTACGCCTACCACGTCGTCAGCCCGGAGACGAGCAAGGGCCGCGGCGTCGCCCGCCTGGCCGAGCACGTCGGCTTCGGCCTCGAGGACGCGGTGGCCGTCGGCGACTCCGAGAACGACGTCTCGACGTTCGGGGCCGTGGGTCGGAGTTTCGCCGTCGCCAATGCGGACGACGCGGCGAAGGCAGCGGCCGACGAGGTGCTCGAGACGGGTCACGCTGACGGGACGCTGAGCGTGCTCGAGCGGATTCGTGGACGTAGCGAGTGACTCGACCGCCGCTCGTAGAAACCGCTGGCACCACACCACACGCCTTTTACTCGCGGGCGTCCAATCGCGTTCCATCATGAGCAACGCCGCGGATTCCGGGGCCGACGCGTCGTCGGAGGACGGCGACGTAGACGTAGACGAGGACGACGGTGGCGGACCGATGCAGGTCGACTCGCCGAACTACCACCACGAGAACCACACCGCCGCCCAGACCTGCGGGTGGACCGCCAACGCCCTTCGTGGCGAGGGCAAGTGCTACAAAAACATCTGGTACGGCATCGAATCACACCGCTGTATCCAGATGACGCCCGTCGTCCGCTGTAACGAGCGCTGCGTCTTCTGCTGGCGCGACCACAACGGCCACGCCTACGAACTCGAGGGCGTCGAGTGGGACGACCCCGAGGCCGTCGTCGACGCCTCGATCCGCCTCCAGAAGAAGCTGCTCTCGGGCTTCGGCGGCAACGACCAGGTCCCCCGGCCCGTGTTCGAGGAGGCGATGGAGCCCCGTCACGTCGCCATCAGTCTCGACGGCGAGCCGTCCTTGTATCCCTATCTCCCCGAGCTACTTGAGGCGTTCCACGACCGAGACGTCACGACGTTCCTCGTCTCGAACGGTACCCGTCCCGAGGTCCTGCGAGAGTGTGACCCGACGCAACTGTACGTCAGCGTCGACGCTCCCGAGCGCTGGACATTCGACCAGGTCGTCAAAGCCATGGAGGACGACGCCTGGGAGCACCTCGTCGAGACGATGGACGTGCTCGCCGAGAAGGACGAGACGCGTACGGTCCTGCGGACGACGCTGATCGACGGCGAGAACATGCGCGACCCGGACTGGTACGCCGCCTTCTACCAGCGGGCCGATCCCGATTTCGTCGAGTTGAAGGCGTATATGCACGTCGGGCACTCCCGCGGCCGGCTGGATCGATCCTCGATGCCGGATCACGAGGATGTCGCCGAGTTCGCGCGCGAGGTCGCCTCCCACATGCCCGAGTTCACCGAGGTGAAGGAAGTTCCCGCCTCGCGCGTCGCCTTGCTCTCGAAGACGAGCGACACGTGGGTCCCGAAGCTGAAGAAGGACAGTGAGTTCTGGGAGCGCGACACCGTCTCGAGCGACTGAGTGCTCTCCTCCTTTTGGCTTCGATCGGATCACCACCGACCGTCAGTGTCGAGACGACAGCCCAACTGGGGGAAGACCCGCCTCTCGAAGCAGTACCACGGCTGGCGGTCTCGAAAATGGGACGGACCGATCGATACATACCGATGGAGTCGAAACGCATTCTCGAGAGGACCTCGGACCGTCGAGCGATAAACCGCCGACAACGCCATAACAGTTTTGGGATGCGTGCCACATTCGGTACGCTTATGCCACGAAGGGGCGAAGCGTCGCGTATGCACGAGACCGTATCGACCACCGTCGGGCACGACGAACTCGCCGTGCTCAAACTCCTCGCGCTCGACGGCGGTCTCGAGGGCGACCTCAAAATCTCCTGTTCGGCCCTCGCGGATCGACTCGAGGCGTCGAACCAGACCGCCTCGCGGCGTCTCCAGCGTCTCGAGAGCGCAGGCTACCTCGAGCGCGACACCGTCGCCGACGGCCAGTGGGTCGTCGTCACCGACGCGGGCGAGGGCGCGCTTCGCACCGAGTACGAGGAGTACAAACGACTCTTCGAGGCCGATCCCGAGGTCGAACTCGAGGGCGTCGTGACCAGCGGCATGGGCGAGGGGCGCCACTACATCTCGCTGCCCGGCTACAGCCGCCAGTTTTCCGACCGCCTGGGCTACGAGCCGTTCCCCGGGACGCTCAACGTCGACCTCCAGGACGAGAGCATGCGACGGCGCCGGGCGATGGCCTCCCTCGAGTCGATCCCAATCGACGGCTGGGAGAACGACGAACGCACCTACGGCCCCGCCGTCTGTCACCCCGCCACCGTCGAGACGGCCGACGGCGACGTCTACGAGACCGCCCACGCAATCGCCCCCGAACGAACTCACCACGACGAGGACCAGCTCGAGTTGATCGCGCCCGCGAAACTGCGCGACGAACTCGACCTCGAGGACGGCGACCACGTGACGATCACCGTCGGAGACCGCTAACATGAACGGATCAGACACCACCAACCCCCGCCAGGAACCGCTGACAACTACCGCGAGCGTCGAATCGGCCCTCGAGCGCCTGCAGGCTGGCGAGCCGATTCTCGTCCACGACGCGGCCGACCGCGAGGGCGAGACCGACCTGATCTACCACGCCGACGCCGTCACGCCCGAGGCCGTCTCTCGCCTGCGCAATGACGCTGGCGGCCTCGTCTGCGTCGCGTTCGAGGACGCGGTCGCCGACGCGTTCGACCTCCCGTTCTACGACGACGCCGTCGACCACCCGGCGACGGCCGGCCACGACCTGGGCTACGACGAGCGCTCGTCGTTCTCCGTGACGGTCAACCACCGGGACACCTACACCGGGGTCACCGACAACGACCGGTCGCTGACGATCCAGTCGCTCGGCGAGGCCGCCGCCGACCCGGACGAAACCGACTTCGCCGAGGAGTTTCGCGTCCCCGGTCACGTCCATTTGCTCCGGGCGGCCCCCGACCTCCTCGCACAACGCGAGGGCCACACCGAACTGGGCGTCACGCTGGCCCTCGAGGCCGACCTGCCGCCCGCCGTCGTCGTCTGTGAGATGCTCGACGACCGGACTGGCGAGGCACTCGCGCCTGTAGACGCGCGCGCCTACGCCGACCGACACGATTTCGTCTATCTCGAGGGCAGCGACGTGCTCGGGTATCTCGACTGATCCCAGGATCTGTTTTTCTCGGCTCCGCTCGAGGCCTAGAGAGGCGCCTCGAAAACTGCCGACTGACCCCTCTCAAAAAGAGATGTGCGAGGTCGACGACGGACCGCCGTCGCCGTCTTCGTCGCTCTCGTTTTCGTCCGCCTCTCCGTCGTCCTCGAGGCCGCCCTCGTGGTCGAACTGGTATATCGAATCCGTCAGGAAGACCCGGCCGTCCTCGACGGTCACGTCGACACCGACGAGGCGCGTGCCGGCGGCTTCGCCGTTGTCACACGCCCCCGAACAGGCGTCGTACATCGAGCCGTGTCGCGGACAGATGATCTCGTCGTCGCGCATCGCGACGCCGCGGCCGACGTCGAGTCGCTGCGGTTCGTGCATACAGCGGTTGATCCACCCCTCGACGCCGTCCTCACAGGGAACGAGGATCGCCTCCTCGGCCTCGCCGTAGCGGTCGCGAACCGTGAACAGCCACGACCGCGATTCCTGGACCGTCTCGAGTGTCGTGAGTTCCGTCCGACCTGCCATGGGCCGGGCTTCCGACGCGAGCGACAAAACGTCACCGTTAGGACGTCGGAGCAGCGACGGGAGGTATGGACGTGCCGTGTGTCCGCGTTCGCCCCGAGCACGGCGAGACTGTTCGGAGTCGGCTCGCCGACGCGGACCTGATCGCCGACGAGTTCGAGATTACCGTCGAGGACGGTTGGCTCTACGTGCCGCTCGACGATTCGGGATCGAGTTCGGACTCGAGCGAAGGCCCGGTAGACGCCCTGCTCTCGGATCTCGAGGTCGACTACACGCTCGTCGACCAGGGCGTACCCACACGTGACACGCAGACGATGCCCGCGGATCTCCTCGGCTTCGAACCCTCCTACGAACGACTGGGCGATACCGCGCTCCTGGAGGAAGACGACTCCCAGCGGGCGCAGGAGATTGCCGACGCTATCCTCGCGTCAGACCTGCCCCTCGAGACAGTCCTGAACAAGGCCTCGAAAATCAAGGGCGAGACCCGCGTGCGTGACTGGGACGTGGTCGCCGGAGAGGGGACGACCGTCGTCCACCGGGAGTACGGTTGTGAGTTCGCACTCGACCTCGCGTCGGTGTACTTCTCGCCGCGTCTCGCCACGGAACGCCACCGGGTCGTCGAGCAGGCGAGCGAGGGCGAGCGCGTCTTCGACATGTTCGCCGGCGTCGGCCCGTTCGTGATCCCGTTCGCCAGACACGGCGCCGAGTGCGTCGGCGTCGACGTCAACGAGGTCGCGATCGAGTACCTCCGGGAGAACGCCGACCGGAACGGCGTCGCGGATCGAGTGACGGCGATCGACGCTGACGTCCGCGAGGTCGCCCCCGACTACGAGGGCTGGGCCGACCGGATCGTGATGAACCTCCCTCACAGCGCGGACACATTCCTCGAGTCCGCGGTGACGATTGCCGGCCATGACTGCGTGATTCACTACTATGACATCCAGCACGAGGACGATCCCTTCGGACCGGGAGAGCGAGCGATTCGCGCGGCAGCCGAATCCGAGTACGAGGTGAGCGTCGAGACCCAGCGGGTCGTTCGATCCTACGCGCCTCACGAACTCAACGTCTGCCTGGACGTGCGCCTCGAGCGGCGATGAGGTGATGGCTGAAATCCAGCCGCGGTGAGCGGAGCCCGAACCTGGCTCCAGGCGAGAGATCGAACCCGACCCGAGCGGCAGACTCGATTCGCAATCCTTATGCCGGCTATCGGTCCTACGTAGAAGTGGACGCAGACACCTGCGCCAGTATAGCTCAGCTGGCAGAGCGAATCCTTCGTAAGGATTAGGTCGAGGGTTCAAATCCCTCTACTGGCTCTTTCTGTTCGAACGTCAGAACGAACGAGCGACAGGTTCGAATCGGGTGAGCGGTGCCCGTCGCGAGTGAACGTCCGTCGTCGTACTATCTGCGTGATCGGAGCCGCGCTCTCTTTCGATCGTCTAGTTGACTCCGCGAGTGTACGGGGTCTCGAATTCCATATTCAACGCTGAACTGGCAGTTTCGACTTCTCGAGACGTGAATAAACCACATAACAGTATAGCAAATCCGCGAGTAAGACGACAGAACGGGATCGACGAACGGAAGTTTCGGGGCGTCTACGCGGTGTTCAGGTTCACGAAGACACGGGCAGCGTTGGGCCGACTGGCGACTGCGTTGAGTCTCGACTATCGATTCTCGAGCACGACGCTTGCCATCTTCTCGAGTCGTAGAAATACGTTCTCTGTGTGGCCAAATCGACCAGTACAGTACCTACACCGACGCCCGCATCGTCGTCAGGTACCCCGCCAGATCGGTCGTCGTGACGATACCGACGACGCCCTCGTCCTCGTCGACGACCGGCAGATGGTGGACCCCATGTTCGAGCATCACGTTCGCCACCTCGGTGATCGGCTGCTGGGGTGAGACGGTCACGACGTCGGTCGTCATGTAGCGTTCGACGGTCGTCTCCGCTTTCGGGAAACTCTCGGCGACGATCGTGACGAAGTCGGTCGTCGTCAGGATTCCCTCGAGGCGTCCGTCGTCGTCAACGACGACGAGTGAGCTAATGCAGTTCTCGAGTATCGTCTGGCCGGCGTTCTCGACGAGGGTGTCGGGTGCGACTGTTACGAGATCCGAACTCATTAATCTGGCAACGAAAATGTCGTCCATACGTAGTGGTATTGAAGTCCGGCTATAAATATTCTCACGCCATGGGGTGACAGCCTGGCCCGCTCGAGGGCGACCAGCAGGTCATCGACGTGTCTGCCTCGTTAACGCACCTCCGCAGCGCATCAAACGTGATGAACGTACCCTCGAGAACTAACCCGCTCGCGGTCCTACGTACCACGATACACGATGGCCGCACCAGAACCGTCCGACTCGAGCGACGACGCGACACAGCCGAGGCGCCCACGCGTCGACGACACGACGGGATACGGCGTCGCGATGACGTTCGTCGCCGGCGTCCTGCTGGCGCTCGCGTACTACGGCTGGCTCGCGATTCGAGGGCCCTACGGACTCGGGCAGGCCCTTCCCGAGCCGTTCTACTTGCTCGCGATCGCCCTGCTGTTCGTCGTCGAACTCCTCAACAGCCGCCGGGCCGGGCTCGTCGTCGCCATCGCCCGCGCCATGGCAGTCGCGGCTCTCTACGGCGCCCTGTTCGTCCTCGCGGTCGAAGGCGGTGCGTACATCATGGACGATCCGGCGGTCTTCCTCGAGAACTTCGTCGGCGTCACCGTCGTCGCGATTTCGCTCGTTGCCGCCGCGCTCGTGTACGTGACGTATCTGACGGTGGTCGAGGCGTCGTGAGCCAGAGAAGCCAGTAACCGGCCACGTCGGGTACAGGTTTAAGTACCATACAGTCACTACTCCGTGGCATACCGCAATGCCGACACCCGAGTCCCCGACGCTCGAGGGGACGCTCGTCGCCCTCCCGTACCCTCGCCACGACCTCCTCGAGCGCGTCGCCGACGAGTACGCCGCGCTCGTCGAGTCCCACGGATCGAAAAACGTCCTCGTCCTCAAGCGCCACCCGGCGGGGTTCGACCGCCTCGAGCGAGTCCTTCTCGAGACGATAGACGACCCAAACGCGGCCCGGAACGCCGTCAGCGGCCCGCGAGTCGAATCACTTCCCGAGCACGCCTCGAAAGTCCTCGAGACCTACGACCCGACACTCGAGCGCCTCGAGTACGAAGAACGGATCGAACTCATTTCGCTGGTCGTCGCCGGCGCGAGTCTTGACGTGCCGCCGTACCTCGAACGCGCGAGCGAGCACGACAGTTTCGCCCGCGACGTCGGACGGTTGTTGCTCGAGGCGACCCGACAACAGTTCGACGCCACGGGGGATCGAGACGGGGACGCCATCCACCCCTGTCTCGCCTTCCTCTACGCGATGAACGACCGGTTCCACGACGAACTCGACTCTCGAGGCTTCGTCGAACGGGCAGACGTGATCCCGCGAGTGGTCGACCTGCTCGAGGCCGACGCTGACGGCCTCCGCGAACGGACCACGGACTCGTTCGACGCCGTTCTCGCCGTACAGTTCGAGGAGTTTCGCCGCCTCGACAGGCGCTATCTCGCAGCGCTGACCGGGGAGGCCGACCTCGTCTGCGTCGGCCAGCGCCACGCGAGCGTCGAGCGGACGCGAGTCGAACCAGGTTCGCTCGAATCGATCGCGGACGGCCTCGAGGTCCGGCCGCCGACGCGACAACCCGAATCGAAGCCAGCCCACGACGCGATCACTCGAGTGCTGGCGACTGGAACGGTCGGCGAGAACGATCACGACCAGTATTCCGAAGCCGTGCACGAGGGTGAGCACGAGGAGGACGACGAAGCCGAAGACGAGCGCGGGGAGGAGAACGAACGAAAAGAGGAGAACGAAGACGAGCACACGACTGCTCGAGCGTACCGACTCCGAACGGAAACCGCTCGAGCGCAGGTGCGGTGGGTCGCCAGCGAAATCCAGTCTCTCCGCGACCGATTCGACTGGTCGTTCGACGAGTTCGCGGTCGCCGTCCCACGAGCGGAACACGTTCCCCGGACGCGACGGCTCCTTCGCGACGTGGGCGTTCCCACGGCTACGATCGGTACGCCCTCCCTGGCGGACGATCCCGCCGTTAGCGAACTCTACGCCGTCATCGAAGCGCACTGTACTCTCGAGCAGGGACACGACCCGACCGAGATAGCCGAACCCGTCACCGCCAGACTCGAAGCCCGCATCGAGGAATTTTCTCCGCGGGACGTCGAAGCCGCCCACGGGCAGTCGGTGACGACCGCACTCGAGTCGTGGATCCAGCGAACGAACGTGAAGGCGCGCATCGCCCGCGACGAACCGTGGATCGACGCCCGCGAGCAGTTTCAGAGCATCCGCCGGGTCCTCGAAATCGCCCGGTTCGTCGAGCGGACGGACCTCGTCGCCCCCGACTGGCAGGGCCTCCGACGAATGCTCCAGCGAACGATCGAGTACGACGCCCCGCACGTCCACGCCATCGAGACGCGAGCACCGGGCGGTGGGGTGACCGTCTGTCCGGTCGATGAACTGGCGTACGACTCGCGGGAGGTCGTGTTCCTGGTTGATCTGATCGACGACACTTACCCCGGGACGCAGTTTCTCACGCCGCTGTTTCCGACGGCGTGGCTTCGTTCGATGCCGTCCTACCCCGCCGTGACCGACCCCTCCTCATCGACGCTCGAGGAGACGTTCGCCACGGTCACGGACGGGTCGGCCGTTGCCGATCGCTTCGAGACATATCACGCCGAACGGGCACGTCGACGTCTCGCTCTCGGTTCTCGGGCAGCCCGGACCCGGCTCTACTGCTGTTCGTACGAGCGCGAAACCGAGGGCCTCCGACGAACCCACGACGAGTCCCGATTCGTTCGCGAACTCACAGTTATGCCCGGGATCGATCTCGAGCCAGTCAACGTGAAACGCCGAGACCACGTCAGCTACGGGCGGCAACGAACCCTCGAAGCCGCTCTCGAGGTGCCCTGGACCGATCTCGAGACACTCCTGGGCCGTGCGTCGATAGGCGAACCCGTCGACCTCGATGCCACGGCGGAGCGAATCCAGGAGCTCGCCCTCGCCCTGGAGCACGAAGACGTCGACGAGACGATCCGGGACGCCGTGTACACGCAGTTCGAGTTTGCAGCGGGGGAGGTAAGCCGATGACGGGGAACTTCACCGAGACCGACGCGACGACGCCATCGAGCGCCGAGGCCCCACAGATTTCGATCGACGGCGTGCGAACCCACCTCCGGTGTCCGCAACGGTACCGATACGCCCACGAGTACGGCCTGCACACGGGCGACGACGTTCCGCAGACGGCCCGACTCGAGTTGCTCCGAACGGCCATCTGTGATGCCCTTCGTGCGGGGGACGTCGACACGCTCGAGGCGCGTGCGCTGGACCGGTTCGCCGACCGCTGGGCGGACTACGGCGAGGGAGTCCACTCACGTGCCCAGCGACGACACGAGCGTCGAGTGCTCGAGGCGACGATCCGGGCGTACGTCGAGGTCATCGGTACCGACCACGCCGAGTGCCTGTACGCCACCAGGGCGAGCGGCGCCGACGGCGAACTCGTCGGTCCAGATTTACCGCTTCGATCGACGGTGATGGCGACTCGACCGACGGCTGATGACGACGAGGCCTCCCCGCTCCAGATCGATGTGCCGATCGATTACGCCGTCCTCGAGGGCTCGTCGTTCGTCGGGGTTCGGTTCGTCCCGACCGCCGCTCACCTGGGGATACTTCGCTATCGAGCCGCGTGGGACGGCGACGTCGCCGATCGGTTCGCCGGACACTTCGATCCAGACCGGGCCGATTTCGCCCCCGAAATGGTCGCCACCCTGCTCGAGACGGCTGCCGCTCTCGATGGATTGCGGACGCTTCGTGACCGCCTGTCCCTCACGGACGCCCGTACCTGTCGGTACGTCCAGGTCCCGGTCCTCGATCGGGACCGGCTGACCGTCAACCCGCTTCGCGAGCGCGTCGAAACGAGCCTCGAGCCGGTGGATCTCACCGAACCCTACCTGGACCATCACACGTTCGGGATGACACACGAACACCGAAACCAGACCGTCGACGATCGGTTGCGACAGGTGGCGACCGCCGCCATCGCCGGAGTCGACGACGAAGCGTTCGAATCCCGGTGGGACCAGATCAAGCGCGACGTCTGCCCGACGTGTCCGTACGCCGTTTGCTGTACGAAATACCTCTCGAGCGAGGTGGCTTTCGATGGATGACCACCGGCTCTCGAGGTCGACCCCGGGCCCAGCCCCGAAAGGAAATCAGCCCGCCGTCATCGCGAGCGAGGCCGCGTGCACGTCCGTCGACGCGGGCGCCGGTACCGGAAAGACGACCACGATGCTGGCGCGGATCGAACGGGCGCTCGAGGACCGGGCCGTCGACCCCTCCGACGTGCTCGTCGTGACGTTCGCGAACGAAGCGGCCGCGAGCATTCGAGCGTCGATCGCCGAGCGACTCGAGCCGTCCGTCGCCGCAGCGATCGAGGTCCACACGTATCACTCGTTTTGCTACCGGCTGGTTCGAGAGTACGCCTACTATCTCGGGCTCTCCCCGTCGTTCGAGGTCGTCACCGAGCGGAAGCGACGACGGCTACTCAACCGGCTCCTCGCCGAGTACGAGTACGACTTCGCGGCGGTCGACGTGGCACCGACAAAATCGGCCACTCCGTCGACGCTCGCCGGATCGGTTGACCACTTCGTCTCGGTGATGAGTCGCGAAGAGATCGACCCAGACGCCCTCTCCGACGCCCTGCCCGACGAACGGATGCTCGACCTCCTCGAGGAACTGCTCCTGTGGCTCCGCGGCGAGGCGAGAGAGGCGCTGTCGTTCGACAACGAGGCGATTCGGTACTTCAATCGGGAGGAACACGTCACGGAAATTCGCGAGGCGCTCGTCGAGTACGGCACGCTGTTGACGTTCTGTCGAGAGAAAATCGCCGAAGGGCCGGCGGCGTTTCGCGACGATCCGGTGGTGCGAGAGATCGACGCCTACCTCCGGACGCTTCAGGCGTGCGTGACGATAACGCGGGAAGCGATGTCGCTCGACGACCCGTCGACGAAGCACCTGCCACCCGTCCTCTTCGGCAACGAACTCTGGCGGGACGGGGCGAAGACCATCGAACAGACGCCGTTCGGCCGACTCGAGCACTACGTGGCCGTGCTCCGACAGGCCAGCCACTACGCCGAAATATACGCCGACTATCGGGCGAGGCTCGAGACCGACGGCGCGGTCGACTTCGACGAACTCGTTCGGACGGCGACGCGCCTGCTCGAAGACGAGGCCGTCGCCGAGGGGATCACCCGCCGGTGGAGCCACGTCTACTGCGACGAGTTCCAGGACACCGACGCGACCCAGTGGACGCTCGTCACCGAACTGACGCGCGGCCCGGATCGACCAGAACTCCTCGCCATCGGGGACACGGACCAGGCGATCTACGGCTGGCGCGGGACCGACCCCAGGGGCCTCGAGCGCCTCGGTGCGAACTACGACGACCACGAGTCGGTCGAACTCGAGTTGAACTTTCGGTCGAAACAGGAAATACTGGACCTGACGAACCACTGTTCGTACGGCACCCAGCCCTCGAAGACGCTCCGGGAGCACGGACGGACGCAGGGGTCGTACGACGAGGCGAACCCGCCCCACCGGGTGCTGAAAGTCGAGAGCGACGAACTCGAGTCGTCGATACCCGAACAGGTCGGGACGGCGATTTCACGACTCCTGAACGGCGACTGTGGATCCGTCCCGGAGCGAACGCTCGAAGACATCGCGGTCATCGTTCGGACGAACGCACAGGCACGCAATATCGCCGCAGAACTCGAGCAGCGCCAGATTCCCTGCGAGCGGTCGGGTTCGGCGACAGGATCCGTGTCGGAGGGCACCCAGACGGTTCTCTCGTACCTCCGCGTGCTAGTCGATCACGACGCCGACACGCACCTTCGACGAGTGCTTCTCACACGTTATCGAGTACGTGAAGCCGATCTCTCCCGCCTCCACCGCCGCAACCGTCGGCTGTACGACGCGCTGTTCGAGGCCGACCTCGAGGCCGAACCCTTCGACGAACCGGACCGACTCGAGCGGGCGCGCACAGACCTCGAGGCGCTAGCGGCGGCGAAGAACGCCTACCCGATAGCGCCGTTTCTCCGACAGTTCCGGGAGCGAACGAACGTCGAGTGGTTTCTGGGTCCCGACGACCGCCAGACGTTCGAGCGGATCGAACGGTTCGTCGACGCCAGGACCGGCACCGACGTGCTCGAGTCGCTCTCGACCCGGTTCGTCGACGCGCTCGAGCGGGTGCTGGCGGGCGGATCGAGCGACCGCCAACAGGGAACCACGTCTGCGGACGCCGTCGACGTCATGACGGTACACCAAGCCAAGGGCCTCGAGTTCGACACGGTCCTCGCGCCGTACCTCTCGGACGAGGAGTGGTGCGTTCGGCGAGACTACGCCTACGGGGCCCGGTATCGCCTGCTCGCCGCGACGCTCGACCCGACCGTCGACTCGCCGCTGTGTGCGGATCTCGCCGCGGAGCCGACGGCCGAATCCTGGCGCGTTCTCCACGTCGCGCTCACCCGGGCGGAGAACCACCTGCTCGTATTCGGCTCGAACTACGACTACGAGGGCGGGGACGGCGACCTCGCCGCCCCCACGGCCGACGCGTGTCTCCCCTCCGCGATCGAGTGGTCGGTTACCGGCGAGCGGATGAACCTCTGGTCGGAATTGGTGACGGCGTTTGACCGGGTACAGGAAACGTACCCCGAAACAGTCGTCGACGTCACCGACTCGCTCGCCGAACCGTCGACGCACACCACCGGCGCGATCAACTACCTCGGTACCGACGGCTACCGGACGCTCGAGACGGACGAGGCGCTCGACGTCGTCCACCGACTCGGGCGACAGCTTCGGAACCGAACGCTGCTACCGGCTGCGGACGCCGCCCCCACAGTCCCCGAACTCGACGCGCCGGCGGGGCGACGAGTCGGAGCGCTGGATACGACGGCTTCGCGATTCGCCCCGGACGCGTTCTCGGAGTCGGGACGCGATCGGTTTCCCGAAGCACTCGAGCACAGTTACAGCGCGCTGGCGACCCACGACGAGTGTCCGCGAAAGCACTACCTCGAGTACGTCGTCGGGGCGCCCGACGATCCGGTCCCGGGTGACGTCAGTCGACGGCGAATCGAGTCGTCCCCGGCTGACAATCGAACGGGCCGCGAGTCGAACCCGCGACTCGTCGGCACGGTCTTTCACGCCGTGGCCGAGGAAGCGTTCTACCGGGAGTACTCGAGCCCCGGGGAGTGGCGTCGGGCGGCCACCAGACGGCTCACGGCCCGCGGGAAACGAGGATACGAGAAGGAAGTCCACCGGTGTATCGATCGGTACTTCGACGCTCGAGAACCCGACCTCGAGGCGCCGGTTCACGCGTGGGACGAACTCGCCGCCGAACTGTCGTTTACGGTCGACGACGTGCCCGGCGTCGACGGCTCGGTCGTCGGCTACGTGGATACGGTCCGACGGGCACCCGACGGACGGCTCGTCGTCCTCGACTACAAGGCGACGAGCGAACGGATCGACCCCGAAGCGGCCCTCCAGCTTTCGCTGTACGCCCGGGCCTGTGAACGCCGGCTCGGCGAGCCCGTCGACGCCGTCGGCTACGTGTACGTCGGACCTGTCGAGGGCCCCCGGGTCGCCATCCACTCGCGGTCGACGACGCCCGACTGGGAGGCGGTTCGACGCGGACTCGAGGCGCTAGATCGACCGATCTACGCCGAGACGACGCCGGGGTCGCACTGTCGGACCTGTCCGCATCGGTCCCTCGGATGCGCACCGTCGTTCGACGACTCGTAGCACGGTGCCCGTACCGGCAGCACTCGAGTCTGGTAAGCGGCGGAGATCCACACGGGTTTCGTCGGTTCGTTCGACCGCTCACCGGAAGTCGTGGAAAGCGCGCACACACAAAAATCGCCCTCAGTACTGGTGCTCGACGCGTTAGCGTCAGTCGTCGCTCGCGGCGAACCCGGCCGATCCATGGTCTGATTCGACGGTGGGCGACTGGGGAAGTTCGGCGCGGACGTCGTCTCGGCCGTCCTCGGTAATCGCCTGGTGGTAGGCCTCGGGCATGACCTTCACGAACGACTCGAGGGCGCGCCCCCAGTTCGCCAGGAGGTCCTGCCCGCGCTCGGACCCGGTGTAGGCGACGTGGTTCTCGAGCAGGCGCTCGAGCATGGCCTCGTCGGCCTCGTCGAGGTCCTCGTGGAGCGAGACCATGTCGGTGTTGGCCTTGCGCTCGAGTGCCGCGTCGGGGTCGAAGACGTATGCGACGCCGCCGGACATCCCCGCGGCGAAGTTGGTTCCGGTCTCGCCGAGGACGGCGACGACGCCGCCGGTCATGTACTCACAGCCGTGATCGCCGACGCCCTCGACGACGGCCTTGGCGCCCGAGTTGCGAACGGCGAAGCGCTCGCCGGCGACGCCGTTGACGTACAGTTCGCCACCGGTCGCGCCGTAGAGCGCGACGTTGCCGATGGCGACGTTCTCAGTCGGGTCGTAGGCGGCCGTTTCGGGCGTCCGAACGGTGAGTTTCCCGCCCGAGAGTCCCTTGCCGACGTAGTCGTTCGCGCTGCCCTCGAGGTGGAACGAGACGCCGTGGGCGAGGAACGCGCCGAAGCTCTGGCCGGCGGTACCCTCGAGGTCGACGGTGAGGGTATCCTCGGGGAGTCCGGGTTCGCCGTAGCGGCTCGACACCCGGTTCGAGAGCATGGTGCCGACGGCGCGGTCGACGTTCCTGATCTCGGTTTCGACGGTCTGGGGGGTCCGGTCCTCGATGGCCGCGCTGGCCTCCTCGATGAGGGCTCGGTCGAGGTGATCCTCGAGGCCGTGGTCCTGTTCCCGAATCTTGGTCCGGACGTCGCCTTCGGGTTCGGCCAAGACGGCCGAGAGGTCGACGGATCGGGCCTTCGGGTGGTCGACGTCCTCGCGCTGGGAGAGGACCTCGACGTGTCCGACCATCTCTTCGACGGTTTCGAAACCCAGGTCGGCCATGATCTCGCGCAGTTCCTGGGCGATGAACGTCATGAAGTTGATGACGTGCTCGGGTTCGCCGGGGAAGCGCTTGCGGAGGTCCTCGCGCTGGGTGGCGACGCCGACCGGGCAGGTGTTCTTGTGACACTGGCGAGCCATCACGCAGCCCTCGGCGACGAGGGAGGCGGTGCCGAAGACGTACTCCTCGGCGCCGAGCAGGGCGGCGACGGCCACGTCGCGTCCGGTCTTCATCCCGCCATCGGCGGAAACGCGGATGCGGTCGCGGAGGCCGGTGACACACAGCATCTGGTTCGCCTCGGCGAGCCCGAGTTCCCACGGGAGTCCGGCGTGCTTGATCGAGGTCCGGGGTGAGGCGCCGGTGCCGCCGGAGTGGCCCGAGATGTGGACCACGTCGGCGTTGGCCTTCGCGACGCCCGCGGCGATGGTGCCGATACCGGCCTCGGAGACGAGTTTGACGTTGATGTCGGCGGCCTCGTTGGCCGCCTTCAGATCGAAGATCAGCTGTTTCAGGTCCTCGATGGAGTAGATGTCGTGCAGCGGTGGCGGCGAGATGAGCCCAACGCCGGGCGTCGACTTGCGGACATGGGCGATCATCTCGTTGACCTTCTGACCCGGGAGGTGCCCACCCTCGCCGGGCTTCGATCCCTGAGCCATCTTAATCTGGAGTTCGTCCGCGCTCGAGAGGTACGTGCTGGTGACGCCGAAGCGGCCCGAGGCGACCTGCTTGACGGTACACTCGCGCTCGGTGCCGAAGCGTTCGGGCGGTTCGCCGCCCTCGCCGGAGTTGCTCTTCCCGCCGATGCGGTTCATCGCGACGGAGTTGTTCTCGTGGGCTTCGGGCGAGAGGCTCCCGAGGCTCATCGCGGCCGTCGAGAAGCGGCCGACGATGTCGGCGACGGGTTCGACGTCCTCGAGCGGGATCGACTCGCGGTCGGAATCGAACTCGAGGAGTCCGCGGAGGGTCCGCAGGTCGGCGGACTGGTCGTTGATCCCCTCGGCGTACTCCTGGTAGCGCTCGTAGTCGCCGGAGCGAACGGCCTGCTGGAGCGTACCCACGGACTGGGGATTCCACTGGTGGTGGATCCCGCCCGAGCGGTGCTCGAACTCGCCCTGGCGGTCGAGGGTCGCCTCGTCGCCGAAGGCGGTCGTGTGGCGCTCCAGGAGGTCCGCTTCGATTTCGGCGAGGCCGATCCCCTCGGTGCGGTTCTCGGTCCCCTCGAAGTACTCCTCGACCAGGCTCGAGTCGAGGCCGACGGCCTCGAAGATCTGGGCGCCCTGGTAGCTCTCGACCGTCGAGATGCCCATCTTCGCCATAATCTTCAGGAGGCCGTCCTCGAGCGCGCCGACGTAGGCGTCGATGGCCACGCCGGTGTCCGCGCCGTCGGAGCCGGCCGTGAGGTCCTCGATGGTCTGGTAGGCGAGGTACGGGTTGATCGCGTCGGCGCCGTAGCCGACCAGCGTCGCGACGTGGTGGACGGTTCGCGGATCGGCTGACTCGAGGACGATCCCGGCATGGTTGCGCAGGCCGTTACGCACGAGGTGGTGGTGAACGGCACCCATCGCGAGCAGGCTGGGGATCGCGACGCGGTCGTCGTCGACGGCGCGGTCGGAGAGGATCACGACGTCGTTACCGGCCTCGATGGTCGAAACGGCGTCCTCGCGGACGCGCTCGATGGCGGTCTCGAGGGCCTCGCCGTCGGGCTTGTCGGCAGCTTCCGAGCGCTCGTAGGTGACGTCGACCGCCCCCGCCGTGACGTCGTTTTTCTCGCAATCGCGGATCGCCTCGAGTTCGGCGTCGGTGAGGACGGGCGAGTCGAGGACCAGCTGGCGGGCGTGTGCGGGCGACTCCGAGAGCAGGTTGCGCTGGAATCCCAGTCGGGACTCGAGCGAGGTGACCTGCTCCTCGCGGATATAGTCGAGTGGCGGGTTCGTAACCTGGGCGAACAGCTGTTTGAAGTACGAGAACAGCGGCCGGTTGAACTCGGTCAACACCGACAGCGGCGTGTCGTCGCCCATCGAGCCGATGGGGTCTTTCCCCTTCTGCATCATCGGCTCGATCAGGTTCTCGAGTTCGTCGTGGGTGTAGCCGAACGCGGCCTGGTGGGAGCGCAGTCCGTCGATGGCCTGGCGTGGTTCCGGGTCGGCCGTCTCGAGGAGATCGTCGACGTGAACCTGTTCGCACGCGAGCCACTCGCCGTAGCGGTCGTCGACGAGGCCGTCGAAGACCTCCTCGTCCGGGATGACCCGGCCCTCGTTCGGGTCGGCCAGGAACAGTTGGCCGGGCTGGAGCCGCCCGCGCTCGGCGATTTTCTCTGGCGGGGTTTCGAGCGCCCCGGCCTCGCTGGCGGCGATCAGGCGGTTGTCGGTTGTCACGTCGTACCGGCAGGGGCGCAGGCCGTTCCGGTCGAGGACGGCGCCGACGCGTTCGCCGTCGGTCGCCGCGACGAGCGCGGGGCCGTCCCACGGTTCGACGAGCGAGGCGTGGAAGTCGTACCAGTCCTTGCGCGCCTGATCCATCTGCTCGTCCCCGCGCCAGGCCTCGGGAACGAGCATGCGGAGTACGTGCGGGAGGTCACGGCCGTCCTGCAACAACAGTTCGACCGCGTTGTCGACGCTCGCGGTGTCGGACTGATCGGGGTCGTTGATGACGGGTTTGACGGCCTCGAGCCCCCCTCGCGGTTTCTCGCCGCTCGCGTCGTCCGCGGAACGTGGTTCCGCGCAGAGCACGTCGCTCTCCAGATCTGTCTCGCGGGCGCGCATCCAGTTGACGTTGCCCTGGATGGTGTTGAACTCGCCGTTGTGGACGACGTTGCGGTAGGGATGGGCGAGGTGCCACGCACCGAGCGTATTCGTCGAGAAGCGCTCGTGGACCATCACGAACGTCGACTCGAGGCGCTCGTCGGCGAGGTCTGGGTAGTAACTGGCGACCTGCTCGCCCTTGAGGAGGCCCTTGTAGACGAGTGTCTTCGAGTCCAGCGAGCAGACGTAGAATCGATCGGACCCGTCGACGTCGGCAGTTTCGACCGCGTTCTCGAGCGCGCGCCGGGCGACGTAGAGACGGCGGTCGAAGTCGTCGTCGGCCAGTTCGTCCGTCGACGAGGCAAAGACTTGCCAGACGTCGGGTTCGGACTCGAGGGCCGTCGTACCGAGGCCGTCGTTTTCCGTCGGCACGTCCCGCCAGGCGAGGGTCTCGAGTCCGTACTCGGAGAGAATGCCTTCGACGAGTTCGACGAGCGCTTCGCGGGCGTCGTCCTGTGGGAAGAAGATTGAGCCGACGGCGTACTGGTTCGGCAGATCGACCGTAAGTTCGTCGCGGAAGAAGGCGTCGGGCGTCTGGAGCACGATCCCCGCGCCGTCGCCGGTGTTCTCTTCGGCGCCGGTGGTGCCCCGATGCTCGAGGTTGACGAGGAGTTCGAGACCGTCGGCGACGACGTCGTGGCTCGTTCCGCCGTCGAGGTCCATGACGACGCCGAGACCGCAGTTCGACCGTTCGTCTACGGGGCTGGCGAGGCCCCGCTCATCGTGAGACGAGTTACGTTGTGGCTGTGTCATACACACCCGAGGTATTCGCACCCACAAGAGGATACTCCATTATGACTAAGGGTATTATAATGTCATATTAGGGAATTAATACCGTATGGGTGTACGAGCATTCGAAAGCGTGTACTACGTAGAGAGAACGGCAAACGGCCGATGATTCGGTTCACGGCTGGGTCACAGTCACATCGCTCTCGCTCGCTCTCGAACGCAGCCGGAGAAAGTGTCAGAGGCACGTAGTGCTCATCCGCTGGATGAACACCACAGTACGTAGTCACCGCTGGAACCATATGCACTATGGGGCTAAACGATTAGGTTCGGGTGAGTCACTCACGCAGGGGCGAGGGCTCGAGGTACGCTACTACCTGATCCATGATCGAAAGACTGCTTTCGAGACGAACGAGACGAACGGCGACGTTCAATCAGAACGTTCTGGCGAGAATATGTAAGGGAACGATAATACTACTGTTAAAACTCGCTGGATATCTTCAATAGGTCCGGTCGTTCAAGAATTGCTTATTTCCGTAGTGGAGAACCACTTCATATTTCGACCTAAGCTCTCGAGGCACCTAGCTTGATCTACCCGTAGGCTGTTACTCGTCGTCTATTACCTCTGTCCGGACATAGTATGGTCCCTCCCAGTTCTGGACCCACTCCGGAGCCGCAGGGTGATCTACGGGCAGTAACGTCTGGCGAAACCTGATCGAGGTGGTTTCACACGTCGAAGATACTGGTTGGCCGCTTTCATAATTCGTGAGTGGACATCAGTCGAGCGCTAGAAGATGGCTTCAACAGTTCGTACACTACTACAACACACAACGACCACATCAGTCACTCGACGGACAGACGCCAGCGGAGGTGCCAAACGAGACAGTGCCATTTAGAGGTTTCCGTGATCAGGTCGGTAAGTACCGTAAACGAGATAGACAGCCGTTTCAGAGTCCATCCCGTTCTAGACGTTCTCGTCGAACAGGGTAGGTCCCTCGAGTCCCACTACGTGTCTTCCATACCTCCCGTCGATGGCACTCCAGGAATCATCGTATAGATGGTTTCAATTCCCGCGAGCAGCCGGTAGACTGCACAATAACGAAATTCAACTAAAAGGTTAAGTATTCCCCCGACATCCGTTCAACTGGATGGTTGAACGACTGCCGGACGATTTCGATCTCGACACGGTCTTCCAGGCGCTGGCTCACCCCATCCGTCGGGACATCCTCGAACGGGTGGCCGACGGACCAGAGAGCGTCAGCGACCTGGCCGAACCACACGACGTCTCCCTCGCTGCCGTCTCGAAGCACCTCCACGTGCTGGAGGACGCCGGCCTGATCGACATCGAGAAGGACGGCCGCGTTCGCCGCTGCCACCTCGAGGCTGCGCCCCTGAGCGCCGCGTTTGGGTGGCTCACCCGGTACCGCGTCTTCTGGGAGGACCGGCTGGACGCGCTGGCCATCCACCTGGAGGAATCAGAAAAATGACCGACCACAACACCGACGCGGCAACCAGGGATACCCAACTGACAATCCGGCGGACGTTCGACGCCCCGCGCGAGCGTGTGTATCGGGCGTTCGTCGACCCGGACGAGCTAGAACAGTGGTTCGTGCCGGAGGGCATGGAGGCGGAGGTCCACGCGCTTGAGTCCGAACCCGGCGGCGAGATGTTCGTGAGTTGGACCAGTGATGAGAACGGCATCGAGAACGAGGGCACGTTCGAGGAGGTCATCGAGAACGAGCGTCTCGTCACCGTCGAGGAAATCGACGGTGGGCAACTCCATCTCACATACGAGTTCCATGACGCCGAAGACGGCACGGAAGTCGTACTCACCCAAGAGTTCCCAGGTTCGGTGCCTGACGGCGCCGAAGAGGGCTGGGCGAGCATCCTCGACAACCTCGACGCCCTGGTGACCGACACCGAGACAGACGAGGGGCGAAGCATGACCGTGAGCCGCGTCATCGAGGCGTCTCCCGAGCGGGTCTACGAGGCCTTCCTCGACCCCGACGAACTCGCCCAGTGGCTTCCGCCGACCGGCTTCTTCGCCGAGGTCCACCACCTCGAGCCCGAGGTGGGCGGGACGTACCGCATGGCGTTCACGGGCGAGACCGAGGAACTCGCCGAGTACGGCTCGACCTTCGGCGGCACCTACCTCGAGCTGGTTCCCGGTGAACGCATCGTCTACACGGACGAATTCGAAACCGACGACCCCGAGATGGCCGGCGAGACGACGGTGACGGTCACCTTCGAGGCAGTCCCTGAGGGAACCGAGATAACCGTTCACCACGAAGGATTCCCCGAGGCCATTCCCCCGAGCGACGCCAACGAAGGGTGGACCGACTCGCTGTCGAACCTCGCGGAACTGGTGGAGGAGACATCGTAATGGTCGAATCAGTCGCTCCGGAACCGGCACTCCCGCCCGCGATCGACACCTCATGGGACACCACCAGGAGGTCGATGTGATGCTGGAAGAGAAGGTCGCCGTGATATATGGCGGTGGCGGGTCGATCGGAGGCGCCGTTGCCCGCACCTTCGCACGTGAAGGGGCCCGGGTCTTCCTCGCCGGTCGAACCGAGGCGACGCTCGACGCCGTCGCCGAGGACATTCGCTCGGACGGAGGTGAGGCGGACACCGCCATCGTCGACGCTCTTGACGAGCAGGCTGTCGACGAATTCGTCGACGCAGTAGTGGACGAGACCGGCCGCATCGACGTCTCGTTCAACCTCATCACGTACGGTGACGTCCAGGAACCGTTGATGGAGATCTCGGTCGAGGACTTCACCCACCCGATCACGACTGCGACGCAAACGCAGTTCCTGACGACGACTTCTCTGGGCGGGAGAAGCTCGTTGCCAAGACGAGAGCGGACGCACTCCTGCCCCGCACGGCGACAGTATCCGACGTAGGTGACGTCGCTGCCCTCGTGGCTTCGGATCGCGCTCGCACCATCACCGGCACGCCGGTGAACGTATCGTGCGGGGCGCTGGTAGACTGAGGTGGCCGACGCGCTTCCACTCGAGAGCACCCGAAGTCACGAATCTCCGTCGTACCTGCGGACTTGTCTACGTCGCTGGACGGGTTCATCATTATGCCAACGAAAATTCCGGGGAATCCCGCAGGCGACGGTGTCCGTCCCCTGGAGGGGATGGGTGGTCGGCACGTCGAGCTGAAACAGCTGGGAGTGATTGCCCCCTCAAGTGATCCCGAAAACGCACGCCCCCGTGTCGGAAAGCAAATTTCCGACGGAGATTAGCTAAGCATGAGCGGTCCCATCGAGAGCGTCTGTTTGGCGAGCGTCGCGAGCCGCAGGATGTAGGACGTAAACAGGAGAAATGGCAGCGCTGAGATGGCAAACGCGGCGCTCACAACCCAGAGAACGCTCTCGATGCCGAGGAACGTGCCACTGAACGTTGACGGGTCGACGAAGACGACCATCCCCCCAGCGACGGTGAGTGCAATCACTGCGGCGTACAGGATGGCACGCGAGAGTTTTACCAGTGCCCACTGGATGTATAGGTCCTTAATGTACTCGCGGACTGGTCCGTACATTGTGAGCGCCTCCAGGAGGTCTCTGAACGCGCCTCGTTGCTCGTTCGTGAGGTCGTCCTCGTTCTCCATCCCGAGTCGCCGGACATCGTGCATCTTCCGATCGTAGTTGTAGTCGAGAGCGGGCGATATGACGTCGAAGGTGCCGAAATCGCTGTCTTCGAGGCGAACGAGTGCATGGTCGGCGTTCTCCAGAAGATCATCGACGTACGTGTCTACCTTCTCCTGGAGGTCCTCGTTCTCGGTTTCGGAGAGTGACTTTCGAAGAGCTGTCGCTCGCTGTTCGCTTACCTCGATGAGTTCGCTGAGGTACGCCGCGGGATTGGCAGGCGTGGTCGTTCCGAGGAGGCTGTCGGTGTTCTGGCGGAAATCCATCGTCACATCCATCCGACTGCGCTGGCTCCCGAGCGAGCCGATTTCCTGGGAGAGGACGAGCTGATTGATCGTGACCACGAGCGTCGTTCCCGTGATGATCGCGCCGACGAGCCCGGCGAATACTGTCTCGACCATGTCGCTCGACTGCATGGTCGAGTACAACGACACCGGCTTCATCACGCCCCAGATCATGAACACGAAGAAGATCAGGAACGCGAGCCCACTGGCGACGATCCACCGGTTGGCCTCGAGCAGCAACCAGAACCAGTACTTGTTGACGTCCGTCCGCTCACGGAGCGTGTTGGCCGTCGAGAGCTCACTCATGAGTGACTGGGCGTTTGAACAGGAGTAGTTTCGTGCCGCCACCGTCGTAGCTGATCGTCGCTGTGAGTTCCCAGCCCTCTTCACCTAGGCGGTTGAGTTCGTCTGTTGGATCGACCGTCTCTCGCTTGGTCAAACCCTTTGGCGGTTCGAGTGTCTTGTATTCCCATTGCTGGTGCATTTTGGTACCCACGAGTTGATATCGACTTTCACGGTGATGACTCTGCTGACTGGCTATTGCCCGTCGTGCAATAACCGAGGACGGAACGGCGTGCTCGTGCATCGTCGTCACGTATCTCAATCGAGGCGCTAATGGGTCGAACCCGACGAGTTTCCAGTCCCCGCGATACCGCTCGTCGGGTTCCGAACCTGACTTCGATTGGACAGCGCGATAGGCCGCGAACTGGTCACTCGAGAGATGTACTTTCGCTTTCGAACCGCTCCCGGGAAGTGCTTTCACCTCGTACCGTACCAGTTACTGGTCTCCTTCGTTACGTTCGGGGCCGAGTACGTCGAATCCCGTCTCATCCCAGACTGGCGAGACGTGGCGTCCGTTCCCGAGGTCAGGCTCACGGCCACTCCGTTCCCACCTGTTCAATCCTCCACGGAGGGTCAGGCCCACGGAATCTTGAGAGTTCTCAGAGTCGACGACTTGCGTTTCGGGTCGAACCAGTACGCCCCCGTGTCGGGCAGCGGTTTCGAGAACTTGCCTGACACTCGATTGCCGACGTGAGTCGCACCGTTCTTGTCAGGGGCGTGCTACGAGAACAGACGTATCAACTGATCTGATGACACGATCCGTCGAACTTCCCAGCAGGTGGTCCTTGATCCCGGACCGACCACTTGCCCCCATAACGATGAGATCGACTTCATTGTCGGTACTGTACTCGGCGATCACTTCGTGAGGGACGCCTTCGAGCACAACCTGTTCGGCAGCCACATCAACTTCGTCAGCCTTCCTCGAGGCCGTCTCGAGGATCTCGCTTGCCTCCTGGTCAAGCGTTTCTGTGAGTTCAGGTGCGATGCTTCCGGAGGCGGCCATCTCTGTCCCGGCGTCTATCACGTGTAGAAAGTGGACGGTCGCTGCATGGGGTTTCGCGTTACTGACACCGCGTTCTACGGCAGCAGTACTCGAGTCACTCCCGTCCGTCGGAACCAGAATCGTTGTCGTATATGTGGCCCAATCACGGCATATAGGGCCATAAAAGCTCGATCAGAATAGCAGGCAATCTTCCCCAGGGTTCGCTCTCACTCGTCGGAGGCTTCGACGTGCTCGCGATCGAGCGGATCCTCGATGTCGCCCATAATTGCCTCTAGCAGATCGGTCACGGTGACCAGCCCAACGACGTCCCCGTCCTCGATTACGAGGGCGAGTTCCTGACCTTCCGTCTGGAACTGATCGATTGCATCACTGACGTCCGCGTCGGGCGAGAGCGTCATCGGCGGCGCTGCCAATTCGGCGAAATCGATGTCACCGTCGGCCACTTCCTCGCGGTGTCTGAGTAGGACTGGAGTGTAGACGATGCCACGGAAATCGGTCAGGTCATCGCCGACCAGCGGATACCGTGTCTGCGGTCGGTCTTCCATCTTCTGGAAGTTCACTTCGGAATCGTCTTCGGTCGATACGGCGACGATCTCGTCGGACGGAACCATCACTTCGCTGACGGACTGCTCACCGATATAGAGCGCGTTCATCACTTCCTCGCGGCGCTCGTCCGGGAGATCGCCTTCGTCGAGGACTGACCCGAGTCGGTTCCGGAGGTCGGCACGAGACTCGATGACCTCCTGTTCGGTTTCACGCCACGCCCCGGTCATTTCGATGCCAAACAGGCCGAGCGTCCCCTTCGCAATCCAGTCACCGAACCAGATCGCTGGAGCAAGCACCTTGGCGAACCAGTACAGCGGCCGTGCCCCGTACTGACAGACCTGCCTCGAACGTTCGACACCGAGATACGTGGGCGTCTGTTCACCGTGGGTGAGGTGGACGAGGTTAATTAGAAAGAATCCGAGTAATGACCCAGCCCCGACCGAGGCGAGCGCCGTATTCTCGAACAACGGCTCGAATAGCGCTGCCAACCCGGGTTCGGCGACGATCCCTAACGCGATACTGGTTCCGGAAATCCAGATCTGACATGTCGTCAGGTAGAACTCGAGGTCGTCGGTCATTTCCCACGCGAGTTGCAGTGACGGCGTATCGAACTCTTCTTTGGAGTACTGCCGGGCGCGTGTCAGACCGAACTCGATCGCGACGAAAAACGCGTTCAGCCCGATGAGGAGTATCCCCGCCGCGATCCGTAGACTGATCTCGAATGGCTCCATCGCCGGACAATACCATGAGACGGTACAAATTAGTGTGGAAATGTGGAAGGACGGATCGAACTTGCGACAGACATGCTCCAGTAGAAGAACTGGCGGCGGGGGGAGGGTACCCGACACCGATCCTACGACAGGGAGAGAGGTGGGCGTCGAGGGATGCTGTCTGTCGCGTGCACGGACTCCTGTTGTCATCAACCAACGACTGACGTGTGATTTACGAAACGGGGAATCAGGCGATCGACGAGGCAGTGTCACGCGTGCTCGAGGGCGACTCGCTCGAGCGAACCGAGGGGTTGGCGCTGAACTGATTTTGAACCCCTGCAACGGGCTATAGAGAGGCGAACGTAGTCAGCCGTGTGAACCGTCTCATGACTGTTTTGAGCGAAAACGTCTATCAATTGTACTAAACCATTGAAAAGCAACACCGGTCTTCCCCGGTAGGAGACCTTCACTAGAAGGTGTTCACGAGGTCAGTCCCGAACGCTATGACAGTTGAAGGGGGTTAGTAGGGTAACTGTTCTAATACGTTCTGGCGAAGTACGCTAACTGGTCGGCGTGCTCGCCACAGACCGTACAGGCAGCGTCCTCGTCCTCGGGCGCGGCAGCCTCGCCGTCGGTCTCGGCGCTCTCCTCGGCGAGGGGTTGGAGGACGATCTCCGCGGAGACCTTCTCTTTGATGGCTTCCTCGCAGGCCTGATCGCCACACCACGGCACCTTCACGTAGCCGCCGTGGCGCCCAATCGTCCCCATGATCTCCTCGGGACTGTCGGCCGTCCGCACGTTCGATTCGAGGTTCTCCCGGGCGGCCTCGTACAGTTTCTCGTAGATTTCGTCGAGGTGTTCGTCGACGGTATCGGCGACGCCCTCGCGGTTGGCGACGGTCTTCTCGTTGTCCGGACGGTGAACCAGGGTGACCTCGCCGTCGTCGGCCTCGTTGGGGCCGATCTCGATCCGGAGAGGGACGCCCTCGAGTTCGTGTTCGTTGAACTTGAAGCCGGGATTGCGCTCGTCGCGGTCGTCGAGTTCGACACGGAAGCCCGCGGCCTCGAGGTCCTCGGCGACCTCGTTCGCGTAGCCCAGGACCTGCTCCGCGGTGTCTTCCTGCCAGATGGGGACGATGGCGACCTGCGTGGGTGCGACGGTGGGGGGCAAGACGAGCCCCTGGTCGTCGGAGTGGGTCATGATGAGCGCCCCGAGTGCGCGCCAGGAGAGCCCCCACGAGGTCGTGTACGCCGTACGCTCCTCCTCGTCCTCGTCCGCGAAGGTGATGTCGAACGCCTCCGCGAAGCTCTGGCCGAGGTGGTGGCTCGTGCCGCCCTGGACGGACTTGCCGTCGGGCATCAGACACTCGACGGTCGTCGTGGTGTCGGCGCCGGGGAACTTGTCGTGTTCGGGCTTTTTCCCCTTCAGGACGGGGATGGCGAACAGTTCCTCGTAGACGCGTTCGTACTGCTCGAGGCGGGTCCACACTTCCTCCCAGGCTCCCTGGTCGGTCTCGTGGGCGGTGTGGCCCTCCTGCCAGAGGAACTCCTTCGTGCGGAAGAACGGCTTCGTGTCCGTCGCCTCCCACCGAACGACCGAGCACCACTGGTTGAGCCGCATGGGGAGGTCGCGGTGGCTGCGGGTCCACTCGGCCATGAACGGCGCGATGATCGACTCGCTGGTGGGGCGGACGGCGAGGCGCTCCTCGAGTTCGTTGTGCCCGCCGTGGGTCACCCACGCCACCTCGGGGTCGAATCCCTCGACGATGTCCTTCTCGCGCTCAAGGTAGCTCTCGGGGATGAACAGGGGGAAGTAGGCGTTCGTGACGCCAGTCTCCTTGAACCAGCCGTCGAGGGTGTCCTGGAGCGTCTCCCACAGCGCGTAGCCGCGGGGTTTCGTGACGATGAAGCCGCCCATGGGGGCGTAGTCCGCCAGGCCGGCCTTCTGTACGACCTCGGCGTACCACTCGCCGGGTCGATGATTCTTGGACTCGGTGATCCCGAGTTCCTGTGATTCTTCGCTCATACCTCGACAGTCTGCCAGCGCGCTCTTAAACGATGCGAAGGTGTGCGAGCGTCTCGAGTCCTCACCGTCTCTCGAGAAACCCGGCGCCGGTTCCCTCCGGTTGTCGGCCATTTATGCGGCGAGGGGACGAACCGTCCACTCGAACACCATGACCAGCATGCATGCCATCGAAGTCAACGAGTACGGCGACAGCAACCGACTCGAGTACACCGAACGCGAGGTTCCGGAACCGGGTCCGGGCGAGGTCAGAATCGCCGTCGAGGCCGCGGGGATCAACTTCGCGGACGTCATGCAACGACGCGGCGTGTATCCGGGTGGGCCGGAACCGCCGTACGTCCCCGGGATGGAAGCCGCCGGAACCGTCGACGCTACCGGCGAGGGCGTCGACCTCGAGGAAGGCGACCGCGTGGTCGGCATGCTCGGCGGAGGCGGGTACGCCGAGTACGCCACCGCCAACGCGCAGATGCTCTTGCCCATCCCCGACGGGATGAGCTTCGAGGAGGCCGCCGGCTTCCCCGTCCAGTTCCTGACCGCCCACTCCTGCCTGTTCGAGTGGGGCGGCCTCGAGGAGGACGAGTCCGTCCTGATCCAGGCCGCTGCGGGCGGCGTCGGCACGGCGGCCGTTCAACTGGCCTCGCGGGCCGGCGCGGAGGTCTTCGGCACTGCGAGCACCGAGGAGAAACTCGAGCTGGCGGCCGACCTCGGGTGTGACCATCCGATCCAGTACACCGAGGTCGACTTTCGCGACCCCGTAGAAGAGGCGACCGACGGCGAGGGCGTCGACCTCGTCCTCGAGAGCGTCGGCGACGACGTGTTCGACCGGAGCCTCGACGCCCTCGCGCACTTCGGGCGGCTGGTCACCTACGGCGTGGCCAGCGGCGTGCCCGCGAGTGCCGAGAACCGGCGCCTGCTCTTCGAGAACAAGTCCGTCATTGGATTCCACCTCGGCCAGGCGTCTCGTCACGACCCCGCCCGGATCATGCAGGCGATTCCGGATCTGACCCAGGGGCTGGCCGACGGCGAACTCGAGGTGATCGTCGGGGAGACGTTCGCGCTCGAGGACGCGATCGAGGCCCACCAGTTCATCGAGGATCGAAAGAGTGTGGGGAAGGTGGTGCTGATTCCCTGACCGGCACGCGGTCGTCGACTCGAGAGATCGGATCGGTGAACCTCGGGTGGCGAGTGATAGCTATTTTGCGCTGTCTGTGGGCTGTACACCTATGGCCACAGAACGAGCGCGGGAAGCCCGTCACCGCGAGATCGACGCGATCGTCGAGGCGAAGGCAGGCGGCGTCGCGGAGACGAGAGACGAAGCCGACAAGTACACCGTCCTCGGGGCTGCGAGCCGACGCACGTTCGCGAACTGGCTGACACCGATCGAGGAACACTTCGTCTGCCATCGAAACGACATTCCGGACGCAGACGCCGACGCGTGGACCGTCTCGCTCACCGGGGGGCTCGAGGGAACCCTCTCGATGGCCGACGTCAGGGATGAGTATCCGACGGTCGCGGTCGCCCACACGATGGAGTGTGCGGGCAACGGCCGCGGCCAGCACCGGCCCGAGACGGGCAGCGTCCAGTGGGACTGCGAGGCCGCGGCCACCGCGTTCTGGACCGGGACGCCCGTTAGTTCGATTCTGCGAGATCACGGCGTGTCGGCATCCGACGGGCGGTGGCTCACCGCCGTCGGTGGCGATCCGTCCGATGGCGACGACGTCTTCGCTCGATCGATTCCGCTCGAGAAAGCCCTCGACGACTGCCTCCTCGCCTACGAAATGAACGGCGAACCGCTCCCGCGAGAACACGGCTACCCCGTCCGCCTGATCGTTCCCGGCTGGTACGGCGTCAACAACGTCAAGTGGGTCGAGGAACTCCGCGTCATGGACTCGATGGTGACCGAGGGGAGCCTCGAGCGCCCTGGGGAACACGCCTACTGGCAACAGGAGTCCTATCGCGTGCACCCCGAGGGAGTCGAATCCAATCAGAACAAGACCGTCGACACGTACGATACGTGGGACCAGCTTGAGGGGGCTGTCGAGCACCCCTACACGTTCGACGCGAACGTCATGTCGCTGATCGGCGCCCCCTCTGGGGAATCACCCGTCGACGTACGGCCGGACGAGATGGTCGAGGTGCGCGGCGTCGCCTGGGCGGGCGACGACGCGGTCGACCGCGTCCAGGTCTCCACCGATGGCGGCGATACCTGGAACGATGCAGAACTGTTCGGTCCCGACTACGCGGGCGCGTGGCGACTCTTTCGGTACGACTGGGACGCCCGGCCAGGACGTCACACCCTGCTGTCGCGCGCCGCCGACGACCTGAACCGACGACAGCCGTCGCGAATATCCGGACCGGACGCCTGGCGCGACGCCCTCGAGACCGACGAGTACCCCTGGAACGAAGGAGGATATGCTGCGAACGCGTACGAACCGAACGGCGTGGACATCGAGGTCCGTACCGACAACGGCAAGGACGTTAGCGAATAAGCCGGGTCGTGTGCACCGATGGGCTCACTCCTCGAACGACGCGCCGCGCTCGAGGTCGTAGTCGACGAACTCGGCGTCGTCGAGTGGTCGTCCGCCCTCGAATGCGAAGGTTCCCTCGACGGTATCGCCCTCGAGCACCGCGGGCAGCCAGAGGCGATCGTCATCCCACATGCGATCGTAGGGCACGTCCTCGATCGGAACCCACTCGGGGTGGGCCTCCTCGGTCGCTACCGGTTCGCCGTCGTAGGTCTCCGTTCGGAACACGTGACAGACCGTGTGGACCTCCCCGTCGAGGGTGAACGTGAGCTCGCCGGCCTGCTCGAGTGCCTCGAGGGGGATCCTGAGGCCGACTTCCTCGCGAACTTCGCGAGCGGCGCACTCTCGCAGCGTCTCGCCGTCCTCAAGTTTGCCGCCGGGTCCGTTGTACCACCCCTCGCCAAGTCCACGTCGCTTCTCGATGAGGAGCACGTCGTCGCCGTCCACGACGAAACAGAGCGTCGCCTCGATCATGCTCGAGGGTTCGACTGCGCGGACAAAATTGGTGTGGTCCGCTGCGGCCGAGTCTCCGTTTCACCCCGAGGTGGACGGGTCCGGTCGGGGCCGTCCGCATACGGACACCCTCGTCGGGCGAGACTCCCTGTCGGTAATGGGCCGTACGAACTACGTCTCTCGTATCGATCCACTCCACAAAATCGAAGGCCGGTGACAACAAACAGACTCAACGATGGCCACCGAAGCGACGTTTACCGTCCCCTCGAGTCAGTTCCCACTGGGGACCGTGTTCGAGCAGCTGCCGGACGTGACGGTCACGCTGGAGCGGATCATCCCCGCCCAGGACGTGGTAATACCCTACTTCTGGGTACGAGGAACCGTCGTCGACGACATCGAGGAGGCATTTACCGAACACCCCGGCGTCAGAGACATCCGTCTCGTCGACTCCGTCGCGGACGAGTATCTGCTGCGCGTCGAGTGGGCGGTCGAGTATTCGGGCGTGCTCAGTGTACTCACAGAGACGGAGATACCGCTCATCGAAGCCGTCGGCACGAACCAGGAGTGGACGTTCGACGTTCGCGGCGACGACCGAAGCGACATCGCGGCCTTCCAGCAACGCTGTCGGGAGCTGGACGTGCCGGTCACCTGACGAGCCTCCACGCGTTGACACCTGTCGAGACGGACACAGAGGCAGCACTCACTGACCCCCAGCAGGAGGCGCTGGTTCTCGCCTTCGATCGCGGCTACTTCGAGACCCCCCGGGAGGTGACGATGGCAGAGGTCGGCGACGAACTCGGCATCTCCCAGCAGGCCGTCGCCTCTCGCCTTCGGCGCGGAATAAAACACATTCTGGGGAGTACGCTCTCCGAGACAGGCCGCTCGGATCGATAGATCGTTTAAAAGGGTTTTGTATAACGCGAAGCAATCCTGATGCTCGCTCTCCGTCGAATACACGAACAATGCCCTCCGGTAAACGCGAGCGCACGCTCGTCGAATGTTCTGCCTGCGGAACCGCCTACGCTGCCACGAGCTGGCCCGACGGAAAACTGCAACCGATCGGAACGAAGAACGGCTGTCGGTGCGGGTCGACGGAGTTCCGTGAGGTCCGCTATCCAGAAACCGCCCCTCAGGAGGAAGAAGCCGACTGACCGGTTCGAAGCAGCGCGCTAGGCCTTCGCATCGGCGCTCGAGTCCGCGTCCGTTCGGTCGAACAGGCGGTCGAGGCCGAGTGCGAGCGCGGCCGACAGGGTGGCCCCGACGAGGGCGAAGCCAGCGAGCGCGACGAAGAAGGTCGCGAGGCCCGCCTCGCCGAGCAGAAATCCGCCGATGGCGATGCTGGTCGCGCCGAGTCCGAACTCCCCGAGGTAGGTGTAGCCGTAGGAGAGCCCGCGACTGTCGGCAGGCGTATAGACGGCGACGGCGTTCTGGTAGAACGGCTGGATTGCGAACAGGACGAAGCCCAGGACGCCACAGAGGGCGAGCAGGGCGCCCAGCCCGCGGTCGACGACGGGGACGAACGCGAGCGCGAGGGCGGCCAGGACGGCGAAGAGTGCAGCCAAGCCGCGGGCCGCAGGAACGCGGTCCGTGAGCTTTCCGCCGGCGTACTGGCCGGCCATACCGACGACCAGCAGACCGACGTAGACGTAGAAGCCGGGGTCGATGTCGTACTGCTCGAGCGTCGGGAACAGTTCGAGGCCCTCGAGCGCTGGCAGGCCGGTCATGATCTCGGGCAGGTAGGTGAGCACGCCGCGGTAGTACAGGCCTTCGAAGGTGACGAGGACGAAGACGATGGCAAAAGCGCTGGCGAATAGTGCCCGGGAGTTGGCGAGAAACTCCGGCAGCGAGAGCGCCTCGTCCGGCCCGGCATCGACGTCGTCTGCGACCGCCGCGGTCGCGTCGAAGTTCGCACTGAGCCCGTAGGCGACGGCGACGAAACCGGGGACCGCCAGCAGGGCGGCGACCACGGGCCACTCGAGGACGATCAACAGCGTGGCGGCGACGAACGGCCCGAGGGCGATGCCGAAGTTGCCGGCGATGCCGTGCCAGGCGAAGACGGTCCCGCGCTCCTCGACGCCCGTGCTGATGAGCGCGAGTCCGGCGGGGTGGTAGATGCTGGCGGCGACACCCCACAGCAGGAGGCCGACGGCGACGGCATAGATGGACTCCAGAATCGAGGCCGCCGCGAGGGTAACGAAGGCGAGGCTCATCCCAAGCAGACAGAGCAGGATGAGCCGCTTCGGGCCGTACCGATCGGCGAGGACGCCGCCAGGAAGGGCACCGATGCCGAAGGGGGCGTACCCCAGCGCGACGACGAACCCGACGAGGGTGACACTCACGTCGAACTCGGCGAGCCAGACGACGAGGAAGATCGGGATCGAGGTCTCGAACCAGTGGACGAGGGCGTGGCCCGCCATGGTGAAACCGGCGATCGAGCGGTCGTTCGAATCGAGAGACATGCGAGACGGTGGTCAAACGGCTGGTGCCGGGGTACTTAGCGACTCGGAAATCGGCAGGGACGACGGGCGGCGTTCGGTGGCCGCGCTCGCAGCCCTCGAGAACTCGAGACGCCGCCCCCACCCGCACCCTTTTGTCGGGCACCGATGTGTGACAGGGTATGGCGGATCGGACGATCGGCTACGCCGACGAGATGGAGTACACGACCCTGGGCGAGACGGGACTCGAGGTCTCTCGTCTCTGTCTGGGCTGCATGAACTTCGGGAGCGCCGAGCCCTGGATGATCGACGACGAGGAGCAATCGATCGAGATCGTCGAGCGCGCGCTGGATCTCGGGATCAACTTCCTCGACACGGCCAACGTCTACTCCCGCGGGGAGAGCGAGGAGATCGTCGGTCGGGCGATCGAGCCCTACGACCGGGACGAACTCGCGATAGCAACGAAGGTGTTCGGACGCATGGGCGACGGACCGAACCGACAGGGTCTCTCGAGGAAGCACATCTTCGACCAGTGTCGAGCGAGTCTCGAGCGCCTCGGGACCGACTACGTCGACCTCTACCAGATCCACCGGTGGGACGAGGAGACGCCCATCGAAGAGACCCTGCGCGCGCTCGACGCCCTGATCGATGAGGGTGTCGTTCGCTACGTCGGCGCGAGCACGATGACAGCCTACCAGTTCACGAAGGCGCTGTACACCGCCGACGTCGAGCACCTCGAGCGCTTTGTCTGCATGCAACCGGAGTACAACGCCGTGGATCGCCACGAGGAGGCGAACCTCCTCCCCGTGTGCGCGGGCGAAGGAGTCGGCGTCATCCCCTGGTCGCCGCTGGCCGGCGGCTTCCTGACCGGAAAGTACGATCAGGACGACGACCCCGACGAGGGGCGGGCCGCGACCGACGAGTACACGAGACGGCGTTTCACCGACGAGAACTGGGACGTTCTCGAAGTCATCGAGGAGCTCGCCCAAGAGCGGGGCGCGACCGCCGCGCAGGTATCGCTGGCCTGGCTCCTCCACAAGGACGTCGTCGACGCGCCGATCGTCGGCCCGCGGTCGATCGACCACCTCGAGGAGAACGTCGGGGCCGTCGGGGTCGAGTTGACGGAGGGTGACCTCGAGCGAATCGAAGAACCAATCGATCCGCGGTGGCCTGCGCCGGGGAAGAACTGACGTGACGACCGGGTGAGGTGAAGACGACACCGCCAACGAACACTGTCGTACGGGTCGACGTTGGCGTATCTTCCCTATCAGCATATTTAATAATCCCCATATTTGGTAAATTATTTATGATTTTAATATGTAAGCACACTATGATCCGAAGAGAGTGGCTCCACTTCGGCATGCTCTTTCTCGGTTTCGTACTCTTCTTCCCGGCTACACTCAGTGGACTCGCTGCGGTGGAGTACGAAATTGCCCTCGAGGAAACCGCTACGGACGGCGGTGAGGTCTCGGAGGAGATGGATCGGTACGGAGTCGCTCGGTACGACGAACTATCGACCGAGCACCGGCGGATCGTCGACGGCGCGGTCGAGGGTGAACGATATCGATTCGACGACGACGAGACCGTCGCCATCGCGTGGGGCGACGGTCGCGTCGTCTCCCGAGACGGACAGTATCACGTCATTCCTCGAGAGACGAACGTCGACTGGACTAGCACGAACGGATTGCTCGCACTGGCGTTCGGGGTCGGAGAGGTGGCGCTGATCGTGGAATCGATTCGACGGCACCACTTTCCTCGGTACCGTCCATTCCGAAGGTGAGGTCGTTTTCCGCTATTCGACCTCGGACAACCTAACGGCTACTCTTCCTCGAGCGACTCGTCGTTCACGCCAACAGCTCTCGACACGTCCACGTTCTCTGGCTCGTCCTGGCCGCCGACGACCAGTTCGCCGTCCTCGTTTTCGACGTAGACATCGTCGGCGAACCCGCCCTCGGCGTGGGGATGCACGGGATTCTCGAGGCGCTCGGGCGTCGACGGCGCCTCCGGAAGCCCACCGTCGGGTCTGAACTCGCCCAGGGGTCGATCGATCGTGATCCCCCAGGTCGCGAAGAAGTCGTAGTACCGGTCGTAGTGATCCTCGAGTTCGTCGGCAGGGAACTCCATCATCTCGGTCCAGCCGTGGTTGTAGAAGTCGAAGTTCGCCTGGATGTGCGTGATTTCGCGGGCCTCGGCCTCGGAGTACCCGGCGCGAAGGGCCTCGAGGTAGCTGTCCATCGTCGCCTCGAAGAGGCCGTCGAGGTGGGCCTTGCGCTCGTCGGCGCGGGCCGGGTCGGCCTTCCCCAGGAAGATCTTCGTGTGGAGGCGGACGAGACCCGAAATGGCTACCGAGCGAACGACTGGGGTCTCGAGGGCCTTCCGAGAGGCGAAGTGACGGGCGTTCTGGCGGAGTTTCATACTCGAGCGGACGGACTCGAGCCTAATGAGCGATGTGGAGTGGACGGGTCGTCTAGCTATAGAAAATATAGTATGTCCGACTCCTGGATGACGAACGAGCGACGCCCGCGACGAGACTACTCGACGATGGCGTATCGAGTTCGAGGGTAGTCCAGATAGCAACCGACTTTAACCCCCGTTACGAAATTTCCCGACATGACCGAGTACGTTATCATCGGGGACGGGATCTCCGGCAGTTCGGCCGCGGAGACACTCCGGGAGGAGGATCCGGAGTCGTCGATCACCGTCATCACCGATGAGGGCGAACCGCTGTACAATCGCATCCTGATCAAAGAACACGCTAAGGGCAAACTGCCCGAGGCGCCGATTTCGATTCACGACGAGGACTGGTACGACGAGCGCGACATCGACCTATCGCTAAACACGCACGTGACGACGATCGACACCGACGAGAAGGTCGTCCGCACCCACGAAAAAGACGACATTCCCTACGACAAACTGCTGATCGCGACGGGCGGGACGCCCACGCAGTTGCCGGTCGAAAACAGCGACGCCGAGGGCGTCCACCACTTCTGGACGTTCCAGGACGCCCGGAAGATCCGCGAGAGTGCCGAAGCGGCCGACGACGCCGTCATCGTCGGGGCCGGGTTGTTGGGCATCGACTTCGCGGCAGTCTGTGGCTCCCAGGGCGTCGACGGCAAGTTCCTGATGCGCGGGGACCGCTGGTGGCGCTACGCGCTCTCGGCTGACGGCGCCGAGATCATGCACGACGGGATGCGAAGCGTGGGCGTCGAGCCGATCTTCGACAGCGGCGTCAGCGAGTTTGAAGTCGACGACGACGGCCGCGTCGAGGCCGCCATCGGCGGCGACGGCAACCGCTACCCGTGTGACTTCGCCGGCGTCGCGATCGGCCTGACGTTCAACACCGAGTTCCTCCACGACACCGACCTCGAGCAGGACAACGGCATCGTCGTCGACGAGTACATGCAGACGAACCTCGAGGACGTCTACGCGGCGGGCGACCTGACGCAGTTCTACGACGTTCTCCTAGGAGAGCAGGCCCAGAACGGCTCGTGGGGCTCGGCCAAAGAGCAGGGTCGAGTCGCAGGCATCAACATGGCCGCCGACGAGGAGGCTGAGCCCTTCGAGTGGGTCTCCTCGTACTCGATTACCCACTTCGACTTCCCGTTCCTCTCGTTCGGCCATCCCACCCTGGGCGACGAACACGCCGAACGCCGCTACTCAGACACTGAGTGGCGCCGCATCGCGTTCAAGGACGGCAAGGTCATCGGCGGTGTCCTCATCGGCGACCTCTCCGCCCAGAGTAAGCTCAAACAGCTCATGCGCCAACAGCGTATCGTCGCCGACCAGGCCGAGGTCCTCCTCGAGAAGCAGGTCGACCTCGACGAACTCGCGCCGAGCCAGGATCAATAGTCGGGTAGTCATCACGAAGGGCCTGTCGCTCGTTCATCGACACACAGCAGGTATTGTTATTGTTGACGCCCTCGTGCGGTGATACGTTGTAGCGTTGTGCTGAACTCACAGCGCAAATGTTGCAACGACAAATGCTCGAGGAGCGGGTATCTGGATCACTCGATCCGTGTTAACGAGATCACTTCTGGGTTGACAGCTGCCTGCGTCTGGCGAAACTACCGGGTAGCACGCATGCGGATGTCAGGCCAGCGAGTTCGTCGGGTTCTACCGACTCTCGTCGAGATTCACCGCACTCGACAACTCCTGTTACTCGTCCGGTTCGTCCGTATTCGACTGCCGGCGCAGCCACTCGAGGCCGAGGAGTCCGCTGAAGATTCCTGCGCCGGTCGTAAAGCCGGGTGACTCGTCTGCGTCGGTCTGGTAGGTGCGTTCTTCGGACTCGGTAGCCCCATCGTCTCCGTCGTCGGAGTCGGTTGCGTTCTCGTCGTCGTCGTCGGATCCGGTCGTGTTCTCGCCGTCGTCGTTTTCGTCGCCGGGAACTTCGCAGCTGTCGCCGTCGCCAGACTCCTCATCTTCGTCCGACGTCTCCTCGTCACCGGTGTCGTCGGTGTTGTCGCCGTCGTCTGCGTCATCTTGCTCGTCGTCGGTTCCGTCTCCCTCGTCGGCGGAGTCGTCTTCGTCGTCCGTCTGTTCTCGAAGCGCGAAGAGTTCCTCTTCGTGTTCGACGTATATCGTCTTGCCGCTGATCGCCCGAATGTGTCCGACCGGTGCGTCGTCTTTCGAGAGCGTCCACTTCTCGCTCCCGTCGCGTTTGTCGAGCGCGACGAGTTTCTGATCGTAATCCCGGTCTCCGTAGTTGTGGCCGTCCACCTCAAAGTAGACGTAGACGGTCTCGCCACTGAAAACGGCCTCCCCGTAGGTGTACGTGACGTCGATACTCCAGTCGTACTCGTCGCCGTGGACCGAGTAACTGCCGTAGCCATTATCGTCTCCTCCGATCGCGGATTCGTTGCTGAGCGCCCGTCCGGAACGCGACGAGACATGGTTCAGCAACTCTCCAGTTTGTGCATCGTAGAGGGGGTTTTCCTCCCCCGACAACTCGGCGAGAACCGCCTTCTCAGTCGCGTAGATATCGTGTCCTGAGTTGTAGCTATAGTACCCTCGCCAGTTCTGCCAGACGGTCTCTCCAGTCGTGTGATCGAACGCGAGAGTGCCGTCCTCCGTACCGGCGTAGACGACGCCGTTCGCTGCGGCGGTCCCGGTGATAAATCCGGACTCCTGTTCGTCACCTTCGCTCGACTCGACGACGGCCGTGTCTTTTTGCCATCGGACCGACCCGTCGTCAGCCTCGAGCGCGTACAGAGTGCCGTCGACGACGGCGAAGACGCTGTCGTACGCTACCGTGTGGTTTCCCGTCCACTCCTCGGCACCGAGCGTGCTCTCCCAGCGGACGCTGCCATCGTCTCGATTGAGCGCTACAATCTCGCCGCCGTTGAGATACACCGTCTCACCGACTACCGCGGGACTGTGCGCGTCGATATCGGTGTTCTCCCAGAGGAGCGAGCCATCTGCCGCGTCGAGGGCGATGACCCCGTCCGTCGTCGTCGTGTACACGGTGTCGTCGGCGACCGCCGTCGTGTACACGTTGTCGTCACCGATTTCGATGGAGCCCGTCTGGTCGACGGACCAGGCGACCTCGAGCGAGTCGCCGTCGAACTCGTACCCGTCCTCGATGAACCTGGCGTGGCCGGCGTCACCACGGTGCGACGCCCAGTCTTCGTCCATCTCCGGATTGGGGACCAGCGACGGGTCGGGGAGGTCCCCATCGACGTCGGACGCGCCTACCCCACTCGAGGCGAGTCCAATTCCTGTCGAAAGCGCTGCACCTGCTGCAAGGACCGAACGGCGATGCACATCGTGCATACCCCTGTCACCATCACTGAGTCCCTTTACTATCCAGTTATTATGACTGAGTTATTCTATTTGCAACTATTTCACATGTCGAATTCACCCTCGTTGACCGGTTCGGGCAACGATTGCCAACAACAACTCGTTGCGATGAATCGAACCTCTGTCTCTCCCACTACACCTCTGACAACAACTCAGTAGTTTGTCGAGGTACTGCAAGATAGAACGGCGCAACTGTTTCACAAGATGCAAGTCAACAAACCAGAAGTAGTGGTTTCGCAGTATAGAGCGATCAGTTAACGGACGAAGCAAGTTAGTATCATAGCGACTCCGTGCGGGAGATACACTGGCTCTAGCCCAGCGATACACGTATTGACCCCGCCGTCAGGCGAATAGGTGGCTATCTGGCCAGTAACTCCCTCGAGTTCGTAGCCACCCAGCTGCCCGCCAGGCCCGTATTCCACATCACTACACGTTGACCAGAAGAATAGTGGACTGATGAGGACGAGGAGGACTCCAGAATAAAACAGTCTCCGCCTCGTCTTTGGCTTCATACGACGGCTTCCCGTTCGGGAGTCGTAGAATTTTCTAAGCTTGTACGAGCGCCGCCACCCACATCAGTTGGTTCCAGACCAAACGAAGCGATCAACAGCGGATTGCACCTCGTTCGATGCGCATTTTCCCACCTGTAATCGAGTATCAAACGACGTTCTGGTAACGCATCAATCATTGAACTAATAGCTCGAACGGAGCCACAACACGGATAACGTCCGAACTCACAGAAGAATGCGTAGAGACTCGCGCCGGGAAGCAGTGAAAGACAACTCATGGAATGGCACGTATCACTGTGGACGGCGCTTCTCGGTGTTACCGCGCTCGTTTCGTTTGGGTTCGCGGTGTACGTCTTTCGGAACTACTACCGACGAGACGACGCCGTCGCCGTGGCCTTTTTCGGCATCGCTACCGCGACCGTCTGGTGGTCGCTGGCCTACGCACTCCAGGTTTCGGTGACGACAGTGTCGGCCAAACTAGTCTTGAATCGATTCGTCTGGGTCGGCGTCGCACTGATGATGCTCTCGTGGCCGCTATTCATTCTCGTCTACACGGGGCACGATCGGTGGGCTCGTGGGAGACGGTTCGCCATGCTCGCCGCGATACCGACGGCGACGCTCCTGGTCGTGTTGAGTGGCAGGGCGGACCAGTTTCTGTATCTCGAGCCGACCGTCGAATTCGTCGATGGGCTCTATTTGCTCACGTTCACGCCGGGGGCGTTCTTCCTGTTCGTGCAGGCGTACTCTTACGCGATCAACATCGTAACGTACGTGCTGCTCTGGCGAACGATCCGGCGCCAGGCCGGGCCGGTCCGTCGGCAGGCGATACTCCTGTTACTCGCGGGAATCGTCCCGGCCGTCGCCACTATCGTCGGCATGGCCGGCTGGATCACGCCGCTGTTTTTCGATCTCACGCCGGTCGCGTTCCTGTTCACGACACTGCTCGTCGCCTGGGCGCTGTTCAGCCACCGGCTGTTCGAAATCTCGCCGGTCGCCCGGGACGTGGTGTTCGAGAACCTGGCGGAAGGCGTCGTCGTCCTCTCGGACGAAAATACCGTTATCGACGCCAACGACCCCGCACGGTCGCTGTTCGGTGATCGAATACTCGGAACCACGTTCGTTGACGCGTTCGAAGCGTATCCGGAGGTCGCCTCGGTCGTCGAGAACGAATCCGAGGACGCGCGCGTAACGGTCGAAACGAGCGAGGGAGCGAAACGACTTGAGGTATCTGCGCTGGGAGTGGCACCTGGAGGAACCGTCGCCACCGTCCTCCTGTTCGAGGACGTAACCGACGAGGAAACGCTCGAGCGACGGTACCAGAGTATGATCGAAAAGTCACCGAACGTGGTCGCGACCGTCGACGAAAGCTGGACGCTTCGTTACGCGAGCCCGTCGATCACGCGGGTGCTCGGTTACGAGCCGGCGCGGTTAGTCGGACGCTCGCTCCTCGAGTACGTCCATCCGGACGACCGCGAAGACGTCCGCGAGTTACGGAGCCAGGTCCGTGAACAGTCCAGGACCGGTTCGGTCCAGCATCGCGTTCGACACGTCGACGGGACCTGGAGCCTGTTCAGGACGATGATCGAACCGCTGTTCGACGGGGCCGGCGAGTTCGTCGTGACCGGGACGGACGTCACCGGCGAGCGGATTTACGAACAACGACTGCAGGTACTCAATCGCGTACTCAGACACGACGTCAAAAACAACGTGAACGTCATCACGGGCTACGCGGGTCTACTCGAGGATCACGTCGACGCCGATGGCGAATCGTACCTCGAAACGATCGAGGAGAAAGCGACGGCACTCGCTGAGCTCAGCGAACTGGCGCGAGACGTCGACATGGTGTTACACGGAGAAGCGGACCATCGCACGGTCGACATGGCGGCCGCAGTCGATGCGGCAACCGAGCGATTGCAGCGGAGGTACGACGACGCGGCCGTCACTGTCGACGTTGACATCGACGTCGACGTCGACGATAATGAAAAGGCACTCGCCCTGGTAAATCCCCTGTACTCCTCGGCGATCGACAACGTCCTCAAGAATGCGGTCGAGCACAGCGATCGGTCGACCCCGTCGATCGAGGTCACCGTCGACCAAACGGAGACGACCGTCGACGTGATCATCGCCGACGACGGGCCGGGCATTCCGGCGGTCGAACAGGAGGTGCTGACTGCCGGACGGGAGACGTCGCTGGAGCACGCCAGCGGACTCGGGTTGTGGCTCGTAAACTGGGTCGTCGCCCGATCCGGCGGAGACGTCGAGTTCGCCGAGAACGAGCCACGAGGGAGCATCGTTCGACTCCAGTTTCCGCGAGCGACCACGGCGACAGCGAGCGCGCAGGCCAGTTGATTCCTCGAGGGACTCGAGTCGGCCGTTTAGTTCTGTTCACGCTCGAGAAGGTCACTCGTCGCCGATTGCTGCACTGCGATGGGAAGTGACTGGAGCGAGTTCGCGTCCGGGGTCGAACGACTCTCTTCGTCCACTATCGGATCATTGGTGAGTGCATCGAGTTGCTGGTACGCGAAACGAATCGTCGGTGGATGAACATATTGTTCTGTGCGATTCTTCCTGGAACCGAACGTTTATGAGCGACCGTGTCAATTGGTATCCTGGAACATGTCCTCCAGTGACACTGAATCCCTCCATCGGACGGTGACTCTCCGGCGAACCGACTCGATCCCGACGTCGTCACGGGTTCGCCACGTCGATCAGCTGAGCGAGGAGGCACTGACCCGGTTCCTCGAGGTCGTGGAAGCCGGTTCGACTGCCGTCCGCGAGGACATGGAACTGGCCGATGGTGACGTGATTATTCACACCGGCTACTTCTACGTGAGTTACGACTGACCTCGATTCGTCCCAGTTCCAGGTCGCCGGTCCCAGGGCGTCGAACCACCCCACCTGCGGCTGGGTCGTCGATCAGTCTCTGGCCGGTGTGCCATCGGCCAGCCGCCGGGCGTATCGAAGCGGTTTTCCGGAGTGCGGCGCAATCTAGGCGACATGAACGGCGGAAGCGACATGACGCTCGCGTTCGAACTCGAGGCCCTGCAGATGCTCGCCTCGCCGGAGGCCGTCTTCGACGACGCCCGGGGCTGGAGTTCCTACGTCGGCGTCGTCTCCGAAGAGCCGACGTACGTGGTGACGAACTTCACCCGGAAGAACCGGGTCCGACAGGACTTCTTCTCCGGCCCGCGCGGCAAGGCTGAGAGCCTCGAGAGCGTCAAACGCCAGTTTGACACCGAGCGACACGTCTTCGTCGGTGTCGGCGACGACGACGAGGCCCTCGCCCACGAGGTCGGCTGGGAGTTCCTCCACGTCGAGGACGCCGCGGAGTCGGCCGAGTGGACGCTGGCGACCGAGCCGAAGGAAGCCGACGATCCGGACGAGGCGATTCGCGACGATTGGCCCTGAGCATGGCCCAGCTCTCGGTACTGACGGCTATCGACGAAGCGTTCGAGCGCATCAGCGACCGCCGCGCCGTGACAGTGCTCGGTGGGCTGGTCGTCATCCAGGCGCTGATGCTGGTCGGCCTCCAGAGCCAGCTCGAGGCCCAGCGGGCGCTCATCGAGGAAGAAGAGCTGTTCGTCCCGGGGTTCGAGACGCTCCCCGATGAGTTTCCCCTCGCCGTCGACCTCTCGGTCGGGGTGGCGACGGCACTTTGGCTCGCCATGCTGGTGGCGTTCGTCGCGCTCTCGATGGTCGCGTTTCGGGTGCTCTCTGACCAGGCGGCGCACACGCGGAGGCGGGCAGACGCCGTCAGGGATGAGGTCGAGGCCGAGATGGAGCCCGCGTCGGCCGAGCAACCGGCGTGGAACGACGAACTCGGCCGAACGACGCTCTCGGCGGTCGTCGTCGCGTTCGGCGGGTCACTGGTGGTAGGACTCGGCCTCGCGCTGTTCGTCGTCCCCGGACTCGTCGCCGCCACGGTCCTCGCGTTTACCCACCCGTACCTCGCGATCGAGCGAATCGGACCGATCGACGCGGCCCGCCGGAGCGTCGAGCTGACCCGCGGCTCCTGGCTTCGCGTCTTCGCCCTCCTCGTCGTCATCGTCATGAGCTTCCTCACCGTGAGTTCGCTCGGCACCGTCGCCCTCGCCGCCCTCGAGTCGGCGCCTGTCGCGGGCGAACTCGCGAACGTCGCGTTCGGCTCGCTGGCCTGGCTCTTCGCGCTGGCTCTACTCGCGAGCGGATTCGACCAGCTCGAGGCTCGCCGCGCCGAGGAGGACGAAAAGTGGGCGGGCATCGACGACGAACTCCTGCCGTAGGCTCGACGCGGGGTCGCCTCGAGTCGTCGTCCTTATCAGGACACCGGCCCAAACCCCGTCGATGGCCGACCCCGCGCCTCGCGTTCCGGGCGACGACACCAGCCGCCTCGAGCTACCCTGCGGAGAGTCGCTCGACCCGCACGAGATCGACCTCGGCATGCGCGAGTACAGCTGTTCGTGCGGTGATCGCCACGCCGTGGTCACCGACGTCCACCCGCCCTCGCGGTTCGTCCCCGAGTCGCTCGTCGCGGTCCTCCAGGAGACCGTCGACACAGCCGACGACTTCGACGAGTTCGGCACGCCCCACCTGCTCGGCATCGTCATGGAGGAGTTTCCCGATGAGGTGGTCGTCCACGACGCATCGGAGGACGGCGCCGTGGGGTACACGCTCCTGTGGGTGACCGACTTCGAGGCCCGGCGACTCCACGTCGTCGTCGTCGAACTGATCGTCGAGTTGATGGAACACGCGATCAGCCACGCCGACGATGGCGACGCAATCACCGAGTTCGAGACGCAGATGCTCGAGTTCGACGTCGAGTCGTTCGTCGATCAGTACCGTGACGTGCGGGACTTCGAGAGCGAGTACGACGCGCCGGTGTGACGCCGGCGTCCATTTTCGCCGAGACGTTTCGTGTCCAGGTCACCGTTTTATTGACGTCGAAGGTGTACTAGGAGCGGTGATCTACCGTGGCCTCGTTTCTGATACTGTACGGAACCGGTGAAGGACAGACGGCAGCTGTCGCGAGGCGAATCGGCGAGAAAATCGCCGAGCGCGGCCACGAGACCACGGTCGTCGACGCAGCCGAGACCGAACCGGACCTCGAGGTAGAGGACTTCGACGCGGTGCTCGTTGGGGCATCGATCCACGCCGGGACACACCAGGAAGCGGTCACCGAGTTCGTCCGGTCGTGGAGAGCGGTGCTTGCGGCGAAGCCGACTGCGTTCTTCCAGGTGTCACTCTCGTCTGCTTCCGAGGAGGGGCGGACGCAGGCGGCAGGGTACGTCGACGAATTCGTCGAAACTACTGGATGGCATCCGGATCGAGTCGGCCTCTTCGGTGGCGCACTCCGGTACTCGGAGTACGGCTTCCTCAAACGACTACTGATGAAACAGATTGCGGGGCGGACGATCCCCGACGTGCCGCCGGCGGACGAGTCCGGGGACGTCGAGTTCACGGACTGGCACGAGGTCGAGTCGTTCGCGGCCGACGTGGCCGCGTTCGTCGAAGGCCGTCTCGGGGTAGCTCCGCCAGCGAGCGATCCATCCGAACGAGATAGCTGAGTACGAGCATGGTGGCACCGTGAACGGCCCTATAGCCCTTCGCGCTCGAGTCACCGTGGCTCGACGAAACGAGGCCTACTCCGTATCGATCTGTGTCACTCGTTCTTCATCCCTGTTGCCGTCGCCATTGCCATCGACACCTCTCCCATCTTCTCCGAGCGAAACGTCGAATCGAGCGCCGCCAGCCTCGCTCTCCGTCACCGCGATCTCCCAGCCGTGAGCATTCACGACTTCCGTCACGATCGCCAGCCCGAACCCCGTTCCCTCTGGATGGGTCGTGTAGCCGGACTCGAGGACTGCCTCCCGTTCGTCCGGCGGGATTCCCGGCCCGTCGTCGGCCACGTAGAAGCCGTCGTCGGACGAACCCACCGTGAGCGAGACGTCGGACCCGACGTGCTCGAGGGCGTTTCGAAACAGGTTCTCGAACAGCGCGAGCAGTCGCGTCTCCTCGCCCGTCACGGCCGGAAGTGAGCCGTCGACGTCGAGGTCGAGCGCTGGATCGACCGTTCGGCTGGCCCGACGAACCACTGTCTCGAGGGAGATTGACTCGGTGTCGGTGAGTTCTCGCCCGCTGCGAGCGAGCACGAGCACGTCGTCGATGATGTCGTCCATCCGCTCGAGCGCCCAGTGGACTTCGCTGAGGTGGTCGCGCCACTCCTCGTCTCGTTCGGCGGCGAGCATGTCGATGTGGCCGGTCGCGAGCGTGAGCGGGTTTCTGAGGTCGTGTGAGACCGTTCCCGCGAACTCCTCTAAGCGCTCGTTCTGACGCTCGAGTTCTCGACGACGGCGCTCGAGTTCGCTCTCTCGCTCGGCGCGCTCGAGGGCGGCCTCGACGTTCGCAGCGAGTATGTTCGCGAGCGCGAGCGATTCCTCCTCGAAGTCGTTTCGTTCGGTCGAGGAGACGAGGAGGATGCCGTGCTCTCCCAGGGGAAGGTGGGCCTCGCTTCGAATCGACGTCTCGGGATTTCGTACGCCGTCTTCGTCCCGGACGTCACCGTGAGCGATTGGATCGCCCGCTTCGAACGCCGTCCAGGCCAGTCCACCATCGCGTTCGATGACGGGCGGCTCGCCGAGGAGGCTGGCGGCGTCGTCCGATATCGCCTCCGGAATGAGGGCGTCGACCTCCGGGTCGTACCGGTAGACGCCGGTGAGCGAATACTCGAGGATGTCGGTCGCGAGCGCACAGCCGACGGTCGCTACCTGCTTAGCGTTCTCCGCGGCCATCAGCCGTCGGGTGCCGTCGTGGAGCGCGCGAATCCGTTGTTCGCGCTCTTTTCGCGCACCGATGTCGCGTATAACGCCGACGTTGCCGACGAGGTCGCCGTCGTCAACCAGCGGGGCGACGTTCGCTTCGGCGACGTGGTTCTGATCGTTGGCGTCGGTGTATTCGAACTCGAACGTTCCCCATTGTCGGTCTTCCCGGAGAATTCCCCGAAGCTCCCGTTTTCCCCGTTCGAGTGCCGGTTCTGGCATGAACGAGCGAGCGGGAGCGCCGACGACCGCTTGCCGGGATCGGCCGATCGCCTCGGCCATCGCGTCGTTTGCCACCGCCACGGTCCCGTCCGCGTCGAGGACGTACATGGGATCGCCGACCGTCTCGACGAGCGTCCGATACTCCTCGAGTTCCCGTTCGCGTCGTTTTCGTTCGGTGACGTCGGTGTAGATGATGTACTCGTAGACGATGCCGTCGAGTTCGACGGCGAACCCCCTGAGGAGGAACTCTCGCGGGCCGTCGGCCGTGAGTCGCGTGACCTCCTCGGTGACGACTTCTCCCAGGCCAACCGCATCGTAGATCGGGACGACGTCTTCGCCCGCCGGAAGCAACAATTCGTCGAGGATCTCGCCTTCGATCTCGTCCGTCTCGTAACCGAACAGGCGCTCGAACCCGGGGTTGACGGCGACGATCCGGTCCAGTCCCGATTCGCTGACGACGACGACGCCGTCGGGGACGTTCTCGAACAGCGCGCCGAACCGATCACGTTCGCGACGGACGGCCCGTTCCGATCGAATGCGCGAGATCGCCGCGGAGACGTGGGCCGCGAGTAGTTCCGCCAGCGTGCGGTCGCGCTCGGTGAACGCCGCCGGGTCGCGCGAGGTGGCCTGGAGCACGCCGAAGGACCCGACGGGCACGCTGAGCCCGGAGCGAAGCTCGTCATCAACGGGATCGGCGTCGCCGTCGGAGCCGATGTCGAGGTCGAGGGACGATTCGCCGGACCGGTAGGTTCGCCCGACGACCCCCTGGTCGGGTTCGAACGTCTCGGTGAGTTCGGAGACGATGGCGCCGTCGGCGGCCGCCGGCCGCAACACGCCCCCTTCCTCGACGTAGAGTGCGCTGTCGTCGCTCTCGAGGACGTGAATCATCGCCTCGACCGCGAGCCGGTAGACGGTTTCGGGGTCGTGGCAGGTTTCGAACTCGAGAGCGACGTCGTGCATCGCGTCAACTCGGCGAAATCGGTCGCCGCCACTCTCGGCCAGGATGCATTCGATGCGGTCACACAGGCGTTCGGTGGCGTCCTCGGGGTTGTCGGGGCCGTCGAGCCCGTCGCGAGTGGCGGGGACGTACGCCGTCACATCCGTGTCGATCGCGCGACTCGCGAGTTCTTCGGAGCCGTGACGGGCGTACAGCACGATCGGAAGGGTGGAGTGGGTTCGACGGATCGTTTCGACGAGCGCGAGTCCGTCGGAATCGGGGAGTCGGTCGACGGTCACTACGCCGTCGACAGAGCGATTGCCAAGCGCTCGAACCGCGTCCGCAGCCATCTCGGCCCTGTGAACGGACAGTCCTGGACACGACGACTCGAGGGCGTCGACGACTCGCGGCGCTCGGTCGGTCGGGTCGACGTATACGAGCGACCCACCATCGAACGCTCGCTGCTCACCACCACTACCACCAGACATGTAGTTGGAGATAAATGAGGCGGTATTCCTATAAGGCGTTCGGCCGTTTGTGCGGCCTCGGCGACCGGGTGTGACGGGTCGGTCGTACGAAATTCGAAATTCTATTTCGAGAATCGCACTATTTCGTGGCGCTTATTACGATGTACACACTTCGGACGGACAACGAATGAGCACCGACCACGATACCGGGGACGACGGACGCACGATCCTGCTCATCGGCAGCGGGCCGATTCAGATCGGACAGGCCGCCGAATTCGACTACTCAGGCGCGCAAGCCTGCCGGGCCCTCCAGGAGGAAGGCGCGCGCGTCGTGCTCGTCAACTCGAACCCGGCGACGATCATGACCGATCCGGAGATGGCCGACCGGGTCTACCTCGAGCCGATCACGACCGACGCTATCGCCGAGATCATCCGGAAAGAGCGCCCGGACGGCGTCATCGCCGGCCTCGGCGGCCAGACGGGACTGAACGTCACGGCCGAACTCGCCGAGGAAGGCGTCCTCGAGAAGTACGACGTCGAGATCATGGGAACCCCCCTCGACACCATCTACGCCACGGAGGACCGCGACCTCTTCCGCCAGCGCATGGAGGGCATCGGCCAGCCAGTGCCGCGGTCGACGACCATCTCGCTGGATTCGGGCGAGTCGGTCACCGAAATCACGGACGAGGACCTTCGCGAACGCGTCGAGGACGCCGTCGACGCCGTCGGCGGCCTCCCGGTCATCGCCCGGACGACCTACACACTGGGCGGCTCCGGATCGGGCGTCGTCGAGGAGATGGACGAACTCCTCGCTCGCGTGCGGAAAGGACTCCGCCTCTCGCGGAACAACGAAGTCCTCATCACGGAATCGATCGCCGGCTGGGTCGAACTCGAGTACGAGGTGATGCGCGACGCCGACGACTCGTGTATCATCATCTGCAACATGGAGAACCTCGACCCGATGGGCATCCACACCGGCGAGTCAACAGTCGTCACGCCCTCGCAGGTCATCCCCGACGACGGCCACCAGGAGATGCGTACCGCGGCGCTCGACGTCATCCGCGAACTCGGTATCCAGGGCGGGTGTAACATCCAGTTCGCCTGGCACGACGACGGCACGCCAGGCGGCGAGTACCGGGTCGTCGAGGTGAATCCCCGCGTCTCTCGCTCGTCGGCGCTCGCCTCGAAGGCGACGGGCTACCCCATCGCCCGCGTGACCGCGAAAGTCGCGCTGGGCAAACGGCTCCACGAGATCGAAAACGAGATCACTGGCCAGACGACCGCGGCGTTCGAGCCAGCGATCGACTACGTCGTGACGAAGGTCCCCCGCTGGCCCAAGGACAAGTTCGACGACGTCGACTTCGAACTCGGCACGGCAATGAAGTCGACTGGCGAGGCGATGGCAATCGGCCGTACCTTCGAGGAAAGTCTGTTGAAGGCGCTTCGCTCCTCGGAGTACGACCCCGCCGTCGACTGGGCCGACGTTTCCGACGAGGAACTCGAGGCCGACTACCTCGAGACGCCGACGCCCGACCGCCCCTACGCCATCTTCGAGGCGTTCGAACGCGGCTACACCGTCCAGGACGTTTGCGACCTGACGGGCATCTACGAGTGGTACGTCGAGCGATTCGAGAACATTGCGGAAGCCTCGGTCGCCGCTTCCGAGGGCGACTTCACTGAGGCCGCCGAACTCGGCTTCACGAACCAGCAGGTCGCGGCCCGCGCTGGCGCCGACGTGGGCGCGGTCGAGTCCGCCGCCCCCGAGCGCACCTTCAAGCAGGTCGACACCTGCGCCGGCGAGTTCGCCGCCTCGACGCCGTACTACTACTCGGCGCGTGACGCCCTCGAGTCGGGTCCCTCGCCCATCGCCCACGACGAGGTCCAGGTCGACACCGACGTCGAGAGCGTCGTGGTCGTCGGCGGCGGCCCCATCCGCATCGGGCAGGGCGTCGAGTTCGACTACTGCGCCGTCCACGCGGTGCGCGCTCTGCGGGAACTGGGCATCGACGCCCACGTCGTCAACAACAACCCCGAGACCGTCTCGACGGACTACGACACCAGCGACGGCCTGTTCTTCGAGCCGATCACCGCCGAGGAGGTCGCCGACGTGGTCGAAACGACCGGTGCTGACGGCGTCATGGTCCAGTTCGGCGGGCAGACATCCGTCGACATCGGGGAACCGCTCGAGGCCGAACTCGAGCGCCGCGGCCTCGATTGTTCGGTGATGGGCACCAGCGTCGAAGCGATGGACCTCGCGGAAGACCGCGACCGGTTCAACCAGCTCATGGACGACCTGGGCATCGCCCAGCCCGAGGGTGGCGCCGCCTACAGCCGCGACGAGGCGTTCGACCTCGCCCACGACCTGGGCTACCCGGTCCTCGTCCGTCCGTCCTACGTCCTCGGCGGCCGCGCGATGCAGGTCGTCCACAGCGACGACGAACTCGAGACCTACATCGAGGAGGCCGTCCGGGTGAGCCCCGACAAGCCGATCCTGATCGATCAGTTCCTCGAAGACGCGGTCGAACTCGACGTCGACGCCGTCTCGGACGGCGAGGACATCGTGATCGGCGGTGTGATGGAACACGTCGAGAGCGCCGGCGTTCACTCAGGCGACTCCGCGTGTGCGATCCCGCCGCGCTCGCTCGACGACGAGACGATGGCTCGCGTACGCGAGGTCACTGAGGAGATTGCGACCGCACTCGAGACCGTCGGCCTGCTGAACGTTCAGCTGGCGGTCACCGGCGTCGGGACGGACGAGCCGACCGAGGTGTACGTCCTCGAGGCCAATCCCCGTTCCTCGCGCACCGTTCCGTTCGTCTCGAAGGCGACCGGCGTCCCGATCGCCAAACTCGCCGCGAAGGTGATGGCCGGCGAGTCGCTCGCGGAGCAAGGCGTCGACGAGCGGATCCCCGAACACACGTCGATCAAGGAAGTCGTCCTGCCGTTCGACCGCCTGCCGGGAAGCGACCCGCGCCTCGGCCCGGAGATGAAGTCGACCGGTGAAGTGATGGGCACCGCGAGCGACTTCGCGACGGCCTACTGGAAGGGGCAGCAGGCTGCCGGCAACGCCGTCAGCGAGGGGACCGCCGTGATCGACCTCGCGGTCGACGGCTTCGAGCAGTTCTTCGACGTCGCCGAGTTCGAGGACGTCCCCGCTGCGATCATGAAGGGCGAGGTCGACTTCGTCGTCAGCGACGACCGCGACGCTCTCGAGATGGCCGTCGAGGAGGACGTCCCGTACCTCTCGACCGAGGCGAGCGCCCACGCGTACCTCGAGGCGCTCGAGGGATTCGACGGCGACCTCGACGTGGCGGCCGTGACCGACCGGCCACAGCGGGTGGCGAACTGGGGCGGCTGATCGGGCCGGCCCCACCCTGGTGAGAAGTCACACACCACCGAAAGAATTCTGTCGAACGATTCGGTATCCGGGCTATGGACGACGTTCCCGAAGCCCGAGCGCTGTCGGCGTCAGCCGTCGACACGATTGTCCGGACGATCGACCCGGCGCTCGAGGTTCGAGACACAACTGCCGTCGAACGCGGCTTCTGTTCGGTCTACCGGCTCGAGGTCGCCGACGACGATGGATCACGGAGTCTGTTCTTGAAGTGTTCTCCCGACGGGCAGCCGTGGGGAATCTCCGACGAGGCGCGCGTCCAAGCCGTACTCGACGCCCACACGTCGATCCCGGTCCCCGAAGTACTCGGAGTCGTGGACGACCACGAGACGCTCCCCGCACCGTGTTACCTGATGGAGGCGCTGCCCGGTGAGGCGCTCCCCTACGAAGACGTGTGCTACCTCGAGGATGACCCCCTCTCGCGGCTTGCGCGGGAGACCGGCGAGTACCTGGCCGAGTTACACGCGGTGCCGGCGGTCGAGCGGTTCGGCCACGTCCGCCGCGACGGGCCCGACCTGGTCGGCGGGCGGCCCGAGTGCGAGCTGTCGACCCTGACGGTCGGCAATCCGCGGACGACCTGGTCGGAGTTTCTGCGGGCGTACGTCGACCGCGAACTCGAGCGACACGCCGACTCCCGGTTTTCGACGCTCACGTCCGACCTGACCCGGTGGCTCGAGGCGAGAATCGACGCGCTGGCGGTGGAAGGACCGTTCGATCCCGTTCTGGGCCGCAACGACCACGGATTGCACAACCTCCTCGTCGACTCCGAGACGGGCGAGATCACCGCGATGCTCGACTGGGGTTACACCCTCGCCGTCCCTGCGGCGTTCGATTTCGAGTTCGCCGCCTACCTCTACAGCGGCGCCTTCCTGGCGGGGCTACCCGACGTGTCGGATCGTCGCCCCCTCGTCCGCGAGGCGATGCTGTCGGGGTATCGAACGGCAAGAACGAATCGAGCGGAGGCGGTTTCGACCCCCGAACCGCTCTACGAACTGGTCGCGATGGTCCGAATCATGAACGACTTCGAACACCTCGAGGTGCCCGACGGGAGCGAACGCGCCGTGATGGACCGAATCGAGGCGGACGCTCGAGCGATTCTCGAGAGCCAGAACAGAGGGTCTTCCCGGGCGGAATAACGTACAGAACGCACTCCCTCGTGGTCACGTTTGCCTGTGCACGTGGACGGCCGTTCGTCGACTAGTCGTCGAGCTCGCTCCACGCGACTCCGAGCGCAACGCCGATTCCGACGCCGATAGCGATCCCCGCACCGATATTGTCCATTGCCACGCCAATAGATACCCCCATTCCGACGCCCACCGCAATTCCCACGCCCAGTTTCGACTCGTCGCCATCCGTTTCGATTCCCATAGCGATACAGACGCCCGCCGGATTATTACCGTATTGCTCGCCCCATTTAGCAGCGACGACGAGCGTGCGAGAGAGCCAAGCGACGACTCTCGAAGGACATCTCACGTCTCGTCGCGTTCGACGAGTCACCGCCACTCCTACGGCAGGTTCCCGGTTATCGCCGGGATTATCAAAACAAATTTGGCGAGCGACCCCGTACCGTCTACCGGTGATCGCAATGACGACGAGAGGCATCGATACGCCAACTGATCCCCGATTCGACCTCGAGACCGACTTCGACCGCTACGACCTGCATCTCGCGATTATCCCGCTCGCCTTCCTGGCCACCGCTGTGGCAAGTATGTTGGCCGACATCACACTCGAGACCGCGCTCGTGATGGCCAGTATGGTGGGTCTCGTGGCGATGCTCGACGGCATGGTGTTGCGGCCGCCGAACGGTCACGGCGGAGTTTGACGTCCGTTCGACTCGCGGTATCGAAGCTGAACCGCGCGTGGGAGTCGAGAGGGTCAAAGCTATAAAAAGTGTAGTAATGGAATCGGTACGGGGCTATCGCTTCGAATACGACATCTACGCGTGCCACCACTTATCGCGCCACCACTGATTTCGAAACGCACCACCTCTCGAGTCTCCGCTCACCGAGGTCCGACACCCTAAAGCGGCCGCGCTCTGAGTGACGCGTATGGAATACCACGAGGCGGCGGACCTCCTCGTCGGCCTTCGTCGATTCCGTCCCAGTCCGGGCACGGAGTCGACCCGGGCGTTCCTCGAGCACCTCGGGGACCCACACGAGGGCGTCTCGTTCGTACAGATCGCCGGGTCGAACGGAAAGGGCAGTACGGCGCGAATGCTCGAGTCGGTCCTCCGCGAGGCGGGGTTGACGGTGGGGCTCTTCACGTCCCCACACCTCGAGGACCTCCGCGAGCGGGTTCGCGTCGACGGGCGAAAGATTCCGAAGGCTGCCGTTCGGGAGTTCGGCGAGCGCACTGGCGAATACCTGACCGCCCAGGCTTCCGAGGGCGCCTCGCCGACGTTCTTCGAGGCGATGACGACCCTCGCGTGCTGGCACTTCGGTCGGAAAGACGTCGACGTCGCCGTCCTCGAGGTCGGCATCGGCGGCCGCTACGACGCCACCAGCGTGGTCGACCCCGTCGCCAGCGCGGTCACGAGCGTCAGCCTCGAGCACACGGGGATCATCGGTGACACGATCGAGGAGATCGCCGCGGACAAGGCCCAGGTCGCCCCTGCGGACGCGCCGCTGGTCACCGCCACGACCGGGACGGCCCTCGAGACGGTGCGGTCGGTCGCGGGTGAGGTGGTGACGGTCGGCGCTCTCGAGGATGAGGGTGAACCGACCGACCGACCCGACGTCACCGTTCGCTACGGAGGCCGAACGAACCACGCCGAGGCCGCCGTCTCGATCGACGGCGAGGACTGGGCCGTCGACGCCCGCCTCCCGGTACTGGGCGCCCACCAGGCCGAAAACGCCGGCATCGCCGCCGCGCTGGCCCGGCAGGTCGCCGACGTCTCGACGCGCGACCTCGAGCGCGGCCTTCGAAACGCCCACTGGCCGGGCCGGTTCGAGGTCATGGGGACCGACCCTCTGGTCGTCCTGGACGGTGCTCACAACCCGGGGGCCTGTGAGCGACTCGCCGAAACGCTCGCCTCGTTCGAATACGACGACCTCCACCTCGTCATCGGCGCGATGCACGACAAGGACCACCGCGAGATGGCCGCGGCGCTACCGACTCCCGACCGAGTCACCGCCTGCGAACCGAGCCTCGAGCGCGCCGAGGACGCCGACGTGCTCGCGCGGGTCTTCGCGAACGCCGGCGCTCCGTTGGTCGACACCGAACCGGCGGTCCTGGACGCCCTGAACGCGGCACTCGAGGCGGCGGAGCCGGGCGACTGCGTCCTCGTCACCGGGTCGCTGTTCGCCATCGCCGAGGCCCGTCGTCGGTGGACGCGAACGGCCGTCCCGAAGCGAGTTCGCGACCGGAACGACGCCCGTAACGTGCTCGAACACGCAGACGTCGACGCGGCGACGATCACCGACGTGACCGAGAGCGGCGTCCACCGCGTCGTCACGATGGCCCTGCCCCGCGACGGGGCGAGCACGATCGAACGGGAACTCGTGCGAGTCGGCGGGGAGTGTTCGCTCTCGCGCGTCCGGTCCGGGGACGATCCGGTCGAGGCCGTCCTGATGGGGACGCTCGCCCAGTTCGACCGCCTGACCGAGACGCTCGCCGACCGGTCGGACGGCCTGGCATCCATCGCCCGCGACCTGCGGACGACCCTCGAGCTCGACGCCCCTGCAAACGGGCCCGCGGGGACGAATTACCCCTGGGAGACCGGTCCCTGTATCATGGGCATCCTGAACGTAACCCCCGATAGCTTCCACGACGGCGGCCGATACGACACCCTCGAGGACGCCCTCGCCCGCGCCGAGCGCATGGTCGACGCCGGCGCCGAAATCGTCGACGTGGGCGGGGAGTCGACCCGCCCCGGTGCCGACCCCGTCTCGGTCGACGACGAAATCGATCGCGTCGTGCCCGTGATCGAACGGCTGGCTGGGGGTGGGGACAGAGGTGGAGATGGGGACGGGAACGGTGACGAGGGCGTGGACGCCCTCCTCTCAGTCGACACCCGTCGGGCCGCCGTCGCCGAGGCCGCCCTCGAGGCCGGCGCGGACGTCGTGAACGACGTCTCCGGGCTGGCCGACCCCGAGATGCGCTTCGTCGCCGCCGAGTACGACGCCCCCGTCGTCCTCATGCACAGCATCGACGCACCGGTCGTCCCTGATCGTAACGTCCAGTACGACGACGTCGTCGAGGACGTCATCGAGCAACTCACCGAGCGCGTGTTGCTGGCGGAGAAAGCCGGCCTCGAGCGCGACCAGATCCTCATCGATCCCGGACTCGGCTTCGCGAAGACGCCCGACGAGAGCTTCGAACTCCTGGACCGACTCGAGGAGCTTCGCACCTTCGGCTGCCCGATTCTCGTCGGCCACTCGCACAAGTCGATGTTCGAGCGTGTCGATCGTGCCCACGGCGAGCGCCTCGAGCCGACGATCGCGGCGACGTCCCTCGCAGTCGACCGCGGCGCAGACGTCGTCCGCGTCCACGACGTCCCAGAGAACGTCGTGGCGATGAAGACGGCGCTGGCGACTCGCGGCGGCGTCTCGAGTGGCGAGCCCTGATCGTGGGATCGGGGTGGAATTAGAACTGGGACCGAAACTGAATCGGGATCGGGGGCAGAAACTGAATTGGAACCGGGCTCAGATACTGAATCAGATCCGGAATCGATCCACCCAGCGATCACTCCGCACGAACCGCGGGAAGCGTAAACGAGAACGTCGCTCCCTCGTCAGGCGCTGACTCAACCCAGATCTCGCCGCCGTGGCGTTCGACGATGCGCTCACACAATGCGAGCCCGATGCCTGTACCCGGATGTTCCTCGTGGGTGTGCAGCCGCTGGAACACCTCGAAAATACGCTCTGCATCCTCCCGATCGATCCCGACCCCCTCGTCGCGAACCGAAAGCACCCAGTGGTCGCCCGCTCGCTCGGCGGAGGCGTCGATCTGCGGTGGCTCGTCACCTCGGTACTCGATCGCGTTCGTCAGGAGGTTCTGGAACAGCTGTCGTAACTGGCTGGCGTCGCCGTTCACACGGGGCAGGTCGTCGGTCGCGATCTCGGCGTCGCTCTCGTTGATCCGCACCGTGAGGTCCTCCCGAACGTCTTCGAGCACGTCGTCCAGGTCGACCGGTTCGAACGGGTCGCCGCGCGTGTCGACGCGCGAGTACTCAAGGAGTCCGTCGATCATCTCGCGCATCCGCTCGGCGCCGTCGACGGCGAATTCAAGGAACTCCTGTCCATCGTCGTCGAAGACGTCGCTATACCGGCGTTCGAGCAATTGGAGATAGCTCGTGACCATGCGAAGCGGCTCCTGAAGGTCGTGGCTGGCGGCGTAGGCGAACTGCTCGAGTCGTTCGTTCGACTCCTTGAGTTTTCGCTGGTACGCCCGGCGTTCGGTGATGTCGGTGAGCGTTACGACGGCGCGGCTCACATTTCCGCGCTCGTCTCGTACCGGCTTGCCGTGTTCCATGATGATTCGCTGTTCGCCGTCGAACGCGTCGATCTCGTAGACGTTCGGCTCCGTGACTTCCTCGCCCTGGAGCACCTGATACATCGTCCAGTCCTCGGGCCCGACCGGCTCGCCCGAGTCCGACCACACCGCAGGGTACTTCTCGTACTCCTCGACGGATTCGGCGTCGAAGACATCGCCGCCCCAGATGTCCCTGGCCGTGTCGTTCGCTCTACGCAGCGATCCGTCCGCGTTCGCGACCACGGCGCCGACGGGCAGGACCTGAAACAGCGTCTCGAGTTCTCTCGACTGTTTTTCGACCTCAAGTTCAGCTCGCTTGCGTTCGGTGATATCGGTGAGTGCGCCGGGGAACCGCTCGGCGTTGCCGTCTTCGTCGCACTCGACGTGACCGCGGGCGACGACCCACCGAAGTTCGTCGTCGGCGTTCCAGACGCGATACTCCGCCTCGTACGTCCCGCAGTGCTCGACGGCCGACTCGATTTCCGCAGCGACGCGGTCGCGATCGTCTTCGTGGATCGACGACAGTATTCGGTCGAGCGGGACGCCCTCACGAGCGGCTTCCGGATCGACACCGAACGTTCGCGCGAAGGAGGCGCCGGTGACGAACGAATCCTCGAGGACGTGCCACTCCCAGGTACCGACGGCGCCGGCTTCGGTCGCGGCCTCGAGTTGCGTCTTGGCTGCCTCCAGGTACTGCTCGCGCTCCTTGCGCTCGGTGACGTCCCGGAAGTACACCGACACGCCGGTCTCCGAGGGGTAGATTGTCGCTTCGACCCAGAACTCCAGTGGATCGTAGTAGAGTTCGTACCCCTGGGATTCCTGAGTTTCCATCGCCGCCTGAAAGGCGTTCCACACGTCGTCGATTTCGGCAGCCTCCGGATACAGCTCCCACAGCACTTCGCCGAGCAGTTCGTCCTCGGTCGCCTGGAGCAACTCTTCGGCCCGGTTGTTGACGTGGGTGAACCGGAAGTCCTCGTCGAGGGCGTAGAACGCGTCGGTTACCCGTCCGAGGATCTCCTCGACTTCGCTCTCCGCGTTGTGTTGGTCGGTGACGTCCTCGAACACGAAGACGGCGCCGTCGAACTCGTCGTTCTCGTTCCAATGTGGCGCGCCGTCGACCGACAGCCACGTGCACGCTCCGGAGGGGCGACGGAGGCCGACAATCTGATCAGAGATCGGGGTCTGTCGAGCGCGAACGCGATCGAACGGGGAGTCGCCTGGCTCGAGCCGTTCGCCGGCCTCGTCGACGAAATTCCAGCGAGCATCGTCAGCGAAGACGAGAACGTCTCGGGGCCGCTCGAGGAGGTCCCCGGCACGCTCATTCTCGAACGTCACCTCGCCGGCGGCGTCGACGACCGTGATCCCGTCGTCAATCGCGTTCACCAGCGATCGACAGCGCTGGCGGGCTTTGAGGCCGTCTTCGCTGTCCCAGAACCTCGCGTCGACGTCCTCGGCTCGCTCATTCATTATCGGCTACAGGGCATCGAGTTGGATAAGAGCCTCGGCAGACGATCACCACTGGGTTGGATGGGACCCCGGCAGACGATCTCACTACCCAACTAGAGCAGGCCGCGTGCGTCCTGGAGCTCCCGATAGGTCTCGAGATACGTCTCCAGCACCGCCTCTCGATCCAGGTCCGCGAACGACTCGTCGTAGGTCCGGTGCTCGAGGTCGCCAGCCTCGAGGATGGCGTCGGCGAGTTCCTGCTCACTCGTGGTCCGGAAGCCCCGTTCCCAGCCCTCGACGAGTTCGTGGGCCGCGGAGTCGGCGTGGTACTCAACGATGCCGACACAGCCCGCACCGAGCGCCCAGGCGAACTCGGTCGGGAAGACGCACTCGGTGGCGGTCTGGGCGAAGACGTGTGCGCTCCGGTAGGCCGCGATGCGCTCGTCCCGACTCGTCTCCCCGGCGAAGGTCACCCGGTCGTCGATCCGCAGGTCCCGCGCGAGTTGCTCGTACATCCCTCGCTGCGGGCCGTCCCCGAGGACGAGCGTGTGCCAGTTGCGGTCCCGGAGTTCCGCGAGCCCCAGGAGCAGGCTCTCGAGGTTCGCCCCCTCGTCGAGCCGCCGGGCGTAGACCACGTCGACCCAGTCGCCCGGCGGCGTCGCCTCGATCCGCTCGACGTCGATCGGGTTCGGGACGACGTCGACCCGGTCGCCCGACGCGCCCCGCTCTCTGACCCAGGTCCGGACCATCCGCGACGGTGTGACGATGTGGTCCGCGTTCCTGGCCGCGTAGCGATGGCCGCGGTCGTCCGGGATGCCGACGGCGCCGTCGACGCCGATCCCCGCACCGTACCATTCGAGGACCAGCGGGGCTCGAGCCAGCGTCGCCCCCCAGTTGGCCGCTCGCACCTGGCCCGTGGGATCGGCGCTCGCGTGAATCACGTCCGGGCCGATCGATCGGAGGACGAACGGGAGGCGAAGCAGGAACGATTGGCGTGCCTCGAGGCCGGTCGAGACGCCGTGGTAGGTGATCTCGTCTCGCTCGAGCGTAGACGCCTCGCCTGGCCAGAACTGGGCACAGCAGACGTGGATGTCGTGGCCGCGGTCGGTGAGGAGTTCGAGAACGGTCCGGAACCGTTCGTTCGTCTCCGTCTCTCGGTGGTGGGCGGTTTCGAAGGAGACGAACGCGATTCGCATCTACGCTGTAGATGCCAGCGAGGGGGTAAAAATATAGGGCATTTGGAATGCCGCCCTCGCTCGAGATGGTCAGTCACGACCTCGCAGCGAAGCGGGGGAGGTGACTCGTCACGTCCCCGCGGCGAAACGAGAGCGGTGGTCCGCCACCTCCCGCGGTGACGTGGGACCGTCTACCGGACGCGTCGACGGCACCTCTTTATTCTCCACTAGGACGAAATCGACGTCCGACCACGCGCTCGCGAGAGACGACAGAAACACGTAATTACGTAGACGAACAGTTGTCGCCGTTAATACCGTTGCACCCTCTCGCTCGTCCCAATGGTCACCGACGCGTCCGGCCGGGGAGCGGTCCTGCTCCCCGCGAAATTCAACCCCGCCTGCTACACGTGCGTTCGCTCGCTCGCCGACCGCGGGGTCCACACGGTCGTCGCCTCGGAACACGAAGACGTTCCCGCTGGCGGATCGCGATTCTGTGACGAACAGATCCAGATCTGTTCCCCCGACGACGACCTCGTCGCGTACAAAGACGCACTGAAGGGAATCGCCGCTCGACCGGACGTCCGAACGATCCTCCCGCTCCGCCCGGCCGATCCGTACGTGTTCGCGACCTACCGAGACGAGTTCGAACGATACGCGTCAGTGATCGCACCGCCGACCGAGGCGCTCGAAGTCGTCAACGACCGGACGAAACTCTTCGACGCCGCTCGCGAGGCCGGCGTTCCGGTTCCCGAAACGCGATGTCTTGACGAGGTCGACCGGTGGGACGACGCGTTCGTCATCAAATCCAGGTACAATCTTCTCACCGCGGAACTCACTCCGTCGCTCGCCTCGGATACGTCCGCGGTCGAAAAGGACGTCGTCTACGTCAAACCCGGAGACGAACCCGACAAAGCGACGATTCGCTCCGGTATGCGACACGAACCGATCGTCCAGGAGTACATTCAACACGACGACCAGTACGTGTTCGGCGCGCTGTACGACCAGGGCGAGGCGGTTGCGACGTTCCAGCACCGACAGATCCGCGGGACGTCCTACACCGGCGGTGGCGGCGTCTATCGGGAATCCATACACGATCCAGAACTGGAGGCGGTCGGCCGGACGCTACTGGATAGCCTCGACTGGCACGGTATCGCGTGCATCGAGTACGCCAAAGACGTCACCACCGGCGAGTACAAACTGCTCGAGATCAACCCCCGGTTCTGGCAATCGCTCCCCTGTGCGGTCCGGGCGGGCGCCGACTTCCCGGCGTACTACTGGCAGCAGGCGCTCGGCCGTGGCTCGTCGATCGACACGAGGTACGAACGTGGCGTCAGGAGTCACTACCTCTACGGCGAAGCACACTACCTGCTCAGTCTTCGACGAGACAAGCCGATACTCGTCGACCGACCCCCGGTCCTGGCTATGGCACGAGACATTCTCGAGTCGTGCGTCCGGACGCCTCACTTCGACGTCTTTCGACTCGACGATCCCGTTCCGTTCTCGCGCGAACTCCGACGGGTTCTCCAGAACAGGATCGGGTAGGGAGTTGAAGTGGGGTAGGAAGGAGCCAAAGCAGGTAGAGAGGAGTCGAAGTGGGCAACGGGTTCGCCGTTTCTCCATCACGAATACTCACGAATCGCCTTCCTCGACCCACAGGTGCACCCGGTATGGTGCGGACTCGATCGACGGCTCCGCAGGAGCGTCGCCGTCGACGTACAGCAACCAGACGATGCGCACCTCGCCGTTCGTGGTCGGCTCGACGTCGTGAGCGAGACGCCACGTCTCGCCGTGATCGGTCGTCATCTCGAACCGCTCGAGTTCTCGCTGGTCCACGACACGGGTTTCGTTTTCCGAGACGTCCATCTCCTGTTCGACGACGACGACCGTGTACGTCGTCGTACGTCGTTCGTGGTTGTCGACCCCCACGACGACTTCCTGGCTCTCTCCTGGCGGGATCTCGAGTACCGAATCCGCATCGTCCTCGGAGAGAACGTAAATCGTGGAGTACTCGTCGTCCTGTGGGAGTGCCGTGGCGGCGTATCCAACGCTCGCGATCACGAGCAATATCGTACAGACCAGTGCGACGTTCAAGATCGCTGAACCCCGAGAGTCGGGATCGAACACCGCCGCACGAAGGGTGCCCGTCCACTCGCCATATGGAACTCGAAACCGATCGTCCGGCGGGAGTGCCAGGCGTCTCCAGATTGCACCGACCGTGAGGGCGACGGTAACGGCCGAGACGGCGACGAACGTCGGTCCAAATCGGAACGTCCCCTGCGCAGTGATCAGGATGAAACCGATCACCGGAACGATAATGGCACTCGAAGCGATTGAAAACGCGATGCGTTCCGGGCCGTCGATCGTTCCCCACCACGACCGGGGGCGTTCAAGAATGGTCGTCGGTGACTGAACTTTGCCACTGGCATCGTCGAACCGGTCTACTGGCCCGCGCTCCGGGAACACGAGAGCAATCAGCGCGTATCCTGGAGCGACGAAGATGAAGACGAGGCCGATCGGAACGCGAAGGGGCGTTTCACGTATCACCGGGGCCAGCACGACGACGTTCGTCAGGGCCGTCAGAGAGAGGATTACCGTCAGGTCCACTGGTAGTCGACGAACGTGCGGTCTGACGAGGGAGCGGATCATCCTCTCTGTGTCTTTCACGAACCGCGATTAAAATCGGATGGACGGTTGTCCGGACTGTCTGGGCCCGATGATAGTTGGACCACCAAACGCTGTCGTAATGCGCGATATGGCCGCGGCCTCACTGCAAGAAATCGTCCGTTTAGACCCGTCAACGACAGGTAAACCGTGATTGACGACCAGCAATTTAAAGCAGTGGTCCTCGGTAGTTTGGGAAGAGACACTGTGACGACCCCCACAGACGGCCACGATCGCTCGCACGTCCCTCGGTGGCGGGACGAAGCTGGTTCGTGCCCTCGACGCCTATCCGACCCTCGCTGGCTTCAGAAGGCACGGTGGTGCGTCGACGAAACCTCCCATCCGAACGAACCGACGTCTCGCTTGAGTACCCCCACATGAGCCCGGAAGAGTACGATAGCACGCCGGATGCGTCATCCGCTGCGTTCGATCAGGGCGGTGAAAAGCGGGCTTTCGAAGGAGGAACTGCTCCAGCCAATGGTGCCGGAACCTCCGTCGTTCGTGATCGGACGGTACAGTTCCCCGTCGCCACTCGAACGACACGCGAGCGACTCACGATAGCGGGATTCGTCGCCATCGGTGTGTTCTGTTTCGCCGCCGGGTTCGTCGTATCGGCGGGTCGTGAAGTCCTCTTCTCGCTCGGCGGGATCGGGTTGTTCGCCAGCGTTCTAACGTACGGAGTGACGGGGACGCGATCGATCGAGGCCAGAGATGGGGCCGAGGTGTACAAGACGTGTGCGACCAACCTCGAGGCGATCACAGCGACGTTCGGTTCGAATACCGAGCGAATTTACGTGCCGAACCCGGACGGTGTCGAATCCGAGGCTCGGCTATTCGTCCCGGCCGCCGTCGACGGCGGCGTCCAAGATGCGGCTGGATTCTCTATCGTCGACTCGGGGGAACGTGGACTCGTCCTCGAGCCGACCGGGGCAACGCTGTTCCGGGAGTTCGAGCGGGCACTGGACGAACCGGTCGCAACCTCCCCGGAATTACTGGTCGAACAGTTGACCGATTCACTCAAACGCCGTTTCGAGTTCGTCACGGACGCCGACGCGACCGTGCGACCGGACGAAAGAGTTGTCACGATCACTATTTCGGGGAGCGTCTTCGGCCCTCTGGATCAGTTCGACCACCCGGTCGCCTCCTTCCTCGCAGTGGGTCTCGCAGTGGGTCTCGACCGCCGGATCTCGTTCGAGGCCACCGCGCTATCCAACGACGGAACGTGGGTCCTCGAGTATCGGTAGGCGTCGTTCGAAACAAAGGCTGTCGCTGATATCCCGGCTGCCACCGGTGAACTGGTGTCGTGTCGAATCTGAAGTGGTGAGACGAACCGATATTCGTGTCCCGTTCGTCTCATCGATTAACGCGTGACGGAGCACTGGCTATGGCGACAGGACGAACAGGGTGACGAAACGGTAGCAGAGCACCGCTGCGGCGCCCGCCAGCAAGACCTTGGTGAGGATTCGTGGTCGATCGACCCATCGCGGCTGCACGTGTGACATAGTGAGCAGGTTCGTCAAGATGGCGACGCCGAGTGCGGAGAACAGAATAAACAGGCCGTAAGTGAAGAGTCCGGTCACCGAGAGCACGAGTACCGTTCCCAGCAACCATGAACACTGAACGAGGACGAACCGCATTCGGTGCGGTCTCATCTGTGGACGGACCGAACGAGCAACGCGGTAAAAACTATAGCGACCGTATTCGTGGCGTTTCTCGAGTAATCCACGATTGAAATACGTTCGCCCCACCGTCTGTAAGCCGTATCCCCGCTCATTGATCCGTGACCTGAATGTAGTGATCGGGTACTGGCTGCAGAACAGATGTGAGGCGCGTCTGTCACCCGGATCGATGCCGTTCACAGTGTATCTGAAACGGTATACCGACCTCTTCGGTAGTCAGGAATTCCACACGATCCGAGACGTCTATCTCAACCAGATAGCGGTGATCCGAAATCGCGATCGACATCGTCGGTCAGGTGCGAACGGAACCATCGAAACGAGGACCAACGATATCGGGGCAGACGAGTACTACTCGGTTCGACTCGAGAGGACCGATGGGAGTTTCGCCGTCGCAGGATTCGATTCATCCTCGAGCCACGGTCGAAAACGTCACACTACTCTGAGGATTCGGACGAAGTTATTTCTGCCTCCCCGTGGGCTGTTGATCGACCGTAACGAAGCCCTATGTCCCTCACTGTAACGCGACTCGACAGTATCGAACAGGCCGATCGAAACCAGTGGAACCACGTCGTTGAGCAGGCCGATCTGGGAAGCGTCTTCCATCGTTACGGCTGGCTTCGAGCAGTCGAACGGGGCCAACCGCTAGAGTCACGTCATCTACTCGTCAAAAAGAAGGGCAATCCCATCGCGATTTCTCCAAACTTCGTCGGTTCGATTGGGTCAATCCCGGTTCGACGCCTCAACAGTATTAGACCGGGCTCGGGAGGTCCGATCGCCATGGGCGACGAGGAAACCGCGCTCGAGCTGATACTCGAATCGACGGCCCGCCTCTGTGACGGGCCGGTTCGCTTCCATCAGATCAGCAACGTCGATTCGTCCTACGTTCGATACCACGATAGCTTTCTGGAACACGGGTACAGCCTGCGAATTACTAACTGTGACATGCTCCTCGATACGTCGCGCGACTGGGACGCCCTCCTCGCGGAGATGGATAGCTCGAGGCGACGGGCGATCAGGCGAGGACACGATCACGACGGGGAGGTCGTCGAAGAAGAACTGACCAGAGCAGTCCTCAGTGAGATGCATTCGAATTATACCGACGTCGCGGAACGCGTCGGCGGCGCTCGATTGACTCGAGCGTTCTTTCTCGAACTCCGCAACTTCCCCGAACGGATCAAGGTATTCTCGCTCCACATCGATGGAGCGCGACGTGGACTGATGGTGTTCGTGCTGGACGACGAACGGTCGATGCTTCACTACCTCTGTTCGGGCGTTACGGAGGATCACTTCGAGCACAACGCGTCGGAGTTGATCCACGAACACGCCATCAAGTGGGCCATCGACAATGGCTACGAGACGTACAACTTCCGCGGAACGGAGCCCGACTTTCGAAATGGACTGTTTCGATTCAAGGAACGCTTCGCTACCCGCGCGGCCCCCAGCCTCACGTGGGAACGGGGCTATCCACAGGTCGCCCTGGCGGCGCTGAACGGCGGACGTGTCGCTCACCGGTGGGTTACGTCCTCGACGCCGGATACCCCCGAGACCCTTCGAGAAAGAACGGCGGAAATCAAATCGAGAGTTGTTGGTCAGGTTTTCTCGTGATCAGACTTCCGAGTAGCACGCGGTCACCGGGACGAACGCACGCTCCAGTCTGAACCATGCGCAATTCATTTTCATCCGCGGTCGTCTCGATCATCGTTTCGAAGGCGTACATCTTACTCCTCGGAGTGGGGTTCACACCGGTTCTCGTTCGGCTCCTCGGACCGGTCGAGTACGGTCGGTACGCGCTCGTCCTATCCGTCTATTCCGTCGTCGGAATCGTTCTGGTCTCGGGAACGGGCGATACGGTTCGAAAGTATATCTCCGAGCGGTCGGACGCGGCGTGGCAAGCCGCCATCTTCGGGTACGTGTTCAGAGCGGTGTTCTTCATCGGGCTCCTCGCCGCTACGCTATTCTCTCTGGCGGCGTACACGGGTCTCGCAGCATCCACGTTCGGACCGGCGTTTACGTCACTCTTCTACGTGCTTGCCGCGTACCTCGTTTTCAACCAGCTGGCGACGCACGTCCTGTGGACGCTCATGGGACTCCAATTGGAGTCTCGCTCGGAACCGCTAAAAGTAGTCAAGGAGACGCTATTCGTCGCGTTCGCGATCACGTTCGTCTACCATGGATACGGCGTCGAGGGCGTATTGCTCGGATCCATCGTCTCCAGTGCGTTCACCATCGTGTTCGGATTGGCAATCGTCAGCCGTCTGTTGCCCGTTCGCCAGGCCTTCTTCTCAAGCGGTGTGGACCTTCCGAAACGACAGATTCTCACCTACACCGCGAGCACGATCGGTTTCTTCCTCTTTTTGACGTCCCTGTACCACGTCGACGTGCTCTTGCTCCAGGTCTGGTTGTCCGACGAATTCGTGGGATACTACAAAGGCGCGCTGGTGATCGCCGAAGTCCTGTGGTTCGCACCGATCGCCGTTCAGTACGCGCTCTTACAGCGTGTCTCGCACCTCTGGGAGCGTGGGGACATCGACGCTATCGAGCAACAATCACAAATCGTTACGCGGTACGTGTTCCTGTTTACGACGTTGCTGGTACTCGGCCTCGCTGCGCTGGCAGCCGACTTCGTTCCGCTCTACCTGGGTGAGTCGTTTCGACCGGCGATCACGCCCCTGTTGTTGCTGCTTCCGGGGGTGCTCGGGTTCGCGGTCGCGAGACCGTCCCTCGCCATCAACCAGGCCAGGCGATCGCTTCGTCCGCTCCTCGTCGCGACTGGTGCCAGTTCGCTGATCAATGTACTGTTGAACCTGCTGTTGATTCCGGGCTACGGAATGATCGGGGCCGCCATCGCGACGTCGATCGGCTACGGAAGCCTCGTCGTGTTCCAGACGGCCATCGCTCGACGGATGGGGTACCGACCGCTCGCGGGCATCCGCTGGGGGGCTACGTTCGTCACGATCATCGTATCGGCAACGTCGATCTTTCTCGTTTCGTGGACGATCGACTCGTCGATCCTCTCCCTCGTGATCGTCCCGCCGTTCGGTGCGATCGTGTTCGCCGTCGCCTCAATCATGACCGGTGCGATCACGAGTGACGACCTCGAGGAGATTGCTAGCGCGACTGCGCTGCCGAAAACGGTCGAACGTCAGTTGCTCGAACTGATCGAGCGGATTCCGACCCGCCACGAATGACGTGAATAGGCCGACGCGTCGTACATCCGATCGCTGGAGGCTACGTTCGGCTTCCGAACGACTCAAATCTATTTGCGGCTCGAATTGAGCGGCTGACTCGAGAACCGTTTTCTCAGCCTGGTGCGAGTTTCGTGACGAGTTCGTTTCGATCCCGAAGCCTGAGATACAGCTGAACGGCGGCGGCCATTCCCCGACCGGACCGATACATCGTATAGTACGTCCGGACGTTCGGATTGTACTTCGACTTCCATGCGTTAATTCGTGGGATGTTGGCGTCGACGAGTTCGTAATCACTGACACCGCGTTCCATGGAGTCGGTGAGCATCCGCCACTCGAGGAGTTCGTTCGCTGGAAGAGACGTCCCGGGCTTCGTTCCACCTTGCCATCGGTGAGCCGTCTCCCCGTCCACGAGGAGAATCGTACCGGTGACGGGGTCTCCGTCGACGGAAAGCACGTACGGGTTCACGACACCGTCGGGAAGCCGTTCGTAGAGTTCGGCTACGAACGACGGCGACATTGTTGCGGTCTTCCCTTGCTCTTCGAATCGGCTGACCACCTGCTCCATGATCCACCTGGCCTCGTCGACGCCGCCGACCGTCACGGTGTACTCGTCGTCGAGATGGTTTCGGATCGTTCGACGCGTCGTTCGACTGAATCGACGGATCAACGTCTCTTCGTCGGTGTCGAGGTCGACGACGTAGGTGTAACTCGGGTGGACGTCGAAACCGTTCCACTTGAACGGTCGGACGTCGTCGTACCGCCAGGACGTTCGAATCGAGGTGTACCTGGGCTCGAGTTCGCGGTCGATCCACTCGAGACACCCGTCGATGAACCGACTGTGTCGCTTCTCGCGCTTGCGTTGCTTGAGTTGGTCCATGTTGAGCAATGCGGGCCCGAGAATAGGGACGTGTAACCCGTGTGGTGGGGAGAAGGCGAACGTGACTGGACCTTTGTGGCTTTCAAATATGGGAAAGATTCCGATTGGTTCCTGGCCCTTGTATCCAACGAGCGGGTACAGTCTGGCGTCCGAGTACGTCGCCTGTGTTCTGAGCGCGTCGTACCGATGGAAGACCGATCCTTGCGGCGACCGGTCGACGTATTCGTTCCACGATTCTCGATCGGCGGGGTTCAATACCGATATTCTGATACTCATCTCTAGTATCCTCGAGACCGGACAGCACTGGCCGAACTGTCGATACGTGCGTCTGAGATGGCCTTTGTTATCCTACTGGTACGGGACCGGAATGCGATATTACTCCAGCGTCGGAGGCGTGTCTCCATCCTCGCAGCCCTGGTTCAGGTGGCGGCCACTCGCCGTTCGTCCGTTCGCAAATCGGGCTGGCACTCTTACCAGAGAATGCTGCCAACGACGGATACTCAGGCGAAATATCAAATTGAACTGGTCATATAGGCATGCTTCTGAGAAATTGGTATCCCTCCACACGTGGTCTCTCGCCACGTATGGACCGCCGGAAGTACCTGACGGCAATTGGTGGCCTCCCACCGACAATCACTGGCTACATGTTGTCCAGCCAGGGTGCAGATATAGACGAAGACGGGAACGTACCGGCCCCCGACACCAACGAGGCGACGCTCGCGGATCACTGGCGACACGTCGACGTCGTCAACTATGGAGCGGACCCAACCGGCGAAGACGACGTCACGCCAGTTCTGGAGGAAATTCTCGCCGAGGAAGGCGGCGACGAACTCCTCGTACTCTTTCCACCCGGGACGTACCGGATGGACGCTGGATTCGAGCACGACTCGTTTCGAGACTTCGGGTTGCTCGGCTACAACGCAACGATCGAACCGTCCTCGACGTTCGAAGGGGTTGGTGTCTACGATTCCAAGGTGTTCGCGCTTGGTCCGTCCCGGTCGTACAGTGGACACAACGTATACATCGGCGGCTTCGAGTTCGATTTCCGGAACGTCGAGGAAGAGGACGGCGTTGCAGGCTCGGCCGTCGTCTCGTACGCGACCGGAGACGTGATTTTCGAGCACATCATGACAGTGGGCAGGCCGACGAGCGGGCGTCGCATGATCGAACTGATCGGGATGGAAGACTGCCGCGGACAGATTTACGATTGCGTCGTCAACGGGGGGCCAGGTGCCGGCGTGTACGTCGAGGCGACCGACAACGCGGTCGCAACGATCACGCACAGCCTGGCTCGAAACTGCGCCGACAACGGATTCTACTGTTCGAACGGGTCGGTCGTCGTCGAGAACTGTACAGCTATCGATAACGACATCTCGAACATTCGAATCGGCGGTGTCGTTCGCGACAGCGCCGTCTGGGTTCGCGATTCCGAGTTGTCCGACGCCCGCGGCTACTGGCTTCGAGACGGCGACTGCCGTCTCGAGAACTGCTACGGGTACAACGACGCCGAGGGGTCGCGGTCGGTGCTCGAGGTCGCGTCTTCCGGCAGGTCGGTGACGATAACCGGCTCCCGGTTGGGATCGGACGCGGACCGACGGATCGCGGTCGTCAACGAGAACGGCGAGGGCGGCGACGGCCTGGTAACGTTTCGAGACTGTACGTTCTTCGGTGAAAAGAATTCCAGCGCTACGGAGGATGCGATCATCGTCGCCAGGGATGAAACGGCGTTCCTCGACTGCTCGTGTACGCTCACCGGCGACGTGTATCCGATACGATTCAACGGGAGCGCACAGAACTGTCGCGTGATCGGCGGTCGATACGAGTCCGTGCGGCCAATTCGTTTCGAATCGGGCAGGGGCGGGGTCGTCCGTGACGTCACCCTCGAAACCGACCGCCAAGATGTCGTACTGGAGGTCGACGTCCCGGACGTTGCCGTCGACAACGTCCAGGGGGAGATTTCGACGGACGTTCGAACGGTCGTCAATGGACTCGGTGACAACGGATCGTCGAATCCGGCCGACGATGGCGACTGGCACGAACACGGGCGTGAGGGCGCCGTCGTCGCCTGGACGGACACGGATTCAGACGCAGAGCGACTCTCGATCTATCGAAACGGGGACTGGTACTCCTGGACGGTCGAGTGAGCGGCCAGCGTCGTCGTGCCTCGAGGCGGAAAGGGACGCTGTTTGTCGCTCATCGAGACGAGAGAGTCGTACTACCGGTAGAACGTGACCGAACCGGAGTCGTACACACGGTTACGCTCTGCCAGGTTCTCGAGCGGAATCTCCTCGTCGACGTACGCCGTGAACTGCAACGGACGGCGCTCGAGTTCGCCGTCTCGTACCAGTACGCTCTCTGCTTCCGCGAACATCGCGTCCTCCGCACCAGCGTCGACCACGACGCACTCGGCGTCGAGCATTTCGCCCACGTATCGACACGACGGCCTATCGGTTTCGATCAGCCCGTCGTACATCGCGTCGATATCCTCGTACGACTGGCGTTCCTGCTCGGTCAGGTAGTAGGTATAGAACGGACGCTCGACGGCGGGGTTGTCCCTCGCGACAAAGTCGTTGGAGACTGCAGTGAAGCCGAAGAGCGATAGCAGAAGCACGAGAACGACGAAGTATTTGAATCCGCCTCGTGAGAACAGCCGATACGCGCCGATGGCCCCCGTCAGCGCGAAGAACATGTACGTGTAGTGGACGAACCGATTAATGTTGATCCCGGCGAGGCCCTCGAGGAGAAGGGTGGGCCCCGGGACGGAGAGGGGCACGAGTAGGAGCGCGGAAATGCCGATGACACCGGCCGCGATCCACTCGCGGGTGTCGTCCCGGAGCCACAGCAGCGCACCGAGGAGCATGAAGAAGATAAAAAACGAGTACGGGACGTAGTTTGCGACCTCCGCCCACGGACTGGCGACGACCCCCTGCGGTGGCGGTTCGGTTCGAGAACCCGATGCGGCGCTCGTCAGTGCTCCGATGATCGTTTCGACCAGGGGTTCGGCCGCGTACAGCCAGTAGGTGAGCGTCATCACCCCCGTGGTTACCATCGTGAAGGAGTCGACGGTCGGCGGTTGGGCCCCGACCGCAGACGAGCGCCTGACGATTCGTTCGACCGCGTAGACGATCGTCATGATGATGAACACGAACGGGATAGAGACGGGGTGGTAGACGACGATCGCGACGAGAAACACCAGGCCAGCGAGGCGCATGCCAGGGGCCGTCCGGCCGAGAAGGGTGACGAGGAGCGCGAGAAAGACGATCGAGGTGACGCTCCGCGGAATCGAGTACATTCCGTAGAAGGTGTAGAACGGATGGAATATCGTGAACAGCGCCGTCAGGAGCGCTACTCGTTCGTTCAGCGTGACCCGTCGTCCGAATCCATACGCTGCGAGGATGCCGGCTCCAAACAGCACCCCGCTGAGTACGTACACCGTTCGGTGGGTCGTCAGGTATCCGCCCAGCAGCTGGTGCGTCGTCGCCGCGTACACGTGCCACAGCTGGAACGGTTCGTACAATTCTAACGACACTGGCGCACCGGTTTCGACGAGCGAATCGATCAGCGAGACGTGGACGATCAAATCTGTGTTCCCGATAAAAAAGTCGTACTTCAACGTCACGCTGAACACGGTGAGCGCGAAGGCGACGACCATGTGGTACAAACAGATCGGCGTGCGACCGGAGCCGAGGCTGGGCAACCAGATCAACACGATGATCAGTCCGTACAGGACGGCGAGTCCGACGAAGAACGCGAGAGGACGGACGTCGTAAATCGCAAGCGAGACGACGAGGCTCGAGACGACGAGGTGAAAAACGATGGAGAACACTCGCCAGTCGACGGCGATCCACCCGACCGGCTCTCGGTAGTGACGCTTCCCCCCACGCCACAGTACGACGACGGCCAGCGTCATCGGCAGGGCCAGGTAGAGTCCCAAGATCGAGAGGTTCACGCGGCCGACGACGAATGGACCAGCGACGCCCAGGGCGGCGAGGGGAATCAGAAAAACCTTCGAAACGAGGTAGGCATGGTCGAACATCGTCCTCATGCATCACCACGCTCCTTCTGTCCGCCTCTCAATGATCGTTGGCCAGTTGACTCTTCTCGAGGCACGCTCGAAAACCGCTCGCAATACCGGACGAATAGCTCATTGGAAGTACGCTCGAGACGTGCGGCCCGGCTGTCGTCCTGGCTGGAGCAACCAGCGCAGGGTCCACGGTCAACTCGCTGACACCCGTCATTGTCGATTCGGTTCCCACTGAAGCCTATCATCGTCGATCCTCTCCCACGTTCTGAGATTGACGGCCGGTTACGGCCCCGACGGCCGCCTCGACTCGAGACTCTACGTCGGGTACCCGTTCCATCGCGGCGACAGGTGGCATCAGCCAGGCGACAGGGTCGGTCCAGTCGAGACTCCACTTCGCCCCTGGGGTCAGTACCGTCCTGAGAGCGGTCGAGATTTCGTTCCGGGTCGGTTGCCGAACGCAGTACTGGAGTTCTCGAAGCGGAAATACCATCTCGTCGACCGTTCCGATAGACCTGACGGGGAGATCGACGTCTAAGTCGAGAGCGGCCGCGATCATCGTCGAGGCGAATCGGTAGCCACGCTCGCTTGCCAGTGCGTACGATGCCCAGAACTTTGGGTTCACCTCCATGAGCACGAACGACCCATTGGGACGGCGCTTGAACTCGACGAGTGCGATTCCGTGCCACCCCAGATCCTGTAACAAGTCCGTCGCCTGCGCCTCGAGAGAGGGGTTTCGGTAGGTTCGAAGATGCGTCCCACTTCCGCCCCATCGAGGAACGGACTGAAGTTCCTCGTGACTGAACCTGAGCACGACGTCGTTGTCCGAACAGAGGACGCCGACTCCGTAGGTCGACCCCGTCCCCTCGATTAGCTCCTGGACGAGTACGTCCCCGTCCGGAGCGACCGCCACAATGCGGTCGTAAGTCCGCCAGAAGCGAGCAGGGTCGTCGACTCGAGCGGTCGTCTCGCCACCGCCGGATTCGTGTCTGGCCTTGAGAAAGACGGGGAAGTTCAGTTGGTCGAATGCACTCCTCGGCCGCCCGTTCGCGTCGATTCGCTCGACGACGCTCGAGTACTCCGTCGGAACGTCGATTCCGAGACGGGCCGCACGGTCGAGGACGGCGGACTTGTCGGCACCAGTACGGAGCGACTCGCTCGAGGGGAGAGAGGTGGAAACGGAGGAGGGAAGGATCGACCGAAGTCGGTCGACTGCGACCGTCGATTGGTACCCGACCGGCAAGACGAAGTCCGGGCGATGGGTTCGAACCGCAGACTCGAGGGCGTCGGCGTATCCTTCGCTCTCCGGCGGAGGGGCGAGGATTTTCTCGTCGCAGTATCTCGACCGGAGCAGTCGGCTGTATCGCGTCGTTCCAACGCCGACGATCGTCGCACCGAGATCCTCGGAGAGTTCCCTCGCGACGGTCAGCGCTGTCGGGTAATCCCCATCGAGGAGGAGGACCGTCGGATCGGCACACATAGGGTTCGTAACCACCACCCTCCGTGAAAAGCCAACCGGTGGTACTCGATCATTGCGTTCGGTAACGCCTGTTTTCCCGTTCGAGTCGCTTCACTGACTGCGTGATTGACCGGCGTAGCAACAAGCAAAACCGTCACGATCACGAACCGAATACGCGAACGTCGCTCTTCCAGGGTTCGCTCCGAAGGTCAGATCGGTCGGTTTACCTCTTCTGACTGCCAGTATATTCTCTGAGCTCGAGTGTCTTTTGAAGTGGAAATTAAAATTCCGATTTATGAGATAAATGTACGATTTTCACACGACAAGGTTGATAACTGAAGGTTACTTCCTCGGTTTTGTATGCGAGGCAAGCAATCTGATGTTTCCGGCGACGAGCCCCGTGGCGATACGCGGCGAACGAAACGGCGCACGCTCGGCCGACGCTCGTATCTCTCACTGCTCGGAGCAACGGCGACGGGTGCGTTGTTCTCGAGCGCAGTTCGAGGGGAGGCGGGCGACCCGAAGGCGACCGACCTCGAGTTCATCGACATCGATTATGGCGGGAGCTACGATGCCTCATCGAGGTACAACGGCCTGGAAGACGTCTATCGCGTGTGGAATCACCGCTCGGGGGCCGATCCGGAGATCACAGCCGGTCAGCCAGAACCCGGGGACCGGTGTCTCGCACACCACTTCCAGGGGAACCAGATGACGGCCAATACGGTCTACTCGTTCGACGCCAATCACGGCGGCGTCGTAGACGAGACGTACCAGCGATTTCGATTCCACCCGAACGGAATGACACTGGCGGACAGGGGGACCTTCCGGTTCTTCTGGGCAGGACTTCGGAACGGACCGACGTCGTCGGGCGGGACGACCCAGGAAGATATCCCGAACGGCAAGGACGGGTGGTCGGTCCGACTGGGGTACGCCCGACGTGGATCTCACAACCATCCCGACGAGTACCCGCTCTTCGTCTACGTCTACCACATGGACCAGGTCAACCCGGTCCCCGAATTGAACGTCACTGAAACGGATGTTCGGATGAACGAGTGGAACGACATCCGGTGTCACCAGGTGCTGAATACGGTTGAAGGAGGTCAGGCGAACGCCGACGGCGAAATCCGCGTCTGGGTGAACGGCGAACTGGCGTTCGAGCGAACCGACTACCGCTGGACCAGCGTTCCAGGACAGGGTATCGAGGAGGCCGGCCCCTACGGCTACTGGTGGGGGTCGAATCAGAACGGTGAGACCGTTTACTTCGACGATCATCACATCGTTGTCGGCGGAATTCCCGAAAATATTGTACCGCCTACGCAGTCCTGACGTCCGCAAGCGGCGTTCGATTCGATTGCGCGCCAATAGAATCGGCGAACGGGCGTACGTGTCGATGTTTTCACTCGAGCGATTGCTCTGATTCGCAGGCGATTTACTACTATCTGACCCGTGAATCGAGTCTAACGGTACTGAATACCCTCTCTTACCGATTCGTGTATCTCGAGTACGGGTATCGTTTTCCGAGGTTAGACGAGGATACTACAGCCAACCTGACAGTAACTCATCGACGTATAAAGTTCCGATATGTTCATGAGAGCGTTGAGGTCAGCATAGTTGGCTAGTCAAGTTGCATGGCACGTGAGCGCTCGAAACGAGCAATCGATAGCACACTGGAAAGCGGCAAAGAGAACGGGACGGCGAACGACATCGAACGCAGAACGTATCTCAAGGTACTCGGTTCGACCGCGATCGCCGGTGGGGCACTCCTGAGTTCGGGCACCGCCGCGGCCGATTCTCACGACCAGGATCTGATCGAGATCGATTACGACCAGTACTACGATCCGTCGTCATCGTACAATGGCCTGGGTGACGTCTACGACGTGTGGAACCAGCGCTCGAGTACGAGCCCCGACATCACGTCAAACATCTCTCGAACGGGAGACACGAGTTGCGCACACTACCTCGACGGCGACCAGATGAGCGCGAACACGGTGTACCCGTTCGACGACCATTACGGCGCGGACGTCGACGAGCTGTATCAGCGGTTCTACGTCCACCCGAACGGGATGTGGCTCTCGGAGAACAACACGATGCGGATCTTCTGGGCTGGGCTACGGAGTGAGGGAGACCAGGACAGCGGAAACTTCGTCACGCCGCCGCCGTTCACGGGCGAAGACGGGTGGTCGGTCCGGGTCGGCTTCACCCGTCGGGAGAACCACGACCACCCCGACACGTACACGTTCTTCGTCTACTCCTACGACGCTCGACTCACCGACAGCACGACCCCGTACATCGAGTACGGCAACCGGGTCCAGATGCCGATGAACGAGTGGGTGAAGGTTGAAACTTACCAGAAGCTGAATACGTACACCTCGAGCGGGTCGATGAACAACGACGGCGTCTTCCGTGCGTGGGTGAACGACGAACTCGCCTACGAGCGGGAAAATCTCGCGTGGCGGTCCGCCGACGGAAACGGGATTGAATACGCGGGTCCGCTCGGGTACGACCTCTACCAGGACAACGATCCGCACACGATTTATTTCGACGACCACGTGATGCTGGTCAACGGAACCCGCGAAGACTGGCTGAACTACGACGGTGGAGAGAGCGGTGACGGTGGAGACGAAGAGAAGGAGACAGACGATACCGGGGACCAAAACGAACTGGCGATCCTGACAGAAGCCGGTGCCGACCGCGTGCGCTACCGGTTCGTCGCCGACGGCCCCGTTTCGACCGCCGACCTCGGCACCTCGCCCTCCGGCAATTCTGTTTCGGCGAACGGCAACGACACGATCACCGAACGCGAGGACGGCACCTACGAGGTCGAAGGATTGACGGGCAACGGCTGGGGCGATGGTTTCGCCGTAGACGGCGAAATCGTCGCTTTCGAGGCCGAGAACGCCGATTCCGACGCCGACCCCGCCTTCTGGCTCGAGTGGAACGGCGAAGAAGTCGCCGTCGCCGACCTGGTCGGTGACGATGAAGAAGGAACAGAAGACGATTCCAAGAGCGAGAACGAACTGGCGATTCTGACGGAACCCGGTGCCGACCGCGTCCGTTACCGGTTCGTTGCCAACGGCCCCGTCTCGACCGCCGACCTCGGCACCTCGCCCTCCGGCAATTCCGTCTCGGCGAACGGCAACGACACGATCACCGAGCGCGAGGATGGCACCTACGAGGTCGATGGTTTGACGGGCAACGGCTGGGGTGACGGCTTCGTCGTCGAAGGTGACGTCGTCACCTTCGAAGCCGAGAACGCCGATTCCGACGCCGACCCCGCCTTCTGGCTCGAGTGGAACGGCGAGGAAGTCGCCGTCGCCGACCTGACCGGTGGGAACGAAGACACCGATCCGGAACCGGCCGAGTTCGCAATCCTGACCGAACCGGGAGCAGATCGGGTGCGCTATCGATTCGTCGCCAACGGTCCCGTCACCGTCACCGACCTCGAGACGTCGCCCTCCGGAAACCCCGTCTCGGCGAACGACAACGACACCATCACCTACTACGAGACCGGGTACTACGAGGTCGAGGGGCTGACCGGGAACGGCTGGGGAGACGGCTTCGTCGTCGAGGGTGACATCGTCACCTTCGAGGCCGAAAACGCTGATTCCGACGCCGACCCCGCCTTCTGGCTCGAGTGGAACGGCGAGGAAGTCGCCGTCGCCGATCTCTAGGCGGCGCTTCAGGACATCGAATTCGGTCGGGCCACGGCCGATACCGGTCAGAACGGCTCATCGTGGGTTGATAGCGATTTAACGATTTTTGCGGTCACCAACAGTAACCGCAGGTTCAAGAATAGTCGATCATCTCATAGTGGGCGTATACCGTTCCCTCGAGATTGGCGAATGCCACCGCATCCGGGACCGTACGGATCAGAGCGTTCACGTAGAACCCGATCAGATCGACGGCCTTGTGGTATATTTGAATGTCATTAGTACGCCGCATCTGGAGGCTACGGGCGCTCTCGAACTGGCTTTCGCTCCAATTCTCTCGATCCGTCGACGCGCCGGAGAAACTCCGCACAGGAGCCGACCCAGGCGTTGCGCTCCTGGGCGTACTCGACGAGGTCGACGTACAACTGGCGATACCCACTGAATTCGTCCTCGTTGAAAAATCTCGGGTGCCATAGCAACGTGGCGACGGCGTCGTTTCGCTCGGCCTCACGGAACAGGTCGTAGCCTCGTTCCCGGGCCGACTCGAGGTCCGTTTCCGGCCCCAGAAGCGCGACTTCCATCGCGGTGAGCGGGAAGACCGCGAACTCGTCGTCGAAGGGGCGCAAAAGACCGTACCCGTGGCGAAAGCCGACCTCGTCTGTCGAACCGAGACTGGCGTCGTACCGTAACCCGAGTTCTCGGTGAATCTCCCACGTATCCGGCCGGGCCAGTCGGAGATAGTGCTGCCTCCCACCGGTGATTTCGTGACCCAGGACTCGTTCCAACTGCGACTTCTCCTCTCTCAACCGAACCGGATCGTCAGGAGACTCGTAAGAACCGTGCAATCCGACTTCCCACCCGCCGGCATCGAGCTCGCGAATTACGTCGACGATCGCCGGATCCGTAATCTCGTATCGGCCCACGAAGAGTTTCCAGTTGGCCGGCCGCAGCCACTCTCGCGGCGATTTGTCGCGGAACAGGCTCTGCTCGTTCAGAAAGAAGAACGTCGACCTGACGCCGAGGTCGTCCTCGAGAGCCATTATCTCCTCAAACTGCCAGTACGGTCGCTCCCTCGAGAACAGCGACCGCAGTTGCGACAGGTCGCGGTTCACGAGAGCGTAGTACGGCGCCTGGTACGTTTTGTACGGACGGTCGACGTCGTGGGTGAGACAGACCGCGAACGCGTGGTCATCGAGCACGCTCGAGCACCTCGACGATGGATTCGGCCGCTCGCCCGTCGCCGTACGGCGAGGGCTTGTCCTCGAGGGAGCGTTCCCGTTCCAGGGCACGTTCGATCGCTCGTCGATCCGTGCCGACGAGTTCGTTCCAGCCACACTCGAGCGTCTCGGCCCACTCGGTCTCCTCCCGGAGCGTGACACAGGGGGTATCGAGGAAGAACGCTTCCTTCTGGACGCCGCCCGAGTCGGTCACGACGCGGTCGGCGGCGTCGAGTAACTGGACGAAATCGAGGTATCCAACCGGCTCGGTGAGGTGCAGTTCGCGTCTCGCTCGCTCGAGGAGATCGTTGCGCTCGAGTCGGTCGATCGTTCGGGGGTGTGCCGGGAATACGACCGGCAGCGACGACGTCGAGAGAGCGTCGACGATCGATCGCAGTCGGGACGGATCGTCCGTGTTTCGCTCGCGGTGGACGGTCGCCAGGACGTAGTTTCCAGGCGTCACCTCGAGTCGCTCGAGGATTTTCGACCACCCAGTAGAGCGGTCGACGACCCGCAAGAGCACGTCGTACATAACGTCGCCGCTCCGGTAGACGCCCTCTTCGAGGCCTTCGGCGGCGAGGTTCGTAACCGCTCCCGCCGTCGGCGCGAACAGCAGGTCAGCCGCGTGATCCGTCAGTCGTCGGTTCACTTCCTCGGGCATATCGGTGAAACTCCGCAGACCGGCCTCGACGTGAGCGACCGTCGCATCGACCTTCGAACCGACGATCGCTCCGGCGAGCGTCGAGTTCGTGTCACCATAGAGGACGATTACGTCCGGTTCGACCTCGGCAACGACTGGTTCGAGGCCGTCGATCATCGCCGCCGTCTGTGCGCCGTGAGATGCCGAACCGACCCCCAGTTCGAAGGCGGGGTCGGGAATCTCGAGTTCCTTGAAGAAGACGTCCGAGAGTTCCGCGTCGTAGTGTTGACCGGTGTGAACGAGTTGCTCGTTGTGGCCGGCCGCGTTCAGCGCACGCGAAACGGCCGACGCCTTCACGAACTGTGGACGAGCACCGACGACGGTGAGTACCTTCATCGACCAGCCTCCGTCTCGAGATCGATCCCAGGTTTCCGACGCGGTTCGCCCGCCGTCTTGAGGATAGTGTCGAGGAGATAGGCAGTGACGTCGATCTTGTCGTCGAGGAGTCGCCGTCGCTTTTGCCTCCAACGCGCTTTGGCGTCGGGATCGGTCGAGAGGTCGCGAGCGAGCGCCAGCGTCTCCCGTTCGTCGGATAGAGAGGAGAGGAGGCCGTACGTGGACTCGAGTTCCACGAAGTTGCTCATGTCGTCATCGCCGACGAACGAGTTCGATCGGATCGCCGGCGTCCCCAAGATGGCCGCCTCCGTCGCCATCGTCTGGGAGTCGCCGACGTAGAGATCGGCGTAGTAGAGCAGATCGTGAATCAACTCCGGCGGGACAGGGAGACGATAGGGCTCGAACTCCGGCGAAAGCGGATCCTCGCTGGTGACGTACGTCCGTCCCTCCTCGGAGAGGATCGAAAGCAGTTCGCGTTTTCCCTCGGGGGAGAACCCGCGATTGCCGGTGTCGTGGTTGGCACTCCAGGAGACGAATCGACAGACCGAGTAGTGCTCGTGCGGATCGACGCCGACGGCTCTGAGTCGGTCGGGATCTGGTTCAAACCGATTCGGATGGAGGTACGCGAGTTCGTGATACCCCGCGTACCGCTCCTGTTTCGCACCGAGGTCACGACCGTAGTTTACCGGCGTACAGATTTTGGTCGCGAACGGATGCGTCAGCCGTGCCTGCAACGTGGCGACCTCGCTGTCGTCGAAGACGATCATCGGCGTCCCGGTAACTCGTGCGGCGTGGGCGGCCGGCGGCATCGGTGAACTGACGACTACGTCCGGATCGACTCGCCGCATAGCCCGGAGGGTTCGAATCTCGCGCTCGAGGAGTTCGAGAAACAGTCCGGCCACGCTCGATCGCTTCCGTGAGAGCAGAGTGTGGTCGATCCCGTACCGGTCGAGGAGCGTGACCGTGAGGTCCTTTTCCCGGGAGAACACGTGCGTGTCGTGGCCGAGATCCTCGAGTTCTCGAATAGCGTGTTTGAACAGGTGAACGTGTGCCGGATGGCCGACGTCGAACAGGACGGTCGCCGTCATTCGTGAATCACCACCTCACGGTCTTCGTTTTCCTGCATGTCGAACACCATCGCGAACAGCAGGAACAACCAGCCGACGAGAAACAGCTGGGTGCTCGCGAGGACGCGAACGAACAGCGATTCTCCGGATCGGCCGCGGGAGAGGAACGACCAGAGCACGCCGAGTGATCCGAGCGCGGACGCGCCAGCACCGAAGAGGTAGAATAGGACGACCGGGTGGAAGTCGAACCGCAGGTACCGAGTTTCGAGCCGCCAGAGGAAGTTCCGAAGGAGCATTCCCGAGACATTCCGGACGTACGTCGAGTAGACGATGCTCGACTTCTCGTCGCCGTAGACCGCGGGAATCGAAACATCGGCGACACGGGTACTTCTGGCGTTCAGCTTCACGAGGAGGTCGTTGCAGTAGCCGTAGTACTCGTACATCGACTCGAGGTCGACCGCCTCCAGTGCGTCCCTCGAGATGGCGGTGTAACCGTTCTGGGGGTCGCTCAGCTTCCAGTATCCCGATGCGATTTTCGTCAGTAACGAGAGAAGTGCGTTGCCGAACAGTCGGAACCGCGGCATCGATCGCTGGTGATCGGGTGCGAGCAGTCGATTCCCCTTCGCGTAGTCCGCGACTCCGTCGACGATCGGATCGAGGAGCTTCGGCATCGCGTCGAGATCCATCTGACCGTCGCCGTCGACGGTGACGACGATGTCGAGTCGTCCGGCCCGCGCCGCCAGATAGCCGGTCTTGATCGCGCCGCCGGCACCGCGATTCTCACGGTGATCGATCGGTACGACGCGACCGATCGGCTCGTGAACGGTTGCTCTCGCTGCAAGCGCGGGGTTCTCTCCACCGTCGGGTCGAATTCGTTCGACCCGGTCCGCAACCGCCCCCTCCCGATCGATCCGGCGGCGTGCGTCCGTCTGCGCCGCCTCGAGAATTGCCTCCCACGTACTGTCCGTGGAACAGTCGTTCACGACGTACAGTCGGTCGACGAACGGAGGCATCTCTCTGACGACGTCGCCGATGAATCGTTCCTCGTTGTACGCCGGAACGACGGCGGCGACGGAGTGATCCCGGTACATTACAACCTCCAGTAGCGACAATCGTGTTCGCCCACCCGATCCTCGAACATCCCGTCGACGTCGACGAGGACGGGATTCTCGTTCATCTCGGCGAGTAGCCCTCCGACATCGAGTTCGTCGAAGGCGTCGTGGGGCGTTCCGATCACGACGGCATCGATCCCATCCCCGGACGGTTCGGGAACGACGTCGATACCGAAGCGCTCTCGGATCTCGGCGTCGGCCGCGTACGGGTCGTACCCGACGACCGAGATGCCGTACTCGCGGAGATAGTCGATCACACCGCCGATCGACGACCTGAGGTCCGCCACGTTCGGCTTGTAGGTCAATCCGAGGATCAAGACGGTACTGTGCTTGAGTACGTTCTCGGCGTCGTTCAGGGTCTTTACAGTCATCTCTCCGACGTGGGTTGGAACGTAGTCGTTGATCTCGCGCGCGGTTTGAACGAGTTCGAGCTTGAACCCGTTTCGTTCGCTCTCGTAGACGAGGTAGAACGGATCGACCGGAATACAGTGGCCGCCGACGAGGCCGGGTCGGTAGTCGTGAAAGTTCCACTTCGTCTTCGCCGCGTCGAGCACGGCCTGTGTGTCGATCCCAAGGTGCGTACACGCCACCGCGAGTTCGTTCACCAGCGCGATGTTAACGTCGCGCTGCGTATTCTCGACGCACTTCGCGGCTTCGGCGGTTTCGATCGTCGGCGCCTCGTGGACGCCCGCGTTGACGATCGATCCGTAGAGGTCGACGAGATTCGCCCGCGACCCTTCAGTCAATCCGCTCACGATCTTGACGACGTGGCGCAGACCGTGGTCGTCGTCACCCGGGACGATTCGTTCGGGCGAATAGCCGACCCCGAATTCCTCGCCCGCCGTCATACTCGAGCCCCGCTCGAGTGCCGGAACGAAGATCTCGCGAGTCGCCCCCGGATACACCGTCGACTCGAGGACGACGGTCGTCCCCTCGGTGAGGTGTTCGCCGACCGTCTCCCCTGCCCGTTCGACCAGGCTGAGGTCAGGCTTCTCGAGTTCGTCGACCGGGGTCGGCACCGCGACGACGACGTAGTCGGCCGTCGATATCACGCTCGGGTCGGTCGTAAACTGTATCGAGCTCTCGGCGATCGATCGATCGCTGACGTCGCCCGTCGGATCGATTCCACGCTCGAGCGTTCGAATTTTGTCCGTATCGACGTCGTAGCCGCGGACGTCGTAGCCGACGCTGTCGAACTCGCACGCGAGCGGGAGTCCGACGTAGCCGAGTCCGACGACGCAGATCCGGTTGGCAGATGGAGTGAAAGCAGTGCTCGCGTTCGCGGTATTGCTCACGAATCCCACCCCTGCTCTTCGCGAACCCCGCCACCGATTTCGTATACCCGCGAACCGATCGGGCCAGCGACGGTTCCGCGACCGTCGACGACGACCGGACGGTGGTCTCTATGAGCACTGGGTTCGTCTTCACGGTCCGTTCCCAGGTCAGCCCACCGAATCTCGTCGAACTCCTCGTGCGGTGTGACGAGAATCACGCCGTCGATCGGGAGGTCACACGCCGCCTCGAGCGAAATCGCCTCGAGATCGAACGCTTCGAGGTCGTCCGACTCGAGCATCGGATCGACGCCGTAGACCGTCGCGCCGGCCGAAGCGAGTTCGGCGGCGATGTCGATCGACGGCGAGGCCCTGATCTCTTCGACACCAGGTCGATAGGTGAGTCCGAGCACCAGTACCGTCGCGTCCGACAGCGCCGTCCCCTCGGCCTCGAGGCCGTCGCGCAGTTTTGCGACCGTGAACGCCGGCATCGAGTCGTTGACCGCTCGAGCGGTCTCGAGCAACGGGGCGTCGGTCTCGAACGGAGCGATCACGAAGTACGGGTAGAACGGGATGCAGTGGCCACCGACACCGGGTCCCGGTTCGTGGATGTCACAGTAGGGCTGGGTGTTCGCGACGTCGATTGCCTCGCGGACGTCGATTCCAAACTCGTCGGTGAACGTCGCGAGTTCGTTCGCGAGCGCAATGTTGACGTCGCGGTACAGTCCCTCGAAGACCTTGACGCACTCGGCGGTGGTCGCGTCGGAGACCGTAATCACGCCCTCGTCGTTGATGGTTTCGTAGATCGCTCGCGCGGCCGCGGTGCTCTCCGCGTCGACGCCTCCGACGACCTTCGGGTACGCACCGCGGATGTCCTCGAGGGCCCGTCCCGAGGACGTCCGTTCGGGGCAAAAGGCCACGCCGAACGACCCACGGGAGAGTCCCGACGTCGCCTCGAGCGCCGGAAGTACCCGATCGCTGGTCGTCCGGGGTGGAACGGTACACTCGACGAGCACCAGGTCGCCCGGGTCCAGTCCGGTGCCGATCGCCTCGATCGCGGCGTCGAGGATCGAGAGGTCGGGCGCTCGCTCGTCCGTGATCGGCGTCGGCACGATGACGACGTGAACCGAGCATCGCCTCGCAGCCTCGCGGGGGTTCGTCGTCGCCTCGAGCGCGCCGGCGGACACTCGTTCGGCAACCAGCTCGTCCAGGCCGGGTTCCCGTTTGACGTGACAGTCTCCGGCCTGAATCGTTGCCACGACGTTGGGGTCGATATCGACGCCGAGGACATTGTCGGTCGTCTCGGCGAACACTGCGGCGAGGGGGAGTCCCATCTTTCCGAGTCCGTAGACGGCCACCGGGACCGACCCCGAGACGAACGCCCGACGCAGTCGTTCGCTCGAGCGGCCGGTTCCGTACGGTCGGGTGCTGGCCGCTGTGGATTCCGTCGACGAGTCACGGTCGTCTGCACGGCCGACTGTTCCGTCGTCGGCCTCGGTGACCTCAAGTCCGCCGGCCCCATCGACCGACCCGCCGTCGGTATCAGTGGCCTCAAATCTGTCAGTGTCGGCGACCTCGAGTCCGTCACCCTCGGCGATCGATCGTCGATCAGTCATCTGCCACCCTCACTCCGAGGTCAGATCGGTCGCCCATGGCCTGGGCTTCGATCTGGTGGGTCAACTCGAGCGCGGCCAGTCCGTCGTCGATGGTCACGGTCGGCGTCTCGTTCGACGCGACGGCCTGGACGAACGCCTCGAGTTCGTTCCGCAGCGGTTCCTCGTTCGGCACCTGCGGCCGTTCGACGACGCTCTCGTGCTGGAATCGAACGTTGCCGTCGCGTTCAGCGTACTTGGGAATCGAGTTGCGGTGAATCGCGATTGATTGAGCGATGTAATCGAGTTCGACGAGACACTCCCTGGCGGTCACGGTGAGGCGACGGACTTTCCGCTGGGTGAGTCGACTGGCGGTGAGCGACGCCATGATCCCGGAGTCGAACTCGAGCAACGCCGACGCGTGGCGATTGTCGTTTACGCCGGTGCTCTTGACGCTCGTCGGCGACTCGTCAAGCAACGAGAGCACGACGTCGATATCGTGGATCATCAGGTCGAGGACGGCGCTGTCGTCGATTCGCCGGTTCGGCGGTGGCCCGAGCCGTTCTGTGTGTATACTGATGATCGAGAGATCCTCGACGATCTTGCGGAGCGTCACCACGGCCGGGTTGAACCGTTCGACGTGACCGACCTGTACCGGCACGTCGGCGCGGTTCGTTCTCGAACGGAGCCGTCGCCCCTCCTCGAGATTCGTGACGAGGGGTTTCTCGATGAGCATCGCGACGTCCGCCTCCAGACACTGCACGGCGACGTCGTAGTGATGCACTGTCGGGACGGCGATCGAGGCGGCGTCGACCGACGCGAGGAGCGACTCCAGGTCCATCGCAGCCGCGCCGTGTTCGCCGGCGACGCGAGCGGCGCGTTCGTCGTCCACGTCGAAGACGCCGACCAGATTCGCTTCCGGCAGCCCGGCGTAGACGCGCGCGTGCTGTCTCCCCATCGAGCCGACGCCGATTACGCCGACGTCTATCCGTCGTTCAGTTTGCATACGCGACGCTCACCTCCCTGGCGAACGCGACGACGGCGATCATGCAGCGTTCCCCCCTCGAAGCGACGGCGGAAGTGGTTCGTGTCTCGCCGGCACGCCGACGGCCAGCGTCTCCTCGGGGACGTCCGCCGAGACGACCGCACCCGCGGCGACGAACGAGCCTCGCCCGACGGTCACGCCGGGGAGGACGGTCGCGTTCGCCCCGATCGAGACGTGATCCTCGAGAGTCGGGCCCTCGAGGTCGCCCTCCCGACGGAGTGGATAGGGATCGTTCGTCAGGACGGCGTTCGGACCGAGAAAAACGTGGTCTCCGATGGTAGTCTCCGCAGGTACGTAGACGCCGGTCTGCATGCTCACGTTCGAACCGACGGTCGACGTCCCGTCTATAGTCGCGTTCGTCCCGACGAGTACGTCGTCGCCAATTCGGGTTCGCTCGCGAATCAGCGCGTAGTGACCGGTGCTGAATCGGTCGCCGATCACGACGTCATCGTAGATAATCGACCCCGCCCTGATCGTCGGATCGGCGCCGATGACCGGCGATCGCGTATCGTCGTCGTACTCATATCCAATCGACAGCCCTTCGGTTGATCCGCTCAGCAATTCGTTGTCTCTCATTCTTAACCCCTAACCTCGGATGAACACACGCTCTCAAAAGGGACCGCGACCGTTACAGCCGTTAATTCACGGCCCGAGCCCTGCAACCGCTGTGTAGCCAGCGGAGCGACGGACCCCACTCGTCGGGAACGACGTCGTTGCTTGACGACGATTTCACGCCCTCATCGATTCACAGAAACGGGTGAACACCGCCGCCAGCGACGGTTGCCGTCTCACCACATCTCGAGTGCGAGTAACGGTTTCTAACCTCGCTGTTTCACCCATATCGACGGACGCTGTTCGACTCTCCCCGTTCAGCACTAAAACACCGGAACCGCGAGCGAACAGTCGTGGACCCGGTAATACGAATTTATCCCCATAGGGTCGAGCAACGATGGCCCAGCTTGAGTGCCCTTCGTCCTGGAAAGCATCGACTGACCGGTTTCGTCGAGGACACAATGCCGGGACTGGATGGGACCGAGCACGCAGGTCAGTCCTGGCACTCGAGGGACCGAGTCGAAACCGTTACCATTTCGAATCGAGACTGGTGAGCCATGGGAACGTACGACATCGAGCGCTATCTCAATATTCGAAGCGCCTACGGCGCCTCCCTCGGCCCGGCGGGCGACCGACTGGCATTTCTGATGAACACCACCGGGACGCCCCAGGTCTGGACGCTCGAGGAGGCACAGGCGTGGCCCGAACAGCGAACGTTCTACGACGAGCGGGTGACCTTTGCCTCCTGGTCGCCCGAACGCCCGGAGCTGGCGTTCGGTATGGACGAGGGCGGCAACGAGCGCGCGCAACTGTACCGACTCGACGCCGAGACGGGCGAGATCACGAACCTGACCGGGATGCCTGCGGCGAAACACCGCTGGGGCGGCTGGAGCCACGACGGCGAACGATTCGCATTCACCTCGAACCGCCGCGAGGAGAGCGTCTTCGACGTGTACGTCCAGAACCGAGCGGACATCGGCGATGACGCCGAGCTCGTCGCCGAGGGCGACGGCTGGCTCACGGTCGGCGGCTGGAGTCCCGACGATTCCCGACTGTTGGTCTCGCAAGCCTACTCGAACTTCGACCAGGACCTCTACAGCCTCGAGGTCGAGACTGGAGCGATGGCCCACCTCACGCCCCACGAAGGGGACGTCCGCTACCAGAACGCCTCCTGGGCACCCGATGGCGAGGGACTCTACCTCGTGACCGACGAGGAGACCGACACGCTCGTGCTCGCCTACCTCGACCTCGAGACCCTCAAGATCGAAACGATGGTCGAGGGAGATAGATGGAACGTCGACGGCCTCGCCCTGGACGACGAGACCGGCCGATTCGTCTACTCGAGAAACGTCGAGGGCTACACAGAGCTCACCGCGGGCGAACTCGCGGCCGGCGACCCGACGGCGTTCGAGACGTTCCCCGAACCCGACCTGCCGGGCGGGCTCTCGGGCGGCGTGAGCTTCGGCCCGGACGCCGAAGTCTTCGCCTGCTCGACGACCGGCGACGCGGTCAACGCGAACGTCTTCGTCGTCGACGTCGAATCCGGCGAGAGCGAGCAGTGGACGCTCGCCCCCACGGCAGGCATCCCGCCCGAGACCTTCCGGTCCTCGGAACTCGCTCACGTCGAGAGCTTCGACGGCCTCGAGGTGCCCGGATTCCTGACGCTCCCGGCGGGGTCGGCGGAGTCGCTCGAGGACGTAAGGGATGGGAACGGAACCGCCGCCGACGGCTACCCCGTCATCGTCGACATCCACGGCGGTCCCGAGAGCCAGCGCCGGCCCTCGTTCTCGAGCGTCAAGCAGTACTTCCTGAACCGGGGGTACGCCTACTTCGAACCCAACGTCCGGGGCTCTTCGGGGTACGGGAGCGAGTACGCCAGCCTGGACGACGTCGAAAAGCGGATGGACTCCGTCGCCGACGTCGCGGCTTGCGTCGAGTGGCTAGTCGGCCACGAAGCGATCGACCCCGACCGCGTCGTCGCCATGGGCGGCTCCTACGGCGGGTTCATGGTACTGGCCTCGATCACCGAGTATCCGGAGCTCTGGGCCGCCGGGGTCGACGTCGTCGGCATCGCCAACTTCGTCACCTTCCTCGAGAACACGGGTGACTGGCGCCGGAAGCTCCGCGAGGCCGAGTACGGCTCGCTGGCCGAGGATCGCGAGTTCCTCGAGTCGATCTCCCCGATCAACACCGTCGACGCCATCGAGGCGCCGCTGTTCGTCCTCCACGGCGAGAACGACCCCCGCGTGCCCGTCGGCGAGGCCGAACAGATCGTCGAGGAGGCCCGCGAGCAGGGCGTCCCCGTCCGAAAGCTCATCTTCGAGGACGAGGGCCACGGCTTCAGCAAGCTCGAGAACCGGATCGAGGCCTACTCGGCGATCGCCGAGTTCCTCGAGGAGCACGTCTGATTGCGGTCCACTGGCCAAGACGGTCGCGCCGAATACCGAACAGTGAACGTTCCGTTCCCCGACAGTACGTTCAAGTCAACGAGTGTCGTTGCTCCCGGCAGATGCGCCGATTACGGGTGGTCGCCGGCTTCGCCGTCGCACTCCTGATCACGGGGATACTGGTATACAGTGCCGGCTGGGAGGCCGTGGTCTCGAGTATCCGTCGTGCTAATCCGATTCTCGTCACCGGTGGTGCGGTCGCCGGAGCGACGATGCTCGCGCTCCGCGCCCTGATCGTTTACCGACTGCTCGATCCGATCGAGGGATCGGCCGACGGAACCGCGTTCGTCGGCGCGTTCCTGGCAGGGTACTTCTCCCGGAGCGTCGTGCCGTGGGGACAGTCCGTCGGCGTCGCCGTGACCGCGTACCTGCTCGCGGGATCGTCCGAGTCGCCGTTCGAGGACAACGCCGCTGTCGTCAGCGTGGCCGAGGTACTCGTCTTCCTCACGTCCGTCGTCGTAGCCGTCGTTGGACTCGTCGGGGTAATTGCGAACGGCTCCATCGACGTCTCCTCGAGCGTGACCGCCGGGTCGCTCCCGTCGAACCGTCTGAGGACCGGCCTCCTGGGGGCGCTGTTCGCAGCCGTTCTCGTCGCCGCCTCGGTCGTCTCAGTCACCCGCGGCGGCGTCGCGCGGCCGATCCTGTTCGAGATTACCGCTCGGCTCGAGGGGGCGCTGGCCAGAGTGCCCGGTGTCGAGCGCGCTGCCGTTCGAACCCGCGTCCGTGGGTTCCTCTCGACGATCGACGACATCGCGGCGGATCGGTCGGTCCTGATGGGGGCGGTGACGGTCGCGCTGGCGAGCTGGATCTTCAACGCCCTCGCTCTGTTCCTCTCGCTAGTCGCCCTCGGCGTCGACGCCCCGTTCGCGGTTGCGCTTCTCTGTGTGCCGCTGTCGACGGTGGCAGCCGTGGTCCCGCTCCCGGGCGGGATGGGCGGTGTCGAGGTGTTCCTGGCCGGGCTACTGGTCGCGACAACCGCCATCTCGGGCGACGTTGCGACGGCCGCTGCGCTGCTCTACCGGCTGTGTACCTACTGGGTACACGTCGGTCTCGGGGGAATCGGCGCGACGTACGTGTCGGCCACCGGCGTCGGGCTGGTTCGCGTCGACGGGTGATGTACGTTCAGCCGGCGACATCAATTCAGCCGATAACGCCCGTCTTCACCGCAACCTCTCGAGCGGCCCGCTCGTCCATCCCGTCGCCCAGAATCGTGTACCGGTCGCGGATGGCGTGACAGGTCGTCAGCGCCTCGATCACGGTTTCGTCGTCGATGCCGAGATCGGCGGCCGTGGTCGGCGCGTCGATGCTCGCCAGCGCGTCTCGAATCTCCGTCCAGATGCCCGACTCGCCCTCGTGCAGGTAGGCCGTCATGATCGACCCGACGCCGACCTGGTGGCCGTGGAGGGCTGCGCCGGGCGCGAGGCGATCCAGCTGGTGGGAGAAGAGGTGCTCGGCGCCGCTGGCCGGCCGGGAGGAACTCGCGATGGACATCGCCACCCCCGAGGACATGAGCGCCTTGGTGACGATCCAGGCGGACTCCTCGAGGCCGGGGCGGATCATGTCGGCGTTACCCACCAGAATTTCGGCGGTCATCTCCGCGAGGGCGGCCGCATACTCGGAGTACTCGACGTTCTTGAGTCGGTGGGCGAGTCGCCAGTCCATCACCGCGGTGTAGTTGGAGATGATGTCGGCACAGCCCGCGGTCGTCAGTTCCCAGGGTGCGTTCGCCAGAATCCCGGTGTCGGCGACCACGGCGAGCGGCGGTTCGGCGGCGACGCTGTGGCGCGTGTTGCCGTCCGGGACCGAGCCGCGGTTGCTGACGATGCCGTCGTGACTCGCGGCCGTCGGCACCGAGAGGAAGCCGGTGTCGAGGTGGTCGGTGGCCATCTTGGCGATGTCGATGGCCTTCCCGCCGCCGACGCCGATCAGGTACGAGGCATCCACCTCCTCGGCAGCGTCGATGACCGACTCTACGGCCTCGAAACTCGCCTCCTCGACGGTGACGATGGCGGGTTCGATACCGCGCTCCTCGAAGTCGGCGGCGATCGGTTCGGCCGCGAGTTTCCGCGGCGTTGGGCTCGTGACGAGCAGCGGCCGCCCCTCGAGGTGAAGGTCGTCGACGACGCTCACGGTCTCGGCGAGGACGTCGTGGCCGACGACGACGTTCCGCGGGAGGCGGATCCACGTCGACTTCTCGAACATAGGTGAGAGGAGGAGGGGAACGATATAAAGGCGTTCCCGTCGATCGAGCGGTGCCAGCCTCTCGAGGCGAGGGACCTCGAGGAGAGCGTTCGAATTGTCTCTCGATGGTACGTCGGACGAGACCGGCTAGACTCATCTCGTGGGTTGTGCTTTTTGCGGCGGGGACAAACCGGACAACTGCGGAATCGAAAGATCCACTCGCCGGAGTAACTGCGCGTTAATCGCGACGATCACGGTGCTGAGCGACATGAGCAGGGCGCCGATGGCAGGGGAGAGGAGGATCCCAATCGGCGCGAGAACGCCGGCCGCGAGCGGAATCGCGAAGACGTTGTACCCCGCCGCCCAGACGAGGTTCTCCTGCATCTTCCGGTAACTCGCGCGGCTCAGTTTGACGAGTCGGGCTACGTCCATCGGGTTATTCTGCACGAGAACGATGTCCGCCGACTGGACGGCGACGTCGGTTCCCGATCCGATCGCGATCCCGACGTCGGCGCGGGTCAGAGCCGGGGCGTCGTTGACGCCGTCGCCGACCATCGCCACCAGTTTGTCCTGGTCCTGCAGTTCGGTCACCTTCTCGTCCTTGTCCTCGGGCAGCACCTCGGCGAAGACCGTCTCAATGCCGAGTTCGTCTGCGACGGCCACGGCGACGTCCTCGCTGTCGCCGGTCAGCATCGCCACCTCGATGCCGAGGTCGTGGAGCGCGTCGACGACCCGGTAGCTCTCCTCGCGGATCACGTCCGCGAGGGCGAAGGCGGCGATTGGTCTTGCCTGGTCGATACCTGGCTCCTGATCGGCACCTACCACTGTGTTCGCCTGGGCGCTCGAGTCGCCGTCACGCTTGCCCTCGCGAACGAGGTAGACGACCGTTCGTGCGTTTTCTCCGGACCGATCCGCGAACTCCGCCAGTTCCGGGGGGACTTCGGCCTCGAGGTAGGACAAGAGGTTCGGTCCGCCGACGTAGAGCGCGCCGCCGTCGACGGTTGCGCGCACCCCGCGACCCTTGAGCGCTTCGAAGTCCGAGACGTTCGGTGGCTTCAGACCGCGGTCGGCCGCGGCCTCGCGCATTGCCTGGGCGATCATGTGCTCGGAATCGCTCTCGACGGCGGCGGCCAGCGCGAGCGCCTCGTCCTCGTCCACGCGGTCGACTGTCGCGACGTCGACGACGCCCTGTTCGCCCGCCGTGAGCGTCCCCGTCTTGTCGAAGACGATGGTATCCAGGTCCCGCGCTCGTTCCATGGCGATTCGGTCCCGGATTAACATCCCATTGCGCGCGGCGAGGGACGTGTTGATCGCGACGACGAGTGGAATGGCGAGTCCGAGGGCGTGCGGACAGGCGATCACCAGGACGGTCACCACGCGCTCGATGACCGTGGCGTTGAACTGCATGGCGGCGGTCCAGGCGACGGCGGTCACTGCGGCTGAAGCGAGAGCGACGTAGAACAACCAGCCCGCTGCCCTGTCGGCGAGCATCTGTGTTCGAGACTCGCTCTGCTGGGCTTCCTCCACGAGACGCATGATCCCCGCCAGGGTCGTCTCCTCGCCCGTCGCGCTGATCCGAACGCGAAGGCTCCCGTCGCCGTTGATCGTGCCGCCAATCACCTCGTCGCCCGGGTCCTTCGAAACCGGTTTCGACTCGCCGGTGATCATCGACTCGTTCACGTCCGAGTCGCCCCCCTCGACGACGCCGTCGGCGGGGACGTTCGCCCCGGGACGGACGAGTACGAGGTCGCCCTCCGACAGGTCGCTGACGGGGACCTCCTCAGTGTCACCGTCCTCGGTGATGCGCTCTGCGGTGTCCGGGAGCAGTTTCGCTAACTCGTCGAGCGCGCTCGAGGCGCGACGAACCGATCGCATCTCGATCCAGTGACCGAGCAACATGATGTCGATCAGCGTCACCAGTTCCCAGAAGAACGCCGACTGGGTGGGGAAGACGACGCTCGCCAGGCTGTAGACGAACGCGACGGTAATCGCCATCGAGATGAGCGTCATCATCCCTGGCGATCGGTCCTCGAGTTCGGGCACGGCCATTCGAAGGAAGGGAACGCCACCGTAGGCGAAGACGATCACTGCGAATACGGGATTGATCCACTCGCTTCCGGGAAACGCCGGAACCGAGAAGCCGAGCCACGATTGCAGGGTCTCGCTGTACAGGAGAACGGGGATCGAAAGCAGCGTCGAGACGAAGAATCGCCGGCGGAACATTTGCTCGTGGCCCTCGTGCATGCCGCCGTGGTCGTGGCCGCCGCCCCCGTGGCCGTCCTGGTGATCGTCGTGACCACCGTCATCGCCGTGCTCGCCGTGTCGGTCAGCATCCCCGTGACCCGTACCGTGTTCGTCTCGCTCGCCGACCTCGCGTCTCGCCTCGTCGGCGTCTTCGGCTTCATCCTCGAGCATGGACTGTTCTACTCGGTCGCCCTCTAATTGGTCGTCCGAGTGATCGTGGGAGTCCGAATGGTCATCCTCACCAGACCGCCGGTGGCCCGCAGAGGGCTCGTGACCGCGGTGGTCGCTTTCGGACTCGCCCTCGTCGGAGGTGTCTCTGTGGTCGTCCATGCGATAGGTCAGTATACGCTGTCACGTGTGAAGAGTCTACGTCCGGTCGGCGGGTGATCGTGACCGGCGAACTCGAGACGGACAGCGCCCTCCCCCGCGAACCAGACGCTGTTTCCTTCTCTGGTCGGTGGTGTCCGCGGGCCACCGGCACCCGTCTGATTCGCCGACCGGCTCTACTCGGTCGCAGTTGCCGACTGTCCCCATCCAGGCAGTGATGCGCGACCGAATCAAAACTGGTACCAGGGAGCCTCGCTAACGAGTACCCATGAGCGAGTACCGTGACGACTCGAGGTGGGCCTGATGGATCGACGCCGCGTCGACCTCGTAGTCGGACTCGCCCTCGCCGCCGTTCTCGTCGTCGGTGGCGCGCTGAGCTGGCAACTCTACCAGCAACAGCGCGTTCACGGTCAGATGATGGGATCGATGATGGGGTCCCCCTCTGGATTGGGGGCGCTGTGGCCGCTGCTCGGGGCGCTCTTCGTCTCGGTCGCCGTCGGTGGCCTCTATCTCGTCGTCCGCGAGAGTCAGTCGCCCGCCGAAACCAGCGCTCGGTTCCCGACGAATACGACGGAGCCTGCCGCCTCGACGGTCGAAGACCCGCCGAACGCGAACGTACAGCCGAACACCGCGAATACGGCAGGTAACGCGGAATCAGCGCCTCGAGCCCGCGTGCTGGACCTCCTCCCGGAGGACGAGCGGCGGGTGCTCGCCCCGGTACTCGAATCCCCTGGTATCACGCAAATCGAACTGCGTGACCGATCGAACTTCTCGAAGAGCAAGGTGAGCCAGACCGTGAACGCCCTCGAGAAACGGGGGCTGTTGTATCGGGAACGGCAAGGCCGAACCTATCGCATTTATCCCAGCGACGACCTGGGTCAGGAGCCGAATCGCCCCGGCTGAACGTCGTTTATCGACGCCGCTGTCCAACCCGTTCAGCGACGGTTCCCAGGCAGCCAGATTGCGGGTGAGGGTGAGAGTGACTCGAGAGGTGCTCCCGAACGTAGTTGTCAGCGATCAGCTCCGGTCAGCGTCTCGGTAGCCGTTCGATGGCCAAATTCGGCACGTACGAACGATCTCGTTCGCAAGAAACGATTAGATCGCACCATAAACGTTCTCGGACGTTCTCCTGCGTGTGTTCACACCCTCGTCGATAACCCCTGGTCCGGTCTACGAGTAACTGAGGAGATCGACCATGATATCTACCACGCTCGGACGCTGGCTACTCGTCGCGATTGCAGTCGTCGGACTCGCAGTCGCCGTGCCGCTGGTCGGCGCACATGGCAACGACACAGCTGGAAACGACACGGCTACAGAAACCGATGGAGCCGATTGGATCGCCTGGATGATCGGTCACGTGAACGGCGATGGCGACCACGCGGGATCACACGGAGCTGGCATGCACGAAACCGGCACGCATGGAACTGGCATGGACTCACACGCAAGCGGTAGTATCGACGATATGAACCAGCACATGGCCGGTACCCACGACGACGGACAGGTACACGGCCAGGGGAACGGGTGCTAACCGTCAGATCCGATCCCCGCAACTACCAAAACAAGTGAATACAACATGACACCACGAATCGAAACCGTCGGACGTACTGGTCGCCAAACAGCGATGCTCGCGATCCCATTGTTCGTCGGAGCGACCGAGTCGGTCGCCGCCCACGGCGGCGAGAGCACCTGGGGTGGAATGATGGGAGACGGATGGGGGCTCTTCGGTGGAGCAATGGGTCTCTGGGGGCTTCTCTGGATGGGCGCCCTGATCGCCATCCCCCTCTTCCTCGTCTACTCGATGGTCGACCGCGGAACGAACGGCAGTGACGACCGATCGCTCTCGGTTCTTCGCGAGCGATACGCCCGCGGCGACCTCTCCGACGACGAGTTCGAACGACGGCGGGAACGGCTCGAGCGAGACGGCTAACCGCCATTGGCTCGTTCGCTGACCCGGTCCCCGTTTAGAGCGTATCGAGAATCCCAAGCACCCGTTCTTCGGCGTCCCGTCCGGGATCGTACTCGCTCCCGTCCCGGTCGCTCGCCTCGTGTTCCTCGAGCGTCCGCGCCATCGCCTCCTCGAGTGGGGTCGACTCCCAGCCGAGGGCGGCGAGTTTCGCGGTCGAGAGGACGTGCGGGTAGTCGCGGTAGAGGACGTAGTCGTCCGTCGAGAGGCCGCCGGCCTCGAGTTCGCGCGGGCCGGCGTGGACGACCTCGACGTCCCTATCTGCGGTGTCGGCGATCAGATCGACCATCTCCTCGAGCGTGACGATCCGGCGGTCGCCGACGTTGTAGAACTCGCCCGGCTCACCCCGCTCGGCGACGATCCGGAGGGCGCTGGCGACGTCCTCGACGTAGGCGCGGTGCCAGACGTTGGTGCCGTCGCCGGGGACGATCACGCGGTCGTACTCCAGGACGCGGTCGAGCCAGAAGTCCAGTCGCTCGGTGTAATCGTGGGGGCCGTACACGATGCAGGGCCGGACGGACATGGTGTTCACCCCCCGGTCGGCCGCGGCGACGACCGCGCGGTCGCCCTCGGCCTTGCGATTGCCATACGTGTCGTCCGACTCGTCGGTCGCCTGGTCGGGGCTGCAGGGTCGCATCGGCGTCTCGTCCTCCCGCTTCGGAATCTCCTCGCGGCCGTAGGCGTCCCCGCTCGAGATGTAGACGTAGGCGTCGACGTCGGCGAAGATCTCGGTGGCCGCGCGCACGTCCCGTGGGTAGTAGGCCACGCAGTCGAAGACCGCGTCCGGATCGACGTCCGCCGCGGCGGCCTCGAGCGCCGAGTCGTTCGTTCGGTCCCCCTGAACGTGGTCGACCCGGTCGTCCTCGGCGAAGGGGTCGTCGTGGTTCCCGCGGTTGAAGAGGGTGACGTCGTAGTCGTGTGCGAGGAGGTCGTCGACGAGGTGGCGGCCGATGAATCGCGTGCCGCCGATGACGAGTGCGGTGTCCATACCGGACGCTCGCTCGAGAGGGTCAAAACGGTGCCGGAGGCGGCGAGGGAGACGCTCGGATGGCCGTCACACGTGTGAGTTACTCGAGTGTAATCGACCCACACTCGAGAACGGCGCACGAGCAATCGCCAACGTTCATTACGAAGGGCTTCGTCCCCCTGGGTATGGGATTTGACGAGATGGACGTCGACACGATCTGGATGGACGGCGAGTTCGTCGACTGGGAGGACGCACAGACCCACGTCCTCACGCACGGACTCCACTATGGGACCGGCGTCTTCGAGGGGGCGCGCTGTTACGACACCGAGAACGGGCCCGCGCTCTTTCGCTGGGAGGAACACGTCGACCGCCTCTTCCAGTCCTGCAAGCCCTACGAGATGGAAATCGGCCACTCCCACGAGGAACTGACGGAAGCCACGAAGGAACTCATCCGCCGCCAGGATCTCTCGTCGTGTTACATCCGTCCACTCGTCTACTACGGCTACAAGAGTCTCGGCGTCAGCCCCCAGGACTGTCCGACGAAGACGACCATCGCCGTCTGGCCCTGGGGCGCCTACCTCGGTGAGGACGCCATCGAGAACGGCATCGACGTCAAAGTCTCCTCCTGGCGCAAGCACGCCTCGAGCCAGATTCCGACGAATGCGAAGACCACTGGCCTGTACGTCAACAGCCTGCTGGCCGGCGAGGAGGCCCGCCGAAACGGGTTCGCCGAAGCCATCGTCCTCAACAAGGAGGGCAACGTCGCGGAGGGCCCCGGCGAGAACATCTTCCTCGTGCGGGACGGCGAAATCTTCACGCCCGGCCTCTCCGAGTCGATCCTCGACGGCATCACCCGCAACGCGGTCATCCGGATCGCCCGCGACCTGGGCTACACCGTCCACGACACCGTCTCCATCTCGCGAGGCGAACTCAACACGGCCGACGAACTCTTCTTCACCGGCTCTGCCGCTGAGGTGACGCCGATCAAGCGCGTCGACAACGTTACGATCGGCGAGGGAACCCGCGGGCCGATCACCGAGGAGATCCAGCAGACGTTCTTCGACGTCGTCGAGCGCCGGACCGACGAGTACGAGGAGTGGTTCGACTACGTCGAAGCGTAAATCGCATTCAGTTTTTCGAGTTGTGCGGTTCGCACGTTCCGAGTCGTTCGCTCGAGACACTCACTCGAGCCCCTCGCTACCGAGAAACGCGTCGAACGCATCCGTCGGTCCGTCGTCCACATCGACGTCGGCGGCGTCTCCGTACGTGTAGAAGTAGCCGTTCTCGTCCTCGGCGATTCGGGCCTCGAGGTACGACTGGGCGGCCCGCCGCGAGAGGACGCCCATCTCGACGACGTCGGCGAGGGCGGTCTTCGTGGCGCGAAACCAGGTCCGGACGGCAAGGTCGCGCTCGCCCGGTTCGACGGCGACGAGTGCGCCCCGGCCCTGTTCTCGGCCGTCACCCCACTCAAGCCAGCAGACGCGGTAGGCGCGAATCTCGTACTCGGGTGAAACCAGAATCAGCGCCTCGTATCCACAGGGATCGAGGTAGTCGGTGAGGACGCTGTCCAGGGCGACGGAGTCGGCGAGCAGGTCGGAGTCGATTCGCCCGCCTGCGAGTGGCGTGTCGACGGGGAGGGATTCGAGGACGCTGAGTTCGTCGCCGCCCCAGTGGCTGTACCGGAGGTCGTAGAGTCGGTCGGGGCGACGGTAGGCGACGAGCGCTCAATGCCCCATCGTGCCACCTCGATCGGTGTTGCTGGATCGGCCGTCGAGAGGGGCGAGCAACGACCCGACGGACGACTCGGATACGCGAACGGGAGTGCATCACCACCCTCTGGCCGCGGACTGGTACTTGAACTCGAGGGTCGTCAGCGGGGTATCGACGACTCGAGGGTTGGACGACCCCGCCGGTCCAACAGCCTGCCGACCCAGCCATTCGACGGTCCAGCGATCCAACGATCTGACGATTTGACGATTTGACGACCCCAGAGCCCACCGGGCGTAAGGCCAAAACCCTCTCGCCCCCTATCTCCGCTGAATGGCATACGACGCAGTCGTCTTCGACAACGACGGCGTGTTGACGACCCCGACCAGCTACGAGGCGCTCACGCGAGCGATGACCCTCGCGTTCGAACGCCACGGCATCGACGACCCCGCCCAGGACGACCTCGAGACCCTGATTTCCCCGACGATCGACGAACTCGAGGCCGTCACCGATCGGTACGACCTCGAGCCGGAATCACTCTGGGCGGCCCGCGAACGGGCGGCGATCGAGGTCCAGCGTGAGGAACTCCTGAACGGGAACAAGACGCTCTACGACGACGTGTCGACGCTCGAGACGCTCGACGCCCCGATGGCCATCGTGAGCAACAACCAGCACGAGACCATCGAGAACATCGTCGACCACTTCGAACTCGAGGCGTTCGACCCGTACTACGGCCGCGAGCCGACTGTCGACGGCATCAGACGAAAGAAACCCACGCCGTACTACCTCAAGCGCGCGATCGGCGACCTGGGATGTGCGAACCCGCTGTACGTCGGCGACAGTTGGGTCGACGTCGCGGTCGCGGAGGCCCTCGAGATTGACTCGGCGTTCATTCGTCGCCCTCACCGCGAAGACTACACCTTCACCGAGTTCGGCTACGACGGCGAGCCTACCCACGAGATCACGTCCCTGGAGGCGCTGTCGCGGCTCGACCCGTCGTCCTGACCCGTCATCAGGTTTCGATTTCGGCGCGCCGACCCTCTCGAAGCTACGTTCAGACGGTCGCCCGAACCCGGCGCTCCGCTCGGTTCCTGAGCGCCCGGTTCATCGCGCGGAAGCCCCGTTCGATTCGACGTCGGTGGAATAGTACCGGTACCAGCGCTCCTCGAAACGTCTCCCGCTGGAGCAGCCGCGTCCGTCGTCCGCCGTCGATCGGCTCGAGGTGAAACTCGTGGTAGCCATCGAAGGCGAACGGGACCCCTAGCCGGCCGAGCCAGACGATCCGACGGTTCGTCTCGACGGTGAGCACCGTCGTTCGAATCGTTCTAGTCCGGCCACCCGGCAACCGGACGCGGATCGACAGCCGCTCTCCTTCGACGGGGAGTCCCTCTACGGAGCGGAGAAACGGGTTCCACTCGGGATAGGCGTCGAACTCGAGGAGGACCTGCCAGACGGTCTCCGGTGGGGCGTCGATCGTCTCGAACACCTCGAGTTGTTCCATGGCAACATCGAACGTGGCGAATGGCAAAGCACCTGTCGGTCACGCGACCCACCACAACCCCCATTACCGCGTAGTCCCGAGAGCCGAATATGACGCGTTCGTCGCGCACGATTTCGCGCCGATCCTTCGTCCGTAGCGCCGTCGCCATCGGCGGTGCGAGCGCCCTCTCCGCCTGCCTGGATCGAGAGAGCGGAGATGCGGACGCTCCGCCTCGAGGCGTCGACGCCGGCGGCCTCGAGGAACTCCCCGAGCGCCAGCACGCCTGGACGGCCGCCCAGCGGACCGACGAGCACGGCAACCCGCTCGTCCCCGAACACCACGTCACCCTCCACTTCTCGTACATCGGCGGCAGTCCGACCGACGAAGAGCGCACGCAGGTCGAGACGGCGTTCGAAACCCTCGAGCGAGCCTACGCCCGGAGCAACGAGGGCTTGCTGTTCACCGTCGGCTACGGTCCCACCTACTTCGACCGGTTCGACGAGTCCCTGCCAGAGCACGTCGACCTACCCGAGCCGACGGCGCTCGCACCCATCGAGACGCCCGAGTTCGATAGCTACGACGCCATGTTCCACCTCGCCAGTGACCGCGGATCGGTCGTGTTGAGCGCCGAAGAAGCGCTCACCGGCGAACTCGAGTCGATCAACGGCGTCGACGTCGAGGCCACGCTCGAGGGCGTCCTCGAGGCCGAGGAACGCAGAACCGGGTTCACGGGGGCCGGATTACCCGCCGAAAATCAGGACGGCGTTCGCGGGATTCCCAACAGCGAACCCGTCTCCGAGGACGCTCCGATGTTCATGGGCTTCAAATCCGGGTTCAAAAAGAACCAGGCCTCCGAGGACCGTGTGACAATCCAGGAGGGGCCGTTCGCCGAGGGCACCACGACGCACCTTTCTCGCATTCGCCTCTCGCTCGACCAGTGGTACGAACAGGACAGCCGAACGATCCGCGAACGAAAGATGTTCTGCCCGGCCCACGCTGAGGAGGGGAAAATCGAGGGTGCGGGCGACAACCTCGGCGACTCGAGTCAGCTAGGCGACTGCCCGGCGCACACGCTCGAGGACGCCCGCGAGTACGGGACCGTGGGCCACTCCCAGAAGTCAGCGCGTGCCCGCGAGAACGACGAACCGATCATCCTTCGTCGGGACTTCAACTCGACGGACGACGACGAGGCGGGCCTGCACTTTCTCTCCCACCAGCGTCGCATCGAGGACTTCGTGAAAACGCGCGAGGCGATGAACGGGACCGACGTCGCCGAACAGTCGGCAATCGGCGCGCGGACGAACAACGGAATCCTCCAGTACATGACCGTTCGACGCCGGGCGAACTATCTGGTTCCGCCGCGACGGCACCGGTCGTTGCCAACGCCGCGGCCCAAGTAGGGCTGGACGGCAGTACCGAAGACAGACGAGTCTGAATTCTCGAGCCAGGTCCTCGAGTACGCGGTCGAGAGTAGCTTCTCGAGGCAGTTCTCCGTGAATTGACCGCGAAATGCACCGCTCGAGGGTATCTGAAGACGAAACAGGACGGACCTTGAAAACACCTCGAACGCGAAAACAGAACAGTCGGGGCTCCCGCCCGCCGCCTACATCAGGTAGAACAGCGGGAACAGGAACACCCAAACGATGTCGACGAAGTGCCAGTAGAGCCCGAAGTACTCGACCGGCCGGTGATCCTCGAGGTAGGCGTCGACCGTGGCCACGCGGTAGATCATGAAGCCGGCGACGAGCAGCCCCAGGATCACGTGCAGGGCGTGCAGGCCCGTCGTGACGTAATAGATCGAGTACTCGAGGCCGCTGAACCAGTAGTCGCCGTGAGAGAACTTCTGGCTCCACTCCCAGCCCTTGACGCCCATGAACGTCAGGCCGAGCAGGACCGTCACGCTCATCGTCGTGAGCAGGCCCTTCTTGTTCCCGCGTTCGGCCATCACCAGCGCCAGGATGACCGTGAAACTCGAGGTCAACAGGATGTAGGTGTTGACGAGTCCGGCCATGGGGATCGCGTCGAACTCCCAGGCAGACCACCCCATGTGGATGCGCATGAACACGAACGCGCCGATGGCCGCTCCGAAGACGACCACGTCCGACGCCAGGAAGAACCAGACGCCGAGTTTCGTGTTGTTGACCCCCTCGAACGGCCAGCGCTCGGCGACGTCCATCACCGGGGCGTTGAACTGTTCCATACCGAAGTTCCAGAGGGTGTAGCCGAGCATCCCCACGCCGAGTACGATCAGCGCCGGAGAGAGCATGCTCGGCTCTTGAGCGGAGACGTCGGCCCCGTTCGCCGCGGCGAACTCCGCGACGTACGGCGTCAGGCCAGACAGCCCGAGGAAAAAGACGGCCAGCGAGAGTCCGATACCGAACGGCCAGATGCTGGCGTGGTCGGCGTGTTCTTCCTCGTGGGCGTGCTGAGTCGTTGCCGGCGTCGCGTGACCATGGCCCGTCTCAGGAACGGCGACGGTCCCGCCGTCGGTCGCGGCACTCGAGTCGTCGTCGACGAACTCGAGGCGACCGCTCGCGTAACTCGGGCGACCAGACCAGTTCTCGAGCGGGGGTGGGGACGGAATCGCCCACTCGGCCGTCCGGGAGAACTCCCACGGGTTGTCCGGCGCGTCCGGGCCGGAGATCAGGCTCTTGCCTAGGATGTAGAACATGAGCAGGAACGACGCGCCGAAGATGAACGCGCCGATCGTCGCGAGCTGGTGGTAGATTTCCAGTCCCTCACCGAAGTGGAAGACGCGCCGTGGGGTCTCCCAGGCGAGGAACATCGGGAAGTAGAGCAGGTTGAACCCGAAGAAGTAGATCGCGAAGTGGATCTTTCCGAGGGTTTCGTCGTACATCTTCCCGCTGATCTTCGGCCACCAATAGTAGATACCGGCGACGAGCGCGGTCACGCCCGAGACCATCACGTAGTGGAAGTGAGCGACGACCCAGTAGGTGCCACGGAACTCGTAGTCGAGCACGACGGCGCCGAGGAACACCCCGGTGATGCCCCCGAGGATGAACAGCAAGAGTGCACCCAGGCTAAACAGGAACGGTGTGGTGAACCGCACCCGGCCCTTGACCATCGTGTAGATGAGCGAGAAGACCATCAGGTCGAACGGCAGCGAGATCCCGATGGTCGTGGCCATGAACAGCGTCTTGATCTCGAGGTTGATCGTCGTCAGGAACATGTGGTGCATCCAGACCAGGAAGGACTGCACCGCGACGAGGACCATCGCGATGATGACCCACTTCCGACCGACGAGACGCCGACCACAGAAGGTCTGGAACGTCTCGAACATGATCCCCAGCGCGGGGAAGAAGACGATGTACACCTCGGGGTGGCCGAAGAACCAGAAGACGTGCGCCCAGAGCAGACTCGAGCCCTGGTCTGTCGCGAAGTACTGGGTCAAGAAGATGCGATCGATCCCGAGCAACAGCAACGCGGCGAGCAGGGCTGCGAACGCGAACAGCATCATCCAGATGGTCATGAGCCACGACCAGGTGAACATCGGCATGTTCCACAGACCGAGGCCTTCCGCGCGCGAGCGGTGGATCGTCGTGAGGAAGTTGACCGTCCCCAGCGTGATCGACATCACGAACAGCATCAACGCGAGGATGGTTGCGGTTCCGCCGGTGGTCGCCTCCACGGCGGGGGTGTACGTCGGCACGTTCAGCGGGGCGTACATCGTCCAGCCACCCTCGAACGTCCCGCCCTGGAAGAACGAGATCATGAACATGGCGCCCGAGAACAGGTAGAACCAGTAACTCAGGGCGTTCAAACGGGGGAACGCGAGGTCTTTTGCCCCGATCTGGAGCGGGACGAAGTAGTTCGCAAAGCCCGAGGCGATGGGCGAGAGGAACCAGAACACCATCAACAGTCCGTGGGCGGTCACCGCCTGGTTGTAGGAACTGTCGGAGAGGAGACCGGCACCGCCGCTCTGCCAGAGGTGGGCTCGGAACAGGAGCGCCATCAACCCTCCGAAGAGCAAGAAGAACAGGGCCGTCGCCATGTAGAGGATCCCGACGTCTTTGTGGTTCGTCGTGACCAGCCACCGCTTGACGGACGTCATCGGTGGGAAGTCATCGGACATCAGTTCTCACCTCCGCTGTCGTCAGTTTCGTTTCCGTTTCCATTTTCATTTCCGTCACTGCTGGATTCGTTACCGCCGTTTCCGCCGAGCTGGAGCGATTCTTCGGGACCATCGACGATCTCGAAGTCATCCTCCGTGGTCTCGAAAGAGCCGTCGGTCGACTCGACGATCACGGTGTAGGTGTCGCCCTGCTCGACACCGATTTCGAGGGCGCCCTCGTCGTCGAAGTCGTCGCCAGTGTAGGTTCCGACCGTTTCGCCGTCGGGGTCCTGCACCGTGACCTCGACGTTTTCGGTGTCGTTGATTTGATTACCGTCACCGTCCTCGAGGGTCAGCGTGAGCGTGAGCTGATCCTGAACCCACTGGTCGTAGGTTTCCTGGCTCGTGACGTTGAGCGTGCCCTCCATGCTGGAGTGGCCGGGGCCACAGAGTTCGAAGCACTCGATCAGGTACTCACCTTCTTCGTCGGCCTGGAACCACGTCTGGTCGGACTCGCCCGGAATTGCGTCGGCTTTCACCCGTTGTGAAGAGATGCCGAACGAGTGCCACACGTCTACTGACGTCACATCGACCCAGACTGGTGTTCCCGCGGGAACGACGAGTTCGCCGTTCGTTTCGACGCCGTTCTCGTAGTAGAACGACCAGCTAAAGGTCTGGCCTTCCACGTCGACCTCGAGGGCGTCTTCGCCGGGGCTCTCGGGCCCGTTCTCGACGTCGATCAGCATGCCGTACGACCAGAGCGTGAGCGAGATGACGATGAGCGCGCTCAGGAAGAACGACACGAAGAGTTTCTTCCCACCGGTTCCGCCAGTCGGAAGCTCTCCGAGCGTCGGCAGGTCCTCGTCCGGGTGGCGCTCTCCGTCGTCACGGTATTTGTACGCATTGTACAGGATGTACGCTACGACGATGATGCCGACGATCGTCCCTAATCCCAGGAACACGAGGAAGAGTTCCTGGAAGATGTCGACACGCGTCATCTGCGTCTGAAGTGGAGTGGAGATTGTGTTCACCTCAATTATACGGGTCTCTTAGTGGGGGCTCATTGCCGCGTGCACTTATCTATTTGGAAACGCCCGATGGCGACCGTAGTCCGACGACGGCGGGACACGTTGTGGCCGCCTTCGGAGTCTCCTGGGAACCCCCATGTGCCCTTGGGTAGACCGATTGACTCGGGTACCTTCTGTCTATCGTTATCGCGGACGGACACTGTCGTCGCAGATGATCGTTGGCGGAAACATGTTCGGGCGTGCTCGGGCAATGCCCGATTATCGGACGTCGACTACCCTGGACGAAACCCTGGATCCCGGTCTCTCCGCGTATTATTTACACCTGGACACCCAAGGAAGGGTATGCCAGAAGAGGTACTCTTTACGTTCGAGCAGTCACTGACGCGAGCCGAAATCGGCGATTACCTCCGGACCGTCGCCGATCGACTCGAGAGTGGCGACGACCTCGTCCTCGAGAGTGGGGGCGACTCGGTCACGATGCAGCCACCGGGGCGGCCGACGTTCGAAGTCAAGGCCGAACGGGAAACCTCGCGGTCGGGCGGTCCAGCCGAGTTCAGCGTCGAGTTCGAACTCGAGTGGGAGGAAGGAGACGACGAGAACGGAGACGGTGACGGCTCCCTGACGATTTCCTAATTCCAGGACGTTCGGAGTTGCCTCAGCACCCGATCACTCGCCCTTGAGCGCCGCGTTCGTCACACGGCGGCGATCCAGATCGTCGCATCCTCTGGACACTCGAACACTGCACGCAAAACGTGCTCGCAGAACTGGGCGATCCGGTTGGGGTCGGCCTTCGCGCTCACGCGTACATTCGTTCCGTCGGCGTCTTCCGGCCGCGTCAACTCGTCGATTTTGAACGCGGGGTACTCGTTCAGCAGCGTTTTCAATCGCTCAAGTTCGTCGTCCGTGCAGTCGAGGCTCACGACCCCATCGGCGAACTGGATCCAGGGCACGCCCAGGTCGGGATCTGGGGCGTCCTCGCGCTCGAGGACCGCTTCGTCGACCTCGATGGTCAGAAACGGGCTCGCTCGCTCGCGGTGGGCGACGATGGCGTCGACGATCAGGCGTCGCCGCTCCTGTGGGTCGGCAGCCGAGAATCGCGTCATACCCGGACGATTGTGCGCCATTCTTTAAGCCTTTATGCGCTGGGGCAGAAGGACGGAGTATGGCACAGCCACGGATTCTCATCCTCGGTGCCCCCGGGGCGGGGAAAGGGACCCAGAGCGCAAAGATCGTGGAGCATTTCGACGTCGAACACATCACCACGGGCGACGCCCTTCGGTCGAACAAGCAGATGGACATCTCTCACCTCGACCTCGAGTACGACACTCCGGCCGAGTACATGGACCAGGGCGAACTCGTCCCCGACGAGGTCGTCAACGCCATCGTCGACGAGGCGCTCTCGTCGGCCGACGGATTCATCCTCGACGGCTATCCGCGAAACCTTGAGCAGGTCGAGGCGCTCGAGGACATGACCGACCTGGACGTCGTCCTGACGCTCGACGTGAGCGAGGAGGAACTCGTTCACCGCCTGACGGGCCGCCGGATGGACCCCGAGACGGGCGACATCTACCACGTGGAGTACAACCCGCCGGAGGACCCCGAGGTGGAAGAACGGCTCGAGGAGCGCGAAGACGACACCGAGGAAACCGTCCGCGAGCGCCTGCGCGTGTACCAGAAGAACACAGCGCCAGTAATCGAGTACTACGAGGACGAGGGGTCCCTCGAGCGCGTCGACGGCGAGCAAGCGCCCGACGAAGTGTGGGATGACGTGAAGGCGACGATTGAAGAAAACGCGTAACGGCAGTCGATTGAGCAGCAATTAGCTTTCTTCTGCAATCTCGACGTTCCAGTGATCGACGGCGATGGCGTAGTCGTTCGATCCGCCGACGGCGGAGTAGTCGGCGTGGACCTCGAACCGCGTGTCAGCCTGGACGACGTCCTCTGCGATTCCGTCGAAGATATCCATGAGATCGTCCGCGTTGTCTGCGTGTCTGTATTCCCCGCCAGTCGTCGTAGCGATTTCCTCGAGGAGATCCTCGTCTGCCCCGTCTCCGAGACCGATCGTGTATATCGTAACCCCTGCATCGGCGGCATCTTCAGCAGTTGCTACCGTCTGACGGTCTACAGCGGCTGAATTGCCGTTTCCTACGTCGTTGTACCCGTCACTCAGGAGTACCATAATACGGTCCGCGTCTCTGTCGTTAGTCTCGAGTTCGTTCAGCCCGGTCTCGAGGCCGGCAGCCATGTTCGTACCGTCTTCGTGGTTGTTTTCGACGCTCGCGTTGACCGACTCGAAGTCAGTCGAAAGGTGATGGCGAAGGATCCCCTCCGTATTGAATTCGATGACCGCCGCACGATCACTCTCTTCGAGCGACCCCGTGGCGTTCAACTGTCCAATGAACGACCGAGTTGCATCGACGCGAAGGCCATTGGGGTCGTATCCCGGGTGATACCAACCCGTTCCAGGGAACCCGTGCGGCCCCATCGAGCCAGACCGATCCAGGACGAATCCAACGTCGATCGGATTCCTGGTTGTCACGTTTTCGAACTCGAGCGTCCGGTTCTCTTCCGGAATCGGGACGTCGGTTCGAAGTGATCGATCGAAGTGCACCTCGAGGTCGGAGCCACCGTCGGCGTTCCCCAATTCGCCGATTCCCTCGAGTGCCCCGCTCACGATGGCGCCGTAGATTTCGGTCCCGTCCTCGACCTCGAGGGAACCGGCACCTGGCGCGTAGACGACGCCCTGGACCGTGCCCGCGACGGCGACATTGGTTTCGCTCGTCCCGTATACCCAGAGCTGTGACGCCCGGTCGTCCGGGACCGTCACGGACTCAAGGTCGATTGCGGAGCCGCCGGCATAGATACTGACCTGTCCCGGGCCGACGATGGTGACGTCCTCGAGGGAGACGTCGCCGTCTACAGCGACGTAGACGTCGCCGCTGGTCGTGTCGAATTCGATGCCTTCGCGAGTGAAATCGCCGTCGACGGTGTACGCTCCGGCTTCGATGTCGCCGTCTGCGTTCGCCTCGAGTTTCGTCTCGTTTTCGAGGAGCGTCGTCGTGCGCGCAATCTCGTCGTCGATCGGTTCGATGGAATCGAACGCGTTCGCCAACTTCGCGGCCGGAACGTCGACGCTCGCCGGCGAGCGATCATCCCTGACGTACAATGCGGCCGGTGAGACGTCCGCCTCGGGCTGAATCTGGATGTCGCCGTTCACCACGGGAAACCCGGTGATCTCGGCCTGTTGAATCCAGAGCGTATCGACGTCCGCAACGAACAGGTCGTCGGTTACGTTACCCGAATCGGCGTACGATCCCACGCGTCCATCGTAGGAGTCAACGATGAGAGATTCGTGGGTTCCGAACTGGACCGTCTCGTCCGACACGTAGAGGCCGCCGTAAATCGTGGGGTCGACGCCGAGATAGTCGTCGATGGAACGATCGACGTCGACCGTGGCGAGAACTGACACCGTCCCCGTCGATTCGTCGTGGCAGACGGTGTTCTCGTCGCCCGCGTTCTCGAGTGAACAGTCCTCGGCTGCGGCATCCTCCACGTCGGTCGCCTCGAACTCCTCGCTCAGGAAGTCGTACCAGCCGTCGTGGTAGGTCTCGTCGGTGATCTCCAGGTGGACGTACCGGACGAATCCGAGATCAGACACGCAGTCGGCCGTCCCGGTCTCGGAACGCGTCGCCGTCATCGAGTGCTCGCCGACTCCGACGTCCCCCTGGAGATCCGAGACAGAGAACTCGAGGTACTGCGTCCCGCGTTCGTCCGCGACGTAGCGAAGGTCCGGTTTCGACTGAATGACGGTTCCGCCGTCGCTGTGCCTCCAGGTCCCCCCGGCCTGCTTGGCCAGCCGTTGCCCGTCGGATTCGTACTCGAGCGTCCCGAGCGTAGCGTCGTCGAGCACCGTGCATGACTGTCCGAATCGGTTGGCCACGGTCAGCGACGCGGATCCCGAGTCGGTCAGTTCGTAGGTCCCGTCTTCTGCGTCTGGAATCGTGACAGCCGCCGAATCCGAACTCGAGTGCAGCAACGTCGTCAGTTCGTGATCGAACGTGGAGAACGTCTGTTCGGTTCGTTCGTCGCCGAGGTCTCCCTCGAGCGCGTCCAGCGCGATCATCCCGGTTATCCCGACCAGCGTAGCACCGACGAACACCATTCCGAACAGCAGGACGATGCCGACCAGGGGGGCGGCCCCCCGGTCCCCAGTCCGACACCCCATAGATGCACCAAACATATCACTGTATTCAAGATAGTTAGGTTATAAAAAACCACCAGATGTGGGCGTTCGAAACCGACGTTCACAGCACCGGAGTCGTGAAACCGCCGTACGTCTCGGCGTCTCAGTCACCCCTTTCCGGAGAGATAGGACGGATTGAATCGGGCGCTGGAACGGATAGGCGGCATTGAAACAGTGGTGGGCCCCGTCACGAGCGGCTTCGAACAACTCTCCTGTGCGTAGCTGCTCGTGGATCACGCGATCGCTGGGCCTCGAGTCGAGCGAGAACGAGCGTCACCGTCACTACCGTTCGGTCATCAATGCAACGTCACTACCGCTCCGTCACTACCCTACCACTACCGCTGCCACCACTCCGCCTGCACTCCGTCACCACCACCGCCTCGCCACCGAAGATAAACACTTGTATACCGAAGGTGACCTAGCCCAAAACAGATGACGCGCACAGCGGAGAAAATAGGCGCCCTCGTCCGCGAGGACTCGTCGTTCGAGGAGGCCCTCGAGGCGATCCGCCGGAAGGCCGACGAGAACGGCGGCGAGGTCGAGTGGGCGGACGTCCGCGACGACCTGTCGAGTGGCCAGTGGGGTCGACTCATCGAAAAGGGGATCCTCGTCGACGGCCAGGACGGGTTCGAAATCGCCGATCGGTCGGCGTTCGACGACGCCCTCGACGGCGACGGCGAGGACGGCGGCCTCTCCGACGACCTGCCCGAGATAGACGCGGAAGAATCGAAGTGGTCGCAGTGGGACAAGATTGCGGGAGTGACCGCGCTACTGTTCATGTTCGGCTACTGGATCACCTCCGTCAGGGATGCCGTCGGCGAGGTGCTCGACATTGCCCTCGGACCGCTGGCGACGACGATGCCCTTCTACACCGTGATCCTCGCCATCGCAATCATGACGGGCCTGTACTCGACGCTCCTGCAGGCGAACCTGATGAACATGGAGCGGATGGGGAAGTACCAGGAGCGCATGAAAGCCATGCAGGACAAGCGCTCTGACGTACAGGACCGCAAGAAAGAAGCCGAGGAGCGAGGCGCGAGCGAAGCCGAAATCGAGAAACTCGACAACGAACTCCAGCAGGTACAAGAAGAGCAGATGGAGGCGATGGCCGACAACCTCGGGATGTTCAAAGAGCAGTTCCGGCCGATGGTCTGGATCATGCTCTTTACGATTCCGCTGTTCCTGTGGATGTACTACCGGATCCACGGCACCGGCCCCCAGACCATCGAACAGACGGTCGTCATGCCGATGGTCGGCGAGGTCGAGTGGCAGGAGGGCGTCCTCGGCCCCATGCGCGCGTGGATCGTCTGGTACTTCCTGTGCTCGATGGGGTTCGTCCAGCTGTTGCGCAAGGCGCTCAACATCGACATGTCTCCCGACACGAGTTGAACGAGTCAGTTTTCACGGTTCGACGCCGGTCACAGGCTCCCGGTTTGCCTCGACCTACCTCGAGCGATTCAAAACCCCTTTGAGGTGGCCCCGCGCACATCGAGTATGTTACTGACCGTCTCCGGACCGCCGGGCGGAGGAAAGACGACGAACGCGGCGTTGCTGGCCGAGGAGTTCGGTCTCGACCACGTCAGCGGCGGCGACATCTTCCGCCAACTGGCCGACGAACGCGGCTACACCCCCCTCGAGTTCAACAAACTCGCCGAGGAGAACGACGAAATCGATCGCGACCTCGACCGACGACTGCGCGAGATTGCCGTCGAACGCGACGACGTCGTCCTCGAGTCCCGACTGGCCGGCTGGCTGGCGGCCGAGCAGGCCGACCTCAAGTTCTGGCTCGACGCGCCGCTGTCGGTCAGGGGAGAGCGGATCGCCGACCGCGAGGACAAATCCCCGGAACGGGCGACGGAGGAGACGCGCGCACGGGAAGCCAGCGAGGTCGGACGATATCGCGAGTACTACGGAATCGAGTTCAGCGACCTGAGCATCTACGACCTCTCGATGAACACGTCCCGCTGGAGCCCCGAGGCCGTCGCCGACACGCTCGTGACGGCCGTCGAGGCGTACGATCCGGCCGCCGACGAGGGGAAAACGCCCGTCGACGTCGACTACGAATTCTAATGATCCGTCGCGGTCCCCCCGAGGAACGGTCGCCCGCGGCGCTCCTTCAGTTCGGCGTCGTCAATCTCGACAAGCCGCCGGGGCCGTCCTCTCACCAGGTAAGCGGCTGGCTGCGCGACGCCGTCGCCGAGACCCTCGAAGCGGCCGGGTTGGAACCGATCGATCGGGCTTCCCACGCGGGGACGCTCGATCCGAAGGTCACGGGCTGTCTGCCGATCATGCTCGGCCACGCGACCCGGCTGGCGCCGGTGTTCCTCGAGGGTCACAAGGAGTACGTGGCCGTCCTCGAGTGTCACGCCCCAGTCCCCCACGACGCCGAGTCCGTCATCGAAGAGTTTCAGGGACCGATCTACCAGAAGCCGCCGCGAAAGAGTGCCGTCTCGCGACGGGTTCGCGTGCGCGAGATTTACGACCTCGAGGTGCTCGAAACGAGCGACCGGCAGGTCCTCCTGCGAATCCGCTGTGAGAGCGGCACCTACGTCCGCAAACTCTGTCACGACCTCGGCCTCGCGCTGGGGACGGGCGGGCACATGGGCCACCTTCGCCGGACGGCGACGACACCGTTCGACGACCGAACGCTTCACTCGGCCCGGGACTTCCTCGACGCGCTCGCGTTCTGGTTCGAGGACGACGACCCCGACCCGCTCCTGGACGTGGTCGAACCGGCCGAGCGTATTCTCGCGGACGTCCCTCGAGTCACCATCGCCCCCAGTGCCGCCGAGTCGGTCGCTACCGGGGCGCCGGTGTACGCGCCGGGAGTACTCGAGGTCGACGATGTCGCCGTGGACGCCATGAACCGAGGCAACGACCCGCTCGTGGCCTGCTACACGCCTGATGGCGCGGCAGTCTGTCTCGGTCGGTTCGTCGGCGACCACGAGGCCGACTCGGGGACCGTCGTGGCGCTCGAACGCGTATTAGTGTAGGAGTCCGTGGGAGTCTGCAAGCCTCGTAGGAGTCCGCAAGCCTCGGTCGGGTATCAGCCAGTCATCCCCAGCCCGACGCGTGTCCGAGGCAGTAAAATAACGCGATCCAACCGACGAAGAGGCCCGCGACGACGACCGTGAAGTCCGCCAGGCAGGTGCCGACAACGACGCAGTAGCCAATCCCAATCGTCAGAAGCAATAACGAGATGCCAAACAGCGCGTGACAGCGGCGTTGAGCCGTCGGCTCCATATCCGGAATCACCACAGTCGAGCCTAAATAACTATGTCAAAAGTTTGTGGCATTCACGGGTCGCTAGAGGAGTTTCGTGAGGAGGGCTTCCGTTTTCGAACGGTCGGTCTCAAGGCCCGGCGATTCCGCTCGGACGGGGCGTGGCTCGGTGTCAGGCCGTAGTCGAGGTCAGCCCTCGTGAGCGAGCGAGAGTACCGTGGCTTCCCCCGAGACGACCACGTCGTCCTCGACGCGGGCGATCGTCTGGACGCGGTAGCGGTCGTCGCCCAGGTCCTCGAGCACCTCGGCCGTCGCGGTGACGGTCTGACCGGGATACACGGGCGCCTCGAACGAGAGGTCCTGGGAGAGGTAGACGACGTCGCCGGGGAGGGAAGCGAGGGCGCTCGAGATGAGGCCCGCCGCGAGCATGCCGTGGGCGACGGGGCCGTCGAAGAGGCCCTCCGCGGCGTACTCGGGATCGAGGTGGAGCGGGTTCTCGTCGCCGGTGAGGTCGGCGAAGCGCTCGATGTGGTCGGTCGTGATTCGCTGGCTGATCTCGCTCCGGTCGCCGGGGCTGGCAGTCGACATACGTCTTCTTTCGTCACGACCCGCGTGTAGTCGCGGGTTGATACTCGAACGTCGGAGTACTTGAGCGCGGACGGAAACTAGGCTAGTATGACTCGAGCGACCAACGGCGACGTGGAACTCGCCTACGAGGTCGGCGGCGACCCGGACGGGGAGCCCGTCGTCTTCGTCGAGGGACTCGGCTACAGCCGGTGGATGTGGCGCTGGCAGCGCGAAGCGCTGGCCGACGAGTATCGGACGATCCTGTGGGACAACCGCGGCACGGGCGACTCCGACGCCCCGGAGGGACCGTATTCGATCGAGGAGATGGCTGACGACCTCGAGACCGTACTCGCGGACGCGGGCGTCGACCGTGCCCACCTGGTCGGGGCGAGCATGGGCGGGATGATCGCCCAGCGCTACGCCCTCGAGTACGGCCGTGCGGCGACCCTCTCTTTGCTCTGTACCACCCCCGGCGGCCCGGAGGCGGTTCCGGTGCCCGAAGAGACGCAGGCGGCGATGTTCGCGGTTCCAGAGGACGCCGACGAGCGCGAGCGAATTCGTCATCGAATGGCCCCCGCTGTCTCGCCGACCTTTTTCGAGGAGAACCCCGACGTGACCGAGGACATTATCGACTGGCGCCTCGAGAGCGACGCGAGCGACGCGGCCAGGAAGGCCCAGGCGGCGGGCGTGGCCGAGTTCGACGCGGCGGACGAGGTGTCGGCGCTCGAGGTCCCAGTAGTGATCCTCCACGGGAGTGACGACCAGGTCGTCCCCGTCGAGAACGGTCGCCTACTCGAGAACCTGATCCCGCAGGGCCGACTCGAGGTCTGTGACGGCGGTCATCACCTCTTCTTCGTCGAGCGGTCCGACTGGGTGAACGAGCGGGTGATCGACTTTCTCGAGGCGAACCCGGTCGAGGGCGGCCTCGACGTCGGCGACGAATCCGGGAGCGAGACCTCGCTCGAGGCCGGTGATCGCGAGTGAGCTGGAGCGACGACGACTACGGCTGGGTCGGCGACTGGACCGCCAGGCGGGCGTCGCTCTCGCCCGACCGGACGGCGATCGTCGACGCCACCGACGGCACGCGAGCAACGTACGCGGACCTCGAGTCGCGGGCGAATCGCACGGCTCGATTGCTCGAGGACTACGACGTGTGCGAGGGATCCCGGGTCGCCCTCGTCTCGCGAAATCGCCTCGAGGTCTTCGACCTGTTCTTCGGGACTGGCAAGACTGGCAGCGTGCTCGCGCCGCTGTCCTACCGACTCGCGCCGCCGGAACTGGCCGAACTGCTGGAACTCGTCGACCCGAACCTGCTCGTCATCGAGTCGCCGTTCGTCGAGCGCCTCGAGCACGCGATGGCTCGCTCGAGCGTCGATCCATCGGTGCTCGAGATCGAGACCAACGAACCCGCGGGCGGGTGGGACGTCTATCGAGACCGGCTTCCGGTGAACGACGGCCCCGTCGAGAGCCGCGACCGAGCTCTCTCGGATCCGCACCTCCTGCTCCACACCGGCGGCTCGACGGGGACGCCAAAAGAGACGACGGTCACTCACGGCTCGCTGTACTGGAACTCCACGAACACGATCACCGCGTGGGGTCTCCGGCCGGACGACGTGACGCCGATGGTGTTCCCCAACTTCCACACCGGCGGCTGGAACGTCATCACCCTCCCGCTGATCCACATGGGCGGCACGCTGGTCATCGACCGCGAGGTCGACCCCCGACGAGTCCTCGACCAGGTCGAGACCCACGAGGCGACTGTTCTCGTGGCCGTCCCCGCCGTGTTGCGGTCGATGGCGACCCACGACGACTGGGATCGGACGGACCTCTCGAGCCTGCGGTTCGTCAAGAGCGGCGGCGGTCCCTGCCGGGACTCGATCGTGCAGGCCTGGCGCGACCGCGGCGTCGACATGTCTCAGGGGTACGGCCTCACCGAAATCGGTCCGAACAACTTCGCGATGCCCGACGAGTACGACCCCGGGAAGGTCGCGAGCGTCGGCAAACCGGTTCTCCACGCTGACGCCCGGATCATTGACGAAAACGGACGTGAGGTCGAGGCCGGGGAGATCGGCGAACTCGAGTTGCGCGGTCCCCACGGTTCGGCGGGCTACTGGCGCAACCCCGAGGCGACCAGGGAGACGTTCGGGAACGAGGCTGACGCCGAACGGTGGGTGTCCACCGGCGACCTCGCCCGAGTCGACGAAGATGGATTCTACCACATCGAGGGCCGAAAGAAGAACATGTTCATCAGCGGGGGCGAGAACGTGTACCCGCCCGAGGTCGAGGACGTGATCGCGGATAACGACGCGGTGGCGGAAGCGATTGTCGTCGGCGTCCCCGACGACCAGTGGGGGACGGTCGGGAAGGCCGTCGTCGAACTGACCGACGAAGCCCGGACGAACGCGGCAACCCCCGAGGACGCCCTGGCACTGGAAGACCTCGAGGTGTTCCTCTCCGGGAAACTCGCGCGGTTCAAGATTCCCAAGTACCTCGCGTTCGTCGACGAGATGCCGATGAGCGGCCCGTCGAAGATCGATCGGACGGCGCTCGAGGATCGGTTCGGGGACGACGAGGACGAGGGGAGTCAGAACGAGAGCGGCGAGGGCGGCGAGAATCGCAACGACACCGACGACGGAGCGGAGGTCGAACCGTGACTCGCGCTTTGTTCACCCGCTCTCCGTCCCGAAATCGACGGGTAAGGTTATGGCGTTCACCTAACAATACGTGTCAATGATCGATCTCACCCTGGACATGGAGCAGTACGACTGCCCGTTCATCGACACGACCGACGATCACGACGTGTCGTTCACCGCCGTTCAGTGGGAGTTCGACGGCCAGCGTCGCGAACTCGAGACGCGGATGATGGTCGAGGGTGAGGACCGGTCGACGCTCGAGTCCGGCCTGTCGACCCTGCAGGCCCACGACAACATGTACGAGTGCACGCTCTTCAAGAAACACGAGGGGACGGCGCTCCTGCGGACCGTCATCGACGAGACGAACGCGATGCGCGTGATCCGGGACAACGGCGGCTACATCACCGGCCCGTTTCACATCGAGGACGGCAGCGAGCGCTGGGAGGTCGGCTTCGACGAGACCCGGACGGCCGACGACGCCCTCGCCGACCTCGAGCGCAACAACGAGTTCGACGTCCTCGCCGAGGACGCCCTCGACCTGCCCGACCTCTTCGACGTGCTCGACAACGCCGACGCGGCGAGTAACCTGATCGAGGGCTGTCGGTCGCTCTCGGAGGTCGAACGCCAGACGCTCACGGTCGCGGCGGAGAAGGGCTACTTCGACCAGCCCCGGGGAGCGACCCTGCAGATGCTCGCCAACGAGTTCGACGTCTCCGACACGGCCGTCTCGAAGAACGTCCGCCGCGCGGAGCGAAAGGTCCTCCGGCGGGTCGTCGACGCCCTCGAGGACCTCGAGTAATAGCGGTGCAGATTTCGAGTAGCGCCGCTCGCGGATTCGGCGAGAGGACGGGAATTTCACATCGTTTTTTAGCACGGACCGCTTCAGTACGCGTATGCACCAGGCACGTATCGTCGGGGTTGGCATGACCAACTTCGGCGTCCACGACCAGCCGCTTCCGGAACTCTTCTCGAGCGCGGCGTTCGACGCGATGGACGACGCGGGTGTCGACGCGCCCGCCATCGAGTCGTTCTACCTCGGGAACGCCATGGGCGGACAAACCGAGCGGGACACCCACCTCGCGCCGACGCTGGCGAGTCACATCGGCCTGGCGGGCATCCCCTGCCAACGCTACGAGGACGCCTGTGCGACCTCCTCGAACGCGTTCAAACACGCCGTCCGCGCGGTCGAGGCCGGCCAGCACGACGTCATCCTCGTCGGCGGCGTCGAACGTTGTACCCCGACGACGGGCCTCGACACGCCCGAGATGACGTCCGTCTTCGCCTCCGCCTCCCACCGCCAGTACGAACAGCCGACCGGGCTCTCCTTCCCCGGCGTCTTCGGCCTGTTGACGACCCGCCACATGCACGAGTACGGGACGACCGAGGAGGACCTCGCCGCCGTCGCGGTCAAGAACCACCACCACGGAACCTACAACCCGCGCGCCCAATTCGGCTCGGAGACGACGGTCGAGGAGGTCCTCGAGAGCCCGATCGTCGCCTCGCCGTTCCACCTGTTCGACTGCTGTCCGTTCTCCGACGGCGCGGCGGCCGTCGTCGTCGCAAACGAAGAGGCCGCAGCCGACTTCTCGGGCGAGTCCGTCGCCGTCTCCGGTGTCGGCCACGCCACTGACACGATTCCGCTCGCGGACAAGGCCGACTTCACGGCGACGCAGTCGGCTCGAGACGCCGCGAACCAGGCCTACGAGCAGGCCGGTGTCGGCCCCGACGACATCGACGTGGTCGAGCTCCACGACTGCTTCACCGGCGCTGAGGTGCTGGCCATCGAGGCGCTCGGCTTCTTCGAGGACGGCGAGGGCGGCCCGGCCGCCGCGAACGGGGAAACCGCCCTCGACGGCCGCATCCCGGTCAACCCAAGCGGCGGCCTGAAGGCAAAGGGCCACCCCATCGGCGCCACCGGGGTCGCACAGCTGGTCGAACTCACCGAACACCTCCGTGGGGAGGCTGGCGAGCGCCAGGTCGAGGGCGCGCGTCGCGGGCTCGCACACAACCTGGGCGGCGACGCCGGAACTACCATCGTCTCCATTCTGGAGGTGGACGCATGAGTGACGCGGGTCTCCCCGACCCCCTGACCCACGCCGAGTGGACCGCAGGGCTCCGCGACGGTCGGCTCTTGGGCCAGCGCTGTGTCGCCTGCGGCAACGAGACGGCAGCGCCGAAGGCCGCCTGCAACGAGTGTGGTTCCCGCGAGATCGAGACGGTCGAACTGCCGACGGAGGGAACGGTCTACACCGTAACGACCATCGCCGTCGCCCCGGCAGCCTTCGAGGGCGGCTACCGCGTCGCGGTGGTCGACCTCGGCACCGAGGGCAACGCCCGCGTGACCGCCCGCCTCGAGGCCGACGCCGAGATTGGCGATGCCGTCGCGTTCTCGGACGTGCTCGAGGTCGAGGAGGCCGTACCGGTCTTCCGCTAATTTTCCGACGCCGACGTTCGTTCACCAGCGAGACGGCTCGAGCGACGAGGGTTCGGTTGTCAACCCCTGGTTATTGCCTCACGGCTCACCTCTACCTGTCTATGACAGCCCTGTCGGTTCCACCGATTGAGCGAGAGGACGTCCACGAGTTCGACGACGACCGCTTTCACCCCGGCCGCGTGTGCGTAGTGACCGGCGGCGCGTCCGGAATCGGCCGGGCCGTCGTCCTCGCCGCCGCCGTCAACGGGCTCACCGTGCTCGCGACCGACGTCGACGAGGCGGGACTCGCCGAGACCATCGAGCACGCCGAGCGCCTCGCGGTCGCCGATCGCGTGGAGACGGTCGCCGCGGACCTCGAGGACGACGCGGCCCTCGAGGCAATTACCGACGCGGCCCGCGAACGCGGGAACGTTTCCTACCTCGCAAACGTCGCCGGCCTCCAGCACGTTGCGCCCCTCGAGTCGTTCCCGCTGTCAGCCTACGATCGGATCCAGCGGGTGATGCTCCGGGCGCCGTTCGTCCTGACTCGCCACCTCTGGGAGGACCTCGAGGCGAACGACGGGTGTGTCGGGAACATGGCCTCGGTCCACGGCCACTACGTGACGAGCGACAAGGTGGCCTACAACACGGTCAAGTTCGGGATCCGTGGGCTCACCCAGTCCATCGCCGCCGAGGGCGACGGCGACGTGCGCGCGTTCTCCGTGAGCACGGGATACGTGAAGACGCCGCTCGTCACGGAGCAGATTCCCGAGACGGCCGCCCAGCGCGGCCTCGAGGTCGACGAAGTGATCGAGGACGTGATGCTCGGCCAGGCCAGGACTGGCGAGATGATGACGCCGCTCGAGGTGGCGAACCTGTTCCTGTTCGGCTTTTCGGGCCTCGCGAGTCACCTCAACGGCGGCGACTTGCTGTTCGACGACGGGATGACGCTCACCTACGAATGAGTGGCCGGGCACCAGTCCAGGGGCCAACGACTAACTATACATTTTATAGCCAGCGTAGAGACCCGAGACGGCCGTCGACGCCTCGAGGTTCGTATATCAACCGTCCCTGCTTAGGAGGGGGAATCCATCTAGAAACCTAGTATGGCACAAGGTACCAACCGGCGGGACGTGCTCCGGCGAACGGGTGCGCTCGCCGCGCTCGGATCGGCCGGACTGGCAGGGTGTATCGCGGACGAGAACGGGAACGGCAACGGCGGGAACGGTGGTAACGGTGGCAATGGCGGGAACGGTGATAGCGACGGCGACGGGAACGGCAATGGCAACGGCGACGGGAACGGAAGCCAGCAGGTCTCCGACGAAACCATCCGCATCGGCGCCTTACAACCCGTCTCCGGCGACCTCGAGTACTACGGACAGATCAGCCTCATGGGCTTTTACTCGGGGATTGCCTACAAGTACGACGTCGATCCCGTCACCGAAATGACGACGGGAACCCACACCATCGACCCCGACAACGGCCCAACCTTCGAGTTCATCGTCGAGGACACCGAGTTCACTCCGGACATCGCCCAGTCGGTCGCCGAAAGCCTAGTGCTGGACGAGGAGGTCGACCTCCTCTTTGGCGCCTCGAGTTCCGACTCCGCGCGGCGGATCTCGACAAACATCCTCGACGAGGCAGGGGTTCCGTACATCGCCGGGCCATCGGCTGACGCGGACATCACGGCCTCGAGTGAGTACTGCCACGACCTGCTCTTCCGTGCGAGCGAGCACACGGGGATGGACGCCCGCGCGGGCGGTCGATACGTCGCCCAGCAGGGGGACGTCTCGACGGTCGCCATCTTCGCCGCGGAGGGCGCGTTCGGCGAGGGCGTCGCGAACAACTACACCGAAGTGCTCGAGAACGAGGGCGTCGAGGTGCTTGAGCCGCGGTTCGTCGAGCCGGGCTACAGCGAATTCGAGGGGCTGTTCGACGAGGCCCTCGACCAGGGCGCAGACGGCGTCGTCGGCGGCTTCACCTTCATCACGCTGCCGGAGTTTCTCCCAACGGCGATGGCGTACGACGAGATCCAGGCCTTCGGCGGGTTCGCGGAACTCGTGACGACCCAGATCACGGGTCAAGCCGTCGAGGCGACCCTCGGCGAGGACTTCACGGCCGAGGACATCCAGGAGTCCGGGCTCGGGCCGTTCACGACGCGCTACCACTGGAACCAGTACGACAACGAGATCAACGACGCCTTCATCGAGCTGCACACCGAGGCCTACGGCCTGATGCCCGACCTGTTCAGCGCGGGCACGTTCGTCGGCGGCTCGGCTCTCGTCCAGGCCATCGACGAGACCGGGTCGGTCGACAGCGGCGACATCGCCGACGCGATGCGCGGCATGACGGTGACGGACACGCCGAAGGGCGAGGGCGCGTACACCTTCCAGGAGCACAACAACCAGGCCGCCTCGGCGATGACCGTCGCCTGGCCGGTCCCGACCAGCGACGACGTCTCCGAGTACTGGGACGCCGCCGTGATGCCGGGCGAGCCGGTCGAGACCATCCCGGCCGAGGAGGTCATGATACCGGCCGAGGACGCCAGCTGTTCGCTGAACTGATCGTCATGGTGCTCCGGACGACCAATTTGACGAAGGAGTTCGGCGGCATCACCGCCGTCGACGGCGTCGACTTCAGCCTCGAGGCCGGCGAACTCTGCTCGGTGATCGGGCCGAACGGGGCCGGGAAGACGACGTTTTTCAACCTGCTGACGGGCGTGCTCGAGCCGACGCAGGGGACAGTCGAGTTCGCGCCGAGTGGCGGTGATGGGACAAGTAACGGCGACGTCGGCGGACCGACCGCAACCGACGGCGGACCGACCGCAACAACCAGTGACGAGTCTAAGCAGTGGGTCGACATCACCGACGCCCCGCCCCACGAGACGGCGCTACTCGGCCTGCACCGGTCCTACCAGATTACGAACGTCTTCCCGACCGTCTCGGTCCTCGAGAACGTCCGCGTGGCCGTCCAGGCCCACCGCGGCAACGACTCCTGGCAGTTCTGGCGCAACGTCGGCGCGTTCGACGATCACTACGCCGAGGCCGAGTCCATCCTCGAGAGGGTCGGCCTCGCCGCGGAAGGCGACCGGACCGCCCAGAACCTGAGCCACGGCGAGAAGCGCAACCTCGAGATTGGCATCGCACTGGCCGGCGACCCGGACGTGCTGTTGCTCGACGAACCGACCGCGGGCGTCTCGAGCGAGGATGTCGACCAGGTGACGGCGATCATCGAGGACGTCGCCGCCGATCACGCGGTCATGCTGATTGAGCACAACATGGACGTCGTCATGGGAATCAGCGACCGCATCGCAGTGCTCAACCGCGGCGAGTTGATCGCCGATGGCGAGCCCGAGACGGTTCGCGAGAGCGAGGCCGTCCAGCAGGCGTATCTGGGGGGCTACGACGGTGACGGCGACGGCGACAGCAAAGAAGGCAGCGGCGGCGGAGCGTCCCGAACTGACGACGAGAACGATTCCTCGACGGGGGTGGCGTCGTGAGCCTGCTCGAACTCGAGGGTGTCCACACGTACTACGGCGAGAGCCACATCCTCCAGGGCGTCAATCTGCACGTCGAGGAGGGCGAAGTCGTCGCCCTGATCGGACGCAATGGCGTCGGGAAGACGACGACCCTGCGAACGATCCTCCAGTTGACGCCGCCGCGGGAGGGCACGGTTCGCTACGCGGGCGAGGACGTCACCGGCCTCCCGACCCACGAGGTCGCCACCCGCGGCATCGGCTGGGTGCCCGAGGAACGACGGATGTTCGGTTACCTCAGCGTCGAGGAGAACCTGCGGGTCGCTGTCGGCCCGGAAGGCGACTTCGACGTGCTGCGAGACGAGATGTTCGACCTGTTCCCGGACCTCGAGCGCTTCCGCGAGAAGGAAGCCCGGAACCTGAGCGGCGGGCAACAGCAGATGCTGGCCATCGCCCGCGGGATCGTCGGCGGGAACGATCTTCTCCTGGTCGACGAGCCGAGTGAGGGGTTAGCCCCGCTGATCGTCGACCAGGTCGTCGAGGCGTTGCGCGACGTCTCCGCGGACACCACGATGGTGCTGGTCGAGCAGAACTTCCCGCTGGCGATGGACCTCGCCGACCGATTCTACCTGCTCGATCACGGCACGGTCGTCGAGTCGGGTTCGACGGAGGGCGTCACCGCCGACGACGAACAGATACGGAGGTATCTCTCGGCATGATCAGTACGTTCGGTACGATCGGTTCGTTCGGCACGATCAGTTCGTTCTCGTCCCTCCCACTCGGCACGAACGCACTGTTCGTCTCGCTCCTGACGATGCTCGAGATCGGGTTCGGTCCCGGTGTCGTCGGACTGCTCGATCCCTCGTTCCCGCTCGAGTGGATCGGAACATTTGCTTCTGTCGCCGCTGTCGCCCCGCTCGAGGGGCTCGACACGGTCGCCCGCATCCTCATCGAGGGCCTCGGCAAGGCGTCGATCTACTTCATCATCGCCATCGGCCTCACCCTCGTGTTCGGACTGATGGGCGTGCTGAACTTCGCCCACGGTGCGTTCGCCATGGTCGGCTCCTACGTTGGCGGCGTGTTGATGGTCCTGCTCGTCGCCTCGAGCGCGGGCGCGGCGACCCGGATCGTCTTCTTCGTGATCGTCGTGGCCGTCGTCTTCGCTCTGCTGACGGCCGTCGGCGCCGCCCTCGAGGTCGGCCTCGTCCGTCCGATCTACGACCGGACGCCGATGTACCAGATCCTGTTGACCTTCGGCGTGGGACTGATCCTCGAAGAGGTCGCCAGAATCGTCGCCACCGCTCGCGGTATCCAGCCCGAGCCGAAATGGTCCGGGGCGCAGGCGACGATTCCGTCGGCACTCGACGCGCCGTCGGAGATCCTACTGACGCTGTTCGGTGCCCGGATCCGCGGGTTCTACCTGTTCGCCATCGTCGCCGGCGCAATCCTGGCCGTCGTCGTCTGGGCGTTCCTGACCCGGACGCTGTACGGCCTCTACATCCGGGCCGGCAGCGAGGACTCGGAGATGGTGGAGGCTCTCGGGATCGACGTCCGTCGGGCGTTCACCATCGTCTTTGGCCTCGGAACCGGCCTCGCAGCCGTCGGCGGCGTCTTCCTCATGTGGGACCCGACGGCCGGGCCGAGCGTGCTGCTCAACCTCGAGGTCCTCCTGTACGCGTTCGTCGTCGTCGTTATCGGCGGACTGGGCTCGTTCAAGGGAACGGTCGTCGCCGCGCTGATCGTCGGGCTGGCGGACTCGCTGACGACGTGGTTATTCACCTCCGGAACCGTGCCCTTCCCGGGCCTCTCCGAGGTGACGCTATTCCTGTTGCTCGTGATCGCCCTCGTGATCCGCCCGCAGGGACTGTACGGCGTCGAGGAGGTGGGCGGCCATTAGCTCCTCGTCCGACCTCGAGACCGAGGCCGTCGAGGAGCACGACGAGGGGGCAGGCAGAGAGCGCGATACGCAACCTCGAGGTGGCAATCGCGCCGGAAGCGACTGGCCTCGCCAGTACCTCCGCGATCACCTGGCACACATTGCCGTCATCGCGTTCTTCGCGGTGTACCCGATCGTCTACGGCCCGTTGACTGGGTTTCCAGCGCTTGACGTCGGCGTCGGAATCGTCGATCCAGGCGCGTTCTTCGACGCGTTCCTCCCGGCGACGACGTTCCTGATCGCGATGCTGTTCCTGGGGCTGTTCGCGATGAGCTTCGATTTCGTCAGCGGCTACACGGGCTACCTCTCGTTCGGTCACGCCGCGTTCTACGGCATCGGGGCGTACTTCATCGTCCTCGTGGCCAACGGGAAGGTGCCGGGTCTCCCCGACAGCACGCCGTTCATGCTGACGATGCTGTTGGGCGCCCTGCTCGCCGTCGTCCTCGCGCTGCTGATCGGCGCGGTTTCCTTCCGGCTGTCGGGAGTGTACTTCGCCATGCTCACCCTCGGCTTCGCTCAGGTGCTCTACCAGCTCGTGCGCAACTGGGACTACGTCGGCTCGAACCCCCAGCAGGGACCGAATCTCGCTGGGCCGACCCCCGAGGTGGGTGTCCCCTACGTCGACTCCCTGTCGATCGCGCTCGGACGGCTCGCTGGTGACAACTTCAAGAACGTCCTCGGAACCGGCATCGACGTCTCGGCCACGATGACCTCCTACTACGCCATCGGGATCATCGTCGTTCTCTCGTACTTCGCGATGCAGCGAATCGTCCACTCGCCGTTCGGTCGCGTGATGATCGCCATCCGGGAGAACGAGGAACGCGCCCGCGCCGTCGGTTACAACGTCTTCTGGTACAAGATGGCCGCCTTCGCCATGAGCGCCTTCTTCGCCGCCATCGCCGGCGCGCTGTTCGCGGCCTACCGGAGCAGCGCCTCCCCCGACACGACGTTCTACTTCCTCGTCACGGCCGACGCGCTCATCGTGACGATCATCGGCGGCATCGGGACGCTCGCCGGACCGCTCTTCGGTGCGTTTACCTTCGAGTGGCTCGAGGACGTCCTCTCCTCCCAGCAGGGCGGGCTTGCGCCGTACCTCCGGGGCGGTCTCCCCGAGAGCGTCCTGAATGCAGACGTCGCCGGCGTGACGTTCCTCGACGTGATCAACACGGCGATCGACGGACGCGCCCCGCTGTACCTGGGAATCGTCTTCGTGCTGTTCGTCCTGTTCGTCCCCAACGGCCTGCTCGGGTCGATCCGCGACCGACTCGGCGGGACCGTCGCGAACCGACTGCCGGCCCACCTCGAGCGCTACCGACGATGACTCCACGTTTTACCACACCACGACTACGGTCACGGTATCACGACCGCCCGATCGGCCACTGGTACTGGACTCGAGTCGACCCTTCCCCCGCGCGAGGTGATCCGCGATGACGACCGTCGGTCTGACCGGCTACGGCCGCTACCTCCCCGACGAAGTCGTCACCGGCGAGGAGATTGCCGCCCAGAGCGGGATTCCCGAGTCGGTCATCGTCGAGAAGATGGGCGTCCGCGAGAAGCGCGTCTGTCCGCCCGACGACGACCACGTCACCGACATGTGCGTGGCCGCCGCGGAGGACGCCCTCGAGATGGCCAACCGCGACACCGCGGACGTCGACCTCGTGCTCTACCACGGCAGCGAGTTCAAGGATCACGTCGTCTGGTCGGCCGCGGCCAACGTCGCCGAACGGCTGGGCGCGGAGAACGCCTTCGCCACCGAGAGCTACACCCTCTGTGCCGGGGCGCCCATCGCGATCCGACAGGCGCGAGCCCAGCTCCAGGTCGACCACCTCGAAACCGCCCTGCTCGTCGCCGGCAGTCGCGAGGAGGACCTGGTCGACTACGAGAACGAGCAGTCCTCGTTCATGTTCAACTTCGGCTCCGGGGCCAGCGCGATGGTCCTCGAGACCGATCCCGGCTCCCGAGCACGGGCACTGGTCCACGAGAGCGCGGCCCTCACGGACGGCTCCTTCTCGAAGGACGTGATCATGCCCGCGGGCGGCTCGCTCAAGCCCGCCAGCGAGGATAGCGTCGCCGCGGGGCGACACACCCTCGACGTGCCCGACCCCGACGGGATGAAAGAACGGCTGGCACCCGTCTCTCTCCCGAACTATCTCGAGGTAGCGGACACCGCCCTCGAGCGTTCCGGGTTCGCCCGCGACGACCTGGATTTCGTCGCCGTCACCCACATGAAGCGGTCGTTTCACGACCTACTGTTCGAGGAACTGGGGCTCGATCCGGCGACCGACGGCGTCTACCTCGACACCTACGGACACGTCCAGAGCGTCGACCAGATCCTCGCCCTCGAGGACGGTCGTCGGGAGGGGCTGCTCGAGGAAGGTGACCTGGTCTGCTTCCTCGCCGCCGGCACGGGCTACACCTGGGCGGCGACGGCGTTGACCTGGCTCGAGTGACTGGTACACGGGCCGGTGATCGGTGCACAGCTCGGAGGGTCGGCATTCGCCTAGATTTTTGCCTGCTCCTACCCACCCTCGAGTCATGACAGACGCGCTCGTCCAGGCACTTCAGGCCGATACCGGCGTAACGGCCGTCGTCGGCGCCGGTGGAAAGAAGTCGACGCTCTACACGCTCGCCGACCGCCTCGAGCGCGCCGTACTGACGGCGACGGTTCGGATTCCGATCTTCGACGAGCGGGTGGCCGACGTGGTGCTCACGCCCGACCCCGTGGGCGAGCTCGAGGCTCGTCTCGAGCGCGCCGCCGACGGCAGGCTCGAGAACGATGTCGACGGTGTCGAGAGCGACCAGTCAGCCTGGCCCCTCGGACTGGTTCCCGAACGCGACAGGGGCGACCGCTATCGAGGATACGAACCGGATGAAATCGACGCGATGGCCGACGTCGACGGCGTCGACCACGTACTCGTCAAGGCCGACGGTGCCCGGACGCGACTGTTGAAGGCACCGGACGAACGAGAGCCGCAGATCCCGGCTAGGGCCGACACCGTTCTCGCTATCGCCAGCTGTCACGCCGTCGGGCGACCTCTCGACGCCGAGACCGTCCATCGACCGGAGCGCGTTGCCGACCTCACCGGCCGTAGCGCTGGCGAGCCGATCACGCCGACGGACGTCGCGACCGTCCTCACCCATCCCGGGGGCGGGCTGAAACGGGTTCCCGAGGACACCTCTTTCGTTCCGGTGGTGAACATGGTCGACGACGACGGCGACCTCGAGACCGCTCGAGCCATCGGGGAGGCGATTCTCGAGGACGGCGGGGCGAGCGAGGGCCGGGTCTCTACGGTCGTTCTCACGAGCATGATCCGCGATGAGCCGCTGGTGGCCGTCCTCGAGTGAGTTCCGGTTTCAACGGGATTCCGGGACTCGGTGTTAGCGTGAGGAGTCTCGAGTCCAGTTCAACGTGGAGACTCGGAGAGGTGAGCGGTCACGTCGGTCGAGGAGACCATGCCGACGTAGTCGCCGTCGACGACCGGGAGGTGCTTGATTCCGTACGTCGTCATCATCGCGGCGACTTCCTCCATGTAGAGATCCGGGGTGGCCGTCTCGACGTCGGTCGTCATCACGTCGGCCACTGTCAGTTCCGCAACGTTCCGTCCCTGCGCGACTGCCTCGAGTACGTCCGTACTGCTAATGATCGCTCGCGGCGTGGTCGGGACGACCAGGGCGCTGATGTCCCCGTCGCGCATTCGCTGGGCGGCGTCCATCACCGTCGCGTCCTTCGAAATCGTTTCCAGCGGACTGGACATGACGTCTCCGACCGTCGTTCTGTCGTTCGACATACCCGTACGACGGGCACGAAACGTATGGTGTTTTCCCTCGAGGCCTCGGGCTCCCCGCTCGAACGGTGCACTCGTTACGCCAGTCCATCGCTTCCGAGTCGCCAGAGTGCCCGGTACAGCGACACCAGTCCGAGGTCGTGGTCGCGAGCGAATGCTCGACAGCACTCGAGGTAGCGCCGATAGGCGTTGGCGTCGATTGGGTCGGGTGGGGGCGCCTCGAGCGAGCCGCGTTCGGCCACCGCGGTCCACAACTGCTGATCGACGACGATGTAGCGTTCGGGGTCGACGTAGTGCAGAAACGCCGAGGCGACGGGCACGTCGACGCCCTCGAGCGCGGTCAACGCCTCGAGCGCCGCCCTCGTGTTGTCCACTCTCGCGGCGTCGACGGTCGTCTCGATCGCCGTCTGGAGGTTGTCCCACCCGTTCTCTCGAAACGCCGACTCCGCCGGGTGTGGCTCGCTCGAGCGGGTGCGTCGGGAGTACCAGCGAACGACCCACTCGACGTCTTTCCAGAGGAACGAGCCGTCGGCGAACGCCATGGGCAGCGTCTCGAGACGCTCGTCCTCGACGGTCGCGAACGGCTCGTACTCCTTGTAGGCGACGGCCGCTCGCTCGAGTTCCCCGATTGCAGGTCCGTCCATCGAGTCGACCGACGGTCCGAACCGACAAAAACCGTTGCCGGAGCGAACGGACGGTTTTAGCGATTCCCGGCGATCCATCACGTCGATCCATCCCGTCGGGTGACTGTCCGCTCGAGACTCCCAAAGACTGATACGTGTAATGGTAGCAATCGACAGTATGAGCTCCGAGAACGAGGGCGTCGAGACGATCTGTCCGTACTGCGGCGTCGGCTGCGGGCTCACCTTACAGGAGGGTGAGGAGCCCGGTGAGGTGTCCCTGAAGCCGTGGTTCGACGCGCCCGTGAACGAGGGCGCGCTGTGCATCAAGGGCGGGGCCTCGCCGCAGGTGGTAAACCACGAGGACCGATTGAAAACGCCGCTGATTCGCGAAGACGGCGAGTTCCGCGAAGCGACCTGGGACGAGGCTCTGGAACTGACCGTCTCGGAACTCGAGCGGATCCGCGACGAACACGACCCCGACGCGGTGGGCTTTTTCGGCTCCTCGAAGGTGATGAACGAGGAGAACTACCTGCTCCAGAAACTCGCCCGCCGCTACGGGACGAACAACGTCGACAACTGCACCCGGATGTGTCACGCCTCGACCGTCTACACGCTCCGGCAGAGCCTGGGGGCGGGCGCGATGACCAACAGCATGGCCGACCTCGAGAGCCACGGCGACGTCTACTGGGTCCAGGGGGCGAACCCCGCCGAGCAACACGTCATCGCCCACAGCAACTACTTCCGGCGGGCCGTCCGCGACGGGGCGACGCTGATCCAGGTCGACCCGCACGCGAACAAGACGAGTCGGGACGCGGACATTCACCTCCAGCTCGAACCTGGAACCGACATCCCACTGTTGAACGTCGTCCTGCACACGATTCTCGAGGAGGGGCTGTACGACGAGGACTTCGTGAAGGAACGAACGCGAGGGTTCGACCACCTCGAGGCGACCCTCGCGGACTTCGACGCGGCGGCGGCCGCCGACACTTGTGGCGTTCCGCTCGAGGACATCCAGGAGGCCGCCCGGATCTACGCCGAGGCCGAAAACGGCGCCATCTTCACCGGCATGGGGATGAGCCAGCACGCCTGCGGCGTCGACAACGTGCAAAACGAGGTCAACCTCGCACTGATCACCGGCAACGTCGGGCGGCCCGGCACGGGCGTCAACCCGCTTCGCGGCCAGAACAACGTCCAGGGCACCTGCGACGTGGGCGCGATGCCGAACGTCCTGCCAGGGTACCAGAACGTCGACGACGACGAAGCCCGGGAGGCGGTCGAATCGGTCTGGGGCTTCGAGATTCCGCCCGAACCGGGGTTGACGAACGTCGAGGTCTCGAACGCCATCGGCGACTCAGTCCACGGACTCTACGTCATGGGCGAGAACCCGGTGATGAGCGAACCCGACGCCCTCGAGGTCGAAAAACGCATAGCCGACCTCGAGTTCCTCGTCGTCCAGGACATCTTCATGACCGACACGGCGGAGTTCGCGGACGTGATACTGCCCGCCACGTCGTGGGCCGAACGCGGCGGCACGGTCACCAACACCGACCGGCGCGTCCAGCGAATGCGAAAGGTGACCGACGTCCCCGGAAACACCCGCCACGACCTGGACATCCTCTGTGACGTCGGTACCCGACTCTTCGGTTCGGGATTCGACTTCGACGGCCCCGAAGCCGTCTTCGAGGAACTCCGGGAGGTGTGTCCGATCTATCACGGCATGACCTACGACCGCATCGGCCGCGAGGGCATCCAGTGGCCCTGTTACGAACCGGGCGACGAGGGCGACCAGTACCTCTACGCCGACAGCTTCGATACCGAGGACGGCCTCGGCGTCGTCCGCGGCGTTCGCCACCAGGCGCCCGACGAGGTTCCGGACGACGAGTTCCCGCTCGTGCTCACGACCGCCCGCCTCGAGGAACACTACAACACGGGGACGATGAGCACCCGGTCGCCGACGCTTCGCCGGAAGACCCCCGAGAACTTCGTCGACGTCCACCCCGCCGACGCCGCGAACCGGGGAATCGAGGACGGGGAGTACGTCGTGCTCCGGTCCCGTCGCGGCGAGATCGTCCTCGAGGCGAACGTCACCGAGGACATCAAGGAGGGCGTCGTGTGGACCACCCCGCACTTTTCCGACGCGCGGGCGAACACGCTGACGAACGACGTGCTGGACCCGCTGGCGAAGATTCCGGAGTACAAGGCGGCCGCGGCTGAGGTCGAACCGGTCGGCGAGGGCGGAGCGCCGGCCGACGACTGACCGCGGTCGAGTCGTCGCGGCTGGAACGAGAAATGAGGATGACGGCGGCTCAGTCGTGATCCAGCGTCTCGAGTGGCTCTCGCGGTTCGAACTCCTCGGAGAGCTCCGACTCGATCTTCTCGGTGAGCAGGTCGATCGCCATCCGGTTGACCCCCTCGGGGATGATGACGTCCGCGTGCTTCTTCGTCGGCGCGACGAAGCGCTCGTGCATCGGCTTGACCGTCTCGAGGTACTGGTCGATGACGCCCTCCAGGTTCCGGCCGCGGTCGATCACGTCCCGCTGGATCCGCCGGAGGATACGGACGTCGGCGTCGGTCATGACGTAGACGCAGAGGTCGAGCATTTCGAGGATCACGTCGTCGTACAGCGCGAGGATCCCCTCGACGACGATGACGTCCGTGGGCTCGACGGTGACCGTCTCGTCCATCCGGTTATGGCGCTCGAAGTCGTACTGGGGCATCTCGATCGGTTGCCCCATCGAGAGCGTATCGAGCTGCTCGCGCAGGAGTTCCCACTCGAAGGCCGAGGGGTGGTCGTAGTTGACCTCGGTCCGTTCCTCGTACTCGAGATGCGAGAGGTCCTCGTAGTAGTTGTCGACGGGGATTCGAGTGACGGCTTCGCCGACCGCCTCGGCGACGTCGCGGGCGACGGACGTCTTCCCGGCGCCCGTTCCCCCGGCGATCCCGATGACGAAGGAGGGGATACTCATTACTCGAGGATCGAAACGCACGGTTAAGAAGACGGTGGTCTCGGGCGGCCCAAGACGGCGCGAAAGGCGAGGCCCGGATAGCCGACCGGGACACCGAAATACTGCCGGCCGATAGTCATCACATGGACCTGCCACCGATCGGCCTCGGCACGATGGGCATCGAGGACCCTGACGTGATCGCGACCGCCCTCGAGGTCGGCTACCGTCACCTCGACACCGCACAGATCTACGGCAACGAGGCCGTCGTCGGTGAGGGAATCGCCCGGAGCGACGTCCCGCGAGACGAGCTCACCATCGCCACCAAGGTCTGGGCCGACAGCCTCGCCCCCAACGACGTGATCGACAGCACCGACGCGAGCCGCGAGCGCCTGGGGGTAGAGACGATCGATCTGCTGTACGTCCACCGACCGATCGAGACCTACGACCCCGAGGCGACGCTCCGCACGTTCGACAGCCTCCGCGAGCGCGGCTGGATCGAACACGTCGGCCTGAGCAACTTCACACGCGAGGAACTCGAGACCGCCCGATCGATCCTCGTGGCCCCGATCGCTGCCCACCAGGTCGAGTTCCACCCGCTCTTTCGGTCTCCGGGCCTGCTTGAGCACGCTCGACGCTACGAGTACCCCGTCGTCGCCTACTCCCCGCTCGCCGGTGGTCGGGTACGCGACCTCGAGCCCGTCGTAGCGGTCGCCGAGAAGCACGAAACGACGCCCGAGGCGGTGGCACTCGCGTGGGTCCTCACTCACGACGGCGTCCACGCGATTCCGAAAGCCAGCAGTCGCGACCACCTCGAGGCCAACCTCGAAGCAGCCAGAATCGATCTCGAGTCCGTCGACATCGACGCGATCGACGCGATCGAGCGGCGGGAAGAGCTGTTTCCGGAGTAATCCTTTGGGCTGGGTGGGTTCGTCGACGAGCCTCGAATAGGGTGGCACGGCCCTCGGGAACGGTGCCATGCGTCCCGAGAACGGTGCCATAAGCCCTGAAAACGGCACCACGTGTCCGAAAACGGCGATGTCAGACGACAGGTTACTCGAGTGACTCCACCGGCGGCTCCGCGTCGACGATCTCGAGCGGCAGTCGCTCGCCGGCCCGGTCGAAGGCGGCGAACGACTCGGGGGTCGGCTCCCACGGCGGAACGGCGACGAAGACGACCTCCGCGAGGTCGTCCCGTCGCGTGACCAGCAGTTCGCCGGTCGGGTGGGAGACGAACCGACCCTGGGTCTCCCTGGCCGGCGTCGACAGATTGACGCCGAAGACGGCGTTGACCGCGTTGCCGGGATCGGGCAGGAAGAAGTCGGTGAACACCGGCGTCTCCGCGGGGATCCCACCGGCATCGACGCCCTCGAGCGTCGATGACTCCGAGACGGAGAGGCCCGTCGTCATTCGCGACGGCTCGGCGTCGGCCGCCAACTCGAGCAAGACGTCGACCAGCCCACGGGTGATGTAGACCACTGTTACGACCAGAGTTCGGCCCGGAAGCTACATAGACCTGTTCCCGTCGTGGGTTGGCTCGCGGCCTTCGTTTGGCTCACAGGGGTCAAAACGGCAGGAACTGCCGAACCGCCCCGGCGTACACTCTGGGGGTCCGCCGCCGCGACGTATCGAGGGTCTCCGACAGGATCCGAGCCGCATCGTCGTGGATGCCCTCGCCGTGGCCGACTAGAATCCGTTCGGGCCGGTAGCCGCCGAGCGTCCCGCGCGGGGGCGACAGACGGCGCATCGGATGGACGCCGAGCGGTTCGTCGCCCGCCAGGAAGTACGCCACGGTCCCGAGCGATTCGGGGACGATCAGGGTTCCATGGGCTGGATCGTATAGCCCGACCTCCTGCCAGAAGCGCCCGTCCTTCACCACGAACGACTCGAGGCCCGTGTCCGCGAGTTCGTCGCCGAACCTGACGACCGGCGCGCCGACCTCCTCGCTCACGCCGTCGAACCACTCGGGCAGGTAGACCGCGGCGTCGTGGCGTTTGGCGATCGCTCCCGCGTCGCGCTTGTGTCGGTCGAGCATGACGACGACACCGGCCACCTCACCGAGCGACGCGAGCAGTTCGTCGACCCCATCGGCGTCGACGGGGTCGAAAACCCAGACTTCGCCGTCGATTTCGAGGGCGTGGCTGGCCCGCTTCATCGCCTCCTCTGGATGAGCGATCCAGCCGACGCCGCCGTCGAATCGGTCGATCTCCTGGAGGGCCGTCTCACTCTCGTCGACACGAAAGCTCATGAGTAGCCCTTCGAACGCGACGAATATAAACGTCATACAGGCGAACAAACAGGTCGACCGAAGGACAGATGCTCGAGGCAGCGATGGGACTTTGAGGCCATCCGGCGTACTCGGCCGTATGCTGACCAGGCTGGCCTGGCTGGGGCTGGAAGTCGAGTTCCTCGCACCCGCACGCCGATTCTACGAGGAGACCCTCGAGCTGTCGGTCGCGAATCGACCCCTCGCTCGGCACGTGAACGACGCGCGAAGCGACGACGAACGAGCGGTCACGCTCGACGCTGGCGGCACGGAGCTGATCCTCCGGCGACCGACGGGACTTCCGCGCGGCGGGCTTCATACCCACTTCGCCTGCTCGATCCCGGTCGCCGAGTACGACGACTGGTGGGACGCACTCGAGGACGAACACGACCTCCAGGAGCACACCTTCGGGGACGCTCGCTCGCTCTACCTCTACGACCCCGACGGCAACTGCGTAGAACTGGGCCAGGGCGACGTTCGAGGGCCGGGGATCGACGGCGTGTTCGAGGTCGTCCTTGAGGTCGCGTCACTCGAGGACGCCGAGGACCGCTACGGGCGTCTGGGGTTCGAGACCGTCGACCGCGGCTCGGATCGCCGTCGCGTTCGGATGAACGGCCCCGTCGCGCTCGAACTCTGGGAACCGCAACTGGGGCTGGCCGACGCCAGAGGCGGTGTCCACGTCGACCTGGGATTCGAGACGGACGACCTGGACGCCGTCGAAGCCGCGCTCGAGCAGTGGGTTTGCTCGCTCGAGCGATCCAACTCTCGGCTCATTGCGCGCGACCCCGATGGCCACCACCTGACCGTGCTCGAGGACTGAAAAACGGAACTCGCTTAGAGGCGGCTCGTGTCCACGTCGACGCCCGGGGGCGCGACGATCAAGAAGCCCCGAAAGTGGACTAACGTGCCGCCCGCTTCCTTGATGTCTCGAGCGAAGCCCGCCGCCAGTTCGTTGACGTCGCCGTTGACGTTCAGTACCAGGACGTTGCCCGCGTTGACGGCCTCGAGCCACGCTTCGGGGTCTTTCGAGCCGTCGAGGACGTCCAGCAGGATGCTCCCCTCGAGCTCGAGTTCGTCGTCGATGTGTTCCTCGACGGTTCGCAGGTCGAGGTCGAAATCACTCATGTGCGGAGGTTGAACCCCGACGAGAAAAACGTTCCCCCCGTCGGTAGCGCTCCTGGTGGGTGTCAGGTGGGGCGACGGGTTGGTGGGGGCGAGCGAAGGAGTCACACCCTGCCCCCGAAGCGATACCCTTAAACGACACACGCGCATCGTTCGAGATGCGGGACCGTGGGGTAGTGGTATCCTCTGCGGATGGGGTCCGTAGGACCCGAGTTCGACTCTCGGCGGTCCCACTCTTTCATTCGCGCTGCTCACTCAATCGTGAGACCGACGTACATCGCAAACTCTTCGAGTTTGCTCAATCTCGGCGGTCTCATATTCTGACGCAAACAAATCCATGAGCGGCAGGGCTATGCATCGAGCCGTGATCGAACATGCAAAGGTCTCTTACCGGGTCCCGAAGCACCGGGAGGAAATCCGTCGTTCGTCGAGAACATCGAGTACGGCATCGAGAGCTACGCCGATCGTATCCAACACATCATGGGCTTGGCGGAGCGCATCGTCGAGTGCTCGCCTTTCCAGAAGTGGCTGGCCGAGCACGGCGCCGAACTCGAGTTCGACCAGGATGGCGAACCGAAGCGCCTCCGGATAGATACGATCCTGTCGACGCTGAAAGCCTCGAGTTCTACAACAGCGACATCGTCCAGTTCCTCTTCTGGGTTCGCCTCCCCGGCGACACGTTGATCATCCTCGGGACGTTCGTCTTCCTCTACGACATGGTGGCGAAGCGGTTCACGTTGCGCTCGGTTTCGATGCCACGCGACGGCAGGACGCGAGACGATTCCCGATTGGGTGATGGCCGAAGACGACGACTGACCACGAGAAGAACCACGTCTGATTCCATTCCGGATTCGTTCACCCGTTTACGCCCTCGAGTTCACGACGTCCTCGTCGTCTCACTGAAAACGAGTCGCGTACCGAGCGACGACGAAACGGGGACCGATCCGTTCAGCTCGAGAGACCGAGCGCCGCGGCGACGTCGAGCAGGCCGCTTCCCTGCTCGTTGTCCGAGAGCCCGATGTCCTCGGCCGTGTCTTTCAATTGCTGGCGGGCTTCGGTGTTCGTGTAGCCGTTGGCCATCAGTTGGCCGCCCGCGCCGGCAACGTGCGGGCAGGCCATCGAGGTCCCGGAGAACGTGTCGTACCCGCCGCCGGGGACCGTCGAGTTGACGTCCTCGCCGGGCGCGGCGATTTCGACCTCGGAACCGGTCGAGGAGAAACTCGCCAGCGAGTCGTCCGCGCTGGTCGCGCTGACGGCGATGAACTCCGGATAGGCGGCCGGGTAGCCGACACAGTCAGAACACGGCCCGTCGTTACCCGCAGCAGCGACGAGCAACACGCCGTTGTTGTACGCGTACTGACCGGCGTCTCTGAGGGCCTGAGATCCGGAACTCGCGCCGAGGCTTAGGCTGGCGACGTCCCAGCCCTGGTCGGCGACGTACTCGACACCGGCCGCGATGTCGGAGAACGATCCGCTTCCGCGCTTATCGAGGACCTTGACCGCGTGTAGCGTCGCCTCGGTGGAGACGCCGACGACCCCTTCGTTGTTGTCGACGGCGTCGGCGGTGCCCGCACAATGGGTGCCGTGGTCGTTGTCGTCGTCCCAGTCCTGGCCACACGAATTCGGGCCGCCTTTGCAACTCACGAACGCCCGGCCGTCGCCCAGGTTAGCCTGCAAATCGGGGTGATCGGAGTCGATTCCGGTGTCGAGAATCGCGACGTCGGCCCCGGCGCCGGTCTCGCCGTTGTCGTGTGCGACGTCCGCGTCGACGCGGTCGATCCCCCATGGAGTGGACTGTGCGAGCGCGTGCATCTCGCCGTTCTCCTCGACGTATCGTACGTTGGGGTTTCTCTGTAGCCCGGAGACGGCGCGTTTGGGTACTCGAATCGTCACCGCGTCGAACGCGAACTCGCGAACCGTGTCCGAGGCCGCCTCGAGCGCCGCGGTTCGACCGCGGCCGTTCGAGAAGCCGACGTTGACTTCGACGACGTCGTCCGGGTCTGCCGCTGCCAGCCCGGAGACCCCGGCGGTCGCGAGCGTGCCGCCCACTGCTTTCAACACTGTTCGTCTGTCAACTGGGTGCGTGTCCCGTGACATCCGTTTTCACGTGACACTCACTCAAAGATGAACGTTTCGGTCGAGACAGCCATATGTTAAGTGAATAGTAAATTAAGTAAGGCAATGATGATCACCATCGTATATAAAAGTACACTCGAACTAATTTGGAGTCAATAACAATATAATAACAACTCCCCAACACAACTGTCCGTGCCGGTTGTATCGACGTATCAACGCTATCGATTCACCTACGATGGTCGAGACAAGGGTCGGTATCGGCCACACGCTGTATGCTCGAGGGTGGACAGTACCTGTTGCATGTTCGAGTGCGGGCAATAACGTTACACGCCAGACCGTCGGCTGGTCGAGTGTGTCGTCACGGAGTGAAAGGGGCGTTCGCGATTGTTGTGGCGAATCAGTTCACCTGATCGCTCGGAAGTGTTCGGATCCACACCGACAGGAGTGCGTTCCGATCGGGCGGATACGACCGCTCTGGAGCTGTTTCGCTGCGTATACCGACTCGCAGCGTTCGCACACGGCCATGACGCGATTGTGCTCGCGCAAGGCGATCACCCCGGTTCTGCAGACGATGCCTGGGAATTTCAATATTCACCACGATTTCCTGATACGATGGCGGGGTCGAGGGTCGATGGTCACATAGCGTCTATGCGAACAGATAGTTCAGCGAAACGGACGTCAGTCGGTGAGAGAACGCCGCCCGCACCCGCTCAGTCTCGAGTGAGCCGCGGATTCGTCACGGCGCCGTTCGACGCCGAGTCGAAGTCCCGACAGTACTTCGCCAGGACGCCCCCGTCGTAGACCGGGTCGGGACGGTCCCACGCCTCGCGTCGGTCCTCGAGTTCCGCGTCGTCGAGGTCGACCTCGAGGGTTCGGTCGGGGATGTCGACCGTGACGACGTCCCCGTCCTCGAGCAGGCCGATGGGCCCGCCGACGAAGGCTTCCGGGGCGACGTGGCCGATCATCGGGCCCCTGGTGCCCCCGGAGAACCGGCCGTCGGTGATGAGCGCGACGTCGTCCTCGTGACCCGCGCCGACGACGGCCGCGGTGACGCCGAGCATCTCGCGCATGCCGGGACCGCCGCGCGGGCCCTCGTTGCGGATGACGATCACGTCGCCGCTCTCGATGTGGCCCTCCTGCACGTAGGCCATGGCGTCTTCCTCGTGCTCGAAGATCCGGGCTGGCCCCTCGTGGTGGAAGGCGTCGTCCCCGGTCACCTTCAACACGGCGCCGTCGGGGGCGAGGTTGCCATCGAGGATCTTGATCGCGCCCTCTTCCTCCTTCGGGTTCTCGACGGTGTAGAGGAAGTCCGCCTCGAGGTCGCCATCGTTCGCCGGCAGGTCGCCGGTTTCCTCGAGGTGAGCGAGTTCCTCGGCGATCGTTCGGCCGGTGACGGTCATCGCGTCGCCGTGGAGCAGGTCGGCCTCGAGCAGTCGGCGGAGGACGACCGGGACGCCCCCGAGTTCGTGGAGGTCGTTCATCACGCGCGTGCCACCCGGCTGAAGGTCGGCGATCTTTGGGGTCCGCCGCGAGATTTCGTCGAAGTCGCCGATCTCGAGGTCGACGTCGGCCTCGCGGGCGAGCGCGAGGAGGTGGAGGACGCCGTTGGTCGACCCCCCGATGGCGGTCTGGAGGGCGATGGCGTTCTCGAAGGACTCGCGCGTGACAATGTCCGAGGGGCGCCGCTCTTCCTCGATGCACTCGAGAGCGAGTTCGCCCGCGCGTCTGGCGACCTCGTATCGCTCTTCGTCCTCGGCTGGTGGCGAGGCGCTTCCCAGCGGAGCCAGCCCGAGCGCTTCCGAAATCGAGGCCATCGTGTTCGCCGTGAACATCCCGCCACAGGAGCCGGCGCCGGGGCAGGCGTGGCGCTCGAGGTCGTCGAGTTCCTCCTCGTCCATCTCCCCGGTTCCGTACGCTCCGACGCCCTCGAATACCTGGACGATGGTCACGTCCCGGCCCTCGTGCTGGCCGGGCATGATCGACCCGCCGTAGAGGAAGACGGAGGGGAGATCGGTGCGGATCGCAGCCATCATCATCCCCGGGAGGTTCTTGTCGCAACCGGCGACGGTGACGAGGCCGTCCATCCGCTCGCCGAAACTGACCAGTTCGACGCTGTCGGCGATGAGTTCCCGCGAGATGAGCGAGGCCTTCATCCCCTCGGTTCCCATCGAAATGGCGTCGGAGATGGTAATCGTGCCGAATTCGATTGGCATGCCGCCGGCCTCGTCGATCCCGTCGAGCGCCGAGTCGGCCACGTCGTCGAGGTGGACGTTACAGGGCGTGATGTCCGCGGCGGGGTTCGCTACCCCGATCATCGGCGAGCCGAAATCCTCGTCGTCGAATCCCATCGCCCGAAACATCGCCCGGTGGGGCGCCCGGTCGGCCCCCTCGGTCACGTCGCGGCTGGTCAACCGCTCGTCTTTTCCGTGGTCGAACGCGTCGTCGCTGCTCATGGTCGCCACTTGGCTCGAGCGTGCATAAGTCACCCCACTCGGTCAAGTGGTGCCGGATTTCGAGGGCGAATCGTACGTGTTCGGCTCCGTCCGCTGTGGCACACGCTCGATCCAGCGGCGTCTGGCAGGAGCATGACGAACGTCAGACTCCTGTCACCACACAATCAATGGGATATTTATCGTCGGTTGTAGCCACCAGAAATATGCAGGAGGACCACGATATCGGCTACCGGATCATCGAAGCCATCGCCACGCGAGAGGGTATCGACCCGCTCGACGTCGACCCACCGCTCCACGACGCAGTCGACGTCGGTGCGCTCGAGGACGTTCTTCGATCGACGAACGATTCCACCTCCATCTCGTTCGAGTACGGCCGGTACACGGTGCACCTCGACGGGCCCGAGTCGGTCCAACTCACCCCGCGCCCCGAATGTGACTCCTCCACCGCTTGCGGCAGCCAGTCACACCACAGCGAGGCGTAGCTGGGTACGGACGACCGACGACCCGACCCTTCGAGGTCTCGGTCGAAGTCGAGGTACTTCTCCTGATCCCACGAACGGGACCGCGCGCCGAACGCTACTCCTCGAGCAAGCGGCTCCCGCCCGGGGGCAGGAAGTGTGCGATCTGATCGGGGCTCGCGATCTTTCGGACGAACGATTCGTCCGCGAAGCGTTCGCGGAGTTCGCGATAGATGCGCTTCGCGGCGTCGGCCTGGGCGAACCGTCCGGGTTCGACCTCGATCGTCGTCACCGCCTGGCCCTCGATCGCCGACGGCGGCCCGCCGACGACTCGCGTGTACGGCTCACACTGGATACCCACCGCGACGCCCACCGGCGTGTCGTCCAAGTAGGTCCGGTCCCCGCGAATCGCGAACCCGCCCTTTTCGAGGTACTCGCCGCTCTCGGGCGTCTTCGACACCTGGTCGGAGTCGACGACGTAGACGTCGCCCGCGTAGCGCCCGTCCTTCCAGACCGAGGAGTACGAGACCGCGAACTGGGCCGCTTCCTCGACGCTCGAGTCGGGAATCTCGATGTCGCCCGAGGACGCTTCGCTGGGATCGGTGGCCTTCAGGACCGTGACCGGCCCCCCGTGAGCCTGCGTGTGTAACACGCGGTCGCCGCGCTCGAGATACTTCTTGACGAGTTCCTCGTTCTGGTCGGCGTTTCGACCCCCGATCACGAGGTAGTCGTCGCTGGTCCGGAACCACCGGAACCGCTCGTACCACTGCTCGTTCTGGCGAATCGGGACGGAGGGTTCGGCGAGCCAGTCGCGTTCGTCGTCGCCCTCCTCGTCAGCCGCCTCCTCGTCGCTGTCGTCGGTTTCCCACTCGTCGCGCCGACGCTCGATCTCCGCGAGTTCCTCGCGGGTGTCCTCGATCGCCGCCAGCGCGCCCTCCTTCTTCTCGGCGATGCGTTTCGCCTCCGTGTAGAGCCGGTCAGCGTTCTTCTCGACGCCGTCCTCGACCAGGAGCGTGATGGGGTCGCCCTCGAGGCGAATCGTCACCGTCCCTTCCTTCCCGTTGACGTCGACGAATGGCTGGGCAGCGTCCATTCCCTCCTCCTTGGCCTCGTCGAGTCGGCCGGCGATCTCGCCCCAGGGAACGCCGTCGTCGCGGGCCGAACGAACGGTCGACAGGAGGTCGTCGACCGTGCCGTAGTGGGCGTACAGCAACTCGGCCTTCTCGCGCTCGGCTTCGGCTTGCTCGTCGAAGCCCTGGATTGCGCCCTCTTGCTGGTCGATGATCCGCTGGTGCTTGGCGATCTGTTCCTCGAAGTCCGGACGCTGATCGCGCGGATCCGGTTCGTCGGCATCGAGGTCCAGCCGGAAGAAGTACTCCTCGAGGGCGCCGTTGAACGTCTCGTGGGATTCGCTGGCGAGGCCTTCGTGCTCCTCGAGCGGGAACGGGGTGACGTCGACGACGTGGGCGTTCGTCTCGTCGTCGCGTTCCGCATCCACGTCGTCGCTGTTGCCGTCGCCGCCGCTGTCGCCGTTTTCGTCGTTACTCTCGGAGTCACCGCTGCCGTCGTTCCCTTCGCCCTCCAAATACACCCGCGGCTCGAGAGTGGCGTTTCGAAGGTCGAGCGCCAGTCGCTCGATGGCCTGGTAGATCCGCTCGTACTCGTCCTCGCTCGCGTCCTCGATGTCGAGGGTCTTCTCGACGCCCGCGCGGGTACACAGTTCCTCGGCATAGAGGCCGCCAAAGTTGAGCTGGGTCGCGAGCGTCCGGACGACGTCCGTGTCGGAGTCGTCCATCTGCTGATCGAACGCCTCCCGCGAGACGGTGAGCGGATTGACGCGAGACTCCGGGAACTCGTATCGCGAGCCTGGAACGACCGTCCTGGACTTCAACCGAACGGTCTCGAGAGAGTCGATCACCTCGTACTCGCGATTGGTGACGGCGACGTTGCCCTGGCCGAACAGTTCGACGATAATCCGCGTCATCCCGTCCTCGCGGTCGAAGACGAACTCGAGGATGCGGTCAAATTCGTACTGCTCGACGCCGACGAAGTCCGCCCCCGAGAGCCGGTTTCGGAGCATCATCGCGAACTGCGGCGGGCGCCCTGGCGCGTCCGGCACCCGTTCGGGCGAGACGGTGTGGACGCGTTTGCGGTCGCCGACCTCGAGCATGAGTTCGACCCGGCCGCGGTCGAAGTCACGCATCTTGAGGCGAACGAGGTCGTCGCCGTAGAGGTAGGCCTTGTCGACTTTGGCCCCCTCGTAGGATCCGAGTTCACCGACGAGCGCCGCGAGGTCGACGCTGGTGAGTTCCTGCTTTGGCTCGGTGCTCATACACCACAGTGTCGCCCACGGTGGGAAAGACGTGTCGCTCTACGAGTGTGAAGAGTACGAGCGCGCACAGGTCCGTCCACGGCTCCCGTTTCGGGCCGCTCGCAGCATCGACTGATCCTCGAGGTTCGAAAGAAAAAATCTGAGACGAGGGTAATCGCGTCAGTTGCCGCCGCCGTTGCCGCCGCCGTTGCCGCCGCCGTTTCCGGCACCATCTTCGGTTTCGTTCCCAGCGCCGCCGCCGTTTCCGCCGCCGGCGCCGTTCTCCTCTTCCTCCTCCTCGTCTGCTGCAGCGCCTCCACCACTGGCGGCGCCGATATCGAGTTCGAGCAGGTCCAGCTCCGGATTGCGGAACGACACGGTGTCAGTCGACATCGTTGCCGTATCACCTTCGCTCACTTGCGCCTCGTCTTCGTCGACGAAGATGTGTCCTAACGGGCCGCCCGTACCGATGTCGACCTGGATAATGTACACGTCCCAATCGTTGTCGAACTCGTCGCCGAGTGCCTCGACGAGGGTGTCTCGAGTTCCCGAGTCCATTTCCGCAAGGACCGTGAAATCGGCGTCCGGGAAGTAATCGCGGCCGTGGATGACGACTTCTCCTTCCTGGAGTCCTTCACCGTCCTCCTCGTCATCTTGAGCCGCCACGTTCGTGCTGGCACCGGCACCGACAGCCAGGGCGGTTGTTGCTAACGCGCTCTTCTTCATGAATGACCGTCTTCCGTCGTCTGGGTCTCGTTCTTCTCTCATGTCTCTCAGCCCAGGTTGGGCGGTCGGTTGTTTGGCCAAGGTTTCGTATAAGTAAGTTCGTTCGTTTCACTTCTTTTCGAAAACAGTCGGTGAATAATACCTCGTGCGGACTCAAAAATGGCTGTATCGGCGCTTCTCTCGTCTATCGAATTCGATCTGTAACTGTTGATTTCTTCACCGAGCAGACGGCCGCCACCGTAACGGACGCATTTCCACCTGAAACGCACGGACAGAGAGGGGTAATGATTCCTCCGTTCGAAATCGGGAGCTCGCCCGAAGTGTCCTGGTAGATACGGTCTCACAGAGCGTATTCGGTAGTGTGCTCAATCCGCCGTTAAATCGCAGTGTAAACCGCTCATGCCGACGTCCAGCGCCACAGGACCGATCCGATGCGGCAAAAGGAGTCAGGTTTTGGCGGGGCAATTGAACCAAATTTCTCCCCGAAACGGCTCGATTACGTGAAAGTGAACACCCGGTCCAGTACGGCGACCATTGGGGGCGAACGCGATCTGGCCCCGTTTTCCGTTACGAACAGCGCTCGATATTCTCGTCGGCACGAACGCTGAACGCCACGAACGGCGAAAGCGTCCGTCGTACAATGGAAAAGGAACAATCAGTGCGGGCCGAGGGCGGCTCCGAATGAAGGCCCCGTTTCGATGCCGTCCCTCAAGCCATCGACGGGGCGTCATCGTGTTCTCTGTTGATCCTACGGTCTCCCTGTCCCCAGGCGCCCGAGTGGCACGTTTTGATGAGTTTGTCAAAAGACACTGTGTTACGGCCGTGGTAGGTGTGCGTGTCATGACCGACCCAAACGAACTCTCTGAGGTCATCGCACAGTGCACCAATTGCGGGAATGTGTACGCCTCCCACGTGAACCCCGATGGAACCGTCAGCCCGATCGGGCAGCGAAACGGCTGCTCGTGTGGCTCGAGCGAGTTCACCGTACTCGAGGGGGATCGCACAGCCGCTGGGCCTCCGCCCGGTACCGAACGCGACCACGACCGAACGCTCCGCAACCTCTTTCACCTGGCCTAATTGCTGAGCGGCCGATTTCCGACCACAGCGCGTCGAGGAGATTCGTCGAGAAGTCGTTTCACAGCCGGCCTGTAGGTCGCCTACGTTTCCTCCTCCCGGAGTTCCTTGCTCGCCTCGCGAACCTCGCGCATCACGCTCGAGATGCGCTCTTCGGCCTCCAGTTCGTCCTCGACGGAGAGGTCGACGCCCTCGACCTCCAGGAGGAACTTCGCGACCTCGGTGGCCTCGTACATCACGTCGTCGAGTTCCTCCGCGGTGAAGAAGTCACACATCGCGCCGTAGAGGAAGGTCGCGCCCGACTTTCGGACCTTCTCCTCGAATGACGACCGGGCCTGGTTGACCGCCTGAGGCGTGTAGGTGTCGGTCATGAACGGCACGAGTTCGGGCAGGTTCTCGCCGATTTTGGTCATCTCGACGCCCGTCTCGGTCCGAAAGTCCGAACAGAGTCGGGCGATGGCCCACTCGCGGGCGGTGACGTACGTCCGGTCGCGCAGGAACTCGTTGACCCGGTCGTACTGGGCGCCGTCCATCTTCTGGAAGCGGGCGTACTTCTGGACGTCGGCCGGGATCTCGTCGTCCTCGTCGACGGCGTCGGGTTCGGGGACGCCGGGCATTGGCGTTTGCTCCGAGTCGTCGTCTGGACTCGATTGGCTCGGGTCGTCGTCTGGCGTCGGTTCGCTCGAGTCGCCCTCCAGGGATGCCTCGGCCACGTTCGACGGCTGTTCCTCCCCACCCGTCTGCTTGGTCCGTTCCAAATCGTCGTCCCGTCCAGTGTCCTCGTCCATGGTCTGTCGTTTCGAAACGAACGGGATAAGGCTTAAGGGTTCCCTCGTCGCCGATCGACGAATTCGTCCCTCGAGTCGCCCGAGTGTCGTAGGGTTTCTGCGGTTCCCAGCGCCCGGCTCTGGCCACACCCCGATGGGTTCTCGAGGATCCGCTGGATCAATCCGAGGTCGCCGTCAAGTCGAGGCGAGCGTTACGTTTGCGAGACGTCCTCATCCGTATCGTTGGTGTCGTCGGCGTCTGCAGTACTGTTACTATCGATGGCAACACTATCGAGACCGTTCGACGCCCTTTGGCCGCTCGAATCGTTCGCCGGTTCCGCCATGTCGCTCGTCGCGTTCTCGCCGGCCGTGTTCGAGGAGGCAGACGACGACACGCTGTCGTTGCTCGCCGTTTCGTGTTCGGGTTCGCGAACGTCGGTCGAAACCTCGACTGGAACGCTCGCCTCGTCGCTGAAGAGGGCTACAGTGGCGCCGCCGCTCGCGACTGCCGCGATCAGCGCCGCGAGAAGCCAGAGCGAGAGAACGACGTGACGGTTCATCGGACACCTCCGCTCGAGGTGTACAGCCTCGCGAGTAACAGGAAGGCCGTGACGGTGCTGGCCGCCACGGCGATGGTCCAGAACGAGAGCACGATCGAGGCAATCCAGACGCTGTACGCGGCGAACGCACTGGTCACGAGGAGCGTCAGTTTGAGGTCGGCGGGCTGGAGCGTAAGCCAGCCACGCTCCGATCCGGACTGGGCGTCCCCGGCCCCGTCTCTCGCCCCGGTTTCCGAACGCCGGTTCCAGGCCTCTGTGAGCACGAGCGCGCCGAGCGGAACGACGACCAGCACGCCGAATCCGACCGTCGTACCCGCGAACTGGACGACGTTACCGACGAGCGGGATCACGAGAGCGACGCCACCGATCGATGCCACGCGACCCTCGACCTGCGAGGCCGCCACGGGCGCCTGATCGGCCTGAGCGTTCGCATCGCCTTTCGTCCGGAACTCGAGACCGGCCTCTGAGTCGCGTATCTCGGTGACGCGATGGGTCGTGGTGTAGGCGTTCCCATCCCGGGTAAACGTGATGACGTCTCCCTCGTCGATCGCCGACGGTTCGACCGACTCGACGATGATCGCGTCGCCGGGGCTGATCGTGGGTTCCATGCTGCCGGAGAGAACCACGTAGCTCTGATTCGCGCCGACGACCTGTGGCACCGCGTAGACGACGAACGGGAGGACGACCGTCAGCAAGACGAGTAATCCGACGAAATTCGCGAGTCGCCACCAGGGGATTCGCTTCCGAAACGTCTCGAGTCGTCGCGCGATTCCGGTCGACGGATCGCTCTTTGACTCGGTCATGGCTGTCCTCCGTTCGACGACTTCGCTGACGCTGTGAGCACGCCGTTCGTCGCATTTCCGTCGAAGTCGTCCCCATCGTAGGTCTCGACGCCCGGTCCACCCTTTACGTCAACGCGACACAGTTCCGGATCAACTCCGCCGTCGTCGGTCATGAGCTCGAACGCGAGGCCGATCGTTTCGCCGTCCTCGTTCGTTCGGGTTGCTCTCACGTCGACGAAGTAGCCGGTTGGCTCGTCACACGCGTCACCGTCCGGATAGAGGACATACTGCCCGACCTCAATCGAGTTCGCACTAATTCCGTCCTGGCTACAGTAGCCGCTCTCGCTGAGTTCGAGTTTGCCTGCCAATTCGGGCGTTTCCTCGTCGTCGCAGACGTAGATCTCGACGTGACTTATTCCGTGGTAATCCTCCGCCGCGTCACACTTCCGAGCAGTGAACGGATTCGCCGTGGCGTCCCCGTGACGACACTGCTGGCCCACGAACCGGAATTCGAATGCGGTGGTCTCCTCGCCAGCGTACTCGGGGTCGAGTACCCACTCGAGGAGGAGACACAACTCGTTGCCGGGTTGGAGGCAGGCCCGATCCTCGTCACCTACTGACGCCCTTCGACCTCCGTCGAGCGCGACCCCACCCGTGAGCGTTTCGGCCACCTCCAGCAACGAACCCGAGACGAGTTCGCTACCGTCAAGCGCGGTTTCGTCCGTACAATCGGCGTACGAGATCGTGAGTGAGAGATGCTCGAGGAGCGCCGATTCGGTGGGGCAGGTCGCCCCCAACCAGGCGTATGCCTGGTTGTTCGAGCCGTCGTCGGGGAGTGACACCCGAAGAATCTCCTCGCCGCCGGTTGCGCCGTCCGAGAACTCAATCTCGAGCGGTACCGTTCCCGCGCTCGAGCCGCCGTTCCACCCGACGCGAAGGTCGAGTGTACCCGCTGACAGTCGGTTCTCGAACCGTACTCGATCGGCGAGGACGGCGCCGGTCCCGACACCGGTGAGCGCTCCGGCACTGCCAGCGAGGGCGACCCCTGCAAGTATTCGTCGTCGACTCAATCCTGATTGATCCATCCTTCCCAAACCCCCTGTTCGTCCGTGGTTCCCCGGTTCACGAGTGTCATCTATCTATCACGCGTTCGTTCTCGAATTCCGCTTTTGGTTATGACCTCCGTTCGATTCATCAGGCCCCGGCTTCGCATCGGTAGCTGCCGTTAAACCCTATCTTCGAATTTCCGCTTACGACGAGACGCCCCTCCCGTCGTTGTGCCGCGCCTGTTCGGCGTAGAAGCCGACGTCGAAGACGACCGAGTCCGACTGCACCTCGTTTCCGACGGTGGGTGGGAGCTCCCATTCGAGACCGATACAGTGGGTTCGCTTCGGGCCGAACGGCTCGCGGTGATCGTCGTCTCCGTCGGCAGGCTCGCCGTCGACGACCTCGTCGTAGCTGGTCTCTCGATTCCCGTCGAGCGGGATGCCGTGGCCCGTCGAAAGGAGCGACGTGAGTTCCTCGAGCGTTCCTTCGAAGATAACGCGTTCACCGGCGATGATCCGACCGATCTGGCTGAAGGCGTCGATCAGCTCGTTCTCGTTGGCGGCCTGGAAGAAGTGAGCATCCCACGGATCGCTGGCCATATCCTGCAGAGTACTTTCGTCCGCAGAGCCGAACGCGACGGTGTATATTTCGATACCCTCACCTTTGGCGTCGTCGGCCGCATCCACCGGATCGCCGCCCTGATTGTGTTCCCCGTCGGACATGACGACCATGATCTTCTCCGCGTCGGGGCGGGCGTTTGTCCCGTCAGTGAGTTCCTCCTGTGCCGTTTCCACGCCGTCGACGATATGGGTCTGGCCGCTCGAGGACAATCCGTCAATGGCTGTTTTTACGGTGCCGTGGTCGCTGGTCAGTTTTTGGTCGAGCGTCGCCGAACTCGAGTAGCTCACGACGCCAACGTTGGCAACGGCGTTATCGAGTTCGTCCACGAGTCCTTTCGCGGCATCCTTCATTGCCGTCATCGAGCTCGACATCGAACCGGACCGGTCGAGGACGAGCACGATGTCGACCGTTCCCCCGCCCTCCCCTTCTTGATCGAGTTCGCAGTCGCAGTTCTCGTCGTACCATACGCGCGTTTCAATATTATTTGCCAGCTCCCCATCTCCGGCTCCAACCGTCGCGTCGACTTCCGACTCCGGGTCGGTAAATCCATTATCGTCGTTCGCCGTCAGTCCACCGTTCATCCAGATGTATCCCGCATTGTCACAGAGGTGGAGACTCGTCGTAAGACAGCCCGAATCCCCGGGTTTGACGTCCCCGAGTTCGATCGGCGCTATTTCGTCGCCGTTGACCATCTCTTTCCGTAGCTTGTGGTCGCACCAGCCGACCTCACGGACAGCCTCGTCCCATTTGAGGTACTCGCCGTCAACGATCACCATCGCGTCTGGAACTTGTTCCAGGAGGTAGACACCTTCCTCTTCGTCGAGTTCCTTCGCATCCGCGTATCGTCCATCCTTCATTTCACGGATATGCTCGAGACGCCCTGACCCCCCGTGGTAGGTCAGTCGATAGTCGAGCAGAAGATCGAATTCGCCCGCGTTGATCGTGTTGTTCCGGAACGTTTCCTCGTCGCTGAAATACGCGCTCGTACCTAATCCCGCACCGGCGCCGGCGAGGCCAACTGCGCCGACGCTCCCGAGGATCTTCCGTCGCGTTAGTTCGATTCCGTCGTCTGTCATCTGTATCCCCTCCTGGGGAAACCCACCGGCGGAGTCGAACCGCCGTCAAACACCGGCGTGGGTAATTCGCTGTGGGGACTATCTCGGGAGGTCGTCCCAATCGTCGATCCCATCTCCCGTCGGCCTCGTGGCCATGTCGGAGAACGGGTGATCGTTGTGGCGGGCCTGCTCGGCGAGGAACTGCAGGTCGAACGATAGCTCGGCTCCCTGGAGTTCGTTGCCAGCCTCCTCGCTTACCGTGATTTCGATGCAGTAGGCCACCGCCTCGTAGTCGGCACCCTGACCGGTGGGGCCGATCAGAACGTAATCGGCTTCGCCCTCATCGAGGTTCCCATCAGTCCGGTGACCGACACCGTTGTGTGAACCGATGGGAACACCATCCTGGCTCGAGTACTCGCCGTTCGAAAGGCTGCTAACCCAGTTTCCGAGACCGCCGTCGTGATCGTATTCGCCGCTGTCGTCTGGTTCGTACGTGATATCCTCCTCGAAGAACGGCTCACCCAGTTCCCTTCCCTCGCACACGTGGAGGTTCTTTGAAACCGTGATGTCTTCCGAGCCGAGCAGGTTCTCGAAGTCGTCATCCTCGTCGATGTCGTAAATATCCGCAGCGCGGACGTTACCTGCCTCATAACCCGTCTTTGAATCGATGGACTCCCACGGGATGAACGCCCGAACGACGCCAGGGTTGTCGTGAACTCTGATACACCAGCAGAATTTGTAGGAGTCACCGGGCTTCAGGTCGCTAATGTTGAGAGAGGCTCCGACCATCGCGTTGTCCCCCTCCGATTCGGAGTACCAGTCGTCCTCGTCGGGACCCATTCCGTCCTGATCGACGGCCCCCTCGAGGTCGAGGAGCTCGACGTCCATCGAGAATGTCCCTGCGTTGATCGAGTTGTCTTCGAACGATTCCTCGTCGCTAAAGTACGCAGTCGTTCCCATTCCGGCGACAGCACCGGCGACCCCGATCGTTCCGAGGCCGGTCAGCACCTTCCGTCGTGAGAGATCGTATCCTTCGGTCATGGTTGCACGAGTCCGAGCCGCCCGTCATCGGTCGGCCCGAACGTGAGAACCACTGCATTCTCCCCGCCATTAGCTAATTACTGGATCGAACACTGCTAATGAGACGATCGCTAGCAGAACGGCCCGTTCAAACGGCCGAAACGATCGATTCGACCGGAGTAAGCGCCCTCTATGCAGGGTAGGTCACTCCTGCGAGGGAGAGGGTCAGTCATTCCACCATTCGAACACGTCGTTTGACGCGCTGCCCCCTGGTGTTTTTCGTCCCGACTTGTGAACAGACTGGTATATTTATATGTGACAATCAAATCAGTTTCGGGTGTACGACAGCCGGTCCTCTGGGGGGAGGAACGTGCAGGACAACCGGAACCACGATCCGGCAGCAGATGGGGGAATATGCTCGCGACAAACCAAAAGAAGAGCCGAATCGATCCGAAGGAAATCCACGATATCCTTCGCAACAGTCGACGCCGACACGTCATCAGACACCTCGAGGCGCGGCTCACGCCAGTAACACTCCGAGAGCTTTCGGAGCGAATCGCTGAACTTGAAACCGGCGAATCGCCGGCGCCGCGCAACGTTCGCGAGAGCGTCTACAATTCGCTTCACCAGACGCACCTGCCCAAGTTAGACGCCTTGGGGGTCATCGAGTACGACGACGACCGAAAGACGGTCGAACTTCGCGACTCGGCTCGGCAGGTCGACCTGTACATGGAAGTCGTGATGCGTCACGGCATCTCCTGGGCCGGCTACTACCGAACGCTCGGGGTACTCGCGCTCGTGACGGTCGTCGCTACCAGCGCCGGGGTTCCATTTCTCTCGACGGTGCCGACCGTCCTCACGGCTAGCGCGTTCCTCGTCGTCTTCGCGATCTCGACGGCCTATCAACTGTGGACTCGACGCTGGTTCTACCTCCACTCGCTAGTCGCGAACGTCTCGCCGGAGAAAACGGGGATCGGGAACAGGAGGTCGTAAACCACCTCGAGTGGTACCGACTCGGATTCGTCATAGAGCGCGGGCGCCATTCGATTTGTTCCGAGAAATCTCGAGTAGCTCGATCGCTAAAGCTCGAGTCGCTTCACCTCCTCCCAGGTCGTCTGGTCGACGACGACCAGTTCGCCCTCGCCAAAGACGTACAGCGAGTCGTCGATGTAGGTCGCCCGGAAGGCCGGACCATCGGTGTCGACGGTCATCACGTGCTCGAGGCCGTCCTCGTAGGCGTAGACGTGGCCGCCCTCGCTGCCCGGCAGGAAGAACACGCCGTGGCGTTCGTCGAGCAGGAAGGCGTTGTGACTCTCGCTGACGGCCGACCAGCGGTCCTCGAGGATCTCGTCGTCCTCGATCACCGGGTTCTCGGGATCGCTCGCATCGAAGATGACGGCCTTGACCTTCCCGTCTTCCTGTCCGATTCCCAGAATTCGTTCCTCGCCGAGCGGGTGGAGGTAGTCGGAGTAGCCCGGGAGCTTGAGTTCACCCTCGAGCACCGGGTTTTCGTGGTCGGAGACGTCGATGACGTGGAACGGGTCGATCTGGCGGAACGTGACGACGTAGGCCTTGTCGCCCTCGTAGCGCACGGAGTAGACCCGCTCGTCGACGCCCATACCGGTGACCGAGCCGGTCACCTCGAGGTCTGAATCGAGCACGTAGAGGTCGTTCTCCCACTCGGCCCCCGGGGCGTTGATCGTCGTCGCGATGCGCAGGTGGTCGTCGTGTTCGTCCATCGACCACTGGTTGAGCGGCGTACCGGGGACGGCGCCGCCGGCGTCGACGGAGAGGTCGCCACCGAATCCGACCTTGACGATCCCCGTCCGGTCGAACGCTCGCTTGTTCTCCTCGACGTACTCCTCCCAGGCCTCGCGGAGTTCGCGCTCTTTGGTGCGGCGCTCGTCGTCGTCGAGTCCGGCCCGCCAGTCAGCGAGGATGGCTTCGATTTCCACCATCGTCGCGTGTTCAGAGAGGTCGTAGCCCTGCAAACGTTCGAGTCGCTCGAGCGCCCGGTCGTCGAGGTACGCCTCACCGATCGTCAGGAGGAACTCGAGGCGAACGTCGGCGTGGGACGGCGAGTCCACGTACGTCAGGTAGACGCCGTTCTCGGAGACGTAGGTTGCGGTCGTGTACGACGACCCGAGGAAACTCACCGAGTCCGTGACCTCGCCGCTTGTGGGGTCCAGGCGCAGCGTCGTGTACACCGTGTCGGCGCCGTTCTGATCGCTCGGGTAGTGGACGTCCGTACAGTCGACCGCGGGGCCGTCGTCGCCGAGCGGCTCGACCGGACAGGGTTCGGCCGGCGAGACGCGGTCGGCCATGACGAGGTAGATGTCGCCGTCGTAGAGGCGAGCCGCCTCGAGGTGACCCTCGAAGTCCGTCGACCAGGCCGCTTCGGGATCTTCGGGGCTCGAGACGTCGTAGCCGCGCAGGCGATTGCGGTCGAACTGCACCAGGACGTCGTCGTCGGTCAGGAGCATCTCGCCCGAGCGCGGAATCTCGCTCAGCGCCGTCGGGTCGTTCGGCGTCGAGGCGTCGATGACGTGGGTCGCGCTCCCACCGTGGAAGCGCCGGTCGCCGTAGTAGACGGTCTGGCCGTCGGTCTTCAGGATGTCGGGCTCGTCCAGCATCGCCTCCTGGACGTTCGTCTCGGCGTAGCGGCGTTCGTCGGCACCCGAGGACGAGTCACCGCTGGCCGCGTCGTTCCCGTTGCCGTTCCCACCGTTACCGCTCGCTCCGTCTCCGTCCGCAGCGTCGTCGGTAGCTTCTTCCTCGACGGTGTCGACCGGCCCGCCCATCCCGAAGCCGAAGGACCCGGAGCCCTCGTTCGACGCTCGCAGGTAGTCGGCGAACGCCGCCTCGGTGTCGAACTGCTCGATACTCGGCTGAGGAGTGTCGTTCGATAGCTGTCGATTCTCCAGTCCGTTGGTGTCGGCTGCCGCCGGCCTCGTCCCACCGAGTTCGCCAGCGAAGGCGAATCCCACGCTCGAGCCTACGAGCAGGGCGACGAGGGCGACTGCCAGCACCTGTCGATCGAATCCCATCGACTAGGGACTCGTTCGCACACCTCAATATACTACGGTAAGCTAAAATCCATTTTTCACCGTACACGATGTGGTGGCCCCGTCTCGAGTCGGACGATAGTTTACTGCTCTGGTTCGTAAACTTTGCGCGCGTCTCCTCGAGTTCTACGGCCATTTAAGTTCGTGAGGAACGTGCGAGTCGGTATGACACAGACGCCAGTGATCGTCCAGGCTGTCCGGACCCCCCAAGGGAAAGACGGCGGCGTGTTCGCCGACATTCGCAGCGAGGATCTCTCCATTCCGCTGATCGACGAGATGCTCGCCGAGACCGGCATCTCGGGCGAGGACGTCGACGATCTGATGTGGGGCTGTGCCCAGCAGCGCGAGGAGCAGGACAACAACATCGCCCGCGTCATCGCGTTGCTCTCGGATCTGGGCGAGTCCGTGCCGGCGACGACGATCAACCGTTGGTGTGCCTCCTCGATGCAGGCCATCATCTCCGCCTCCGACGCCATCCGCGCCGGCCAGCGCGAGTGCATCATCGCCGGCGGCGTCGAGAACATGTCGAAGGTGTCGATGGGCGACAGCTACGCGACGCTCCACCCCCAGCTCGCGACCGAGTACAACGTCGGCGAACTCCAGATGGGAATGACCGCCGAGAAGGTCGCCGAGCGCTACGACGTCGACCGCGAGACCCAGGACGAGTACGCGCTCCAGAGCCACCAGCGTGCCCATGCCGCGACCGAGGAGGGGCGCTTCGAGGATCAGATCGTCCCCATCGAAACCGAGGACGGCACCGTCACCGAAGACGAGGGCATCCGCCCCGACACCGACCTCGAGACCCTGGCGGGCCTCCCGACGGTCTTCAAGGGCAACGGAACCGTGACGCCCGGAAACGCCTCCCAGATCTCCGACGGAGCGGCGGGTGTGATGGTCACGAGCGAGGCCTTCGCCGAGGAACACGACCTCGAGATCATGGCGACGGTCGGTTCGAACAACGTCGCCGGCGTCGACCCCACCGTAATGGGCATCGGCCCGGTCCCCGCTACCCGGGGGCTGCTCGAGCGCACCGGTCGGGACATCGAGGACTACGACCTGGTGGAACTCAACGAGGCGTTCGCGAGCCAGACCGTCTACAGCCGGGACGAACTCGGCATCGACAACGAGAAGTTCAACGTCAACGGCGGCGCCATCGCGATCGGCCACCCGCTCGGCGCCTCGGGCGCCCGACTGCCCGTCGCGCTGATTCACGCGTTGCTCGAGCACGGTGGCGGCCGCGGGTTGGCGACGCTCTGCGTTGGATTTGGTCAAGGAGCGGCGATCGAACTCGAGGTCGAGTAGCGAGACTCGAGTCTCGAGGAGTGCCTGGTCGTTTGGTCCAGATTTTGCGAGCGAGGAACGAGCTGAGCGAGACAAAAGTGGCTACGCCAGGCTGGGGCAAGCGAACTCGAGTTCGACCACGGGCGCACTAATTGTCAGGTTCGGTCGGGAGGAATAGCTCTGGAGCCACCCTCTCTTTTCGAGAGTGCAGGTGTAGAACACCCTGCCCAGTCGTGATCTGTCAGCACCTGGAGTGTGAGGATGCGAGTGAACTGTGGGGTTAATCCGCGTAGCGACCGTCATAAGATTGAATTGGGAATACAATGAGTCAGACCACCTACAACATATCGACCGAAACGGCGCTACACCTCGTCGCCAACCAACGACGCCGATCGGTTCTCACGCAGTTGATCGAGAGTGAGCGAAACGATGTGGCGCTGGACGAACTCGCCGAGCACCTATCGCCGGAGAACCCTCCCCCAGGCCCAGGTGAAACGATGAGTTCCGAACGACTTCTTCTCGATTTGTATCACAACCATCTCCCGAAACTGGAAGAGGCCGGCCTCGTCGAATACGACGACCGAACGGAAACGGTTCGCTATCACCCGAACGACCACGTCGAAAAACTGCACCAGTTCGTCACCACTGAACTCGAGTAGTCTTCTCACAACGTGACTCGAGGCCGACTCGAGCGTGTCACCGTGAGGTAGGCTTTTTGCGCTCTCCATGGACGGATCAACTATGGTAGCGTTCGACGAAGAGCAGGCTGAAGCCGAGGCACTCGACCGGTTACAGGATCTTGGGTTGTCCCAGTACGAAGCCCAGACGCTCATCAACCTCTTGCGGCTCGGGACGGGTACTGCGCAGGACATCACTCGTGTCAACAACGTTCCCCGAACACGGGTGTACGAAGCGGCGGATCGACTCCACGAACTGGGGTTCGTCGACATCCAGCACACGACGCCGCGAAAATTTACGGTGATCTCGAAGGAGACCATCGTCCGTATGCTCAACACCAAACGCGAAACCACGATTACCGAACTCAGGGAGTGTCTGGAGGAGATCGGCCCCGCCCAGCCACAGCGCGAGCAGTTCGGCGTCTGGACGGTCACCGGTCGAGAGGCAGTGACCTCCCGCATCGACGAGTTCATCACTGAGGCAGACGAGCAGATCGTCTACATGACCGTCGACGAGTTACTCACCGACGCCCATATCGACGCGCTGCAGGCCGCCGCCGACCGGGGGGTCGATATCTATCTGGCGGGCATCTCGGGGGCGGTCGAAGATCGCGTTCGGGAGGAGGTGCCGTCGATCGAGCTGTTCGAAACCCTCTGGGAGTGGCAGGATACACCCGCCGGGAGCCTGTTGATCACCGACGAAGAGACGGCGCTCGTCAGCGCGCTCGTGAACGGGGCTAGCGGTGCCGACGAGATCGAGGAGACGGCGATCTGGGGCGCTGGCGACCGCAACAGTCTCGTCGTCGTCCTGCGAGCCATCTTCACGTGGCGACTCGACGACAGTCGATCCGCGTGACCCTGTTCAATTATTCACTCACATCATCACACCAGTTTAATGCTGTTTGGCCGCGTTGGACGAGAAATGGTCAGTAGTGATCGAGAGGGGGATGCGCAGGTGTCAGAATCGGCTGCCGTTTGTCTCCGGAAGACGTACGACTGGTCGGCAACGGCACCGAGTTTCGCCGTGATCGACGCCCTCGCGACCGTCGAGAGCGTCGACCCAGCCGAGTTGCTGACCGTGTTCGAGACGACGCTCTACGATCACGCCGACCTGGAAGCGTTCGATATCCGCGTCCGAGAGCGGAAATCGGAATCGATCGCCGTCACAATTTCGATCGACCGCTACCAGGTCCGATTCGACGGTGACGAACTGATCGTCTCAGAACCGAACGATCCCTCATCACCGTAACGCTGCACGACGAGTGGTCAAGAATTGCTCCCGATCCGCGAACGGAAAGCATCGCCGACCACTTCACCTATCCGCCTACGCGTTTCCCGGGTCGTTCGAAGGGGGCAATCCCGCCGACACCAGTCGACGCAACAGCACCACGATTCCGTTCTCGAGACCGCGCGCGAACACCGCCTGCTCTTTCGTCTTCCCGTCGTCGGCGTCTGGATAGTACGATCCGATCAGCAACGTCTCGCGGTCGACGAGCAGGATCCGGCTGATCGCAACCTCGTGGGCGACCGCCGGTCCGGTGAGCCAGTCCAGGCCGGTCTCGAACGTGCGGACGTTGGGGAGTCCCGTCCCGAGTTGCGCGGTGATCGACTCCGTTTGCCCGCCGAGAAGAATCGAGAGGTCTCGTTCTCGGGCCGCCTCGATGCGCTCGAACAGCGTTTTCGACAGCAGTTCCTCGTCGACGACGAGCAGCGCGATTTCTGATTCCGCACCGTCGATGAGGTCGAGCGTCCGCGACTCGATCGCTTCGTTTCCCATCAGCGACCACACTTCCTGGAGCTGGGTGTCGTCCTCCTCGAGTTTTCGGCGTTCGATAGTCTGGAGAGACGTTTCGAGCGATTCGATACGGGCGTCGTACTTCCGGCGGAGCGTCCGCGTCGCCTCGGCGATTCCCACGGCTCGAAACCGCTGTGGGCTCGCGTGCTGTACTTCGACCAGTCCCTGTGACTCGAGTACACCGATTGCATCGTACACTCGCGTCCGAGGCACCTCGGAGATTTCGTGGATCTCCTTCGCCGTGCCGGTGGACAGTTGTGTGAGCGCCAGAAAACAGCGCGCTTCGTACTCCTTGAGTCCGAGTTCCTGCAGCAGACTAATCGCCTCTGAGATGCGTTCTTCCTGTGTCATGGCCCAACCACGAGTCCGGTTTTCCGAACGTGTGCGGTTGGCGGCGGTGACGGAAAAGGATTCGTGTCGTAGACTGCGCTCGGACTAGAACCGTTCCGGCGGATCGAGCGAGGAGACACTGTTCACTCAGATAATCACACAAACTACTTGAGGGCACACTCGCTATGGACAACTGGCGTGTCCCGTTATGGCCCAACCACTATGGGGCACGCCGATGTCGCTTTCTACCGACCCTTGCGCTGAGTAGCGCGTTGTCCACTTGTGGCATCTGTGACAATCGAAATCGTCAACCAGTGAGTGATTCGACGGTGCCGGATTTTTCGTCCACCTGGGACGAACGAAGTCTAATCCAGGATTGACACGAGAAGTGACTCGGGTACGACCTTTCTCCCGACACGATGACGAATTTACCCTCTCGTTAGTTCGGCCGGTCGACTCGAGACGCGTGTTGACACGTGCATTGGGTGGTGTACTCGCCCTCGAGTAAGGATGTATGTAGTTAAGTGTGGGGGCGTCGGTTGCACGGATAGGAATGGTCTACTACGCGGGCGTCGACCTCGGCGCGACCAACGTTCGTGCGGTCGTCGGCGACGGTGAGGGCCGAACCGTCGGCTCGAGCAAGAACGGAACGCCTCGAGGCCCGACCGGGATCGACGTGACCGAGAAGGTGCTCGCGACGTTGCGGGAAGCCTGCGCGGACGCCGGGGTCGAACCAGCGCGGGTCGAGGCCGTCGGCATCGGCTCGATCGGCCCGTTCGACCTCGCCGAAGGGGCAGTGATCGACCCCGCGAACTTTCCGGACACGGTCGATCGAATCCCACTAACGGGCCCGATTTCGGTGCTCGTCGACTCCGGAGAGGTCTACCTCCACAACGACACTAACGCGGGCGTCATCGGCGAACGATTCCACTCCGACCGGAACCCCGACGACATGGTGTACGTCACCATCTCCTCGGGAATTGGCGCGGGGGTGTGCTGTGACGGGCAGATCATCGCCGGCTGGGACGGCAACGCCGGCGAGGTCGGCCACTGCGTCGTCGACCCGCGCGGACGACTGACCTGTGGCTGTGGCAAGGAGGGCCACTGGGAGGGCTACTGCTCCGGGAACAACATCCCCGAGTACGCCCGTCTGCTGGCCGAGGACGATCCGACGATCGACACCAGCCTGCCCCTCGAGGACCCCGACTTCACGGCCAAGGACGTCTTCGACCTGGCGGGCCAGGACGAATTGGCCGACCACACGATCGAACAGGTCGCCCACTGGAACGTCATCGGCATCACGAACATCGTTCACTCCTATGCGCCGCTGGTCGTCTCCCTCGGCGGCGCCGTCGTCTTGCACAACGAGGACCTCGTGGTTGACCCCATTCGCGAACGAGTCCCCGAAATGGTGATGTCGAACGTTCCCGAGATTACTGTCACCGAACACGGTGATGACGTCGTCCTCGAGGGGGCGTTGGCGAGCGCGATGACCGAGGGGACCGGTGATCGGCGTCGACTGCGCGGGTAGCGGGGCCGGCGGCGTCCACTACGAGGACAGTGGGCCACCGGCATCGGACAATGTTTTATACTCGAGGTTCGTGTTGAGAATATGCAACGACGAGCCCTCCTTCGATCGGTCGCTGGCGCCTGTGGTGTCGGCATCGGCCTCGGCCCTGGCGTCTCGAGCGGATCCGCCGTCGCCGCCTCGACAGCACAGGAATCCTACGAACCCCTGGGATCGGTCCCCGTAGACGGAGCGTGCGAAGTCGTCGTCGGAGACGACCGCGACACGGCCTACCTCGCGACCGTCAACGGCTTTGCGACCGTCGACGTGAGCGATCCGGCCGATCCGCAGGTGCTGGCCGACCGCCGATTCCTTCTCGAGGACGTCGAGAACGAAGACCGCTCGTTCACCGAAATCCTCGACGTCGAGGTCAGCGGCGACCGCCTGATCGTCCCCGGGCCGGCAAATCCCGGCGGGACCGACGTATTCCACGGCTTTCTCCAGTACGACGTGAACGACCCCGCGAATCCGATGCTGATCGGCGATCCCGTCGAGACGGGGTATCACCTCCACAACTGCTTTTTCGAGGGAGACCGTCTCTACCTTCCCCGCAACGAGGTAGGGCAGAATCGGCGGCCAAACGCGGTCGAAATCTACGACCTGAGCGAGGACGACCCCGAGTTGCTCGGTGAGTGGTCGTTGCTCGATCACGAGCCGCGATGGGACGACGTCACCAACCACTTCCTCTGGTACCTTCACGACGTAACCGTCCACGACGATATTGCCGTCCTCCCCTTCTGGAACGCCGGTACCTACCTCGTCGACGTGAGCGATCCGAGCGACCCGACGTACGTTTCACACGTATCGGACACGTCGCTCGAGGAGCAACTCGAGATCAGCGACGCCGAGATGATGGACTACTACACCGGACTCCCCGGCAACGACCACTACGGCGCGCTCGACGACACCGGGTCGATCCTCGCGGTGGGCCGAGAGGCCTGGGTGACCGACGCACCCGAGGCCGACCGACACGGCGGCATCGACCTCTACGACGTCAGCGACAGCGAAAATCCCGTCCACGCAGCGACCATCGACGCGCCGGAGACGCCCAACGGCGCCTACGAGGCCGGCCAGTGGACGACCTCGCACAACTTCGAACTTCACGACGGCCACCTCTACTCCTCGTGGTACCGTGGTGGCGTGAAGCTCTACGACCTCTCGACGCTCGAGGACCCCGAGGAGATCGCCGCCTGGCGAGACCCGTCCGTTGCCGCCTTCTGGACGGCACGGGTGCTCGAGCCGTCGGCGACGTTCGTCGCCAGCAGTACGTCGATTCTCCCTAACGCCGGAACCGAGGGCGCGCTGTACGTCTTCGCGAGCGAGGCCGGCGAACAGGTCGATCCGCCGTCGTTCGAGGGCGACACGGGAGATCCCAGTGAAGATGCCGACGGAAATGAAACCGGCACCGGCAACGACGGAAATGAAACTGACACGGGCAACGACGAAAACGAAAGCGATCCCGGTGACAACGAGACGGCCGACGCAGACGCCGGAGCCGAGGAATCCGAATCGGATTCGACCCCCGGATTCACCGCCACGGGCGCAGCGGGGGTCGTCGGCGGGACGCTCGCGCTCGAGGCCTGGCGTCGTCGCCGGTAAACCAAACCCTTTCGGCGGTCGGCTTCCTAGGACGCCCAATGACCGACGCCGACGACGAGCCACTGAAAGCGCGCGTCGAGCAGTGGCTCACCCGCGAGATGCCGATCATCAAGATGCACGGCGGGACGAGCGCCGTCCGCGAGGCCGATCCGGAGACCGGCGAGGTGATCATCGAACTCGGCGGCGGCTGTACCGGCTGTGAGGTCGCGGACATCACGACCAGCAACATCGAGGCCGAATTGTTGACCTGGCCCGAAATCTCCGACATCACCGTCCGGGTTCCCGACCCGCGCGAGAGTCTCGGCGGACCCGACCAGGCCGAGTCGATCATGGGCATCGACCGAACCGAGGGCGGACGCGGCGACTGGGGGTCCTCGAACCCGGGGAAGGACCACTTTTGAAGCCTGACCGTGGCACCTGCTGACACCGCCGGTCAGTTTTGGCGGCGCCTATACGCTTTTTTATGCCCGTTACGCAGATGGAGCCATGACGACGCGTGGACGACCGTCGGGAGGGATCGTCGATGAGTGACGAGTACGCTTCCGGGTCGTCGACAACAGGGACTGCGGCCGACTCCGGGGCCGACGGCGACACCGACGCTGCGGCCGACGGTGAAGACAACTCGCCCGAGACCGACGGCGGCCGACAGGCCTACACCGTCCGCCTCGAGCTGGTCGACGAACCAGGCGAACTCCTCCGGGCACTGGCGCCGATCAGCGAGCACGGCGGCAACCTCCTGAGCATCCACCACGAACGCGGAAACATCACGCCGCGGGGTCACATCCCCGTCGAGGTCGACCTCGAGTGCGTCCCGGCCCGGTTTGACGACGTCGTCGACGGGTTGCGCGAGGCCGGCATCAACGTCATCCAGGCCGGACCCGAGCGCTACGGTGAAGAACTGACCGTGGTGCTCGTCGGCCACCTCGTCGAGACCGACCTCTCGGATTCGCTCTCGCGGATCGAAGGCGAAGCCCACGCCGGCGTCCTCGACCTCTCGCTGAACGCTCCCGACGGGACCGACGCGATCTCGAGCGCGCGACTTCGCCTTGCCGTGGACACGGGTCGACGCGAGACCGTCCTGGAGGCTCTTCGGTCACTCGCCGACGAGAAGGGGCTCAGCCTGATCGAGCCGCTGTCGGGAGGTGAGATCTGATGCGCCTCGCGATTCTCGGCGCGGGGGCCGTCGGCGGTTCGGTCGCGGAACTCGCCGGCGAGTACGGACACGAAGTCGTCGCCCTGGCGAACTCGAGTCAGGCCGCCGTCGCCGACGAGGACGAGGAAATCGACGTCGAGTCGGCGCTCGAACGAGCGGCGAGCGACGAGGCCCTCGGCTCGAGCGATCCGGATCGAGTCTTCGAGACCGATTACGACGTCCTGGTCGAGGCGACCCCGACAACCCTCGGCGAGGCCGAACCCGGCTTCTCCCACGTCGAGCGCACGCTGGCCGACGACAAACACGTCGTGCTCGCGAACAAGGGCCCGGTTGCCGAGCGCTACGAGGACGTTCGTGCGCTCGAGCGCGAGAGCGCGGGGTCGGTCCGGTTCGAGGCCGCCGTCGGCGGCGCGATTCCGGTGCTCTCGACCATCGAGGACTGCACGCCCCAGGCCGTTACCGCTGTTCGCGGCGTCCTCAACGGGACGGCGAACTTCATCCTGACGCGAATGGCCGCGGAGGGCCTCGAGTACGAGCACGTCCTCGCTGAGGCCCAGGACCTCGGTGTCGCGGAGGCAGACCCGACGTTCGACGTCGACGGCACCGACGCCGCGCTCAAGTGCGTCATCCTGGCCAACGTCCTCGCTGACGGCGGGTTCTCCCTCGAGGACGCCGACGTGACCGGCATCCAGGACGTTCCGCCGAGCGCGCTCGAACTTGCGGCCGAGGACGGCCGAACGATTCGCCTGGTCGGGGAGGCGACCCGGGAGGGGGTGCGCGTCGGCCCGCGACTCGTCCCAGAAAACGGCGCGATGGCCGTCTCCGGCACGCGAAACATCGTCCAGATTCAGACGCGCCACGCGGGCGACCTCTACTCGAGCGGCCGCGGCGCAGGCGGCCCGGAGACGGCGACTGCGGTGCTCTCGGACGTGGGCCGACTCTGAGGACTCGAGAGTGCCCCAGGAGTCCTGTGCCATCACCCCGTGGTTCGTCACACTGACGCCAGGCTCGAGTGAGCGACCGTCCGGTCAGCAACGAACACCGTCAGGGCGTGCGCACCACTCACAAACCGCAAGCAAGCGACGGGGTGGCACGAATACGCTTTCGAAATGGTTTTAACCGCATCGGCCAAAAGAGACCGATATAAGCGCCTTTGCGCGTGAGCTACAACAATGAGCGACAAACCGCACCAGAACCTGGCCATCATCGGCCACGTCGACCACGGAAAGAGTACGCTGGTCGGACGCCTCCTGTTCGAGACAGGAAGCGTACCCGAGCACGTCATCGAGCAGCACCGACAGGAAGCCGAAGAGAAGGGCAAGGGCGGCTTCGAGTTCGCCTACGTCATGGACAACCTCGCCGAGGAGCGAGAGCGCGGTGTCACCATCGACATCGCCCACCAGGAGTTCGACACGGAGAAGTACTACTTCACCATCGTCGACTGTCCTGGTCACCGTGACTTCGTCAAGAACATGATCACGGGCGCCTCCCAGGCCGACAACGCCGTCCTCGTCGTCGCCGCCGACGACGGTGTCGCGCCCCAGACCCAGGAGCACGTCTTCCTGGCCCGTACGCTCGGTATCAACGAGCTCATCATCGGCATCAACAAGATGGACGTCGTCGACTACTCCGAAGACTCCTACAAGGAAGTCGTCGACGAGGTCAACAAGCTCCTCAACCAGGTCCAGTTCCAGGTCTCGGACGACTCGTTCATCCCGATCTCGGCCTTCGAGGGCGACAACATCGCGGAGTCCTCCGACAACACGCCCTGGTACGACGGCCGTACCCTCCTCGAGTCTCTCAACGACCTGCCCGAGGCTGACGAGGCATCGGACGCACCGCTGCGTCTCCCCATCCAGGACGTCTACACCATCTCCGGTATCGGGACCGTCCCCGTTGGACGCCTCGAGACCGGGACGATGAACGTCGGCGACAACGTCTCCTTCCAGCCCAGCGACGTGGGCGGCGAAGTGAAGACGATCGAAATGCACCACGAAGAAGTGCCTCAGGCCGGCCCCGGCGACAACGTCGGATTCAACGTCCGCGGCATCGGCAAGGACGACATCCGCCGCGGTGACGTCTGTGGCCCCGCCGACGACCCGCCGACGGTCGCTGAGACCTTCCAGGCCCAGATCATCGTCATGCAGCACCCCAGCGTGATCACCGCGGGATACACCCCGGTCTTCCACGCTCACACCAGCCAGGTCGCCTGCACGATCGAGTCCATCGACAAGAAGATGGACCCCTCGAGCGGCGAGGTGTCCGAGGAGAACCCCGACTTCATCCAGTCGGGCGACGCCGCGGTCGTCACGATCCGACCGCAGAAGCCCCTCAGCATCGAGCCAGCAAGCGAGATCCCCGAACTCGGGAGCTTCGCCATCCGCGACATGGGTCAGACCATCGCCGCCGGCAAGGTCCTGAGCGTCGACGAGAAATAAATGCAGCAAGCACGCGTTCGACTCGCGGGCACCAACCCGAACGATCTGGACAACATCTGTGCAGACGTCCGCGAGATTGCGAACAACACCGGCGTCAACCTCAGCGGGCCGATCCCGCTGCCAACGAAGACGCTCGAGGTGCCAACGCGAAAGTCGCCTGACGGCGAAGGCACCGCTACGTGGGAGCACTGGGAGATGCGCGTCCACAAGCGCCTGATCGATCTGGACGCCGACGAACGCGCACTCCGACAGCTCATGCGCATCCAGGTGCCGAACGACGTCTCGATCGAGATCGTCCTCGAGGACTGAGGCGGTTCTCTCGTTCTCGGGTTCGAGTTTCGCTTCTCGAGTCACGAGATTCGTTTTTCACTCGTTTATTCGACGCTCGAGCGACTGCACTGGGGTATATGACCGAGACTCGGAGCGAACCCGAGTTGTCACGCAACCCCGCAGCGCACATTCGCGGTACATACTTTTGTGTCCGATCGACGAACACACAGTATGGCGTCTGACTCCGCGAGCCCGATCCTCGAGACGCTCGGCCTGTTCGCGATCGTGTTCGTCTTGCAGGGGATCGCAGCGATGTTCAGCCTCGGCCTGATGGCCGGCCTCTTCGTCCTCGCGCCACCGCTCGAGTCCAACCCATGGACGATTGTCACGAGTGTCTACGCTCACGGCGGCGTGGGTCACCTCGTCTCGAATAGCATCGGGCTGATCGTCTTCGGTTGGCCGATCGCTCGTGCGACGACCCGGCTTCGCTTTCACACGTTCTTCGTGGTGACCGGCGCCCTCGCCGGTATCTCACAGATCCTCGTGACGGGGGCAGTCGCCTCGTTCGTCGGTGGCTCGACGGCAGGCGTCCTCGGGGCCAGCGGCGCCGTCTTCGCGCTGATGGGGTACTTGATCGCCGGTAACCGCATCTCCGACAGCGTGGCCGCCCACGTCGAGGTTCCGCTCTGGGCGACGCTGCTGGCGTTCGTCGTCCTCTCGGCCATCATCACGGTCGCCACCGGCGCGCCAGGCGTCGCGCTGGTCGCCCACTTCACCGGCTTTTTGGTGGGGCTCGTAGCCGGTCGCCTGGGCGTCCTAGAGGTCTCGCGGGCCGTTCGAAGCGGGCGGGCGACAGCGTGACGACGTGACGGCATGATGGAGACCTATTGCTCGAACTCGAGCACGGCACTCCATGTCGAACCTACCCCGAAACACAAGCTACAAGTACGAACCACGGATAGAATTCCTCGAGGGCTCGTAGATCAGTGGCAGATCGCTTCCTTCGCAAGGAAGAGGCCCCGGGTTCAAATCCCGGCGAGTCCACTCCTTCACGTCGCTTCGCTCGTCGAGTCGTTGACTCGTCGAACATCGCAAACCCGTCGGGTTTGCTCAATCCCGGCGAGTCCATCGGAGCGAATTTTCGAGCGAGCGAGAATGTCGAAGCGGGTTTCGAAGCCCTGGAAGTCACAGTGCGAGCGAAGCGATCGACCGTCTTCCTCCGGGTTCAACCGGTAGTCCCGGGAGTACACCGCTCACAGCGCGAGCTTACTGCTCATCGCGCGATTACACGCATTGCCCACTACCATGGTGCTTATTTCGAGCGTGCCATCTTCTTCGATGAGATAGATTACCTCGGTTTGCTCGCTAACCTGTGAGGCCGTAATCTCTCGAGGACTGACACGCTCTCGGTCGTCAACCTGGCCTTCCAGGGTGAGGGTTTCTACCGTCCCGTCGAACCAATCGCGTGGGTTTAACTCCTCGTCGGAAACAACGTCGCCATTGGCGCTCGGCAGGTCGGTGCGCGGTCGTCGGGAAAGCCCTGCAAGCGTGGGACTCCTACAAAGAACTCCTCAACTGGTGGCACGGCCAAGACGACACCAACGTTGGGAAACCGTCGCCACCCGCCACGAACAAGAAAGGAGCATACCCGCTCGTCATGGCACACACCGAAGGCTACCGACTCACCTACAACGACGAGACGGGCCGTATTCAGTTCCGTGTGAGTCCGAAGCCGTACAAGAAGGTGAAAGGGCACCTTCGTGGGCGACCGGAAGACCTCCACCTCATCGAATCCGCCTTGACCGAAGATGAGTGGTCGTTGGGGCAGGCCGAACTTCTGTACCGAGATGGCGTGTACTACCTACACGTCACGGTTAAAACAGAAGTCGAAGTGCCTGAACCTGAAGACACTGACACACTCGTCGGCGTCGATATTAACGAGCGCAACATCGCTCTCACCGCTCTTAACCGTGAGACGATGGGCACGCTCGGAACACTCGTGCTTGATTATGGCTCTGTGAAAGCCGAACGCCAACGCTACCACACCATCACCAAACGCTGTCAAGAACACGGCCAACACTCCATCCACCACCAACTCGGGGAGAAAGAAGAACGCTACACTGAGTGTGGATTCTTCACCGTATGTCCCGAGTCGTGGTCGAGTTTGCCCAACAATTCTCGAACCCTGTTATTGTGTTCGAGGACTTGAGTGGGATTCGAGACGCCATCAAGTACGGCACGTACATGAACCGTCGTCTGCACAAACTGCCGTTCCACAAGTTCGAGCAACAAGTTCGATACAAAGCGACGTGGAACCAGATTCCGTGTGAGACGGTTGAGTCTCCGTACAACTCGAAGTCGTGTTCGTGCTGCGGACACCGTGGCTACCGCCAAGGTCGGCGGTTCCGTTGCACGAATGATTCGTGCGAGGTTCAGCAAGACCACGCTGACCGAAACGCGAGTGTGAATGTGGCGTGGCGAGCGTGGGCGAAACACGCTGGCGTCGACGTTGAATCGGTTAATTACCGGACTCGCAAAACCCAACCGTTTGTTCGGAAGGTGAGCCTGTCTGGGTCGGGGCGCTCTGTAAACCGCCCAACCTCATCCCGCGACATCGCTTCGCGTGGAGTGCTTACGACGTAGGCTGAGGGAACAACAAAAGCCACGGGCCACCGCGCCCGTGGTCGTTTACTCCAGTCGGATAGGGAGACGTGGGTGTCGGTGAGATGGTCGGAGGATCATCGCTAGGAAGTGAACTGGCACGAACGAATCCGCTCACTCCACGAGCGGTTCTGGCCGACTCCGAACAGCCGTCCGAGAACGCCATTTCGACGACTCAGTCGCCTGGATGGAAGCAAAGGCCGCCCTTGGTCTCCGTGACCGAATCGGCGCTGGACGGGCGAGAGGTGATCGTCGTTCCACACGTCGGACACTCGATGTCGGTGGCGTCGTCGTGCACTCGGCGGATCCAGTCCGCTTCGAGGGGGCTTTCGTGACCGCACACGAAACAAATGAGCATCGACTTTTGAGGCGCCGTTTGCTCGGAGGGTTCAGTGGAGGGGGACATACTCAACTGTAGCGGCCGGACACGGATAACGGTGGTTGCCACGTGATGGTCCACAGCCACAACTAGCTGGAGACACTGGTCGCCCTCGAGCCCTCACCACCGTCGTACCTGCGTCCGTTTCGGCGAGCGGAACTCGAGTGGCCCGTTGATCAATAGAATCAATACGGACCCGTCTGAGTCCAAACTATGCCGGGTACTCCATCCGAATCGGAGTTCCACCGTATTCTCTGTACGCGATTGCGAGACTACGTCGACCGCGAACGAACGTCGGTCGATTCCGTTCGCCTCGAGGAGAGGGGTGAACGGGGACTGGGGAACATCGTCGTCGAATCCGAGGTCATCGAGAGCCTCGTCATCAATGTGCAACGCGATTGCGTCTATCCCCTCGACGTCGACGTAATTACGCAGGCTCGAGACGACGCCGACGCGGCCGGTGTCGAACATTTTGCCACGTGCAACTCTCGTGATTTCTTCCTGTTTCACTACACAGGCCAGCGTGAAATCTCGAAGATTCAGTACTACTATCTCGATTTCCGTGACGTCGGCCTCGACGATTCGTCGGGAAACGACCGTCTCTCGACGATCTTCCACGCGGTTCAGTCCCTCACGACCCAGGGTGAACTTCCCCAGCAGAGACCACGCGACCGAATCGTCGGCCCACTTCGCTCGTTCCACGACTCGGTCTGGCCGACGTTCCGGGCTCTCGCTCGAGAAACGTACGATACCGACCCCGATTTTGCCGAGAGGTTCGACGAGTGGGTCCGAGAGAACGACTACGCGTCACTCGAGGAGTCCGAACAGTTCTCCCTCGCCGCCAAACAGTACGCGTACCTGTTGGCCAGTCAAATCCTATTCTACGAGGTCGTTCGAGAACAGACGTCCGAATCGAGGGAGACGAAGAGCGGATATCCGCTCGAGTCCCTCGTCGAAGGCGCCTCGACAGCCGATAGTGAAAATCGAATAGCGCGGCAGTTCGAAGAGTTCCAGGCGGAAATCGACTTCGAATCGGTGTTCGACGACGGTGCGTCGTTGTTCGCCGCCTACCCACACAACTCGAAAACGCGGCCGGCCGTTCGTGCGCTGCATGGAAGCATCGAGGCGAAGAACCTCTCTACCGTCGACGAAGACCTGGTAGGAGAACTGTACGAGGAACTGATCCCGGAACACGAGCGAAAGTCCCTCGGGCAGTTTTACACCCATCCAGATATCGCCGAAGCGATCTGTAACTGGACGCTGCAACCGCAGGAAGATGGCGTCCCTCGAGTCCTCGACCCGGCGTCCGGAAGCGGTACGTTTCCGGTAAAAGCGTACCACCGAATGCAGGAACTTGCACCCACCGCAACACACCAGGAGATCCTCGACAACGTCACCGCAGTCGACATCAACCGATTCCCGTTACACCTCACGGCGCTCAATCTCGCGTCACGAACCGTCCATGAGCGAACCAGCCAGTTGCACACGGTCAACGACTCCTTTTTCAACGTGTCTCCCAGGGACAGACGGCTGTCGCGGGGAGACGGGGTGAGAGACGAGGCGAAGAAATACGACGCAGTAGTCGCGAACCCGCCGTACATCCGCCAGGAGAACCTGTCTCCCGACAGGGACCACTTCCGTTCTCACCTGACGAAGTACGGTGCGGAGAACTCGAATCGATACGCGAGCGGGCGGAACAAATTATCCACCAGGTCCGACGCGTACGTCTACTTCGTCTCCCACGCGTTGCAGTTCCTCCGAGACGGGGGGCGCCTCGGATTCATCGTCCCCACGAAGTGGCTGACGACGAAATACGGCGAGTCGTTTCAGGAGTTCCTGTACGATCAGGCGAAAGTCCACGCCATCGTCGGGTTCTCCGACAGAGCGTTCACCGCACTCGTCGATACGGTGGTGTTGTTCGCCGAACGATGTGCCGACGAAGTGGAACGTCGAGAGACGGTTACGGACTTCATCAGGGTGAAAGAGCGGTTGTCACCGGAGGAACTTTCGTCGATTGCGGGCGCTCGGCGGTCGGTCCCCGACGGGAAGGCGTTTGGAATCGAGACGAACGAATCGTACCGAGTCATCAGTCTCCCGCAGGCCCGCCTGGAGAGACAGGGCGGTCGAAAGCTCGGCCACTACCTGTACGGTCCGAGCCCGTTTATTCCGATCGTACACAGTGACAAGATGCGTCGGCTGGATACGTATGCAGACGTGGCGTTCGGCAACAAGACGGGCAACAACGAATTTTTCTTGCTCGACGAGCAGGACGTCACACAGTGGGGTATCGACGAACGGTTCTTACAGCCAGCGATTCGTTCCATTCGAGCTCTGGAGTCGTATCGCGTGACGGATACGGATCAGTACCTTCTCGATTTCGGAGCGTACGTCGATACTGTCGAGTCACGCCAGGACGGACTGGGCTCGACGACCGAGCGAGCAGAAGCGGTAAAGAACGAGTTGCACAACGACGGGTACGCGTCGACGGTTAGATACCTTGAGTACGGGGAAGAAGAGGGCGTCCCCGATGGACGAACCGTGTCTCAGCACAAACCCTGGTTCAACCTGGGAGACCTGCTCGTCCCGGACGTCTTACATCCGGTGTTCTACAACGAACGGGTGTTCACGGTCGACAACGCCGGTGGGTACGCACCGACGAACGCGATCCAGTGTGTCGATATAATCGAGTACGACGACGTGCTCCCCTCCGTTCTCCAATCGACGGTGTACAAGGTACTGCTCGAACTGTGGGGCCGACACGAGGGCGGAGGGGCGCTTCAGTTGCTCACGTACGAAGTTTCGTCGGTTCCGGTTCCGAGTCCGGAATTGATGTCCGAGTCGAAACTGGAGCGGATTGCGGAAGCGGGGGAGAAGCTGGTGCGTGGTGTCGACGGTGCACAGGACGAACTCGATCAGGTGATCCTCGAGTTTCTGGAGCTTGGACTATCCGTCGAGGAACTGCAGGCTGCCCACAGCGGATTGGTGGCACAACGAGTACAAGGGGCGGCAACGGAGAACGTCCTGGTCGAAGAAATCGACGAGTTCGACGAATCCGATCTGCCCTCCTCGATACCCGACTACGAACCAGACGGCGAAATGGATGCGAGAGTGGACGATTTTTGAGTAGGCGGAGAGTCGTCCGTGCTCGGTGTGTTCTCGCCACTATCGCTACTATCGACACAATCGTCACTGGAGCCTTGACTGGCTACAGGCTCGAGGTTACCGTTCCATTGTGCGTCAGTAGCTGCCTCGCTCGTTCGCGCTCGACGAATCCACCGGTACCCCGTCTCATTTCGAGCTCGGTATCCGAAACGTCACCGACGGGCAATTCGGAACTCGAGCCTATGCAATCTTCACTGCTCTCGAGCAGGAGGACGACCAGGGCTCGATTAACGACGCGGGTCGTCGACGGTGAGCGTGAAATCCGGCGCAATCGACGTGGTCGATCGTCGAGCGGATCGATACGCGGCGTAGCTCGAGACGAGCACAACCGCGAGCAGAGTTATTCCTACGATACCACTGATCGCGGTCGGGAAGAGCTGTCCTCCCCAGAGACTCACCGACGCGGCTGCGATAGAGACCCCGACGATCGTGGCCGTCGACTGTCGGTTGAAGAGGGATGAGTCCGTCCGAAATTCGATCGTGACGCGTTCCGTCCGATCCGTCGGCGAGACGATCTTTCGTTGCTGATCGAATGAGACGAGGTTTCGCTCCTCGAGCAACGGGAGGTGCGATTGATAGAGCGAGCTGTAGACAGATTTGACGGTTCGTCTGTCGAGCTGGTCGGGTTCGCACCCGGATTCCCAACTCGCGACGCGTTCGACGAGATCGAAGAGGTCCACCGGACCGTCACGCTCTGACAGGCAATACAGGACGTATCGCCGTCGGATATTCCTCGTCATCTCCCGGATGTCTTCGGAAAGGTCCTCGAGCAATTGGCTATTCCCGTTCATGCGTACGGCGGTCACTCGACTCATCGACGACCGCTCTCTTAAAGGGAGAAACTCGTTATGGGTTGACAATTAGAATTATATCGTCCGTGAACCGTCACATGTCGAAATTTCCGTACGTGATTACTCGTCATCGTTCGTGTTGGTCGTCGATACGTGCCATTTCGCCGCCGAAATATTCGTGGCACCGATATATCAAGAGTGGTTTCCGTACGCGAACCCCGAGGGTTCCGGGCCGCGCTGTGATCGATTCGCTCACCGGGAGAGAACGAATCATCTCATCGAAAGGCCACATTACGTCCCTCATGCTCGAGGCTCGCCAAACGCGGTGGTATCCGCACGGATGCCTCTCCTATTGACAACTCTGACAGACGGCCCGTAACCCCCTTTTAACTCCGTTCGCTCGCGCTTGCTCCGGTCCGCAACCGGACACGCCGACCGGTATTCAGCACGTACACCTTGGTAATAGCCTCCTCTCTCGAGCGGCGTTTGCGGTACGTGCTCGATATTCGCTGCTTCCGACGACTCTGCCTGCTGCCGGTCTCCCGAATTTGCCCCAGCAGGCCCGTTGGACCACCCTACGAATGGTTGGGAAGTCATTATTAAAACACACCGTTACCGTCGTCAGAATCGGTATTATCATGCAAAAACACACTCCCATCCCGATCACACTACTCGCGGTTGTCATAGTCGTGATTGGCATGGCAGTCCCAGCAGGCGCATCGCTGGCAGCGACAGGTACCGTCACGGAAGAGACCCAGACGCCACTCGAGGCGACGACGTTCGAACCAGATCAGTCACATGCGAACGCCGGGAACGGCACCGACTCGGCCACGGTCGTGACCGAAGACGGAACGATGTCGATCGAGGAGGCACTCACCGAGTTCGACACCGACGAACTCGAGGCGGTCGTCATCGAATCGAGTGCGATCGACGGGGAGGAAAACACGCGGGTACACGCCCTGGAAGACGAGGATGCCGAACTCGTCTGGGGAACGTTGCTGGAGTCGGCAGACGACACCGATGAGACGACGCTCGCGGACTTCACGAACGACGTGACGGCGTCGACTGCGAACGGCGAAACGCTCGCCGTCGACGACGACGGTGAAGCGACGATCACGACCGATCACGGGACGGTCGTGACGGTGGAGCAAGTCACGCGCGATCGGACCGAACAGGACGGCGAGTCGACGGCAACCGGGCCCGACAGCCGCGCAGAGGTCTACCAGGAGAACAGCCAGACGACGGACCAGAACGCGACGGTCACGGTCGACGCCGAGCGGGCAGCAGTCCTCGTCGTCCAGTTGAACGTCCAGGAGAACGACCAGACTGGCTACGCGGCGGCGGCCGGCGAGAACGCGTCGGCGGTCGTCCACCAGGAGAACGACCAGCGTGCGACGCAGTTCGCCTCGGTGAACGTCACCGCGTCGGAGGCGGCGGTCGTCGTCGCCCAGATCAACGTCCAGGTCAGCGAGCAGGAAGCGATGGCCGCCGCGGCAGGTCCGGATGCGACGGCCGACGTGATACAGGAGAGTTCTCAGCTGAACGACCAGGACGTCGATATCGCCGTCGAGGCGAACGAGAGCGCGATCTACGTGATCCAGGAGAGCGTACAGATCAGCACGCAGGAGGAACACACGAGCACGAGTGATGGAGACGAAAGTGACGACGGCGATGACGAAGACGAAAACGACGACAACCAAAACGAAGACGATAGCGATGGGGACGACGAAAGCGATGGCGACGAAGACGGAAACGAAGACGAGGACGAGAGCGAGTGTATGCCGGATTACAAGAAGCAAAAGAAGGCCGATCACCCGTAGGTAACGAACGGCGATCCGGGCCAACGGTGAACAGCACTAAACGCGGACAGACATCGAACGACTCGAGGTCCGTGTCCTTTCTCACCATTTCGTCACAAATTTCGTCAGTGATGAGCCCCGAAGGTCTCCACGACGGAGCAGCCAGACGAACTGGTCTGGCCGATTGGTTCGTATAACCTGGATTGGTGCGGGTCAATTCTCGTTTGACTCTCGGTCGACCCTCGTTCGACCCGTTCGAGACGTTTGACGGTCGACTCGCTCAACTCGCCTGACTCGCTCGAGACGTTCGACGAAGCCGACGAAACGGCGATAACACGTTCTACGTTTGCGTACTCGAGCCCGTATTACACGGCATCAAAAAAAAACACACCAGCTGAAGGCGATTACGCGGCGCTCTGGCTGGTCGTGATCGTGGTCGACTGGGACTGGGACTGCGTGTTGTCGTCGCCGGACGCGTACTGGGTTTGCGTCTGGTCGACCTCTGTCTCGTCGGTCTGGGTCACCGTGTCAGCGCCGTCCGAGTCCTGTTCGGCGTTCTGTTCGATCGAGGCGTCTTGTTCGGCGGTCTGCTCGTTACCGTCGCCGTCCTCGACAGTCTGTTCCTGGTCCTGGTTCACGTCCGCGTCCTGTTCGATGGTCTGGTCGTTATCGTCGCCAGTGGCCTCCTGGTCGGCGTTTTGTTCGACCTCGGCGTCCTGCTCGGCAGTCTGCTCGTTGTCGTCGCCGTTCTCGACGGTCTGCTCCTGGTTCTGGTCGGTTTCGGCGTCCTGCTCGACGTTCTGGTCGTTCGAGGTTCCGGTCGCCTCCTGGTCGGCATCTTGTTCGACGTCACTCTCCTGGTCAGCTTCCTGATCGTTCTCGTTGCCGTCCTCGACTTCCTGTTCCTGTTCGGCCTCCTGCTCGGCTTCCTGTTCGGCCTCCTGGTCGTTGGCGACACCACTAGCGTCCTGGTCGACCTCCTGCTCGGTCTCCTGCTCAGATTCGGCCTCCTGGTCGTTGTGGTTGCCGTCCTCAACTTCCTGTTCCTGCTCGACTTCCTGTTCGGATTCCTGTTCAGCTTCCTGGTCGTTCAGGGCACCGTCGGCGTCCTGTTCGACTTCTTGTTCAGATTCTTGCTCGCTTTCGGCTTCCTGTTCGTTGTCGTCGCCGTCTTCGACTTCCTGCTCTTGCTCGGCTTCTTGTTCAGCTTCCTGCTCGGCCTCCTGTTCGTTAGCGAGACCGTCGGTGTCTTGTTCGACCTCCTGTTCAGTCTCTTGTTCGCTTTCGGCCTCCTGCTCGTTGTCGTTGCCGTCTTCAACTTCCTGCTCCTGTTCGGCCTCCTGTTCAGCTTCCTGCTCGGCCTCCTGGTCGTTCAGGGCGCCGTCGGCGTCCTGTTCGGTTTCCTGTTCAGTCTCTTGCTCAGTCTCGGCTTCTTGCTCGTTGTCGTCGCCGTCCTCGACTTCCTGCTCTTGTTCGACCTCTTGCTCGGCTTCCTGCTCGGACTCCTGATCGTTGTCGAGACCACTAGCGTCCTGTTCGGCCTCCTGTTCGGTCTCTTGCTCAGATTCGGCCTCCTGGTCGTTGTCGTCACCGTCCTCGACTTCCTGCTCAGATTCGGTCTCCTGTTCAGCTTCCTGCTCGGCCTCCTGGTCGTTCAGGGCGCCGTCAGCGTCCTGGTCGACCTCTTGCTCGGTCTCCTGTTCGCTTTCGGCTTCCTGTTCGTTGTCGTTGCCGTCTTCGACTTCTTGTTCCTGCTCGGATTCTTGTTCAGTCTCCTGCTCGGCCTCCTGATCGTTCAGGGCACCGTCAGCGTCCTGCTCAGTTTCCTGCTCGGATTCCTGTTCGCTTTCGGCTTCTTGCTCGTTGTCGTCACCGTTCTCGACTTCCTGTTCCTGTTCGGCCTCCTGCTCGGCTTCTTGTTCGGCTTCCTGGTCGTTCTTGACGCCGTCTGCGTCCTGTTCGACTTCTTGTTCAGATTCTTGCTCGCTTTCGGCTTCTTGTTCGTTGTCGTTACCGTTCTCTACTTCCTGTTCCTGTTCAGCTTCTTGTTCAGCCTCCTGTTCAGCTTCCTGGTCGTTGTAGTCGCCGTTCGTCTGCTGGTCGGTCTCTTGGTCTGACTTTTGTTCAGCTTCGGCTTCTTGCTCGTTGTCGTCACCGTCCTCGACTTCTTGCTCCTGATCGACCTCCTGCTCGGCTTCCTGCTCGGACGCCTGGTCGTTGTCGTCGCCGCTCGCTTCCTGCTCGGCGTCCTGATCGATTTCCTGCTCGCTCTCGGCTTCCTGCTCGTTCTCGTCACCCTCTGCCGTCTGCTCCTGGCTACTGCTCTGTTCACCGTTCTGGTCGGACGATTGCTCGTTGTCGTCGCCGAAGAGCACGAGCTGGACCGACTGCTGGTCGATGTCGTTGTCGTTTTGCTCGGCGCTCTGGTCGTTATCGTCACCCTCCGCGCTCTGATTTTGGTGCAACGACTGGCTCGCACTCTGGCTGGCGTCCTGGTCGTTGTTATCGCCATAGAGCACGAGCTGGACCGACTGCTGATCGATGTCGTTGTCGTTTTGCTCGGCTTCCTGGTCGTTGTCGTCACCCTCGGCGGACTGTTCCTGACCGAAGAGTTGCTCGGCAGCCTGCGTAGTATTTTGCTCGTTGTCGTTGCCGAATATCACCAGCTGAACCGACTGTTGGCCGATGTCGTTGCCGTTTTGTTCGGCGTTCTGGTCGGTATCGTTACCCTCGGCCGTCTGGGATTGCTCGAGCACCTGCACGCCAGTCTGACTCGCGTCTTGCGCGTTGTCGTTTCCAGCGATCGAAAGCTGGATCTGGAACTGGCTGATGTTGTTGTCGTTTTGCTCGGCTTCTTGTTCGTTGTCGTCACCCTCGGCGGACTGCGACTGGACGAGCACCTGCGCCGCCTCCTGGGCGCTCAGCTGGTCGTTGTCGACACCCAGGATGACGTACTGGATCTGGTCCTGCTGGATGTCTCCGAGCTGTTCGGCGCTCTGGTTGTTCTCGTCACCCTCGATGGACTGATCCTGCGTGTAGAAAACGAGGATACCCTGGTCCTCTGCCTGCTCGTTGTCGTCACCGAACAACGCCCACTGCTCCTGGCTCTGCTGGTAGTAGAGAACCTGGGTCGCCTCCTGGCAGTTGTCGTCGCCGGTCGCGAGTTGACTCTGTAGCAACTTGCCGTCTACTGTGGCGACTTGATCCTGGTAATTCTCGTCACCGTCGGCTTCCTGATAGCTATCTTGCGCGCCATTGACGATCGTTACTTCCGCCTGTTCACAATTCGATGCATTCGAATCCGATGCCGATGTCGCCCCTAGCGCCATCGCGCTCCCGGCAAAGAGCATGCCGGTCGCCACGAGTAGCGCAACGAAAGCTACGACAAAACGGTCCTTTCCTGACATTTGTTTCATCCGGCGGATAACCCGCCAACACTCCCTCTCGAGGATACCCTACTTTGTTATCTAAACCGAACACGCCGATAATTTCGGTTACAAATTCCAGGTGTGCCAGTAACATCGATTGCGAAGCCGTAATCGCCGTTACTGTCGTCAGAAAACGGTGTAATCGCCGATATCGGCCCACGCCTCGAGAACCGATGCTCATAAACGGTACGAACGCCGGTCGGTCGACGACGCAGCCGTACCGATCTATCCGCGAAGTGCACGAGACAGCGGCAGGAGTCCGGTAATCGAGGTCACCCCTGCGTTCAGTGTGGTTGCCAGGCTCAAAAACCGCTTCTCGAGTGGCCTCTACGGATCACGGCCATAGCACACGGCTCACAGCACACAGCGCACAAATCCGTCAGGAAGGATCGCCCAGTTCTTCAGATTCCCACTGGGACGCGAGCCGCTCGGCCAGTTCGGGCGGTCGGTGTTCGTTCAACAGGTGGTGTTCGAGGCTCTCGTTGGTGTCGATCGTCTCCTTACACAATTCGCAGTAGATCGGTGCTTTGCTCGCCATAGCACTGATACGCGAGAAACGCGCAAAAGCATCGCGTCCGAAACGGGGCGCTCGAGGGAGTAATCCGCCATTTCCTAGGAAAATCCAGATTCGTCGAACGTCAGCGCTCGTCGTCGTAGAGGTGACAGGCGACGGGGTGGACGTCGTCCCCCAACTTCGGGTTCTCGAGTTCGCAAACGCTCTCGTAGGCGTCGCGCAACCGCGTCGCGGATTCGTCCCAGTCCCCGTTGGCGAGTGGCGCCAGCGCTTCCTCGACTACCGCATCGTGTTTCGGCGGCAGCTGCGTGTCGAGAACGTGGGCCTTCAGGTCCGCGACGAAGGCGTCCGTATCGGACGGGTCGACGTCGATTCCCTCGTCGGTCATCACGGCGTGGTCGCTGGCGACCTCGAGACTGATATTCTCCCGTTCGACCAGTTCTCTGAGGGTCATGATCTCCCGGTAGGCGTCTTGCTCGATAGCGACGTCTTCGGGCGGAATCACCTTCGGGCACCGCGTCCGGAACCGGCAGCCACTCGGCGGGTCCCGCGGCGAGGGAACGTCGCCGGATAGCGTTTCTCGGTCGCGATCGCGCTCGTCCGTCGACGCCCGCGGGACGCTCTCGAGCAGTGCCCGCGTGTAGGGGTGCTTCGGCGCGCCGAAGATTTCCTCGACCGGGCCGGTTTCGACGATTTCGCCCAGGTACATGACGGCAACCCGATCACAGATGTGGCGGATGACCGAGAGGTCGTGGCTGATGAGCAGGTACGTGAGGTCGAACTCCTCCTGGAGGTCCTCGAGCAGATTGAGGACCTGTGCCTGGACGCTCACATCGAGTGCGCTCGTCGGTTCGTCGAGGACGATGAACTCGGGTTCGAGGGCGAGCGCCCGCGCGATGCCGATCCGCTGGCGCTGACCGCCCGAAAACTCGTGTGGATAGCGGTCGATCTGGTCGGCCGACAGGCCAACGCGCTCGAGCAATTCCTGGGCCCGATCGCGGCGTTCCTCGGCAGTGCCGACGTCGTGGACCGTGAGTGGCTGCTGGATCGTCTTCCCGATCGTCATTCGCGGGTCGAGGCTCGAGAAAGGATCCTGAAAGACGACCTGTGCGTTCCGCCGGAACTCGTTGCGACGGTCGCCCTCGAGTTCGAAGACGTTCTGTCCCTCGAACTGGACGACGCCGTCGGTGGGTTCTTGCAGGTGTAACAGCGTCTCTCCCGTCGTCGACTTCCCGCAGCCAGATTCGCCGACGAGACCGAGCGTCTCGCCGCGGTGCACCTCGAAGTCCACGTCGTCGACCGCACGGACGGCGACGGGCTCCTGCCCAAACAACCGGTCGATGTACGAATCCTGCTCGTAGAAGTACTTGCGGAGTCCCTCGACGCGCACCAGCGGCTGGTCACTTCCGGTATCGAGGCTCATTGTGACTCACCTCCGTCGGTCGTCGCCGTCGCCTCGCGCTCGAGAGCATCGTTTTCGAGCGCCTGATTCGGGTCGTACTCCATCTCCGCGAGATAACACTTGGTCGTGTGGTTTGCACTTCCCTCGGCCGCGTACGCCGGCGGCTTCTTCAGGCACTCCTCCATCGCCTTCGGGCACCGATCAGCGAAGTAACACCGGTCGGGCATCTCGTGATCGAGGAGGCTCGGGACGTTCCCCGGGATCGATCGCAACCGCTCGGCGGTTCCCTCGAGGTCGGGAACGCTCCCGAGCAGTCCCTCCGTGTACGGGTGGACCGACCGGTCGAAGACGTCCTCGAGAGTGCCGCGTTCGACGATCTCCCCAGCGTACATCACGCCGACGCGATCACACATTCGGGCGACGACCCCGAGGTTGTGCGTGATCAGCAGGATGGTCATGCCCGTCTCCTCCTGGAGGTCGTCCAGAAGGTCGAGGATCTGGGCCTGGATCGTCACGTCGAGCGCGGTCGTCGGTTCGTCGGCGATCAGGATGTCCGGTTCGCCGGCAAGCGCCTGAGCGATCATCGCCCGCTGGAGCATGCCGCCGGAGTACTCGTGGGGGTACTCGTCGGCGCGCTGGGCCGGGTCCGGAATCCCCACGGTCTTGAGCAATTCGATCGCTTTCGCCTTACTCTCCTCGCTCACGTAGCGTTTCGAGGGGAGTGCCATCGACATGACGTACGATCTCAGGGAGTACTCCGGTCCCCGCGTTCGAGCCTCGCCGGAACGCGGGTTCGGGGTCGCCCGTTGCTGGACCTCGACGGCTTCGGCGATCTGTTCGCCGACCGTCAGACTGGGGTTGAAACTGCTCTCGGGATCCTGAAAGATCATGCTGAAGGAGGTGCCCCTGAGCGAGCGACGAGCCTCCTCGGGAATCGCGAGCAGGTCGACCATCTCTCCCTCGACGGCCGCCGGATGGGATTCTCGCATCGCGTCGGCGAACGTCGGATTTCGGTACTCGATCGACCCGCTCGTCACCTCCCCTGGCGATTCGACCAGGTCCATGATCGAAAGCGCCGTCACGCTCTTTCCGCTTCCGCTCTCGCCGACGATACCAAAGACCTCGCCGCGTTCAATCGTTAGGTCGAAGTCGTCGACGGCGTTTACCTGTCCCTCACTGGTGAAAAACTGGGTCGATAGGTTGCTGATACGGAGAATGTCGTCGCTCATGTTAGGCACCTCGTTCGCTTCCTTCGATGTTCGGGTCGAGCGCATCACGGAACCAGTCGCCGAGCAGGTTGACCGCGATCACCGTGAGCATGATACCGATTCCGGGGATCATCGCGATCCACGGGCGCGTCCGGAGGAGATCCTGCCCACGCTCGATTTCGTACCCCCACGACAGCGTCGTACCGGAGAACCCGAGATACGCCAGCGACGCCTCGAGGAGAATCACCACGGCGACCTGGATCGTCGCGAGGACGATGATGGGCGTCAGGCTGTTCGGGAGGATGTGCTTGGTGAGGATCGATCTACTCGACATCCCGTAGCTCTTGCTTGCCTTGACGTACTCCTGATTCCGTAGCGACAGGGCCTCTCCGCGAGCGACTCGCGCGAACCAGACCCAGATGACAAGGCCGGCCACGACCGTCACCGAACCGGGAATGGGTATCGATTCGGGCATGCCGTCGGCGAGGCCCGCCACGACGATCGGGTCGGGGACGTAGATCGGTGAGGAGCCGAAGACGCCGACCAGCGCCATCGCGAGGACGAGCGAGGGAAACGCCAACATCGTGTCGGCGACTCGCATCAGTCCGTCGTCGACGCGCCCTCCGTAGTAGCCGGCGATGAGCCCGACTGGAACCCCGATGATCATGGCCAGTGCGGTTCCCAACAAGGCGACCAGCAGCGAAACGCGGGCGCCGTAGACGAACCGCGAGAAGACGTCCTGTCCGACGTTGTTGGTTCCCAGAATGTGTTCGCTCGTGGGTTCGACGGAGACGTCACCGATTTCGCCCTCCTGGGCAACCTGCGTCTCGTAAGAGTGGCCCAGCGGTGGGTACGGCGAGCCGCTCTCGGCGTAGTACCCCGTCCTGGTCGGGTCGTGGGTGGCCAGCAATGGCGCGAAAATCGCCATCAGGATGATTGCGACCAGGAGAACCAGTCCGATTTTGGGCAGGAGACTCTCGACGAACGTCTGCTTGAGATTCGACGTAATTCGATTGGAGATCATTCGTTGTTCACCTGCGGGTTGAGCGACGTGTACAGTGCGTCGACGGCGATGTTGATGACGATGAACGAGATGGCGATGAAGAGGATAATCCCCTGCATTAGTGGCCAGTCTCGAGCGTTCAGCGCATCGACCAGACGGAGGCCGAGACCCGGCCAGTTGAACACGGTTTCGGTGATGACCGATCCGCCGATCAGTGACCCCATCTGAAGGCCCAGAACCGTGATGATCGGAATCATCGTATTACGAAGGACGTGCTTGTAACGAACGAGCGGGTTCGGCAACCCTTTCGCCTTCGTCGCCGTCACATAAGGCTTCCCGAGTTCGTCGATCATGCCGCTCCGGGTGAGCCGGGTGATGAGCGCAGTAAAGTACGTCCCGAGGGTGATCGCTGGAAGGGTGATGTAGTGCAACCAGGTTCCCATCTCGTTGATCGACTGGTCGAAGACGATCGCCCGAACTGCGTCGGCGAAGCTCACGCCACGCCTCCCCGTCGGGAACCCGTAGAAGTCGAAGCCGATGTAGGTTGGATACGGGATGTGGACGATTCCGATAGAGAAGGTATCGGTGGCAACGTCCGGATACGGGATACCGAACCAGACGCTCATCACGAGGATCAACATCAGCCCGAGCCAGAAGTTCGGCGTACTGATTCCGAGGAGTGAAAACAGCGTCGCGCCGTAATCGGAGGGCTCGTTCCGGCGCGTCGCGGAGACGACTCCGAGGGGAATCGCGATGACGATCGCCACGATCGTCGCGGCGACCGTGAGTTCGACCGTCGCCGGAATTCGCTCGATGACCATCGCCGAAACGTCCCGGCTCGACTGCCAGGAATAGCCGAGGTCTCCCCTGAGAAGCCCCTCGACGTAATCGAAGTACTGTACGTAAATGGGTTCGTTGAGCCCCTCCTCTTCTCTGACCCGTTCGACGAGCTCCCGGTTCGCCCCCTGCCCGAGTATCAGCGTCGCCGGATCACCCGGTGAAACGGCCCGGAGGCCGAACAGGACCGTCACCACGCCCCAGAGGACGAATACGCCCTGCAGTATTCGTCTGACCAGAAATTTCCTCAGTGCCATCGGAATGTATCGAAGGAATCCACGAACATTAATTATACTGTCGGTCCCCGCCCGGTTCTGGCGGTTTCGGGACCCGGACGGGAGCTCGAGATATCGCTGCTGGACCCGATCGTTCGGCGCTACAAAAGTCGGATGGCGTTTCTATTCGATGGTGCTGAGGACCGACTTAATTCTCCATCTCCCAGATGTAGATGGTCTCGTCCTCGCGGGGCTCCCACTGAATGTTGCTGTTCGCCCCGTAGATGCTCTCCTGGGTGTGCAGGAAGACGAACGGTGCTTTCTCACGCGCCATCGCGTTGACCTCCTGGAGCGCCGTGGTCCGTTCCTCGGGGTCGTCGATCTGCTGGGTCTCGAGGATCGCGTCGCTGAGTTCTTCGTCGTCGAAGGTTCGCGACGGGTTGTCGGGGATCGTGAAGAATCCCTGGACACCGTAGTCGGTGTCGCCGGTGATGGTCCCCCAGCCGATCATGTAGAACGGGATGTCGAACTCGTTGGGGTCAACGCCAGCCTGGTTGGCATCGGATACCGTCCCGAACTCGACGATGTCGGCCTCACAGCTCACGTTGTCGAGCTGGTTGATCATGTCGGCGACGCGCTCGCCGATCGCGGCGTCGTTGAGGTAGCGACCCTGCGGGGCGGTGAGCGTGATCTCGACGCCGCCGTAGCCGCTGTCTTCGACGAGGCTCTCGGCACGTCCGGGGTCGTGCTCGTACGGTCCGAGTTCGTCGTTGAAGCCGTTGATACCGGGTGCGACCGGCTGTCCTCGTGGTTCACCGAAGCCGCTGAGGATCTCGCTGACGATCGCCTCGTTGTCGACGGCGTAGTTCATCGCCTGGCGGAACTCCTGGCTGTCGAACGGTTCCACCGTGTTCTTCATCGGGCAGAAGATGTTCCGGAAGCTCGTGACGTTCCGGATGTCGATGCCGTCGGCGTCCTGGACGGTCTGGACGTCCTCGGGGAGGATGTTCATCGTCACGTCGCTCTCGCCGGTCTCGAGTGCAGCGACGCGGCTGCTCGACTCGCCGGAGGCGTTGAACGTGACTCGGCTGAACGGCGGCTGGTCGCCCCAGTAGTCGTCGAACGCCTCGACGACGATTTCTTCACCGGAGGTGTACTCGACGACCTGGTACGGTCCCGTCCCGTTGAACGCTTCGGGATCGGCGCCGGCGATCGCTTCGTTCTCGGCGTCGAAGTTGTCGATCGCCCACTGCTGATTCATCGCTCGCGCGTAGTTCCCGAACTCGAACTCCGCGAGGCCGGCCGACGCGCCGTAGCTGATCGAGAGGGTCGTCTCGTCGACGGCTTCGGCGCCCTCGATGGAGCCGAGACCGTACGTGCCGATCGGACTCTGGACACCCATATCGGGGTCGATCGTTCGGTTGATCGTCCAGGCGATGTCCTCGGCGGTGAGGTCGTCGCCGTTGTGGAAGACCACGTCGTCTCTGAGGGAGACCTCGGTCGTGCCGTCGCCCTGTGCTTCCCACTCCTCGGCGATGCGCGGGAGGATACCCTCGCCGGGTTGGAAGTCGAAAACCGGCTCGTAGATGTGGTCGTAGACGTTGAAGTAGTCCCCGGTGATGTGATCGAGCGGGTCCTGGGTGTCGGGGAACTGCGTCAGCGTCAGCGTGATCTCGTCGAGGCTACCGCCGCCGTTGCCGTTGCCATTTCCATTGCCGCCGTTTCCATTGCCGTTGCCGCCGTTTCCATTGCCGTTACCATCGTCCGGATCATCACCGATACAACCGGCGATCGATGCGAGTCCAAGCGTGGTCGCACCGGCTGTGTATCGGAGGACGTTCCGTCGGTTCGTGGTGAATTTGTCAGCACCCTGCATACGCATACATGTACAATCATCCTATTTATACGTTGTTGGATTCGATCGACCAGCACATTGGTGGAACCGATCGACTAACGCTCGGTGAGAGATGGCCTAGTTGTTAAGTACTTGACTGTCCTACAGCGGCATATGGCCGCTCACGGCCGCCCCGCACTTCGGGATCTGTTCGACGAGTCGCCAACACCGCACATCGCCCACCCCCCGTCGACCCATCATCGTGACTTCTACGTCGCCACCGACGGGTCCTTCCGACGGGCGGGCGGCGGCCTCGGGGCCGTCATCGAAACGCGCGACGGCACGCGCGTCGGTCGCATCGCGACTACCGACGTGCCGCCGGACAACAACGTCGCGGAGTACCGGGCACTCCACCTCGGTCTCGACGTCCTCGCAGCCAGGGCACCGGTCGACGCCCGAGTCGGCATCCTCGTCGATCACGACGAACTCGCGAGCAACGTCAACGCCGCGATCCTGGCCGCCGGACATCCCGACCGCAAACCGCCGCGTCCGTACACCGTTCCAGCGGCGACGACCTACCACTGGCGCGGGATCATCGCCAGACTCAACCGCTTCGGCGAGGTCCGGGCCGCCCGCATTGACAGCAGCCAGAACCCCGCACACCCCCTCGCGAACGCCCCCGAGGAGTACGCCCACGTCAACCGCGAACTCGATCGCTGCGTGCTCCCCGACCCGCCCGAGGTGACGTCGACGCAAGTTCCGCCGCCGTCTCGAGCCAATAGGAATCAGGGTGGGCGGGCGTCGGACTGAGAGTAACCTGAATCGTCAACGTTATTCACCCCGTCGCGAGAGTCGTTCTCGATGAGCCTTCGCGTCGCGGTCGCCGCGCCCTTCAAACAACACGGAACGAACCGACTGCGCGAAAACGAGTTCGTCGTCGCGCTGTCGCTCGATCGCGACTGGTTCTCGCCCGACCAGTCACAGCGACTCATCGACGTCGCGACCCAGGAGGGCGTCCTCGAGCGCGACGGTCCCGAACTGGTGGCGACGTTCGATCCCTCGAGCGTGACCATCGACGACGACTTCGTCCCCGGCGACGACCTGCTCAGAGAGCGGTCGACGTTCGAGCGCGTGCTGGACGCGCTGGTCGCATCGGGCGTCGAAAAGCACGAGGCCGTCGGCGCGATCAACTCGCTCCAGCAGGAGTACGCGATCACGATCGAGGCCGCCGCGGTCGTCTACGCCAGTGGTGAGGGGATCGACGTCGACGAACTCGCCCCCGCAGCCCGCTCGGCGTTGATCGAAGACGGTTAGCCTGACCGGAGACAACGGCGCGTATGGTCGAGGATCGGATCACCGACGGCCGGCGGATCGCCGAGTTGCTCGCTTCCGAAATCGACGGGCGGGCAGACGACGAACTCGCGTCACTCGCGGTGACGAACGCCGATCGCGACGTCGAACCGGCAGTCGGCGGCGCTCGCGCGTTCGATATTTCGTTCGCGGACGAGGACGGTGACCCACTGGAACGCCTCGCTCGCGTCTTCGTTCATCCGGATCGGGCCCACCTCGAGTTCGGCCAGGGACGAGAAGCGGCCGTCGACGCCGCCGGGGAGGCCGACTTGCGAACGCGCCCGAAGGCGACGACGCCGGCGAAGACGCTCGTCTTTCTCGAGCGCGCCGCGGCGGTCAAACGCGGCGTGAGCGTCGTCCAGGCTGCGGCTCGAGACGGCGGTATTCGGTAAAATTCGGGATGCGGGAGCGACTCGATCCGAGAGATCGAGATCGGGGCCGAGACCGGGCTCAGGTACCTACCTAGACGACGGAGACGTCGCCTCGGCTCTCGCCGCCTCGATCCGCTCGAGCGCGTACCGATCCGCGGCCTCGAGGATGGTCACGTCCTCGGCGTCCGCGCGCTCGATGAGCGTCCGGGTCCGGTCGCCGATGGCCATCGCGTCGGCGAGCGCCTGTTCTCGCGTGTCGCCGGTGTGTTCGGCCGCGACGGTGATCAGGCCGCCTGCGTTGAGCACGTAATCAGGCGCGTAGAGAATGTCCCGGTCGCGAAGCGCCTGCGCGTGGGCTCGCTCGTCGAGGATGTTGTTCGCCCCACCGGCAACGATGTCGCACTCGAGTTGGGGAACCGTCTCGTCGTTGACGACGCCGCCGATCGCACAGGGGGCGAAGACGTCACAGGGCTGTTCGTAGACGGCGGAGGGGGCGACGGTCTCGAAGCCGTACTCGCGGGCGAGCGCGGCCGTCGCCTCCTCGTCGATGTCGCTCACCGCGACCTCGGCACCGTGCTCGTCGAGGAGTTCGGCGAGGCCGCTGCCGACTTTCCCGACGCCCTGGACGACGACGGAGAGGCCGTCCACGTCCGGCGTCCCGTAGGTGGCCTCGACGCAGGCCCGAAGCCCCTCGAAGACGCCGCGAGACGTGATCGGCGAGGGGTCTCCGAGTCCTGCGCTGGTTCCGACGACGTGGTCGGTTTCGCCCGCGATCACGTCCATGTCCGCGACGCCGGTGTTGACGTCGACGGAGGTGATGTAGTACCCGCCGAGTCGGTCGATCATTCGCCCGTAGGCGGCCATCAGGTCCTCGGTCTTCTCGGTCGGATCGGCGCGGATGACGGCCTTCCCGCCGCCCAGGTCGAGGTCCGCGGCGGCCGCCTTGTAGGTCATCGCGCGCGAGAGGCGCATGACGTCGCGCAGGGCGGCGTCGTGGCTCTCGTAGGGCAGGAGTCGGGTGCCACCGAGGGAGGGACCGAGCGTCGTGTCGTGGATGGCGACGATCGCCTCGAGGCCGGTTTCGTCGTCGACGAAGTGCGTTACCTGTTCGTGGCCGGACGCAGACATCTTCCCGTGTACCATTGTGCAAGAATTGCACGAATGGAACCATTAAGGTGGCTATTTTCGATTATTCGCGTCCAGTTCCTCGTCGCGGAAAGACGATGCGAACTGTGCCTCGGTGAGACCCATCTATGGCGATACATTTCGGTTGTCGTGCGAATAGAGAGCGCGAATGTGGCACTCGGTAGAGCGCGATCCGCGTGAAGGGTCGAACGCTCAGTATAGGCGATGTACACACCACTTTCAGTCTAGGCCTCCCACGGTGGTAGAATAAGCACACTACGGTTTTCACTTGTGTGCATACGTCTCCAATAGCGTCTGCTCTCCATCAAGGATACCGTAGACGCGAATCTCGGCGCTTAAATAGAAGGACTCCTGGGTTTCTTCGTCAAGGGAGCCCTCTACACAGTCGGCGCCGAAACTCTTCTTGTAACAGATATCACCCGCAGTATAGTACTCATCGTCGTTGATGTAAATAGAGGGGCGATCAACCCCCTCGTAAATCATGAACCCGCCATCGACGTTTTCGATTTCGATCCACAGACTCTCGAAGTCTCCTTTCGAAACTTCGACGCCGACACCCTTATCAGAGTCTTCGGAAAACGAAACAAAAGCAGAGTCTACCGGAGGTTCAGAATCGAGACAGCCTGTGATTCCGGGCAGTGCTGTCGCACACCCAAAAAGGACTTGTCTCCGTTGCATACGAAAGTACTTCGCGCTCTGACAGAAAAATCTATTGGAGGGTCAAATCATAGTTTTATTCAAAGCGTAGCAGGTGCGTGCTCTTGGACAGCATCTTGTTCGCTGCCGCCCTCCGAATTATTGGAATACTCGGCGGTCAACTCGCATCCGAATGTATCGGTTGGTTCCGACCTGAGATTGTGAAACAAACGAATCTGCTGTGCTGCATCTATCCTCTGTATTCAGCAGACAACTCTTGGAACCTACTGAGGATTACAACAAAACGTACTAATCGCGTTTCAAATAACTCATAATCGGGTTCTCTGTCCGGAAGAGTAGGTATGGTCTCTGTTTCGAGGACCGATTATGAAGAGAGTCTAGGAACGGTTGCACGATGAGGATCTTCCTCGAGCGTATGACTTGTGACCCTAATCGTCGAGTAAGGGGCCTCTCGAGACGATTAGGGCGCGTTCACGACTGTTTTTGTGATTACCGAGATTATTGAGCGAGCGAGGGCCGTTTCGTGATCGGTACTCGCTGAGCAGATCCAGAACTCGAGGCGTCAATCGTGCATAATCGGCTCGAGAAGCTCTCTATAATGTGTTTTCTTTCTCGAGAGAGGTCTCGGTTTCTTCGGTAATTTCAGTGGTGTCTAGGACCCAAAACCGATAGCAGAGAACCGATTATGAACTTTGGAATTGGAGACTGGACGGCCACACGCTCGACTCGAGTGGGTGAGTGAGATCCCTCCAGAGAAGGCTCTAAACCAGCGAATTCAATTTCGTGGAATGGATCTGAGACGCTCTTCGTAACGTTTCTCTTCCTGGTTACCGCTAATCCGGAAAACGCAAGACGGAAACCGATTATGAACGTTTGAGTGTGTGATTTCTCCCTCTTTTCGGGTTACTCGCTTTGTCATGCTCACGCCTCCTTCTGGCCTGGACGCTATCTCGAGCGATAATCGCCTACTCCAAGATTTCTTCCTAGGTTCGTCCATAGACCACTTCTACACACCTCTTCCGGACAACTGTCGTGGTTATGACCACCAAGTGTTCTGGCCAGTACGATCATAGAAGTGATCATCCCTCTGTGAAATTCTCCATTTGTTAGTGGTGCATTTTCACTGAGACCCCTATCTTTCGCTTTCAGTTTAGCGGTTAATCCGGAATCAAGAGCTGCTACGTCCAACCTTTACTCCATATCGGGGTGAGCATGCGGTTAGTAGCCCAGAACCGGTATGCGCGATATCACCATACGTACTCGTAGTCGAGGGCTACACAAACGCTCATCAGAGATATTCTATGGATTATGTATAAATCAAACCGCCTATTACCACCTATCAAATTCAGTATATATATATATATATATATATATATATATAATAGCGGAAGCGCCCAGTACCGAGCGTGGAGGTGGCCCCCACGTATCGGTGACGGGCCAGGACCGCCCGCGACTCGAGCGACGGCGTGCGGGCGCTAGTGGCTACAGCGCCGCGAGAACCGCGGGCAGTTCGCGCGCGAGAGTGGATTGGTCGACGTGGGCGACCGCCCGCGAATCAGGTTTCGTGTCCGCCCGGATCACCTGAACCGCCCGCATTCCCGCTCGAGTCGCCCCCTCCACGTCCGCCTCGCGCTCATCGCCGACGTAGACGGCTCGCTCGGGTGCGACCGACAGTTCCTCCAGGATCGCCTCGAACGCCCGCGGGTCGGGCTTGCCCGCCTCGAGCTCACCAGTAACGAGCGCAGCATCGAATCGGCCCTCCCAGCCGAGCGTCTCGAGTTTGTCCCGCTGGGCGCGGACGGGGCCGTTCGTCAAGAGTCCCACGCGGTAGGTCGACCGGAGGTCCTCGAGCATGGATTCGACGTCCGGCAGCGGGGTGAGGGCGTCGGCGATGGACTCCCGGTAGGCCGTGGCGACGGCGCCGGGTTCGGCACTCGTGTCGTGGTCGGCGAGCAGGTCCGCGAAGATGGGCTCGCGGCTCTCGCGCGTGAGGTTGTTCCGATGAGCCTCGAGGTACGCCTCCCTCGAGAGCGGCGGCGCACCGGCCGCGGCCGTCGCCTCGGTGAGCAACGTCTCCCGGTCCCGGTCGGGGACCGCCAGCGTGTAATCTAGGTCGAAGACGACTGCCTCGAGCATACGGAGGAGGGAGGGGGCTCGAGGGGTTTGAAGTTGTCTGTTGGGGCCAGTCACGGCAGTATCTTCGTCTCACCACGGTTGCCTCGACGAAAAAACGGGTGGCTGAGAGCGCTGACGCCGGTCACCGACTGTCTTTTCCGGTGTTGACGTACCGGATACACTGGCCCTGGTTGCGGAAGCCGTAGGTCTTCCATCCGCCCCCCTTACAGTCGGCTCGCGACTCCGGTTCGCACGCGTCGATGCCAAACGAGACCCAGTCGAAGTCGTGGTCGCGTTCGGCGCCGAGGGCGAGTCGCACGTCGACCTGCTGGGTGGCCTCGAACGTTTCCGTCCTCGTCCCGTCCGTCACGCAGTAGTTCTCGTAGATGTAGTCGCCGTCGACGACCGGATGTTCCGTGCCGCTCGTTCTCGTCTGGCCGTCAACTCGCACCTCGAAACACGCGAGATATCCGTGTGGATTGGTGAACTCGAGCGCGATTTCACAGTTGTCCTGGCTGGCAACGTCGACGAACGGGTCCCCGTTCGCTTCGTTGTCCGCGTTGGTGCTCGGGAAGTCGTAGGCGGTTGCCGTGCCGACCGGAACGAGCAGCAAAGCGCCAGTCAGCGCTCCAGCGCGCAAGAGCGCACGGCGCGGTACGTCGTCCGTTGGCGGGTTCGTTTCGTTTGTTATTGGTGTCACCTCACCCCCCTGTGAGGTAGTGCTACCCACACGGTGAGAGCAATTAATCGTGGATATCGTTTCACACGGCTAATACGTCCGTTCAAACGGAAAGAACGCACTGCTGGCCGAAAGAGTCGGGAAACGCACTGTTTCGACGGTCGAAACGATCGATCAGTCGCTGCTCGAGACCGCCCCGCTGCGCGCCTCGAGACGCGGCACGAGCACCGCTTCGATGCGGTCGGCGTACTGCATGAACGTCGTCCCGAGGATGCTCATGACGAGGACGTAGCCGACGGCAAACGCGTAGATGTCGGTCGCAATCGAGTCAGAAAGCGCCCCGCCGGCGCCCGCCACGGCGATGCTCGCGATGATCAGTGAGAACTCGCCGCGGGTCGTCATGCCGAGGCCGACTCGCAGGGATCGTCGCTCGTCCAGGTCGTAGATTCGGCCACCGAGGTAGCCGCTTAGCAGTTTCGTCGGCGTCGTGACGATCACCGCGACGGCGATCAGCCCGGCGACGCCGGCGAACAATTGTGGGTTCGTCTCGAGACCGATCCAGAAGAAGAAGATGGCGGCGAAGACGTCTCGGACGGGCTCGAGCAGTTGTTCGAGGTCATGGACGTGGTCGGTCGCCGAAAAGGCCATCCCGACGAAGAAGGCGGCGACGGCCTCGCTCACGCCAAGGGCGAGCGCGGCGCCCGCGATCAGGACGAGGATTCCCAGTGCCCGGAGGACGAGGAACTCGTTGGAGTCCGTCTCGAGACTTCGCTGGAACCAGGCAGTGCCGAACTGGACGAGTATCAGGAGCGCGAGGATGAACCCAATCGCGATCCCGATCGAGCCGAGCGCCTCGCCAACGTCGCCGCCGCCTAGAACGAGCGCGGAGACCACCGCGAGGTAGATCGCGATGAAGAGGTCCTCGTAGACGAGCGTGCCGAGCAGCGGGTTCGCCTCGTCGTTGGCGATCCAGCCGAGGTCGATCAGGGACTTCGTGATGATCGCGCTCGAGGAGATGTAGACGATGCCCGCGACGAGCAGGGCCGCGAGGAGGGATTCGAAGAGGACGAAACCGAGGAGCAGTCCGGCACCGAAGTTGATGACCAGGTCGACGCTCCCGGCCCTCCCGATGTCGTGTCTGGACGCCAGCAGTCGCTCGAGGTTGAACTCGAGGCCCAGGAAGAACAGCAAGAAGACGATCCCGAGTTCGGCACCCAAATGGATGAACTCGGACTGGCCGTCGAGCGCCAGTGCTTCCCCGTGGGGGAGAACGCCGGTCCCCAGGAGGGCCGGAAGGTCGAGCGTTCCGAGCACGTACGGGCCCGAAAGCATCCCGGCGATGATGTAAAACGGGATCACCGACTGGTCGATCCGTGAGGCGAGCAGGCCGGCGATGGCGGCGACGGCGAAGAGCGCGCCGACGTCGACGAGGTGGGTTTCAGCTGCCACTCTCGGACACCTCCAGTGGTGGCCGCACGGGGATCACCTTCCTCCGTCGCCTCCAACGAGTGATTCGAAGTCTCGACAGTCGTCGCGGTCGCCGACGACGACGAGCGTGTCGTCGGCCGCGAACGTCGTCTCCGGGCCCGGGGCGGCGAGAACCTCCTCGCCGCGCTGGATCGCGACGATCGAGACGCCGGTTCGCTCGCGAATCTGTGCCTCGGCGATGGTCTGGCCGACGAGTACCGAGGCCGGGTCCAGGTTGTACCACTCGATGAACGTCTCGCCGGTGAGCATGGTCTCGACGCGGTCGGATTGCACCGGCTGGAAGTACGCGCCCTCGAGGATCGTTCCTACCTTTCGGGCGAGCCGATCGGACATTTCGAATACCTTTTCGCTGTCTGCACCCTCCTCGTCTTTCTTGTAGATTTCCCGTTTACCCGTGTTGTGGGTGACGATGATGAGGCGCTCCCCGTCCTCGAGTTCCACCTCGTACTTCTTGCCGACGCCGGGAAGGTCGCTCTCGTATATGGTCATACCCTGAAGACGGGAAGGGAACGTAATAAACGCCGCGGGAATCGGCAAGCTGGCGGCGGCGGAAACCCGGGAGGCGGGCCATGGGCACCGACTCGAGCGACGTCCTGAACGAGGCTACCGAGACGACCGGTGCGTCCACGAGTTGGTCTAAAGCTACTCCTCCGGAGAGACGCCGACGAACGGCGGGTGGCGCCGCGAGTCGATCGTCCCCGCCACCAGTTCGCCGTACTCGGCGGCGGTCAGGTCGCCGGCCACGTAGCGTTCGGCCCACGCGCTCTCGACCGTCGCCGAGCCGTAGGATTCGGGTGCGTCGTCGAGAATCGTGATCGCGAGGGCGACGGCGTCGTAGCCGGCGTCGACCAGGGCCGCGTAGGCTCCGGTGATCGGCCCGAGTTCGTGGATCGTCCCCGTTTCGTACCGCTCCCGGTTGACGTACTCGAGGGTCAGCACGTCCCGCTCGCGCTCGAGTGACTCGACCTCGAGCCCTTCGGCCTCGAGCGCCTCGGCGAACGCTTCCTCGTCGGTGATTTCGTCGTCTATCGACTCGATTCCCGCCGCGAACACGTCCGTCCGTTTCGTTATCGGCAGGTCGGGAACGAGTTCGGCGATCGGCCAGGACTTATTCGGTGGGAGTTCCTCGCCGACGTCCTGGGTACAGCCCGCGAGCGACGCGGAAACGCCGACGGCGAGGATGCCGAGGGCGGTGCGTCTCGAGATTCGGTTCGAGGTGCTCGACTCTGACTCGGTCGACTTCGACTCAATCCACCCCGACACACTCGAGTCCGACGCATTCCGCCCCGATTCGCTCGACTCCGACTCGCTCGATGCCCCTCCGAACCGTCGGTCCATAGCGAACGAACGACGACCACGACAAACGAGGCTGTGCCTGCAACTGACGGGTCCGGTCTTATCCGATCGTTGATGGATAGTACCGCTGTGGTACTCGAGTTGTACGACATCGGCTTCGTCGTCGTCGGTGTGACGCTGTTCGGCATCGCCGTGCTTCCCCGATACGTCGCCGACAGAGCGATTTCTCTGCCCATTTTCTTCGTGGTTTTAGGGTTTCTCGCGTTCTGGTTGCCGACCGGGCTTCCTGCTCCAGATCCGCTCGAGCAGGGCCACGTCGTCGAACGGCTGGCGGAGTTCGGAGTCATCATCGCGTTGATGGGCGTCGGACTGAAACTCGACCGGGCGCCAGGACTGCGTGCCTGGTCGTCGACCTGGCGATTGCTGCTGATCGCAATGCCGTTATCGATCGCCGGTGCGGCGCTGGTTGGCTGGTGGCTGGTCGGCCTCGTCGTCCCGACGGCGATTCTCCTGGGGGCGTGTATCGCTCCGACCGATCCGGTGCTCGCCTCCGAAGTCCAGGTCGAGGACCCCGGAGACGGATCCGAAGAAGACGTGGTCGGCGACGGGGAGTACGATGACGAGGTCAGGTTCGCGCTCTCCTCCGAGGCCGGACTCAACGACGGCTTCGCCTTCCCGTTCACGAACCTCGCTGTCGCCATGGCCCTCGTCGGCATCGCCCCGGGCAACTGGATGGGGGAGTGGCTGCTGGTCGACGTCGGCTACCGGATCGTCGTCGGGACCCTCGCCGGCGTGATCCTCGGCTGGATCAGCGCCAGACTCATCTTCGGTACCGAACCGAACACGCAGATCGCCAGGTCCGTCCAGGGCCTCGAGGCCGTCGCCGGGACGCTCCTCGTCTACGGGATTACCGAACTCGTCGGGGGCTACGGTTTCATCGCCGTCTTCGTCGCCGCGGTGACGATCCGCAGTTCCGAACGGTCGCACGAGTACAACGACGCGCTCCACGAGATCAGCGAACTCGCCGAACAGGTCTCCATGGGGGTCATCATGGTCTTCTTCGGCGGGGCGATCGCCGGAGGACTACTGGCGCCGCTGACGCTCGAGGCGGTGATCGCTGCCATCGTCATCGTCTTCCTCGTGCGTCCGCTGGCCGGCCTCATCGGCTTCCTCGGCTCGAGTACGGGGTGGGCCGAACGCGGCGCCATCGCGTTCTTCGGCATCCGCGGGATCGGCTCGTTCTACTACCTCGCTCACGGTCTCAACGAGGCCGCCTTCTCCGACGCCGACTTGCTCTGGGCGCTCGTTGGGGCCGTCGTGCTCGTCTCGATCGTCGTCCACGGAATCACGGCGAACCCCGTCATGCGCGTCGTGACGAATTAGTCGTAAGTTGGACGCTGTGAGCGGGTGTCGCGACCTCCTCGAGCGGCGGCGACTCGAGCAAAATCCTCCACCGGGGGACGAAAATCAGGCCGTGACGCCAAGGTACCGATCGAGTACCTCCTCGTCGGCCTCGAGTTCCGCCGAGGTCCCCTCCCAGACGATCTCGCCCTGATTGATGACGTAGTTCCGGTCCGCGAGGGCGAGGCCGACGTGGACGTTCTGCTCGATCAGGAGGACCGTGATCCCCCGATCGTTGAGGTCCTCGATGATCTCCATGACGTCCTGGACGATGTACGGAGCGAGCCCTTCGGTCGGCTCGTCGAGCAGGATGAGATCGGCCCCCGCGACGAGCGCCCGGGCGATGGCGAGCATCTGCTGTTCGCCGCCCGAGAGCGATGACCCGGCGTTCCCCTCCCGCTCGGCGAGGTTCTCGAACGTCTCGAGCGCCGCGTCGACCGAGAGCGAGTCGACGTCGTCGGCCCCGCCGTAGGAAGCCAGTTCGAGGTTCTCGCGGACGGTCAACTCGGGGAAGATCTGGCGTTCCTCGGGGACGAGCGAGAGTCCCCGCCTGGCGGTCGCAGTGGCGTCGAGGTGCGAGATGTCCTCGCCGCGATAGGCGATCATTCCCGAGGTAGGCGTGACGATGCCCATGATCGACCGGAGCGTCGTCGTCTTACCGGCCCCGTTGCGACCGATCAGCGAGACGATTTCGCCCTCCTCGATCGCGAGCGACAAATCGTGCAGGACACGCGTCTCGCCGTAGCCCGCGTCGACGTCCTCGAGTTCGAGGAGCGGGACGCGATCACTCATCGAGCGTCCCTCCGAGGTAGGCGTCCTGGACGGCCTGGTTGCTGGCGATCTGGTTCGGTGTCCCCTCTGCGAGGAGTTCGCCGTGATTCAACACGCTGATTCGGTCAGAAAGTTCCATGACAAGTTCGATGTCGTGTTCGATGAGTAATAATGTCTGATCAACGAGGACGTTCTGGATTAATTCGATCGTCTCTCGCGTCTCGTCGACGCTCATTCCGGCGGTCGGTTCGTCGAGCAAGACCAGTTCGGGATCGGTCGCCAGGACGACGCCAATCTCGAGACGACGGCGATCGCCGTACGCAAGCGCGTTGGCGGTGACGTCCGCGACCGATTCGAGGCCGACACGCTCGAGGATGCGCTCGGTTTCGGCCGCGATCTCGTCGTAGCGGTCGGTCGGTCGAAACAGCGACTCGAGCAGTCCAATTTCCTCTCGGTTGACCGACTGGACTGCCAGTCTAACGTTCTCTCGAACAGATAATCCTCCAAATATATTTGATATTTGGAACGATCGGCCGATACCGCGGCGGACGCGCTCGGCCGGGGAGAGCGACGTGATGGCCGTCGGTTCCTCGTCGTCGCGCCCGGCGAAGTAGATCTCCCCGTCCGTGACAGGGAGGGCGCCCGAGATGAGGTTGAACAGCGTCGTCTTGCCGGCGCCGTTAGGCCCGATCAGGCTCCGGAACTCGCCGCGCTCGAGTTCGAGGTCGACGTGGTCCGTCGCCGTGAACTCGCCGAAGCGTTTGACCAGTCCCTCGGTCCGGAGGATGGGATCTGTGTTGTTCGGGAGCGGCTCGGTCGCCATCAGTCGTCACCTCCCGGTGTCGTGTCGTCTGGGGTCGGTTTCGACCCGGGTCCACCCGAGAGGAGTGGGCGTAGCTGTCCCGGAAGCGAGACCAGCCCTCGCGGGAGGAAGATTACGAAGAGGACGAAAACGGTCCCCAGGACCAGCCGCCAGCGTTCCCCGATGAAGTCCATCAACACGGCCTCGAGGCCGAAGAAGACGAATGCGCCCAGGATCGGACCGTACAGCGTCCCCATGCCGCCGAGGACGACCATGACGATGACCTCGCCCGACTTGATCCACTCAGTGGCCGATGGCGTGATGATCCCCGAGTTGAGCGCGGACAGACCACCGGCGAGTCCGGCGACCACGCCGCTGATGACGAACGCGCGGCGCTTGTAGACGGTCGTATTGTAGCCGAGGAACGTCGCTCGCTGCTCGTTCTCGCGGATCGCCTTCATCACCGCACCGAACGGCGAGTTGAGGATCCGACGGGTGAGGAAGAACGACCCGACGAGTGCAGCCAGTACGACGTAGTAGAACAGAGAGGAACCCCCGAGGATCACCGGACCGAGGACGACCTCGATTTCGGTGAGGTCGACGCCCACGCCGGCGATGCCGTAGAAGGCGCTGAAGCCAAAGAGTCCCTCGGAACCACCGGAAATGTCGAGGTCGCTGATTACGTTGTGGAACAGTTCGGCGAACGCGAGCGTGATCATCGCGAAGTAGACGCCGGCGACGCGAATCGAGAGATAGCCGACGATCCACGCGGCGACCGCCGAGAGGAGAATTGCCAGTCCGATCGCGACGAATACGGATTCGCTTACGTTGATCAGTGTGATGGCAGCCACGTACCCGCCGAGTCCCCAAAAGAGGACGTGGCCCAGCGAGACGAGTCCGGTGTAGCCCATGACGAAGTCCAGGGAGAGGGCGAACAGCCCCCACAGGAGCATCCGGGTCACGAGCGTGACCGCGTACCCCGAGTAGAGCCAGCCGCTTCCGAACGGGACCAGCACCAGCAAGACCACCATTACGATACCGAGTTTGAGCCGCGTATCCGAGTCGAGAAAGCCTCCGTCAGTTCCGGTCAGCAACGCTCCGCCCTCGTTCTCCGGCGCTTCGCTGCCGAACAGCCCCTGGGGGCGAACCAGCAGGACGCCGATCATCAGCAGGAAGATCACGATCCCCTCGAGTGAAGGGACGTTCGGCCGGATAATCGTCTCCTGGAGGATACCCACGAGAAGGCCGCCGACGACCGCGCCCTTGAAACTCCCCAGACCGCCGAGGACGACGATGACGAACGCTGGGATGATGAACCCCATGCCCATCTCCGGGCTCACCTGTTGGGTTCCGCCGATGGTGATCCCCGCGATCGCGGCGAGGGCGGCGCCAGCACCGAACACCAGCGAATAGTATCGGTCGATGTCGATACCGAGGTTGCGGACCATCTGGCGGTCCTGGGACCCGGCGCGGATGATGAGTCCGTAGCGAGTGTACTCGAGGGCTGCCCAGACGGCGAGGGCGACGAGACTCCCGAAGACGATGATGAAGACGTTGTACGCACTAAACGTAAATCCAGCCAGGTCGAACGTGCCGCGAACGACTTCGGGCCGAGTGAACGAGCGGTTTCCGGTCCCCCAGACGATGTATATCAAGTCGTTGATGACGAGCACGAGCCCGAACGTCAGGAGGATGTGATAGAGCGGGTCCCGGCCGTACAGCGGTCTGACGGTGAACCGCTCGATCGCCACGCCGACGACGCCGACGAGCAGTGGCGCAATCAACAGTGCAGCGAAAAACGCGTACCCACCGCCGAGTGGTGCTATCAGCGCCAGCGCGAAGTATGCCCCGAGTGTGAAGAGCTCGCCGTGGGCGAAGTTGATGACGTGCATGACGCCGAAAATCACGGAGAGTCCAGCGGCCAGCAGGACGTAGATGAGACCGACGGTGAGTCCGTCCAGAAGTCCCTGCAACGAGACGAAGGAGACGGCCGTCGGGTCCGCCGCCAGGAGTGCGTGGAGAGATATCATTCAACTACCCGGTCAGAGGGAACATCCGGTGGATTCACAGTCTGGTGCGGCCTCTTCGCCGTCGAGTTCCCAGCCGTCGAGGAGATTCACGTCCGCGATGTCGCCCTCCTCGGGTTCGACGCACTCGGCCATCCAGACCGGGTTCGTCGCCTGCTGGTCACACTCCCGAAACTCGACGGGGCCGAAGATGGTCTCGTGTTCCAGCCCGGGCAGGACGTCCTTGACGTCGGCCGGATCGGTCGACCCGGCCTCCTGGATGCCGTTTGCCACCATTCGGATCGACTCGTAGCCGACCCGCGAGAAGTTGTCCGGGAGTTCGCCGTCGTAGGCGTCCTGGTAGTCGCTGACGAACGTCTGGTTGTCGCCGGTCTCGATGGTCGGAACGTACCGGGTGCCGCTGTAGATGCCGTAGGCACCCTCGCCGGCGCCGGCCATGACTGCCCGGAACGAGCCGGTGGTCGTCACGATGGGGATCTCGTCGTGGAGTCCGTTGTCCTTCGCCTGCGTGAGGAACGTTGCCAGGTCGCCGCCGGTCATGCCGACGACGAGCGCGTCGGCCTCGTCGCTCGCCTCGGATATCTGCGTGATGAACGAGGCGAAGTTGGACGACCCGGGGTCAGACCGCGTGACGCCGACCTCCTCGTAGTCGTCGCTGAGGTTCTCCATCCGCGTGCCGATCTCGTTGTGGACGGAGTCGCCGTAGGCGTAGTCGGCGATGTGGTAGAACAGCCGGCCACCCATTTCCTCGGCCAGCCACCGGGACATGACCTCCGCGATCTGGGCGGTGCTCGTCTCGAACCGGAACACCCACTCGTTGCAGTTCTCCCCGGTGATGGAGACGTCGGCTGCCCCCGGCGTGTAAAGCACCTCGTTGCTCTGGGCGAAGTCGTTCATCGCCAGGGCGACCGAACTCGAGATGCATCCGGTGAAGAACTCCGCGCCCTGGGACTGGACGGCGTTGTTCGCCTCCTGGATCGCAGATTCGGAGTCGAGCTGGGTGTCGTAGTCCTCGTACTCGAATTCGAACTCGTACTCGTCGCTCTCGTTTATCTGTTCGATGGCGAGTTCGGTTCCTCGGTGGCGTTCTTCGGCCAGCGCGCTGAACGGTCCCGTGAACGGCTCGAGGACGGCGAGTGGAACGGTTCCGCTTGCGCCGCCGTTGCCGTTTCCGTTACCGTTCCCATTCTCGTTACCGTTACCGTCGCCATTGCCGTCACCTGACGATTGAATACACCCGGCGAGTCCGGTCAACCCGGCCGCCCCGCCAGCGACTGCACCCCTGAGAAATTGCCGTCTGTTCCCCTGGCTCATGGTATCTCGAGTCACAAGTCCATCTATCGTGGATGTTGTATAAATATTCACCCGTAGATGAACGGGTTATATACGTTCCAGGATTAGTTCGACGGGCGGAAAATCGACCGAAGACGAACGGTTCAGCCCGAACGAGGTTAAAATATTATTCCTGGCGCTTGATGAGGAACTTCATGTCGCCCTCGAACACCACGTCGTCCTCCTGGTTCGTCATGGTGGTATCGATCGTCACCAGACCCGCGTCGTCCTTGCTCGAGAGTTCGCGCTTCTCGGTGACCTCCATGTCGAGTTCGATGGTGTCGTCCATGTAGACTGGGTTGGGGATGTTCATGTAGTTCATACCGAGGAAGGCGTAGACCGTCCGCTCGACGATGCCACAGCGGTAGACGAACCCGGTCGCCAGCGAGAACGTCATCGGGCCGTGAGCGACCCGCCCGTCGAAGTGACCCTCCTCGGCAAAGTGGCGGTTCGTGTGGAGTTCGGTCCAGTCGCCGGTGAACATCGAGTGGAGGACGAAGTCGGACTCGGTCACGGTTCGGCCGACGCTCTCGAAGGTCTGTCCCACTTCGAAGTCTTCGAAGTAGTGTGGCTCGTAGCTGTATGCCATGATATGTCTGTTCAGACAGGCCGGATAAATACGTTTTCCTCCCGCCGTCTCGGCTCACAGACGCCATCCGAAGAACTGGGCCGAGTCTCGCCGCACGTTCGAGACACCCGCTCGAGGCACCTTCGCACCCGAGAGATTATGACGATTCCACCACAATCGATGCGCATGTACCGGATACTGGTCGGTCTGGATACGGACGTTGAACGAGCACAGGCGCAGGCCCGAATGATCGCCTCGCTCCCCGCAGCGAGTACGGACGTGACCGCGATCCTGGCCCACGTCTTCCAGGACAACCCACAGGGCGCGTCGATCCAGCAACTCGATTCCGTCCGACGCGCCATCGACGTCCTCGAGGACCACGACGTCGAGTACGAGTACTACGAGACGAGCGGGGAACCGGCGAGCGAACTCGTCGAGGCGGCGGCCGAACTCGAGGCCGACATGATCTGTCTCTCCGGTCGCAAGCGGACACCCACCGGGAAGGTCCTCTTCGGGAGCGTCACCCAGGCAGTCATTCTCAGTAGCGAGCGACCGGTGACGACCGTCTCGCCAGAGTGAGCGCAGGACCAGGGCTCGCCGCACGTTCGATATACCCGCTCGAGGTGGCGTTCGCCCCTCGAGAGTTATAAAGCACCCACGCATGTTCGGGACGAACGTGATGGTGCTGGCATCCGTATCTACTGACAAGAACGATAATGTCGACCGATACCTGCGCCGCCTGGAACCCGTCAGCGTGTGAGGGAACCGCTGGCTGTCCGCCCCGGTGCCCACGCTTCATCGACAAACACGGACGGGCGCTCCTTGTCGAACCAGCGAGCGACCGCCACCGCGAGGGCCTCCGGTCCATGTACGCGGACTACCCCGACGCACATCGGTCGATGGGACTGCCGCCGATTCATCTCGAGCGAATCGACGCCTGGATCGACGCGTTGCTCGAGACGGGCACCAATCTCGTCGCTCGAGATGGGACGCGCGTCGTCGGCCACGCGGCCTACGCGCCGAACTCGAGCGCGGAACCCGAGTTCGTGATCTTCGTCGACCCCGACTACCACGACGGCGGCGTCGGGAGCGAACTCTGCCGGCACACGATCGCTACGGCCGCCAAGAACGGCCACGAGGCGCTCACGCTCGACGTGGACGCGGCTAACGAGCGAGCCGTACACGTCTACCGGAAGCTGGGGTTCCGGATCGTGAAGCGAAGCGGCGGCGACCTGGCCATGCGCCTCTCGTTCGACGAACCCATCGTCGACGCCGTCCGAATGCCGCCGGCCGAGCGTGAGACGCCCGCCTGAACGGCGCTCGAGCCAACCATCGCCGCGATTTTCTGTACACGTACAGTCGCTGGTACGACGACTCGAGCGAGATCCGTAGACGGCCGGAACACCGTCCGCAAAAGACCCAGAAACCTCAGGCTACCTTTTAACAGCGAGAGAGTCCCCGCCGTTCACGGCGGGCGTGAATCGCGTACACTCCGTTTCCGCTTCGTCACATGTCATTCGCCCGTCCACTCCGGCTCGCGATCCTCGAAGAACGCGTCGATCCCCTCGTTTTTGTCCGCGGTTCCGAACAACTGGGCGAACAGTTCGGCCTCGTACTCGATGCCCTGCTCGAGGTCGGTCCGCGAAGCCGCCTTGACGGCGGTCTTGGCCAGCTCGAGGGCGACGGGACTCTGCTCGGCCATCGATTCGGCGAGCCCGTAGACCTCCTCGTCCAGTTCCTCGGCGTCTCCACAGACGACATCGACGAGACCGATCTCGAGCGCCTCCGCGGCGTCGATCAGGTCGCCCGAGAGGATCAGGCGCATCGCCTGGCCCTCGCCGACGAGGCGGGGGAGACGCTGGGTGCCGCCGCCACCGGGCATGATCCCGAGGTTGATCTCCGGCTGGCCGATCTTCGCCCGCTCGTGGGCGATGCGCACGTCACAGGCCTGGGCGAGTTCGCAGCCCCCTCCCAGCGCGTGGCCGTTGAGCCGCCCGATTACCGGCTGTGGAAGGTCGTCGATTACTTCGTAGACGCGGGGGCGCTTCGAGATTTCGCGCTGCTCGAGTGCGCTCCGATCCCGAAACTCGCCGACGTCGGCGCCGGCGACGAACGCCTTCGCCTCGTCAGCGCCCGTGAGGACGACGACGCGAACGTCGCTCTCGGCGATGGCGGCCGCGATCTCCTTCAACTCGCGCCGAACCTGCGCGTTGAGCGCGTTTCGGGCGTCCGGGCGGTCGATCGTGACGGTCGCGACGCCGGGCACGCGGTAGCCGACGCTCGCGTGGACCAGGTCGCAGTCCTCGGCCGCGGCGTCGACGTCCTCGGCGCCGTCGACGGGTTCGTCGGGGAGCATCAGTTCGCCCCTCCGCGGTCGTCACCGTCTTCGCCGTCGTCACCCTCGTACTCGCCGCTGACCCCCACGATCTCGCCGTCCTCCCAGACGTAAAAGCCCTCGCCGGTCTTCTTGCCTAACTTGCCGGCGCGCACCTTCCGCTTGAGCGCCTGGGGTGGCCTGAACCGCTCGCCGAGTTCCTCGCGCAGGTACTCGAGGATGTCCAGGCGAACGTCGAGACCGACCACGTCGCCGAGTTCGATGGGACCCATCGGGTGGTTGTAGCCGAGCTCCATCGCCGCGTCGACGTCTCGCGGGTCGGCGACCCCTTCCTGGACCATCCGGATCGCTTCGACGCCGAGGGCGACGCCGAGTCTCGAGGAGGCAAACCCGGGAGAGTCGGTCACTTCGACCGGCGTCTTGCCGATATTGTCGACGAACTCGTGAGCGAATTGGACGGTGTCGTCGTCAGTCTGTTCGGCGACGACGATCTCGACCAGCCCCATGATGTGGACCGGGTTGAAGAAGTGCAGGCCGATCACCCGTCCGTCGCGCTCGGCGACGCTCGCGATTTCCGTGATCGACAGCGAGGAGGTGTTCGTCGCGACGATCGTCTCGTCGTCGACGAGTGCCTCTACGTCCTCGAGCGTTCCCGTCTTGAGGTCGATGTCCTCCGGAACGGCCTCGATCACGAGGTCCGCGCCCTCGACGGCGTCCGCGAGATCCGTCGTTCCCGAGAGGCGCTCGAGCGCGGCGTCGGCCTCCTCGCGGGTGACCTTGTCGCGTTCGATGCCGCCCTCGAGGTTGGCCTCGATGGACTCGAGACCGTTCTCGACGTATTCGGTTTCGATGTCTCGCACGGTCACGTCGTGGCCCGCCATGGCCGTCACCTGGGCGATGCCGTGGCCCATGGTGCCGGCGCCGAGTACTGCGACTCGCATGTGTCGGGGTTTACGGGGCTGTGTGAAAGCCGTTTCCGTTCGGGCGATACGTTCGGCGTGGCGAACAACCCTGCGCGCCAGGTCGTTGTCGCCGCTCCGGCCCCGCAAGACCGGCGACCACTGCAGGGAGCCAAACGCTTAACCCCCGACCGTCCGACCACCCTCGTGATGACAGACGCCGACGCCGACGCCGTTATCGTCGACGCCGTACGGACGCCACAGGGACGCAAGGACGGCGGACTCGCCGAGACCTACCCCGAGGACCTCGTCGTGACCGTCCTGGAGGCGCTGGTCGAACGCACGGGAGTCCCCGCCGAGGAGTGGGACGACTTCCGACTCGGCTGTGCCAACCAGGAGAACGAACAGGGGCGGAACCTGGCTCGCCAGTCGCTGCTCGCCGGCGGCTTCCCGGAGACCGTGCCGGGAGCCACGACGACGCGGCTCTGTGGCTCCTCGCTGACGACGCTCGTCGACGCCGTCCGGGCCGTCGAAACCGGCGACGGCGACGTCTACCCCGTCGCCGGCGTCGAACACATGAGCCGGATCCCGTTCTCGAGTTGGCTCCACCCCGGTATCGAGGAGCGCTACGATGCCGACGACCTGCCGATGGGCGCGACCGCCGAACGGGTCGCCAGGCGATACGATATTTCGCGGGCAGACCAGGACGCGTTCGCGCTTCGATCCCACGAACGCGCGCTCGAGGCGTGGGAGGAGGGTCGGTTCGACGACGAGGTCGTCCCAGTGAAAACAGCGGACGGGACAGTCGAGACAGACGAGGGTCCCCGCCCTGACACCGACCTCGAGACCCTCGCCGGCCTGCCCACAGTGTTCGCGGACGACGACGCGGCCACCGTGACGCCCGGCAACGCCTCCCCGCTAACCGACGGTGCCGCAGGGATGCTCGTCACGAGTCGTGAGTACGCCGAGGAACACGGTCTCGAGGTCCTGGCAAGCGTCGGCGCTCGCGGCGTCGCCGGCGTCGACCCGACTGTGATGGGGACGGGGCCGGTTCCCGCCACAAGGCAGGCGCTCGAGGCCGCCGAGCTCTCGGTTTCGGACCTGGACCTCGTTGAACTCAACGAAGCGTTCGCCTCCCAGAGTCTCTACTGCGCCGACGAAATCGGGTTCGACGAGGACAAACTGAACGCCAACGGCGGCGCCATCGCACTCGGCCACCCGCTCGGCTGCTCCGGCGCCCGCATTACAACGACCCTGCTCCACGAACTCGCTCGCCGCGACGGCCGCTACGGTCTCGCGACGATGTGCGTCGGGTTCGGCCAGGGCGTCGCCGTCGTCTTCGAGCGGGAGTGAGCAGGCTCGAGCGCACTATTTTGTCGAGACGAAAACCCAGCTCGAACGATCAGGACTCGAGTGCTCAGAACTCAGGCGCTCAAGACTCGAGCAGTTGCATCTTGAATCCGTACCGGGTCACGCCCTCCTGGGTGTAGATCCGCCGGATCGTCGCGTCGACGCGGTCGCCAACGGAGACGGCGTCCGTGTCGGGCGTCAGTACCTGCGTGGGGGTCGAAACGGGCTCGTCGTCGGGTTCGGGTCCCTCGAGTGCCACGACAGCGCTGACGAACGCGCCGTCGCGGGCCTGCTGCTCGACGAACTCCGGTGGGGCGCCGCCCTGGCCGATCACGGTCGCGGCTTCGACGGTTCCCGTCCCGGGGAGTTCGACGTCGTCGTACTCGTCGAGCGTTCCGCACTCCCGACACGCACCGGAAGGCGGGAACGCGAGCCGCCCGCACTCCCGACAGCGGCCCGCGACGAGGCGGTGGCGCTGGGCCATCGTCCGTTTCCAGCTGGGGACGCTGACGTAGGCGCCGCCGCCGTCGGGTTCGCCGGGCGTCACGTCGCCGCGGATGCGGAGGTACTCGCCGTAGGAGAGCGTTCGGTCGCCCTCGAGCGCGGTTTCGACGGGGACGCTGTCGCTCGTGTTGGGGTCGCCTCCTACGTCGCTCCCGCCCACCTCGAGGCGCATCGCAATCGCGCCACCGCCCGACCCGTACGCGACCAGGCCGAGCGAGCGGTGGTCGGCCTCGAGAGCCTTCGCGAGCCCGAGGAGGGTGCTCGTGGCGCCCGTGTCCCCGAGGTCGTGGACGGTCGTCCCCGCCTGGATCCGTTCGGCGTCGACCCCCAGCGCGCCCGCGGCACGGTAGGGCAGTTTGCCGTTCGGCGACTGGAGGCAGACGGCGTCGACGTCCTCGAGAGAGGGGGCGAGCCCGTCTGCGGCCGACGCGACGGCGTCGGTGTAGGCGTCCCGGTCGTACTGCGTAATGTCGAGGCCGGTCGTTTCCCTCGAACCCGCTTCCCGGAATCGGGTTCCGGGAACGGCGTCGACGAACTCACCGGCGTCCGTGATTCTTCCAGGGCCGTCGGGCGTCAAGACGAGCGCGGCGGCGCCCGCCCCACCCGCGTGCTCGTGTTCGTCAGAGGGGGCGCCACGTGGGGCGTCGCTGGCGACGACCAAGACGGCGCCGTCGGTCGTAGTTTCGAGGCCCGTCCGGAGTGCGTCGGCACCGACGCGGGTGCTACCGGTGAACTGGCGGCTCTCGAGCGACGAGGTGAGTCCGAGGAAGCTGGCCAGGCGCGGCCCCAGCGCCTCCTCTTCGTAGGGTGGCGTGGTCGTGCCGAGGAGGAGGTGGGTGATGGTTCCGGGCTCGGCGTCCGCGACCTCGAGCGCCCGTTGGGCGGCCTCGTAGGCCATCGTCAACGTATCTTCGTCGCCCGCCGGGACGGCCGTCTCGGAGATGCCGGCGCCCTGGAACTGCCCCCAGGCTTCCGTGACGGCCTCCGCAGTGAGTCGGTAGCCGGGAGCGTACGCGCCGACCCCGGCAATACCGAGGCGGTTCGTTTCTTCGCCCGCCTCGCCGGTCACGTCGTCTGCTCGAGACGCGGTCATCGCGCCACCTCCTGCTCGAAGATATGGACTGCCGTCGCGCCGCCGCTCCCGCCCACGTTGTGGGTGAGGCCGTAGCGCGGGTCCTCGAGCTGGCGGTCGCCCGCGTTCCCGGTCAGTTGATCGAAGACCTCGACGACCTGCCCGGTGCCGGTCGCACCGATGGGGTGACCTTTCGACTTGAGGCCGCCGGAGGTGTTGACCGGGAGGTCGCCGTTCGGGTCGGTGACGCCCTCGCGGAGGAGTTGCGGCGCTTCCCCGGGTTCGCAAAAGCCCAGGTCCTCGTAGGCGATGAGTTCCGCGATGGCGAAGCAGTCGTGGACCTCGGCGAAGTCCAGGTCGTCGGGGCCGATTCTCGCTCGTTCGTAGGCTCGCTTCCCCGCCTCCTGAGAGGCCGAGATACTCGTGTAGCTGTCGCGTTCCGCGAGGCCGACCCGCTCGCTGGCCGCGCCGACGCCCGCGACGCGAACGCGCTCGTCGGTGTACTCGGCCACGACGTCCTCGCTCGCGAGGAGGACCGCGGCGGCCCCGTCGGAGGTCGGACAGCAGTGGTAGAGATTGAGGGGGTCGGCGACCGCCGGCGCCGCAACGGCGTCTTCGAGCGAGCACTCGAAGCCGAGGTGGGCCTTCGGGTTCTTCGCGCCGTTGGCGTGATTCTTGACCGCGACTCTCGAGAGGTCCTCGGGGGTCGCGTCGTAGGCGTCCAGGTAGGCGCTGGCCATCTGGGCGTACACTCCAGAAAAGGTGGTGCCGGTGAGCCGTTCCCACTCGGTTTCCCCGGAGACGCCGAGCCAGTACTTCGTGGTGTCGCCGGACATGTCGGTCATGACCTCGAAGCCGCCCGCGAGGACGACGTCGGCCATGCCGCTCTTGATCGCCTGGACGCCCTGGCGGACGGCGAAGCCGCCCGCCCCGCAGGCGTTTTCGATCCGCGAGCAGGGCACGTTGTGGAGCCCGACGTGTTCCGTGACGGCCGGTCCGGAGAGACCGATCTGGCGGCCGCCGACGCCGAGGGTGGCGACGACCGCCTCGTCGACGTCGTCCGTGTCCAGGCCGTGGTCGACCCGGTCTCTCGCGGCCGCGTACGCCTCCGCGAACAGCTCCCGGTAGCCTCGCTCCGGGAACGAACCGAAGGCGGTCTGTCCAGCGCCGATGACGTAGACGTCCCGCATACCCGGTCCTTGTCAGGTGGCGGATTTATAGCTTCGGACCCTGGCAGTCTCCGCTCGAGTCGAGTCGCTGTCACCATCGACGGGCGTTCCGTTCCCCCGACGCCGTGGGTGATTTGTGCCTACCACATAATTTTTGGTGCCCCACTCCAGAGAGGGAGATGAGATGGCCTACCAGGCAATAGAGACCGCTCCGCGGAGTGAACTCCGGGAGTGCCAGAACGAACGCTTACAGGAAACGGTGCGAAACGCCTACGAGAACGTCGACCACTATCGAGAGGCACTCGAGGACGCCGGACTCACCCCCGACGACATCGAGACGGTCGACGACATCACGAAGCTCCCCTTCACGACGAAGGAGGACTTCCGCGACGAGTACCCCGACGGCCTGTTCGCCGTCGACAACGAGGATATCGTCCGGATCCACGCCTCCTCGGGAACCACGGGGAAGCCGAAGATCGTCTCCTACACGCAGAACGACGTGGACGTCTGGAGCGACGCCGTGGCCCGGTGCCTCGAGGCTGCTGGCCTCGGCGCGGGCGATACGGTTCAGAACGCCTACGGCTACGGGCTCTTCACGGGCGGTCTCGGGCTCCACTACGGCGTCGAGGAACTGGGCGCAACCGTGATCCCGATCGGCGGCGGCAACACCCAGCGCCAGGTCGAGATGCTCGAGGACCTCGGAAGCGACGCCATCGCCTGCACGCCCTCCTACGCGCTGTACCTCGCCGAGACCGCGGACGACATGGGCGTCGACATCAAGGACCTCCCGCTACGGGTGGTCATCTTCGGTGCCGAACCCTGCACGGACCCGATGCGCGAGGCCATCGAGGAACGCCTCGGCGTCAAGGGAATCGACATCTACGGTCTCTCCGAGATCGTCGGCCCCGGCGTCTCCATCGAGTGCGCGGAGGCTCAGGAGGGGCTGCACATCCACGAGGACCGATTCTACCCCGAGGTCGTCGATCCCGAGACCGGCGAGCCCCTGCCGGAAGGCGAGGAGGGCGAACTCGTCCTCACGACGCTCTCGAAGGAGGCCCTGCCCGTCCTCCGGTACCGGACGGGCGACCTGACGACGCTCTCGAGCGGGGAGTGTGAGTGCGGACGCACCACGATCCGCATGGACAACGTCACCGGTCGCTCCGACGACCTCGTGATCATCCGCGGGGTCAACTTCTACCCGAGCGAGGTCGAGGACGTCGTCCTCGAGTTCGACGAGGTGGCGCCTCACTACCGGATCGACCTGGACAGAGTGAACAACCTGGACACCCTCGAGATCACTATCGAGTGCGAGCACGACTTCGAGGGCGACCGCGAGGAACTGCGCGACCGGGTGCTCACCCGCCTTCAGAACGTGCTCTCGTTCACCCCGGATACCCTCACGATCGAGGAGCCTGGCGGCATCGAGCGGACGGAAGTCGGGAAGGTCAAGCGCGTCTACGACCACCGCTGAAGACAGTTCTCGGTGAACGGATCGCGATTTCGGAGGTCGGTTCTCGACGTGTTCTCGAGCGTCGATTCACAAGAATTGGTATAGAATCTATAGTATTCAATATAGAAGTTATAGTTTCAATCAGAGAGTGACTGAGGACTCGAGCGACCAGCCCGAGCCGGGAAGCCAGCCGAGGGGGAATCGCGACAGATTAACACGCCGTCATGGACCGGAAGGTACGGTGGCCGGGAGCACGTGCCCGCGATAGCGGGCCGTGCGACCCGGGGGAAGGCTGGCGTCCGTCCTGGCGGACAGAAAGGGCGAACGGCGCTCGCGCCGAGAGAGCTTTCGTCGTATTTGTCGTCGTGTTCGTAACCGATCCTATGTTCTCGTCGCCGTGTTCGTGGCCGATCTTCGTCGTATCTGTGGTTCTCGTGATCGATCACCGGTCGGTTCACGCCTCGTCTCCCGCGTCACTCGAGCCGACGTCGCGCTCGACGACCGGTTGCCCCCACCAGTAGTTTCTTGCCACCCGACCACACTGGCTGTGGGTATGGCAGACATCGACGCGCTGCGCGAGCACATCGAGAGCGATCCCTACTGTGCGACTCTCGGCATCGACCTCGTCGACTTCGAACCCGGCCACGCCCGGACCGAACTCGAGGTCACCGAGGACTTGACGAACTTCCACGGAACGCCCCACGGCGGGGCGGTCTACTCGCTCGCGGACGCAGCGTTCGCGGCGGCGTCGAACTCCCACGGTGAGACGGCGGTGGCCCTCGAGACGAACATCTCCTACCTCGAGGCGGTGGACGTAGGCGACGTCCTGTCGGCGACCGCGGAGGAGACCCACGTCGCCGGTCGCACCGCAGAGTACGAGGTCGTCGTCACCGACGAGGCCGACGATCGGATTGCGACGTTCCGCGGTCGCGTATACATTCTCGGGTAATCGATCGAGTCGATCTAAAACCGGTCCTCGTCGAAGCGTGACTCGAGGCAGGTCTCGAGATGCCGAACACGGCTCCGACGACGAGCACGACTCTGACGACGAACCACCTCACGCGAAAATCTGTCGAAACAGCGCCTCTTCCGCCCGCCGAAGCCGCTCGAGGAACGCCGACTTGCTGATGCCCAGTTCCGTCGCCACTGCCTCCGAGCTCGTCCCCCGCGGGATCTCGAAGTACCCCTGATCCATGGCGACCCGGAGACACTCCTCCTGGGCGGGCGTCAGGTCCCACTGCTGGCTTGGCGCCTCCTGGGCCTCCGATTCCATGGGGTAGACGCGCTCGAGGCGCACGCCGACGGTGTCGCCCGCGGTCTCCATCACGTTCTTGAGCACGTCCCGACCGACGACGGCCCCGAAGACCGTCGCCGCGCCGTTGCGGTACCGGAGCGTCTCGACGATCAGGCCGCCGTTGATCAGGTCGTGGACCACGCAGGGCTGCTTCGAGAGACACCGGAATCGGTACCGCCCGTCGACCTCGGTGACGTGGAGGTAGCGGATGCGGTCGTCGGCGTCGAGCGTCTCGACGAAGTGCTCGTTTCGCGGCGAGCTAAACTGCAGCAGATCGTAGCCGTCGGCCCGCAGCTGTGGCGCCTGGGCGTGGACTTCGAGGTCGACCGACTTCGTCGCCTCGGCGAGCGGGCAATCGTCGTGCTGCACCCGGAATTCGACGGCGAGACACTCCTCGATCATGTGAAAAAGTACGCGCGAGAGTATTTAAAACCCCGTCATGTGGCGGTCAACTGCTAAGGGTCGAAACGACGTGTAGTATAATGAACGATGGACATCGACACCGTCAAAGAACGGGCCGGGCCGCGGGAGTTCAGCCCCGCGGACGACATGCCCCTCGAGTACCGGGAGGCCGCCACCCGGATGATCGAGTTCCACGCCAACAGCGAGATCATGGGGGCGTACCTCGAGCGGCCGTTCATTCGACAGGCACCGAGTATCGACCGCAAACTGGCCTTCTCGGCGAAGGTACAGGACGAGATCGGCCACGGGCAGTTGCTCTACCGCGCGGCTGAGTCGCTGGGCGTGAAGACGCGCGAAGAGATGCTCGACGACCTGGCCAACGGGAAGGGGAAGTTCCTCAACTGCTTCCACTACCCGATGGACAGCTGGGTCGAGACGCCGATGATCGCCTTCTTCGTCGACGGCGCCGCGATGCGCCGCCAGGCGACGCTGCGACGCACCAGCTGGGAGCCCTACGCCCACGCCATGGACAAGGTGTGCTTCGAGGAGGGGTTCCACGTCAAACACGGCGAGAGCATCCTCGCGGAGCTGATGACCGGCTCGAAGAAGGAACAGGAGATGACCCAGGAGGCCTTCGAGACCTGGTGGCCCCGGATCATCCAGTTCTTCGGGCCGACCAACGACAAGAGTACCCACCACGACTTCTCCGCCGCAGTGGGGCTCAAAGCGCAGTCCAACGACGACCTGCGCTCGATGTTCCTCCGGGAGTACATCCCAAAGGCCGAGCGTTACGGCCTCGAGATCCCCGACGAGCCACGTATCCGCGAGACCGACAGCGGCTACGAGGTCGTCGAGGACGACCTGGACTGGGACGAGTTCTTCCAGATCGCGAAGAACGACTACGAGCCGGGTCTCGGCCAGATCGACGGCCGCAAGCAGGCCCAGGACGCCGTCCAGTGGGTCCGCGACAGCCTCGAATGGGAGAACCGACCGGCGGGCAGCCCGAAACCACAGGCGGCTGACTGACCATGATCTGGGAAGTATTCCGACAGGAAGAGCAAGGTGGGTACCACACCCACTGCGGCAACGTCCACGCGCCCGACCGCGAGATGGCCAGGCAGTTCGCGGCCATCCAGCACGGCCGGCGCAAGGCGACCAACAGCCTCTGGGTCGTCCCGAAGGAAGAGGTCGCGGAGATCGACGCCGACGAGACTTCCTTCGGCGGCACGACCGACAAGAGCTACCGCTGGGGGCCGACCTACAAGTCCGACGTCGATCACGCCGCCGAGGTCATCGAATCGGACAAGGAACAGGAAGCCGCCGAACGACAGCGCTCGAAAGCGCAGGGTGACGACTGATGGCGAGTGCCGAATCCGTGACGGCCGACGACCTCTCGGCCGACGAACGAGACGCGCTCGAGGCGCTGTTGCTCCGGCTGGCGGACGACGAGTTCGTCCTCGCCGAGCGCTACACCGAGTGGCAGGTCCGCTCGCCCACCCTCGAGTCCGACCTCGCGCTGTCGAACAACGCCCAGGACGAACTCGGTCACGCCCGCCTCTGGTACGACGTGCTCGAGGACCTGGGCTACGAGGAACACGAACTCATCTACGAGCGCGAGGCCGACGCCTGGCGCCACAGCACCCTCGTCGAACGGCCGTTCCCCGGGGGCGACTGGGCCGACGCCATCGTCCGTCACTACCTCTACGACGTGGCGGAGAAGCGCCGCCTCGAGGCGCTCGAGGACTCGGCGTACCCGAAACTCGCCGACCGTGTCGGCAAGATCCAGGCCGAGGAGCGCTACCACTTGGAACACGCCCAGAACTGGATGGAACGGCTGGCTGACGACGACGCAGACGACGGCGGTCGAGAACGCCTCCAGCAGGCCGTCGACCGGCTCTTCCCGTACGCACTGACCCTGTTCGCCCCCGTCGACGATGAGACCGAGGCGACGATCGAGGAAGCCGGCTTCCGCGACGCCACGCTCGAGGAGTTGGCCACCGACTGGGCGAGCGAGGTCGTACCGTTCCTCGAGGGACTGGGACTCGACGTGCCGATCGGCGAGGACGACGTCCTCGACCTCGATCCGGACGTTCCGCGCGGGCGCGACGGCGACCACACCGACGCCTGGGCGGACCTCCGCGAGGAGTTCACCAGCACCTACCGCGAACTGGGTCGCTCGGGGGCGACCAAGATCATGGAGAAACCGGAGTAACGCCTCCAGGCACCCGTACCCCGTACCCACTGCTACCAACCACAATGAACCGTAACACACCATCCGATGTCGACGTTGACGCCGATGCCGCGCTCGAGGCCGACCCACCGACCGAAGGAGTCGACGGAACCGACGACGACTTCGAGGCGGGAGCGCAGTACGACCCGGACCTAGACGCCGAGAACGAGGCGACCCCATGTTCGTACACCGACTACCGATCCGGCGAGACCGTCGAGGACCTCCCGGCGACCGGCGAGGGCGCGACGGGCGTCGAGGCCGCCGTCTGGGACGCCCTCTACGGGGTCGAGGATCCCGAGATGCCGGTCAGCATCGTCGACCTCGGCCTGATCTACGGACTCGTAGTCGAGGACGGCCACGCGACCGTCGACATGACCCTGACGTACTCGGGCTGTCCCGCACGGGACATGCTCCAGGACGAGATTCGAGAGACCGTCGCGGACGTCGACGGCGTCGAGTCGGTCGACCTCCGCCTCGTCTGGAGTCCCGGCTGGACCATCGAGATGGTGACCGAACAGGGCCGATCCGACCTGCGGGAGTTCGGGTTGAGCGTCTAATATGCGCGAGACAGATCCATCCGTGATGACGAGCGGCGAGGCGTCGGGGGCGGAGTGTCCCTACTGCGAGTCGACGGACACCGTTCGCGAGCATCCGAAGGGACCGTCGCTGTGTCGCTCGATGCACTACTGCAACGAGTGCCAGCAGCCGTTCGAGAAGTTCGAGTGAGGCGAGGACTCGGGTGAGCGACGAGGACTCGGGGCCAGAGTAGCGGGCCGCGCGAGATTCGTAACGCTCGCCGACGCACAAACCACCCGCGAGCGGCGACCCGCGGGGCGCCAAGAACTATAGGCCTCCCCTTCGTCCCCTCGAGACAGCATGGTCGCATCCGACGAACGGCTCCCGCGGGAGGAACGCCGGGAACTGCAGACGAAGCGGCTCCGTGAGACTGTCGAACGCGTTCGCGAGAACGTCCCATTTTACGAGGAGCGGCTTACAGCGGCTGGCGTTTCCACGGACGACGTCGAGACGCTCGAGGACGTCACCAAACTGCCGTTCACCAAGAAAGCTGACTTTCGAGACACCTATCCCGACGGCCTGTTCGCCGTCGACAACGAGGACGTCGTCCGCATCCACGCCTCCTCGGGGACCACCGGAAAGCCGAAAATCGTCGCCTACACCGCGGACGACCTTGAGGTCTGGAACGAGGTAATGGAGCGAGCGATGCGGGCCGCCGGCCTCGACGCGGGCGATACGGTCCAGAACGCCTACGGCTACGGGCTCTTCACGGGCGGCCTCGGTTTCCACGCCGGGGCGGAGTCGCTCGGGGCGACGGTGATCCCGACGAGCAGCGGCAACACCCAGCGCCAGGTCGAACTCGCCGCGGACCTCGAGAGCGACGCGCTCTGCTGTACGCCCTCCTACGCGCTGTACTTCGCCGAACGAGCCGAGCAGATGGGCGTCGATCCGCGGGAACTCCCGCTGTCGGTCGTCCTCTACGGCGCCGAACCCTGTACCGAACCAATGCGGGAGGCCATCGAGGAACGCCTCGGGGTCACGGGAATCGAGAACTACGGCCTCTCGGAACTGATCGGACCCGGCGTCGCCGTCGAGTGCGCCCACGCCCAGGACGGGCTTCACGTTCAGACCGACCACTTCTACCCCGAGGTGATCGATCCCGACTCCGGCGAGCCCCTGCCGGAAGGCGAGGAGGGCGAACTCGTCCTCACCTCGCTCACGAAGGAAGCCCTGCCCGTGATTCGATACCGGACCGGCGACATGACCACCCTGATCGAAGAGCCCTGTGACTGCGGTCGAACCACGATCCGAATGGACGGCGTCACTGGCCGCGCCGACGACCTGCTGATCGTCCGCGGCGTCAACCTCTACCCCAGCCAGCTCGAGGCCGTAATCCTCGAGTTCGACGCCGTCGCCCCCCAGTACCGGATCGACCTCTCTCGCGAGGACGCGCTGGACCGCCTCGAGGTGACGGTAGAACTCGAGCGCGGGTTCGACGGGGACGAAGACGACCTGCGCGAGCGGTTGCTCGAGGCGATCTCGAGCACGCTCTCGTTGACTCCCGATACGCTGGACCTCGTGGCGTACGGCTCGATCGAGCGAACTGAGGTGGGGAAGGTCAAGCGAGTGTACGACCACCGCTGATTCGTCGTGACCGCCCCCCGACTTGGCGACCATCGGAGGTACAGAGTCAGCTACCTACTCGAAGTTGATGTTCACGTTCTTCGCCTGCGTGTACTCGCCGATGGCTTCGGCGCCCTGCTCGCGGCCCTCGCCGCTCTCCTTGACGCCGCCGAACGGCGTCTGCGGGAAAGTGACGGGATACTCGTTGACGCTCACCATCCCGTACTCGAGGTCGCGGGCGAAGCGGTGGGCCCGCGAGAGGTCGTTCGTCCAGACGCCGGCGAGCAGGCCGTACGGCGAGTCGTTGGCCACGTCGAGGGCCTCTTCCTCGCTCTCGACCTCGATGACCGAGAGCACTGGCCCGAAAATCTCCTCGCGAGCGACGGTCATGTCGTTGGTCACGTCGGTCAACACGGTCGGCTCGAGGAAGTAGCCCTCCCGGTCGGGGACCTCGCCGCCGGTCGCGACGGTCGCGCCCTCCTCCAGGGCGGTGTCGACGTAGTCGGCGACCTCGTCTCGATGGCTCTCGCTGACGAGCGGCCCCATCCGCGCGTCGTCGTCGATGCCGTTCCCGAGCGGCGTGTTCTCTGCGCCGGCGACGACACTCTCGACGACTTCGTCGTGGACGTCCTCGTGGACGACCAGTCGGGAGCCAGCCCAGCACATCTGCCCGGCGTTCATGAAGATGCCGTAGTGGACGCCCTTCGATGCGGCCTCGAGGTCCGCGTCGGGGAAGATGACGTTTGGCCCTTTCCCACCCAGTTCGAGGGTGACGCCGGTAACGCTGTCGGCGGCCTGACCCATTACGCGCTTGCCGATTTCCGTACTGCCAGTGAAGGCCACGTGGTCGACGCCCTCGTGTTCGGCCAGCGCCGCTCCGGCGACGCTCCCGCGGCCGGGGACGACGTTGAGCACGCCGTCGGGAAGCCCGACTTCCTCGGCGGCCTTCGCGTAGTACAGCGCGGAGAGGGGCGTCTGGCTCGAGGGCTTGACCACGGCGGTGTTGCCACAGGCGAGCGCCGGAGCGAGGCTGCGTCCCGCCAGCTGGAACGGGTAGTTCCACGGGACGATGTGGCCCGTCACGCCGACGGGCTCTCGGATGGTGTAATCGAGGCGGTCGCCGGGGACGGGAATCTGATCGCCCGCGAGCTTGTCCGCCCAGCCGGCGTAGTACCGGAACGTGTCGATGACCATCCCGACCTCGAGGGTCGCCTCGAACTGCGTCTTGCCGTTGTCGTGTGATTCGACGAGCGCGATTTCGTCCTTCCAGTCCTCGAGCAGGTCCGCAAATGCCTGCAGGTAAGCTGCCCGCTCGGCGGGGTCGAGTGAGGCCCACTCGCTGCCGCGCTCAAGCGCGGCGTCGGCCGCCGACACGGCGGCGTCGACGTCTGCTTCGCCAGCCGCCGCGACCGTCGCGTAGGTCGTCTCGTTCGCGGGGTCGACCGTCTCAATCTGCCCGCCGTCTTCGCCGTCGGCCCATTCGCCGTCGATGTAGAGGTCCGTTGGACCCGTGTAGCTCATGCACGAAAACCGACGGACGGAAGCGTGTTATAGATTGGTGTAACGGCACGCCTCAGGGCGTGCTCGGAGGGGAGTCTCAGTTGCGTCGCACGGCTCCCAGCGCGGTGAAGACGACTCGAGTGAGAGTCCCGCCCGGAAGACGGTGGCCCGGCTTGGAATCCGAACACGACGCCGCAGGGAGCGCGACGGCGACGTCCCAAACGATTATTCTCCTCGAGAGACGTTTCGACGTATGAACGGGGATGACCTGCCGCCGATGCGCGTCGATCACACCGGAATCGCCGTCGAGTCCATTCCGGAGGCCGAACCGCTCCTGTTCGCCCTCGGCTGTGAGAAGATTCACGAGGAGCCGAGCAAGTACGGGTCGTTCACCTGGGCGACCTACGTGCTCGGCAGCGCCTCCCGACTCGAACTCATCGCCCCGCAACCGGGGTCGGACTCCTTCCTAACCGCCTACCTCGAGGAACACGGCCCCGGCCTCCACCACGTCACCCTCGAGGTGGCCGACCTCGAGGCCGCGGTCGAAGCGCTCGAGGCGGCGGAGGTGTCGATCATCGACCACAACGAGTTCGAGACCTGGGGCGAGGCGTTCGTCTCCCCGGCGAATCCTACGGGCGTCCTCTTTCAGTTGATGGAGTACTACGAGGGGTACGCCGGTGAACGGGACGCGGGTTGTCGATTGTTCGTCGACGGAACACCCCTCGAGTGATCTGTGCTCGAGGGCCGGTGACCTGGCCGGCGGTTCACATCTAGCCGACCGGGCGTTCGCGCCAAACGTGTGATGAATTAGTATAGATTACGAGCATAGCTATGTAATGGTGTGTGAGTTACTAACATAATATGGTACGGCCGCTCCAGATTGGCCATATATATTTTTCCTGTAATAAATTAGTATCTGGTATTTCCGTCTCGAGGACGAAAACGACCCTCTATCGACGACTCTCGAAGAAAAGCGCTCAAATCGGCTTGTAATCCCGAAAAATGCCACTACCGGTCGTTTGATGCCGGAAGTTCCGGACGGTTAGGAGTACAGGATCGAGGAACTCGTCTTCGAGCCTTATTGGTTGTATGACGGCCATATGTGAATTTTGAGAGTGTCGAGGCATTGCGGCGATGGGGGGTCGGAAGGAAGTATACGTTAATAAATAGATTACTATACCAATCAGTATTATTATGAGACGTCGTCGATTCCTTCGAGCAGGTACCGCGCGCTCGCGAGGTTCGTCGCTAGGGCGGTGTCGTGGACGTCACAGATCCGCAAGAGCGCCGAGATGTCGGGTTCGTGCGGTTGGGCCGTGAGCGGATCGCGCAGGAAGACGATCCCGTCGAGAAGATCCTGGGCGACCTCGCTCCCGATCATCAGGTCGCCGCCGAGCGGCCCCGACTTCTTCCGTTCGATCTCGAGGTCGGTCGCCTCGAGGAGGCGTTTGCCGGTCGTACCCGTTGCGATGAGGTCGTAGTCGGCGAGCACGTCCTCGTACTCGCGGGCAAAGGCGATGAGGTCGTCTTTCTTCTCGTCGTGGGCGATGAGTGCGAGTCGAACCATAGGCTCGATTCGTCCTCGAGGGGCAAGATACCTCGGGCGCTCGTCCTCGAGTCTACGAGCGCCAGTACGCCGGGAGCAAGAGGACGAGAACGGGGATGATCTCGATACGGCCAATCCACATCATGAAGATCATGACGAAGCGCGTGAACAGCGGAAAACCGGCGTAGTTGTCGAACGGGCCGGCCAGGCCGAACGCGGGGCCGATGTTGAGGAAGATGGAGGCAGCCGCGCCGAGAGCCTCGAACTCGGAGACGGTGATCCCGTCGCGCGCCGCGTCGACGACGATGAAGATGGTCAACAGGAAGAAGATGATGATCGCGAGCATCACGTAGGCGAAGATGTCGTTGATCGTGTCTTCGTCGACGACGGTATCCCCGAGTCGGACGGGTCTGACCGCTCGCGGGTGGATCGAGAGAAAGAGGTTGCGAGCCAATCCCTTCAGGATCACCAGCCAGCGCAGGGACTTGATCGAGCAGGTGGTACTGCCGGCCATGCCGCCGACGAACATCCCCAGAAAGAGGATGTGCTTTGCGCCGGGGTTCCAGAGATCGAAGTTCGTCGACGCGTATCCCGTCGTCGTCACCATCGAGACGACGTTGAACAGGCCGTGTCTGAGCGTCGGCTCGTAGCCCACGGTATCCCCGGCGAGGCCGACGAGTACCGAGACGATCGCTCCGAAGACGGCGATGACGCCGATGTAAAAGCGAAACTCCTCGGACTCGAGCGGCCGCGTGTACGATCCACGGGCGACCGCGTAGAGCAACACGAAGTTCGTCGCGCCGACGATCATGATCGGAATCATCGTCCACTGTACGAGCGGCGTGAACGCCCCGATGCTATCCGGTTCGGGCGAGAAGCCAGCCGTCGAGACGCTCGTCAGCGCGTGAGAAATCGCGTTGAAGAGGTCCATCTCCGGCGCCAGCCCGAGGAGGTGAAACGCGTAGAAAATCGCCGCAGCCGCTACCGTCAGCCCGACGTAGAGTCCCCAGATGAGCCGTGCCGTGCTCTCGATCTCCGGGGTGAGCTTCGTGACCGTCTGGGTCTGGGTCTCGGTCTCCATCAGCTGCGCACCCCCGACCATCAGGTTCGAGAGCAGGCCGATGGCGACGATCAGGATGCCCAGGCCGCCGAGCCATTGCTGGACCTGCCGCCAGAGCAGAATCGAGCGCGGCTGGTTCGTGAAGTCCCAGCCGCTCATCACCGTCGCGCCCGTCGTGGTCAGACCGCTCATGCTCTCGAACATCGCGTTGACCGGTCCCTCGAGTCGGCCCGAAAAAGCCGAGGCGGGATCGGCGCCCAGCCCCAGCAGGAAGAACGGAATCGCGCCGATCAACGCGACCCCGAACCACGTCATCGCAACCATCAGGAACGCCTCGCGCTGTCCGAGATCGCGCTCGTCGCTCAGGCGCTCGAGCAGCGTACCGATGGCGACGGTACAGGCGATGGCGACGACGAACGGAATCGTCTCGTCGCCGTCGAGTGCCGCGAGCGCGAGCGGCGCAGCCAGCGGGACGGCGAGCCAGAAGAGAACGGTCCCCGTCACGCTACAGCTTGAGCGCCAGTCGACTCGGATCCTCATCGAACGACTCGACCTGTGTCAGCGACGGTGATAACGATACTGGGTTTCGTCGTCCAGTTGGGGTGGATTTCAGCGGGACTCGATAGTGGCGTCGGAGGTACGGTGTCGAGAGAAAGTGTCGAGAATAGGGCGCCGAGAACACGGCGTCGAGGCCACGGACTCACTCGAGCGCCGCGAGAAAGTCGTCCAGGAGCGCGGAGCGTTCGTCCCTCCAGGTCTCCCCGTCGGGAGGTAAGTAGCGAACGACGACCGTCTCCCCCTCGTTTGGCTGGTCCACCGCGTCGACCCACCGGGTTCCCTGCCAGAGACCCGTAACCTCGACGCGCCCATGTCGAGTGTGGGTGTACGTGCGGCCGCACTCGAGACCGCTATCGGCGGGCGAGTGGGAGGTGTTCGTTCTGTTTCTCATACGCGTAGTTCTACGTTCGAGGCCTTTTTCCTGACTGCTTGCGGTCGAAGGTTTCCGATCACCGGGCCAAGAGCATCTGATTGGCCGTCCGCGCTGAGGGAAGCGGCCCTTTCGCAGGGCAAGAACAGACGTCGATTGGGCCATGTGAGCCAGGCTGGACACCTGTTCGACTAATCTTGAGGGGCGCAGCCTGCAGACGCGTCGTTCCGCGACTGTGACCGTGGTTACCAAACCGTGAGACCGACCCGTTCGGCGTCGCGAGATTCGAGTGCATCGCGGAGTAGGCCTCGAGTGTTTTGCCGAGCGAACCTCGAGTGCACCGTCGACGGTCAGGAGCCAGGTTCCGTTCTCGGCTCGGCTTCTTCTTCCGTTTGCGTGGACGCTTCGACTCCTGGACGGCCGAAGAGCCGTTCGCGGAGCGACCGTTTGGCCGGACGCTCGGCGAGCAGGACCGAACAGTCGACCTCGTCGACGACGTCGAACACGAGCGAACCGCCCACGAGCCGGGAGAGGAGCCCCTTTCTGGTCGCGCCGAGGACGATCATCGTGTGATCGTTCGTGGCGCGCTCGATGGCCGCCTCGACGTCGCCATCTGTTTCCACGAGGAGGGTCGCGTCGCCGAGGCCGTGCTCGTCGGCCCAGGTGCCGAGGAACGCCGTTCCTTTCGCCCTTTCGGTGTCCTCGTCGACGACGTGCAAGATCGATACGTCGGCGCCGTGGACGTCCCGAAGCGCCTTGGCCGCCTCGGCACTGAGGTCCGAATCCGGCCCGCCGGCCGTCGGTACGAGTACGCGCGAGGGGTCGAATCCGCGGTCTTTGAACACCAGGAAGTCACACGGGAGGTTCGTCGTGAGGTCCTCGAGGCCGGCACTCGTTCGCCCGCTGGTCCACGGTCGGTTCGGGCTCCAGCCCATGACGACCGTGTCGGCGTTCAGCCGTTTAGCGGAGTCGACGACCTCCTCGAGCGACCGGTGAGAGACCACAGTGTGGGTTTCGATCTCGACGTCGTACTCCGCAGCGACCCTCCGGGCGTTCTCGAGAAGTCGACTCGACTCGCCGTCGACCGTCTCGAGCTGATCGGCCACGTACTCGAGGGACGTCTGGTCGGGGACCTCGACGACGTGAACGGCGTGAACGACGCCGTCGTTCTGGTCGGCCATCGTACAGCCGAGGGCGACCAGTTCGTCCTCGGTCCGGGGGTTCGAGACGGGGACCATCACGTTGTAGGGTGCGGTCGCGTCGGGGGAGGCAGCCTCGGCAGCCGAAACCGCGATGTCGGGCATTTCTTCGGACCGGTCGCGAACGTACTCGCCGAGGACGCCCTGGATCGGCGTGCGGTAGCGTGCGTAGAGAACGTACCAGAGGACGGCCCCGACGATGAACACCACCGCCAGGATCTGGGAGGTGGTGTCCATGAAGTAGATGAGTCCCAGCGACAGGACGAACCCGAGAATCGGTACGATCGGGTACAGCGGAACCGTGAAGTCGGGATCGTAGTCGGGGTGGTCGGTTTCGCGGAAGACGATCAGCGCGGCGTTCATCAGGGCGTAGACGATCAGGTGGAGGACGCTCGCCGCTTCCGAGAGCACCTTGACGTCTCCGCCCATGACGACGATGAAGACGATGATCAGCCCGCCGGTAACGACGATCGATCGATAGGGTGTCGCGAATCGCGGATGAATTTCGTTGAGCCAGTCGTTGACGATCTTGTCTCGGCCCATCGCGAAGTTGATCCGGGCCGACGCCAGAATCGAGGCGTTCGCCGAGGAGGCTGTCGCCAGCAGCGCACCGAGGGCCATGATCACCGCGGCCGCACCTGCGAAGTTGCCGGGGAACGCCACTTCGGTCGCCTGTGCGACCGGCGCCTCGAGGTCGAGGTCCGGCCACGGGACGACGCCGAGCATGATCGTCACGAGAATGCCGTACAGTACCGTGACGATGGCGACGCTGCCGACGATGGCGATGGGGAGGTTCCGTCCCGGGTTCTTCATCTCCTCGCCGACGGTGGCGATCTTGGCGTAACCCAGGAAGGAGACGAAGACGAGGCCGGTCGCCGGCAAGAGTTCGGCGGTTCCGAACGGGGTGTAGCCGCCACTTCCGGAGACCGTCCCCCAGTCGAAGGCGAACCAGCCCGCGATTGCGAAGACGCCCAGAATCACGAGCAAGATAGTGACGATGATCGTCTGGACGCCGCCGGTCTCCTTCGCGCCGATGTAGTTGACGCCGACGAAGGCCGCACCAGCGAGGATTGCCCCTACCTGCACGTTACTGAGAAACAGGATCGAGGGTAACTCGAGCAGTTCGCCCAGGTAACGGCCGAATCCAATGGTGTAGAAGGCCGAGGCGAAGGCGAGCCCTAGCCAGTCTCCCAGTCCGGATATCGAGCCGAACAGCGGGCCGAGAGCCCGATTGACGTAGTAGTAGGCACCGCCGGCTTTCGGCATCGCCGTTCCGAGTTCGGAGACCGACAGGGCATTGACCATGGCGATGACCCCACCGACGAGAAACGAGATCACGACGATTGGGCCGGTTCCCTGTGCGGCCTCACCGGGGAGGACGAAGATGCCTGCCCCAATCATCGTCCCGATGCCGATGGTCATCGCGGGAATCAGGCCGAGGTCCTTGGCGAGTTCCTCGTCACTCATCTCGGTCACCCGGAAGGATCAGGACCGGTCGATCGGTTCGATTGATCAATTTTCGCGCGACGTCCCCCGTTAGCAACTGTCGCCACCGACTCTCGCTGCGCGGGACGAAAACGATCGTGTCGGCGCGTTCGTCGTCGGCGACCTCGAGGATCGTCGCCGCGACGTCGGTCCCGTATCCGACGGTGGGTTCGATAGTGAGCGTGGGATCGTCGATGACCGCCTCGAAGATCTTGAAGAGGGTTTCGGCGAACTCCTCTCGCTGTTCGACGCCCGCGGCGTCGGGAGCACCGCCAGCTTTTTCGACGACGTAGATCGGGATCAGGGTAGCGTCGTCGAACCGACCGGCGACGGCCTTGCCCGTTACTCGAGCGTCCTCTTCGTTCGCAATTGGCACCAGAACGCGCCGAAACGGCCCGTCACTCATCCGAAACCGCCTCCGGTGACTCCGAGAGCGTTCTTCTCGAGCAGAGTACAGCAACTATCCGACGGTATCATATTCGAGGGTATTTATCGATACATGATAAAACCCTCGCTTGTATTTTCGAATCCCGAATATCGGGGCTCGGAATTGGCGAATCGATAGTTGGCCAGATCGCCGCCGCTTACTGAGAGGTGGTTTCGGTATTGCTCTCGTCGACGTCGGGCGTCGTCGGCTCGGGTTCGACGCCCGTCGGCTCGTCCTCGAGATCGCTGTCGCCGGCTCCGCCGCCGAAGAGTCGATCCCAGAGGCTTCGCGTGTGCTGTTTCTCCGCCAGCAGGACCGAACACTCAACCTCGTCCAAGACGTCGAGCACGAGCGACCCGCGAACGAGTCGCGAGAGGACGCCCTTCTCGGTGGCCCCGATCAACAGGAGGGTAGCGCTCTCGGCGGCCTCGGCGATTCGACTCTGGACGTCGCCGGTCTCGACGTGGAGCCTCGCGTCCTCGAGTCCGTGATCACGTGCCCAGGACGAGAGGAACGCCTCACCCTGCTCTCGCTCGCCGTGGTCGGTCACGTGCAGCAGCGTCACGTCGGCGTCGTACTGCGACTGGAGGGTCGTCGCGACTGCAGCGGCGAGTTCGGAGTCGGGACCGCCGGCCGTCGGGAGCAAGATTCTCGAGGGGTCGAACCCGCGGTTTCGGAAGACGAGGAAGTCACACGGCAGTGAGTGGGCGAGTTCGTCGATAGTCGGTTCGGCTCGCCCAGGCGCGCCGTGCGATTCGGGCCCCCAGCCCATCACCGTCACGTCGGCGCCGTAGCGCTTCGCCGATCCAAAGATCTCCTCGAACGGGTCGTGCGAGAGGACGATATGCGTCTCGACGTCGACGCCGTAGGTCTGGGCGTCCTGCTGGGCTTGCTCGAGCAACTGGTGGGCGGTTTCGTGGGCCTTCTGTTCGCGCGCGGCCTCGAGGGGGGTCTGCCTGGGCACGTCGACGATGTTGACGGCGACGACCGTGCCATCGTGCTGGTTGGCGACGGCCGATCCGAGCGTGATGAGGTCCTTCTCGTGCTCGGGGTTGGCCAGCGGTACCATGACTCGGTAGTCGCTCTGTTCGGGGGCGACACTGGTCGCAGCGGAGACGGCGACGTCGGGCAATTGCTCCGAGCGGTCGAGGATCCAGGCGTCGAGGACGCCAGCGGATTCGACGTGCCGTCGGGCGTAGAAGAGATACCACAGCGCCGCGAAGGCGACCAGCCCCAGCGAGAGGTAGATCACGCGGGGTTCGATGTAGACGATGAGGGCGAACGAGGAGATCGTGCCGATGATCGGGACGATGGGATAGAGCGGTACCTCGAAGTCCGGGTCGTAGCCCTCGGCGTCGGCCTCGCGCATGACGATCAACGCGATGTTCAACAGCCCGTAGACGATTAAATGTAACACCGATCCGGCCGTTGAGAGCAACTCGAGGTCGCCCGCGACCAAGAAGAAGAGAATGAGCGCGCCCGTGATGGCGATGGATTTGGAGGGCGTCCCGAAGCGTGGGTGGATCTCGTTAAGTTTGGGCGTGACGATTTTTTCCCGTCCCATCGCGAAGTTGATCCGGGACGAGGAGAGGATCGAGGCGTTCGCTGACGAGGCGGTCGCGAGCAGACCTCCGAACAGAAGGAGACCTGCGCCGAAGGCGCCGAGGCTGTACCCGAGGAGGTCGTATTGCCCGAACAAGAGGCGGGCGGCGTCGACGACGGCTGTATTGTTCTGGGCGACGAGTTCGTTCGGGACGGCCGCGAGCAGGACCACGAGGAAGAACGCGTAAATGGTCGTGACGATAACGACCGACCCAATCACCGCTCGCGGCAGGTTGCGCCCGGGATCCTTGATCTCCTCGGCGACGGAGGTGATCTGGACGAAACCCAGGTAAGAGACGAAGATGATCCCGGTGACGGGAAGGATCTCACCGGCCATTCCCGGCTGCGCGGATCCGGCAAGCGAATTCAGGTCGGCATTGAGCAGACCGACGACCGAGAAGAGCGCGAGGATTGCCACGAGCAAGACGACGATGACGATCTGAAGCGTCCCGGTCTCCTTCGCGCCGATGTAGTTGATGCCGATGAAGAGAAGGGCGCCGACTAGTCCGATCATCTGTGCCGGGCCGAGCGTCACGGGCCCGAGCGCGAGGGCGCCGAGGCCGACCAGGTCGTTGACGTACTCGCCGAGGCCGTACATGTAGAAGGCGGAGGCGAACGCGAGGCCGATCCAGTTGGCCCATCCGGTGATCGACCCAAACAGCGGGCCGAGTGCGCGATTAACGTAGAAGTACGCCCCGCCGGATTTTGGCATTGCCGTCCCCAATTCGGAGGCAGAGAGCGCCGTAAACAGGGCGATCACCCCGCCGAGGACAAAGGTTGCCGCGGCGAACGGTCCCGCCCGGAAAACGGCGGTCCCTGGCAGGACGAAGATGCCCGCCCCGATCATCGTCCCGATCCCGATGGTCAGCGCCGCGAGAGGCCCGAGGTCCTTGGCGAGTTCCTCGTCGCCACTCACGTCGGGTCACCTCGAGGGACCTCGTCGCGGGCGAGAGTGCCGGTCGAGCGCGACGTCTCGATCCGAGTCGGGGGCGTTCGTCCGTCGATGCGGCCGGCAGATGGGTGAGCGAGTATGAACATTGGTGGGAAGAATACGTCTGCTACCACCACGTATTCACACGGGTGATATCAGGGCTTCGCTCTCTCTTCGTCAGCAACGTCCAGATTGTGGGCTCGGGCATACTAACCAGTCAGTCAGCCCGTCGTACCACGTCGTAACGTCTATTTCGGTACCAGCAAAACACCACCTCAATGAACGAGCCTTCACGGGTGGCATCGTGCACGTAGTCATCGTCGGTGCTGGCGAAGTCGGTCGATCGATCGCCAAGAATCTCGAAGAGACCCACGACGTCGTGATTGTCGATCAGGATTCTGACATCGTCGAGGACCTCACCTACTCGCTCGACGTGCTCGCCATCGAGGGCGACGGGACCGAAATCACGACGCTTCACGAGGCGAACGTCGAGGAGGCCGGCCTCGTCATCGCCTGTACGGACGACGACGAAGTGAACCTCGTAATCTGCGGTGCGGCCAAGACACTGACCGACGCGTTCACCATCGCCCGCGTGCGACGGCGGACGCTGCTCGAGACGTGGGAGGGGTCGGAGGGTGCTTTCGGCGTCGACTTCATGGTCTGTACCGACCTGCTCACGGCCCAGGCGATCTTCCGCATCTCCGGCCTCCCCGGCGCCCAGGACGTCGACATGTTCGCCGGCGGCCTCGTACGGATGGCCGAGTTCGAGATCAGCCCCCAGAGCCCGATCGCCAACCAGAGCGTCCAGGACGCCGACCGGTACGACTCGTTGACGTTCGCAGGGATATTCAGAAACGGGGACATGATCGTTGCTCGCGGAGAGACGGTGATCGAACCGAACGACCGCGTCGTCGTCATCGGCAGCCCCGACTCCGTCTCGACCTTCGCCGACGACCTCGTCTGTCTCCCGGAAACCGAACAGGAGGAGGTCGTCATCGTCGGCGCCAGCGAGATCGGCTACCAGGCCGCCCGCGAGTTCGAGGAACACGGCTACGAACCGCGTCTCATCGAGCGAGATCCTGACCGCGCTCGGCAAGTCGCCGAAGCCTTGCCGAACACGCTCGTTATGCAGAGCGACGCCACCGATACGGACTTCCTAGAGCGCGAGCACGTCGACGAGGCAGACATCGTCATCTCCGCTCTCGGCAGCGACGAGCGCAACCTTCTCGTCTCCCTGCTCGCTCGACGGCTCGGCGTCGACCGCACCGTCGCCGTCATCGAGAACCTCGAGTACGCCGAACTGTTCGAGACCGTGGGCGTCGACGTGGCGATCAACCCCCGCGAGGAGACCGCCGAGGAAATCGTCCGATTCACGCGATCGAACCGCGCAGAGAAAGTGGCCATGCTCGAGCACGACCGCGCCGAGGTCATCGAGATCGAGGTCGGTGCCGACAGCGCCCTGGCCGAACGAACGATCATGGACTCGGTCGCCGACCTCCCCGAGGGCGTCGTCATTGGCGCCATTTCCCGCGGCGGCAACCTCGTGACCCCGCGTGGAGACACGACGCTCAGGCCCGGCGACCACATCGTGCTGTTCGTCGATGCGACGGTTCTCGATCAGGTGCTCGAGGCGATCTGATGGACTCCCATCTCCACGTCGACACCCACCTCCGTGTCGACTGGCGGGCCGGGCTGAGCCTCGTCGGGACGATACTCGCGTTTCTCTCGCTCGCTTTCGTCCTGCCGATCGTAACGGCATTCGCATACGGCGGCGAGGATCTCTGGGTCTTCGTCATCTCGATGAGCGTCACCGTCGGGTTCGGCCTCGTGCTCCGACAACTCGACCCGGATCCGGATCCCGGCGCTCGAGAGGCGTTCATGGTCGTCGCGCTGACGTGGCTTTTCGCCGCAATCTTCGGCGCACTTCCCTACCTCCTGGCCGGGAACGGAACAGTCGCTCACCCGACGAACGCCCTCTTCGAGAGCATGAGCGGCTTCACGACGACCGGCGCGACGGTGATGGGCGACATCTCCTTCGACACCCACTCGAGGGCGATGTTGCTTTGGCGACAGCTCACCCAGTGGGTCGGCGGGATGGGGATCATCGTCCTCGCCGTGGCGATCCTCTCCCAGATGTCCGTCGGTGGCGCGCAGTTGATGGAAGCCGAGAGCCCGGGCCCGGGTGTTTCGAAGCTGACGCCCCACATCGCGGAGACGGCGCGGGTGCTCTGGTTCGCCTACATCGGCTTCACCCTTCTCCTGATGGCGCTGCTTTACGGCCTCCACCAGGCCGGGTTCGCGCCGGAGATGGACCTGTACAACTCGATCGCTCACGGCCTCTCGACGCTCCCCACCGGCGGCTTTTCGCCCGAAGCCAGAAGCATCGAGGCGTTCTCGCCGGCCGTCCAGTGGCTCATTATGCCGTTCATGTTCATCGCCGGGGTCAACTTCGTCCTCTGGTGGCACCTCGTCTCGGGGGACACGCGAGCCCTGTTTCGGGACAACGAGTTCCGACTCTACCTCGGGGCCGTCACCACGCTCTCGGTCGTGCTCACGGCCGTCCTCTTCTTCGACGCCACCGTGAGCACCGACGAGGTCGGCCAGATCGGCGGTCGCCTCGAGCCCTCGATACGGTACGCCACGTTCCAGATCGCCTCGCTGACCAACTCGACCGGCTTTGCGAACGTCGACTTCGATCAGTGGGGCGGCACCGCGAAGGCCGTGATGCTCTTTGCAATGTTCATCGGGGGGAGCACCGGGTCGACCGGCGGGGGAATCAAAGTACTCCGGTGGCTCGTCATCCTCAAATCCCTGCGGCGGGAACTGTTTACGACCGTCCACCCCGAGGCCGTTCGCCCGGTCCGAATGAACGGCGAACCCCTCGACGAGGAGGCTATCCGGGGCATCTACGCGTTCACGTTGCTGTACCTGGGCCTGTTCTTCCTGGGGGTCCTCTTGCTGGCCGCCGACGCCGCCCGCGTCGGTCTCGACCTCGAGGCGATCGAACTGGTCACAGCCTCGATCGCTACCCTGGGTAACATCGGGCCCGGGTTCGGCATCATCGGTCCGATGGGCGGCTACGGCGAGTTCCCGGTCACCTCGCGGCTCCTGATGATCCTCTACATGTGGATCGGTCGCCTCGAGATTTTCCCCGTGCTGGTGTTGCTGACGGCGGCGTACTGGCGGTCGTAACCCGTGAGGCAGTCGAGGTGCTTTTGGCGCCGCCCCCACGAGGTCGAGGCGATGACGACGCCACGTACACACCACGTTGGGATCACCGTCTCTGACCTCGAGTCCGTCCTTCTCTTCTACCGCGACGTCCTCGGGTTCGACGTGCTCGATCGCTTCGCCGTTTCGGGTGAAGCGTTCGCTACGGCCGTGGACGTCCCCGAGGCCGCGGGCAGATTCGCCCACCTCGAGGCCGGGGACGTCCGCCTCGAACTCGTCGAGTACGCGCCGGCGGGAACGGCCAGGTCGAAATCCGAACTGAATCAGTCGGGAGCGACCCACGTCGGCTTCTCGGTGGCCGATCTCGAGGCGTTCTTCGAGTCCCTGCCCGCCGAGGTCGAGACGCTGAGCGAGCCTCGGACCACCGAGAGTGGCACCGCGATCCTCTTTCTGCGCGATCCGGAGGGGAACCTGGTGGAAGTACTCGAGCGGTAGCCTCGCCCGCGACCTCAACGTTTCTGTAGCGTCGATGAGCGCCCAGCATATAGGCCGAGCGACGACGTCGGCCTCGAGGTGTTCACTCTCGAGCGCGAGGACTGACGGTCGCAGTACTATCATATTTGTTGAAATACCCACACAGTTATAGTTTTCAACGACTGTGCTGAATACACAGCGCGAATGTGGCACGCAATATGACTCGATTTGCGTAAGGGGTGATCGCTCAACCCAGGTGCTTTAGGTACTCATATTGCTGGAAATCGAGTTGGTCGTTGTGGGTCGTCGAGGTTCGGTGAAACCCGTTGGATTCGTAGAAGCTAACGCCGACATTGTTCTCGGCCATCACTGAAAGTTGGAGCCGGTCGAATCCCTGCTCTTCGAGAACTGTCTCAATGTGGTCAAGAAGCGAACTGCCAATTCCTCGTCCCCAGTAGTCAGAAGCGACATAGATGCGGTAGAGGTGAGCGAGCTTGTCGTCGGACTCATCGGGAACCATCTCGACGAAGCCGACAACTGTCTCATCGACGATCGCCACGAAGAACAGCCGGTCATCCTGCTCGATATCATCAGTAACCAGCCGCTCCGGGTCGTACCACGACTCTACTTTCTCGTCTACCCGATCTGCCCCAAGCACAGAATCGTATGCCGCGTGCCACGAGTCACGGGCGACGTGCTTGATTGCTTTTGCATCGTCTCTGGTCGCCTCCCGTATGGAAACATCCCCCATCATGGACGTGAATTCTTGTCGATGACGGAGAAAGTATTGGTTTGATTTCGCCCTTATGACCCTGTGTTCTCGTCCTCCAAAACGATGATCAGTGATGCATATGTCCACCTACCGAACGCTAAGATCCTCTCAGATGGACTGAAACGAGAGATCGCTGGTTGCTGCACTCATCCTCTATATTCAGCAGGCAGTTCCTGCCAACAATTCGCCAAGCCTGATCTCGTCTGCTGAATAGAGAGCGCGAATGTCGCATGAGATTTGGCTCGATTGTGCCGGTAGTGATCGTTCAGTACAGGGGATTCACTTATCGGTGCAGGCAGCGTATCGTTCATTATGCCTGAAGAAGTCCTGTTCAAATCAGAGAGTGACCAGACCCGAGAAGACATCGCCTCGTATCTCCGCAGTGTCGCTGATAAGCTTGAACAAGGGGATACAATCACACTCAAATCCGGTTCCGAGTCCGTGACAATGGAACCGCCATCGCGCCCGACGTTTGAGGTCAAAGCCGAACGCGAGGGGCCAACGGACGCCCCCGGAGAATTGAGTATCGAGTTCGAACTCGAATGGGACGAGAACGGCAATGAGGGGGACGGCGGGAGCGGTCAGTTAGAAATCGAGTGACTAGTTCGCAGCCGTATGTAGCGGTTGGTTCCGGTTTGAGTGCGTGAAATAAATGGCGCCACCGTGCTGCATCCATCCTCTATATTCAGCAGAGAACTCTTGGAACCTACTGAGGATTACAACAAAACGTACTAATCACGTTTCAGATGGTTCATAATCGGGTTTTCCGTCCGGAAGAGTAGGTTTGGTCTCTCTTCGAGGGCCGATTATGAAGTTAGTCTAGGAACGGTTTCACGATGAAGATCTCCCTCGAGCATATAACTTGTGACCAAATCGCCGAGTAAGAGCCCCCTCGAGGCGATTAAGGAGCGTTCGCGTATGTTTTAGTGATTGCCGGGGCTGATGGGCGAGCGAGGTCCATTTGGTGGTCGGTACTCGCTGAGCAGATGCAGGGCTCGAAGCGTCAAACGTCCATATCCGGTTCGAGACGCGCTCTATGGTGTGTTTTCCTTCTCGAAAAGTATCTCAGTCCCATCGGTGGTTCCAGTGCTGTCTAGCACCTCAAAACCGATAGCAGGGAACCGATTATGAACTTTTGAATCGTATGCTGACTGGGCCTACGATCGACTCGAGTGAATGAGTGAGATCCCTTCAGAGAAGGCTCTAAACCGCCGAATCCGATTCCGTGAGTTTAGCTTGAGGCTCTCTTCGTAGTGTTTCTCTTCCTGGTTACCGCCAACCCGAAAAACGCAAGACGGAAACCGATTATGAACTTTTGAAAGCGTGATTTCTCCCTCTTTTCGGGTCACTCTCTTTCTCCCACTCACGCCTCCCTCTGTCCTGGACGCCATCTCGAGCGATAATCACTCACTCCAGGATCTCTTCCTAGATTCGTTCATAGGCCACCTCTACACACATCTTCCGGACAGCTGTCGTGGTTATGATCACCAAGGTAGTCTGGCCAATACGATCATAGAAGTGCTCACCCCTGTGAATTCCTCTATTCGTTAGGGAGCATGTTCAGTTCGTACCCATATGTACCGGTTGGTTCCATTCAATATGATTGAAATAAACGAGGACAATGTGCTGCATCCATTCTCCCACCCTCTGTATTCAGCACCCTATTCCTATCAACGGTTGAGGATTTCAACAGGGCCAGGAGGATCCAACGAGAGCCGTTCCGCGAACGGGTTCTCACTCGTGCCAGCAAACGTTTGTGTCGACGGGAAGTCGACGACTGTCTTATGTTCACACGTGACATAAGTATCTGTGCTATGAAGCACCCGAATGTACAGCGCCGACCGACCGTCCCAGTCGGGGCGACGCCGGTCGCGAAGTACGTGTCCTGGAACGACCATCGTCGTACGATCCACGACGACGCAGTAGCGGCTCGAGAGCGCCACGCGTTACGCGCGGTAACGACTATCCGCGCTCCCCGCGGCGAGCGCCGCTCGAGCGTTTATTTTGGCGCGTTCGAACGCATCCGAGTTTATGCTGTATAATACATGTACCTGGAGATGAGCGCCAGATCCCCTTCTCGAGGCGCAACCCAGAGGGCGAACCGACCGTATCAGGTATCGAATCCCATTCCACCCCGACCAGTCGTTCGAACGAGCGACTACCGCTCCGTCGGTACGTCCACAATAGTAACGTTTTCGTCCCTGCCTCGAGCACTCGAGGCCATATGAACTTCTTCGATCGGTTGCACGACCGCATCGTGACGGTCGACAGCGTCGTCAGCGTCGGTCTCGACCCGGACCCCAAACGCATTCCCGAGCACCTGCGGAACCACGACCTCCCGCGGTGGGCGTTCAACCGCCGGATCATCGACGCCACGCACGAACACGCGGCCGTGTTCAAACCGAACGCCGCGTTCTACGAGGACCCTGACGGCTGGCGGGCGCTCGAGGAGACCATCGCCTACGCCCACGGGAAGGGCGTTCCCGTCCTGCTCGACGCCAAGCGGGCAGACATCGGGAACACGACCAGGCAGTATGCCCAGTTGCTCGAGAAAGTAGACGCCATCACCGTCAACCCCTACATGGGCCGGGACTCCCTCCAGCCATTCCTGGCGAACGAGGAGGCGGGCGTCTTCGTCCTCTGTCGCACGTCGAACCCCGGCGGGGCCGACCTGCAGGACCTCGAGCTCGAGACGGGCGAACCACTGTACGAACGCGTCGCGGCCCTCGCGGACCTCTGGAACGAGAACGACAACGTGGGGCTGGTCGTGGGCGCGACGAAGCCCGAGGAACTCGAGGACCTGCGCGAGCAGGTGCCCGACCTGCCGTTCCTCGTGCCGGGCGTAGGTGCCCAGGGCGGGGACGCCGAGGTGGCCGTCGAGTTCGGCCTGGCGAATGGAGTCGGCCTCGTGAACTCCTCGCGCGGGATCATCTTCGCTGGCGAGGAGGCAGGTGAGAAGTTCGCCGACGTCGCGGGCCAGGCGGTGAAACGGCTGAAAGCGCGGTTGAATCAGTACCGGTAGGCTCGAGCCGAGGCGATGGTCGAATAGAACTCCCCATCCAGCAACTCGAACGAGGGAAACGTTATCACGTCCTAATCGAGAGCTACCGCTAGTACAGATGTCCCGCTGTCACGTGTGCCACGAACCGCTGGATCTCCCGAACGATTGCAACTACTGTGGCGAATACTACTGTAGCGAACACCGTCTTCCCGAGAACCACAACTGCCCGAACCTGGACCAGGTTCACACCCTCGGACCGGAGTTCCGTGAGACGACGGCCCAACCTGCGAACGAGGGCAGCGCTTTCACGCCGGTGCGAATCGGCGTGGGGATACTCGTTCTCGCGATACTCGCCACACTGATCGTGTTGTTCCTTTGACCATCGTCACGTTTCTCCCGCTATCCTGAGTTACGTCGAGCGTCGATAGACGTCGAGTCCGAACCGTCCGACTCAACACCCCTCCCGACGAACCCTCGAGCATGGACCTCACCACGCTCGTCGACCGCTTCGACGAGGAACTCAGAACCGCGGATTTCGCCGATCTCGACGCCAGCGCGAACGGTCTCCAGGTCGGCCCCGATGAACAGACAGTCGAGCACGTTGCCTTCGCCGTCGACGCCGCTCGAGAGACAACCGACGCCGCTGCGGACGCGGGCGCGGACGTGCTCGTCACGCACCACGGTCTCTCCTGGGGCGGGTTTGAACGCGTCACCGGACAGACCTACGACCGCCTCGAGCCCCTGTTCGAGCACGACCTGGCGCTCTACGTCTCCCACCTCCCGCTGGATGGCCACCAGGAACTGGGCAACGCCGCCGGCGTGGCCGACGTGCTCGACCTCGAGGAGTGTCGACCGTTCGGCGCGTACGGGCCGGAGTACATCGGCCAGCGAGGGCGCACGGCCGAGTCGTACGCGCCCGAGGAACTCCAGGAGACGCTCGAGTCTACTCTCGAAACCGGCGGCCAGCCGGTACAACTCCTCGGGTTCGGGCCAGACGAGATCGAGAACGTCGCCATCGTCACCGGTTCCGGGGTCGACTGGCTCGATGAGGCCGTCGACGCCGGCGCCGACGCGCTCGTCACCGGCGAAGGGAAACAGCAGGTCTACCACGAGGCGAAGGAGGCAGGAGTACACGTCGTCCTGGCGGGGCACTACGCCACCGAGACGTTCGGCGTCCGGTCGTTGCAGGGGCTGGCCGAGGAGTGGGGTCTCGAGACGACGTTCCTGGAGGCGCCGACGGGGCTGTGAGCAGGTGATCCGGCGACGAGCCGCGTCCGTGCCGACCAATTAGCTCGCCAACCATTGCATCGAATTTCGGTTCGTTCCCACCGTCGCTACCCTGACGCTCGCGAGTGCATCGAAGGGAGGCGACGGGTCCCACACGGGTGTTCTCGAGCCCGCTAATTGCCTCCTACTCCCTCGAACGGCGGTCAATTTCCGGCGAAGGGGGTCGCTACTTGGGGAACGAATCGACGGGCCGGCTGGCTGGATACGGGTCCTGTCACTCGTCTAATCAGTGATGGAATCGAGTTTGGGACCAGTTACTCGAGCGATTCTCACACCCTCGTTCGATCAGCAACGGTGGCATTCTCGCGTGCGAGACGATTCGCGCCGAAGGATGCTCGTGAAAACCGGTAGTTCATCGATTACAAACTGTCCATCTTGTGGAGGTGTACTCACTCTGGGGGCGATCCCCCGGGAGACTACGATGACAGACGAACGATCCATCACGAGACGGGACAGCCTCAAACGAATCGCCGCCTCCGGTGCGCTTCTCGGTGGCACCGGCTTCGCTACCGGGACCGTAAGCGCAGGCGAGGGGATGGCCGACAACATCAGGCTCGTGGCCAGTTGCTACGAGGAAGACCGATCGAAGTTCCGGGTCGACAACCACAACAAGAAGACAGTGAAAGTCACCTGGGACGTCTACGGAACCGACCAATCCGGCTCGCTCAAAGTGTCCGGCAAGGACTCGGTGTATTTCTGGGTCGACGCCGACCACGGCGACGCCACGGTCAGGCTCTTCTACGACGGCGAACAGATCGACGTCAAACACGCCAACGACCAGAAGGTGTGTGCGCCCGAAGACCCCAAAGAAGCGATCGATCTCGAGCCCGCGTGTTACATCGATGAACGGGTCTACAACGGTGAGAACGACGTCACTGTCGATCCCGACGGGACCTGCGACGAGGCGACGTACTGCTTCACGCTCACAGTCGGTGACGACGCCGACGGGAACTCGCTGAACGAGATCGAGGCCGACTTCTGTGGAAGCGGCGTCGACGTTTCGAACGTCGATGACGATGACGTGTCGGTCGAGCTCAATGGCGACGACGTGACCGACGATCTGGACGAGGTCGACGATGACGACGACGGCGAGACGCTCACCCTCGAGTTCGATGGCGATTGCGACCTCGAGGAGGGCGACGAAATCCGGGTCTGCCTCGACAACGTCAAGAACCCGGCCGAAGCTGGCGTTTACACTGCCCGATTCACGCTGAACGACGAGGAGTCGTCCGTCAGCGCGTTCACGATCGGTAACGTCGACGACGGCTCGAAAGGGAAGAAAAAGAAGAAGGGCGACCACTTCCCCGGAATGGCGAAGTTCTGCGTCCACAACGAGTTCTACGAGGACGTCGAGGTCGTCTGGCGCAGCACCTACATGCACCAGGGAGGCCTCCTGACGATTCCCGCACGCGGCACGCGGTGCTTCTGGGCGGACCTCGACAAGAAGGGGAAAGCGCACGTCAAACTGCTCTACGACGACGAGCAGGTCGACGAGGCAGACGCCAACACTGACGAACGCTGCACGCCGAACCCGCACAAGATCCGGTTCCGGGCGATCTGCCACGAGAACGGCCGCGCACGCTTCCGCGTGTTCAATTACAACCAGCAGACGGTGCCCGTGTCCTGGTCGGTCGACGACGATGACGACGATGACGACGACTGCGACTACGACGGGTCCGGCTACGTGCCCGCGATGGACTCGCTGGACGTCTGGGTCGACGTCGACGACGATGACGACGACGTCACCCTCTCGTACCTCGGCGAGGAACTCGACACCGACGAGGTCGCCGAGAAGGTCTGTGGCCCCGAGAACCCCAAAGAGGCCATCGACCTCGACGGACTCTGCTACCGGCCTGGGAAGGGCAAGAAGCCCGGGAAGGCCAGGTTCGCCATCCACAACTGCTACGACTACAAGGTCCGGGTGACCTGGAAGAGCGCCTACACCAAAGAGGCCGACACGATCAAACTCGACGTCGGCGAGACCCACTACTTCTGGGTCGACCTCGACAAGAAGGGGAAGGCGATGGTCAACCTCTACTTCAACAACAAGAAGATCGACGAGGCCGACGCCGACACCGACACGCTGTGTGAGGAGTACGACGACTGAGCTGACGCGAGCGCCGACGGTTCCCACGCTCCTGTTATTTTTTGCCGCCGATTCGACGCGTGAGCCACGAGCCTCGAGCCTCGAGTCACGAGCCCGAGCCGTACGGCTCTCAGTTCGGCCTGAACCGCTCGAGACCGACGAGCAGGGCGTCGAAAACGCGGATGTGGTTCGCGACGGACCGTCGACCGGAAAATCGCGGCGTTGAAACGACTGGCACCCTCACGCTCGAGTATGACTGGCGACGAGGCCCACGATCCCGACCACGACGGTCACGATTCGGAACACGAGGCCGACCACCACGACCCCGAGCGAGAGACGTTCGCCCACGACCCCGTCGGCCACGCCGAAGTCCGTTCCGGGATGTCCGTCGACGACCTCGCGAGCCAGTACGGACGCGCGGGCGTCGGTGCGGCGAACCTCCACGAGGCGATCGACGTCACGAGCGCCATGTTCGACGACGACGTCACCGTTTTCTTCGGCCTCGCGGGTGCGATGGTCCCGACGGGAATGCGCAAAATCGTCTCCGACCTCGTTCGCGACGGGTACGTCGACGTCCTGGTGACGACCGGGGCGAACCTCACCCACGACTCGATCGAGGCCATCGGCGGCAAACACCACCACGGCGCCGTCCACGCCGAGGGCAAGACCGAACGCGAGCACGACGAATCACTTCGTGAGGAGGGCGTCGACCGAATCTACAACGTTTACCTCCCCCAGGAACACTTCGCGGAGTTCGAGAGCCACCTCCGCGAGGAAGTGTTCCCCGTCCTCGAGTCCGAGTGCGAAGACGAGGGGTCGGTCTCGATCGAACGGCTGACCCGCGAACTCGGACGGGCGAACGCGGACATGAACGAGCGAGACGACGTCGAGGAGGATCCCGGTCTCGCAGCGGCGGCCTACGAGAACGACGTGCCGATCTACTGTCCTGCGGTCCAGGATTCGGTGCTGGGACTCCAGGCCTGGATGTACTCTCAGACGACCGCCTTCTCACTCGATGCGCTGGGAGACATGACTGGCCTGACCGACCTGGCGTTCGAGGCGGACGAGGCCGGTGCGTTCGTCGTCGGCGGCGGGGTGCCGAAGAACTTCACGCTCCAGACGATGCTGGTCACCCCACGAGCCTACGACTACGCCGTCCAGCTGACGATGGACCGGCCCCAGACCGGCGGCCTCTCGGGAGCGACCCTCGATGAGGCCCGGTCGTGGGGGAAACTCGAGCCGGAGGCTCAAAACGTGTCGGTGTACGCCGACGCGACCATCACGCTGCCGCTGGTTGTGGCGGCGGCGCGCGATCGCGTCGAATAAAGCGCCTCGATGCCGGGTGACAGGCAATTCCCGGACGAGGCGATTTTGGTGTTCGAGCCGCGGAGCGTGGGGGCCGAGTGATCAGGTAGGGGTTTACGAACCACGACGGGCGGTCAGCGTCGATCTTCGGGGATGAAATCGGCCGTCTTCATCTCGCGGTAGGTCGAACAGTCCGGGCACGCGTGGACGTCGTCTCGATTGTCGCCGAACACGCGGGCGAACTGCCGGGTCACCCGGTTGCCACAGTTCAGGCACTCGGGTGTAGTCGTGGTCGCCGCCTCTCGAGACGCCATCGGGGTCCACTGCGTTGGTTCAGTCGACATCAACAGCCTCTTTCGACGTTAGGGTATTTACTATAGGTCGCCTAACGAATGAAATCGGCTGCAAGCGTTTCAAAACGCCGTGCAAGTCTCGAATGGGACAGTGTCCCGAAATCCGGACAATCAGCCGACGGTAGGCGTGTAATGGATCGTTATTCACACGTAATACGAAATTAGTCGCGGGATAGACGGCTGCAGGTCGACCGAGTGGTCCCTGCCGATTTCGAGGGAAACGAACCCGAACGAACCCAATACGGCCAGTTGCAATACTCGGGAAGATGGACGCGAACCGTTCACCCGACCGTGCTCGCTCGGGTAGTGGCATGATCTTGACGACGAACCGGTGTGGTCGACGAAACGCCGTCGAGTCTCCCTCGCTGAACGACGTCCTCGAGAGTCGGTCACGTTCCCATCGGGTGATCGTTTGACATCCTCCCCGCCCTGAAGGGCGAGGATTCCCGAGCGTTGGGATATTATGGTTTGCAGTCTACCACTTGGTCACGCGGTAAGAATCCGCGTGTCAAGTCGTGAAGGTAGACTCCGGGCTGTGCCAACCAGCCGGTACTCCTATCCTCGTCCAAACTGGCCGAAGACTCGGAGTTACTTTGATTAATGTCGAGACGGATATTCTCCGCCCCGTTCACGTCGGCGTTGAACGCATCATCGTGTTCGTCGCACACGTACAGGCCGCGTTCAACGCGCTGACTATCGACTTTCCTACCGCATACGCAACACGTCTTGCTCGTATCGCGTTCGGATACTTCTACGACCTCGATGCCCTCGACTTTCGCTTTGTAAGTGAGTATCTTCGTGAAGCGGTCGAACGCCCACCCGTGCAAGTCAAGGTTGCCGTGCCGACCCCAGCTTTTCGACTCACCGTTCGCGTCCTCTCGAATACCGTTGAGCTTACCGATGTTGATGCGCCCCACTCCTCTCTCAATACACCGTTCGACGATGTGTTTGGCGAGACTGTGGAAGAAGTGGGTGCGGCGCTCCGACCACTTCGCTTGCAGACGAGTAGCTTCTTTACCGCCCGAGTCGTCGCACTTGGCGATTTCTTTCGGGAAGTAGTAGCCGTCTTGCTTCAAGCGGTTGCCGGGATAGAGGTCGGATTCCTCGGTGCTGTATGCGACGGCGGCGAAGTTGCAGATGCCGAGGTCGATGCCCGCCGTCTCGGTGCCGGGTGCGTCGGGTGTCTCCACTTCGTGTTTGCAGACAAGGTGTAGTTCCCACCGCTGTTTCGACTTGCTGTAGACGGCCCTGACTTGTTGCAGGTTTTCAACCGTGACCTCGGGACGAGTCTCGTACTCGACGAGGATGTAGTCCCAGTCTCGCGGGTGGTCTTTGTGGTTCGCGCCCTTCGAGAGGCGGACGCGATTGTGTTTCGAGTCGTGACGGATGCCTTTCTGCTTCCACGTCACGGTGGAACGCGGGTGTTCTTCGTGGACGCGGTTGCCGTTGTCGTCGTAGTAGTTTTTCTTGCGGTAGCCGGGCGGATTCGCACGAGAGTCGTTCTTGCGTTTGCCATACCACGAGTTGAAGGCTTCAGCGAGTTCCTCCAGAACGCGCTGACTGGACTGCGAATGCAGTCCCTTGTATTTGGTGTGACCTTTCAACTCGCGCTTCAAGTCCGAATCGTCGGGAATCTCGCCAGTTTCCTCCCACACTTGCCGGGAGTGATGGTTCGCAACGTTCCACAGTTTCGATGCACTCCATGCGTGCAGGTCGAGCATCCGCTCCACTGGTGAGTGGTTGCGGATTTTCGCCCGATATGTGCGGTGGACGTACATTCGTGAAACGTCTCCATAACCAGTTATGGTGCCTTTTATTGTGAATGTTTGGGTTGGTACGTGGAATATCCAGCCGTGCAGTCATCGGTAGGTAGTGTCATCCAGTGACGGCGCGTATCCCCACCGTGAACGGCGAGGTTTTGCACCTTCTCATCCCATAACCCGTATAGTTATCCGTGAATTCGTATAACCCGTAGGTACTGATGAAAGCCGTGATTCTCGCTGCTGGAGAGGGGACCCGAATTCGTCCGCTCTCGGGCGAGTTGCCGAAACCGATGCTCCCGGTTGCCGATCGCCCGCTGCTCGGCCACACCGTCGACACCGCCATCGACGCCGGAGCCGACGAAATCGTTCTGGTAATCGGGTACGAAGCCGATGCGGTCCGCTCGCACTTCGGCACGGAGTACCGTTCGACGCCCATCCGCTACGCCGTCCAGGAGTCCCAGGAGGGAACCGCTCACGCCGTCAACGCGGCGCGCGATCACCTCGAGGGGCCCTTCGCCGTTCTCAACGGCGACAACCTCTACGACCAGGCGGCCATCGACGAACTCTTCACTCGCTGTCCCGCCGTCTGTGCGATCGAAGTCGAGGAACCGCAACACTACGGCGTGCTCAGCACCGACGACGAGAGCGTCACGGACATCGTCGAAAAGCCGGAGAACCCGCCCACCAACCTCGCCAACGCCGGGGCCTACGCCTTCCCCGCCGAGGCGAAAGCGTGGCTCGAGGTCCCCGAGAGCGAGCGTGGCGAGTACGAGATTACGGACGTGCTCGCGACGGTTATCGACGAGTTCGACGTCACGCCCGTGGTCGTCGACCGCTGGCTCGACGTGGGTCGCCCGTGGGAACTGCTCGAGGCCAACGAGTGGAAACTCGGCGAACTCGAGCCCCGGATCGACGGCGACGTGAGCGAGGACGCCACACTTGAGGGACCGGTCGTGGTCGAAGAGGGCGCGGAGGTCCGCGCCGGCGTCGTGCTCGAGGGACCGGCGCTGATCCGCGAGGGGGCGACTGTGGGTCCGAACGCCTACATTCGTGGTTCGACGCTCGTCGGCGAGGGCGCGAAAGTCGGCCACGCCGTCGAGGTGAAAAACAGCGTCCTCTCGGCGGGAGCGACCGTGGGCCACCTCTCGTACGTGGGCGACAGCGTCCTCGGAGAGAACGTGAACTTCGGTGCCGGGACGAACGTCGCGAACCTGCGCCACGACGGCGAGGACGTCCGGTTCACCGTGAAGGGCGAGCGCGTCTCGACGGGTCGCCGGAAGTTCGGCGTCGTCGCGGGCGACGAGGTCAAAACGGGCATCAACACCAGCCTGACGCCGGGGTTGAAGCTCTCTGCGGGAGCGACAAGTTATCCAGGAGAGACCGTCGACCGGGACCGATAGCCAGCAGGCGCCAGTCGACCAGGACCGATACTCACGGATAGCTCTCGACGCAGCTCGAGTCCGACGCCAACCGACGGGTGCGTCTCTGTGTTTCTCTCTCGAGTGTCTCGTTATATGATACCACGAGCCACCGATACGTTATACCGCTGGAGTTCGTAGTGATGGTGTGAGCGAAGAACACCAACGACGCAATTTGCGGATGCCCAACGACGACGAAGTGTTCGCCGTAGTTACCGAACACCTCGGCGGTAACCACGTCCGACTTCAGTGTGAGGACGGCAAGAGCCGTCTCGGCCGTATTCCCGGCCGCATGAAGTACCGGACCTGGATCAACGAGGACGACATCGTCGTCGCCGAACCCTGGGACTGGCAGGACGAGAAGGCGACGATCGAGTGGCGCTACACCGGCCAGGACGCCGACCAGCTGCGCCGCGAAGGGCACATCGACTGAGTGTTTTCGCTGACGGTACTCGCTGGCTCGCCTCGAGAGCGACGCGTTCGCTGCTAATCGGCGCGTCATTCGAGACGAAGAGAGTCACTCGACCACCTGTAGCGAGACCGCGTTCTGACTATTGATTGTATAGTATTGGGAACCGAACCGATGAAAACCGTCCGGCACCACGGCAGCGTCTCGATAGTCGGGATCACGTGACCGGAAGCGGCGGCCTCGCCGCCTCGAGGCGGTCACCCGAACGATGCCCGATTATTCGACCGTGACGCTCTTCGCCAGATTCCGGGGCTTGTCGATCGGTCGCCCCAGCGCGTTCGCCGCGTGGTAGGACACGAGCTGGAGCTGGACGTTCGCGAGCAAGCCCGCCAGGTCCGGATCGACGTCCGGAATCTCGAGGTGGGCGTCCGCGACGTTCAGCGCACGGTGGCCCTCGGGACACACCGCGATCACCGGCGCACCCCGCGTCTGGGCTTCTTCGGCGTTGTTCAGTACTTTCTCGTCCTCCTCACCAGTGAAGATCGCGAACACCGGCGTTTCGGGGGTGACGAGCGCCAGCGGGCCGTGTTTGAGTTCGCCCGAGGCGAACCCTTCGGCGTGCTCGTAGGTGATCTCCTTGAACTTCAGTGCACCCTCGAGCGCAACCGGGAACCCGAGGCCGCGACCGATGAAGAAGAACGACTGACTGTCGAGGTACGTTTCGGCGAGGTCCCTCGAATCGTCATCCTCGAGGACCGACTCGATCGTCTCCGGGAGCGCCGAGACGTCCTCGAGCAGTGCCTCCAGGTTCGCTCGCTGTTCGCCGACGACGTCACCGGTCACCCGCTGGGCGAGCAACAGGAGCATGACGGCCTGCGAGGAGAACGTCTTCGTCGCGGCGACGCCGATTTCGGGGCCGGCGCGGATGAGCAGGGTGTCGTCGGCCAGTCGCGCGGCCGTCGAGCCGACCACGTTCGTCACCGTCAGCAGTCGGGCGCCGTCGGCCGCCGCCTGGCGCATCGCCGAGAGGGTGTCGGCGGTCTCGCCGCTCTGGGTGACGGCGATTACGAGCGTGTCCTCGTCCACGGGGGGAGCACTTACCCCGTACTCGTTGGCGAGGTGGGCGCTCGTCTGGACGCCGGCACAGTTCATCGCTATCGATCCGTAGAGGGCGGCGTGATAGGACGTGCCGCAGGCGACGAACTGGACGCGTTCGATTCCTTCGAACGTCCCCGGCGGGAACGACTCGAGAGCGACGTCGCCGGCCTCGTGGTCGATCCGACCCTCGATGGCCTGGCTGAGCGAGGTGCCCTGCTCGTAAATCTCCTTGAGCATGAAGTGGTCGTACTCGCCCTTGCCGGCCTGTTCGGGGTCCCAGTTCACCGTCTCGGCCTCGCGTTCGATGTCGTTGCCCTCGAGATCCGTGAACTCGATGCCGTCGGGGCGGACGACGATCACGTCGCCGTCTTCGAGGTAGACGACGCTGTCGGTGTATTCGAGGAACGCGGGGACGTCGCTGGCGAGGAAGTAGCCCTCTTCGTCGAGGCCGACGACCAGCGGCGAGCCCTGCCGAGCGGCGTAGATGACGTGATCGTCAGCGACCATCGCGGCCACCGCGTAGCTGCCGTCGAGGTCGTCGATGGCCTGCCGGAACGCCGCCTCGGCGGAGGCACCCTCGTCGAAGTACGACTGGATGAGGTGCGGGATGACCTCGGTGTCGGTGTCGCTGGTGAACTCGTGGCCCGCGGCTACGAGGTCGGCTTTCAGTTCGGCGTAGTTCTCGATGATGCCGTTGTGGACGACGGCGACGTCCTGGGTCGAATCGGTGTGGGGATGGGCGTTCTCGTCGGTCGGCGGCCCGTGGGTGGACCAGCGGGTGTGGCCGATGCCGACCTCGCCGTGGAGATCGTCGCTGTCGATCGTGCGCTTCAGGTCGTCGACCTTCCCGGAGCGCTTCTGTACCTTGATTCCGGAGCCGTTCTGGACGGCGACGCCCGCGGAGTCGTAGCCGCGATACTCGAGGTTCTCGAGGCCCGTCAGCAGGGTATCGATCGCCTGGTCGGTTCCCACGCGTCCGATGATGCCACACATCAGTGGCTCACCTCGTTGACCGCGACGTCGACCGCGGGAGTCTGCCGGGTGCGAGAGAGAGACGCGGAGCGGTTTCGGGGGGAGCCGCCACGGGTCGCTCGGACCGTCAAACGATGCACTGTCATAGCACTACAGAGTGCCGCTCGACCCATTACTATAGATCCACTAACGCAGTCGATAGTCACCACGTACTCTCTCCACCGGCTGATACGTCGCGAACCGGCGTCGAGCCCGTCGAAATTGCCGTCTTTCGACGCAGATGGAATTATTTCACGAGATGGGAGAGAATTCCGCCCGCGCAGACGGTCCTTTCCATCGGTATGTTCACCCATCGTGTCTCCAGAAACTGTTTTGAACCGATTACACGATCGAAAACGGCGGCCATAACACAGTCTATAATCGCGACCCGTCCGGCTCGGGTTGAGCCCTAGAGCGACGACTCACACAGCTCGGTCACCGCCCGCCGGAGCCGCTGAGAGACGGCGGACTTCGAAATCCCCAGCGTCTCGGCGAGTTCGTCCTGTGAGATGCCGCGCGGAACGTCGAAGTACCCCTCCTCGTAGGCGACGCTCAGAAGTTCTTCCTGTTTTTCGGTCAGCCCGATTGCGGTCGTCTCGTTCGCTTTCGCCAGGCGCAAGTGATTGACGTGAAACGAGATTCCACGTCGGCGACACGACTGGTTGAACGCCAGCAAGCAATCTCGGTCGGGAAAGCGCGTTCGAAGCACCCAGCCGGTCTGTCCGCTCGACAGGTCGAGGACGCGGCCGCCGGCTTCGACGACCTGGCTCGTGAATCGAACGGCGCGATCGGTAACCGTGGCTCGATACACCCGTTTTCGCGGGTATCGTTCGACCAGCGTCGGATTCGAGACCGTGGTATCGCGCGCGAGCGCAGATTCGAGTTCGTCGAAAGGAGCGGCCTCGGCGACGAAGAAGATCACCGTACTGCCGTCCTCGAGCTTGCTCGAGTACTCGAGGTCGACGCGACCGCTGGAGAGCCGTCGAAGCGTCGGTCGGAGAATCAACGCGTCGTGATCGAGTTCGAGTTCGGCGACGATTCCGCCGTCGGCCTGGGATCGAAGCGGAACCGAATCGGCGTCGAGGGGGTTAGTGCTCATCGACGGACCACCCCGCATGGAACGAGAGTCGGGTAATCGCCGCTTATCGCAGACAAGTACATCAAGCGTGCATTTCGCCCCGAGTCACTTGGTGGTAGACGCTAAATGGCGAAACGGGCGATTAACGAGGCGCTAAACTGATTCATTCGTCGACTTCAGTGATAGTCACGGCGTGGTGAGTAATTCGGAATTTCCGGCCGCGACGTGCGTTCCAGCGACGAGATGAGGGTCCGGAACGGCGAGTCAGTCCGGTGATCGCTCGAGCCACCCCGCCTCGAACAGAAGTTCGTACACTTTGCGTTCGGCGATGCGCAAGTGTCGCGTGAACGTCGGCTGAGACACGTCGAGCAGGTCGGCGACCTCGCCGCCGGTGTGTTCGCGCGGGGACTCGAAGTAACCCGAGTAGTAGGCGAGCCTGAGCGTCTCGAGCTGGCGTTCGGTCAACTGATCGCTGACGCGGTCCTCGAACGAACCGGCCGGACGGTCCCCGGACGAGACGACGCGTTTCGAACGGATCTCGACGCCCGGCTCCCAGCGTTCGAGGCGGTCGACGAACGACCGGATGCTGGTTCCGGGTGCGAGATCCACGACGAACGTCGGACGCCGGTCGCGCCCGTCTATCGTTCGAAGGTCTCCCCCGTGTGCGCCCACCAGTCCGGCGAGCGTCTCGCCAGCGAGTCGAACCTCGACGTGGAGACGGGCGTCTCGTTCGCTCGATACGTCGAGCGCCTCGAGCCCCTCGATCCCGTCGGCGGTCGAGCGAACGGCCGACGCTTCGAGGTCGTCGTCTGCAATCGAGCACACGACGGACGTCCCGCTCGGCCCCTCCGAGAGCGCCAGCAGGTCGATCCGGCACCGACAGCGTGTGGCGAGGGCGACGAGGGGATCACCCGAGGGGTGCCGTTCCGATTGCCCCTCCGACGCAGATAGAGATTGGTCCGCCCCGTCGTCGGCCGCCGGGAGCGCGAACGTGAGTTCGAGTCGGTCCTCGGCGGTCAGGAATCGTCGGTACTCGCCGACGGCGAAGGCGAGCGAGAGGTGCGTTCGAAGGCTCCCGAGTCGCTCGAGCAAGTCGGACGTCACGGCGGCTGCCGGAACGGAGAGCGCCAGCACACCGTATCGCCGGTCGTCGAACGACAGCGGGAGGAAGACGACGTCGCCGACTTGGTCGTCGGGGCGGTCGAATCGACCACGACGGTCGGTTCCTCCCACCGCCCCCGGCGTTTTCCGATCGGCGGCGGGGACGTGGCTCACCGATCCAGATTCGATCGCCGCCGAGAGCGAGTCGTCGTCTTCCGCGAAGCCGTCGGCTCCCGTAATCGGCGAACTCGAGGCTAGCGATCCAGCGCTCGCTCGCTCGCTGACGGTCTCGGCGACTGGATCGACGTCACCGAACCAGACGCCGTCGGTCCACTCGAGCGCCGCCAGGTCGGTACAGAGTACCGACTCGGTGGCCCGACGATCCGAGGCGTCGGCCAGCGTGGACTCGAGCCCCTGCACGACCGCCTCGAGTTCGCCCAGCCGGTCGCGGTCCGCTTCGAGGCGGTCGACCGTCTCCTCCAGCACCTCGAGCGCGCGCCGACGATCCATCGCCTCGAGTTCGGTCGCGGCCAGCGTCGTCACCCAGTCGGTCGCCTCGACGTCCGTCGAATCGAGCGTTCGCAGGCCGAGTCCCGTGGCGACGACGACGCCGCGGTCGCCGACTGGGACGACGAACACCTGATCGGTCGCCACCGCACCCGTTGCGAGCAGCGGGTCGAACGCCCCGGACTCGAGACGGCCGAGCGACGGTCCCGACAGTCGCCGTGGGTCGAGCGCCGGGACGTCCGCACGGTCGAGGGTCGGGAAGTGTATCGCCGGATCGGCGTCGGTCGGCGCGACGGCCGCCGGATAGAGTCGCTCACCGTCGAGCAGGTAACAGCAGGCGGCCGACGACGGGGTGAGCGCGAGGACGCCGTCGGCGAGGCGCTGGCTCACCACCGACGGCGAACTCGCCGACCGGAGCGTACGACTCGTCCGGAAGAGAGCGGAGACGATGGCGTCGTCCGCCGACGGCGGCCGGTCGCCGAGTACGCAGAGCGCCGCCCGGTCTCGAGACAGCGACACGACGGTCGCCGAGACGGTTCGGTCGCCGTCCCCCGTTCGGACGGTCGCCTCGAAGGTGTCCGCGCGACGTACCGTCGAGTCGCCCGCTCGACGTCGGATTCTGTCCAGCGTCCGCTCGTCGACCAGCGAGTCGAGCGCCCCGGCGAGCACGTCCGTCGCACCCAGCAGCTCCCGTGCGACCGGGTTCGCCTCAAGCGTTCGCTCCGTCTCCCGGTCGAAGACGACGACGCCGATTCGGAGCGCCGCTGTTACCGCCTCGAGCGCCCGCGCCGTCTCGAGCACTCGAGTTGTCTCGCCGTCCCGGCCCGCCTCGTCACGATCTGTCGACACACCTACGGCGGTGACCAGGACGCCCGATCCCGTGGGCGCGGCCACCCACTCGAGCGTCGATCCTTCCTCGTCCGGTGACCCCTCCCCGGCGAGGGAGAGCGACGTCCGAAACCGAACCGACGACCCGCTCTCTCGAGCCTCCCGAAGGCGGTCGAGAATCGCCTCGTGACGATCCGCCGGCAGCGCCTCCTGGATCGGAATACGGGCCATGGGACCGTCACCGAAGAGGACGCTAGCTTCGTCCGACGCTGCGACGATTCGCCACGTCTCGTCGACGGCGAACGCCGGACGCTCGAGTGCGCCGACCCAGGCTTCGACGTCGCTCGAGTCGGGTTCTGACGCGGGACCGACGGTCAAAACGAGGCCGTCGTCGGGTACCGGGTCGCCGCTTCTCACCGCCACGACGTGTGTTCGCCACGTGCCGTCGTCGTGGCGGAACTGGACGATTTGCGGCCCACCCGGGGCGTCTCTCGCCTCAACTCCCCCCTCGTCCCCCGCCTCCTCCGCCGACGAGGTTCGTGCCGCCTTGAGCACGCGCCGGATTGACTGTCGGTCGTCGTCGTGGACGACGTCCGCGACGGGTCGGCCGACGAGTTCGCCCGGCGTGTAACCCAGCACGGCTTCGACGGAGGGCAGGGCGGACTCCACGATGTCCGTCGAGTCGACGGCGAGAGCCGTCGCGGGCCCGTTCTCGAGGACGGCCCGCTCGAGCGCCGTCCAGGTCTGGTCGACGGCGGGCGGTGACGACGCTTTGAGTATTGTTTCCACGCGTGCGCGAACCTCCGCTCGCGGGGCGTCCGGATCGACCACGTCAGTCGCCCCGGCCTCGAGCGCTGCCTCAGCGTCAGCGCCAGCCGCGACCGCCAGGAGCGAACATTCGGCGCGCTCGCGAACGCGTTCCAGATCGGCCGGCGGGATGTCGAACGGGTACACCAGACAGCCCGCCTGCGCCATCTCGAGGTACTCGAGTGCCGTCTGCAGGTCGGTCACCCGGTGAACGGCTCCCGTGCCGAAGGCGTCCTCGAGCGTTCGCGCCGTCCCGCCGAGGCTATCGGTCGGGTCGATCACGAGGACGGGCGGCGTACCGCGAGACTCGAGGCCGGTGCGCTCGCTCACCGGAGTCACCTCTGACGCGGTGATGTCTGCGAGTCGTCTGGCCGCCCGGTCTCGTCAGTCACTGTCGAACACGACCGGCCTGAGACGATTAAGTAGCCCCACCGTATCGACCGGTAGCGAGCGATTGCGTTCGCGGTGTCGGTTCCGAAACCGCTCACAGCACCTCGAGGATCACGATCGCGAGGTAGAGTTGCCCGAGGCCGGCGACGATCATGACTGCGCCAGCGAGACGTTCGATCGTTCCCGTGTGCGCGGCGATCCAGCCAGAGCCAGCAACGAGCCCCATCCCCGTCGCGACGGTAAGCGAGATCATGAGTCCGGTGACGCTCCCCACGTACGCCAGGAGGACGAGTGCGCCGGCGCCCGCCGACAGTGAGAGCGCGCTGGTCAAGACGCCGATGAACAGCGGCGCGACGCAGCCAGCGGCCGCGAGCGCGTACCCGGCGCCGAAGACGCCGAATCCGGCGACGCTCGAGCGGCGTTTCGGGAGCGCGAAAGACAGCGAGGGGGCCCGTCCAGCGACGACCAGGAGCCCGAACACGATCAGCAACGCGCCGACGATCGGTTCGAACAGGGTAATGTTCGAGAGCGTCTCGTGGCCGACCACGAACGTCGCCCCGAGGAGGACGAGAAACGTGGCGATAACGCCAGCACCGGCGACGACACCGCGAGCGAGCGAACCCCCGAGTGTTGGCTCTGCGTCCTCGGTTCGGCTCGCGTAGTAGCCGACGTACCCCGGGAGCAACGGGTACGCACACGGGGAGAAGAACGTCGCGATACCAGCCCCGACTGCGAACGCGACCGTCGATACGAAGGCGAGGTCGACCATCGATCAGATCGCGCGTTCGATGCCAGCGATCAGTTCGTCGGCCGACTTGATACCGCCCTCGGACCACTGCACGAAGCCGTACTCGTCGACGGCGACCGCGTACGGGTAGCCCTGCAGGCCGTAGCGCTCGGCGAGTTCGACGGTGCGATCGAGTCCGACGGTCCAGTTGCCGTCGTGTTCGGCCCACCAGTCGGCGAGTTCGGCCTCCGTGATCGCGGCGCCGGTCGACGACCCGACGTTCTCGTTGGTCACCGAGACGAACAGTACCTCGTCGCCCAGTCGCTCGTGAGCCTCGATGAGCGCGGGCATCTGCTTGATGCAGGGCGCACACCACGTCCCGAAGAAGTCGATGAACGTCGGCTGTTCGAGCGACGGGAGAGCGATGGTCCCGGCCTCGCTCCCCTGGGCGTCGACCGTCTCGACCTCGAGTTGTTCGGCCTCGTCGCCGAAGCGACGGCGGATGCGAGACTGCAGGCTCGAGACGTCGGTCGTGGCGACCACGCCGCCGGTGGCGAGGACGCCGAGACTGCCGAGTCCTGCGATGAGGTCGCGCCTGCGCATGTTACTGTCCAACGACCGTGCGTACGTCCTCGAGGACCTTCGAGGTGTCGACCGTGGTCCCGCGCGGATAGGAGCGTTCGACGACGCCGTGTTCGTTGACGAGCAGGATCAGGTTGATGTGGGTGAACGCGTAGTCGCCGTGGTCGTGTTCGCCCCCGCTCGAGTCGTTCTCGTGGCCGCTCGAGTCGTTGCTATTGCCATCGGTTCCCTCGCTATCGTTCTCGTGGTCTTCGTCGTCCTCGCTCTCGTTCCCGTCACCGTGACCTGCCGCCTCGTGATCCTCGACCCGCTCGAGTTTCATTCCGAACGTATCGTCGAGCGTCGTGTGTGCCGTCTCGTTGTCCTCGGGGCGAAGGAAGTGCCAGTTGCCGACCTCGAGGTCGGCTCCCTGCTGGCCGGCGTACTCCTCGAGCACTTCGGGGGTGTCACGCTCGGGATCGAACGTGATCGCCAGCAGGTCGAGGTCGTCAACGTAGTCGTTCTCGACCGCGTCGGCCTGGGCACGACGCAGGCGCAACAGCAGCGCCGGGCAGGCACCATCGGGGCAAGACGTGTAAAAGAACGTCATGAGGTACGACTTCTCGCCCTCGAGGTCGCCCGAGGAGACGGTCTCTCCAGTCAAGGGGTCCGGGAAGGAAAACGACGGCATCTCCTGGCCGTAAATCGGGTGGACCGGATCGCCCCGGTCCTCGGTCGGCGTCTCGAGGGCGGTCTGGCCGTCGCCCCAGTTTCCGCGGCCGGGTTCGGGCTCATCCTCGCCGAGCACGCTCTCGACCGAGCCGAGACACCCCGCAACCCCGGCGAGCCCAGCCGTCGAGAGACCGCCGAGATACGTCCGTCTGTCCATACTCGAATCCTGGGACCGGTCGATCAAAGGCTCGTTGGTTCGGAGATCCGAAAACCGACAGCGGTTTTGGCGCCTCGGCCCTCGATTCGAGTATGACCGCCTCTCGGCGAGACGCGCTCCGCTACGCCGCCATCGCCGGTTCGCTCGGACTCGCTGGCTGCCTCGAGCGCCTCGGCTTCGAGGAACAGTCGGCCTGGAACACCCCGCCGCTGCTCGAAGATCGTCCCGACGCTGTCTACATGCCGGCCGGCGAAGAGGAGATGGCTACCTACGGTCAGGCGACGGCGGGCGACTACGCCGTCTCGCTCACCTACACCTTTCCGCACCGGTTCTGGCTCGTCTCCGGCGAGCGCCAGCGCGTCGACGTCCAGACCGAGGACACCCACCACCTGATGATGACCGTCTGGGACGACGCGACCGGCGTCGTCCTCCCCGCCGACCTGGGCCTCGAGATCGTCGATGCCGACGGCGACCTCGTCCACGGCGACGCCCCCTGGTCGATGCTCGCCCAGCGAATGGGATTTCACTACGGCGACAACGTCACCCTCCCCGAGGAGGGATCGTACACGGCTCGCATCCAGGTCGGCCCGCTCACGACCCGCCGAACCGGCGACCTCGAGGGGCGACTCGAGTCGACCGAGACGGTCGAGATTCCGTTCGAGTACGCACGCGCGGACGTGCGCGACCTCGAACTGATCTCGATTCCCGAAGACGAACAGGGAACGCGCGGCGCACTCGAGGTGATGAGCCACGGGAGCGGAGGCGAGCACGACGAAACAGAGTCGGACGACGACGAACGCGGAAACGGCACCGCACCCGCGTTCACCGGGCCCGCCGTCTCGGACCTCCCCGGAACCCGCCTCGGCACCGAACGGAGCGGTGACGCGGCTATCACCGCCATCGAGACCGACCTCGAGCGGCTGTCCGACGACGCGGACGCAGACACGTACCTCGCCGTCTTCCCGCGCACGCCGTACAACGACGTGCCGCTTCCCTTCACGTCGCTGTCGGTCACCCTCGAGGCCGACGGCGAGACGCTGCTCGAGGAACCGCTGGTCGAAACCCTCGATCACGAGTTCGGTCACCACTACGGGCTGGCGACCGAGGATCTGACCGCGGCCGAGCGCGTGACCGTCTCCGTTGACACCGCACCACAGGTCGCTCGCCACGACGGATACGAGACCGCGTTCTTCGACTTCGAGCCCGTTTCGTTCGATCGGTAAGGTACGCTTCCGAACGATATCATCGAGTTCGGTTCCGGCTAGGCGGACGCTGACCGGGCTTATGACTCGTATAACAAAAACGACCGATACGGTACGTGGCAGGTATGTCTCAATCTGAACGCCCACGAGTAACGGTCGGCTGTCCCGCCTGTAGCGAGTCCGTTCGCGCGGCCGTCCCCGGCGGACCGGGAATCAGGAAACCTGGGCACGATCTCGAGTCGAACGAGGAGGAACACCGGCTCAGCGGCACGGAGACGACGTGTCACAACTGCGGTCACACCGTCGAGCTGTACTATTACTAGGCATCGGAATCTAGGTTCGGCCTTCGGCCTCGACGCGGCTGCTCCGAGACGTTTCGGCACTGTTCGGAGTTCGATCGATCCAGCGGAGATCGTCACCAGAACGCCAAGCCCGGTTCTTCGGCCGGACCCTCCACTACCCCCTTCATCGGACCCATCCCTCGTGTACCGTCGAACCCACACGTTTTTGCGACCTGGACGCCCCTGATCGAACGTGCAAATCGAGAATAGCTTTCTCCCCGTTCGCGGCGTGGGCGAGACCACCGAGCGTCGCCTCTGGGAACACGGCATCACCCACTGGGACGAGTTCGACGGCAGCGTCGTCGGCTCGACCGTCGCCGACCGCATCGAGACCTTCATCGACGACGGGCGACGCCACCTCGAGGCCGGTGACGTCTCGCCGTTCGCCGAGGCCCTCCCGGCGGCGAGTCGCTGGCGATTCTTCGAAAACGTTCGCGACGACGTCTGCTACCTCGACATCGAGACGACGGGCCTCGACGCAAGCCGTCACGACGTCACGACGGTGAGCGTCCACCGCCGGGGTGAAACACGGACGTACGTCAACGGCCAGGACCTCACGCGAGACCGCCTCCAGAGCGAGTTCGACGACGCCGCGGCGCTCGTCACGTTCAACGGCCAGCGCTTCGACGTTCCGTTCCTCGAGACGGCGTTCGAGGTCGACGCCTCAGTGCCCCACATCGACCTCATGTATCCCTGTCGCAAACTCGACCTGACGGGCGGGCTCAAACGGATCGAACGGGACCTGGGCATCGACCGCGACCAGCCAGACATCAGCGGCCGCGACGCGGTTCGCCTCTGGCACCAGTACGAACGCGGCGACAAGGATGCCCTCGAGACGCTCGTTCGGTACAATCGGGCCGACACCGCGAATCTCGAGCCGCTTATGGAGACGGTGGCCGAACGCCTCCACGAGTCGGTCTTCGAACCCGTCTGTGGACGCGGGCTCGAGTAGCCGTCTGCGCGGTTCGAATAACCGTCCGCGGACGCAAGCTAGAGAGCCGTCCGTGTTCGATTCAGGCGTCACTACGTCGCTATGGGCGCTGCTGTGAGGAGTGTGTGGAGAGACGAACGCGAACGCGTCAATCGAGAATAGTAACTTCGCCGTCGCTCTCGACGACCATCTCGTAGCCACAGAACGTGAACGTTACCTCGCCGGAGCTCCGCGGGGTGCCATCCTCACGCGGCGCAAACAGAGAGTCGAGCGCTTCTGGATTGAGAACGTCGTAGAGCGCGTCGTACTCGGGAGGTTCGATTTCGACTGGGTCGACACCCTCTTCTCTGGCAACGGCTTCGACGATACGGAAACTAAGAGGAATTCCTTCTTTCATGCTCGATCGGTCGGCTGACAGTAGCATTGGCGGATGCTTTACACGGTTGGATATAAAACCTGTGGCCTCAAGCCCCTCTTGCTGCACATATCTATTCATCAATGACCTAGTATGACCATTATTTTTCAATTTGGGACCTAATTTGATTATAAAATTAGTACTGTCAGCATAGTCTGAACGATCTCAGTGGCGAACTCGAGAGTGTAATCACGTATTGAACGTCTGGATTCTATGAAACAGTCGGTCAATTGACCGAACGTCACAGTTGGTTACGATTTTTACCGGGTTTTTCGCCATCAACCACGTGAGTAAGTGACACTCACAGCGACAGTTCGACAGCAGGTGAAGACGGACTGTTTCTGGACTGCGGGCGAGTCGCTCCGGGTCAGCGTGTACAGCGCGACGCCGAATCGAGGCAATCGTCCGCACCGCTCGACGTCGGAGCCGACGATCGCAAGAAGGAGCCAGGGACGGGATTTGAACCCGTGAACTCTCGATTACAAGTCGAGTGCATGTACCACCCATGCTCCCCTGGCGCGGTCTGTGAGTTATCACTCGTCCTTTGAGTGTGTATCGTTTTCGGCCGGCCGATCGAGTTCGCGCTCAAGGCCGATCCTGAACGACTCGTACCCCGCCTCGCGGTAGAAGCGCCTGGCCGCCTCGTTGTCGGCCATCGCCTCGAGAATCAGTCGGTCGACGCCGCGGTCGGCGAGGGTGGCCTCGACGCGGTCGAGTAATGCCGACCCGATTCCCTGGCCACGGTAGTCGGGGTCGACGTAGAGGTTCGAGAGGAAACCGCGCGTACACGCCAACTCGAGCGAGCCGTGTTCGACCGAGAAGGACGCGAATCCGACGAGTCGGTCCCCGTCCCTGGCGACCAGCAATCCGTTGTCGACCTGGTGGGCGCCGAGGGTCGCCCGCATCGTCTCCCGATTGGCCTCCGGGCGAACGACGGAGCCGTGTCGGCGCTGGTCGGTCGCGAGGCGGACCCAGCACTCGGTGACGGCCTCGAGGTCGTCGCTCGTCGCCGGTTCGATCACGAGGTCGAAGTCGTCGCCGACCGTCATTCGCGGGTGGGTGTCGCTCGAGGTGGGTTTACTAGTACTGGCGGCTCGGGAAATCGCCGTCGGCACTCGAACGATGGGCGCCGTTGCTCGAGGCACGGGCATCTCCACTCGAATGACAGACATCGCCACTCGGGGTGACCGGACGAACGAGCCACGGGCCACACCGACTGACTACAAATCTCGGCGGTCACGTCACACCTGCCGACAGTCCACACAGACCAGCTGGCCGTTGGCCTCCTGGAGCGAGTCGGTGAGCGTCCCACACGCCTCACAGACGCCCTGCGTGCTGAACTCCTCGCCGCCGTTGGTCGCGTACTCGTCCGAGAGGGTCGTGGTGCCCTCGTTCGTGACGCCGACCCCTTCGGCGGCCGGCTGACTCGTCGCACCCTGGAACGACCCCGCGACGGCGATGACGTCGCGCTGGGTCAGCACACCGACGAGTTCGCCGTTTTCCTCCACCGCGAGGTTGCGGATATTCTGACTCGCCATCGTGTCGGCGGCATCGGTCAGCGAGCGGTCGGTCTCGATCGTGAGCACCGGCGACGACATGACCTCACCGACGGTCGTCTCACTCGGGTCGTCCTCGTCTTCGACGACGCCCAGGACGTCCCACTCGGTCATGATCCCGACGGCCTCGGATCCACGAACGACGAGCACGCAGCCGGCACGCTCTTCGCGCATCAACTGCACCGCACCGAGCACGGTGTCGGATTCACTTACACCGACGTATTCAGTCGTCAGGGTATCCCTGACCGACAGATCCGATTCCATAGCCAAATACACAGCCCAAACGACCTAAAAGGTACCTCCGACACGTATATACGGTCACACACTGAAGTTCCGATTTCTGTCCTACCCGAACGGCCCGGCGGCGATTCAGAACTCCACGCGCGTCCCGTTCGCCCGACAGTGCTCGAGGGCGTGTTTCGCCGCGTATCCCGCATCGTGAGCGCTGGCTCCCGTGCCGACGCCGACCTGCATGGTCACGTCGACCGCCGACTCGACGTGTTCGATGGCCTCGAGGTAGTCCGCTCGTTCGAGGTCGGGGCAGACGACGATGACGTTGTCGCCGCCGACGAAAAACGAGAGGCTGCCGTGGGCGCGGCGCATGTGGCGCATGAGCGCGGCGTAGCCCTGTTCGATCTCGATGAAGCTATCGAAGGCGTTGAGTTCGTCGGTGTACTGCCCTGTCGCGTCGATCACGTCGAAGTGGGCGATCTGGACGTCCCCATCGGTTCGGTGAGCGTCGTCGATGGTTCGGCCCTCGAGGATCTCGCGGCGATGCTCGTCCTGGGCGCTGCCGGCGTTCTGGATCAGGCTCGTCGCGTCCGAGAGCGCCTGGACCGGGGTCGTTCCCGTCGCGACGCCGAGGCTCAGGGTGACCGGGTAGCGGTTGCCGACGGACTCCTGAATCAGCGCGTGATCCTCGCGGTCAAGGCCGTTCGTGACGGCGATCATGTTGTCGAATCGCGTGAAGAAGACGTAGCCGTCGCGGGCGCCGATGAACTGCGAGAGATCGGCGTACAGTCGCGACTGAAGCGTCTGGAGGTCAGCCTCCCGTCGCGGTTCCGGCGTCACGGTCCACGGCCCATAGTTGTCGATCTGAAAGAGCGTCACCTGCGTGTTCGTCACGGTACTCGTCCGTTTCGAACGATATCGTATAAGCGATACGTAATCCAGATTCGTGATGGGAGAGTCGGGTGGACGTCGAGGATGGGGCCAGGAAGACGGCGAGCCAAGCGGACGACTGGAACGGGGTAACGCGATGGCGACTCAGCCGCGCCCTTCGAGCAGGCGGTGCAAGACGAGATCGAGACCGATTTTAAACGCAAAAAACAGGACGGGAATCGCGACGACCGAGGACCAGTCGTACGAATCTCGGATCGTGGCGAAGACGAGAAACACGAGAAAGACGACGAACGCCTGCTCGAGTCGTTCCTCGAGGGAGGTACCGGCGATATTCATACGCTTCGATGCGTGTCAACTGAAAAGAGCCTATCGGAACCCCCAGCGAGGATTCGACAGGAGACTTACGCGGATTTCGTCTCGGGATTCGCCCCGACCGGGTGGTAGTCCCAGAAGTTCCCCTCGCGCATGGCCGCGCCGACCGCCTTGTGCATGTCCGTGATCGTCTCGAATTCCGACTCGTCGACGTACTCGAAGATGTCCGCGAGCGCGACGACCGACTGGTGGTTGATCCGGATGGGTTCGTCGCCGTGGGCCTCGACGAACTCGTCGCGCGAGAGCGGGAAGTCCTCGTCCTCGTCGACTTTCTTGGCGATGATCGCCATGTCGAACTTGCGCATCCCTTCGCTGCCCTCCTCCCCGTCGGGGTCGTGTGGCCAGTCCATACCAGAGCGTGTGCCCGGGGGGCGCAAAAGGGTTACTCTCCACCGTCACCGACTCAGTCTGATTCCGCCGTTCGAACCGCGTCCCTGAGTACCTCCTCGCGATGTTCGTCGAGCAACGGCGCGCGCCCGCGAGGTCGTGGCGGCGTCTCGCTCATCTTTATCGGACTGCCCGCAATTTCGACTTCGCGGTCGGCTCCGGGCTGGGCCACCGGAACGAGCATCTCGCGCGCGTGCACGTGCGGGTCGTCGAAGATGTCCGCCGTGTTCTGGACGGGCGCGACGGGCACCCGGCCCTCGAGCGCGTCACAGATTCCGTCACACGTGCGCTCGCGCGTCCACTCGAGGATGGCCGCCCGAAGCGTTTCTCGATTACTGAGCCGGCTCGAGGCGTCCGGGTACTCGGCGGCGAGGTCCGGACGATCCATCGTCTCACAGAGGGCGTTCCAGTGGTTCGAGCCGAACGCGGCGATCACGACGTGGCCGTCGGCAGCCTCGAAGGCGTCGTACGGAAAGAGCGTCGGGTGGGAGTTCCCCTGACGCGTCGGCGCCTCGCCGGTGTAGGAGTGCTGGTAGATCGCCCGTTCGGTCATGCTGATCATCGCGTCGTACATGGCCGTGTCGACGTACTGGCCCTCTCCGGTCCGATCGCGGTGGTGCAGTGCCGCGAGGATGCCGACACAGTTCAGCGTCGCCGTAAAGAGGTCGCCGATGCCGGGGCCGACCTTCGTCGGCGGGCCGTCTTCCTGGCCGGTGATCTCCATGACGCCGCCCAGCGCCTGCGCGACGAGGTCGAACGACGGCTGGCCCTGGCGGTGCGTCTCGCCCGTCCGCGGGTCTCCGAAGCCCCGAATCGAGGAGTAGATGAGGGCCGGGTTGTGCTCGGCGAGCGTCTCGTAACCTAGGTCGAACTGCTCCATCGTGCCCGCACGGTAGTTCTCGACGACCACGTCGGCTTCCTCGACGAGCGAGAGGAACGCCTCGCGGTCGCGCTCGGCCCCGAGGTCCAGCTCGAGGCTCCGCTTCCCGCGATTCACGCTCTGGAAGTAGCCACCGTAGGCCTCATCCTGGGCGCTTTCGACGAACGGCGGGTTCGGTCGGATGAGGTCTCCACCCGGCCGTTCGATTTTGACGACGTCCGCGCCCATGTCCGCGAGCAACATCGTACAGTACGGTCCGGCGAGCACCTGCGTCAGGTCCAGCACGCGAAGCGAGGAGAGCGCTCCCATGCCCTCACCTCACGTAATGGAGGTAAAAACCTTTACTATAAATCATGATGGTGTCATAGAGTCCCACAGGAGGGCCGTTAAGGTGTATTAGGAGTATTATCATGATCGACCATTAACTTTAAACACAGGTCTATCATGGTTGTGCACACAATGTCCCGCACGGTCGTTCTCGGGGTCATCGGGTCCGACGCCCACGTCGTCGGCATCACGATCCTCGAGCAGGCGTTCGCTGCAGCAGGCTTCGAAGTCATCAACCTCGGCGTCCAGACCTCCCAGGAGGAGTTCGCCGACGCCGCCAGCGAGCACGACGCCGAGGCCGTACTGGTCTCCTCGCTGTACGGCCACGCCGAACAGGACTGCCGGGGGTTCCAGGAGACGCTCGAGGCCCACGAAGTCGACGCGGTGACCTACATCGGCGGCAACCTCGCCGTCGGCCAGGACGACTTCGAGCGGACTCGCGAGACCTTCCAGGCGCTGGGATTCGACCGCGTCTTCGACGCCGAGACCCAGCCCGAGGAGGCGATCGCGGCCCTGAAGCGCGACCTCCAGCTCACGGCCACGGAGCAAGAACGAGACCGGGCCACCGTCACCTCGTAGATGATACGCGACGAGCGCATTCCGGCCGAGGAGTTGCAACGCATCGACGCGGCCCTCCGCGAGAACTGGCCCACCGGCGAGGCCGTCGACTTCGACGAAGCCGTCGAGTTCCACGAGTCGCTGCCGTCCGCGAAGCGCTTCGCGGACGTGCTCGAGTCGGCCAACCGCCCGCTCTTGCAACCGAGGGCGGGCGTTCCACGCCTCGAGGACCAGATCGGCCTGCTCGAGTACCTTCACTCGGAGGGCGAGGCGGACCTCCTGCCGACGACCATCGACTCCTACACGCGCGACAACGAGTACGGGAAGGCCCAGGAGGGACTCGAGGCCGCCCGCGAGTCGGGCGAGGACACCCTCAACGGCTTCCCGGCGGTCAACCACGGCGTCGATGGCTGTCGCGAGTTGATCGAGGCTGTCGACGCGCCAATCGAGGTCCGCCACGGGACCCCCGACGCCCGTCTGCTGGCCGCGATCACCTTCGCGGGCGGCTTCCAGAGCTTCGAGGGTGGCCCGATTTCCTACAACATCCCCTACACCAAACGCCACAACCTGGCGACGACCATCGAACACTGGCAGTTCGTCGACCGGCTGGCGGGTGCCTACACCGAACGCGGCGTCCGAATCAACCGCGAGCCGTTCGGCCCGCTCACGGGAACGCTCGTCCCGCCGAGCATTGCCATCGCGGTGATGGTGCTCGAGGGGCTGCTCGCCGCCACACAGGGCGTGCGCTCGCTCACGCTGGGCTACGGCCAGGTCGGGAACGTCGTCCAGGACGTGGCCGCGCTCCGCGCACTTCGATCCCTCGGCGAGGAGTACCTCCCCAACGAGGTGTGCGTCACCACCGTCTTCCACGAGTGGATGGGTGGCTTCCCGCCCGACGAGGCGCGGGCGAACGGCGTCATCGGCCTCGGCGGGATGACCGCGGCCATCGCCCGCCCCGACAAGGTCATCACGAAATCGCCCCAGGAGTTCCAGGGCGTTCCGACGAAGGAGGCGAACGCGGCTGGCCTCCGAACCACGAGACAGATCATCGATATGGCACTCGAACAGGACATCGACATCGACGGCATCGACGAGGAACAGGATCTGATCGAGCGCGAGACCCGCTGTCTCCTCGAGGCAGTCCTCGAGCATGGCGACGGCGACGTTGCCCGCGGCACCATCCGGGCGTTCGAGTCGGGCGCGCTCGACGTTCCCTTCGCACCGAGTGACAGCGCCCGCGGAGCCGTCCTCCCCGCCCGTGACGACGACGGCCGCGTCCGCATCCTCGAGTTCGGCGACCTTGCGATGAGCGACGAGGTCAAGGAGATCCACGCCGCGCGCCTCGCCCAGCGGGCCGAAACCGAGGGCCGCCAGCAGTCGTTCCGCATGGTCGCCGACGACGTCGACGCGATCAGCGACGGCCGCCTCATCGGTCGGCCGAACGGGGGTGACACCCGTGCAGATTGAATCAGTTCGAGCGACTCCCGGGGTCTCCGGCTTCTACACCGATGACCAGCTGGCCATCAAGCGCGGCGCCCGCGAGGACGGCTTCGCCTACGCGGGCGAGCCGCTTACCGACGGCTTCGAGTCGGTCCGTCAGGCGGGCGAAGCCCTGCTCGTCGACCTCGAGTTGAGCGACGGGACAGTCGTTCGCGGCGACTGCGCAGCCGTCCAGTACTCCGGGGCCGGCGGGCGTGATCCGCTCTTTCGCGCCGCCAAGTACGCCCCACTGGTCGAGGGGGCGGTCGCCGACGCGCTCGTCGGCCGCGACCCGAGTGACTTCGGCGAGAACGCGGCCGTGCTCGAGGGGCTTCGCCAGGACGGCTCCCGACTGCACACCGCCGTCCGCTACGGCGTCTCCCAGCCCCTCCTCGCCGCAGCCGCGCGCACGCGCGTGACGACTATGACCGACGTGCTCGCAGACGTGCTCGGGGCGGAACCGGCGACCGAGCCGGTCCCCGTCTTCGGCCAGTCTGGCGACGACCGTCGACGAAACGCCGAGAAGATGCTGCTCAAGGGCGTTCCCGTCCTCCCCCACGGGCTGTTCAACAGTCCCCCGAAGCTCGGCCCCGAGGGTGAGAACCTGATCGCCTACCTCGAGTGGCTCCGCGAGCGCGCTGGCGAACTGGGTCCCGAGGGCTACGAACCACGCTTCCATATCGACGTCTACGGTACGATCGGCGAGCTATTCGGCGCGCCGTTCGACAGCGACGCGATTGTCGAGTACTTCGCCGACCTCGAGGCCGCCGCCGGCTCGATCCCCCTCCAGATCGAGGGGCCGATGGACGTCGGCACCCGCGAGGACCAGATTCGCGCGATGGCCGAACTGCGCGACGGGCTCTCGTCGGCAGGTGTGGAGGTCGACATCGTGGCCGACGAGTGGTGCAACACGCTCGCGGACGTCCAGGCGTTCGTCGACGCCGGGGCCGCCGACCTTGTGCAGGTGAAGACGCCGGACCTCGGCGGCGTCCACCGGAGCGGCGAGGCCGTCCGCTACTGCGAGGGAACCGACACGCACGCGTACCTCGGTGGCACCTGCAACGAGACGGACGTCTCCGCACGTGCCTGTGCGCACGTCGCGCTCGCGACGGACGCCGCTCAGGTACTGGCCAAGCCCGGCATGGGGTTCGACGAGGGCTACATGATCGTCGAGAACGAGATGCGCCGGACGCTCGCCCGCCGCGGGCACGCGCCGAGCGCCTCGAGCAACCCGGAGGAGGTGACTGCCGATGACTGACGCCGACGCGGACGGTTCGCGGGATGAGAACGACCCGAGTACCAGGAACGACCTCGAGTGGACCGACCCCAACACCTTTACCAGCGCGCTCGAGCGAGCTGACACCCGCGAGAAAGGGCACTACTTCGAAGACTTCGCGGAGGGGGACGTGATCCAGCACGATCCAGGACTCCGGCTGACTCGCTGGGGGAACGAACTGTGGACGAGCCAGACGCTGAACCACGACCCCGCGTACTGGCGCGCGGACGTCGCCCGCGACCGCGGCTTCGACGAACCGCCGATCCACCCGGACTACCTGCTGGCGGCCACCCTCGGGTGCACCGTCGAGGACCTGAGCGAGAAAGGCGGCTACTTCCTTGGCCGGACGAACGTCCGCTTTCCGGCCGATGTCGTCGCTCCGGGGACCGACCTGCGCGTCGAGAGCGAAGTCCTGACTACGAAGGGGTCGAACTCGAGACCAGACTACGGCATCGTCACCTGGGCGACCCGCGGGTACGACGCCGGGACGGGCAAAACACTCTGCGCCTACGAGCGGACCAACATGATTCCGCGACGCGAGCGACTCGAGACGGACGGGAGCGGCGCCGAGGCCGACGGCGGCGGCCGCCCGTCCGATACCGAACGTCCCGCGAGTGCGCTCCCCGAGACGTTCGTGACCCCCGCAGGCGACGCGTTCGAGGACTTCGAGGCCGCCCTCGAGACGGCCGAGAACCGGGACGCCGTCGTCGCCTACCGCCACGAGCGCGGGCGGACGATGGACGACGTGACCGTCGCGACCCTGCCGCTGGCGACGCTCAACACGGCGAAACAGCACCACAACACCGACGCGATGGCCGACGCGCCGTCGGGCGGAATCGTCGCCTACGGTGACGTGACGCGCTCGACGGCGCTGGGCCACGCTCGTTCGGACGAGCGAACCCACCGCGAAGTCGGCTTCGAGGACGAGCGCTTCCACGCGTTCGTCACCCCCGGCGACACCGTCTACTGCTTCACGCGCGTCCTCGAGACGAGTCGCGAGACGACGACCGTGAACGAGCGGGCGGGGACCGTCCGCTTCCAGCACGTCGCGTTCAACCAGCGCGACGAGCCGGTGTACTCCGGGATTCGAACCGCCGAGATACTGACTCGAGACGACTGAAGCGAGTTTCACTACGATACAACGACCACACTCCCAATGACCACCCGAACCTGCCGCACCTTCCAGACCGCACCGGCCGCCGTCCCGAAAGACGACACGGCGAAGTACCTCAGATCCGGCCTCACCGCCGAGGGCTTCCAGGCTCCCGACTGGCTCGTCCCCGACCTCGAGGACGGCACTGCCCCGGACATGAAAGCCGAGGGGCTCGAGAACGTCTGCGAGTTGCTCCCCGACTTCGAATTTCCCGGGGAGATCTGGCCACGCGTCCAGTGGAGCTACGACGACGAGACCGTTCGTGCTCAGGGCCGCGAGGAAATTGACACGCTCGTCCGCGACGTGGGCGACGATATCGACGGCGTTGTGGTCCCCAAAGTTGGCCGACAGGGGGACGTCCAGCGCGCCCTCGAGGCGGTAGCCAGTGCGGAAGCCGATCACGGCCACCCCGAGGGATCGATCGGCCTCTCGGTCATCGTCGAGACGGCACGTGCCCGATCGGACCTGCGCGAGATCGCCCGATTACGGACCGATCCCGGCGGCGAGCGCCTCACCGCCCTCGTCTTCGGCCCCGTCGACTACACCGCCGAACTCGGCGGACGCGACCTCGGCGACGGCCGCCCGCGCTGGGACGGCCTGCTCGAGGCGCTCTCCAACGAGGCGAGCGCCGGCGACTTGCTCGCCATCGGCGGCCCGTTCGACGACCTCTTCGCCGAACGCGCGGGCGTGACCGTCTACAACGCCGACGGCTACGCCGACCAGGTCGAGCGCGAGGCGCGGATCGGCCTCGACGGCTCCTGGTCGCTGTACCCCAAACAGACGATCCAGGCCAACCGGATCCACACGCCCACGCCGGCGGAACTCGAGCGCGACGTGGACAAGATCGAGCGGTTCAACGCCGCGAAGGTCGAGGGAACGGGCGCGGTGACGATCGACGGCCAGATGGTCGACGAGGCGACGTTCAAGAACTTCCGGAACACCGTCGAGACGGTTCGAGCGATCCACCGTACCCGTCCCGAACAGACGGATGAGTTGTACGACGAGGGATTGCTCGAGCGGGCGCTCGAACTCGAGCTATCGTATCGGTAGCCTCATCGGACGCGCCGGGCGGTCGGGCAACGGGCCTCGAGCGGTCGACTGCAAATGCAAATCGAGGCGCCAATCACTCCGTCGCCGCGGTGTCTGTCTCTGTCCCTGCCTCCGAAAACATCTCGACGCGAAACAGGTAGTCGTCGTACGCACCGTCGAGATTCGCGGGACTCTCTTCGTCGGTGTGGGCACGACACAGGAACGCCTTCGCCTCGACGGCACCGTGTCCGGTCTCTTCCTGATAGCGTTCGACGACGACGAACGTCGCCGGTTCGGTACAGTCGCGGCGGTGGCACTCTCGAGGCGAGTCGTGATCGTCGCCTACCGCGCCTTCCTCGTCGGTTTCGTCCCACTCGTCGTTCGGCGGTTCGGCCTCGTCGCCACGGTCGCGCGCCTCCGAGAGTTCCCGTTCTCGCTGTCGGTTCTCCTCGTCCCGAGCCTGCTTCTCTCGACTCCGTTTCGTGTCTGCCATACAGTGACATACAGTCGTGACCGTGATAACGCTGTGGACGGCACGTTAATGGACGCCCCAGGAATGGCTGTCACGCCACCGTCGCCAGTGAACTCACAGACCGTCGACGCAAACGTTGATTGACCTGGCAGTCGTCACTAGCCCATGATTGAGCGTCCGGACGAACGGCAACTGATCGTACGCGCACGGTCCCACCTGAAGCAGTGGACGAATCGTGCCCGAACGGAGGCGTACAGCGAACTGTTCGAAGGTGACGACCCGATTCTCACGGCCGAGGACGTACAGCTCCTCGATGCGCTCGACTCGGCACTCGAGCGACAGGGTGGAGACGGCGTCTGGGGAACCGATCAGTACGGTATTCACACCGCCGGTGAGAGGGGGTCTGACGTCCCGCTCGGTGTCGTCTGTGTCTATCACCCACAGATCACCGACGATTCCGTCCTCCGAGGTGGAGACGATCTCGACGACGAGACCGAAGAGCGACTCAACGCGGCACTCTGGCGATACGGAGAACGCGTTTCGACGCTCATCGAAGACGAACTCGAGGAGTTCGTCCGTCGAGCCCAGAGCGAAACGTAATCGAGGAGAGATCGGACGCCTGCACTCCCTTCGTTGCTACCGGAGCTGAACATCGTTCAGCGAAAAGATCACCGTCCGCAGAAATCGCGTTCGCCGACGAATTCGTTTACTCCGACTCGTCGTTCTTTCGCACTTCGGTGACGATCACGTCCCAGTCCGGATGCTCGGGACCGTTTCGACACTCCCACCCACCTTCGACGTCGACACCGTGACCGTGCGCTCGACGAAGGAGCGACTGCAATTCGGTATTGAGTTCCGCTCGAGTCGCGAGCGAGGCTTCTTCGGAGGTCATACGGGAGACACTCCCTCGGTCACGCCGTCCGTTCCCGTCTGCTCTCGCGAAGTGAGCGCGACCGTACCGTCGTTGGAGACGGTTATCGCGTACGTCGCTACCCGAAACGTGATCGAAACCCCCTCTCCCGTCCCGTCTCGAACGCGGGCAAGATTGTCGAGGGCACCGGTGTTAACGGACGCGTGAAGTGGTTCCAGTTCGACTGGATCGACATCCATCACCTCCGAGAGTACCGCCACGACGGCCATGCTCGCAGAGACTGAAGTCTGGTCGTACTCGGCTCTGTACGTTTCCGACTCCGGATGAAACGCCATCGATGCCAACTCGACACCGGCCTGTGTATCAATCATACTACGTCACCCTAGCGGCCTGAATCGGGTGAAGAGCGGCACTGATTATACAGAAGATATTAATACCGGTCTACCGAGCGTTCCGGCCAGGTCTACGGATTAGCGAGCGTTGCGCCGATGAGACGGCGATGGCCGCGTCTGAGTCGGGACGAAAGCGACTGCTGGGTGATCCCAAGTTCGTCGGCAACGTCCTCGAGCGACGCTTCTCGTGGCGAATCGAAGTAACCCCGCTCGTAGGCCAGCACCAGCGCCTCTCGCTGGGGGTCAGTCAACTCGTAACCGTCGCCCTGTACCGGGAGTAACGCGTGCACGGCAGTGATTTCGATGGGGATGTCATGTTCCTGGCAACTGGTTCGGAACTCGCTGATCGCGCCGCGACTTTCGCCTCGAACCTCGAAACGCCACCCGTCTCTCGTCCCGATCCCGGAGAGAACGGCGACATTGGTCTTGGCAAGCGCGCTCAGGATACCGAAGTACGACTCCTCCCACTCCGCCCGCATGAGAAACTCGCTGTCGACGCTGTCGACGAGGTTGACGCTGACTATGCCAGCGTGAGCCTCGAAGGCGGCTTCAATATCCTCGGCCTCCGCGCCACGGATCCAAAAGTAGGGGATGATCAGGGTCTCGTGCGGGATGAGTCGCTCGAGTTCGACCGTGACCCCCGGCAAGTTTTCGAATATCGTTCCCAGCGGAAACTCCTCTGCTGGACTCGTGAATTCTAGCACGGTAGCCATACTCCCAGTTCGTCGGGACGACGAATAACCGGTGTGGGTGATGTATCAAGCCACGACGCAGCAGTCCGACAATGGCGGTTCGAGGACGACGTGGCGACCCGGGTAATGGCAGTTTAGAGACGCGGTGTGACAGGTAATAGCAGTATGAGCACGATCGGTGCTCTGAGCAGTGGGATTTCGAAGCGGGGAAACGGTTTCCCGATTCTAATCTCGGTAGAGCATGGTGTGCCATGCCACCTAGTTTTGTACCGGCATGGCTAACCATGGTGACGAGAGCGAGTTATGAGTGTGATCGCAGAATTCCGAATCCCCTCCGCCGACTTCGAACTCGGGCGGATTCTGCACATCGAGGGGATTACGTCCATCGAACTCGAGAACCTCGTGCCGATCGGTGAGGCCACCGTTCCCCTCTTCTGGATCCACAACTCGACGCGAGGCTCGTTTGTCGACGCCGTCAAACGCCACCCGACCGTCAACGACGCATCGGAGGTCGACGTCTTCGAGGACCGGACGCTCTTCACGCTCGATTGGGACGCGAACCAGGACCACCTCTTTCGGGGAATCAGAGAAACCGAGGGCCAGCTCTTGAGTGCCACCGGGACACCCGAATCGTGGGCCTTCGAACTGCGGTTCCCCGATCACACGGCCCTCAGCGAGTTCACGACCCGCTGTGAGGACGCACAGATCTCGCTGGAAGTGGCTCGCGTGTACAACCCGACGGAACCAGAAGCCGGTCCGTGGCACGGCCTGACCGGTCCCCAGCGGGAAGCGATCACGTTGGCCGTGGAGATGGGCTACTACGACATCCCGAGAGGCTGTACGACCAAGGAACTCGCCGACGAACTCGAGATTTCCGATCAGGCCGTTACGGAACGACTCCGCCGAGCGATCGGGGCGCTCGTCACGTACACGCTCATCCCCTCCGAGGATGACACGTGAGATCGGGTTCCCTCGTACATCATGGCGAATCCTCACACTTCTCACCCGGTAATGTGTGGATATGGATCGCCAGTCGAGCAAGTCGAGCGCGGCAGGATTGGGTATCGGGGGAGAGGCGACGAGAACCAGTTCACCGGTGAGCAGCGAACCAAATCCTCCCGACAAAGTTCTCCTGGCAATTGCCAGCGAACAGCGTCGAATTATTCTTCGAACGTTAGAGTTCGCCGATGAAGAGGCGATGGAGATGGACGCGCTTGCGGACCGGGTTGCCGAAGCGCTACGGAATACGGATCGAGCAGACAGTGAGCACAGAAAACGCGTCCGAACGGCGCTCCATCACGTCCACCTCCCGAAACTGGAAGCGTGTGGGATGGTCGTCCGCGACCCCGAAACGAATCGGATTCGGAACGCCACCGGCGACCTGGGTCAGGAACTGCTGACGGTACTCGAGTCCTACGAGACACAAGTGTAACGCCGCTTGTGGTGATCGAGCTGTTCGACGGCTCACCCGCATTATTCGAACGGTTCAGGCGATTCTCGGCATAGACATTCCGAGCGATTACCCGTCCAGGACGACGCTCGAGTCGTCTCGAGGTCGATACTCGAGTTCGTGCATCGTCTCGGCCAACGACAGGAAACGGTCGGCGTTGTTCGAAACGCCGTGGGCGGTGATCGCGTGGGTCGAGAGCGAGGCCGAGACCGTCGCCTGAAGCAAGCGTCGACAGTCGGCGGGGCTGAGCCACATCGCGCGGGCGTAACGCTCGCCGGAGCCGTCGCGTTCGTCGCAGGTTTCGCGCAACTCGTCTTCGTCCAGGAGCCAGCCAATTCGCAGGTTCACGACCTCGAGGCCGTGTCTGCGGGCGTAGTACTCACCCATCGCCTCCCCGAAGACCTTCGTCACGCCGTAGTAACTGTCGGGGCTGGGCGGGTCGTCGGGGCGGACGACGCGCGGATCGCCTCCGGTGGTCTCGACCCTCGTCGGGTCCACGACGTTGTCGCCGTTGACGGCGTGGTTCGAACTCGCGAAGATCACCCGCTCGAGGTCGTTCTCGAGGGCGGCCTCGAACGCGTTGTACGCGCCGGCAATATTCGGTCCCTCGAGGTCGTCCCACTCGGCCCTGGGGGAAGGGTTCGCGGCGAGGTGGATCAACACGTCCGCGCCCTCGAGTGCGTTCGAGAAGGCGTCGAGGTTGGCGATCTCGAGCGTCTCGCTGTCGACGTCCTCGTGTTCGCTGTGGCTGAAGAGTCGACAGTCGTACGCCGACAGGGCCTCGATCGCCTGTCGACCGACCCGTCCGGAGGCGCCGGTGATGGCCACCGTCCGATCGGTCGAGCCGTGGTGGGTCGCCATGGACGGCTGTACGACGCTGAGCCCAAAATAGGTCCGGGCGGCGCGTGCCGGTTTTGGCGGATGGGGTCGGGGGCTGGGCTCGAGCGGGACGAACTCGAGGCCTATCGCGTCAGCCCGACCAGACGAGCCCGTAGAGGAACACGAACATGAAGTAGACCAGAAACACCGAGACGGCCGCCTTCGCGTGGAAGGTGAACAGGTCGAACTCCTCGTCCTCGCGGGCCTCCTCGAACGCCTCGTGCTCGTCGTCGCTACAGACGTCGTCGTGAGCCAGACCCACGTGATACGTGAGGAGTTCCTTGGTCTGGAGCGGGCGAGAACAGTAGGGACAGGTCAGTGCCGGTCCCTCATCGGGCACGTCGTATTCGGGTTCGGTGACGGGCTCCGCGTGCATCTACTCCCAGGTAGGGCGCGGTCGAAAAAGTGTCTGCCGGTTCTCCAGAACAGGGGGTCGCTCGAGTGAGACGAGAGTAGAAGCAATAGCGAGCGCGTCGGGTTGCTCGAGTTAGGACGAGGGCGAAAACAGCTACGAACCTCGAGTCCCCACCTAAGCGGGAACGAACGGCGCGCTCAACGTGGGCAACGAGACCAGGTACAGACTGATCATCGTGAAGACGATCATGACGACGATGAACGGATACTGGCTCCGGATCGCCTGAAGCTTCCCGGGGAACAGCTCGATCGAGACCGCGTGGGCTATCCACACGGCGAGCACGTGCCCGACCAGGATGCCAGCGATCTCGACGTACCCGAACCAGGACGTGAGCGCCAGCTGGGTCGGGTTCGCACCCGGGTTCAGGGGCGCGCTCAGGGCCTCGAGCAGGGCCGGCCACAGCGAGATGGAGAAGCCGATGTAGTGAGCGAAGTGGTAGCCGGCCGCGATCGCCAGCAGCGGCGGCGCGTACCTGATCGCGATGTACCGACGGGAGAGATACGTCTCCGCTCTCGAGCGAGTCAGTCCGGCCGCGGTCCAGTAGACCCACCAGCAGAGGGCGTACCCCCCGACCAGCAACAGGAGGTAGACCAGCTGTGGTGGCAGACCGATCCAAACCAGCGCTTCGATTGCTGCGACACCCGGTGGGGTGACGATGAAGCCGCTGAACGTGAGTTCCCAGACTAACACGAGCACGAACCCGACCACCGAGAGGTCCGTCACCACGTCGTCGTCGCTCAACCGGGCGCCCGGCCAGCGCAGCGAGAGGCCGTCGTCGGTTCGCTGGATCGGAGCGACCGACCCGTAGAGGCGAAACCAGACCGACAGCGGGTCGCCCCGCTCGAACCAGGTCGACGACCCAAACGCGACCGCGCCGGCCACTGTCAGCACCGAGTAGACGAGGATGATCGTCGTCAGGAGCCGCGGACTCGAGATGACAGGGGCGACTACCTCGAGCCAGACGAAGACCAGGAGGGCGCCGACGGCCGGCCAGGAACCGAGCGAGGACGGGTACGCACGGTCGAGCGTCGGGAGGACGCTCACGATCCGTCGCCAGGGGTTGAGCGTCGGCCACGGATCGCCGACCGTGTAGGCGACCGTCGTCAAGATGGCGCGGACGACGACGAACGAGAGGAGCACCGTTGCGCTGGTAAGGCCGATCCCCTGCGGGCCGATGATCCCCACGACGACCATTCCGAGGAGGACGCCCACGCCGATCGTCCCGCCGATGATCGAGGCGGCGCGAGCGAACGTCCGATTCGAGAGACCTACGTGCTGATCGTGGGCGTGTGCGAGGAACTCCCGATCGGTGACCAGCATCGTCAACAGCGCGGAGACGCCGACGACGCCCGCGCCGGTCGCAAGATATAGCCACGTCGGGACGCTCACGTCGCCGCGGCTCTGGGTCAATCCGGAGGCGATGTTGCTCGCGGAGACGACGCCCGTTGCGACCGCGACGGCGAGCAAGGCCAGCCCCGCAACGATTCCCGTTCGGCGAGCGGCGACCGATCGCCCAGTCATTGGTCGACTCGAGGGCCCGGACGGGCATGATGGTGTCGTTGTCGAGTCGGGTCCGGCCACCGATAATCCGGACGCTCGTCGCCGATGTTGCAATTGTCGGCTCGAGTGGCCAGTGTCGGTTAAACTGGGCAGCCAGTGTCGACCATGCAGAGCGACCTTCGCCGATCGTACAGTTCGGCCAATTTCGACCGTAGCACGGCCATTTCCGACCGTGCAACACGACCAGTTGAGCACGTGAAGCGCGACCGGTCCCAAACGCGAACAGTCACCCGCGGAAGCCGCATGAGGAAGGTATAAGTGTGCGTCTCTCCGAAGTCTCACCAATGTCGAGTGTACGAACCTACACCATCATCTACGTCCTGTTGCTGTCGTTAGGGACGGCAAAGTTCGTGTTCTTCGAACTCCCCTGGTTTACCTACGAGTTCGCCGTAGGAGCGACGCTCTTCCTCGCCGTCATCAAGTCCCTACTCATCTCGGGCTGGTACCAGCACCTCGTGGACGAGCCGCGCTCGATCACCTATGTGATGCTCAGCGCCGTTTTCATGGTCTTCCTGCTGGCGGTCGCCGCCGGCTTCTCGATCCAGTAGCGGTCGACGGCCGCGGCGGTTCGCATGGCCTCTCCCGTTTTCTCGCCTGTACCGTTCTTTCTCTCATCTCATTCCTCCCGCTCTCAGTCTCGCGAACGTCGTGGCGTGACTTCGCTCGAGTCGACGACTAGGACGTCGTCACGGCAAAGTCACACCGGGTGCCGACGTCACAGACGTATTGGGCGAGTCCACGGCCCGATGTACAGACGTCTCCGATGAACCCACATCACGAGGCAGTCATCGTACGGACGTGCCCCCAGCAGGCTGCGCCCACTGTCACTGGATAACACTCGAGAACGATAGAAGCGTCCGCACTCGCTCGAGCGATCGATACGGCCAGTCGGGAAAACGTACTGAAGTACTGAAAAGATGCCAGCCTATCCCATCAGGAGGAGGACTGCAACCGCGAGCAGTCCCAGGACGCCCAGGGTGAGCGTCGCGAAGGCAACGCCCATGGCCGTGTTTCCGAACCGATCTCGAGCGGCGAAGTACGCACCGAAGAAGACGTAGCCGATCAGGGCGGCGCCGCCGACGGCGAAGACGATCGGTTCGACCAGTGCGGAGTCCACGTACTCTCCTTCGCTGACGACCAGGACCGCGCCGGCCAGGAGGGCGATGGCAGTGCCGACGAAGCCGAGCGCCCAGATCGCGGGCGTCTTCGCGAGGGCGACGATGCGGCTGTCTTCGGTAGCCGTTCGTGGCGACCACTCGGCGTACCCGCTGCGCGTTCCCGCGTGCCCGCTCGGCGTCGCGCGCTGACCCATTCGGGTGATGATCGCCGCCGCGCCGAGCACGATTAATCCCATCAGGAGTGTGCTTATCAGGTATATCTCTGACATCGAACCAGCTCTTAGAACAGGCTTGTCCCTTCGCCCATATATATCCTGCAGTTGTGCCTCCGCCAGTGGTCGCTCGAGGGTCGAAAAGAGTGCGTCAGGCGCCGCGAGGACTTGTAGCCGGCGGCGTCATGTCCTCGCCAGCGCTGCGGCCGCGGTAGGCTACGGCGATCATCGATATTCCCGTCGCGAGCAGGCTGGCGCCGACGACGAACCCGACGACCCAGGCCGCACTCGAGGGGAATCCGGCCCAGAGCAGCCCCGCCAGGATGAGCGAGAGCGTCCCGCTGGCGGCGATCCAGCCGCGTCCCGCCTCGCCGGCCATCTGCAGGGCGAGGGCGAGCTCGGCGAACCCGTCGACGAGCAGGTACGCAATGACCAGCAGCGTCAGGCTGGCGAGTCCGACGATCGGGTTCACGAACAGGAGCAAGCCAGCGGCGATGGAAATGCCCGCGAGCGTCGCCTGCCAAAGCGACCCTTTCCAGTCTCGGGTGGTGAACGCGTGTCCAGCGTGGGCGATCCCGCCGACCACCAGTAGTCCGCCGAGGAGGTACGTAACGGCGAGTCCCGTGGCGAACGGGAGGGCAATCGCGAGCAATCCGATGAGTACAATCGCGCTTCCCGCGTAGGCCAGCGGTCGCCAGTTCGTCGTTCCCATTCCGCTTTCTGTAGTCACTGTGCTCATTATAGTCACCAGTACTACTACGACGTGTGAGAGGATATAACTTTTATATGTTTTGATATATTGTCGCGGAGACGGACCAGTCCGAACCGGGACGTATCCGTCGCTGACGACGCTACAGCGGCCATAGAGATTTCGAGTGCTCGAGGGTAGTAGCGTCGCTCGAGAGCGGTGAGAACGGCAGAAAGTGTGCGACAGACGTGGCTACTCGCCGCCGAACATCTGGCGCATCATCGGATGCATCTCCATCAACTGCTCCTCGGCGATCTCCTCGTACAGTTTGTACGTGATCGAGACCGCGAGCAGCAGGCCGGTTCCGGAGACGGCGCCGATGGTGCCGAGCATGTTCGCCCAGACGGCGAGCAACCCGACGAGCGCGCCGCCGATGACGGTCACTTGCGGAATGTACCGCTCCATGACCTTCTCGACGACAACCGCGTTCTGGCGGAAGCCGGGGATCTGCATCCCGGAGTTCTGGATCTGTCGAGCCGTCGCTTTCGGCCCCATGTCCGTCGTCTCGACCCAGAAGATGGCGAAGATGGCACCGCCGACGACCATGAAGGTCACGTCGATGCCGATCCGCACCATGATCTGCCAGGGGTCGATTCCCGCGGGGGTCTGTCCCGTCCACCACATCCAGTCGTTCGGCGAGTAGATCGGCGCGAAGTAGTAGAAGAACCCGCCGACCGGCTGTCCGTTGGCGTAGACGCCGAGCCATCCGGGCATCGACCACTGACTCTGGATGATCTGGCCGAGGAACTGGATGTTCGCCTGCACGGCGCGAACGAGGATCATCGGCAGGACGCTCGCGTAGATGAGCTTCACGGGGAAGCGTCCGCGAGCACCCTTCACGCGGGCGTGGCTCAGCGGAATCTCGACGCGGACGGATTCCGCGTAGACGACGATCCCGAAGATCAACAGCGTCGTCGCGAGCGCCAACAGTTGGCCACCGTTATCGGCGATGAACAGCGTGTTGAAACCCTCGCTACTGAGCCAGGAGTTGACCGCGATCTCGTCAGTGAACAGGATCTGGTACCAGCTGTAGAAGAATCCCTCGTCGGAAAGCGAGAGGAATCCCGAGACGAGGCGCTGGCTGACCCCGGCGATGATGAACAGGCCGACACCGCTGCCAACGCCCCACTTGCTGACCACCTCGTCCATGTAGAGGATGAGGATCCCGCCGATGAAGATCTGTATGAACATCAGCGTCTGAACCTCCGCCCCGGTGAGCGTGAGGCCGCCGAGTTCGATGACGTTCGCTGCCGGAAGGAAGCTGCCGGCGAACACCATCGGCAGGGCCGTCAGCGCCGTCATCACGACGACGAGCAACTTCTGCAGGCCCTGGTAGAGGACCTGGTCGCGCGGGTCGTCGGTGTCGAGCCCGAGCAGATTCGCCCCACCGAGCAACTGCAACACGATGCTGGCGGTGACGATTGGGCCGATACCGACCTGCAGGAGCGAGCCGTGTGCACCGGCGAGGATTGCCCGGAACTGGCCGAACAGGTCCTCACCACCCTGGGTACTGATCCCCAAAACCGCGATGTTCGTCAGGAAGAAGTACAGCACGAGGATTCCCGCCGTCCACCCCAGCTTTCGCTTGAAGGGGACGTGCCCCTCCGGGCGGCGGACGGTGGGCATCCGCGTCAAGACCGGTTCGGCGGCTTCCTTCCATCCCATGGTTAGTCCTCGGTCGCCTCGTCGGCTTCGTCAGCGTCGTCCGCGTCGTCATCGTCCGCCTCCGCAGCCTGCTGTGCACGCTCGGAGACGATCGCTTCACCACCGGCGTCCTCGAGTTTCTCGCGGGCCGTCTCGGTGAAGGCGTCCGCGGTGATCTCGAGTGCGTTCCGGACCTGGCCGCTGCCGAGGACCTTGACGACGTCGGCCTCGTAGCCGTCATCGACGACGTCGCGGGCGTCGATGGCGTAGCCGTCGCCGGTCTCTTCAGCCTGATCGTCGGCGACGTAGAGGATCGCGTCCTCGTCGAGTTTCTGGACGTCGATCTCGGCGACGGTGGGCTGGGCGCCCTGCGGTCGCTTGAAGCCGTGTTTCTCTCTCGATTCGTAGTTGTGGAACTCGTGTTTGTCACGCCCGGCTTTGCCGCGGCCACCTCGGTGGCCGGCCCCGCGGCGGTTCTTGTGCGTACCGCCGCCGTGGGTTCGCGAGCCGCGCTGACGTCGTTTCTTGCTCGTCATGGTTATCGCATCGCCGTTAGCAGGGCGTTAATCTCCTCGGTTGTATGCTTTCCGAGTTGCCCACCGTTTCCGGTTGGGTGTTTGACGCCCTCGTGGCCACCACGTGGCGGGTGCAGTCGCAGCGTCGGCGACAGCCCCTGCTCGCGAAGCGTCGTCTCCTCTGCGAGGAGCGCCTCGGCGAGGGCGGCGAAGTCGTCGAACTCGGTGTGCTCGGCGATCCAGTCCTCGTTGACATCGGACTGGCGGCCCTCGAGCGGTTCCGCTCGCTTTTCGAGCACCGTCTCGAGTACCTCGGCGTCGGGTTCGCCGTAGGCCACGAAGTCGTGGACTTTGGTGATCATCCCGCGGTAGGTGTCGGAGTCGGGGACGATGGTGAGGTGGTTGACCTTGTGCAGGTTCAGCATCGACAGCGTGTCGTCGACAGCCTGCTGGCGGTTGACCTCGCCGCGAATCTGGACGATTGCTTTCGCCGTCATCGTTCGGCCACCTCTCGTGGGATGCGCGACTGCGAGGCGTTCTCGAGCGCGTTGTAGGTCGCTTTCGCCAGGTTCACCGTCGTTCGGGTGTTGCCGTGGCTCTTCGTCCAGGCGTTTTCGATGCCGGCGAGTTCGAGCACCGCGCGCACGGTGTCGCTCGCGGCCAGGCCCAGCCCCTCGGGGGCTGGGATGAGTTCGACCTCGACGGAGCCGGCCTTGCCGGTCGTCCGTCGGGTCAGCGAGTGAGGCCGGTCCGAACGGTCCTCCCACGACCCGGAGCCGCGGGGCACCTGGATGAGGTTCAGCTTCGCGATACCGATCGCCTTCTGGATGGCGGCGCCGACCTGGTCCTCGCGACCCTCGGCGTAGCCGACGAAGCCGTCGCGGTTGCCGACGGCGACGACACACCGGAACTTCACCCGGCGGCCGGAGTCGGTCATCCGCTGGACCATGTTGATGTCCAGCACCTCGTCGTTCAGTCCGGGGAGGAGCTGGTCGACGAGTTCGGGCTCTTTGAGGGGAAGTCCAGAGTTGAGGGCGTCCTCCATCGTGTCGATTTCGCCCTCCTGAACGAGCTTCCCGAGTCGGGTTACAGGCTGCCACCCGTTGTCGTAGTCGTTTGCACTCATTCTAAGATCGCCTCTCGTACGTCGTCGAAGTGTTCGGGAAGGTCCGTCGCGTCGAAGTCGCCGCTGTAAAGCGGCTCGTCGAGCTGTTCGGCGTACTCGGCGATGTGCTCGCCGCGAGTACGCGACCAGTCGGCGAGGACGCTGTCGTTGTGGGGAATCTCGAGCCCCGCGTCGATCGCGCCCTCCTGGATCGCGAACACTTTGTTTCCGGGCGTCGCCTTGTTGAGGCCGATATCGAGGACGGCCTCGTCGACGCCGGCGTCTACCGCTCGCTTCCCGGCCAGCAGGCCGGTCAGGTACGCAGCCGAGAGGTTACTCGTCGGCGCGTTCCAGCCGTACTCCTCGAGGTCGCTCGAGTGAGCACTGGCGAGCGTGTCGTCACCGTTAGGGCCGGGGGTGATCAGCTGCGCCGTGGCGTGCTTGTTGCTCACGCGAGCAACGAGGCGGGGTTTCCCCGATTTCAGCAGGCGCAACCTCTGATGGTAGTCTGTCCGGACCTCACGGCGACGCCGCATCGGTACCTTGTATCGTGGTCCTGTCGCCATTATTGGTCACCGTATTCGTTGTCGATGTAGTTCAACAGGTACCGGACGCTGCGGAACTCCCCGCCGGCTGCCTTGCGGTAGAGCTGGCGGTACTGCGTGGGCGTAATCTCGCCCTGGTCGCGGAGTTCGCGGAGCTTCCGGCGCTGTGCGCGAATCTTGTTCGTCCACTCCTCTTTCTGGTTCTGGCGGGCACCCTTCTTGCCGCGGCGCTTGCCAGGCCCCTTCTTGTGGCCGTAGGAGCGCTTCTCATTGCGTTTGCGGGCACGGCCGCGGGAGTTTCCGCGGGCGTCTTTCGCCCGGATCGTTCCGTCGTCGATCAGTTCGCGAATCTCCTCGCGAGTGATCGCCGACGCGATGTCGCCCTGGGCCTCGGGATCGAACCAGACGCGGTTCTGCCCGACGTCGAGGACGTCCGCTGCGAGTCGCTTCTGTGAACTCAGGTCAGTCATTCGTCCACCTCGACTTCGACGTAGGTCGGGTTCAGAACGCGGATTTCCGCGTCCTCGGCCTGCTCCTCGATTCGCTCGCGCTTGCGAGCGCCGACGGAGCTGGCGATGCGGACGGCCTGGGTGTCGCCGTCGACACCCTCGAGGTCGTCCGTGTTCTCGACGTAGACCTCCTCGAAACCGCTCGGGTGTTTGCCCCGAACGGCCTCGGGCGTGCGGTAGCCGGCCTGGACCTTCGGGCCCTTGCCTTTGATACCACGACGCTGCTTCGAGAGGCCACCACGCGGGCGCCGCCACGATTCCGGCGTGCGCTTTTTCTTGTGGTAGTCCTGTCGCTTGAACTGCGGCTTGCCCTCGGCGTGGCGCCGGCCGAGCAGGCGCGCTTCCTCGTCGTCGAGGTCGGGCGTCTTCTCGGTCAGGCCACGGGGCTGCAGTTCGGTCTCGACGTCTTCGGTCGCTTCTTCTTCCTCGGCGGCCTCGTCTTCGATCTCGGCCTCGGTCTCTTCCGTAACCTCGAGGTCGCCGACGTCGGCTTTGATACGCGCAGCGAGCGCGTTACCGATGCCCTCGGCCTCGGCCAGGTCGTCCTGGTCGGCCTCTTTGACGTCCTCGATGGACTCGAACCCGGCCTCGCGGAGTGCGTCGGCCTTGCTCTCACCGACGCCGCTGATGTCTTCGAGTTCCTGTGGTTGGTCGTCGTCAGCCATCTATCAGGCACCTCCTTTCTGTGGCTTCTGGGTGATGTAGACCCCGTCCTGGAAGACGCGGGTGTCCTTGCCTTTCACCTTGGTCAGCTGTTCGATGTCGGCGGCGGTCTGACCGACGTGCTCCTTGTTCGGGCCGGAGAGCGTCAGCGCTTCGCCGTCGACGTTAACCTCGGTGTCGCCGTGGATAGTCGTTCGTCGCGGTGCTTTCTCGCCGAGGAAGTTCTCGATGACGACCTCCTCGCCTTCGACGCGGACCTGCATCGGGAAGTGAGAGTAGAAGACTTCCATCTCGTACTCCCATCCCTCGGTCACGCCGTGGAAGGCGTTTCGGATGTGGCTCTCGAAGGTGCCGACGGTCGCGTTCGTTTTCGCGTTCTCCGTCTCGCTCTCGATGACCACGCGGTCGTCGTCGACGTCGACAGTGACGTCCGGGTACCAGAGGCGGCGGGTAACGCTGCCTTCCGGGCCCTCGATCGTCACGTCGAGGTGATCGACCTCGGCGGTTACGTCGTCTGGGATGTCCAGTTCGGTTCGCATTGTTAGTAGACGTACGCGATCACCTGGCCACCGATGCCCTGCTCTCGAGCCTCGTAGTGGCTCATGATTCCTTCACTCGTCGTCACGACGAGCGCGCCGAAGTCTCGAGCCGGGAGGAATCGCTTCTCCCACTTCTCGAATTCGTCGGCCTTGACGGAATATCGGGGCTTGACGGGGCCGCATTTGTTGATCGCTCCTTTCAGTTCGACCTCGAACGTGCCGGCTTTGCCGTCGTCGACGAACTCGAAGCCGTCGATGTACCCGCGGTCGTAGAAGACCTCGAGGACGCTGCCGATGACGTTGGAGGCGGGTTCTACCTCGTGGCTCAGGTGTCCGACGCTCTCGGCATTGTCGATGCCCGACAGCGCGTTACTGAGTGGATCGTTCCCGGTCATTTGTACTTCTTGAATCCCATGTCGCGGGCGATCTCGCGGAAGCACTGCCGGCACAGGTTGATGTCGTACTTGCCGACCAGCCCCTGCTTGCGACCACAGCGCTGGCAGGCCGCTTCCTGCCCCGTGCGCTTGGCGGCGTGCTCGCCCGTCTGTTCGTTCTCAGTTTCGCTTTCACTCATCGTCTGGCACCTCCACGTCCACGTCGTAACTCGACTCGAGGTACGCGATGGCGTCCTCGGGGGTCAGTCGGTGTCGCGACGGAATCGCCTGGGTCGCTTTGGCTCGCTTCGTGACGCGATAGCCCGGTCGGACCAGGTTGACCGTCACGTCCAGGCCGTAGATCCCGACGTTCGGGTCGTACTCCTGGCTCGGGAACTCGGTGTGCTCGGCGACGCCGAAGCTGAAGTTCCCGGTCTGGTCGAACTGTGACGCCGAGAGGTCCGCGAGCGGCAGCGCCGTCTCGAGGAAGTCCTCGGCGTCGTCACCGCGGAGGGTGACCTTCGTGCCGATCGGGTCGCCCTGGCGGATGCCGAACTCGGGTTCGGTCGCCTTCGCCTGGGTGCGGACGCTCTGCTGGCCCGTAATCTCCTCGATGATGTCCTCGGCCCGTCCGAGGTCGCGGCCGCCGCGGCCGACGCCCATGTGGACGACGACTTTCTCGACGCGGGGTTCGCGCATCTCGTGGAAGTCGGCCTCGCCGGCTTCACTTTCGCTCATTCGTCGTCACCTCCGCTCGCCGCTTCCGACGAGTCGTCGTCGCCGACGAAGTTCTCGTCGATGACGAACACGTACTCCTCGACGGTTTCGAACTCGCCGTCGTCGGTTTCGACCGTGACGATGTTCGAGCCGCTACCGAGGGTGACGTCGATGTTGACGAGTTCGCCGATCTTCCCGCCGTGATTGCCGCTGACGGCGGTGACCAGCGCACCCTCCTCGTAGGGGAAGTGCGCGACGACCGACTTGTCCTCGTTGTCGACGACGATCGAGTCGTTCGTGCTGTAGTCTTCGTCGACGACGACGTTCGTGCCGTCGTGGAGCGAGAGCTGCGTCTCGCCGCCTCTGACCTGCTGTTTACCGACGACCTTGCCGAGACGGCTGTCCGCGGCGTCGGCGTCGATATCGATCAGCGAGAGGCGGCCGCCCTCGTCGGGGAAGACGCGGTAGTACTCCTCGCGTCCGGGGAAGCCGACGATGTCGAACATCCCGATGGGACGCTTCTCGTCGTTGATCAGTTCGCCGTTGACCAGGATCGCGTCCTGGGAGAGGGCGTACCGGGCTTCCTTCTTCGAGTCGACGTAACCGAGGACGTCCCGAAGGAGGATGACCAGCGGAACGCCGGCTTCGCCGTGGGGGCCGGCGCGCGCTTTGACGGTGAAGACGTCGGTCTTGCGCTCGACCGGCCACGATTTCGGTACCGAGAGTCGTTTCTGATGGTTGCTCATTCGCTATCACCTTCCAGGCGCGCCTCGCGACGCTCGTCCGAGAGCTCGAGCTCCACGATCCGGACGTTCGACGCATCGAGCGGTCGGGCGACTTCCTCGCCGTCTGCCGTCTCGACCGTCACGTCCTCGACGTGGATCACGGCCTCATCGAGGTCGACGCGCATGACCTCGCCTTCGTCGCCGGCGAAGTCACCGCGCATGACCTCGACGCGGTCGCCCGCGTTGACGCGGGTGCGACGCACGCCGTACTCCTCGCGGAGGTCCGCCGAGAGCGTGGCGTGAACCTGCTTGTGCTTCTGGTGAAGCGGCGCCTGCTCAGTCTGGGTTCGTTGTTTGCGTGGTTGTTTACTCATAGTCTATCCTATACGATCATCGTCGCCGTGCTGGCGATTGCGCCGAAGCGCTCCGCGACCTCGCGGGCGATGGGGCCCTTGATCTCGGTGCCTCGAGGCTCCTCGTTCTCGTCGACGATGACGGCGGCGTTGTCCTCGAACTTCAGGCGCGTTCCGTCCGGCCGGCGGATCGACTTCCGCTGGCGGACGACGACGGCCTCGAGGACTTGGCGTCGCATCTCGGGGGTACCCTTCGTCACGGAGACCGTGACTTTGTCACCAAGACCCGCCTTCGGCTGGCGGTTCTTGGTGCCGTGGTAGCCCGCGACGCTGATGATTTTCAGCTCGCGTGCGCCGGAGTTGTCGGCGCAGGTCACGAGCGAGCCCTTCTTCAGGCCCTGCGTGACGTCGGCTTTCATCGCCTCCATCAGGCATCACCCTCGTTGGCTTCGTCCTCGTCGCCGGAACTGCCGGCCAAGTCTTCGGCCGACAGTTGAGGGTCGTGTTCCTCTTCCAGCGTCAGTTCGGCGACGTCAACGGCGGTCGCTTCCTGGGTTATTTCGACGACCACGTGCGATTTCGTCTTCGACAGTGGTCGGGTCTCTGCGATCTTGACCGTATCGCCAACCGAGAGCGGCTCGAGCACGCCCGGCACGTGTGCCGGAATGCGCGAGCGACGTTTCATTTGACGGTCGTATTTCGGAACCGTCACGTCGTACTCTCGCTCGACGACTACGGTCTTGTCCATGTCCGTCGAGACGACGGTGCCGACGAGGATCTGACCTCGGACCGGCAGGTCGCCGTAGAACGGACACTTCTCGTAGTCGTACTCCTCCGGGTTTTCGGGTTCCGGAGGCGTTTCAACGTCTAGTCCTATTGCCATGGTGAGTCACCTTTCGTTTCGGTGCGTCGGGCGGGTCGTGAGAGCAGTCGCGATCCATCGACCGTAACGTAGGCTACGCCCTCGCCAGCACAGTCTGTGAGCGAGTCGTCGCCCCCAGGTTGTGTATCGGCCAGTTTGGACGTAGTCCCCGGAGACTTCTCGTCTCCGGCGGCTTCATCTGTGATCGCGAATTCGAATACCGAGCCCGATTTCGGCACGGTGAGCACCCGGGACGTCCCGTTCTCGCGAACTTCGACCGAGAGGGTATTCGTCGTCTCGAGGACGACTCGTCCCTCGATACCCACGCGGCCGGCGTCGTCGCTATCGACGACCCGGACTGGCAGGCCATTGAGTTCGTGTCGCGGGAGCGTTTCGGGTGTCAGTGCCATTTGCTTATTCCTCGTCGGTGTCGTCGAGGTCGCCTTCTTCCTTCTGGATCGTCTTGACCCGCGCGACGGTCCGCTTGAGTTCGCCGATTTCGCCCGGATTCTCCGGGGCGCCACCGGCGGCGAGGACCGCGTTGGCGTTCAGCAGTTCCGTCTCGAGGTCCTCGAGTTCGGACTGCCGTTCGGCGGGCGTCATGTCGCGGATCTCCTCGGTGTGGAGGATCGCCATCAGGCGTCACCTCCCTCGTCTGCTTCGTCTTCGTCTTCAGCTTCAGCTTCGTCCTCGGCTTCCATCTCCGCGACGAGATCCTCCGCTTCGGCCTCGATCTCCTCGTTGAGTTCGTCGAGTTCCTCCTCGACGTCCTCGGCGTCGACCGCTGCCTCGGATTCGCCAGCGTCGGTCTCTTCCTCGTCGGCGACTTCTTCCTCGATGACCTCTTCGACGACGTCTTCGTCGATTTCGGCCTCGTCGGCCGGGGCCGGTTCGCCGGCTTCGGCTTCCGTCTCTCCGGCGTCAGGCTCGGCCTCTTCTGGCTCGCCCTCAAGCAACTCCTCGACGCCCTCAGCCTCGTTGGCCTCGACGGCATCTGGGACGACTTCCTCGGGATCGAGGTCGTCGTGGATGCGGAAGTCGTCGGGAAGCTCGGCTCCCGGCGGGATGATCTTGACCGTCACGCCGATCGTACCGAGCTTCATGACCGCGACGCCCTGGCCGGTGTCGACGATCTCCTCGGCAGGTTCGCCGTTGTGCTTGATGTAGCCACGGTTGAACTTCTCGACGCGCGAGCGTGCGCCCGTGACCTTGCCAGCGAGGACAATCTCGGCGCCGAGGGCGCCAGCGTCCATGATCCGGTCGATCGTCGTGTGACCGGCCTTCCGGAAGTACCAGCCTCGCTCCAGGGCGTTAGCCAGTCGATCCGCGACGATCCGCGCGTTGAGGTCGGGTTCGTCGACCTCCTGGACGTCGATCTGGGGGTCCTCGAGGTTGAACTTCTCCTCAAGGGCCGACGTGACCTTCCGGATGTTCTCGCCGCCCTTGCCGATGACCATCCCCGGCTTCTCGGCCTTGAGGACGATCTGGGTTCCCATCGGCGTCTTGGCGACGTCCATGCCACCGTAGCCCGCGCGGCCGAGTTCCTCTTCGAAGAACTCGTCGATCTGGGACCGCTGCAGGCCGTTTTCGATGAATTCGTGTTCGTCTGCCATTAGTCGTCACCTTCTGCGTCCGCGTCCGCGACGACGATTTCGACGTCGACCTGCGGGGTGTTCCAGGCGGAGGCCCGGCCCATCGCACGCGGTTTGCGCCCGACGGACTCGCCGACCTTGTGGGCGGCACAGTGGGCGATTTCCATCGACCCACCGTCGAAGCCCTGGTGGTCGGCGTTGGCCGCCACGTTCTCGAGCAGTTCGAGGAACGCCTTGCTGGCCTTCTCGGGGTAGCGACCGGCGTCCCAGCCGTCGATGTCCGAGCGGTGGCCGACGCCGGAGTTGTGCGACCGGAACGGAACCGAGCGCTCGCCGTCGACGACCGCCTCGAGGTACTCGACGGCGTCGTCGACCGTTCGACCCTTGATCTCGCGGGCGATCTCCTTGCTGTGCTTGTGGCTCATGTGACGCTCCCGGAGCATCGCTTTCGCGGTGGTGTCCGGGTCGGCGTCGACTGAGTAGTTGATTCCCATGCGATGATCACTTCAGTGGGACGAACTTCGACGATCGGGTCGCGCCGATGCCGGCCTGTCCGTGCGTGACGGACGTTCGGGTGAGCTGGAACTCACCGAGGTAGTGGCCGATCATCTCGGGCTCGATCCGAACGCGCTCGAAGCTCTGTCCGGTGTAGACGGCGAAGGTCAGCCCGACGAACTCCGGCAGCACCGGCATGTTGCGCAGGTGCGTCCGGATCGGCGAGTTGGCCGTCTCCTGTTCGTCTTTCTTGCGAGCCTTCTCGAGCAACTTCTCCTGCTCGACCGAGAGCCCGCGCACGATACTCCGTCGCTGTCGTGCCGGAAGCACGTCAGCGACCTCCTCGAGCTCCATCTCCTGGAGCTCCTCGAGCGTGTGACCGCGGTAGGTGAACTCCTCACCCTCGCGGCCGGTACGGTATTCCGAACTCATTTGTTTCCACCTCGACCGGTTCGCCGGGAGGCGATGTCACCGACTTTCCGTCCCGGGGGTGCGTCCTTCGAGACGGATTTGGGGCGACCAGGGTGCTGACGACCGCCGCCACCGAAGGGGTGGTCGACGGCGTTCATGGCGACCCCGCGGACGCGCGGCCACTTGATCCCGCGGGCGCGCATCTTGTGGTACTTCTTTCCTGCCTTGACGAACGGCTTCTCCGTGCGGCCGCCACCGGCGACGACGCCGATGGTGGCACGGCACTGGGGATCGAGCCGCTTGACTTCGCCACTTGGCAGCTGGACGACCGCAGCCTTGCGGTCGTGGGTGATGAGGTCCGCGTTGACGCCGGAGGCGCGAGCGAACTTGCCGCCGTCGCCCGGCTTGGCCTCGACGTTACAGACCGGGACCCCCTCGGGGATCTCCGCGAGCGGGAGCGTGTTCCCGGGTTTGATCTCGGCGCTGACGCCGACCTGGATCTCTTCGCCGACGGCGACGCCCTCGGGAACGAGGATCAGGCGCTGTTCGCCGTCCTCGAACTCGACGGCCGCGATCGGCGCCGAGCGAGCCGGGTCGTGCTCGATGTTCACGACCTCGCCCGAGACCACGTCGGTGTCCTCGAGCGTCTTGTGCTCGAGATTCGCCTTGTATCGGTGCGACGGTGCGCGGAACGTGGGCGATCCGCGCCCTCGACGCTGACCGAAGATTCGTCGTCCCATGCTCAGAACACCCCGATTCGTGAGGCGACTTCCTGGGCGTCGTCGTCCTCGCCCAGCGTCACCGTTGCCTTCTTCGTGCCGTCCATGGTGATCTGTGTGTTCACGTTCGCGACCTCGACGTCGAAGCGCTCCTCGATGGCGTCACGGATCTTGGGTTTCGAGGCGTCGACGTGCACGAGGAACTGGAGCTTGTTCTCGAAGTCCATGTCGTTCATGGCCTTCTCGGTCACGAGGGGGTGTTCGATGATTCCGCTCATCGGTCGGCCACCTCCTCGAGTGCGCTCTCGGTCCAGACGGTCAGTCGACCGGCCTGGGTGCCCGGTGCGAGGTCCTCGGCGTTGACCTCGGCGGCGGTCGCCACGTCGGCACCCGCGAGGTTGCGGGCGCCACGCGAGGGACCGGCCTCGCTCGAGGTCACGAAGAGAATCGACTTGGGCTGTTTGTGCTTGCGACCGCGGAGCTTCCCCTGCCCCGAGCGGACGCTGCGTCCGTCGTCGGCGCGCTGGATGTCTGCATCGACGCCGGCGGCCTCGAGGAAGGAGACGACCTCCTTCGTCTTCACGAGGTCCTCGAAGTCGTCGCTGACGACCAGCGGAAGTTCGGCGTCGTCGTCGAAGGCGTGTCCGCGCTCGGCGACAATCTCGGCGTCGGCCGTCGCGGCGATGGCGCTTCGGGTCGCGAGCTTGCGCTCTTTCTTGTTGATCGATTCGCCCTGGTCCTTCTCGGCCTTCGGCGGGTGGGCCCGTCGTCCCTTGACGGCCTGCGGGACGCGGCGAGCGCGTCCGTTCTGCCGGGGTACGTGGGCCATCCCGCGACCGCTACCGAACGATTCGGCGGGGGTACGCATCCCGGCGAACTCGTCGGCACCGTAAGCCTGTTTTCGGTTTGCCTGTGCGACGCGGACCGCGCGGGCGATCAGGTCCGGGCGGTACTCCGTCTCGAAGACCGCCGGGAGCTCGACCTCCCCCGCGTCTGCGCCGTCCAGGTCTCGTACTGTTGCGTTCATGTGTTGCTAGTTCACCCCTGGTTGGATGCGGTGGAGACGTAGCGCACCTCGGGATCGAGACGCGGCTGGTCTCCGGGTCGAATCGCCGGGCGGAAGCGCACGAGGCGCTTGTTTGGCCCGGGGAGCGAGCCCTTGATCAACGCGTGCGGGCCGTCGACCTCGCCGTAGTTGACGAAGCCGCCGTCGACCGTCGCGTCGTCGCCGTCGCCGATGTCGACGAGGCGCTTGTTGAGCTCGGTCCGCTGGTGGTACCCGGTCTGACCTTGCTGGGGGACCGTCGAGCGGACGCGGCTCGGGTTCCAGGGACCGAGGTTCCCGATGCGGCGGCGCCATCCCTGCCGGGCGTGCTTGCCCTTGCGCTTCTGGACGCCCCATCGCTTGACGGGACCCTGGGTACCTTTCCCCTTGGTGACGCCGCTGGCGTCGACGTACTCGCCGGCGCGGAACACGTCGTTCATGACGTGCTCGCCGCCCTCGGCGATCGTCTCGAGCGCGAAGTCGACGCGGTCCTCGACGGAGCCGCCGCCGACGCGCGTTTCCATGACGTCGGGTTTCTTCTTGGGAACCGAGGGGATCGAACCGGGGACGGTGTGGGTGATGACGCGAACGTCGTCGACCCGACCGGCCTCGAGTTCCTCGCGGAACTCGTCTTCGGCGGCCTCGGCGTCGTACTCGTCGCCGGGGACGTCGAGGACGCGCTCGAGTTCGTCGACGAACTCGGTGGTCCAGACCTCGGTAATCGGTTGCTGTCCATACGGTGTGTTCTCGTACGCACGCAGGGCGACGGCGCGCATCGGCGGCGTCTCCACGATGGTTACGGGAACGGTCTGTTCCATTCCCTCGGTCGGCGAGTTAGCGGTGTCGTCGACCATAACCACGTGGGTCATGCCGGCCTTGTAGCCCGCGAAGCCCTGGAGCGTTGGCTGTCCGTCGTCGTCCGGCCACGAGGAAAAGCGTGGGACCTCGCTGGTCGCCCGCTTTCGTGGGCCGAACCCGAGTGAGCCTTTGCGTGGTGCGTTTGGTTGTGGCATTCTATCACGCTCTCAGTGAGAGGGGGGCGAGGGTGGCGAACAGAGCCTCCTCCGTTCGCACGACCGCGCTCCCCTGGTTCGGAACCGTATTGAGCCAGAGGTCGAACCCCGTTTCCGTGCGCAGATCGCTGGGTTCGACGTTTGCGTCGTCCTCGGTATCGGCGTAGGCGGCCTCGATGGCCCCCTGGTCGATACCGAGGATGTCCGGCAACCCTCTCTCGGGTGCGCCGAAGGCGACGGTCATCCCGTCCCGTTCGACGCGTCCGGCCAGCGTCTCGAGGCGTCCCACGGTGAGCGGTTCACCATATCGGGAGGCCGCGATACGAACGCCGGCGTCCTCACGGCCGAGTGCTGCCGGGAGGTCCGTCCGCTCGACGGCGAACCCCGGTGAGGGTTCGTCGACGAGTTTCGCCCGGACCGGTCGTCGCGAAGAGATCCTGACGGTCACGCGCTCTCCCTCGCCGACCTCCATTCCGGGAGGCGTGTTGAGGGAGATCGGGTGTTGCAGTCCGCAATTGACCCGGACGCGCCCTTCAGGTCCGACCTCGGTCACGATTCCTTGTCTTGTCGACCCCGAACCGTTCGATTCGGAGCCGGTCTGTGACGGGGCACGGAGCGGCGGTAAGACGCCCACGGCCTCCAGTTCGTCCCGCTTGCCCCAGGCCTCCTTTCGGAGGTAAGGGGGGGTCGCGGCGTACCGCAAGACGGTTTCGACGAACCCGTCGCCAAATCGCCCGTCGTCGCCCCCTGGATCGGGGTAGACGATCAGGCGATCGGCCCGGAAGATAGTCGCCGCACGGGCGACGTATCCGAGTTTGCGAGTGGCCTCGCGTTTGTCCTCGGCTTCCCGGCTGAGTGACGACGGCACGAGCACGCTGACGGTCATACCGCGACTTCGGCGCCTCGTCACTAGACTGTAGCGATGTGTTACGGACAGTGTCTTAAAAGGGTAGCGGATTCGATTCCCGGCTGTGAGCGGTTCGCAGGGCAGAATTCGTGACACTTGGGCACACAAAATGGTCGCGAGAACGCGGTAATTGCTACCGGGTTCGGCGGGCTTAGCGAGAGGGAAAGGTCGGTCCTTATCCGTGAAACGGTTGGATTTCATTCATTATATCCTCCATTAAGAAGGTCCCCGGTCCCAGACGGTGACCCAATGCAACCGTCATCCCGACGCAAACTGTTGGCTGCACTGGGCGCAGGCTCGGCATCGTTCGCTGGCTGTCTGGATATGATCCCTGGCGGCGACCCAAGAGACGGGAACGGAAATGGAAACGGAACCTCGGGCAACGGCAACGGGAACGGCGACAGCGATCGAACCGGGAACGGCGACGACGACGGTGGCAACATCGCGTGGCCCGCGATCGAAACTGGCGAACCCATCGACACCTTCGAGAATCTCGAGCACTGGCGGACGACGGAAGGGACGATCGAGGCCGCACCTGACGAGGCCAGAACGGGGTCGCAGGCGGCGGTCCTCGAGAGCGACTCGAGTCAGGTCATCGCTACGACGCCATTCCCGGATCGGCTCGACCTCGGCGGTTACGACGTCTCGCTGGCGGTCAAGGTGGAGTCAGCTAACCGGGTCGCCCTCGAGGTCGAAACCGGCAGCCGTGACAACCGACTGAAGAGCATCCGCGTGGTCCCTGGCGGGTACGAAGGCTGGCTCCGCATCGACTTCGGATACGGCCAGAAGTACGGCGAACTCGACCTTCCGAACGTCACCCGGCTAAACATCATCGGGTACGGCCCCGAGGACGGACCCACGCGACTTGTGGTCGACGACCTCCGGAAGAAGCAGGGCGTCGACAACGGCAAGGCAATCCTGGCGTTCTACGGCGGCCACCGTACCCAGTACGAGCGCGCCGCGCCGATGCTCGAAGAACGCGGCTGGTCTGCAGCAGTCGCCGTCGATCCCGAACAGATCGGCGGGCGCAGCCAGATGTCGCTCGAGCAACTCGAGGAACTGCGGGACCAGGGCTGGGACGTCTGTGCCTATCCCGTAAGCCAGGGTGCGCTTCCGGAGATGCCAATCGAGCGCCAGAAGCGCGTCCTCGAAGTCACCCGAACCGCGCTCGAAGAGCGGGGCTTCGAAAAGGGCGCCCGGCACTTCGTCGTCCCGGAGGATAGGATGACCCAGGAGACTCACAAGGCACTCCGCGAGCACTACGAGTCGGGGCTGCTGTTCGGCGGCGGACCGACCAGTGGCAATCCGACCTCCATTCACACCCTCCCACAGATCTGGGGGCCGGCCCTTCACGAGGGCGTTCGCCGTCATATCAACAACGTCGACCAGTGGAACCAGCTCTCCATCCTTCGCATTCCGCGGATCGTCGAGGGCGAATCGACCTCGAACAGCATGTCGATCGACGACCTGGAGCACTTGCTCAACCACATCGAACAGCGTGGTCTCGATGTCGTGACGCTGTCAGACGTGGTCGACGGCAACCTGAGTGGCGGTGACGACGGCGGCGACGGTGACGGCGAAGAAGACGAAACCGCCGAACGGCCGGAGGGAACGATCTTCGAGAGCGGCCGCTCGCTCTCCTTCGATGGGGATGGTTCGGCGACGTCGGACTCGTTCGACCTCTCGGAAGGAATTCTCGTGGGAGACTTCTCTGCCGACGGCGAGTTCGTCGCCAGGCTCCAGTCGAGCGACGACAACCTGGCTGACAACCTGCTGGCACAGACCGCCGGCGGTGCCGATGGCGAATCGATGATGGTCGTCGGCGGGGGCTCCTACGAACTCGAGGTCGAGGCCGACGGCGAGTGGGAGATTGACCTCGATCAACCCGAAGTTCACGCCGACGACCTGACCGACATCCCGACCTCGGCGTCCGGAACGGGGCCGTCGTTCGTCGGCCCGCTGTGGACCGAAAAGGACCTCAGCGTCGATGGCAGTTACAGCGGGGACGGGTCGGTCATCGTGGACGGCTGGGGAGTCGACGGCAGCTGGGAACAACTGGTGAACCAGAGCGGGGAGTTCCAGGGCTCGCGGTCGTACGACGCCGCCAACGTCTGCTGGATCGACATCGAGGCCGACGGCGACTGGTCGTTCGAGATCAAGTGAGCCAACGCCGTCGCCGCGAGCCTCGAGGGTGTTTATCGAGTCGGTAAATCGCCGTCCGGGCGCGCGGTGTGAGTCGTGCAGTCGTAGCCCACACCCCTCCCAATTCGCAACCCTTATACACCCTTGCCGGTGTAGGTGAGAGTGCAACCGGGCGCTGGTAGTGTAGTGGTATCACGTGACCTTGCCATGGTCACAACCTGGGTTCAAATCCCAGCCAGCGCACTTCTACGGAGAACAATACCGACGAGCACCGCGTAGCGTGTGCTCGCCATCCGCCATCGGTGAGCCGTGAAGTCACCCGAAGATTTGAATCAGACCGAGAGGTTCTGTGAGCGTCGCGAACAGGTTCTCGAGCGTGGTTCAAATCCCAGTCAGTACATTTTCACTGAATCAATCTGACGAGCGTAGCGAGTCGCTCGGGGCTCAGGGCGAAAAACGTACTTCTCCCCGAGAGTTCGTTCAGTCCGAGAGGTCCAATTCGCACAACCGCTTTCCGTACGTTCAGCGATAGTATTATCTCCAGATACAGCGAGTATGTCCTCATGGCTTCCAGAGACGGAGAGGACGAGTCCCGACGAGCGCCCGGGACGGGGATGTCGATCGGGCTCGTACTCGGCGTCGCCATCGGCGTCGCGATGGACGAGTTGGCTATCGGGATCGCTCTCGGAATCGTCCTCGGTGCGGGCATCGACGCCGGCTGGCCGGAAAATCAGCAGTCGTAGATCTTCCATCGGCTCGAGTGGGAGCGAGGAGAACGCCTCTTCGAGCCGTATTGGTGCGAGTCGGTTCGTTGCTGATTACGTCTCGTTGTCGGTTTCGTTACCGTCAGTTTCGTTGTTATCTGTTTCGTTGCTGTCAGTCCCGTCACCCTGGTCTTCATCTTCATCCTGCGTGTCCTCGGTCGCCTCCTCGTCCGACTCCTGTTCGTCAGCCCCATCCTCGGATACCGAGATGTCGTCTCCCTCGCCCGATGGCACGATCTTCATGACGACTCCCGTGTCGCCCGACGGCACACCCTCTCGATTTGCGAGGACGTAGACGTTACCGTCGCCGTCCTGGCCGAACTGCCGAACGAAGTAGGGGAAGGAACCGTCGTCGGTCCCCGAGACCTGGAGTTCTTCCATCTCCCAGAGTTCGTCACGGGGTATGGCCTCGACGTCCTCTTCCCCGCCGTCAGCATCGTCGCTCGAGTTGGTATCCGCCGTCTCGTTGTCGTCCGAACCCCCGTCGTCGCCCGAACCCCCGTCGTCGTCGGTAGGCTCTGACGCCGCGAGGAGTCGACCCGCCGGCGCCTGGCGAGCCGGATCGGACGTCCAGTCGCCGAAGACGTACTTGCCCTGTAACTCCTCGAGCTGGTCGGCCTCGTACACGTGGCCGCCGATAATCGTGATCCCGACCGTCTCGCCCTCGTACACGTGGGGGTATTCGACGATCGGATCCTGCAGTTCCTGGCCGTTGTACGGCGGTTCGTCGGGAGCGGCGTCCGGACAGTCTGCGGGCGGATCGCTCGGGCTATCCGTACTGAAGCAGTGGGTCCCCTCCTTGACGTTCCAGCCGTAGTTGCCGCCGGCTTCGACGAGGTTCGCCTCCTCGTAGAGGTCCTGCCCGGCGTCGGAAACGAACAGTCGCCCGTCGCTGTCGAACGAGATGCCGAACGGGTTCCGGAACCCCCACGCGTAGTACTCGTCGATGGCATCGTCCACGTCGACCAGGGGATTGTCGTCCGGGATGGCGTAGGGTTTGTCGTCGCTCTCCGCGTCGACGTCGATCCGATGGATGCCACCGAGGAGGGTATCGGTGACGTTCTGTCCGTTACCGCCGGCGTTCTCGTCGTACCAGTCCTCGAGGTGGCCCTCCATGTCGTCGTTCGCGCCGCCGCCGTCGCCCATCGGGACGTACAGGTAGCCGTCAGGTCCGAAGGCCATCGGACCCGCGTCGTGGTTGTACTGCGGTTTCTGGAACTCCAGGAGGACGGTCTCCGAGTCCGGGTCGGCTTCACTCCGGTCGCCCGACGCGTGGAACTCCGAGATGACTTCGACGTGGCTCCAGCCCTCGGGCGTCTCGTCGTTCGGCGGCGCGCTGTAGTGAACGAAGAAGCGACAGTTCTCGGCGAAGTTCGGGTGGACCTCCACGCCGAGGAGACCCCGTTCGTCGTAGTCCTGGTTCGGATCGGCGTACGATCCTTCGAACGTCCCGAGTTCGACCAGCCGGTCGCTCACGTCGAGGAACGGTTCCTCTCGCCGTCCGTCGCCGTCGACGAGCCATAGTTCGCCCGTTTGATCGGCGACGAGGTACTGGTCCTGGTCCTGGTCCTGACCCCCACCGATCACGGCAAAGTCGGTCGGCGCCGTCATCCCCTCCGCGACCGACTGGAGCCCGATTTCGGCCCCCGGATCGAAGAACGCCGGTACCTCGCCGTCTTCCGACTCGTCACCTGTTTCGTCGTCGGTTTCACCGTCGATCGAGACCTCCCCGCGCATCGTTCCTGCGTGCGGTTCGCAGTAGTACTCCGCCATCTCGCTCGTCGCCTCGAACTCGAGCGTCTGGGTCTCCCCTTCCTCGGCCAGGAGTTCGGTGCGCTCGAGTTCCTCGCCGTCGCCGTCGACGATGACGATGTTGTGCGCCTGGCCGTCGAGGTTCTCCCACGTGAGTTCGTACGTCGTCCCCTCCTCGAGTTCCAGCGTTGGGTTGGTTTCGCCTTCGATTTCGTCCGGAGCGACTCCTTGCCATCCGCTGGTCTCACCCCCGAGTTCGATCGTCTCGCTCTCCTGGGCGAGCGTCGAGTTACCGATTGCGGCGAGGCCACCCGCAGCGGCGGTCGCCTGGAGCAGTCGTCGCCGCGTGGTCGGCCACCAGCGAGAGTTCCCGGTCCCGGATTCGTACGGACGAGTGGTTCGCTCGTCGTCGCCTGGCTGTTCGTTCATAACGCTCGAGACGGCGATAGACGAATGGATAAACGCCACCAATCGTTCCCGTAATTTTCTCGCTCAATCGGCTGTTGTTCCTGTACTGTACGAGGGCCACCAGTGGACGCGTCCGTAACGCCGAGTTACCCGGTGCCATCGTCGAACCCGCTCCGTCGCGATTGCGGCGCCCAATAGATCCTCCCGTGGTCGTATTGGACCACTTCGCGCCTCCGGATCGGACGTAACAGCGCGTTTACTTCGAACGCACCGAGTGACTGGTGACGCCGACGGATCGTCGCCGTTGATCGTAGTCGATTTCGCTCTCGAGGACGGCGACGGACTCCCCCTCTCTGGGGGACCGGCCGGCGAAATAGTCGACGGCCTTCCGTACGCCACGCGGACGTCGGAGAAGAGAATATAAACGTGGCTCGAGCACGTTCACGTGACACGAGTGAACGTAGATGTCCAGTGATCTCTCCATCCAGACGACGCACGTCGGAAGCCTTCCCCGGTCGGACGCCCTCCGCGAAGTGTTGCGACGCGACGACGATTCGCGTTCGGAGGCGTTCGAGACCGCCGTCGGCGAGGCGGTCCGCGACGTGGTTCGCAAACAGGCCGAAGCGGGAATCGACGTCGCGAACGACGGCGAACAGAGTCGGCTCGCGTACTCCGTCGACGTGACGAATCGCCTCTCCGGGTACTCGGACCGGTTCGCCGAGCGCGACCTGCCGGCCGACCTCGAGGAGTATCCCGAGTTCGCCGAACACGCGCTGGGTGACATCGACAACATCGGCGGACCGATCGCGACGGGTCCCATCGAGTACGTCGGGGAGGAGGCCCTCGAACGAGACCTGGCTCGCTTCGGCGAGGCGGTCGAGGAGACGGGCGTTTCCTTCAGCGATCGATTCCACACCGCGCCGTCGCCGGGGGCCGTGCTCCGGTTCACCGACTCGACGTATCACGACTCAAACGAGGAGTACATCTTCGACCTCGCGGAGTCGCTCCGGACCGAGTACGAGATTATCGTCGACAGCGGCGCACAGTTACAGATCGACGCGCCGGAACTGCTCGCCGGGTTCACGATCACCTACAAGGACGCCTCGACCGACGAGTTCCGCGACCAGGTCGAAACCTACGTGGAGGCGATCAACGTCGCGCTCGGCGACGTCCCGTCCGACCGCGTTCGACTCCACGCCTGCTGGGGGAACTACCCGGGTCCTCACCACCACGACGTGGCGCTTGGCGACGTCATCGACAAATTCTACGAGGCCGACGTTTCGGGTCTGGTCGTCGAAGGCGCGAATCCCCGGCACAACCACGAGTACCGGACGATCGCAGAGCACCCGCTCCCCGACGACTGGACGCTCGTTCCCGGCGTGATCGACGTGAAGACGAACGTCGTCGAGCACCCCGAGGTCGTCGCGGACCGACTCGAGCGATTCGCCGAGAGCGTCGGCGATCCGTCGCGAATAGTCGCCGGCTGCGATTGCGGTTTCGAGACGGTGATGACCGCGAACCTCGTTTATCCGGCGCTCGTCTGGAAGAAACTCGAGTCGCTGGTCCAGGGTGCGGAACTCGCTTCGAATCGGCTCGCGTGACCAGTCTGGGCCATTGGAGACGTCTCCGGACGATTTCCGCCTCCCGAACGAGCTAGGAGAGTCGGAAGAACCAGACGAACGCACTCCCTCGAGCAACCGCCGGATGACATCGGCGTAACCAGGTGAAACTGGTGTTCGCGAAAGTATATCGGATTCACGCCCGAATATCTAACAGAACATCGTGACAGCCACCAGCCGGATCGACGACCGACGAACACCGCCCGCCGCCGACGAGGATTCCGAATCGCATGACTGACCACCTCCCGGATTCGACGCGCATCGGTCGCACCGCGCTGACCGTCGCGAACCTCGAGGAATCGATCGAGTTCTATCGAGACGTCGTCGGGCTCGTCGTCCGAGCGAACAGCGAGACGGCGGCGACGCTCGGCACCGAGACGGAACCGTTGCTCGAGCTTCGCCGAGACGCCGATGCCACACCACGCAATCGGAGCCAGGCGGGGCTGTTCCACAACGCCTTCGAGGTCGCCTCGAGAGCCGCGCTCGGGGCTGCCCTCGAGCGGATTCGCGACCGGTGGACGCTGAACGGCGCCTCCGACCACTACGTCAGCGAGGCGCTGTACCTCGACGACCCCGACGGCAACGGCGTCGAGATCTACTGCGACCGACCGCAGTCGGCGTGGCCGCGTCGCGACGACGGAACGGTTCGGATCGGCACGATTCCACTGGATCTCGAGGGTGTCGCCGCCGAGTCGGACGGAGCGGCGACCGTTCCCGACGGGACGACGGTCGGTCACGTCCACCTCGAAACGACCTCGCTCGAGGCCGCTCGCGAGTTCTACGTCAATACGCTGGGATTCGAAGTACAGACCGAACTCGACAGAGCCCTGTTCGTCTCGGCGGGCGGCTACCACCACCACCTGGGCGTGAACACGTGGGCCGGTCGATCGCAGCCACGACCGGTGGACGGCCGCGGGCTGGCGTGGTTCGAACTCCTCGTTCCGAGCGCGGCGGCACTCGAGACGATCCACGACCGACTGGTCGCCACCGACGTCTCCGTGACGGACCGTGAGAACGGATTCGAGACTACCGATCCGGACGGAGTCACGGTTCGCGTCGGAATCGCGTGAGCCGTCACGAGCGTACGTCGTCGCTTGCGGTTCTTCCACACGAAATCGACGCGTGTCGGTGCTTACCCCACATGCTTAGGGACCACCTTTAGGCAGGTCTGGAAGAAAGGACGTGTGTGCAGACGTTCAGACCAACGGAGCCCGTCGATATTCTCCTCATCGAGGACAACCCAGGAGACATTCGGCTCACCGAGGAGGCGTTCAAATCGGCTCTGAACGAGGTGCGCTTTCAGATTGCGACGGACGGCGAGGAAGCCGTTCGAATCTTACACGAGTGCCAACAGGACGACGAACGGCCCTTTCCCGATCTGATCTTACTGGACCTGAACCTCCCTCGGCTCGATGGGTTTTCAATTCTCGAGATGCTGAAAGACGACTTCGATCACCCGTCCCCGCCGGTGTTGGTCCTCTCGAGTTCGACGGCCAGAGAAGACATCATCAAATCGTACGAACGGGCCGCCAACGCCTACCTGACCAAACCCGATTCGCCGGACGAGTTCGATTCGATGGTGCGAGCAGTCGAGGATTTCTGGATCGAGTCGGTACAACACCCGCCGATCGAGTCCTGAGGCGGAGGGCTGTCGGCGGTGATCGTCGCGTCCCGTCGCGTCCGCTCACTGTCGACGCTAATCGATCGTCGATACCTGCCGCCGCTTCGCCTCAGAAGGGGTTTTCGGTAGTAGCAGTTTTCGCGCCGTCGTACACAGGGCCGAACTCGAGCGGTAGTCGCAGAGACTCAAGCGTTATCCGCAGAGCGTCGAACTCATACTCACGGCTCGAATTCGACGACGTCGTCGAAGAGATGCGTAAGTGTCATGATCGTCTCCCTGTCGTGGACCGACGAGTCGACGTGGACGTACGCGACGGCGTCGGCCCGACGGATTTCCTCAAGGGTCACGTGCAGGAATCGGAAAGTCATCTCGAGACCTTTGCGCTCAAGCAGCGGTGTGAGTGATTCGAACCAGAGGATGGGGTGCTGGTTCGGGCTCGAGTCTGTGTTCGAGTCCTCGGTTTCACCCTTGCCCTCGTCCCACCGCGAGAGTGCGTCGCCGATCGCGATGCCGATGCCGGTGACGTCCTCGGTACCGACGGTGAGGATGTGCGCCTGGGGGAGTTCCACAGAACTGGTGCCGGCGGTTATCGAACGGGTAACCTCGCCGATGGAGACGATGCTGAATTGACTCGGAAAGTCGCCGATGCGCGACCGCCAGGCGTCCAGTATGGCCTCGGCCGTGTGGACGCGAGAGACGACGACCGTCGGCCGCTCGTCGTCGGCCTTGTCGGTCGGATCGGGAGAACGAATGCCCTCGACGGTGGTAACGATGTCGGACGCGTCCATGGAGGGGCTGACGACAAGTACGCTCGAGCCCGGGTCGTACTGATCGAGCGCTGCCGGAGGAGAACGTCCCATAGGAACCCCTCGTCGGTCCTCGTAATAAAGCGCCCGGCCGTGACAGCCCAGGACGGAGTAAATATTACCACGCCGATCGCCGAGGAATCGGCTGCCTCGTCGATGGTGGTTGCCCGCATGCTCCTGAGGGAAAACTACGCACGCGCCTAAAAAGTAACCACAAGCGGTTACCTCTCGTCCGAATGTACCCTCGAGTTTAAGCGGTTTCGTGCGTAAGACAGTCGCATGCTCACCGACGACTTCGGGCGCGAGGTTTCCGGGGTACGTATCTCGCTCACCGATCGGTGTAACTTCGACTGCATCTACTGTCACAACGAAGGACTGGGGGACACGCGGGGACCGATGGACCCGCGAGAAAACGAGATGGGGACCGACGACGTCGTCCGTTTTCTCGAGGTCGCCGCCGAGTTCGACGTCGAGGCCGTCAAGTTCACCGGCGGCGAGCCGATGTTACGGGACGACCTCGAGGAGATTATCGAGCGGACGCCCGACTCGATGGCCGTCTCGCTGACGACTAACGGTACCTTCCTGCCCGACCGCGCCGAAGCACTCGTCGACGCCGGACTCGAGCGAGTGAACGTCTCCCAGGACGCCCTCGATCCGGAGGCGTTCGCCGCGGTGACGAAGAGCGGGGCCTACGACCGGGTGATCGAGGGCGTCGAGGCGGCACTCGAGGCCGGCCTGGATCCGGTCAAACTCAACATGGTCGTGTTCGAACACACCGCGGGGTACGTCCCGCAGATGGTCGAGCACGTGGCCGAAAACGACGGCCTGCAACTCCAGTTGATCGAGTACATGCCGGAGTTGACCGGCAAGCCCGAGTGGAACGTCGAGATCGAGCGCGTCCACGACTGGCTGGCCGACCAGGCCGAGGCAATCGAACACCGCGAGATGCACGACCGGAAGCGCTACTGGATCGGCCAGGAGGACGGAGACGGTCGCGGGATGGTCGAGATCGTCGATCCCGTCGAGAACCCGACGTTCTGTGCGAACTGCCACCGCGTTCGCGTCACCCACGAGGGGTACCTCAAGGGGTGTCTCAACCGCAACGACGACCTGCGTCCGATGGGCGAGATGACCAGACCCGAGATTCGCGAGGCGTTCCGCGAGGTCGTCGCCAATCGCGTGCCCTACTACGGCGAGTACATGGTCCGGAACGCGAGTGGAGAGTGGGAGCTCAACGACGAATACATCGACGTCGGCGCCTGATTCGCGACTCGTGGAAGAACGCTACTTGGTGCCCTGGCGCAGCCACCAGGACGAACGCTACTTGAGCGCAGCTACGAGGAAGACGACAGCGAGCAACAGCAATACGACGCCGCCAGCGGGCTGTCCGCCGCCGCCGAAGACGTACACGCCGTACCCGAGGGTCGCCGCGACCAGCCCGACCGAGAGACTCGAGACGACGTGGACGCCCTCGAGGCGGCGGGTATCGGTTTCTCGGCCGAGTTGCTCGCCGAGTTCGACGGCGCTCCGGCCGAGGTCCAGGGCGACGAGGGCGGCGATGGCACCGACGACCGTCACTTCGGGGGGCATCCCCTGCAACCCGCTGAGGACGACGGCGACGAACAGCAATCCGGCGCCGGCGTCGGTCGCGTCGGTGATCCCCCATACCAGGCCCGCGACGAGCGAGGCGGTTCCGACGACAGCGAGGACCGCACCGGCTGGCGACCCGACGGCGGTCGCTCCGACGACGATCACCGCGGCGAGAGCCGCCCCGAGGCTCGCGATCAGCGTCGGTCGCCTGGTCAGTTCGTTCATCGGCGACCACCCGCGTTCGCTCGAGCGACCGCCTCGTCGATCGTCTCCGATGGCTCCCAGTCGATCACGGGGACGCCGGCTCGCTGGAGGTCGAACCGCCTGATGCGGCGGGCGACGCGGGCCAGTTGCTGACTGGTCGTCCGTTCGGCCGTTGGATTCGGACTGATGACGGTGAGCGCGTGGCCCCTGGCGTCCAGGCGACGGACGATCCGGGCCGCGGCGGCGTCGCACAGGGGACTGAGGAAGACGATCTGGGTCTCGGCGGCGAGACGGCGACGGATCATCCGCAGCTGTGGTCGCCACTGGGTTTCCTCGTGAGGCGGTTCCGTCGAGAACTGCTCGTGAGACGCGAGCGCCTCGCTGAGCCGAATTCGGTGGTGCTGTCCCGACGAGGGAGCGATCCAGCACGTCTCGCGCAAGTTGAGCCGCCGATTGGCTTCCCGGTTGACGGGGCCGAGCGCGGCTAGCCCGACTGTATCGCCGGCATCGAGCAGTGACGCGGCGATCCGACCGGCCGCTTCGACGGACCGATCGATCGCGTGAGCGGCGTCGGGCTGGTGTGCGAGGTAGGAGGTCTTCCGCGCGTCGATCAACACGAGGACTCGAGCGGCCCGTTCCTCGTGGAATTCGAGGGTTGCGAGTTCGCCCGACCGGGCGTGACGATTCCAGTCGATCCGGTTGAGCGGGTCGTTGCGCCGATACTCGCGAACCGAGTGAAACTGCATCCCCTCCCCCGAGTCGGCGGTCGTCAGCTGACCGGAAAACGCCGCGGCGGCGGGTCTGAGCGGGACCGCGGTCGTGAGCGGCTGGAGCGTCGGTTCGGCGACGATGGCCGTCTCCGTCTCGGTCGTGAGATACGATTCGCGTTCGCTCGAGCGCGAGAGGTCGCGCGTGAGCGCGAGTGCCGGGTCGAACCCGTGTCTGCCGCGGCGGGCCGTGACGGTGTACTCGAGAGTCACCGAGTCGTGGGGGCGAAGCGACGTCCCGAGCCGTGCCGAACCCGACTCGAGTGCGAGTCCCGCGGGAATCCCGTCGACGAACCGGAGATCCGGGACGAACCCGTCCGAGTCGTTGGTGATCGTCACCGTTACCGTCACCTCCTCGCCCGGATCAGGGTGGTCGTCACTGAGCGTGCGCTCGAGGGTGAGGTCGGGGTCTGGGGCGTCCCGAAGGTGGGCGAAGCCAGCGTAGCCGACCCCGACGACGCCGGCGAGGACGGTACCCGGTGACTGGACGACGGCGCCGACGCCGACGGCGAAGAGCGCGAGACCGCCGACGCCCGTCCAGTACCCGGTCTCGCGAATCGACCGTTCGACCCGACCGGTGAACGAGTCCTGGGTCGTCCGTGGGGTGACGTCCTCCAGTTCTTCCGGGTCGTACTGCGGGATCGAGTCGGGCAGTACCTGATCGCCGAGGCCGCCGTACCCGATCGCCGCGATCGAGGCCGCCGTTCGCTGGACGTTCTGCCGGAAGGTCGTCTCGCGGTCGAGTGCAGCCACGACCCGATTCCGGAGGGACGTCTCCGGGGGGTCGAGCTCCGGCGAGAGAAACGCAGCGACGCGTTCGTCGGCCGTCCAGGTGCCCGATTCGATGCGGTCGCGCGCGTCCTCCGTCGAGAGCCCATCGAACCGCGTGAGAACCGCCATCGCAGCCTCACGGAGCCCGTCGACGATGCGTCTCGAGCCGGAGATGAATCCGTAGGAGTCGGTTCGAAACTGAGCGATGGCGCTCGAGAGCGTCCGTCCGGGCACGGGAACGGTCGTCCGGTGTTCGGGATCCGTCGTCGTCGTCAGGTCGCGTTCAGTGCGGCGGCGGCTGAATCCGCTCACTGCGACCAGGATCGCCAGCACGCCTATCAGGCCGATCAGGCTCTGTCCGGCGTTGAAGCTGGTCGCACCGACGAGAACGAACACGCCGGCGAGAAAGGCGAATACGCCGACGACGAGTGGCAGACGGCGGGTCATCGACCGTCACCTCGATCGGTTCGGCCTGCTGCGTCCGTTTCGCCGTACGTCGACTCGATCGATCGCAGGATCGAGACCGCCCGTTCCTCGCGTTCGTCGGTCGTGTCCTCGTGGCCATAGCGAACGGCCTCGAACAGGTCCGTGAGTTCCTCGACATGGTCGCGCTCGAGGCCCGCGTCGATCGCGATGGCCGCGAACTCGCGGGGCGTCGTCGACTCGGGACGGTCGACCTCGAGGAGGTCGGTCATCTCGAGCCAGGCGCGGTAGATCTCGTTGTCGACTCCCGTCGAGGACTCGTCGGCGATTCGATCCGCAGCGCGACCGGCGGCAGCAGCGACCGCCGCTTGTTCGGCGTTTTGCGCGTCCGCCGCGTCCTCGAGTGCCGTGGCATCATCCGTCGACGAGGACCGCTTGCTCGCGACGAGGCCACCGACGAATATCGTCGCGATGACGGCGAGAGCGCCGAGGAGCGGGCCGAAATCGAACGAGGTGTCCGTGCTTTGGGCGTCGCTCCCGGGACTGCCGCTGCCGCCGGAGGTGTTGTTTGGCGGCTCGACCCTGTTGCTCTCGTTCGGGAACTCCGGCGGCGCACCGAGCTCGAGGATGAGATAGGCGAGCGCGAGTAGGACCAGTGCCGCGAGCACCGCGGCAGCTCCCATCTTGACGACCTCGCGCCGGTAGTTGATCAGGTACCAGACCACCACGAGCGCCATAATGATTAGTAACGCGTACACGAGGTACTGGAGAAATGCCGGTGTCGAGCCGGGCTCGCCCGCACCCGAATCGGCGTACGGGTCACCTTCTCCTTCGCCCGGCCCTTCACCGACGCCTTCGCCGGTGCCGACGCCGTCGCTCCCGGGATCGGTGGGCGTGGTTATAGTCGCGGCGACGAGACCGATCGCGACGATCACGAGGAGGGCAACCGCCAGACGGAGGAGCGCTTCTTTGGAAGGCACCGATTGTCAGTCCGTTGTTCCTAGTTCCTAATAAGTCGTAGCATTTCGGTGTGGTAGCACGCGGCGCGAGACTGACGAATCACGGCCTTTCGTTGCCCTTAAGTACTGGCCACGGGAAGTGACGGGTGCAATACGAATGTAGGGGGTCGGCCCCGAGTCCGGAAGGGCGACGATGACCACGGTGTCGTGGTAGCCAAGCGGCCCAAGGCGCATGGTTGCTAACCATGTGGCGTCAAGCCTCCGGGGTTCAAATCCCCGCCACGACGTCGATCACCCACTCGCAGCCGGCCACGAGTCACGGGACCCAAACATACAACCCGTGATCCGTCGCCGGCGAGAGCCGATCAACGAACCACAGACGACCTACAACACATGAGTGAGGAAGAACCGCAAGAACAGGAGGAAGACGAGCTTCAGTACTTCGTCCGGATCGGGCAGACCGACCTCGACGGCACGAAGTCCGTCGAACGCTCGCTCGCCGAGATGAACGGGATCGGCCGACGTGCCGCCCGGATCATCGCGGAGGAAGCCGGCGTCGACCGTACGGCGACGTTCGGTGCCCTCGATCAAGAGACGATCGACGAAGTCGTCACGCACGTAGAGAACTACGCCGAGGACGTCCCGGAGTGGCTTACCAACCGCCAGAAGGACTTCTACACCGGCGAATCGACCCACGAGATCGGGAACGATCTCCAGTTGACCCGTCAACACGACATCAACCGCATGAAGATGATCGACTCCTACCGAGGAGTCCGTCACAAGCGCGGTCAGAAGGTCCGCGGCCAGCGGACGAAGTCCACCGGTCGTACGGAAGGAACCATCGGCGTCAACGTCGAGGAAATCCGTGAAGAACAGGCCGAGGAAGCCGCGGCGGAAGCGGAGGATGACGAATAATGCCGCTGGGATCCAACACCAAACAGTACGAGACGCCGAATCACCCCTACCAGGGCGAGCGCATCTCGAGCGAGCACGCGCTGCTCGACCGCTACGGCCTGAAGAACAAAGAAGAGCTCTGGCGAGCCCAGTCCGAACTTCGCTCGTACCGACGCGAGGCTCGTGATCTGCTCGCCCAGCCACAGGACGAAGCGACCGTCATCAACCGGACCGAGGAGTTCCTCGGACGCCTCAAGCGCGTCGGGATCCTCAACGAAGGCGACGAACTCGGCGCCGTCCTAAGCCTCGAGATCGAGGACGTCCTCGAGCGCCGTCTCCAGACGGTCGCCTACCGCAAGGGACTGGCCCAGACGCCACAGCAGGCGCGCCAGTTCATCACGCACGGCCACATCGTCCTCGACGGTCAGCGCCAGCGAATCCCGTCGTACGTCGTCGACGTCGACGAGGAGGACCTGGTCGACATCGACGAGAACAGTCCGATCGCGGACGAACTCCACCCGGCACGAGCGGAGGGTCAATAACATGGCAGACGACGACAAATGGGGCATTGCCCACGTACACGCATCGTTCAACAACACCGTCATGACCGTGACCGACCTCACGGGTGCGGAAACGATCGCGAAGTCCTCCGGCGGGACGGCGGTCAAGCAGAACCGCGACGAGGCGTCGCCGTACGCGGCCATGCAGATGGCCGAGTCCATCGCCGACGAGATCAAGGCGGCCGGCATCACCGGCCTCCACGTCCGCGTTCGCGGTCCCGGTGGCAACCTACAGAAGTCCCCCGGACCCGGCGCACAGGCGACGATCCGCGCGCTCGCCCGTGCAGGTCTCGAGATTGGCCGCATCGAAGACGTCACGCCGATCCCCCACGACGGATCGCGCGCACCCAAAGGCAAGGGCGGCTACTAGATCATGACTGAAGCGTACGACGTCGAGTTCGTCGAACGCGACGACCGGAGCGCGCGCTTTCTCGTCCGCGGCCTCACACCCGCGTTCGCCAACGGCATCCGCCGGGCGATGATCGCGGACGTACCCACGATGGCGATCGACGAGGTTCGCTTCATCGAGAACTCGTCGGTGATGTTCGACGAGCAACTCGCGCTTCGACTGGGGCTCGTCCCGCTGACGACGCCCCCGGAAGGCGAGTTCGTCGAGGACGACACCGTCACCCTCTCGATCGACGTCGAAGGACCGGCGACCGCCTACTCGGGCGACCTGGTCACGAGCGACGACCTCGTTCGGCCCGCCGACGAGAACGTCCCGATCATCGATCTCAAGGACGGACAGCGCCTCGAGGCCGAGGCCGACGCCGTGATCGACCGCGGCAAGGACCACGCCAAACACCAGGGCGGCGTGGCCGTCGGCTACCGCCACTTACAGCGCGTGACCGTCGAGGACGACCTCTCCGAGTTCGAAGACGAGGAGACCCAGATCGTCCGCGGCGTGATCGAAGAGGACGGCGAACTCGTTCCCACGAGCGAGTTCGGCCACGACCTCTCCGAGCGCTACCCCGGCAAGCAAGTGCGCGTCGAGGACGTGGCCGGCGCGTTCGTCTTCCACGTCGAGACCGATGGCTCGTTCAGCGTCGAGGAACTCGTCACGCGCGCGGTCGATTCGATCGACCGCCGCGCGGCCGAACTCGAGGAAGCCGTTCAGCTGTAAGCGTCCCCCGAACAACGAACAACACACGAACCACCAATGATCCGACGTCCCACCCCCGTTCACACACACGCTGGGTCGCCATCGACGGCCGTCGAGGCCGCGAGCGGCGAAACTGGCAGCCGATCGGACTCCCAAATCGAAAGGGGTTTTACGGGGCGACGGGTACGGAGGAGTGCGAGCAGGGATAGCCAAGTCAGGCCAACGGCGCAGCGTTCAGGGCGCTGTCTCGTAGGAGTCCGCAGGTTCAAATCCTGCTCCCTGCATCACTTCTCCGATCGAAATCGGACGCCGACCGCTCGAGGAACGGTTTCGGCCGAGTCTCGAGCGTTCGTCGGCGTCTCGACGACTACGACTACGATTGCGACTACGACCGCGATTGCGGCTGCGACTTCGACTGCACCTGCAATCGCGACGCAGACCGAATCTGGAGGAAATCAATGAGTACAAAGACCAATCCGCGACTCACCGATCTCATCGCCGAGTTGAAGTCGACGTCCCGACAGCGGGACGCGGCCGTCTGGCGAGACATCGCGGACCGTCTCGAGAAGCCCCGCCGCAACCACGCGGAAGTCAACCTAGGGCGGATCGAGCGGTACGCACGCGAGGAAGAGACCGTCGTCGTCCCCGGCAAGGTGCTGGGGTCCGGCGCACTGCAAAAGAACGTTACCGTCGCCGCCGTCGACTTCTCGTCGTCGGCCGAGACGAAGATCGAACAGGTCGGCCAGTCGGTCTCGCTCGAGCAGCTGCTCGAGGAGAACCCCGACGGGTCGAACGTCCGGGTGATCGCCTGATGAGCGTCGCCGAATACGACGCCGACGTCGTCGTCGACGCCCGCGACTGCATCCTCGGCCGCGTGGCCAGCGAGGTCGCCCAGCGCGCCCTCGACGGCGAGCGCGTCGCCATCGTCAACGCCGAAGACGCCGTGATCACCGGCGACAAGAACGACGTGTTCGAAACCTACCGGACGCGCCAGCAACTCGGCTCCGACAACGGGCCGTACTACCCGCGTCGTCCGGACGCCATCCTGAAGCGCGCCGTTCGCGGCATGCTTCCCGCGAAGAAGCCCCGCGGCCGCGAGGCGCTCTCGAACGTCCGCGTCTACGTCGGCAACCCCTACGAGGGCGACGATGACTACGAGGCCGAGGTCCTGGAGGGCACGTCGCTGGACCGACTCTCGAACATCCGCTTCGTCCACCTGCACGAAGTCTCCGAACAGTTAGGTGCTAACGTCACATGGTAACGAACACGAGTGGAAAGAAGAAGACGGCCGTCGCCCGCGCCACGGTGCGCGAGGGTGAGGGTCGCGTCCGAATCAACTCCCAGCCGGTCGAGCTGGTCGAACCCGAGATGTCCCGACTGAAGATGCTCGAGCCGTTCCGCATCGCGGGCGACGACCTCCGCGACGGGATCGACGTTGAAGTCCACGTCGAGGGTGGCGGCGTCAGCGGACAGGCCAACGCCGTCCGCACCGCCATCGCGCGCGGCATCGTCCAGCACGCCAACGACGCCGAACTCCGCGACGCGTACATGGAGTTCGACCGCTCGCTGCTGGTCAACGACGTTCGACAGTCCGAACCCAAGAAGTGGGGCGGCCCCGGCGCACGGGCCCGCTACCAGAAGTCCTACCGCTGAGGTGATCAAGATATGATGGTACCGGTCCGGTGTTTCACGTGCGGTAACGTCGTCGGCGAACACTGGGAAGCGTTCGACGAGCGAGCGAACGAGGGCGGCGAGGACCCACAGGAGGTCCTCGACGATCTCGGCGTCGACCGCTTCTGTTGCCGACGCATGCTCGTCAGTCACACCGACCTCGTCGACGTCGTCTCACCCTACCAATGATGCAACAACGCCACAACCGATACGAGAAAGCGCGCATCCTCGGCGCTCGAGCGCTGCAGGTGTCCTACGGGGCACCAGTGTTGATCGACACGGATCAGTCCGAACCGATCCTGATCGCGGCCGAGGAGTACGACGAGGGCGTGTTGCCCTTCACCGTCCATCGAGGAGGGAAATGACGCGCATCACCGACGTTCGACTCCGGGAAGTGCTGGACTCGCGAGGGAACCCGACGGTCGAGGCCGACGTCCTCACCGAGAGTGGCGGATTCGGCCGCGCCGCGGCCCCCTCGGGAGCCAGCACCGGCGAGTACGAAGCGATCGAGCGGCCGGCCGGCGAGGCCATCGCCGCCGCCCGCGAAACCGCCGTCCCGCGTCTCGTCGGTGAGGCCTTCGCCGGCAACCAGCGCGAGGTCGACGGCATCCTTCGGGCGGCCGACGGTACCGACGACTTCTCGGAAATCGGCGCCAACAGCGCGGTCGCCATCTCGATGGCCGCCGCCAAGGCAGGCGCCGACGTACTCGGTGCGCCGCTGTTTCAGCATCTGGGCGGTACCTTCCGCGGCGACAACTTCCCGGTTCCGCTCGGAAACGTCGTCGGCGGTGGCGAACACGCCGCCGACGCGACGGACATCCAGGAGTTCCTCTCGGCACCGGTCGGCGCCCCGAGCGTCGCCGAGGCCGTCTTCGCGAACGCGGCGGTCCACGCCGAGGTCTCGGAACTGCTCCACGAGCGCGACGTCGCCGCCGGCAAGGGCGACGAGGGCGCGTGGGCACCGTCTATCGACGACGCCGAGGCCTTCGACATCGTCGATGAAGCGGTATCGACCATCGAGGACGAGGTCGGCTTCGAGATCCGGTTCGGCCTGGACGTCGCCGCTGCCGAGATGTACGACGACGACGCCGGCGTCTACGAGTACAGCAACACGACTCGAGACACCGACGAACAGATCGCCTACGTCGCCGACCTCGTCGAAGAGTACGACCTGGTCTACGTCGAGGACCCCCTCGACGAGAACGACTACGAGGGCTTCGCGAAACTCACCGAGAAGGTGGGTGACCGGACGCTCGTCTGTGGTGACGACCTGTTCGTCACCAACACCGAGCGACTGGCCGAGGGGATCGAACAGGGTGCGGCAAACAGCATCCTGATCAAACCCAACCAGATCGGGACGCTCACCGACGCCTTCGACGCGATCGAACTCGCCCGCGCGAACGGCTACGAGTCGATCGTCTCCCACCGCTCGGGCGAGACCGAGGACACGACCATCGCACACCTCGCCGTGGCGACGGACGTCCCGTTCATCAAGACGGGCGCCGTCGGCGGCGAGCGAACCGCCAAACTCAACGAACTCATCCGAATTGCAGACGATGCGACATGACTGAGGACAACGCACAACAGGACGGACTCGACGCCGCCGAGGCGGAGATCGACGAGGAGCCAGCCGAAGGGGCCGGCCCCGCCGCCGAATCCGCCGACGAGGACGTCGAGCCAGTAGACGAACAGAACGCCGAGGCCGGCGATGCGGCGGCCGCGGACGAACAGGAAGAAGAGGAGCCAGCCGGACCCACGCTCGACGACGACGTCATGAGCGACGAGGAGGCCGACCTCCTCATCCCTGTCGAGGACTACCTCGGCGCCGGGGTCCACATCGGGACCCAGCAGAAGACCCAGGACATGGAGCGGTTCATCCACCGCGTCCGGACCGACGGCCTCTACGTGCTGGACGTCTCGAAGACCGACGGCCGCATCCGCACGGCCGCGGACTTCCTCGCGAACTACGCGCCCGAACAGATTCTGGTGACCTCGAGTCGCCAGTACGGTCGCTTCCCCGCCGAGAAGTTCGCCGAGGCCGTGGGTGCACGCGCCCGCACCGGGCGGTTCATCCCGGGGACGCTGACCAACCCCAAGTACGACGGCTACATCGAGCCAGATGTCGTGGTCGTCACCGACCCCATCGGTGACGCCCAGGCCGTCAAGGAGGCCATCACGGTGGGCATTCCGGTCATCGCGATGTGTGACTCGAACAACCAGACGAGCAACGTCGACCTCGTCGTCCCGACGAACAACAAGGGGCGCAAGGCGCTGTCGGTCGTCTACTGGCTGCTGGCCAACGAAACCCTCGACCGCCGCGGTGCAGAGCCCAGCTACGCGCTCGAGGACTTCGAGAGCCTGGTGTAAGGCCGCGTTTCGATCGTGTTTTCCGCGAGTTCGAGCCGGTGAGCGGCGGCGCCAGCGCTGTCGTTATCGGTGGTGTCAGAGCAGCTAGCGAGCAGATACTGGGACTCGAGGTACGCGTCGAGGCTCTCGGGAGGACAAAGTCCCTACTCACCGGCGACAGTCTCGAGTTCGAGGAGAGACCTACTCGCCGGTGACGGCCTCGAGTCGCTGGGCCGTTGGCACGGTCCAGCCCCGCGAGAGGGCGAGCACCCGGGTCCCGACGGTGACGGTCGCACAGGCCGCAGCCGCCAGGGTCGCGTCGGCGGCGAGCGCCGTGAAGAGCCAGTAGGCGCTCCCGCCGAGGACGGCGCAACTGGCGTAGAAGTCCTCGAAGAGGATGAACGGGGACCGATCCAGCAACAGGTCGGCGAACGCGCCGCCGCCCACGGCGTTGATCGTGGCGATGGCGACGACGCCGAACGCCGGCAAACCGATTTCGATGGCGACGATCGCTCCCGCCGTGGCGAACGCCGCGAGGCCAATAGCGTCGGCGTACAGCGTGATCGGTCGGTCGTCGGGTGCCTCGAGCCAGGCGTAGAGGACGACCGCCAGACAGACGCCGAGGAGTCCGAGAGCGACCTCCCCCACGTTCTGCAGGGCGAGCGGGACGCGGCCGACCAGCACGTCGCGCGTCGCACCGCCGGCGAACGCGGTCACGAGGCCGACGACGGTGACGCCGAAGAGGTCGAACTCCGCCCGAATCGCTTTGGCGGATCCGACCAGGGCGAACGCGACCAGCCCGATCGCATTCATCACGAGGAAGGGGTCCACGACGAGCGTCTGAAATCGACTCACTACGAGTGGCCACGAGCGAGACGGTATTGACTGTGTCGGACGATCGTTCGCGACTTGAGGCGCTTTTCAGGAGAATTTCGCACCTCGAGCCCGAAGCCAATGCTACAAATTATATAGTAAATGATGTAGCGCGGCTACCAGGACATCCGTCCTGGCGCGTCGTGAGGCGAGAATCGAACGCTCGTCACCTGGGCTCGAGGCGGCGCTCGATAGCCCGTTCTACCGCACGAATCGAGTCCGGATCGATGTGCTGGTGAACCGGCAGGAGGACGACCGTCTCGGAGAGCCGGTGGGCCGTCTCGTAGGCGGGATTCTCGAGCACCGACCGCGAGAGCCGCGGCCAGGTGTGCACGCCGCGGACACCGTGGGACTCGAGCAGGCGACGGAGCCGTTCGGGTCGATCGGTTCGGACGGGGAAGACCTGGGGGCAGACCCCCGGCGGGGGCGTCTCGAAGAGGGGGTCGACGTCGGGACGGTTCGCGAACAACGCGGACCAGGCGCGGTAGTTCTCCCGTCGACGCGAGCGGATCTCGTAGGGGTCCGTTCCCGCGAGTACCGACGCAGAGAGCCGCGACAGACGCCGCTTCGACGCCTCGTATCGACGATTCGAATCGGGAATCTCCTCGCCGCCACGATTGGTCCTCGAGACCCTGGTGGCAGCGTCCTCGAGTGACGGACGTCGAGCGAAGGCGTTGGTCGCGAGCGATTTACAGACGAACGCGAGGTCCGACCGTCGAACGCGACCGTCGACGCCGGCCAGGGTGGACGGCTCGAATCGCGCCGAAACGTCCGGATCCGAGAGGTAGAGTGCCGCCCCGTTCGGGATCGCCAGCAGTTTCCACAGGCTGGTCACGCCGACGTCGCCTCGCGTTCCGAGCAATCGACCACGCTCGAGGCTGAGCGGGCCGTGTGCGTTGTCCTCGACGTGGGAGCAGTCGTACTCGTCGACCAGCGATTCGATTACGTCGAACCCCCGTTGGGGGAACCCGAAGTAGTTCACGGAGACGACGGCGAGCGTCCGGTCGTCGATGCGGGACTCCAGGTCCCGCCGGTTTGGCGCGAGCGACTCGGTGATGGCGTAGTGCCGGGGTTCGAGGTCGAGTTCGCGAATCGGTTCGACGACGGCGTCGGGCAGGTACGCGGGGAGGAGGACGTTCGTGGCCGCTCCTTCGTCCAACGCCAGGAGCGTCGCGAGGCCGTCGCGGAGCGCCGCCTTGCTCGAGCCGTAGTACGCCATTTCGTCGGCACGTCCCTCGAGGTAGGCGGCGACGGTCGGGCGATTCGGGTGAGACGCCAGAGGGGTGTCGTCCGCGAGCGCACCCGTGGCTCGGAATCGAGTCGGCGCGATGAACGCCTGCTCGAGGAGAGGGCGTCCGCCGTCGCGTATCGACGCGAGTACCGACGGCGTTCCCCCGATCATTGCTTCGTCCATGCCCGCTTGCCGTCGATCGATTTCCGTCCTGCCACCATTGGCGAAGCCACCCGCCCTGCCATCATCGGTGAAACCATGGACAGCCACCGGCTTAGTGATGCGGACGATACGGATCGATTCGGTCGTTCAACGTCGGCTTACAGCCTCCCAGAACCCAGCTGTATCGTCCGCCGACCAGGGGAAGTCTCGACGTACACGGTCAATACAGTTGCATAACAATGGTGCCGACGACCAACACTCGACTATGGATGACGACGGACCACAACTGCTCGTCGTGGGGCTCGACGCGGGCTGTTTTCCGGTGCTCGAGCCACTGTTCGAGGCGGGAACGACGCCGACGCTTCGTCGCCTGTTCGAGGTCGGTGCCTGCGGCCCGCTCGAGTCACAACTGCCGCCGTGGACGGCGAGTGCCTGGCCCAGCCTCTACACGGGACAGAACCCGGGCAAACACGGCGTCTACGACTTCCTCCGGTTTGACGGCTACGACTGGGACGTCGTCAACGCCTCGCACGTCCGCGCCCGGCCGGTCTGGGAACTGCTGAGCGACCACGGCCTCTCGAGCGTCGTCGTCAACGTGCCCGTGACCCACCCAACGCGGGAGTTCGATGGCGCGCTGATTCCGGGAATGACCGCGCCGGAGGATCCGCCGTGTCATCCGGGAGGGATCCTTGAAGAAATCGAAGCCGAGTGTGGCGAGTACCGGGTCTATCCCCGAAGCGGCCCCGAACCCGCGACGTCGATCGAGAGCTACGAGCGGACGATAGCGGGACGGGGCCGGGCCTTTCGGTACCTCCTCGAGCGATTCGAACCCGCGTTCGCCTTCCTCCAGTTCCAGCAGACCGACTCCGTGTTTCACGAGCGCCCGGGCGAGAAGCGAGCCATCGAGGCGGTCTATCGGGCCGTCGACGACCAGCTCGCCCGGATCATCCTCGAGTTCGAGCCGGACAACGTCCTCGTCGTCAGCGACCACGGTATGGGCCGGGTCGAGGGCTGGGAGTTTCGCATCAACGAGTTCCTCCGCGATCGGGGCGACGTGGTCGCAAAGCAAGGCGGCGATGGGATGCCCACCTGGTCGCGAGCCTGGCAGAACGACCTGCTCGAGGGCGAGTCGGCGGGTGCCCACGACCGAAGCGCCCTCGAGCGAGCGACGAACCTGGCGGCCCGGGCTGGGATTACGACCCAGCGCGTCGCCGACGTGCTCGACCGTGTCGGACTGAAAGAGGCCGTGGGTAAGCGGGTGCCGAACGACGTGATCCGGTCGGCGAGCGAGCAGGTCGACTTCCCGAACTCGAAGGCGTACCTCCGCTCGAAAAGCGAACTCGGCGTCAGGATCAACCTCGAGGGACGAGAGCCCAACGGGCAGGTGTCGACCGGGGAGTACGACGCCTATCGGCAGGCCCTCATCGAGGACCTCCGTGCCGTCGAGACGCCCGACGGCGAGGTGATGTTCGAGGCCGTCGAGCCGCGAGAGGCGGTCTTCGACGGTCCCGAACTCGAACGAGCGCCCGACATCGTGACGGTCCCGGCAGGCTTCGATAACGCGGTCGTCGAGGGACTCGAGGGCGAACACTTCGCCGAGCCCTGGGAGTCGTGGAACCACAAGCGAACGGGCGTGATCGCCGCGGCCGGGACGGGTTTTGACGAGGACGCCTCGCTCTCGGGTGCAACGATCTTCGACGTCGCTCCGACCATCTGCTCGTTCTTCGACGTGAACGTCGACGCGGCGATGGACGGCGAGGCGCTCCCGGTGGTCGAGGCGAGCGAGCGCGCCGAGTACCCGAGCTACGAACCGGACGCAATCACGGCCACCGAGGACGCAGTCGTCGAGGACCGACTGACGGACCTGGGGTACCTCTGACCATGGGCATCGAAATCGAGCGATTGGACGTCCGCGAGGATGCCGACGAGTGGAACCGGTACGTCGAGCGCGCAGACCGGACGCACCCGCTCTACCGGGCCGAATCGCTCGCGCTGCAGGCGGAGGACACGAACACGACGGTCCACCCGCTAGTCGGGTTCAAGGGGCAGGAGGTCGTCGGTCTCTTTCCCGTATTCGAGTTCAGGAAGGGGCCGGTTACGGGCGCGTTCTCGCCGGCGCCGTACTCATGGGCCTGCTACCTCGGACCGGTCACGTGCAACCTCGAGAAGCTGAAACGGCGCAAGATGGACCGGCGAACGAAGGCGTTCCTGGAGGAGAGCCTCGCGTGGGTCGAGGCAAACCTCTCGCCGATGTACGCCAAGTTCGAGTCGGTTCGCATCGGCGACGTTCGCCCCTTCGTCTGGAACGGCTACGAGGTCGAGCCGAAGTACACCTACGTCGTCGACCTCGGGGACGACCTCGACCACTTGCTCGATACATTCAGCGGCGACGCCAGATCCAACGTGCGAAGCGCCGACGACTTCGAGGGCGTGTACGTGATCGAGGAGGGGTCCATCGACGACATCGACCGAATCGTCGAGCAGGTCCGGTCGCGCTACGCGAGCCAGGGGCAGTCGTTTCACCTATCCGCTGGGTTCGTTCGATCGCTATACGAAGAACTCCCCCGGGGGTCGGTCCGGCCCTACGTCTGTCGCGTGAACGGTGACTTCCAGGGCGGCATCCTGGTGCTCGAGTCGGACTCGACGCGGTATCGCTGGCAGGGAGGGGTGAAACCGGACGCGGACGTCGACTTACCGGTCAACGATCTGCTCGACTGGCAGGTCATGCGCGACGGTCTCGAGACCGGCCTCGAGCGCTACGACCTGGTCGGAGCGGGAGTGCCGAGCATCAACCGCTACAAGGCGAAGTTCAACCCGCGTCTCGAGACCCACTATACGGTCACGTCTGGGGCGTTCGGACTCGACGTGTTGATCGACAGGTATCGGAAGCGAAAGTGAGACGGGAGCGGTCGCTCGCGATGAGGCGGTCGGCGCGTGAGGAAGCGGTCGACGCGCGAAGTGCATACAAGCGAGCCACTACTCGAGGGGTGGACCGGCAGGTCACTACACAATGGACATGCCGGCGGGACACTACTCGAGAGACAAACCGACCGCTCACCAGACGAGCGATCGAAGAATGGGTGGCCCGGTATGGTGGTGCGATGCTGTGACAGGGTCGACGGGGTGGGCCACCCCCGAACCGGAGCGAACGGCCGAATCGGCCGTTACAACTCGCCGTCGACCGTGTAGATCGACCGGCGCGCGTCGCGAAGTGACGGGCGGCTGTCGATACAGTCGACGTTCTCGAGTTTCGTGAGCGCGTAGCGGACGGTCCGCGCGCACAGCCGAGACTCCGTCGCAATCTCTTCCTGGGTCATCGCGCCCTCGTACTCGAGTACCTTGTAAACCAGCTTGGCACTCGGTGGGAGGTCGCTGACCAGTGTACTCTGCGTCGATTCGTCGCTAGTGTGTTCGGTATCTGTGACGCTCATTGGTCGAGGCGGGTCGGTACGTCGACAGACCACGGATCCCACTATCAACGGCCCCCATCGTTCACGGAACTATGGGGTCACTATACGTCGATACACTGTGATTGACACGCTTCGAGCCTGAAACCGATAAAACGGGCCGTAGCGGCGATTTTCCGTCAGTACAACGATCACATATAGGGTGTATAATCGTTTCTGCCGTAGCAAACGAGGGTCCGGTCGGGCGTGATCGACGCGCTCGGAGGACGGACCGACGACGCGGCGGCGACCCACACGTACGTAAGGTATTTGGACGCCCGCCGTGGTGATTCTTGCATGGCCAGAACCTCCTACCAGGAACAGCTTCTGGAACTCCGATCGGACATCTGTTACATGGGCGAAGTCGTCATGGAACGCCTCCGGATGGGCCTCGACGCACTCGAGCAAAAGGACGAGGACCTCGCCAACGAGGTCATCACCGGCGACGGCGAGATCAACCGGATGTACCTCGACCTCGAGCAACAGTGTATCGACCTCCTGGCACTCCAGCAGCCAGTCGCCAGCGATCTGCGGTTCATCGCCTCGTCGTTCAAGGTTATCACCGACCTCGAGCGGATCGGCGACCTGGCGGTCAACCTCGGGGAGTACACCATCGACGCGGAACAGGATCTCTTTCCCGACGTCGACGTACAGGCGATGGGCGAACTCACCCTAGAGATGATCGACGACGCGATGCAGGCCTACGACGAGGAGGACGTCGACGCCTGCCGTGAACTCGCGGTGCGAGACGACGACCTCGACCACTTCGCCGAACGGGCGAGCGAGATTGTCGTCCGCGATCTCATCGAGCGGGAACTCGACGCACCAGACGAGGTCGAGACCCTCCTCCAGGACGTCTCTCGCCTCCTGTTGACGATTCGAGACCTGGAACGGGTGGGCGACCACGCGGTCAACATCGCCGCCCGGACGCTGTACATGGTCGAGAACGACGACGAACTCATCTACTGAGTCGCCAGCTCTGTTGAATCCCTTCGTAGTTGATAGGAATCGCGTGCTGAATATAGAGAGTGGATACAGCAAACTGACTTTGTCTGTTGCGGGCATCCTCTGTTGAATCAACCGGTCAATAGTCCTGCCTATCGTTTGGTTCTTGCCCGACGATTCAGCATGAGTGTTCGTTGAAGAGAAATTACGTAGCAATCAGGATGACTGCGACGCCACCGAAGGCGATGCCGAGCGCCTTCTTCGCTGTAACTGCTTCTCCCAAAATGATGATGCCGAGGAATGCCCCACCGACGAGGAACATCCCAAAAACCGGAACGACGATGCTCACGGGGCCGGTCGAGAGTGCGCGGAAATACCCAACCATAGCACCGGTAAGACAGAGCCCAGCCGCAAGTGCGAACGGGACAGACCGACTCGTCAGAGACTGAACCGACCAGTCGCCAAACAGCGCTGCCACGGTCGTCGCTCCGACAGCCAGTGTGATGACTGCGATCGGCATGACGGTGAACGCTGGCAGTCCCTGCAGTGCTATTTTCATGAACAGAAAGGCAAACGAATAGCAGACCATCGCTAGCAGGGCCCACAGGACGTAGCTCACAAATACCACTCTTCTGAGTCTGTGATGATTCGGTGCTCGTGCCAGTAAATCATAAATCTTGCACAAACATTAGAGATGTTTGACTATAAAATCAGTGCTGGTAGAGTACAACCGAATACGACAGTGCTCGCTACCTCATCTGTACTGAGCGATGGCACTGTCCATCACCTTGAGGAAAGCTCTCATGCTGTATTCGCGCTCTGAGTTCAGCACGGGTTGTTCGAACTACTCAGTTCCTGTCAGGAGTGGCGTGACCGATTTAGAGGACGTAGTCAGCATGTCCGTAGAGTTCAAACGGAAGAATTGTGGACAAAACTTATTATTTCTTATCAAAATGAGATAGAGCATGGTACACTGCCCTGACTGTGAAGTAACGCTCTCGGAGAAGGAGGATGTCGAGTTCGTAGAAATGGACGCTACTACTGGGTTTTTCGCAGCGTCAAAACGATTCTACCTGATTGCGTGTGGGCACTGCGGCGCGGCAATCGGCGGCGGTGTAGCAGGAGCAAAGGCCTGATACGCCAACGTAGTAGCCGTAGTGTCTGCATTTGCCGTCGATAGCTTCGTTAAAAGCCTCCAATATGCAGTGCAACATTCGCGCTCTGTATTCAGCAGTCATACTGAAACCGATCACCGCTCGAGGGGTTCAACGAAGCCGAGTCGCCCACGTTGCAGCGCGATTAGGGTCGGCGACCGATCATACTACCGCCGTCACCGACTGATTCTGGTTTGTATCGCCTCGAGGTCGAGTCCGTTCATCCATCCCGTTGCCACCAGTGCGTGGAAAATCGACAGCATTGCGAACGAGGAGACGACGAAACCAGCGGCGGCAAGCGCGGGGAACGGGAGAACGCCGCCCGCCGCCAGACCGACCAGGGCGACGCCGAGACCGGAGAGGGTGAGGTACGGTCGCCACCACGCTCGAGCGATTCCGTCCTCGTCCTCGTCCTCGACTCCGCCCCCGGCCTCGGACGTGGTGAGGTACTCGTCGAAGTGTTCGACGAGCGCCAGCGGGGTGACGGCCCCGCGGTCCTTGTGATAGCGCACGACCCCGTACTCGTCGAGTTTGGGCAGGTGCGTCTGGTAGAGCGAGATGTAGACCCGCTGGCGCTGGCGGGAGGTCAGTCTCTCCGGCGTCGTCTCCTGTTCGCGTGCAGCGACCCACTCGGCGAGCTCCCGGACGTCGACGGGTTCGTCGCGCCGACGGAGGTACCGGAGCGTATCGCGCCGACGACGCGTCTGTAAGATGTGATACCGGTCGTCGGGCGGAAGCGACGGTGGAGAGTCACCCGAACGACGCCCGGCGGTCGCTGACGCTTCCCTGACCGCTAACGCCGGATCCGGCGGGTTGGACTCCCCGGGACTCATTTGTACGTTACCCGATACGTAAATCACATTATATAAATTGATGGTTTCACCTATCACTTTTGATAGGACGGTCGGCGCACATCGTTTCACCAGATCGACCGAACGACGGCACGGTCTCGAGCCGTCAGCGAACATATATCCGTGATCCGGCCACATCTACGAGTATGCGCGTCACGTTTCTCGGCACCGGCAGCGCGATCCCGACCGGTGAACGCTTCCAGACCGGGTTGCTCGTCCAGGACGCGGGACGGACCGTCCTCGTCGACTGCGGCGCCGGCGTCCTCCAGCGCCTCCAGCAGTCTGGCGTCGGCTTCGAGGCGGTCTCGAGCGTCCTCCTGACCCACCACCACCTGGATCACGTCTCCGACCTGCTTCCATTGATGAAGGCGCGGTGGCTCGCCGGCGAAGAGCACCTCGAGGTGGTCGGCCCGCAGGGAACGAAGGCGCTCGTCGACGGCTTGCTCGAGGTCCACGAGTACATGCAGGACAGACTCAAGTTGCGGATCAGAGAGGTCGTTCCGGGCTCGTTCACGGTGGCTGACTTCGACGTCGAGGCCTACGAGACGCGTCACTCGCTGCCGTGTCTGGCCTACCGCTTCGGCGATTACGTCACCTTCAGCGGCGACACGGAGGCGTTCGCGGGGCTGGCGAACTTCGCCGACGGCTCGGCGATCCTGATCCACGACTGTTCGTTCCCCGACGACGTCGACGTCTCGAACCATCCCACGCCGAGCGAACTCGGGCAGGTCCTCGAGGGTCACGAAATCGGTCGCGTCTACCTGAGCCACCTCTACCCCCACACCGACGGCCGTCACACGGAGATGCGCGAGTCGATCGCTCGCCACTACGACGGCGACGTGCGATTCGCCGAGGACCTCCAGACGGTTTCGGTCGAGTAGCCGTCTTGGGCCCGATCGAACCAGCGTCGTCTCGAGACGCGCCGTCATCAAGTTATATACTCGCGGCCTGTCAACGGCTCATCGAATGCAGGGAGACGGGTCGCACGGTCGGCAGGTGGTCGCGTGAGGCGACGCTCCCGACTGGTCGAGGCGATCGCGACCCACGCGCGTCTCGTGCTGGTCGGCTGTCTCCTCGCGACGCTGTGCTTCGGCGCGGGGATTCCCGCTCTCGAGACGGACACTACCCTCGAGCAGTTCCGGACCGACACGCCCGAGAGCGAGGCGCTCGCATACGCCGATCGCCACTTCGAGGAACGAGACGAGAACACGACGGCCGTTCACGTCGTCGTCACCGACGAGAACGCCCTCGAGCGCGAGTCGCTGCTCGAGGGCCTCCGGTTCCAGCAGTCGCTCCGCCAGGACGAGACGATCGGACCGACGCTGGTCGAGAACGACTCGACGATCGGCGTCGAGAACGTCGTTGCTACGGCGATCATCCGGCTGGAACAGGCGGACGAACTCGAGAATCGATCCGACGACCTCGAAACCCGGGTGAGCGACATCGAGGAACGGATCGACGACCTCGACGCCGCCCTCGAGCGGGTGGGCTCGCTCCAGGCCGACTACGAGGTCCTGAACGACTCCTACGCGGCCGGCGAGGTCAGCGACGAAGAGTACGACCGACGGTCAACCGCCATCGAGGCCGATCTGGACGCGACGGTTTCGAACGCGACCGCCGACCTCGAGAGCGAACGAACTGCGCAGTTCGAGCGGGCGGCCGCGACCGTTCGGGCAATAGAGACCGAGATGGCCGATCTGGAGCGCCAGCGAGCCGCGGGCACCGTCACGGACCGGGAGTACGAGGCTCGAATGGAGGTGCTCGTAGACGACCGCGAGCAGACCGTCGTCGACGGCTCGCGCTGGTTGTTCGGCGACGAACACCAGTCCCTCCAGCAGGAAGCGAAGGAACTCGAGGACGAACGCGACGCAATCGAGCGCCTCGACCGCCCGCCGCTCGAGGAGCAGATTTCGGCCCTCGAACGCGCCGACGACGACCGGTTCGACCGGGCGATCACCCTGGTGCTGGCCGAGGACGGCCCGGGAAGTGCGGCGGCGCTTCGCCTCCTCCCGTCGTCGTACGAACCGGGATCTCTGGAATCCGACGAGCGACTGTTGCTCGTGACCCAGTCGCTCGACCGCGGGTCGGGACCGCCCGGCGAAATCGGTCCCGGCGTCGTCGAGAGCCAACTTGCCCTCGAGGAGCGCGTGCTCGAGCGCGGCGAGGAGAATCTGGTCTTTGGGATGGGGCTGGTAGCTGACGAAGTAGACCGTGCGGTGAGCGACAGCCTGGTGATCGTCGGCCCGCTCGCGCTGCTCTTCGTGATCGTGGCGCTCGCCATCGCCTACCGCGACGTTCTCGACATCGCGCTGGGCGTCGCGGGCACGGCGGCGGTGCTCGTCTGGACGCTCGGGATGGCCGGGTGGGCTGGCGTCGCGTTCACGCAGGTGTTCGTGGCCGTGCCCGTCCTGCTGATTGGGCTCTCGATCGACTACGCGATCCACGTCGTGATGCGCCACCGCGAGGAACGCGAGGGTGGAGACGACGTTCGAACGTCGATGGCCGGCGCGCTCGCAGGGCTCTCAACGGCGTTCGTGCTGGTCACCACGACGACGGCCATCGGCTTCCTCGCCAACGTCGTCAGTCCGATCGACCCCATCAGGGAGTTCGGGGCCGTGAGCGCCTTCGGTATCGTCTCCGCACTCGTCGTCTTCGGGGCCGCGGTTCCGGCCGCGAAGGTCGAACTCGACGCCGCCCTCGAGGCGCGAGGCTTCGACCGTCGTCGACGGGCGATCGGCGGGAGCGACCGCGTCGCCGGAACGCTCGCCGTCGGCGCGATCGCCGCCCGGAAAGCGCCGCTCGTCGTCCTCGTCTGTGCCCTCCTGGTGACCGCCGGCGGCGCCTACGGGGCGACCCACGTCGACACCACGTTCGACGAACGCTCGTTCCTGGCGGGCGACTCTCCGTCGTGGACAGGTAACCTCGGCCCGCTCGCCCCCGGCGAATACCGGATGCAGTCGTCGCTCGACGTGCTCGAGGAGCGCTACCAGCGCGAGGGCGGACAGGTGCAGATCCTGTTGCGTGGCGACGTCACGGCGGGTGGCACCCTCCAGCGAGTCGAGGACGCGACGGCGCGTGCAGAGGCGAGCGAAGTGGTGTACGTACTCCCGGACGGCAAACCCGACGTTCGTTCGCCCCTGTCGGTGATGCGGGCGACGGCCGACGAGAGCGAATCCTTCAATGCGACGTTCTCGCTGGCCGACCGGACCGGAAACCGCGTACCCAACCAGAACCATCTGGGGCTCTACGACGGCCTCTTCGAGTACAACCCCGACTCGGCGAGCGATCTCGTCTACCGCAGCGAGTCCGGCGAGTACGAGGCGATTCGACTGCTCGTCGGGGTGCAGACCAGCGCCGAGAGCGACGAGACGGCCGCGGAAATGCGGGCGGTCGCCGCGGTGCTCGAGGGCGATGGCGACTCCGGCGACGCCGTCGCGACTGGCGGGCCGCTCAACACCTACGCACTCGAGCGAACCCTCTTCGAGAGCGTCGTCGGCGCGCTCGCGGTCGCACTCGGGGCAATCGTCGCCCTGCTTGCAGTCGGCTACCGACTGACCGGGCGCGGAGCGACGTTGGGCGCCGTGGCCGCGATTCCCGTCCTCGTCGCACTCGGCGCCACGCTGGGGACGATGGCCCTCCTCGGCCTCCCGTTCAACGTCCTGACCGGAATGGTGGCGAGCTTAACGATTGGCCTCGGGATCGACTACAGCGTCCACGTCACGACCCGGTACACGCGCGAACTCGAGGCACTCGAGGCCGGCGTAACCGCGTGGGACGCCCTCGAGCGGACGCTGTCGACGACCGGCGGTGCGCTGGCCGGGAGCGTGGCGACGACCGGCTGTGGCTTCGGCGTCCTCGTCGTCGCCCTCGTTCCGTTGCTTCGGCAGTTCGGGCTGGTGACAGCGCTGACGATCGGGTATGCCTTCCTCGCGAGCATCCTCGTCCTGCCGACGCTACTCGCAACCTGGACGCGGTATCTAGCTCCGGAACCCTATCGCGTTCCGTCGCTCGCGGACGTCCCCTGGAGGACGTCGCTGTGGTCTCGACCGACTCGAGACGACGATCAGGAGTGAGCAGCGGTCGTCGTGTGAATCACCCGTCCACCAGCGGCCTGTCAGCCACTGATTCTGTTAGTATAATCATAACAACGGATATTTATGCACTGATTTAGTAGGATCGTAACAACAGAATGGTATCCCCAGCAGTTCGAGACGAAAGTGGAGGCCCGAGATGAGTCTCGCCGATCGCCTCGCCGGAACGATCACGAGCCACAGCAAGGCGGCGCTCGCGGTCATGCTCGTGCTCACGCTCGTGGTGGGCGCCGGCGCACCGATGGTCGACGACGACTCCTCGCTCGGGCAGTTCGAGAGCGAGTCGCCGGAAGTCAAAGCGTCCGAGTACATCGCCGAGAACTTCACCGTCGAGGGCGCCGAGAACATGACGACCGTGCAGGTGATCGTCCGTGGCAATGGCGAGAACGTCCTCTCCCAGGAGTCGCTGGTCGACTCGCTTCGCTTCCAGCAGTCCCTTCGCGAGAACGAGTCGATCAACGCGACCCTCGCCGACGAAAACGCCATCACCGGCGTCGAGAACATCGCCGCGATCACCCACATTCGGGGCCAGGAAGCCGCCGACCTCCAGGAACGCGGCGCCGAACTCGAGAATCGAACCGAACGGCTCAACGAGACGACCGCTGAACTCGAGCAACGAAGTCAACAGCTCAACGAGACGGTCGAAGGGCTCAACGAGTCGCTGGTGACCGTCGTCGGCCTCGAGCGCGAGTACGCCGCCCTCAACGCCTCCTACGAGGCGGGCGAGATCGACGAGTCGACCTACCAGGAGGAGTCGGCCGCCCTCGAGAGTCGACTCGAGGAGACGGTCGCGACCACGACGGCGGACCTCGACGCAGAACAGACGGCGACCTTCGAGGCGACCGTGAGCGACCTCCGCAAGGTGGTCAACGAGGAGACTCAGCTCGAGCGTCAGTACGAAGCGGGCAACGTGAGCGACGACGAGTACGAGACCCAGTCCGCCGAACTCGCCGAGCAACGCGTGGAACTGTTCGAGCAGGGCACCGCCGGCGTGCTCGCCGACGAGTTCGAGCAACTCGAGGAGGACAGCGAGGCCCTGGAGGAAGACTGGGCTCAACTCGAGGAAGATAGCGAGGCGCTCCAGGCGGACCAGGAGGCCCTCCGGACCGCCGACCAGCCCTCACTCGAGGACCAGATCGAGGCCCTCGAGGGGCTCGACGACGAAGAGTACGAGGAGCTCATCGCAGACGTCCTGTCCGACGACGGCGAGGACACCGCCGCGCTCTCGTTCATGCCCGCGGATTACGAGCCGGGCGAGACGTCCGCCGAGGCGCGAATGCTGTTCGTCACCCAGAACTCCGAGGGTGGCGGCATGGCCGAGATGGGCGGTGGCGGTGGACCCGCGCTCGACGCCCAGCTCGACATGCAGACGCTCGCGAGCGAGGACGACGGCGGAGATGAGTACCTCATCTTCGGTGCGGGCGTCATCACGGACGAGATCGATCGATCGATGGGCGACAGCCTGGCTATCGTCGGTCCGTTGGCACTGCTGTTCGTCGTCGCGGCGCTCGCCATCGCCTACCGCGACCTGATCGACATCACGCTGGGCGTCCTCGGCATCCTGCTGGTGCTGGTCTGGACGTTCGGCTTCATGGGCTGGGCCGACATCGCGTTCAACCAGATGTTCGTCGCCGTTCCGGTCCTCTTGATCGGGCTGTCGATCGACTACGCCATTCACGTCTTCATGCGACACCGCGAGCAACGCGAGGAGGCGGGAACGACCGACGACGTCCGCGGATCGATGCGCGTCGCGCTCGCCGGCGTCGGCGTCGCCCTCGTCTGGGTGACCGCGACGACCGTCATCGGGTTCCTCTCGAACCTCATCAGCCCCATCGCACCCATCCGCGACTTCGGCATCGTCAGTTCGTTCGGCATCGTCGCGGCGCTGGCGATCTTCGGCGTCCTTATCCCGGCCGCAAAAGTCGAACTCGACGGCCTGCTCGAGTCCCGCGGATTCGACCGGCGAAAACGGGCGTTCGGAACGGGGAACGGCCGGTTCAGTGATGCACTCACCCTCGGATCCACGGCCGCGCGTAAAGCGCCCCTCGTGATCCTCGTCGTGGCACTCCTGTTTACCGCAGGCGGGGTCTACGGCGCGAGCCAGGTCGACACCTCCTTCAGCGAGGAGGACTTCCTCGCGGAGAGTCCGCCCGCCTGGACCGAGAATCTGGGGCCGTTGAGTCCCGGCGAGTACACCGCCAAGTCCAACCTGGACTACGTCAACGACCACTTCCAGCGCCAGGACGTCCGCGCCCAGGTTCTCGTAGAGGGCGACGTGACTGATCCGGAGACGCTCGAACGCCTGGACGCAGCCGAATCGGCCGCCGCCGCAAACGAGGACGTCGTCTACGTCCTGCCGAACGGCGAGGCCGACGTCTCCGGGCCGCTGTCGACCATGCGCGACGTGGCCGCCGAGAACGAGTCGTTCAACGAGACGTTCACCGCCGCCGGCGGGGGGCCCGATTCAGTGCCGACCGAGAACCTCGAGGGCGTCTACGACCACCTGCTCGAGGTCGAACCATCGGCTTCCCAGTACGTCTACCGGACCGACGACGGTGAGTACGAGGCGGTCCAGTTGTCTATCGCGGTCCAGGGGAACGCCGACCTCGCGGACGTCACCGCGGAGATGCGGGCCATCGCCGACGACATCGACGACGGCGGCACCGACTCACGCTGGGAAGCGACCGCCACTGGCGACCCGGTCGTCAACCACGTCGTCGAGAACGACCTGATGCAGACCGTCCTGGAGAGCCTGCTGATCACGCTCGTCGCAGTCGTGGTCTTCCTCTCGGTCGCGTACTGGCTGACGGGGAAGGGCGCGACACTGGGCGTCGTGACACTGCTACCGGTCGCACTCGCCGTGAGCTGGATCCTCGGCTCGATGTACCTGCTGGGGATGTCGTTCAACGTCCTCACGGGGATGATCACCAGCCTCACCATCGGGCTCGGCATTGCCTACAGCATCCACGTCAGCTCCCGGTACATGCTCGAACTCGAGCGCCACGGGAACGTCTGGACGGCCATGGAAACCACCGTGACCGGCACCGGCGGCGCCCTGCTGGGCAGCGCCGCGACGACCGTCGGCGGGTTCGGCGTCCTCGCGTTCGCCATCCTGCCGGTCCTGCGCCAGTTCGGGATCATCACCGGGCTGACGATCATCTACGCGTTCCTCGCGAGCGTCATCGTCCTCCCGACGCTCCTGGTGCTCTGGACGCGCTACCTCGGCCCCGACCTGTCGAGCGCCGACTGGTCGACCGATCGGCCGACGCCGGCCAGCGATGGGGGCCGCGAGGCCAGTGACGCGATCACCGGAGGCGACGACGAATGAGCGCGCCGACCGAGAACGATGCCATCGAGTCCTTCGAACGACTCGGACTCACGAGCTACGAAGCCCGGGTGTTCATCGCGCTCCAGCAACTCGGCTCGGGCACCGCTCGAGACGTCGCGAGCGTCGCCGACGTCCCTCGATCGCAGGTCTACAGCGTGGCCGAGAGCCTCGCCGACCGCGGACTCCTCGAGATGCAACAGTCCAGTCCCATCCGGTATCGACCGGTGAACCTCGAGGAAGCGCGCTCGATCCTCCGCTCGCGCTTCGAGTCAGAACAGGAGCGCGCCTTCGACTACGTCGAGCGCGTCCGGGAAGAACCCGGGGGCGAGGAAGAACAGGAAGACATCTGGACGGTTCGCGGCCGAGCACGCATCGACGACCGCGTGGTCGACCTTTGCTCGCGCGCCGAAGCGCGCATCATCTTCGGTGCCCGACTCCCGCCGCTCGTCACCGACGAGATCGAGCAACTGCTCGAGAACTGTGCTGCAGACAGACTCGAGGTGACAGCCGTGAGCGCCGCGCCCGAAGTTCGGTCGCGGTTCGAACGGCTCGAGGGCATCGCGGTGTTCGAGTCCCCTGAACATCGCCAGGCCGACGATCGGTCGGGGCGGATCCTGATCGTCGACGACCAGACGATTCTGCTCAGCGTCGTCGACGAGGACGGGAGCGAGACCGCCATCTGGAGCGCCAACTCGCTGTTCGCCTCGGTGTTGATCCAGTTGATCGAGGCCAATAGCGAAGCGCGCGGACGGGCGGAGTAGCTGGCTGGCGCGAGGCCAGGACAGCTTACTCGAGTCGATACCGCAACAACGCCGCGATACCGCCGAGATTCGAGAGCTGTTCCCCAGGCGGGAACTCGCTCGAGAAGACCGTCACGTCGCCGCCTTTCTGCTCGGCCGTCCGGACGACGTCGTCGACGTTTATCGCCCAGTCGCCTTCGGGGCCGCGTTCCTTGCGGAGCTTCTCGTCCAGGACGAGCAGTCGCTCGATGGCCCCGTACTCGGCGGCCTGGGCGACCGCCTCGGGGCCGTAGGCCGCTTTCGCTCCCTCGGCGATCCGCTTCGTGAGTTCGTCGATGTAGGCGGCCTCCGACTCGATCCGGGTCTCCTCCTGGACGTCCGCGACGGCGCCGCGTTTGAGCACCTCGTGGACCCCGCGGTCGCCGACGCCCGCGGTGTCGACCATCGTCACCAACTCGGCGACGTCGGGGTGCTCGCGCTCGAGGTGCTTCAGCGCGTCCTGTTTCGTGAATCCGGGCCCCGCGAGGATGATCGCGTCGACCTCGAGCCGCGAGAGGATGGTGCTGAGTTCGGCGAACAGTTCCGAGCGGTCGCGAGCGTACTCGCCTTTCCCCGTTGGGCCCGTGATCGAGGCTCGTTCCTCGGTCCCGTACTGGGCGACCGTGTGGACGTGAGCCTCGCCCTCTTCGACGGTCGCGATGGCGACGTCGGGGTTCTCCGTGGCCTCGGCAGCCTCCTCGAGGCGCTCATTCTGGTCGGGTTTGAACCGCTTGTCGATCGAAAGTTCGTCGCGGGCCTCGACGTTCAGCGTGTGGTGAAAGCCCAGCTGGTCCTCACGGGAACAGGCGACGATCTCGCCGCCGACACGGAGGCGGTTGGCGAACTTGTGGAACTCGATGTCGTCGACGGCGATGGCGACCCACATGTGTTCGCGCTCGCCGCCCGTGTCGCGCATCTGCTCGTCGTCGCGCTGGATCCGCCGGGTGGTGTCGCCGGCGACGCGGTCGCCCGGCTCGAGGACGTACTGGAGATGCCAGAGGTCGTCGACGCTCTCGGGGACGACCGTCACCCGCTCGCGCCCGCCCTCGAGGGGCTCGCGACTCTTGATCTGCATACTCCGTGATGGACGCCGATGGGGTAAGTTACCTGCGGTCGGCCGCGGTCCGGTGTCGAACCGGCTCAAGCGCGTCACACCGTGAACAAATTTCACGAGATGAGGATATCAGGGTCGACGTGGTGTAGGACGTACGCACATGTCAAACGACACTCCCGCACCTGACGTGACGGACGTCGCGGAGACGACGATCGCCGACGAACGAACCCAGGAGACGAGCCTCGGACCGGACGAGAACGTCCTCGGGGCGCTGTCGTACGTCTTCGGCATCGTCAGCGGATTACTCGTCTACCTGCTCGAGGACGAAAACGAGTTCGCCAGGTTCCACGCCGCCCAGAGCATCGCCCTCTGCGTCGGTGTGATCGCCCTGTACGCCGGCCTGACGATCGTCGGGGTGACGGTCTCGGTCGTCCTGGGCGACGTCTTCCTGATCGGGTGGCTTGTCGGGGCTGGACTCTCGATCGTCTCGCTGTTCGTCTGGTTCGCGCTCTTCCTGGTCTGGCTGTACCTGGTCGTCACGGCGTTCCAGGGCAAGCGCACTCGAATCCCGGTCGTCGGGAACCTCGCGGAATCGACCCTGCTCTGATCGGCTCGAGTACGGGTTCTCGATAGCCGTGAACCGACTGCGTCCTGGGTGGGACGACGACCCGTTCCAGGACGGCGAAAAACAGCACCAGTGGGCCGTGAAAACGTCGAACCGTCGAACTGTGGTCGTTGCGCTTAGAATGCGTCGCCCTGGAACGACGTCTCGGCGTGGAGGCTGTCCTTCAGCGCGTCGTGAACCTTGCAGAGTTCGAACGCGCGGTCGAGGATCTTCTGGCCCGTCTCGTCGTCGACGTCGGCTTCGACGCGAATGTCGAAGGCCGTCGACTCGAGTTTGTCGTCGTCGTTCAGGTCACCGGAGACGTCGATCTCGATTTTCCCCAGTTCCTCGACGCCGCGCTGCTGGCCGCCGACGCGCAGGGCAGGGACGTAACAGGAGCCGTAGGCCGCGAGCAGGCTCTCGAGCGTGTCCGGGGCCTCCTCGCCGGTGGCGTCGATGTCGACGCTGAAGTCGCGGACCTCGTTCGTCGCACTGAACCCCTCCTCGGAGATAGTGGTGACTTCTTTCGTCATTGCACGTCGACAATCGTGCCCCCGCGGCGTAAACGTTGTTCTCTCGGACGGAACGACCGGAGTCCGCCTCGAGGTGTCGAACGGCCGATTCAGAGGTCGAACGTCTCGTCGCCCTCGAGAGCGACGACCTCCGCACTGCTCCCCGTCGCTTTCACCTCTCGAGCGAAGTCATCGGGGTCCTGCTCGATCGGCGGGAACGTATCGTAGTGCATCGGGAGCGCGTAGTCGACGTCGAGCCAGTCGGCCGCGATGGCTGCCTGCCACGGCCCCATCGTGAAGTGATCGCCGATGGGCAGCGCTGCGGCGTCGGGCTCGAGATACGGCCCGATGACCTCCCGCATCTCGGTCATGAGGCCGGTGTCGCCAGCGTGGTAGAACGTCGTCGACTCCTCGTCTGCGACCTGGGTCGGCTTCGTGTTCGAGACGACGAACCCGGTGGGCATCCCGGCGTCGACGTCGTACTCGCTCATGATGCCGTTGGTGTGGTCGGCGCGGTGCATCGTGACGAAGGCGTCGCCGCACTCGACGGTCCCGCCGATGTTCATGCCCATGCCGCCGACGGCGTCCTCGAAGCCAAACTCGTCCTGGCAGTAGGAGACGAGTTCCGGGGTCGCCACGAGTGTGGCATCCGAAAAGGCGCCGGCGTCAGCGATGTGGTCGGCGTGGCCGTGCGTGAGCAACACGTAGTCCGGCGTCTCAAGGTCGTCGGCCTCGAGGTCCGTCTTTGGGTTGTCGAAGAACGGGTCGATCAGCAGGTCGGTACTGCCGACGGTGACGTGCCACGTCGAGTGGCCGTGCCAGGTGAGCTCCATTGCGAGTCGACCTACTCGCGTTATCGGCATAAAGGTGGGCGCGGCCGTGTGCCGGTTGGCTCCGCTCGTCAACCGCGGATGCGTACGATCACGAATGTTTATGTGGCGATGTGCTCGATAGTCGGTGACCGCATTGCTGACACACCACGCGGTCAAACCGATCAGGGAGACGGGGACTGCCGGTTCGCGCGAACCGGGAGCGACACACGGCGATGCCGTGTCTTTTATTGGCCTACTGTCGATGGACGGTCGAGTCCCGGACGTGGGCCGAACGAGTACCACACACCGTCAATCATCAATCTTTACAGCGGTCGCCACGAGGATACAGCGTATGCTCACCCTCTCGCTCGAGGACTTCATGATCGAGCTCAAAGACGGCTCGGTGAAGAACGTCGGCCCGACGAACAAGTCGGCGACCGCGAAGCTGTTCGACGTCTCCAGCGCGGAGGCCCGCGAGTTTGGCGATAAGCGCGTCAAACTCGTCTTCGAGGACGACGACGGGAACGAACTCCAGGCCGCGCTCTTCCCCGAGGAGGCTCGTGCGATCGCCGACGACCTCGAGGCGCTCGAGGCGGAATCACCGGTCTTCGAGGGGTGATCGCGCCCACGGCTATCGATTTCGGCGAACGAACCGTGCCGTCACGACGCGAGTGGATTTCGACAACCGTTTTAGGACGAACCTACTTGTGTGAAGTAGATGGGTACCTGTATCATCTGTGGCAAACCCGTCGAAGACCACGTGTGCGAGTTCCACGAGGAGGACGTCGCCTTCGAATTCGAAGGCACCTCCGCGTCGGAGCTCGTCACCTCCCGGTACTACCGGGGTTCGGTCGACGGCTACGCTGACTTCGGTCTCTTCGTCGACATCGGAGACCACGTCACGGGTTTGCTCCACCGAAGCGAGCTGGATCGTCGCCTCGAGAGTCTCGATCTCGAACCCGGCGATCCGGTCTACGTACAAGTATTGGACGTCAGAGACAACGGCAACATCGACCTCGGCTGGTCGATCCGCCAGGACGACCGCGAGTTCCGCGGGAAGGTCATCCAGACCCCCGACGGCGACGTCCTGCCGGACGAACGAGCCGACGACGGTGGCGAGTCTTCTGACGAATCGAACGAGACGCAACCGAGCGGTACTGCCGACGTCGCCACCGAGACGACGTCGAGCGCCGACGAGCAATCGACACCGGCATCTGCCGCTGCATCGACCTCGACCTCGAGCGACGATGCTGGTCACGGTTCGGACTCGAAATCGAGTTCCGCTTCGAGTTCGAGTTCGGACTCGACTTCGAGTTCGGGCTCGAGCGCCCACGCAGCGACCGCGACCGAGGAAGCGACGCCCTCGACCCCGCTCAACCGGACCACGATCGACGCGATCGAGAATCAAGTTGGCTCCATCGTCCGACTCGAAGGCGAGATCACGGGCGTCCGCCAGACCAGCGGCCCGACGGTCTTCGAACTCAGCGACGAGACCGGCACCGTCGAGTCTGCTGCCTTCGAAGAGGCCGGCGTTCGCGCCTACCCCGCCGTCGAGATCGGCGACGTCGTCACCCTCGAGGGCGAGGTCGAGCGCCACTACGGCGACCTCCAGATCGAAACGGAGACTCTCGAGGTCCTCGAGGGCGAGGACCGCGAGACCATCACCGAGCGCCTCGAAGACGCCATCGACCAGCAGGCGCGCCCGACCATCGTCGCTCCGCTCGTCGACGACCCGGTCGTCGAGACGGTCGAGGACGAGATCGTTGACGCCGCAACGGCCATCCGCCGTGCGGTCGTCGAGGCACGACCCATCGTCGTGCGCCACAGCGCGACCGCCGATGGCTACGTCGCCGGCGCCGCCCTCGAGCGCGCCATCCTGCCGCTGATCGAGGAGAAACACACCCGCGACGACGCCGTCTACCACTACGTCGAGCGCCGACCGCTCGACGGCCACGTCTACGACATGGACGCCGCCACGGGCGACGTGACCTCGATGCTCGAGGCCCGCGACCGCCACGGCGAGCAGTTGCCGCTGATCGTGCTCGTCGACGCCGGCGGAACGACCGACTCGCTGGACGGCTACGAACTGCTCGACATCTACGGCGCCGACCGACTCGTGATCGACGACAGTCGCGCCGACGCGGCGGTTGCCGACGCCGTAAACGTCGTCGTCTCGCCGTCGCTCGCCGACGTAGACGCCAGTAACGACCTCTCGGCAATCACCACGAGCACGCTCGCGGCGAACGTCGCCGCCCACGTCAACGACGACGTGCGTGCCGACCTGGAGCACCTGCCCGCCGTGAGCTTCTGGGACGATGTTCCGGAAGCCTATGCCGACCTGGCGGAAAACGCCGGCTACGACGCCGAGGCCTGCACAGAGCGACGGGAGGCCGTCGCCCTCGAGGCGTACTACCAGTCCTACAAGGACAAGCGCGAACTCGTCGCCGACTTGCTGTTCGACGGCGCCGGCGACGGCGACCTCGCGGCGCACGTCGCCGCTCAGTTCCGCGCCAAACTCGAAACGGAACTCGAGACGGCCCGGGAGAACCTCGAGGTTCGCGACGTCGACGGCCGTTCGGTCGCCGTGATCGACACCGCGGCGTTCATCCACCGCTTCGACTTCCCGACGACGACGCTGTTACTCGACGAACTCCACCGACGCGGCGAGGAGTCGATCACCCTCGGCGTCGGCGAGGACGAACTCTACGTGCGCTCGGACGACGACGTCGACGTCCGCGAACTCGGTTCGACACTCGAGACCACCGTCCCCGATGCTGGCATCACCGTCGTCGGCGGGCGTGACGGCTACATCGAGTTCCTCTCTGGCGAACGCGAAGCCGTTCGCGAGGCGGCGCTCGAGGCGCTCGGCGAGACGCTCGCGTAAGTCGGTTTCTCTCGTCTCGTTTAGCTCGAGCGGTACCGGTAACGAATACGGATACAGACACGAGCGGTCCCGTCGAAATTCTCGGGCGAGAGATATTTAGTCGAGCGGCCGCATCGAATCTCGAGAGTACGTCTCGCCCAGAAAAACTATCATCTCGCCGACCAAAGTTGTCCCTGATGGCTGAAATCTTCATCCGAAAACAGAAGATTCGCCCCGGCAAAGCCGAACGCCTCCGCGAGTGGATGGCGAGGATGGACGAGGAAGCCGAAGCCGACAGCCAGGGCGTCCAGGACATCTGGTCAGCGGAGAGCCTCCACACGATATCGTTGTTCATCGAGCACGCTGCGGATGGCGACTACTTCGTCTGGTATCTCGAGGCGGACTCGATGGACCAGCTCATCGACGCTCGACGTGCCTCGACACATCCGCTACACGACGTCGAAGACGCGATGATGGAGGACGTCCTAGAAAATCCGAACGAGAGTGGCGATTTCGAACCCCTGCTTCACGGTGTGAGTCCCAACCGCCCGAACGACTTCGACGTTCACCAGTACGTCGAGGAGTCCTGATACACGCGCCCTGATCGTGCTGAGTCTCGATAACCGATCGAGGTAGTTCAGCAGGAGCGTACGACGGGTGACCCCCTCTCCTCGCCATATACCACGAGGCTTCCCACTAACCGAGGCTTGCTGAGTCAGGAGCGTTCGGTTTGAATCTGACGGGGGAGGCCAGGTCACGCGGCCGGTACTGTAGTCGTGGCCAACTGACACAGCGAAACTGGTAAACCAGAATCATATAGTCAGAAGTGGTGATTTTCACTCTGTTGTTCGTGTGTCAACAGGTACTCTGCAACACGTTCAGGGGAATAAGATAAGTCGCTCTACCGGTAAGTAAGCCTGAGAGGAACGACACGGAATTCGATCATGAGCAGTGATACCGTTGACTTCGAGGCTGATGAACTGGAAGAGTTCATACAGAAGTACATGGAGGTCGATCGGGGAATTCAACAGCCACAAGGGGATCTTTTCGATACTTCCGGGGTCGAGGGAGAGACAGTACCAGTACACACTCGAGTACTTCCTGAATCCGCAGAAACCCCACGGTTTCGGGTACTCGCTACTCGAGACGTTTCTATACTGTGTCGGCTTGCAGGAATTCAATCTCACTGCACAGCATATCGAGATTGGTGACGAGGTCAGGATCGCGGACGATGGTTCAGAGAGGCGAATCGACCTGGTCATATGCGGCGGGAACGCGCTGGCCGACCACCCACGGTGGGCGGTGTTCCTTGAATTGAAGGTCGGGGCTGATGAAGGGGATCGACAGACAACGACGTACGCCGAGGCGGACGAGTGGAACCTCAGCTGGTTCGACACGGGTACAGTAACCGTCGATCGACTTGATGACGCAAAGTACGTGTATCTGAAACGGGCAGTTGCTGACGGTCCCACCGACAGGACCGGCAAATTCGACGGTATCGACTGGGCAGGTCTCGTCGAGAGATTCGAAGTCGAGATTCGAGATTCCCTCTTCGAGTATCCCAATCGGAGCGTTATTCAATTCACAGACTTCATTCGATCGCTAAAGGAGACAGAGGGCATGGACTCAGAAATAGACGAAGACGAACTCAACGAACGTCTCAACCTGTACTTCGAACACGACAGGCTGATTCGACAGGTTGAGAAGGCGAACAGTCAATTCGAGAGTGATTTCGAGAATGTGAGTACCTACCTGAAGAACAGCTGGGAGAGCGAGATTATCGAGAAATACCATTTCGACGAGTCTGGCTGGAAAGCATCGCCATCCAGCAACCCGAAGTGGCAGGGCATCCTCCCGGCGTATTGGGATCAAAATCCCCTCGGCAGGTCGAGTACCATCAAACTCTACTTCCGACACTCACCGACCACCGAGTCCCTCCGGAATCGACGACTCACGTTCAGGCTTCGACTCCCTCCAGCGAGGAACGTGCATACGGAGAAACGCTACGATGGACAGTCGTTCAACGACGTGTTCGCCGAAAAATGTACGATCGAGTACGAAGAGAGACTACACGAGTCACTCGAGACGATAGGCGTAGACGAACGCCGACTCGGGAGTGCGTCAGCACTCGTCGTGAAGAACTACCGGCTCGACCCACACAATCTGACGGGTTCGTACTTCGAACAGCTCGAAAGAGCCGTCGACGAGTTCTGTTGTGATGAAAATGGTCTTCTGGTAACGATCAACGAGGTCTTCGAACAGACGTATCTGGAAGTGTTCGGTGAGGAACCTGCGGGTGCTTTCCCGGGTCCCCTGGTCAAACGACAATAGCGTCCAGTGTGTGCACTCACCGAGGAGCGGACTACTCGAGTGGATCGTCGACGAGGCGGAAGCCGTTCACATAGAAGGAGGACGCTCACCTCCAGGGGTGGGAAGTATCCGACACACCCGAAACCGATGGTTTCCTGCGTATGTGAGCCTTGGTGTTATCCCAGAACCCAGACAGCCCGCACACAGATAACCTGTCGAGACGTTAGCGTTCAGGGCTTCCGCACTCGAGTACAAATAACTTTGAGCGTTCTGGAATGTAACGTTCGTATTCAGACACGTTACAACAGATACCGTCTAGTCATTGGTTTTGTTCTAGGAGAATCCATAACGATTATACGAAGTTGTGTGATCCGTGAGAATGTGGCACATTGCCACATCACCCACCTATGCGTAACGATCAACACTCGCCCGACCGAACCCCCTCGAGCGACACGCCGAAGCGGTATACTCACCAGGATGCAGCGGAACTGGACGACGATGCCTTCACTGACGGCCCAATCGGCCGCCGTACGTTCTTGAGCGTTGCCGCAGCGACGGGTGCTGCACTAATCCTGCCGAGCGCCGTATCGGCCGAGGTTTCAGACGATTCGCTGACAGACGTCGCCGAATACGTCGTCAACGCCACCCCCGAAGACTACGAGGCGACGCTCGTCCTCGAGTTCGCGAGCGTCGACGATGCCCACGCGTTCTACGACGGGTTTGGCGACCCTGACTGGGACATCGAGGACGACTCGTATCCCGAGAAGGCGGTCATCCGCGAAGAACCCACCCCGGCAGGCCACGCCTACCTCACGGCCGACGAACTCGAGCACGCACTGGAGGTCGCCGACGTCGAACTCGTCGACTTCTCGCCAGGCGCGAACCCCTTCTGGAAGCTGGGTGACGCGTATGCCGAGCGCGTCTTTCCTGAAATCGAGCGTGCCCGGGACTACGTCTCCCATGCCGAACTCGCCGAGGGACTCGAGCACCTGGCAGACGAGTACGCAGACCGCCTGCGCTTTCACTCCATCGGCCAGAGTCCGGGCTTCGAGAACATGCGGACAGGAGCGGTGGACCCGAAGGACGTCTCCGTCGCCGAGGTCACGAAGGACATCCAGGACAAGGCGTCCTTCCAGGAGAAGGACAAGGCCGTGTTCTCACTCGCCATCCACGGCGACGAACCTGCGGGCCGGGTAGCCGCCACGCGGATCATCGAGGAGGCCGCGAAGGGTGAGGCCGACGACTTCGAGGACGTCCTTGACGACATCGCTCTCGTCTTCGTCTTCACCAATCCCGACGGCTGGACCGTTCGCAATCCCCAGTACGAGTACGAGACGTACTGGGGTGGGAACGAGCGGTTCCGTTACAAGCGTGGTAACGCGGCCGTCCAGGACACGAACCGGCAGTATCCGACGATGGGGTGGGTCAACCCCGGGTACTGGCCAGCCGAGCCCGACGGGACGCCCGACGTTCGGCCCGACGACCCGCAGGGTCGGGGCTACGAAGACATGGTGCCGGACGCGCTCGCGGTCGTCGAGCACTTCCGGGGGTACGACAACGTCGAGTACCTCTGTGATTACCACATGATGGACACGTCGGACTCGATGGTGTTGAACCTCGAGTCCAACGCCCCGTACGAGCAGGCAGGGACGCACAACCTCGACGAGGTGAACATCCGTATCGGCGACGCGATGGTTGACTTCTGGGGCGGCCCCGAGGCCATCGCCGACGATACGAAGCGCGCCGGCAAGGATATCCACGGCGTCGAGGGCTACGTCCCCGAACGGCTGCTCGACTACGGGACGATCTACGACTCGCTGGGCTACCAGATCACCGGCGGCCTGCTCGGCTGGGCGGGTCAACCAGAGGAGTTCGGCGGCCTCGGTGCAGTCACCGTTGCCCCCGAACTGGTCCTCCGGGATGGTTACGACTTCAAGCCGTACATGGAGCGTCACCTGGGAATGGCCTATCGCCTCTCCATGCGCGAGTACGCCGAGATGACGGCTGCGGAAACCGAGGCGGTCGTGGCTACCGGCGGGCAGGACACCGCCTACGTCAGTTCAGAATCGTTGACGCGACGTTCGGCTGACCTCCCGTTCACGGACGAGGCCCCCGGACAGGGCGGCGGCAATGGGCAGTCTCGCGCGAGCAAGGTCAAACGCCGCCACGACACCGTCCAGCCAGGCCCTGGCGCCAGCGCGAGCGTTGCGTCGGACAGCACTACAGCGTCGCTGGCGGCACAATTCGACGCTCACGACGTCGGCGACGGCGTCGTCAGACTCGTCAATCCCGCAGGGAAGACCGTCCGTGCGATCGACCTTGCAGCGTCCGACTCCGGCGACGAAGGGGCGTTCTACGTGCCCAGTCCGGACAGTGGTGACTGGTCGATCGAGTACACTGGTGACGTCGACGTCGACATCGACGTCGAATTCGTCCTCCTCGAGACCGAGGACGAATATCCCAATCCCGAGGAGACGCTGGGCTACTCCCAGCGAGAGTACGTTGTCAATCCGATGCAGTTCTTCGAGGACCTCCACCCCTACCTCGACGAAGGAGCAATCGATGGGCTCCGGGTCCACGACGTCCGCATCGGCCGGTTGATGCTGGGAGACTCCGGAAAGCGACGCTACGACAACCTCGTCGTCTCACACGACGATGGGATCGACGACCCGCGGTACGTGTCGGCTATCGAGGCGTTCGTCGAAGCCGGGGGTGACCTCGTGCTCACCGACTCGGGGCTGAACCTCCTCGCCGAACTCGAGGTCGGCGACGCCGCGGAACTCGATGCAGACGACATCGCCTACGAGACGATGGACATCCCGAACCTCGGAAGTCGGGACCTCGAGCACGCGCTGTTGACGGACGTCAGGCCCATTCAACAGGAAATCTGGAAAGTGTCACAGCTCGGGTATACGACGGGCGACGATTCGCCCGCCTGGACCGTCGATACTGCTGCCTTCGAGGCCGCCGGTGGCACTGTTGCTGGAGAACTCGGCCAGGAGACGGACTGGGAACAGGACGAAGACGGGAACTGGGAACAGATATACGTCCCTGGCGAGGTCGGAGCGGGGACCCTCTCGGCGGGTTCCGCCGAGATCAACGTTATCGGCTCGCTCTTGCCGCCGGCGAACCAGCGGGAACTCCACCCGTTCGGCATGGCCGACTACACCCTCTCGTTCATGGGTCACACGCTGATCTGTAATGCCTTAGGGTTCGAGCAGCGCCGCTACGTCGACGGTGACCTCATGGGCACGTGGGGTGAACTCCGTTAAAACAGGGAGAATCGAGCAATCCCTTCGCCCTGGCCTATCGACGGGGAAGACGAGAATCGAAAAACAGTCCACGTCGTGTGCGTAGAGAGGGGCGATCTGTCAGAAACGACGTTTAGAACAGCAAACTTTTAGGGTCACGGCGATATCCGGAAGCAATGGTTTCGCCTGGACCACCACCGGAACGTACGATAGCGGACGTCCAGGAGTTCTTCAGTCGAACAGATCAGGCATCGACGCCAGTGTTCACCGAGGAAGTCGCCGAGGCACTCGAGTGCCCCCGTCAAACCGTCCGTCACTGTCTGGAGGCCCTCGCCGAACGAGGCGAGATTCAGACCAAACAGGGAGGTGACACGAGCAGGATTTGGTGGAAGGCTGCGGACAATCTCGCTGACGACCCACACCAGGACGAAGCGCAGTTCAGCGCCCTCGTGAGTGCCGTCAAAGATTACGCGATTTTCATGCTCGATCCCGAGGGGTCGGTCGTCACCTGGAACGAGGGAGCCGAGCAGATCAAGGGCTATTCCGAAGCGGAAATCGTTGGCGAACACTTCTCGACGTTCTATACCGAGGACGATATCGCCGACGAGGTCCCCGATCACAACCTCGAAACCGCAGCGACAGCGGGTCGTGTCGAGGACGAGGGGTGGCGGGTCCGCAAGGACGGCTCAAGGTTCTGGGCAAACGTCACGATCACTGCCATCCGCAACAGCGAAGGCACGCTTCGAGGATTTACCAAGGTCACGCGTAACATGACCGAGCGTCGCGAGTACGAGCAGCAACTCGAGCAGCAAGCTGAGCGGCTCGAACAGCAGCGAGACGAGTTCAAGCGGGAACTCGACGACGTCTTCGAGCGAATTGACGACGCGTTCTACGCGCTCGACGATGAGTTCCAGTTCGAATACGTAAACGAGCGCGCCGAGGCGTTTTTCGGCACGTCGGAACGGGAACTTCTCGGGCGAAAACCCTGGGAAGTACTCGACGTCGACGAATCCGACTCGCTCTTCGAGAAGTTCGAGACGACGATGGTCACCCAGGAACCGATGAGCTTCGAGCGGTACTCCGACCCACTGGGAATCTGGGCGATGGTCCGGGTATACCCCTCCGAGTCCGGTCTCTCCGTGTATTTCCGGGACATCACTGAGCGGAAGGAGCGCGAAAGAGAGCTCGAACTGACGCGCGAACTCCTGGAGAAGGCCGAACGCATCGCGGACGTCGGCGGCTGGGAGATTGACACCGACACTCGAGAGGTGTTCTGGACCGACCACCTCTTCGAGATTCTGGCGATACCCGACGACGAAGAACCACCGCTGGACGAAGCCCTCGACGTCTACCACGAGGAGGATCGATCGATCATCGAGCACGCCGTCGAGGAGGCACTCGACTCTGGCGAGTCGTTCGACGTGGAGGTTCGGTTCAGAACACCCGACGGCGAGGTACGCTGGCTACACGTCAAGGGCGACCCCGACTCGATGACGGAGAAGTCGTCTTGCTCCGTGGCGCACTCCAGGACATCACCGAACGAAAAGAACGGGAGTGGGAACTCCAGCGCATCCGGGACCGGATGGAGTTCGCTCTCAATGCCACCGATTCGGTCGTCTGGGACTGGGACGTCGAGGACGACGAAGCGTCGTTCTATCCCTCCGCAGAATCGCTCTATGGGACGACAGTCGAGACGTGGGAGGAGTTCGTCGACGTGATTCATCCAGACGATCGGCAACGAGCACAACAGGGTATCGAGAAGGCTCTCGAAACAGGTGAGCCAAAGCACGAAGAGATTCGGATTATTCGAGACGGAAACGTACGGTGGATCGAAGCGCCTGGATACCCCGTACAGGATGACGACGGGTCGACCAGAGTGGTCGGTGTGGCTCGTGACATTACTGAACGGAAGACCTAAGAACGCAAACTTCAGGAGTCGAACGAGCGCCTCGAGCAGTTCGCGTACGCGGTCTCTCACGACCTCCAGGAGCCGTTACGGATGGTCTCGAGTTATCTCCAGTTGATCGAGAATCGATATGCTGGTGAGTTCGACGAGGACGGTGAGGAATTCATCGAGTTCGCGGTCGATGGTGCTGACCGGATGCGGTCGATGATCCAGGACTTGCTGGAGTACTCCCGTATCCAGACGGAGGGCGATGCGTTCGAACCGGTGGAACTGGACACAGTTCTCGAGGATGTGTTGGCTGATTTCCAGTTCCAGATCGAAGAACACGACGCTGCCATCACGATTGACAATCTCCCGGAGGTCGAGGGTGACGCGAGTCAGCTTCGCCAGTTATTCCAGAATTTGCTCGATAACGCTATCGAATACAGCGGTGACGAACCGCCACGCGTTTACGTCTCGGCCACACGAGACGGTGACGAGTGGGTCGTGTCGGTCCGTGACGAGGGGATCGGAATCGACCAGGAGGACCAGGATCGAATTTTCGAGGTATTCCAGCGACTTCACACGCAGGAAGAATACGCCGGTACGGGTATCGGACTCGCACTCTGTAAGCGAATCGTCGAACGCCACGGCGGCGACATCTGGGTCGATTCGGAGCCAGGTGAGGGTGCGACGTTTTCGTTGTCCATTCCGGTACCAGCCACTACCGAGTAGGTACCAGATATAGCAGTGTGCGCCTGGCGGGGGTACGCAACGAGATGGTACCATTTCACCGAACCGTACGGACACGAGACGCCATCGAGAGAAACGTCTTTTTACTGAGGGGACGCAGGCGTGTACATGGACGAGGATCTGTGGGAGCGATTTCGAGCGAACGCGGCCGGAATCGCGTCGACGCTCGTCACTGGTCTCTGGCTCGGGTTGCTGGTCGGGGATATCGGCGGCGACCTGTGGCTCGCCGTGCTCATCGTCGGGTACGTCGGGATCGTTCCCGCGGTGTCGATGCTCTTCGACGACGATGGGGACGAAGCGGACGGATTGGACGGAGTGGACGAAGCGGACGAAACCGATGAAGCTGTCGAAGCTGACGATGCGGACTGGCCGAACGTCCCCGGCGAAACGGACGAAACTGGCACAACCGGCACAACTGGCACAACTGGCACAACTGGCACACACGAACCAAACCAACGACAACCCGCATCTCGAGCCCCGTCGTCAGAAGACCGGATCGACGCGCTCGCGACGCTTCGCACCCGGTACGCCGCCGGCGAGTTGACCGACGAGCAGTTCGAACACAAACTCGAGCGCTTACTCGAGGTCGAGACGCTCGAGGACGCTGAAGTCTGGGTGCGCAAGCGCGACGAAACGACAGACGAGGGGTCGGAACCGGACGAACGGAAGCGATCGCTCGAGCGCGAGTGAGCAGCCGGTCCGACGAGAATCGACTGCGGGGTCAGTCCTCGGCGTCGCCAGGCTCCCCCGACCGGTTCGCGCCCGTTTCATATCGCCTCGAGTCGCCAGAATCGGGTGCTCGTTCGTCACGGGTCCCTTCGGGCGGTCGCTCGAGCGCGTCGGGATCGGGCCAGGTGACCCCCTCGACGAAGGGAATCCCAATGCGCTCGGCGGCGCGGGCGATCATGTGCGAGCCCGTCGGAATTGTCAGGAACAGAAAGAGGATGCCGACGAGCGCGGTCAGTCCTTCGGCGCCGGGGCCGAAGTGGACGAACCCGGCGAGGAACATCGAGGCGGTTCCGAGGGTCGTCGGCTTGCTCGTCGCGTGCATCCGGTTGTAAACGTTGGGCAATCGCAGGAGGCCGATGGTGCCGACGGTCAGGAAGAACGTCCCGACGACGACCAGACCGATCACGAGGGTCGTTCGGATCACTCGATCACCTCCCCCTCGGTGAGGAACTTCGCGACGGCGACGGTCGCGATGAAGCCGATGATCGCCAGGACGAGGCTCACGGTGATGAACAGCCCGCGGTCGGTCAGCAGGGCCACGAGGACGGCGATGGCCACCACGTTCGTCGCGATGGCATCGAGTCCGATGACGCGATCCGGTTCCGTCGGCCCGCGGATGACCCGGTAGCTCGCGAGCACACACAGGATAGCCGTGAGCACCAGTGCCCCACGGATAGTCATCTCGAGGACGGCCGACGGAGCGCTCGGCTGCGTGGCCGAGAGTACCTCGAGAATGGCGGGGTCAGTCACGGTTCTCGCCTCCGTTCTCCCGCTCGGCCCTGTCGGCGGCCTCGAGTTCGTCGGCCAACTCGTCCGCCGGCAGTTGGTTCACTGCCGATGTCTCGTCGGCGCGCTCGTCGGGCGGGGTCGGCGTGCTCTCCCGGGTTCCGCCGGAGACGACGATGTCTCGCGTCGGATCCTCGGGACTCGCTCGCTCGTCGAAGATCACGAGTGCGTACTCCTCCCACGTCCTGATCGTTCTGGCGATCGCCTCCGGGTCGCGGCCGTCGACCGCGTGGATGTAGAGCGCGTTCGTCTCGCCGTCGTAGTCGAGCGTGACGGTCCCCGGCGTGATCGAGACGCTGTTGGCGATGGTCGTGATCGCGAGGTCGGTCTCGACGCGTAGTGGGAACAGGAACACCTCCGGTTCGATCGGCATCGAGGGCGAGAGGACGCGCTTCGTGACGTCGACGTTCGCCCGCAAGATCTCCCAGGTGAAGATCCCAAGGTACGAGAGAGCGGACGGAATCGCGCGAACGCTCCGCGGGACGTCGACCCACTTGTCGTAGAGCCGACGGAAGACGAACGCGACGGGAAAGCCGACGGCGAGTCCCAGGAGCAGTTGTCCGAGGACGGCAGACGGCGTCAGGGTGACCCCGCGAACGAGCACCCACAGGAGCGCGAAGACGACGCCGGCGAGGGGCCAGGTTCTGGTCCGCATCAGTGATCACCCCCGGATCCCGTCGAGACCTCGTCGGACGGATCGACGGCCTCGACGTAGGCGTCGGTGTCCAGTGCGGCCTCGGCCCCGGCCTCGGCGAAGGCGTAGACGGGCTCGAATCCGACGCCAACGCCGACGATTGCGAGGGCGAGCGCGAGGAGGACGGCCGCCTGCACGTGGTCGGTTACCGCCGTCTCGACCGCCGGGGACTGCGGGCCCCAGAAGCTCCGCGTCCACAGGCGCGTCGCGTACACGAGCGACAGCACCGACCCGGCGACGACCACGAGCACGAGCGCGCTCGAGGCCGTGCGCGCGGCGACGTCGAAGACGAGGAACTTCCCGAAGAAGCCCGACAGTGGCGGGATGCCGACGATCGCGAGCGAGCCGACGAAGAACGGCACCGCGATCGACGGACTACGTCCGGCGAGGCCGCCCAGGTCGGCGAGGCGGCTCGTTCCCGTCGCGGTCCGGACTGCCCCGACCGCGAGAAAGAGCAGCCCCTTCGCCAGGGTGTGGTTGAGCGCATACACGAGTGCGGCGACGATGCCGAGCGTTCGGAGCCCCGGGACCGCCGCCGCGATAGCGACGGGGAGCGCGATGAACCCGACCTGGCCGATGCTCGAGTACGCGAGCACCGACTCGATAGATCGGCCGCCGATGGCGCCGAGTCCGCCGACGAAGATGCTCGCGACGGCCATGGCGAACAGCGCCGCGCCGACGAAGACGAGCGGCGAGTCGCCGGCCAGCTCGGGGCCTGTGAACGGCACCGCGAGGGAGACGTCAACCGGCGCGTCGCCGATGACCGTGAACGAGAGCCGGATGATCGCGTAGATACCGACCTTCTTCGTCGCCCCGGCGAGGAGGGCGGCGATCTGTGGCGGCGCGGCCTGGTACGCCGACGGAATCCAGAACTGGAAGGGGACGAGTCCCGCCTTGATGGCGAAGACCGCGAGCAGGAGACCGAACAGGCCGACGACCGGCACGGGGTCGATGCCGTAGGCCGCCGGCTCCGCGAGGCGTCTCGAGAGGTCGGCCATGTTGAGCGACCCCGTCGTGGCGTAGAGCCCCCCGACGCCGAGCAGGAAGACGGCGCTTGCGACGAGGTTGAGGCTGACGTACCAGAACGCCGCCCGGGTCTGGAGGGGGCCGCCGTCGTAGGCAACGAAGAGGTAGCTGGCCATGAGCATCACCTCGAACCAGACGAACAGGTTGAACAGGTCGCCCGTGAGGAAGGCTCCGGTCACGCCCACCATCAAGAAGTGAAACAGCGGGAAGTAGTACCGGTGGCGGTCGAGGTCGGGCAACACCCGGATCGAGGAGAGCAGCGAGGCTATCCCGATCACGGCGACCATCGTCAGCATGAACGCCGAGAGTCCGTCGACGACCAGCGTAATCCCGAAGGGGGCGGCCCAGCCGCCGACCTGGTAGGTCGCGATCCCCGGCGCGTCGGGCGCGAGTACGAGATACCAGTCGATCGCCACCACGGCGATCAGGTACGCGACCGCGCCGAGGACGCTGACACCGATCCGGCCGCGGTGCTGGCGGCCGGAGAGCAGGCTGGCGACGGCGGTCACGAGGGCGATCAGGAGCGGAGCGACGACGAGGGTGGAGGCCGCGTCGGTCCCTGTCGCCGCCGGAATCGGCGCCCACAGCGCGATCATCGCCGATCACCCGCCTCGGCCAATTCGGCCAGCGCGAGCGTCCCGTGTTCCTGGTAGACCCGATACGAGAGGAACAGGGCGAACGCGGTCATCCCGAAGCCGATGACTATGGCCGTCAGCACGAGCGCCTGGACCAGTGGGTCGGTGACGCCCGACGGCGGCTCGCCGTGGCCCGCCAGGACGGGTACCGTGTTGGGGCCACCCGGCAAGACGTTGCCCATCGCCAGCAGGTAGACGTTCGCCGCCTGGCTGAGCAGCGACAGCCCCCAGACGACGCGCACGAGGTCCTGCTGGAGCAACAGGTACGTCCCGATGGCACACAGCGCCCCGACGACGGTCGCGACGACGATGGCGGTCATTCGTCGCCCACCACCGAGAGGATCGTCAGGAGACCGCCGAGCACGACGCACATGACCCCGAAGTCGAACGCCAGCGCGCTGGCGATCTCGACGTGGTGGTAGATCGGGACCCCCTCGAACACCCAGAACGTCTGGCTGAGGAACGGGTAGCCGAGAGCCATGGGGACCAGGGCACTGACGACAGCAATCGCCAGCCCGTACTCGAACAGTCGACGGTAGGCGAGGACGACGCGATCCCGGGAGGGTGGCCCGCCGGGTTCGACCTCCCGCCCGAGGACGCCGCGCTCAAGGAAGTCGAGGTCGAACGCGAGATAGATGACGACGAAGGCGGTCGCGGCGAGGACGCCCCCGATGAAGCCGCCGCCGGGGAGGTTGTGGCCCTCGACGAACAGCGAGGCGGCGACAACGAGGATGATGGGGACCACGACGCGAGCGGTGGTCCGCATGATCACGGTGGTCATCGGTCGTCGCCCCTCGAGTCGTCTGTGTCCGTGTCCGTCTCTGTGTCGCCAGTTTCTTCGTCCGTATCCCCGTCCATATCCGTCTCACCATTCGTCGTGTAGAACCCCTGTGCGTCGCCGCCGAGCCCGCGCTCGAGGACGTCGATGTCGTCCGGGTAGTCCTCCGCCTCGAGTCGCGCTCGCTTCGCCCGGTCGCCCGTGCGTTCGGTGTTCGAGCGCATCGTGATCAGCGTCGAGATCGAGATGGCCGCGAGCGCGACCACGACGAGTTCGCCGAGCGTGTCGAACCCGCGGAAGTCGACGAGGGTGACGTTGACGATGTTCGTCCCACCGCCCTCCGGAACGGCCCACTGGACGTACTGGCGGGCGACGTCGGTGGTCCCGTCCGGACGGGCACCGGTCGTCACGAGCACCGTGACGAAGGCGGTGACGCCGACAATCGCCGAGAGGACGACGTCCCGGATCTCCCCCACCAACGAACGGCCCGTCTCGACGAACTCGGGAACCTCCTCGATGACGAGCAAGAAGAGCACGAGCACCAGCGTCTCGACGACCAGTTGGGTCAACGCGAGGTCGGGCGCGCTTGCCAGGATATAAAAGATCGCCAGCATGAACCCGAGGATCGAGAGCGTCAGCACCCCGGAGACGTGGCTGCGAGCGACGGCGACGGCGACGCTCGCCAGCACTGCGACGAGCAGGATCAGGGCAACCTCGAGGCGGACGTCCGTCCCGAGTTCGAACGGCGTGATCGCGCCGGTCGCGACGAAGCCGCCGAGGACGAGCGCGCAGATGCCGAGGAGCGTCCACGTCGCGTAGGTCCGGAGGAGGCCGTCGTGGACCGTCGCGTCAAGCCGGTCGGCCAGGACTTCGAGGCCGTCGACGCTGCCGTCGTACCAGCGCGACGGGTTGATAGCGCGCGTTCGGCCGACGAGTCCACTCGCTCCGAGGTGGAGTCGGTCGACGAACGGGAACAGGCCGACGCCGAGGGCAATCGTCACCGCGCTCATGCCGACGGGGAGGCTAAGGTACGTGGGAAGCCCGACGTGCATCTCGTGGGGATCGGTCGCCGTCGCGTCGAAGCCCGCCTGGACGATTGCCTGGACGGCGATGTCGGGATCGACGCTGACGACGACGGCGAGCAGCGTCAGGACGGCCGGCGAAGCGAGCAGCGGGATCGCCGGTCGACCCGCGTGCTCGGGCGTAGAGACGCGGCCACCGAAGAAAATCGACAGGAACCGCAGCGAGTAGAGGACGGTGATCACGCTCCCGAAAACGGCGACCACCGGGTAGACCCACTCGAGGGCGCCGACGTCGTGGTAGGTGCCGACCTCGAGGACCGCCTCGAAGAGCAGTTCCTTCGAGTAGAAGCCGTTGAACGGCGGGATGCCGGCCATCGAGAGTGCGACGATGGTCGTCATCCCGGCCGTGATCGGCAGGTGGTGACGGAGGCCGCGCAGCTCGGAGAGGCGTCTGGTCCCCATCTGGTGGGCGACGATGCCGGCGATGAGGAAGAGGGCGGCCTTGAACAGCGCGTGGTTGAGCAGGTGGAAGACGCCCGTCTCGGCGCCCAGGTACGACGGGACGCCGAAGCCGGCGATCATCAGGCCGAGGTGGCTGGCCGTCGAGTACGCCAGTAGTTCCTTGATGTCGGTGGCCGCCAGCGCCAGAATCGCACAGACGACCATCGTCGTCAGGCCGAGGGTCACGAACAGGAGGAGCCACTCGGAGCCGACGAAGATCGGTCGAACCCGGCCGACGAAGTAGACGCCCACCTTGACCATCGTCGCGGAGTGCAAGAACGCGGAGACAGGCGTCGGCGCGGCCATTGCGTTCGGTAGCCAGAAGTGCAGAGGGACCTGTGCGGACTTCGACGCCGCGCCGACGGCAATCAGGCCGAGGGCCGGGAGGAACAGGCCACGTTCGCGAAGGCCCGTCTCCATCGCGTCGGGATTTTCGAGCATCGCCGCGAGGTCGAACGCGGCGGTCGAGCCGATGACGTCGCCGGCGACCAGCGAGAGGAGGAGGAGGCCGACCAGCAAGAACAGGCCGCCGCCGGCGGTGACGATCATGGCCATACGAGCGGCCCGCGTCGAACCCGGATCCGACGTGTAGTAGCCGATCAGGAGGAACGACCAGACGCTCGTGAGTTCCCAGAAGACGAAAATCGCGATCAGGTCGGCCGCCAGCGCGACGCCGATGATCGAGCCCATGAACGCGAGCAACGCCCCGTAGTACCGACTCAGCCCGTCCGACCCGCGAACGTACGCCGGCGAGTACGAGAAGACGAGCACGCCGATGCCGCTCGCCAGCAGGGCGAACAGCAACCCCCAGCCGTCGACGGTGAACCGGAGCGCGATATCGAGGGTGGGTATCCAGGATAGCTCGACCGTACCCGGGTCGGTCGTCGCCGTCTCGTACTGGGTGGTGAGCAGTCCGAACGAACAGAGGGCGACGAGGGCGCCGACGTAGCCCGTTTCGTCGCCGAGGAAACGAACCAATAGCGGGGCGAACCCGGCCGCCAGAAAGGGGAGAAAAACGGCCGCGAGAACGACCGGCAGGTCGGGAGACATGCGATACGCCGACGATAGGACGAGGCCGTCCTTAAACGATTACCTTTCGGGTTTCGGCCCGTGGGTTTCGGACTCGAGTATCGGCCCTCGAGTATCGGCCCTCGAGAGTCCGACACGCTTATTCACGAACGGGCACCAGTACCTACCAGTGAGTACCGAGACGCCCGATCCGACTGACACCGACGCGTTCGAGCGCGCCTGCGAGGCACTCGTCGAGCGCCTGCTCGAGGGCGACATCGAACGCGAGGAGGTCGAGAAGGCCAAACTCGAGGTCTGTTCGGAACACTCCGCGCCGAAGGTGCCGAAGAACTCCGAACTCCTCGACTTCGCCCCGAGCGAGCGTCGCGAGGACCTCGAGGGCCTCCTCCGCCGTAAGCCCGTCCGCACCGCCTCGGGCGTCTCCCCCGTCGCGATCATGACCAGTCCCGAGCGCTGCCCCCACGGGAAGTGCCTCTACTGTCCTGGCGGCCCGGACTCGGAGTTCTCGAGTTCCCAGAGTTACACCGGCCAGGAACCCGCCGCCGCCCGCGGCGTCCAGAACGACTACGACCCCTACGGCCAGGTCACCCTGCGCCTCGAGCAGTTGCGCGAGATCGGCCACCCCGTCGACAAGGTCGAACTTATCCTGATGGGCGGGACGATGACCGCCCGCAGCCACGACTACCAGGAGTGGTTCGTCAAGCGCGCCCTCGAGGCAATGAACGACTACGACGTCGAGAAGGATCCCGAACCGGCCGAGGGCGAGAGCTTTGCACAGAACATCGAGGACTACGAATTCCGGTACCTCGAGGACGTGATTGCCGAGAACGAGACCAACGACGTCCGCAACATCGGGACGACCTTCGAGACCAAGCCCGACTGGTGTGACCCGGAACAGATCGACCGGATGCTCGATCTCGGCGGAACGAAGGTCGAGGTCGGCGTCCAGACCACCTTCGAACGCATCAACCGCGAGATGCACCGCGGCCACGGCACCCAGGACTCCATCGACGCCAATCGACGGCTCCGGGACTCGGCGTTCAAGGTCGGCTTCCACATGATGCCGGGCCAGCCAGGGATGAGCAAGGAGTTGTGCCTCGAGGACTTCCGCGAACTGTTCGAGTCGACCCAGTGGCGCCCAGACTACCTCAAAATCTATCCGACGCTCGTGGTGCGCGGGACGGCGACGTACGACTGGTGGTACAACGACGAGTACGAGCCGCTGACCAACGAGGAGGCCGCCGACCTGGTCGCGGAGATCAAGGACATGATCCCCCGGTACACCCGCCTCCAGCGCGTCCAGCGGGACATCCCGGCGGACTTCATCGACGCCGGGGTCTGGAAGTCGAACCTCCGCCAGCTGGCTCGCCAGCGAATGGACGAACACGGCTGGACCTGCGACTGTATCCGCTGTCGGGAGGTGGGCATGAACGACGCCGAACCCGAAGAGATCGACCTCGACGTCATGACCTACGAGGTCTGTGGCGGCACCGAGCACTTCATCTCGATCGAGGACTTCGAGCAGGACCTCCTGATCGGCTTTTGCCGGCTCCGGTTCCCCAACGATCCCGTGAGACCGGAACTCGAGAACGCGGCCCTCGTGCGCGAGCTGCACGTCTACGGCAGCGAAGTGTCGGTGGGCGACGCGAGTGAGGGCGACCAGCACCAACACCAGGGGTACGGCCGCCGGCTGATGACCCGCGCCGAGGAACTGGCAGCCGACGCGGGCTACGACAAGATCAGCGTCATCTCGGGTATCGGCGCGCGGGAGTACTACCGGAACAAACTGGGGTACCATCAGGACGGGCCGTACGTGAGCAAGCGGTTCTAGCTGGCTCGATCGTGTAGTGCTCAGCGCTCGAGAACGGGCTCCAGCGCATGTCGCCCGATCCTCGACGCTCGGGCGCGCTGCCTACTGCTTGAGCGCGTGTCGTCTGTTCTCCGACCCTCGAGTACGTGTCGCTCCCTTTCTGACTCTCGAGCACGTGCCGTACTGACATTTATTAGCGCTCGCCGTCGAGTCCACGTATGGCAATTCTCGTCGCCTACGACGGCTCGGACCCCGCACAGGAGGCGGTCGAACACGCAGTTCGCAAACACGCCGACGAGGAGATTATTCTCCTGCGCATCGTCGAACTCGCCGACGGCTTCACGGGCGCCGGCTATAACCTCCTCAAAGAACAGTTCGAAGCGGACGAGGAGGCGCCGGAGATCTCCGAAGAACTCAGACTGTTACTCGACGAGGAAGACGTCGAGTTCCGCATCGAGACCGCCGTCGGCGACCCCGCTCGAGAGCTCGTCGAGTTCGCCGAAGACAACGCCGTCGATCACATCATCGTCGGCAGCCACGGTCGACAGGGCGTCTCGCGCGTGCTGCTCGGGAGCGTGGCCGAGAAGGTGGTTCGCCGAGCCCCGATGCCGGTTACCGTGGTTCGGTAAATGGTTGATCGACGAATCCCTGGGGAAATCGAGTATTTGCCCTGCAGATATCAATTCTATAGTATTGTCCTATCGGCCGATAGTCTGCGACAGAGCTGAATCGATCGGTCGGTCAGAATCGGCGCACGACCACCCACCGTCTTTGGTACAGCCAACGAAACGCTACTCGTCGGTCTCCGACTCGAGCCACTCGGTGAGTTCCTCGGCAGGAACGAAGCCGTCCGCGCGGCGGGCGACGGGTTCGCCGTCGACGAACGCCACCAACAATGGCACGCTCTGGACGTCGAATCGCTCGATCAGCGGCGGGTCGTCCCGCGGATTGATCGTGCCGATGGCGACGTCGGTCGACCGGGCGACCCCGCTCAACACCGGTTCCATCGAGGCGCAGATACCACAGCCCTCGGTGTAGAACTCGAGGAGCGCGCGGTCGTGGTCCGCGACGAACGCCTCAAGGTCGGCCTCGCTCTCGAGGGTGACGGGGCGCTTCGAGCGTTCGGTTGCCTGGTCGCTCGCCTCTGCTGTCTCGCCAGCGTCGGCCGTCTCGCCTGCGTCGCCTGCCGTCGGGTCGGTCATACCAGAAATTGGGCTCGAGGCTACGTCTGTCTTGTGCCGTGAGAATCGGGCGTTCGTCGGTCGGCGCCGACTCGAGTCCGACTGTCTCGTCGCATCGACTTTCAGGCACTTTAATAGGGGTCGCTGAGTCCCCACGCTGTATGGAACGCGTTGACGTTGCGATCGTCGGCGGTGGGCCCGCGGGTGCGTCGGCGGCCGAACGGGCCGCCGCCCACGGCGCCGAGACGGTCCTGTTCGAACAGGGCGTCCCTCGAGAGGATCGAGAGGGCCTCGGCCCGGATTCGACCGACGCCGCGGGGATGCTCGACTACTGGATCGACATCATGGACTTCGACTACGAGGAGATTCCCGACGAGGTGATCCTCCGGGAACTCGAGGGCACGGAGTTCGTCGGTCCCACGACGAAGATTCGCCTCGAGACGACGGGCATGGAGGCCCGATACCCCAAGTTCGGCTACACCTTCCACCGCGCGCGGATGGACGACTGGCTCCACGAGCGCGCTGCGGACGCGGGGGCCGACATGCGCGTCGGGACGGGCGTCAAGAACCTCGAGAGCGACCTCTCGGGCGAGCCGGCCCACACCCTGACGCTCTCGAACGGCGACGAACTCGAGGCGAGCCACGTCGTCCTCGCCGACGGGCCACAGCGCCGGATCACGCTGAACGCGCTCGATCAGTTTCTGGTTAGCAAGAGCGTCTCCGACCACCTCTCGCCCCCGAAGGCGAACCACATCGCCTACCAGCAGTACCGCGAGTTCCCCGAGGAACTGTTCGCCGAGTTCGAGGACACCCTCAAGTTCTGGTGGGGCTACATGCCCGGCGAGACCGCCTACCCGTGGATCTTCCCCAACGACGGCACCGTCGCCCGCGTCGGCCTGACGATGCCCATCGGGATGAACCTCGAAGATGTCGCCCACCCGGAATCGTACAAGCTCCTGAAACCGAGCGACGACAGCATTCCGAACGGTGCGGAGTACATCCGTCGCCTGCTCGAACTCGAGTACGGCGACGAGTACGACATCGAGGAAGACATCCCGATCGTCGAGGATCGCGGGAAGTCGAAGGGAACAGAGACCTACCCCATCTCGTCGACGCGACCGATCGAGTCTCCCGTGGGCGCGAACATCGCCGTTGCGGGCGGCGCGATGGGGACGACCTCGGCGTTCCACGAGGGCGGCTACCACGTCGCCGTTCGCACGGGCAAGATCGCCGGACGGCTGGCGGCGACGGACGGCCTCGAGCACTACAACGAGGTCTGGAAGCGAGCAATCGGCGACGAGCTCCTCCGGAACGTCGCGTTCGCGGACATCGTCAAGGACTACGAGCCGGACGACTGGGACTGGGCGTTCGACGTCATCAGCGGGATGCAGGGCTCGAGCGGGAACAACGGCTCCATTCTGGACAAGAAGTTCACGGCTGGCGTCGGCGGTGCGAAAATCCTGATGGCCTACCGGCGACGGAAACTCAAGTACCGAAACGGAAAGTACGTCCAGTTGCGCGAGGACGAGTACGTCTACTGATCGCTGAGCGACGAGGTCGGTTTCCGCGGTTCGAGTCCAGCGGACGCTCGAGACACCACGCTTTTTCACCTCCGGGACCGTTGCCTCGACCAGTATGTCCGTTGAGCACGACGTCTTACCGTTCGTCGACAACCTGGTGTACGAACCCGAACAGGTCCACGACCACGGCGTCGACCTCACGGTGGCCGCCGTCTACGAGGTCGCCGGACCCGGTCGCCTGGATTTCGGCGGCGACGAACTCGAGGACGCCGACCTCGAGCCAGTCTCGACCGAGCCCCGCAATCAAGGCGACGAGTACGAGTGGTGGACCCTCGAGGGCGGCCAGTACGTCATCCAGTACAACGAGTTCCTGACGGGCGCCGAGGACGACGGACCGCTGGTCCTCCAGCCCCGTCACGAGTTGCTGGCTCGAGGAGGCTCTCACCCGACCGTCCACGTGTTCTCGCATCTCCCGTTGCTCCCGCTCTCGGTCCCGGCGGGAGGTATTCGAATCAAGGAGAACGCACGGGTCTCGACGTTGCTGGCGCTCGATTCGGGCAAGGGCTCGCGAACCGGTAGGGCCGGCGGTTCCGAACCGGTCGACGCTCGAGGGGACGTGGATCGCTAAAGAGCGAGCGTTACTGTTCCGCCGTTCGAGCCGCCTCCATCAGCGCCTCCACTCGCTCTCGGGAGACGCGGTTCGTCGTCTCCCCGCCTTCTTTCAGCGCTGTCCCGACGATCGCCCCGTCCGCACCGACCGCAAAGGCGTCGCCGATCGATTCGGAGGTGACGCCGCTGCCGACGAACACCGGTACCGGCACCTCGCGGTCGACCGTTGACAGCGCCTCGGCCACCCGCTCGAGGTCCTCGAGCGCCGCCGCCTGTCCGGTGCCCGCTCCGGAGACGATTAGCCCGTCGGCCCGTCCACGGACCGCGGTCTCGAGGGCGGTCTGTGCCAGCCCAGCCTCCCCGAGGGGCGTCGCGTGTTTGACGTGGACGTCCGCCAGGATCGCCACATCGGTCTCGAGACGGTCGCGAAGCCGGAGCGTCTCGTGCGCTCGCCCCTCGACGATGCCCTGGTCCGTCGTCGCGGCGCCGACGTGGACGTTGACCCGGACGAACGAGGCCTCCGCTGCCGCCGCGATTGAGAGGGCAGCCTCGGCGTCGTTTCGCAGGACGTTGACGCCGACCGGAACGTCGACCGCGCTCGTGATCGTCGTCACGAGTGCGGCCATTTCGGCGACGGTGTGAGTCGGCACCTCGTCGGGGTAAAACGGCGAGTCGCCGAAGTTCTCGACGACGATGCCGTCGACGCCGCCGGCCTCGAGCGCGGCCGCGTCCTCGAGCGCGCGAGTGCGAATCGCCTCCCGGTTTCCTTCGTAGCCCGGCGATCCAGGGAGCGCCGGGAGGTGGATCATTCCGCAGATTGGGCGTTCGGTTTCGAAGGCGTCGCGGTGATTCCAGTCCATACGCGTCGTGCTCGGGCGAACCGTATTACTGTTGGGAGGAACAGTTCGCGTCTCGCGTTCCACGCGTACCAATAGTACAGAAAATATAGTGATATGGTGCATTTCGTTTCGAACGACGCTCCCCTCGAGCGAACCGACGACAAACTCGAGTCGATTCGAACGCGAATCCTCGATTGCGGCAAGGACGTCGCCCGTCGGGTCGGTTTTCCGCGTCGAACTCGTCTCTTCGCTCGATGACGAACCTGTTCTCGCCACTGCGGCTTCGCGACCTCAAGATCCCCAACCGCATCGCCGTCTCGCCGATGTGCCAGTACTCCTCGCCGAACGACGGCCTGGCGCGAGAGTGGCACCGCGTCCACCTCGGCAGTCGGGCCGTCGGCGGGGCGGGGCTGGTGATGGCCGAGGCGACGGCCGTCGAGGAACGCGGACGCATCTCGACGCACGACCTGGGCATCTGGAGCGACGCCCACGCCGAAGCGCTCGAGCCAGTCACCGAGTTCCTGAAATCGCAGGGCTCGGTCCCGGCGATCCAGCTCGCCCACGCCGGCCACAAGGCCAGCAAGAACCAGCCCTGGGAAGGGAACGTCCCCGTCTCGCTCACAGACGGCGGCTGGGAGGTCCTGTCGCCCTCGCCCGAAGCGTACCCGTTCGAAAACGAGCCCGAAGAAATGCGCCGAGCCACCACGGAGGACATCGAGGGCGTGATCGACGCCTTCCGCGAGAGCGCGAGACGGTCGCTCGAGGCCGGCTTCGAGGTCGCGGAGGTTCACGCTGCCCACGGCTACCTGCTCCACCAGTTCCTCTCGCCGGTGACGAATCGCCGCGAGGACGACTACGGCGGCAGCTTCGAGAACCGGACCCGGATCGTCCGGGAGGCGACCGCGGCGGTCCGGGAGGTGTGGCCCGACGACCTTCCCGTATTCGTCCGCATCTCTGGCACCGACTGGCTCCCCGACCGGGAGTCCTGGGACCTCGAGCAGTCGAAGCGCCTCACCCGAGACCTGGTGGATCTCGGCGTCGACCTGATCGACGTCAGCTCCGGTGGCGTTCACCCCGACCAGCAGGGACCGTCGGGACCGAACTACCAGGTGCCCCTCGCGGAGGGCATTGACGAAGTCGTCGACGACGAGGTCGCCGTGGGCGCGGTCGGCGGCATCACGCGAGCCGAGCAGGCCGACGCCCTCGTGCGAAACGAGCGCGCCGACCTGGTGCTCGTCGCTCGGGAGTTCCTGCGCGATCCGTACTTCCCGCTCCGGTGGGCCGACGACCTGGGGCTCGAGGGGCCCGAGTGGCCGGTGCAGTACCGGCGAGCCGTTGGCAAGTGATAGGGATTGGCGGAGGAGTTCATAGGTTCCCCACGGAGAATCGGAACACGTCGCTGAGGAGTGAGTCTCGAGAGATCAGGTTGACGACGATAATCCCTACGAGGCGCGGTCGAGAACTCAATCGGTCGGTTGACCGACCTCGAGGCCCTCCCGTGATCCCTCGGTGATCGGGAACCCGTCGTCGCCTCGCGGGGCGTGGACCCGCTGGGGGAAGGGAATCTCGATCCCTTCCCGTTCGAATCGCTCCGTCACCGCCTCGATCGCCGCTGTCTGGGCATCGAGCTGGCGACGCTTCGTCGGGTCGCCGATCCAGACCTGGAGTTCGAGGACGATCGCCGAATCGCCGAACCGTCTGGCGACGACCTGCGGATCCGGACTCGTTCGAATCTCCTCGAGGCCCTCGACGGCGTCGACGACGACCGCTTGCGCCCGCTCGAGGTCGGTGTCGTAGTCGACGCCGATCTCGACGTCGACGCGGAGCTGGTCGTTCTCGGAGTAGTTGATCAGCTGGCTGTCGGTGATCTCGTCGTTCGGCACGAGGACGTGTTTCTCGGTGAACGTCTGTATTTTCGTGTTGAAGATGGTCACGTCGGTGACGATCCCGGTCGTATCGTTGACCTCGATCCAGTCGCCGACGCGAAACGGTCGCGAGAAGAGTAGGATGAACCCGGCGAGCATCGCGGCGAGCGTTTGCCGGGCGGTGAGCGCGACGATCGCGGTGACCGCGCCGGCCCCAATGAAGATGTTGGTGAGGTCCACGCCCCAGATAGTGAGGACGAGCGAGGCGGTCCCGAGAACGATCGCGACGTCGGTGACGTGGTAGGCGACTTCGCGCTGGTGGGTCGTGATCGCGTCGGTCTCGCTGAGTTTGTCGATCGAGCGGTTGACGAACCGGATCGCCAGGTACGCGACGGCCACCAGCGCCGCGGTAACGAGTTGCTGGGCAGCCGTGAATCGATTGATCTGAGCCGTCTCGAGCGTGTACGCCAGCACGTAGGTGACGTGCCAGACGACGCTGAGCGCGTAGACGGAACCGGCGACGAGTACGCCCATCGCCGCGACGGTCGTCGCTTCGGCGACCTGGACGCCGTAGCGGCGACGGAGGGAGGGGTAGCCCAACCGAGCGAGCCAGAACCCGAGAACGACCCCGAGTACGACGACGACGGTCGCCAGCAGTTGCGCCTCGAGCGTCGAGAGGTACGTCTCCTGAATGGAGGGGAGTGGCTCCGGGCGAAGCGCCTGGAGCAGGCGGACAGCGGCGACCATACGAACGGCGTCTATGGGTGCGACGGCATAATGAGCGCGGCCGGCAGTTTCAACGTCGGTGGCGATGGTGACGGAAAACGGCTCGAGACCCGATCAGTCGTCGGTCCACTTGATCGAGCAACCCCGGGAGGGCTGCCACTCGAGGTCGACGGACTCGCCGGCGAGGACGGCCTCGATCGCCTCCCTGATCGGGAAGCGACTGGGTTCGTCCTCGGGATTCGGTGCGTCGTCGAGTCGGCCCTGGTAGACCAGCCTGAACTCGTCGCCGTCGCGTTCGAAGAGGAACGGATCGGGCGTGCAGACGGCACCGTAGGCCTTCGCGACGGCCTGGGTCCGATCCCGGAGGTAGGCGTCGTAGCCGATCGTTCCGTCATCGACGAGTTCCTGCATCCGGTCGAAGGAGTCCTCGGGGTATTCCTCGGAATCGTTCGAGTTGATCCCGACGACCGCCACGTCGTCGTACTTGGCGGCGATGTCGTTGAGCAGGTCGATTTTGGCCTTCGCGTACGGGCAGTGGTTGCAGATGAAGACGACCAGCAGGGCCTCGGCGTCGGCGAAGGACTCGAGCGTGTAGGTCTCGCCGTCGACGCCCTCGAGTTCGAACGTCGGCGCGGGGTCGCCGGCCTCGAGTTCGCTCTCGGATTCTTTCATGACCATAGGGGAGTGTGCAACCGTATCCTCCTTAAGCGCCCCGTTCCCGAGTTCAGACGTCGAAGAAAATCAACAGGCCAAACAGCGTCACGGCGATGCCGACGGCGCGATTGACCGCGACCTTCCAGTCGGCCGGCTCCACGCTGTACCAGGAGCGTTTGCTGCCGATGGAGTCTATCTGTTCCTCGGAGTCTATCTGTTCCTCGAACCGGGCGAGTTTGTAGGGCCAGAACGCCCCGGCTAGCCCGACCGCGATTACGAGCGTTCCCAGTACCGGATTGACCATACCCGATCGTTTCGGTTCGCCGTCATATTCTTTCTGATGATTGTGCCACCGGATGATCGAAATCGGCTTCACTGCACTCGGTCGGTTCGAGCGGGTGCAGTGAACGACCGCCGGTCTCGAGGGGGTGGAACGACGAGATGAGATACAGGTCGCGAAAACTCAACGCCAGACCGATCACAATTCAGGAACGGCCGTCCCGAGCAGGATGAACGCGTTCGCGGTGAGCAACGCGAGGACGACCCAGCCGAAGATGCGCTCGGGGATCCGATTGAAGATTTTCACGCCGAGCCAGGCGCCGAGAAAGACCATCGGCAGCGCGACGGCCGCTTCGGTGAGCAGCGGGACGGTCACGTCGCCGGCGTAGCCGAGACTACCGAGTCGGTAGACCATGAGCGAGCCGAAGAAGGCGGTGAACACTGCTTTCATCTCCTCGTCGCTCCAGAATCCGCCGGCGGCCATAAACGCGCCGTAGACGATCATCGGCGGTCCCGGAATCGCTACCGCGCCCCCGAGAATGCCCGACAGGAATCCTGCGGTCGCCCCGACGACGACGCCGGGACGATAGCCCGCCCCCTCGATCCAGTCGTCGACCGTCTCGCTTTCCTGGGTCGCCGCGACGACGATTACCGCGACCAGGAGGACGCCGCCGATCGCCAGTCGCATCTGGGACTGGCTGAACCGGGAGAAGACGTAGATACCCAGGGGCATGCCCACGGTCAGACCCACTATCGGGACGATCCACTTTCGCCAGTCGAACGCCTCTCGGACACTCCACCAGACCCGGCCGTTGCTCACGATCGCCGTCACCGTGAAGATGATCGACGCGCTGGAAGGAGAACGAAAGAGCGGCATCAGGCCCATCGAAAGCTGGGCGAACCCGAAGCCGGCGATACCGTGGACGATCGACGCGAGGAGGATGACGAGCGCGGTCAACCCGGTCACGATCCAGTCGACCGCCACATCAGCTCACCTCGCTCGAGGACCGCGCAATCGACGCCCCATCCCGATCGGTCCAGAGTGCGAGATGGCACCAACAGTTTCGAGTCATCCCCGTTCGGGTGCCGGTTTCGCCGTCTTGCGGCCGTCTGGTAGCTCGAGTGTGTGGTCGTCGAATAGTTGTGAACATCTGCATAACTCATACACCGGAACGTCGCAAAAGAGACGTGCTGCATGTGCAAGGGGATGTAACTGGAATCTGGCCGTTGTAGGGTCGGTCGATTCCGATGACGCTCGACACCGACTACGTGAGCCCGTGGCGACGGTTCGACGGCTCGCAGATGAACGACAAGAATGGGGACCACGACCCCGTCGTCGTCTGCTTGCACGTCAGTGACCTTCACGGGCAACTCGCGCCGGAGTACCAGCGCTACTACGACCACGTCGAATCGGGACCGGCCCTCGAGTTCGACGACGACGGAACGGCCCTCGAGCGCGTCGGCGGAGTAGCGACCCTGGCCGCGAAACTCGACGAAGTCAGGGACGCCGCCGACGAGACCCTCACCCTGATGAGCGGCGACACGTTCCACGGGACGGCCGTGACGACGTACACGAACGGCCGAGCGATGCTCGAGCCGATCAACGACCACCTGCGGCCGGACGTCTACGTTCCCGGGAACTGGGACTTCTCGGCTGAGGGCGCCGAGGACGGCGCGTTCCGCGACCTGATGGCCGACCTCGAGGCGCCGGTGCTCGCGAACAACCTCTACGAGTGGGACGTCGACGAGTTGCTCTTTCCGCCGTACACGGTCGAGTCCGTCGGCGACATCGACGTCGGGATCGTCGGGATGACCAACGTCTACGTCGACCGGATGGCCCCGGCGTTCGCCGAGGGGAAGTACCGCTTCGGGAAGCACCCAGTCTTGCTCGAGGAGGCCGCGGAGGCGGCCCGCGAGGACGGCGCCGACGTCGTCCTGGCCGTCACCGAAATCGGCCTTCCCTGGATGGTGCAGGCCGCGAAGGACCTCGAGGCCGTCGACGTGATGTTCAGCGCCCACACCCACGAGTACACCCACGACCCCATCGTCGTCGAGGAGACCGAAACCGTGGTCGTCGAGTCGGGTGTCGGCGACGGCCTCGGCCGGGTAGACCTGCACGTCGAGGACGGCGAACTCGCCTTCCGGCACGTGCTCTACTGTCTCGCCGACGGACACGCGTACACGCCCGATCCCGACTCGGAGGCCGAGCGGACGGTCGAGGAGATTCGAGAACCGTTTCTCGCCGACGACGTTCACTTCGAGCGCGGGGAGGGCACGCTCGAGCGACCGATCGATACGGTCGTGGGGCGAACGGAGGTGCCCCTCCACCGCCGAGCGTTCCTCGAGAGCGGGTGGAACGCGCTGTTCAACGACGCGCTCATGGACCACTTCAACGCCGACCTCGCGGTTTCACACGGGTTTCGCTACGGGTCGACGATCCCCGCCGGCGAGATTCGACTCGAGCACCTCTACCGGGCGTTTCCGATGACGGGCGCCGTCGCCCGCGGGGACGCCTACGGCCAGCAACTGACGAACCACCTGGAGCACTTCCTCACGGACAACTTCACGCCGTACGTCTACGAGCAGGAGGACGGCCGCGTCCGGAACTTCTCGACCAACGTCGAGGTCGAAATCGATCCGACCGCGAAACGCGGGCGACGGCTCGTCGACCTCCGCGTCGACGGCGAGTCCGTCGATCCCGACGCGCGGTACTCGGTCGCGACGTTCACCCGCCCCGGCGACCCCGACCACGACCTCGGGAATTGCGGGTTTCCCTTCCGCAACGTGGACGTCGACGAGGGGTCGATTCCGGTCGACGTCGTGACCGATTACCTCGAGGACCACTCGCCGGTGACCTACGAACCGGGCGAGCTCGTCCGAACGCCCGCCGACGGCGGCGACGTCCAGAACACGCCGGCCGACGGCCCGTACCCCTACGTTCAGCCCGGGGTCGACTACGGAGGTGCGGACGCCTACTGCGAGACGCGGCTGATACCGGAGCGAAACCAGTTCCCCGAGGAGGGACGAAACCAATTCCGGTAGCGATGCGTGGCGACGAGAGCGACGGATCGAGAACTGAATCCAGGACGGCGCCCTCGCTTGGATTGGAGACCTCGAGAGTAGTATCTTGCAAGGAAGACGCATTTCCGCGTCCCCCACGCACTGACAGCATACGGAGGTTCACATGGTACACCAGATCACCGCCGAACGACTCGCCGACATGATCGACGCGGGCGAGTCGATCACGCTCGTCGACACGCGACAGGAGGACAGTTACGAGGGGTGGCACATTCGAGGCGCCGAGAACGTTCCCTTCGACCCCGACGAGGGGTTCACGGACGAACACCGGGCGCGCGTCGACGAGGCCAGCGAGAACGGCTCGATCGTCGCGATCTGTGGAAAGGGCCTCACGTCGACGCCGTTCGGGATCGAACTCGAGGACCACGGCTACGACGACGTCAGGGTCGTGAAAGGCGGGATGGAAGACTGGAGCAAAGTGTACGAGGTCGTCCCCACCGACACCGAAAGCGAGGAGCTCGTGATCGTACAGGTGCAACGACGAGCGAAGGGCTGTCTCGGGTACGTCGTCGGCTCGAGCGAGTCGGGGCGGGCCGCCGTCGTCGACCCCACCCGCCAGACGGACCGACTCAAGGTCGTCGCCGAGGAGGCCGGCCTCACGATCGAGCGCGTCCTGGACACGCACGTCCACGCCGACCACGTCTCGGGGGGCCGAACGCTCGCCGACGAACTCGGCGTCCCCTACCACTTCGGCGAACGCGCGAGCGAACGCGACGTCGAGTACGACTACGAACCCCTCGCCGACGGGGAGACGATCGACATCGGCGGCGTGGAAATCGAAGCGCTCCACACGCCGGGGCACACGACGGAGATGATGAACTATCGCGTAGACGACGAGGCCGTCCTGACGGGGGACACGCTGTTCGTCGAATCCGTCGGCCGGACGGAACTCCAGTTCGGCGACGAGGACGCCGCCGACGGCGCCGAAATGCTCTACGATTCCCTCCACGAGACGCTCCTCGAGCTTCCCGAGGACACGCGCGTCCTGCCCGGCCACGTCTCGGTCTCGGCGGACGGAAGGTACGAGGTCGCCTCGCCAGGCGACGCAGTCGAGGCCCGACTCAGTACGCTCCGAGACGAACTCGACCTCCTGGGCCTCGAGAAGGAGGCGTTCGTGAGCCGCCTCGTCGACAACACGCCCGAGAAGCCGGCGAACTACGAGCGCGTCATCGAGATCAACACCGGGCAGGCGACGCTCGAGGACGAGCAGGAGGCGACCGAACTCGAGATGGGGCCGAACAACTGCGCGGCCTAGTGTCGGTTCGCGACCCCGTAGCGGGCCGAACGACCGCAACAACCGAACGGCCTGTGCGTACGGATTCGGCAGTAGGCGATTTACGGTCGTGCTCGTCGAACGAGACGGTACGAATGAGCGTACTCACGGAACTCACGATCCCGGCCGACGAGTTCGTCCTCGCGGATACGTTGACGGCGTCGCCGGACATGCACATCGAGATCAAGCGCGTCGTGGGCGGGAAATCCACCGTCACGCCCTACCTCTGGGCCTCCGGCGAGGGGTTCGACGCCTTCGAGAAACAACTCCGGGACGACGACATGGTCCGGGAAGTCCTCATGCTCGAGGAGCAAAACGAGCGATCGGACGAGGACGACACGGAGGAACGATTTTACCGGGTGACCTGGGAGATGGACGTACCAAACCTCATCACGGCCGTCTCGGACGCGAGAGCGACCGTGCTCGAGGCGGTGAGCAACGAAGAACACCGCTGGGAAGTGAAAATCCTCTTTCCCGGCGAACAATCCCTCTCTGACTTTCACGAGTATTGCGTCGAACACGGCTTTTCGTTCGAACCCCAGCGCGTGTACCGCCCCGAAAACCCAGAAGAGCAGGCGGAGTACGGCGTCACAGCCGAGCAACAGGAAGCGCTCGAGGCAGCCTATCACGCCGGATACTTCGACGTCCCCCGCGATCGGACGCTGACGGACCTCGCGACCGAACTCGACATCTCGCGAAACGCGCTGTCCGCTCGGCTCCGGCGCGGCCAGCGAAACCTCCTCGCCAACACGCTCGTGCGCGAAAAGTGAACGATTATTCACGACTCTTCTCCTGACGAGGAGACGGGACCCGTTATAAACGCCGTGCGTGCTACCACAACAGACCTATCCGCTCGCTTCACCAAGGCTAAATCGGCGAAGGGAGTGGTATCATGTACACTATCGAACGGTCTACAGCACCCGCTGCGAGACGTACAGGAGACAGTGTGGGGAACAGTCTTGCAAGTATCGGTAAAACCAGGAGCGCGTATCTGTTAGAATGACAATTGACCACCACCAGAATTCACCGTCTGTCAGCCATCGTGTCGTGAACGCGGTCGCCAGGAAGGAAGGGATCGATCCGATCGATCTGGAACCGCTGTATCACGCAATCGATCCGGATAGCCTCGACAGGCTGTTCTCGAGCGAGGCGGCGGCCGACGACCGGGCGGCCGACGAGCTCACGTTTACGTTCGCCGGCTATCGAGTCACCGTCTCCGCCGACGGATCGGTCGACGTGGCCACGATCAGCGGAGACGGCGGGCAACCGAGTTCGATCGACCAGTCAGCCACACCGTCAGGCGAACCGAACACCCCCGATTGAGCGAGCACCGACACGACTGCCGGTGTGACGAAATCGACGGGAAGTCCTGAGGCTATCGAGTTTCTCGGTGGACCGAGCATCGCGATGGTTGCGGTTTGGTATCGGTCCCGACTCGCTCGAGAGTGACGTCTCGAACCGATAAAAGTGGGAGATTCGCTCGAGGGCGTCGACTACCGAGTAATCGACTATCCTTCGACCGGGGCCGTCGCCTCGGCCTGCTCGTACTTGTCCTCGAACTCCTGGATGAGCTGGCCCATCTTCGCGTACCAGTCGTTGAGCAGGCGCTGCATGTCGCCGGCGATCTTCGACGGGTCGGTCGGCGAGTAGACGTGATAGTAGCCGCCCTGGTCGTAGTTGACCTGTTCCTTCTGGATGAAACCCGTCTGGAGCAGGCGCTGGACGGCCCGGTAGGCCGTCGATCGCTCGCGGTCGACCGTCGCCGCGATTTCGTCCACCGTCAGCGGTTCCTCGGCTTCCACCAGCGCCTCGAAGCACGCCCTGTCGAGTTGTTTGAGGCCGTGAAAGCACTCGAGGAGCCCCTCACAGACCATGTCTTGCTGGAGTTGTTCGGCCATCGAGTCTGGCATCAGTATCGTGAATACGTAGCGGCCGAGTCGTTAAAAGATTTGTGTATAGATTGCACAATTCCGCGTCGAGCTGTCCCGGAGCCGGTGCGCGACGGTCTCGTCTATCAGGCTCCACCAGGTTGCGACTGGGCACGACCGATCGACCTCGCAACCGCGAGCACGTATGCGAGCCCGTACTGCACGTCCGGGTCGCGTGTCGCGCGAAGCAGTCCAACGGGGCCAACGGGCTCGAGGGCCTCGCGTTCGGCGGCCCCGACGCTCTCGAGCATCGTCTCGATGCCGGTTCGGGTGTCGTCGTCGGCGGCCGTGTCGGCTACTTCCCCGAGTGCGGCTCCCGTGCCCGCGAGGGAAGTGACCATCTCGTCGTCGAGGGCGGCTGTCGCGAGCGTGACGACCCCGGCGAGGTCGCTCAGTTCGTCCAACGTGCCGCTTCGCTGTAACTCGAGGACGGTCTCCAGGGCGTCCTGGAGGTCGGCCCCATTTTGCCCGACCGTTTCGGCCAGACCGATCGTCTCCTCGGTCGCGAGGCCGTCCGCGGATTCGGCGAGGGTCGATCCCGTGTTCGCGAGTTCGACGACCATCTCGTCGGTGAGTGCACCGTCGCCGAGCGAGACCACGTCGAGCAGTTCATTGACGGCGTCGAGTCGGCGGACGAACGCCGCGACGGCCTCGGGGTTCTCCGCGATAGCGGCCTCGAGGTCGTCCCGTCCGCTCGATGTCTGTTCGGACATGTTTAGAGGAGACCCCGTGCGGTGAGCCAGTACGATTCGTTGTACGCCAGCTTCGACCAGTGGAGCTTTTGCGAGGGTCGGGCCGGCGACGGCGGGTTCTCGTAATCGAACTCGACGAACGACGCCGCGTCCATGCCCGTTTCGATGAAACAGAGCGTCTTGCCGTCGTAGACCGCCGTCGGCGGCTGGCCACGAATCTCGCTCGCGAGTCGCTGGCTGACGACACCGGCCTGGTAGTGGGCGACGCTCCCGGCGTTCGGGACGCCAGTGTTGGCCGTGTCGCCGAGCGCGTAGACGTTCTCGGCAGCTTCCGCTTCGAGCGTGTGCTTGTTCACGTCGACCCAGCCGCGGTCGCCGAGGCCCGCCTCCTCGATCAGGTCGATCCCGCGGTGGGGCGGAATCCCGACGAGAAGGTCGTACTCGAGGTCCGTCCCCTCCATCGACCGGACGACGTTCTCGTCGGCGTCGATTTCCTCGGCGTTGAAGAACGTCTCCACGCGGATGTCCCGCTCGTCCATGAGGGGGCGCGCCCACTCGGCGATGTGGGGATTGCCGTGGACGCGCTGGATGGGGTAGGTGTAGGTGATGTCGACGTCCTCGCGGAGACCTCGCTCGCGGAACCAGTCGTCAGCCATGAAGACGAACTCGAGGGGTGCCGCCGGGCACATGTGTGGGGTGCCAACGACGCTGAGCACCAGGTGACCCTCGGTGAACGAGAGGAGTTCGTCCCTGAGCGCGGTCGCCCCCGATTCGCTGTAGTAGTCGTGTCCGGCCTCAGCCAGGCCGGGGATCTCCTCGGGGGCGAGCGTCGACCCGGTGGCGAGCACGAGGTAATCGTACTCGATCGGCCTGCCGGGGTTTCGCGAGCGCAATCGCTGGGCGTCGGCGTCGATGTCGGTGATTCGGTCGATTCGCAGGGTCACCCGGCTGTCGAGCAGTTCCTCGAGCGGCCGACGGCCGTTTTCGAGTTCCCGCTGGCCGAACGGCACGTAGAGCCACACCGGCTTGTAGACGTGGTCCGGGCCATCGTTGATCAACGTGATCTCGACGTCGCCGGCGTCGATCTCTCTGTCGAGGCGGCCAGCCAGGTTGTTCGCGAGCACGGTACCACCGGTTCCGCCGCCGACGATGACGACACGTTCGGTCATGCCTTCTCCACGTAGAACGCCTGATAATCGTCGTGCGATTCGACTGCTAGCACCTCGTTTCCGGCTTGCTCGGCCCACTCGGGCACGTCCGTGAGCGACTGATCGTTGTCGCTCAGCAGGCACACCACTGCGCCGGGCTCGACGCTTCGGATCTTTCCGATGAGGTCCATGAGCGGGCCGGGGCACGCGGCCCCACGGGCGTTGACGGTTTCGGTCGGCTCGATGTCTGTGTCTGTCATCGTCTCGAGTGAACGTAGGGACTATGGCGCATTAGTATTGCACACCAATTCCAATATAGTGGAAATCATCGAAACGGGTGATCGTACTCAGTCGAGCGTTGCCGGACTAATCCGTTTTCGGAAGGAAGCGGAGACAGAGATGAAGCTACGTCCGACCGAGTTACATCCGTTTGGACGTGTCGATTCCGAGTACCCGGTACACGAGGCAGGTTCGCGTGAGACCCGTGCCAACGAGGACGACGCCGATCACCAGCGCCACGACGCCGACGAGCGCTCCTGCCTCGAGGAACCCGAGGAGGATCGCGGCGCCGAGGACCGCCACCAGAGCTCCCGCAATTACCCGCACGGTGCTATCGGAAGACCCAACATTGTGTACCATACCCACACCTATGCACGGCAGCAAGATAACCCTTTCATGCACGGCTTCCGCTGACGGTCAGCCACCGTCGGCCTCGGCCCACGTCGCCGGCAGACGCGCGTAGACCAGCGCGTTGCCGACGAGTGCCTTGAGCGTCGTGTACTCGTCGACGGCGTGGACGGTGTCGGTTCCGAGCGCGAATTCAACCGTCGGAATGCCGCCATTTCGGAGCCGCTTGGCGTCGCCACCACCGGTCGCGCTTCGTCGATACACGCGATCGCCGGTGACGGCTTCGGCCGTCGACGCCACCGCCTCGACGAGCGGGCTCTCGAGCGGTTCGGCCGTACCGACACTCCAGGAGGCATTCGTGATCGCGATGCCGTCACACTCTGCGACGCACTCGCGGATGGCAGCGAGCACGTCGGGCGTGTGGACGCCGGCAGTCAACCGTACGTCGAGATCCGCCCGGGCCGACTGGGGAACGCTGTTTATCGCCTCGCCGCCCTCGATCGTCCCGAGGTTGATCGACGGGTGCGCGAAGAGATCGCGGGCCGTCTCGGAGCCCATCGTTGGCCCGTAGTACGCGACCGACTCCTCGATAATCGGTTCCATCGTCGCGTCGATATCCAGTTCGGACGTGCCGAAGCGCTCCCGCAGGGTTGAAATCGCCCCGTAGAGTCGGTCGATCGCGTTCTCGCCGAGGGGCGGGCGCGATCCGTGGGCCGCCCGGCCGGTCGCCTCGAGCGTCAGCCAGATGCTGCCGCGGTCGGCGACCGTCACCGAGTGGCGTCCCTCCTCGCACGTCGGTTCGCCGATGACGCAGGCGTCGGCCTCGAGCAAGCCGTCCTCGAGCAGGGCGGGAAGCCCGGCGTCGCCGCCAACCTCCTCGTCGCTGACGAAGGCGAAGACGAGGTCGACCGGGGGCTCGGTGTTGGTCTCGAGCAGCGCCCGGAGCGAAAACGCCATCGCGGCGACGGCCCCCTTCATGTCGGTCGCCCCGCGGCCGTAGATGTGATCATCGACGCGCTCCCCGAGAGGGTCGTGCGTCCACTCGTCGGCGTCGTAGGGTACCGTGTCGAGGTGCCCGTTGAACAGGAGCGTTCGCGTCGAATCCGCACCCGGAACCCGTACCAGGAGGTTGGGTTTCGCCGGGTCGACGACGATCCGCTCGAGATCGACCGGGAGCGACGATAGCGACGACTCGAGCGCATCGACGGTCTCGCGCGTGTCCCCCGGCGGATTCGACGTGTCGATCGCGAGCAACTCGAGCGTGAGGTCGACCAGTTCGTCACGGTGGTCGCGGACGTACGTCTCGGTTGTGAGTGAGGACATCACTCGAGTTTCCCACTGAGGACTTTCGCCGCGGTGAGGATCGGATCCCAGACGGGGCTGAACGGCGGGGCGTACGCCAGGTCGGCGTTCTGGAGGTCGGTGACGGTCATCCCCGCCTCGAGCGCCGTCGCCACGGTATCAATGCGTTTGGCGCCCTCCCGACCGACGACGCTGCCGCCGAGCAACGTTCCGTCTTCGCGGTCGGCGACCAGCGTGACCGTGAGGTCCGCACCACCGGGGTAGTAGTGGGCGCGCGTCGCCGCCGTGATGGTGACCGAGACGGGATCGAAGCCGACCTCGCGGGCTCGCTCCTCGTCCAGGAGTCCCGTCCTGGCCGCCCCGAGGTCGAAGGCCTTCACGATGGCGGTCCCTGCGATTCCGCCGACGGGTGTCGGTGACCCGATGACGGTCTCGCCGATCGCTCGGCCTGCGCGGTTGGCCGTCAGCGCCAGCGGCACGTGATCTGGCTCGTCCGTCACGACGTGGCGCGCTTCGGCGCAGTCGCCCGCCGCGAAGACGCTCTCGAGGTTCGTTCGGCCGTACTCGTCGGTTGCGATGGCACCCGTCTCGCCGACCTCGACGCCGGCGTCGGCCGCGAGTTCGACGTTCGGGGTCACCCCGACGCCGACGATGGCGACGTCGGCCGGTTCGTCGCCGTCCTCGAGGTGAACGCGTTCGACGCGGTCGTCCCCCGAAAAGCCCGAGACGGCGGTCTCGAGGTGGAGGGTAACGCCCTGCTCGCGGAGGTGGTCCTCGACGACGTCCGCGACCGCTTCGCCGAAGGGCTGGAGGACGTGCGGGAGCATCTCGTAGAGGTCGACACTGATGCCGTGGGCCGAGAGCGCCTCGGCCATCTCGATCCCGACGTACCCCCCGCCGACGATAGCGGCCGTCTCGAGGTCGTGCTCGCGCACGTAGCGCTCGATTGCGTCCGCCTCGTCCATGTCGTGGATCGTGAACACACCCTCGCGGTCGAGCCCGTCGAAGGGTGGTTCGATCGCCCGCGCACCGGTCGCGACCAGGAGATGGCCGTAAGGCTGCTCGAATCGATCGCCGTCGGCCTCGACCGCGACGACCTCGCGCTCCGGATCGATCTCGACCACCTCGTGCCCCGTCCGGAGGTCGACGTCTCGTTCCTCGCGGAACGTCTCGGCGGTCATCGCGACGAGGTCCTCGAGATCCTCGACGTCGCCTTTGACGTAGTAGGGCATCCCGCAGGCGGCGTACGAGACCCACTCGCCCTTCTCGAAGACGATCACGTCCCGCTCGGGGTCCTCGCGTTTCGCCTTGCTAGCGGCACTCATTCCGGCCGCGTCTCCACCGATCACGACGAAGGGATCGCTCATACGGACCACTTCGGGTGGAGTCAACTAAAGTATTTCCCGAATTATGCAATACTGTTCGGCTCCTGCACCCTCGCCGTCAACAGGTGCGACAGCCGCGTCGACGCTGCACGTAGAGCAATCCCGCGAAGAGCGCGACGCTCGCGGCGCCCAGCAGCGGTCGCAACGGGTCGACGTACGTCATTAGCGCGGAGGAACCAAAGAGCGCCAGGAGGACCACGTTACAGGTCGGACAGCCGAACGCGAGGAACCCGCCGACGACACCGCCGAACGCGGTTCGGTCGTTCGTCGAGCAGTGGAGAGTCGCCCGCTGGTAGACGAACGCGCCGGCGAACGCCGACGTGGCGACGAGAAACAGGTAGTCGAGGGGCGTCCGTGGGACCATCCGGACGTAGAGGGGGTTCGGGACGAGTCCGGTCACCGTGCCGAACAGCAAGAAGACGCCGGCGGCGACGCCGATGCTCTTGAGCACGTGTTTTCGAGTGCTCGAGGTGGCTGTCGTGTCTGCTATCGTATCCTCGGGTCGGGTAGAGTCCTGCATGGGTGAATCGATGTCCTATATATCCTGTGATTGCATGTGGATTCCACAAACACACCACGCTGATGTGTCCGTCCCGCGAAGGGCTCGAGGCGCAATCGCCACGACGAACGCCGGACGAACCGCCCGGCGGCGGCTCACGAGCCCGCCGTCCTCGGAATCGAACACGTCCGTGGATCGCCAGTTCGCCCGAGGACGAACACCAGCAGGCCGATTCCGGCGAGTCGAAGGAGGTTGCCGTCGAACGGCAAGAGCGCCATCGCTCCGGCGAAGCCCAGGACGCCGAGGATGCCGGCCCCGCAACTCGCACAGCCCGCGGCGAGTAGTCCCGGCGCGATCCCCGCGAGCGTCGACGCACTCCGGCGACGAGCGCGACGAACGAGAGCGACCCCGTTCGCCACCGCGACGCCCGTCAGAAGAGCGTACAGCGTTAGCAGTCCGAGACCCAGCCAGCCGGTGCTGGCGTACGTCTCCTGCGTGAGCGTCGCGACGGCGAAGAACAGGTCGGCTGGTTCGCTGGTCAGCACCTGGATCGAGAACTGTGGAAACGTGCTCAACACCAGGACGACGTACGTGAACAGCGTCGTCGCGGCGGCGACGGCGAGGCGACCGTCCGAGGTCAGCGGGAACGATAGCGCCTCGCCCAGGTCGCCCAGCCACTCGTGCGTCCGTCCCCGTATTCGACGATTCGTCATGCATTTCGAACCTGCTCGATTGCGTCCGCGAAGTTGTCGTACGGCTGGGCCCCGACGATTCTTCCGGCTGCGTCCGCCTCGCGATTGTAGATGACGAATCCGGGGGTACCCTGAATGCCGGCCGATTGCCCCAGGGCGAGGTCGCCCTGGATCGAGTCCTGAATGTCCTGTGAGCGTTCCTCGCGACAGGCCTCGACGTCGGCCAGCGGTACGTCCGTAGTCTCGTCGGTGATCGTCGCGAACGCGTCCGCGGTCGCCCAGTCGGAATTCGACTCGGCGTCCGACTGCCTCTCGAAGACACGGTGGTGCCAGTTCCAGTAGGCCGCGGGCGTCTCGTCGGCGACCACGTCCCAGACGCACAGGCTCCAGACCATCGCTTCCATAGAGTAGCTCCCGATGTTTGGGTACGGAAGAAGGACGAACTGTACCGTGCCGGCGTCGACGTACTCCCGACCGAGTCTCGGGAGCGTCTCCGCCTCGAACCGTGCGCAGAACGGACAGAGGTAGTCGGTCCAGTAGTAGACGTCGATGGGGGCGTCGAGGTCGCCGGCGATGGGTCGCCCCGCGAGTTCGGCGCCGAATCCGGTCGTCTCGTCGCTCCGGTTGGACGTTTCAGGGATGTACGTCTCGTCGCTCGAGTTCGAGTCCGGGCGCGAGGCCAGGTACGCGACCCCGCCGCCGAACGCGAGCGTGCCGCCGCCGGCGAGTAGCGCCCGCCGTCGTGTGATGTCCGTGTCGAGGGCCATCGAGTACGTTCTTGATTGGGTGGATCGATGGAAGGGCGTTGTGGTGAATTGCCGACTCAGAGAAACGGGCGTTCCAGGACGGTGCAAGACTCACCGGGATGGAACCGGATGCAGGGAGGGCAAGATCGTCGGTCGAAATTGGTCGTATGCTCGAACTATCGCCACGATACGCCACGGTACGCCCCGGTTTGCCCGCAGCGCACGGACGCTGATCGAGAGACGTCACAGCAGGCTGTCGAAAGAACTTTTCTCGCTGGCCCCACTACTTCACACGAATGACGCTCCCAATCGACCCGGCCGAGATCGACCCCGACGACATCGGCGCGAAACAGACAACCCTCGAGATGGACCACGAGGACGCAATCGAACACGTGCGCGAGGTGTTCACCGATGCCGGCTTCGGCGTCCCCGTCGAGTTCTCCCCCTCGGAGATGCTCAACGAGAAAGTCGACGCTGGACGCGATCCTTACTACGTCCTCGGGGCCTGCAACCCGGCCGTCGCGGACAAGGCGCTCGAGGTTTCTGACAACAAAATCGGTGCGATATTCCCGTGTAACGTCGTCGTCTGGGAGGAGTCGCCCGGCACCCAGCGCGTCTACCACGTGAGCATCATGCGCATCGCTCGACTCGTCGGAATGGCTCCGGACGACGACGCGATGGCCGACATCGTGGCCACAACTGGCGAACTGGTAGACGACGCCTTCGATAATCTTTAACGCCGATCATGGGACACCACACTTTCGACGCCTCGCGGGCGGACAAGCTCGAGCGCGCAGAGCGCCGGTACCGATTCTGCTCGAGGGAGGAGTTGTGCTGGGCGCTCGACCCCGCAGAAACCGACACCGTGGCCGACCTCGGGAGCGGGACGGGCTTTTTCACCGACGACGTGGCCCCGCACGTCGAGACGGTGTACGCCGTCGACCTCCAGGATGCGATGCACAACTACTACCGCGAGAAGGGCGTCCCCGAGAACGTCGACCTCGTCACGGCGGACGTGAGCGACCTCCCGTTCGAGGACGGGGACGTCGACGCCGCGTTCTCCACGATGACCTACCACGAGTTCGCGAGCGAGGCGGCCCTCGAGGAGATTACCCGCGTCCTGGCGCCGGGTGGGCGACTCGCCATCGTCGACTGGGCCGCGAGCGGCACCGGCCAGGACGGCCCGCCGACCGACGAGCGCTACAGCGCCGACGAGGCGACCGAGGCACTCGAGACGGCAGGCTTCGCCCTCGAGCACGTGGCGGTTCGCCCGGAGACGTTCTTGCTGGTCGCGACGCTCGAGTAGCCAACGCCCGAGCATCGTTCGTCCGTACCGCGACGCTCGAGGAGCGTTCGGTTCCCCTCACACCCGTTTTCGCATCCGGCCCCGGACGAACGGCCGCACCGGCGTCACGCCGAGGTTGATCCGCTCGAGTTCAGTCACGTCGAATGCCCGGTCGGCCGCGAACAGCGACGCGGTCTGTCGAGTCAGATGACAGCCGCCGGCGGCCCGTTTCCAGAGCGGTTCGACCAGCGACTGAACCCGCCCGCGCCAGCCGTCGTCTCGAACGTGCTCGAGAAAGCGGAACTCGCCGCCGGGACGGAGGACGCGCTTGACTTCCGCGAGGGCGGCCTCGGCGCCCGGAATCGTACAGAAGACCAGCGAGGCGACGACGACGTCGAAGGACTCATCCTGGTAGGGAAGTGCCTCTGCCCGGGCGTCTCGCAGGTCAACCGCGAGAGCCAGGTCGGCGGCCATCGACGCGGCCTGGCGGCGCATGTGCGGATCGGGTTCGATGGCGTGGAACGTCGCGTCTCCGTCGGGCACCTGGGCGAAGTACGGAAAGAGGGCACCCGTTCCCGCGCCGACGTCGAGCACCCGGCCCTCGAGGCCGTCGACCAGGTACTCGCGGTGGGGGCGAAGCAAGGTTCGTTCGGCGAGTGCGGTCGCCGGGTCGTAAATCGCCGCGAGCAGCGGGTGGGAGGAGTCATCCGTCGCCATGGGCTTCCAATACGTACCGCAGGACTATCCGTGTTGGTGGTCCCGACGCGGACACGGCGGGCGACGAACCCAAAAATCACTACCCCACCGGGTGCCTTGAGCATCGTATGAACGTCTCTATCGTCGGCAGCGGCTACGTCGGCACGACGATCGCGGCCTGTCTTGCGGACCTCGGTCACGACGTCACGAACGTCGAGATCGACCAGGACGTCGTCGACACGATCAACGCCGGCGAAGCCCCCATCCACGAAGCGGGCCTCGCGGAACGAATCGCCGAGAACGCGGGCGAGCGGTTGCGGGCGACTACCGACTACGGCGCCGTTCGCGACAGTGACCTCACCTTCCTCTGTCTGCCGACGCCACAACACGACGACGGCAGCCTCGACCTGACGGCGATGCGCGCGGCCTCGGAGTCGCTCGGGGCGGCCCTCGCCGAGAAGGACGGCGACCACCTCGTCGTCGTCAAGAGCACCGTGTTGCCGGGGACGACCGAGGACGTCGTCGGCCCGATAGTCAGCAAGGCGAGCGGACGACCTGTGGGCGAGGGCCTCGAGCTGGCGATGAACCCCGAGTTCCTCCGGATGGGCACCGCCGTCGAGGACTTCCTCGAGCCCGAGAAGGTCGTCGTCGGGGCGACCGACTCGGCGGCCGCCGACACCCTGCGGGAACTCTACGCCCCCATGCGCGAGCGCGGAGCGGACTTCGTCGAGACGGGCGTCCGCGAGGCCGAGTTGATCAAGTACGCCAACAACGCCTTCCTCGCCTCGAAGGTCTCGCTGGTGAACGAACTCGGGAACGTCGCCAAGGCCTACGGCGTCGACGCCTACGAAGTGCTCGACGCCGTCGGGCTCGACAACCGCATTTCCGAGCAATTCATGCGCTCGGGACTCGGCTGGGGCGGCTCCTGTTTCCCCAAAGACGTCAACGCCCTTCGAGCGGGCGCGCGAGAGCAAGGCTACGATCCCGAACTCCTGGACGCCGTCGTCCGCGTCAACGACGGCCAGCCCCGTCGGCTCGTTGACCTGTTATCGAACCACGTCGACCTCGAGGGCGCCCGGATCGCCGTCCTCGGACTGTCGTTCAAACCCGGGACCGACGACGTCCGGAAGTCCCGCGCGCTCGAGGTCATCGACTCCCTCCTCGAGCGAGGCGCGACCGTCGTCGGCTACGATCCGGTCGCCACCGAGAACCTGCAGTCTACGTACCCCGCGTACGCCGACCGCGACGGCCTCGAGTACGCCGCGAGCGCCGCGGAGGCTCTCGAGGGCGCCGACGGGGCCGTCGTCGCGACAGACTGGCCCGAGTTCGACGACCTCACAGGAGCACTCGAACGGATGACCACACGAGTGCTCGTCGACGGTCGCCGAATCGACGTCTCCGAGGCTGATCTCGAGGTCTACGAGGGTCTCACCTGGTAAGCCGTCAGGGAGACCTTACTTGGTTCGAGAAGCCGAACACTCACCGGATACACCAGTACGTTTTTCCAGTGCGGGCGTCGAGTGCATTCCAATGGACGAGCACGCAGGGATCGAGTCCGCCGCTTCCGACGGCGACGCATCACCCGCGGACGAGAACGCTGACGCGGATGGCGACGCGAACGCGACTAGCGACGCCGACGAGGAGTCTGGCTCGTCGACCATCGACCACCCACTGCCGCCCGAACAGGTCTGTATTCTGCTCCCCACACTCGAGGAGGCCGCGACCATTGGAGAGATCATCGACCGCTTTCGCGAACGCGGCTACGAGAACGTCCTCGTCGTCGACGGCGACTCGAGCGACGGCACGCGCGACATCGCCCGCGAGCACGGCGCTCGTGTGTTGACCCAGTCCGGCTCCGGGAAAGGGCAGGCCGTCCGCGAAGCCGTCGAGTACGTCGACGCCCGCTACGTCCTCATGCTCGACGGCGACGGCACCTACGACCCGGCCGACGCCGAAACGATGCTCGAGCCCCTGTCCCAGGGATACGAACACGTCATCGGAAATCGCTTCGCGAACATGGACGACGACGCGATGAAGCGCATCAACGGGTTCGGTAACCGGATGATCAACGGCGCGTTCGGGTTCATCCACGGGGCGAACTACGAGGACATCCTCTCGGGCTATCGCGCGTTCACCCGCGACTCGTTCGAGCGACTCCTCCTCGATTCCGACGGGTTCACCATCGAGACGGAACTCGCCGTCGAGTGCGTCCGCCACGGCATCGAGACGGCCGTCGTCCCGGTGAGTTACCGGGCGCGACCCGACGAATCGGAGACGAACCTCCACCCCCTCTGGGACGGTGGGACGATCATCCTGACGTTGTACTCGCTGGCGAAGACGAACAACCCACTGTTTTACTTTGGGAGCGTCGGCGCCGCGTCGGTCATCTCGGGAATCGCCCTCGCGACTTACGTGCTCTGGCGCTGGATCCAGTTCAGCACCGGCCATGAAATCCTCGCGGTCGTCTCCGCGGCCGCGATCTTGCTCGGCGTCCAGTTGCTCATGTTCGGCGTCCTCTCGGACATGATCGTCACCCTCCACCGCGAACAGCGACGACGCCTCGAGCAAGTTCGCCTCGAGAGTCGCCGGGATCGAGACGATCGGTAGAACTGATGCTGGCGGCTCTCGAGGCGGGTCGAGGACTGACCAGGATTAACGTCGAACTGACACGGCCAGGACGAACGTCGAACCGACACGGTCAGAAGGAGCGTTGAACTGATACGGTCAAAGGGGGCGTCGAACCAAACTGATCAGAACGGAAGCAACGTCCGGACCTGCCTGAAAAAGCCGCCCGAATGGTTCTTGCGATACTCCTCGAAGACGGGATGTAAGGCGTTGAGCAACTCCTGCCGGCTCTCGAATCGCTCCCGGTCGACGTGCTCGAGCACCGTCTCGAGTCCGACCGTATTCCCGTGAACGTCGTAGGGGATGTTGGCATCGCCGAGTGCAGCCGAGACGTCCGCTCTCGAGGCGGGAAACGAGAGGTCGGCTCGTTTGAGGCGGGCGTCGACGGCGGCGATGCCGAATTCGATGCTCGTCGGCTCGTCGTCGGGACCGTTCGATGGTGGCCGGACTCCCATGGGGAGTCATAACATCTCAGGACCGAAAATGGCTACGCTCTCGAGACGGCTCGAGTGCTCACGGATTCTCGCCTGCAGTGGGAATCTTTACGCCGGTCCGTCGCCCAGTTTCGACACGAGATGACCGAATATACGACGGTCTCGATCCCGAAGGATCTCGCGGCGCGCGTCGAGGAGACCATCGAGGGCACGAGCTTTCAGAGTACGAGCGATCTCACCCGATTTCTCCTGCGGAGCATCGTGATTCAACACCAGAAATCCGGTCAGCTCACGGAGGCCGAGTTCGAGGAAATCGCCGAACAGCTCCGGGGGCTGGGCTACCTGGAGTGATCGAGAGAACTGAACCGCCGGGCTCGAGCAACGGAGCGCACCGAACCGTCCACCTCGAGTGACCGATTGTCCCAAATCGTCCGCCTCGAGTAGTCGAGTGTTCCGAACCACCTGAATGGCCGATCCCCGAACTGTCCGCACCAGGCCGTCGCTCGAGATAGCCACAAACGCGAGAAACAGCCGAACGCCTCGAGTTATCCGAATTTCCCGGTGATGTAGTCCTCGACGCGCTGGCTCTCGGGGTTCTCGAAAATCTTCGTCGTGTCGTCGAACTCCACGAGTTCCCCGCCGGTGAGGAAGACGGCCGTCTTGTCCGAAATTCGGGCCGCCTGCTGCATGTTGTGGGTGACGATCACGACGGTGTACTCCTCGGCCAGGGTCTCGACCAGATCCTCGATCTTCGAGGTGGCGACGGGGTCGAGCGCCGACGCTGGCTCGTCCATCAGAATGACCTCCGGGTCGGTCGCGATGGCGCGGGCGATACAGAGGCGTTGTTGCTGTCCGCCCGAGAGGTCGAGACCGCTCGAGTCCAGTTGATCCTCGACCTCCTCGAGCAGCGCGGCACGCTCGAGGGCGGTGCGAACCTGCTCCTCGAGGTCGTCGTCCTTGCCCTGGACCCGGAGTCCGTAGGCGACGTTGTCGAAGATGCTCTTCGGGAAGGGGTTCGGTTGCTGGAAGATCATTCCGATCTTCCGGCGGAGCGCGACGGGGTCGACGTCGTCGTCGTAGACGTTCTTGCCGTGGAAGAACAGGTCGCCCTCGACGCGAGCGACGTCGATGAGGTCGTTCATGCGGTTGATCGATCGCAAGAACGTCGACTTCCCACAGCCCGAGGGCCCGATGAGCGCCGTCACCCGTCGTTCGGGAATGTCCATCGTGATGCCGTCGAGCGCCTGGGTCTCACCGTAGAAGACGTCGAGGTCGCGCGATTGGATCACGGGCGACTCGACCCCGGGCGATCCTCGCGGGCTGGCGATCTCGGTCATCGAGGTCACGCCGGAGTCGCCGGTCGCGTCGGAACGCCCTTCGGACTCGGCTCGGTTGGCGGTCATGCGCAGTAGGTGCCTAGTCACCCTTCGAGCAGTTACCTGTTGTGGACGCGTAGCGTACACGGTCGAGAACAGGGCACGCTCGAGAGGGAGACTTGGTCGCGGCCTTCGGCTGTGGCGGGTGAAGATTGCTCTCGGAGGCGCCGGGTCATCCCGAAAGCGCCGAGTCGTTCCCGAAGGCAAGTCGAATCGTTCGTCCGGCAGTCGCCGCTACGATGCTCGAGACGGCGTCTCTCGAACACGTTTCCGCCCGGGCTCGAAAATCTCCGCGTACCACTCCGCGGCCAGCGACTCGAGGTCGGCGCTCGCCGCCGAAACCGCGTGTGACTCCCCCAGCCCGCGCCAGGTGATCGACACCCGCGAGATCGGGACCAGTGCCAGGCCGCCGACGGTGACTGGCCCCTCGTTCGTCCGGACGATCCACTCCGTTCGCAGCCAGGAGGCCGAGCGGGTGACCGACTCGACGCTCCCGCCGGCGGCGACCCACTGCTCGACGAGCGATTCGGTCACGCGGCGGACACGGCGCTGACCGAGCCAGTGAGCGGCGAGTCCCGCGACGACCAGCGTTCCGAAGGCGACGAGGGCGAACTCGAGGCCGCCCGCGGTGAGGTTCGCGGAGGCCGCGAAGCCGGAGGCCACGAAGACGAGGGCGACGACCCGTAGATCGAAGGCGTTGGGGACGGTGCCGTCCCAGTCGGTGCGCGCGGCGGCGGACTCGAGTGACATCTGACGGTCGCTTGTGAGCGCGTTTGGGTAGGTTCGAGGGTGGCCAGATGCACGCGTTAAGTGGGTTCGGCGTCGAGTTGGGTCCCGGTCTCGAGGACGATTGAGCTAGTTCACAACCGAAGCGCCCCACGACCGCGTCGTCCCGACGAGAACCTGCCCTCCCCCGGGTCACGGCGCTCTCGCTGCGTACGCCGCGCTCGAGCGCCGTTCCCGGCCGTGTGTGTGGTGGTTGTGGCGGTGCCGTGACCTGGCGGTGGCGTCCTCGCGAGCGGTAACGGCGGTGAGCGACGGCGTACTCGAGTCGCGATTTGGCTCCGGGTGACACCGACGTTAGCGGAAAGGTATGTACGTCCAGCGCCTACGAGGAGGTATGAGCGACGACTTCGAGATCACCGCCGACCGACCCGACAGCCCCATTCAGACCACCGGCACCGATCACATTACGCTAATCGGTTCGAACACCGAGGACACCATCGCCTACTACCGGGACGTGCTGGGGATGCCCCTCGTTCTGAAACAGCCGAACCTCGACGACCCGACATCGACGCACCTCTTCTTCGACACCGGGGACGGCCGGATCATCACGTTCTTCGTGAGCGACGACCGCCAGTCGAACCCGGCACCGCTTCGCCACCAGATCGGTTCAGTCCACCACCTCGCGTTTAGCATCGATCCCGAGCGATTCGTCGACACCCGGGAGGCCCTCGAGGAGGCCGGCTACGGCTACAACGAGTTCGACCGGGGCATCTTCCACTCGCTGTATACCAGGGACAACAACGGCCTGACCATCGAACTCGCCACGGACAAGTTCTCGATTCCGGACGACCGCCGCGCCGAGGTACTCGCGACGACCCAGCGGATCCGCGAGGAGGACGAATCGGACTTCGCCGAGGAACGACACATGGAGGCCGCCCTCGAGGAGCTGGGAATCGAGGTCGACAAACAGGAATTGCCGGACGCGCCGACGGGTGCAGGCGTCGATAACTGACGCCGGACTATCGACGGCCGCGTTCAGGAATCAGGAGGGCGTCCCCTCCACCGAATACATCGTAAACTCCTCGCTCGAGATCAATCGGTCCGCGTAGGGCTCGCGCTCGATTTCCTCGAGCGCCGCCTCGGAGTGGTGGAGTTCGTCGTACACCTCGAGTTCGCGCGCCTTGTCGTAGGCACTCACGGTAAAGTAGTAGTCCGCACCGTGGTAGGCCTCCCGGTAGTTGCCGTCCTCGAACTCCTCGACGAGGACTGCTCCGCCGGCGCCGCCGTCGTAGTTGATCTCGCTCCCGGCCTCGGTGCCGTAGTGGGCATCGCCGTAGCGGTTGATCCCGTAGCCGAAGCCGGCGTACAACTGCTCGTCGACCCGGTGCTCGAGGGCGGTGTCGTAGCCGAACTGCTGCTGTTCGGTGACGTGCTGGGTCGGCTGGTAGATCAGCGGCGACGTGAACAGCGTCACGAGCGTCAGGACGAGACAGGCCGCGACGAAGACGGCGGCGAGCGCGTTCGCCCCCGGAGTCGTCAGCGGTCCGGTCAGCCAGCCGAAGAGGTGCGCGAGGGCAATTCCCGAGAGGATCGTCAGGACGACGTAGATGAAGCCGACCTGCCGGAACGCCATCGTCGGCGTCCCGAGGAAGTAGACGACGAACATGCCGCCGAGGGGCACCAGCGCGAGCGCGAAGTAGGTGACGTACGAGCGGCCGTCTGGATCCAGACTCGTTCGCCCGAGCCACGTCGCGAGGACGAACAGCGCCGCGATAGCCCCGAGCACGGCGGCGACGAGGAACATGATCGCAAACAGTTCGAGCAGGCTGCCGCCCAGTTCCGTCAGCGACCCGCCCCGCTGCCCGACGGTCGAGCCAGTCCCGATGTCGCGGCTGAACAGGCCGGAGACGAGCCCCGAGAAGGCGCGTCGGAACCGCGCGTTCGCGGCCGCCCAGACCACGAACAGGACGCCGAGCATGACCGCCGGCGCGAACAGCGACGGGTGGTGCACCATCGGATGATCGTCGTACCGGCGCTTCGCGAGGTACTGCACCCCAGCGAGCGCTCCGAGGAAGACGACCACGTTGATCATCTGCTGGGGGTGAACCAGCAGGAGGCCCACGCCCGCGAGAAACAGGCAGACGGTGAACGGCGAGATGCCGAACGGAAGGCGCTCGAGGTCCGAGCGGCGGCTCACGAGGGCGACGGTCGCGAAGAGGGCGACGGGGACGACGAACAGCGCGTTCGAGTTCGTGTGCGGCCCCATGTGCGTCGCCACGTTGTTGATGGGGAGCACCATCCAGGACGCGATGGCGGCGAACCCGGCAGCGGCGCCCGTTCCCGAGATGTCGCGTGCGATGAGCGGGACGAAGACGACGAACGGGACGAACAGGAGGACGACGGCGATCAGGAGCGCCCGCTCCATCGAGACGCCGCCCCCGAGGTGGAGGGTCGTCGCGACGGCGTGGAGCCCGGGGTAGAACAGTTCGTGGGGCTGCATCGTCCCCTGGACGAAGTCCCGGACCCACCCCAGGTGGGTGAGCGAGTCGCCCATCCCCTGGAAGTGGTAGTTGCGGATCACCGGCAGGCTGACGATGCTCGTCACCGCGAGCCCGCCGAGGGCGATGGCGCCGGCCTGGTACCACCCGCGAGTGCCGATGGTCACCCCGACCGCGACAGCCAGTGCGAGGCCCAAGGCAACCCAGGTGAGCGTCGGCGTGCCCGTGTAGATGGACCATTCGTATCCCGAAGGTGGGGATCGATGCGCGACGGCGATCGCGGTCGCCACGGCGAGAAACCCGACCGCGAGGACGAGGTCCAGCAGGGTTCGTCTCTGCGTCATCGACTCACCCGCGCGAGGCGACCGTCGACGGTGGCTGGCGTGACAGTTCGCATTGGTGAAATGCCTCGAGAAGAGAGGGGTTTGTTATCCCCCGCCTACCCCCTCGAGACGCGTTCGCGGTTTCGAACCGCCAGGGCGTCGCCCCGGCGAGCGACCGATTCGCGCGCACCCGACCGCCGATATCGGTCCGCTTTCACACGAATGGATCCCGCTCGAGGCGATGGACGACGCTCGAGGCGACGGATAGGGCCGACGGAAACCGGAGTAGAGCGAATCAGGCAGAGTCGGAGAGACAGACGAGTGCTCGAGCGGGCGGTAGATACGGCCGTCTATGGACGGTGATATGGCCGTCTATGGACCGCGGATACGGCCGCCTACCAATCTCTAGGCAGTGATTTCTACGACGCTCGACGCGTCAACGATTGTGCCTGTTTTTACCGTCCTCGGTGGTGGTCACGGGACGACCGGTCGTCACCCTCGAGCTGCAACTGGTGGCGACCCCGCTCTCGACCATGGCATTGATACACATCGACACCCCGACGACGGATGGACGCACCCTTCGAACGACCGTTCGCCCCTCGAGCGACCTCGCCCGGTTCTTCACCGGCAACCCGCTCGAGGTCACCTACGACGTCGACCTCGAGTCGGTCCCCGACTCGCTGCTCGTCGTCCCGGCGCTGGCCCAGGTGTGTCCCGTCGCCTGGGCTGCAGGTGCGGACGTCTACGTCGATACCGTCGACGCGACGTTCGTCTCGGCGCTCGAGGACGTCCAGGCGGCCATGCTCGAGATGTACGACTTCCTCGAGGGTAGCGACCTCTACGCCCGCGAGGTCGTCGACACGCGTGTATCTAGCGACGACAGCGACGATGAGAACGCGGAGAGCGGCCTCCTCTTCACCGGCGGCGTCGACTCCACGTGCTCGTACGTTCGCCACCGCGAGGAGGAACCCACGCTGATCAGCATCCGCGGATGGACGATTACGCCCAACCGTTCGGCCGACGAGCAGTGGGGCCACCTGGTCGATCGGGTGACCGGCTTCGCCGCCGACCGCGGCCTCGAAACCGCCTTCGTCGAGGCCAACATGCTCTCCTTCCTCGATCACCCGATGTTGCTCGCTCACTACAAACGCTACGTCGACGGCGGCTGGTACAGCTCCGTCGGCCACGGCCTCGGCTTGCTGGGGCTCTGCGCCCCGCTGGCTGCTGCCCGCGACATCGAGGACCTCTACATGGCCGCCACCCACTGGGAGGGGATCGACCTCGAGTGGGGCTCTCGACCCGACATCGACGACAACGTCCGCTGGGCCAAGACCCAGTGTCACCACGACGCCTACGACCTGACCCGCCAGGAGCGTCTCGACGTGCTCGCCGCCTACGCCGAGAGCGATGCCCCCGACCTCGAGCTTCAGACTTGCAACGACCGCATGGACGGCAACTGCGGGGTCTGCGAGAAGTGCTACCGGACGGCCGTCGGCCTCCGACTGGCCGGCCTCGAACCGACCGAACACGGCTACCCGTTTGCCGACGACGACTACCACGACCTGCGACGAGGGCTCGAGGGCGGGCGTTGGATCCTCGGCCAGGACGAGCGCTACATGTGGGAGGACATCCGCGACCGAGTTCACGAGACCGAGCCGCGATCTCCCCCTGAGCGGGCGTTCTTCGCGTGGCTCGAGTCCGCCGACCTCTCGGAGATCATCGACAACTCGGGGTCACCGCTGCGCCACCGCGTGCTCCGGGCGGGCGCCCGCAACGCACCCGACCCGGTGTACACGACGCTGTATCCCGCCTGGAGTATAGCGAAGGCGAGCTACCAGCGTTTGCTCACCAGGCGGTGAGCGGATCCGGGAACCGCGACCGACGGACTGGGTGGCTGGGTAGCCGACCGAGCGGCCGGGTAGAGCCGACGAACCACCGCGGCGCGCGCTGTCGAGCGGCCCCGAGCACCGTGAGGGTCGGTCGTCGACGTCGCGCGAGGGGTGAGGAGCGCAGCGAAGCGAGCACCGCAATCGGCTGGGGAGGGCGAGGCGTTATGCTATAGAAAGTCTACCTTTTGCTGGATAGGGTATTGTTCCGTCCATCCAACACAAAACCCAAACGCGTCGGTACTCTCGAGGTAGCGCCTCTTCCACGACAAACGTGCTCTCGGCCTCGAGGCCGGCGAACGAAAACGGAAATTCTGGTTATTCGTCGGTTGGCGAATCTGTGTCGACGTCCGCCTCGTTAGTGGCTGTCTCGTCAGCGTCCACCCCGAGTTCCGCTGGAATCACGTCCACACTGGCGACCGCGTCACCCGCTTCGACGTCCATCACCGTCACGCCCATCGTGTTCCGACCGACCGTCGAAATTTCGCTCGCCCGCGTGCGCATAATCTGGCCGCGCTCGCTCATCAGGACGAGCTCGTTGTCTTCCGTGACCGCCTTCACCGCCGTCACCGGGCCGTTGCGCTCGTTGGTCTTGATGTCGATCAATCCCTTCCCGTACCGCGACTGGGTCCGGTAGGCCGAGAGCAACGTCCGCTTACCGTAGCCGTTCTCGGTCACCGTCAGCAGCGCTCGCTCGTCGTCCTCGTCGGTCGAGACCAGACCTGCCACGGCGTCGCCGTCCTCGAGTTTGATTCCGTTGACCCCGCGGGCGTTCCGGCCCATGGCCCGGACCTCGTCCTCGTCGAAGCGAATCGTCATCCCCTGTTCGGTCGCGATGACCAGGTCCTTCGACCCGTCGGTGACGTCCACGTCGACGAGTTCGTCGCCTTCTTCGAGGCTGGCGGCAATGATGCCCGTCGAGAGGATGTTGTCGAACTCCTCGCCCGCCGTCCGTTTTACGTAGCCGTGTTTGGTCACCATCGTCACGTACTCTTCCCCGTCGAAGGCGTCGGTGTCGACGATGGCCGTAATGTCCTCGCCCGGATCGAGGTCGAGGATATTGACGGCGGATTTCCCCCGCGCCGTCCGGCTCATCTCCGGGATTTCGTAGGTCTTGAGCCGGTAGACCTGGCCGTGGTTCGTGAAGCACAGCAGGTAGTCGTGGGTGTTCGCCCGGAAGACCGTCGTCACGCGGTCCTCGTCCTTGACGTCCGCGCCGATGATCCCCTTGCCGCCCCGACCCTGGGCCTCGAAGTTCTCGATCGGCATCCGCTTGACGTAGTCGTCCTCGGTCATGACGACGAAGACGTCCTCCTGGGGAATCAGGTCCTCGTGGGTGACCGTCCCCATGTCCTCGATGATCGAAGTTCGCCGGTCGTCGGCGTACTCGTCTTTGATCTCGAGCAACTCCTCTTTGATGACCTCGTACAGCGCCGACTCGCTCCCGAGGATGGCCTCGAGGCGCTCGATTTCCGCCGTAACCTCCTCGTACTCGTCCTCGATTTCGGCCGACTCCATCGAGGTGAGGCTCCCGAGTTGCATCCGAACGATGTGCTCGGCTTGTGATTCGGAGAAGTCGAAGGTTGCCTCGAGACCCGCTCGCGCCTCGTCGCGGTCCTCGGAGTCCTGGATGAGGTCGACCACGTCGTCGATGTTCTCGAGCGCTTTCAGCCGACCCTCGAGGATGTGTGCGCGGTCCTCGGCCTCCGCGAGGTCGTACTCGCTGCGCCGTCGGACGACCTCCTTGCGGTGGGAGATGTACTCCTGAAGGGTCTCCCTGAGCGTCAACACCTTCGGCTGGCCGTCGACCAGCGCGAGGTTGATGACGCCGAAGGTTCGCTCTAAGTGGTTCTCGAGCAGTCGGTTCTTGACGACGTCCGTATTCGCGCCGCGCTTGAGTTCGACCACGATGCGGACGCCGTCGCGGTCGGACTCGTCGCGCAGGTCCGAGATGCCCTCGAGGGCGCCCTCGGTGACGTCCTCGGCGATGCGCTCGACCAGGCGGGCCTTGTTCGCCTGGTAGGGCACTTCGGTGACGACGATGCGCTCGCGATCACGCTTCCACTCTTCGACCTCGAACTCGGCGCGAACACGGATGCGCCCGCGGCCGGTCTTGTACGCCGAGTAGATGGCGTCGCGGCCGACGATGTTGGCTCCCGTCGGGAAATCGGGTCCCTTGACGTGTTCCATCAGGTCCTCGACGGTCGCGTCGGGGTTGTCGATGAGTTCGACCGTCGCGTCGATCACCTCGCCGAGGTTGTGCGGCGGGATGTTCGTCGACATCCCGACGGCGATGCCCGAGGAGCCGTTCACGAGGAGGTTCGGGAACGCCGCTGGCAGGACGTCCGGCTCCTGGAGACGGTCGTCGTAGTTCGAGGAGAAGTCGACCGTGTCCTTGTCGATGTCCTCGAGCAACTCCTCGGCGATAGCGGCCATGCGGGCCTCCGTGTACCGCTGGGCCGCGGGCGGGTCGCCGTCCATCGAGCCGAAGTTCCCCTGCCCGTCCACGAGCGGATAGCGCATCGAGAAGTCCTGGGCCATCCGGACCAAGGTGTCGTAGATCGCCTGGTCACCGTGAGGATGGAAGTCACCCATCGTCTCCCCAACGATCGAGGAGGACTTGCGGTGACTCGAGCGACTCGTGACGCCCATCTCGTGCATCGCGTAGAGGATGCGCCGGTGGACGGGTTTGAGGCCGTCCTCGACCCGGGGGAGGGCACGCCCGGCAATGACGCTCATCGCGTAGTCGATGTAACTCTGCTCCATCTCGTCCTCGATGCGGACCGGTTCGACCGAGGCCGCATCGATGTCCGTCGGATCTGGTACTTCGGAACTCATCGCTCGAGGGGCACCTCTATTCGTCGTCGGTCTCGTCGCGGCGTCGATTCGTGTCGTGACTGCATCGTCGTCAGTCGGTGTGTGGCTGCGTACATGGCGCTATCAGATGTCGATCCACTCTGCTTCGGGGGCGTGGTCCTTGATGAACTGCTTTCGGGGTTCGACGGCATCGCCCATCAGCACTGAGAACATGCGATCGGCCGCCGCCGCGTCCTCGACCGCGATCTGCTTGAGGATGCGGTTGTCCGGATTCATCGTCGTACTCCAGAGCTGTTCGGGGTTCATCTCGCCAAGCCCCTTGAAGCGCTGGACCTGCGTCGGGTTGCCGTTGCACTTCTCCTCGACGATCTCGTCGCGCTCGGCGTCGGTCATCGCGTCGTAGGTATTCCCGCGATACCGGATGCGATACAGCGGCGGCTGGGTCGCGTAGACGTAGCCGCCCTCGAGCAGCGGGCGCATGTGCCGGTAGAAGAACGTCAACAGCAGGGTCCGGATGTGGGCCCCGTCGACGTCGGCGTCGGTCGCCATGATGATCTTCTTGTACCGGATGTTGTCGATGTCGAACTCCTCGCCGATCCCCGCACCGATGGCGGTGATCATGTTCCGGATCTCGTCGTTCTCGAGAATGCGATCCAGTCGGTGCTTCTCGACGTTGAGGATCTTCCCCTTGATGGGGAGAACGGCCTGGAACTCCGGATTTCGGGCCTGTTTCGCGCTGCCGCCCGCGGAGTCACCCTCCGCGATGAACAGTTCGGCCTCGTCGGGATCTTTGGTCTGACAGTCCGCGAGTTTGCCGGGGAGGGAGGTCGACGCGAGTGCCGATTTTCGCCGCGTCAGTTCTTCTGCCTTCTTCGCGGCCTTGCGGGCCTTCGCGGCCTCGACGGCCTTCATCACGATGGCCTGGGCGGTGTCGGGGTGTTCCTCGAAGTACGTCGACAGGCCGTCGTGCATCGCGCTCTCGACGATGCCCCGCACCTCCGAGTTGCCGAGTTTCGTCTTCGTCTGCCCCTCGAACTGCGGGTCCGGGTGTTTGATCGAGATGACCGCGGTGAGCCCCTCGCGGATATCGTCGCCGCGGAGGTTCTCCTCGAGGTCCGAGAGCAGGTCGTTCTCGCCCCCGTAGTCGTTGACTACGCGGGTGAGGGCGGTCTTGAAGCCCGTCAGGTGGGTCCCGCCCTCGCGCGTGTTGATGTTGTTGGCGAAGGCGTGGATCGACCCCTGGAGCTCTTCGGTGGCCTGCATCGCCACCTCGACCTGGATGTTCTGGGCGTCGTCCTCGAAGTAGATGACGTCGTCGTGGAGGGAAGAGCGCGTCTCGTTGAGGTACTCGACGAACTCGCGAATCCCGCCGTCGTAGACGTAAGTGTCCTCGACTGGTTGCCCCTCGTCGTCCGTCTCGCGCTCGTCGCGGAGCGTGATCCGGACGCCGGAGTTGAGGAATGCGAGTTCGCGGAGCCGGTTCGAGAGCGTCGAGAAGGAGAACTCGGTCGTCTCGAAGATGTCGCGGTCGGGCCAGAAGGTGATCTGGGTACCCGTCTCCTCGTCGGGCTCGAGGTCGCGTACTCGCTCCATGTCCCCCTGTGGCTCGCCGTTCTCGAACGCGTGGGTGAAGACGCCGCCGTCGCGCTTGACGGTCACCTCGAAGCGTCCCGAGAGGGCGTTGACGACGGAGACGCCGACGCCGTGGAGCCCCCCGGAGACCTGGTAGGACTTGTTGTCGAACTTTCCACCGGCGTGGAGGACGGTGAGAATGACCTCGAGGGCCGGGCGGTCGTACTCCTCGTGGGTGTCGACGGGGATGCCGCGGCCGTCGTCGGCGACGCTCACCGCGCCGTCCTCGTGGATGGTCACGGTAATGTCGTCGCAGTGGCCGGCCAACGCCTCGTCGATGGAGTTGTCCACGACTTCGTAGACGAGGTGGTGGAGTCCCCGCGTATCCGTCGAACCGATGTACATCGCCGGTCGCTTTTGGACCGCTTCCAGGCCCTCTAAGACCTGGATTTGTCCGGCGCCGTACTCGCTATCTTGAGACATACAAAACCTGATTGCGGGTAGTGGTCGGGGGGTAATAAAAGTCACGTACGCGCGCGAGCGCGCGATTTCCGGTCGGCTGTCACATGTCCCTCGAGCGATCGGTTACTCAGCGTCTCAAACCGGTCGCGGCACGTAGGCTTTCCTCGCTTCGAGCGCGCAGAGACGGAGCGAACGGAACGCGTGGAACGAGCGAGTAGCGGCCGCCTGGAGCGTCGATCACTTTCACTACGGTAACGCACACCTTTTACCCCCGCCGCTACAACAGAACGACGATGACGTCGCTACAGTCGACACTCGGCGACGAGCCGGGGATCGCCGAGGAACTCGCTGACAACCAGCGAGCGATCTCCATCGCCGAGTTCTTCGAGAAGAACAAGCACATGCTGGGCTTCGACAGCGGTGCTCGCGGGCTCGTCACGGCGGTCAAAGAGGCCGTCGACAACGCCCTCGACGCCGCCGAAGAGTCCAGCATTCTCCCCGATATCTACGTCGAGATCCAGGAAGCCGACGACTACTATCGCCTGATCGTCGAGGACAACGGACCGGGAATCACGAAAGAATCGCTCCCGAAGGTCTTCGGGAAACTCCTCTACGGCTCTCGTTTCCACGCCCGCGAACAGTCGCGCGGTCAGCAGGGGATCGGTATCTCCGCGGCAGTGCTCTACTCTCAGCTCACGAGCGGCAAACCCGCGAAGATCACCAGCCGAACCCAGGGCTCGAGCGAGGCCGAGTACTTCGAGTTGATCGTCGATACCGACGAGAACGAACCCGAAATCAGCGTCGCAGAGACGACGACCTGGGATCGCCCCCACGGCACCCGGATCGAACTCGAGATGGAGGCCAACATGCGCGCTCGCGCCCAGCTCCACGACTACATCAAGCACACTGCGGTCGTCAATCCCCACGCCCGCCTCGAGTTGCGCGAGCCCACGGCCCACTTCAAGTTCGAGCGCGCCACTGACCAGCTCCCCGAGGAGACCGAGGAGATCCGCCCCCACCCCCACGGAGTCGAACTGGGCACGGTGATCAAGATGCTCGCAGCGACCGACTCCCACTCCGTCTCGGGGTTCCTCCAGGAGGAGTTCACCCGCGTCGGCAAGAAGACGGCCGACTCGATCATCGACGAGTTCCGCGACCGCCACTTCGGCCGCGAGATGGCCTGGAAGCCGCCCGCGAGCCACGAGGCCGCGGACGTCGCCGCCGCCGTCGAGAACTCCACCGCGAACAAGGGGGCCAAAGCGACGACCGACTTCGCCGAGGGAATCGCCGACACCGTCTCGAGCCGGGACCGAATCGCCCACCACGAACTGTCGACCGTCGTCGAGGAGGTCGCCGACGAGGTCGGTGACGAGTACGGTACGACGTTCGGGTCGACCGTTCGCGAGAAGGCGCTCGAGTCGGCGTGGGCCGCCCTCGTCGGGCACGATGAGGCGGACGAAGAGGACAATCAGGACGACCAGGACGGCACAGACGCCACGAACCCGGAAGACGTCTCCCGAATCGTCGCCGACCTCTACGAACTCAGCGACGACGCGACGAGCACCCGAAAGGACGACGAGGTCGTCCACGCCTTCGCCGTCCGCCTGGCCGGGACGTTCGAGGACCTCGAGGACGACCGCCATCGGCTCACCCGGAAGGCTCTCGAGTCCGCCGTCGACCGGGCCGCGGACCTGACCGAGGAGTACGACGACGTGGCGTTCGGCGACACTGCCCGCGAGAACGTCGTCGAAGCAATCTGGGACGTGATGGTGACCGTCCCGGACGACACGCCGCTCGTTCGCGAACTCGCGAGCGACCGGGACGCCGCAAGCGACCTCGTCGAGGGGATGCGAGCGACGAACATCATGGCCCCACCGACGCGGTGTCTCTCGCCGATCACGGCAGGCCTGGTCGAAGCCGGGCTGAAAAAGGAGTTCGACGCGGACTTCTACGCGGCGGCGACCCGCGACGCGGGTGTCTCCGGCGGTGACCCATTCATCGTCGAGGCCGGCATCGCCTACGGCGGCGACCTCCCGGCCGAGGGAACCGCCGACGTCCTCCGGTTCGCGAACCGGGTGCCACTGGTCTACCAGCGCGGCGCCTGTGCGACCACCGACGTCGTCAAGAGCATCGGGTGGCGCAACTACGGCCTCGACCAGCCCGGGGGCTCCGGGATACCGTCTGGCCCCGCCGTGATCATGGTCCACGTCGCCTCGACGAACGTCCCCTTCACGAGCGAGTCCAAAGACGCCATCGCGAACGTCCCCGAGATCGAAGACGAGATCGAACTCGCCATCCGGGAGGCCGCCCGCGAACTCAAGCGCTACCTCAACAAACGGCGCTCGATGCAAAAACGCCGGCAGAAACAGAACGTCCTGGGTAAGATCCTCCCCGAGATGGCCGAGAAGGTCGCCGAAGTGACGGGGCGCAACCAGCCCAACATCGACGACGCCGTGGCACGGATCATGAACAACGTCCTGGTCGAGCGTCACCTCGAGGACGGCGACGGCGGCGGTGATGGCGACGCATCGACGGTCAAACTCGTCGTCGAGAACCACTCGAGCACGAACGAGACCCTCGAGATAACCGACATCGTCTCCGCAGAACCGCAGAACCTCTCCGACGGTGCCTCGGCTGTCGAGATGGACGGTGAGTGGTTCGTCTCCTGGGAAGCGGACGTCCCCGGTGGCGAGGAGGCGACTCTCGAGTACGAAGTGTCGAGCGAGGCGTCGTTCGACATCGACGTCAAAGGCGTCGACGCGGAAAAACTGACGATCACATCATGAGCACGGACGAATCACAGGCCAGAGCACAGCTGATCGACCTCGCCGCCCAGTTCTACGACCAGTTCGAACTGGGCGAGATCCCCCACATGGAGGTCCCTACCCGATCGAAGAGCAACATCGAACTCGACGAGGAGGCCAACGTCTGGGTCTACGGCGACCGAACCTCGACCCGGAGTGCGAACTCCGTTCGCGGCGCCCGGAAGCTCCTCAAAGCCGTCTTCACCATCGAGTTCCTGGCAAATCAGCTCGAGGAGGATCGCTCCTCGACCCTGCGTGAACTGTACTACCTCTCGGAAAGCTGGGACAACGAAGAGGCCCAGTTCAACGACCAGGACGAGTCCAACGGGCTGGTCGAGGACTTAGAGATCGTCTCCGGGGTCACCCGCGAGGACTTCCACATGCGCCCGGAGGAGTCCGGCGCGAAGGTGATGGGGCCGCTGCACATCCGCGAGCAGACGAAGCGGGGCGACCGCGACATTCACTGCCAGCTCGACGTGGGGCAAGGCGGCTACCAGATCCCGAATAATCCCGACACGATCGAGTTCCTCGACCACGATGCCGAGTTCGTCCTCTGCGTGGAGACCGGTGGTATGCGCGACCGGCTCGTCGAGAACGGCTTCGACGAGGAGTACGACACCATCATCGTCCACCTCGGGGGTCAGCCCGCCCGAGCCACGCGCCGACTGACGAAGCGCTTCCACGACGAACTCGACCTCCCCGTGGTGGTGTTCACCGACGGCGACCCGTGGTCCTACCGCATCTTCGGCTCGGTCGCCTACGGCTCGATCAAGTCCGCCCACCTCTCAGAGTATCTGGCGACGCCCGAAGCGCAGTTCATTGGCATTCAGCCCGCCGACATCGTCGAGTACGACCTCCCGACCGACCCCCTCTCGGACTCGGACGTCAACGCCCTCGAGAACGAACTCACCGATCCCCGGTTCCAGACCGACTACTGGAAGGAACAGATCGAACTGCAACTCGAGATCGGGAAGAAAGCAGAGCAGCAGGCGCTCGCCTCGCGCGGCCTGGACTTCGTGACGGACACGTACCTGCCGGAGCGACTCGAGGAGATGGGCGTCCTCTGATCGTCAGTTCGTTTTCATTTCGGATTCCGTCGCTTCGGTCGCCAGGCCGTCGTCGGCTTCGACTCCGTCGTCTACCTCTAGCGCATCGCGGATCGAACTGGCGGAGGGATCGGCGTAGGCACAGCGGTCGCAGTAGCAGTTCGAGCCCTCGTTCGTCGTGACGATCGGAACGCCGGCGACGGCCAGTTCCTGCCGATAGGTTCGTTCGACGCCGTCGACGACCGGCTCGAGGCAGCCCGTGCAGCGTTTCTCGGGGGCGTGAACGCTCCGCTCCTCGATCGACCTCGTCCGGCCGTTCGTCGTGATCGGTTTTCGGCGCTCGAGGCGGCCCCTGGCCGGTGGCGAGACGACGATTCCGGTACCGAGAGCGAGCGCGCCGACCAGGAATCCGCCGAGACTCGTGCTCGAGGCGACGATCCAGAGTCCGAGTGCGAGGAGGGCGAGTGACACGAACGTCGAGAGCCACCTCGAGCGTCGTGTCGGTTCGTTTCCCGCTCGAACGGACGGACTCGCCCGCTCCCGAGTGGGCGAATCCGCCGACGGCGAATCGTCGGCGTGGAGCACTGTCCGCTCGGTTCGGTCGTAGTAACAGATCGCCGCGTAGATCGCGTTCGCGAGTCCCATCGTCCACCAAACCGTGATCGCCGCGATCAGCAGGTGAGTTCGCGTGGAGCCGAGGCTCCGTCGCACGAGGGTCGCGCTGTCGTCCGTTCGTTCCTCGACGCGCCAGCCGTCTTCGACGTGTCGTCGGACGCGGCGGCGGAGTCGCGCTCGCTGGTCGGGGGTCGCAGTTGACCGCGGGCCGGACGACCCCCGCGAGCGAACGGCCCACTGCAGCAGTTCGGTCACGGCTCCGCTCGAGGCGGCTCGGTCCCTGCTGGAATCGCCGACGTCGCCGTCGACGGCCGTCCCACACTGGCCACAGAAGTTCGCTCGCCTGGAGAGCCGTTCCCCACAGGATTCACAGAACCGACTCGAGGCTCGAGATCCGTCCATCATCGGTGAGTACGGGTCGCGGGACGTAATTGTTGTGGGAACCACATGTTATGCTGACGGTCACGCAGACGGGACGATCACTCGTCCAGGACGACCGGGATGCCTCGTCTCGCCACGTCGAGCACGAACGCGTCGGCGTCAGTCTCGAGCGCCTCGAACGTGTCGTAGTGGATCGGGAGGACGAGGTCAGGACGGATCGCCTCGGCGAGTTCGGCGACGTCGTGGCGATCCATTGTGTAACTGCCGCCGATCGGCGGGAGCAAGAGGTCGACGTCCAGTCGCTCGTGAATCGGGAGGATGTCGCTGTCGCCCGGCCAGAACGCACAGATACCGTCGATCGTCACGCCGAAGCCACAGCCCTCGCCCTCGGGATGGTAGGGCGAGCCGTCGTTGCGGGTGTAGGGCCCGTTCGGCTCGTTGTACGCAGGTGTCGTGAAGAGGTCGAGCGGGCCGAGGACGAACGACTCGTCCTCCCGAACGCGTTCGACCTCGTAGGGGAGGGCCTCTGGTTGTTCGTCGACGCGGTCGATTTCGTCGGCGTCGACGGCCTCGTGGATTACGACGATGGCGTCATCGTGCGCCACGCGCCGGATGCCGTCGGGATCGTAGTGGTCGTCGTGGCTCACGAGGATCAGGTCGCCGTCTTTCGGTTCGAGACCGTCGAGGACGCCGTACCGTCCGGGGTCGATGTAGACGACGGTGCCGGTCTCGCCCTCGAGGCGAACGGTCGCGTAGCCGAGCCAGTCGATGCGAAGCGAGTCGAATGTGACGGTCATAGCGGCCTTTCGGCCAGCGAGTCGAAAAGGGTTGTCGCTGCGGCCGATGCTGGCGACCCGGTTCCGCCCGTTCGGCTACGGCCGGGGCAACACCTGGTTCTCGAGCTCCTCGTACGACCCCGACTCGAGCACGCGTTCGACGTTCCCGGCGACGATGTCCGCCAGGCGGTCGTAGTACTTTGGCGTGTGTCCCGAGTTGTGCGGGGTGATCTGAACGTTCTCGAGCGTCCACAGCGAGTGGTCTTCCGGCAGGGGTTCGGGATCCGTGACGTCCAGCGAGGCCCCGCGGATGCCGTTGCGCCGGAGCGCCGAGACGAGCGCGTCGGTGTCGACGACTGGGCCACGAGCAACGTTGATCACCACCGCGTTCGGCGGGAGGGTGTCGAACGCCGCCGCGTCGACCAGCCCCCGGGTTTCGTTGGTGAGCGGACACGCCAACACGAGGTAATCGGTTCGAGAGAGCGCGTCGTGGAAGTCGTCCGCGTCGAAGCCGTAGACGGCGTCCGCCGGGCCGCCTTTCTCCGGCGTGTAGCGGACGCCCTGGACGTCGACGCCGAACGGCTCGAGTCGCTCGCAGACGGATCGACCGATCGCACCGAGGCCGACAACCGTCACGGTCGAGCCCTGCAGTTCGTGAGCCTGGTAGTGGCGCCACTCACGACGGCGTTGGCGGCGGGACGCAACGTGGAACCGGCGGGTGAACCAGAGAATCGCCCCCAGGACGTGTTCGCCGATGTTGGGGCCGTGGACGCCCGACGCGTTCGTCACCGTGACGTCCATCTCCTCGAGGGTCTCGAGGGGCAGGTGGCCGGTACCCGCGTAGGCGCAGGCGAACAGTTGCAAATTCTCGGCGTGCTCGAGGAGGGACTCGTCGATCGACATGCCGGTGACGATCTCGGCATCTCGGATCGCCTCCCGCTCTTCGGCGGGCGTGTTGGCAACGGTGATCTCGACGTCCGGGTTCGAAACCCGCTCTCGAAGGGCGTTCGCGTACGCCGAGATAGGCGTCCCGTGCGTTCCCTTGCGGAGGACCAGCACCGACGGGCCCTCGCCGCTCCGACCGCTGTCCATCTCGGTCATATTGCTACCCTCACGTCGATTCCTCTTGAACCTGTGGTCGGCCCGGGCTACCTCGATCACTCTCCCCTGAACGTCGGCGACTCCTTCTCGAGGAACCCGCGCAAGCCCGCGGCGTAGTCGGCCGTCGACGCCAGGTCGGTAATTCGTTCCTGTTCCTCCTCGAGGTGGGCCTCCAGCCCGTTCGTCGAGGAGGACGCGAGCAGGCGCTTGATCTCCGCGTAGGCCTTCGTCGGACCGTTCGCGAGTTCCGAGGCGACGGCCCCGAGGCGGTCGTCGAACTGCTCGGAGGCGACGACTTCGGTCGCCAGTCCTAGTTCGACGGCCTCCTCGGCGTCGACCGGTTCGTCCAGGAACGCGATCCGCTGGGCCGTCCGCCGACCGACGAGTCGGGGCAGCAGCCACGTTGCCCCACCGTCGCCAGAGAGGCCGATCTTCGGGTAGGCGTACTCGAACCGGGCATCCTCGGAGGCGATGACGACGTCACCTGCGAGAGCGAGTCCGAGTCCGCCACCGGCGACGACGCCGTTGACCCCCGCCACAACCGGTTTCGGCGCCGAGACGAGCGTCGAGACGGTTTCGTGAAGGGGCGTCGCGATGGCCTCGAGGCGCTCGGCGTCCGTCTCGTCGCCCTCGAACGTCGAGAGGTCCGCACCCGTGTTGAATACGGCGCCGGTACCAGTGAGCACGAGACACCGGACCGCGTCGTCTTCCGCGGCTTCGGTCACCGTCTCGGCGAGCGTTCTGGCCACCGTCTCGTCCATCGCGTTGTGACGCTCCGGTCTGTCGACGGTGATCGTCGCGGTTCCGTCGTCGCGCTCGAGCCGAATTACGTCCGTCTCGGTCTCGGTCATACGCGCCTCGAGGCTCGAGACCGAGAAAAAGGTGAATGGTTACGAACAGGCCGACGGTTCGAGGAGAATCGCGTCCACGTCGAACCCAGCCGTGCTCGTCACGAGTATCGCCGGATTTCGGTATCCCGCAGAGGACCGACGATCGAACGCGGTCGCTCGAGCGCCGTCAAGCTTCGATTCGACGCGAGCGAGGCGTCTCGATCATCGACCGCTATCGGCCAGCCAGCGGATCCACTCCCCGTAGGATTGGTACTCGGTGAGTCGCGTTGCCTCCATTGTCCCGTCGGAGAGGAGGGCGTATCGGTACGTCGGAACCCCACGTTCCGAAAACGGATCGTCCGACAGCCAGTGGATCGGCTGACGTCGACGTTGACTGCACCGGGCCAGCGCGTCTCGAAGCGCGGCGACCCCGTCTTCCTCCAGTTGATAGAGCGTGTGAGTGCTGAATACGCAGGGAGTCGCGTCCTCGGGAAGCCCGGCGATGACGTCGGGAAGGACGTCGAGTGCATCACCGGCGATCACCTTCGGCGGATCCTCCCGAGCCACCTCGATAGCCGCCCTGAGACGCTCGTGACGGCGCCGCTGGTCGGGGATAACGAGCGCCCGCATCCACCGAACGTCGGCGGGATCGGTCACGTCCAGCGGATTCAGGTCGATGCCCAGTCGACGGACGACCTCCGGGCGGGAGTTCGAGAGCGGCGGGGCGACGTCGCCACGAACTAGCGGCTCGATTCGAACCGCTGAATTGGGGCCATAGGAGCCGTACCCGGCGTATTCGTGCCGATAGCGATCCCAGCGGAGGTTGAGTCCGGCGCTCGCCCCGACTTCGACGAGCGCCAGCGAATCGCGACCGGCGATGCGGGAGACGTGTTCGAACGCAGGAACGAGGACCGCCGAGCGACCGACAGCGTTCGTCTGCACGCGCCGAGAGCGAACGATGTCCCGAATGCGCGATTCTCTGGTGAGACAGAACTCGCGAAAGTGAGGGTACGGGTCACCTGCTTCGGGGTCGTCGGTACGCGTCGAGTAAAAATCGGCGAGCGCGTGCTCGTCACCGTCGAGCAAGAGCGCGTGAACGGCTCCAAGAAGGAGTTGCGGGGCGGGTTGACCCGCCGACGCGTCGGCGGCGATGTCGAGGAGGGTGGGGTCGTCGGCCGCACCTCGAGCCAGCCGTTCGTAGAGGGGCGAGACGTCCGACGCCCAGTCGGCGTACCACTCGAAGTCATCCTCGAGGCTCATAGCGGGGGTTAGGAGCGAACCACGGTAAACGTTGGTCAGCGAGCAATCTAGCCTGGAAGTCGCCAAAAGCGTCCAGGCGGTAGCCGGCGGATTCGCTCGTCGGCTGGTCGGTGAGGATGGGATTTTAACCACGGTCGGACGTGCTCGCTCGCGTCGCTCGCTGTGCGCGACCTCCCTGATTCAAATCCCAGCGTTCACGCTTCGCTCCTCACGTCCGTTCGCCGCAGAAGCGGTGAGGATGGGATTTGAACCCATGAGGCTTGCGCCACCTGCTTTCAAGGCAGGCGCGTTGGGCCGCTCTGCCACCTCACCTCGAGCCGCACGTCGTCCTTTTCGACCGACTCAAAAAGCGTTGTCGGTGTCACCCTCGAGGACCGAAAGCGTCCGTTCCGGCGCGACTCGCCCCGCCAGCCGACGGGCTTGAGCCTCTGCGGCCGTCCCGACGAGTCCCCGAGGATCCGTCACCGTCGGCACCCGCGGCGCGAACCCGACCCCCAGGCCAGCGTCGTTCGCTCGAGTCGTCAGCGTCGACACCGCCGGCTCCGCGAAGGCGTCCGTAAAGTCGATCGGTTCCGTGAACGCCGCCAGGTACACGTCCCCGCCCTGGGACGGGCCGAGGACGACCTCGTTCCGGCGTAGCGACATTGCCACGCCGTCGATTTCCGTCCGTCCGACGAGGGGCGCCGTCGGCTCGAGCACCCCAACGCTCTGGACCTCCTCGCGCTCGAGGAGATGCGTTACCGTGTTGCCGACGCGAGCGGCCCGATTCGAGCCGACCTGGCGCTCGAATCGGACGGCTTCGGCGCCGTCAGCGTCTCCGGCGTCCCCGTCGAGAATCTCGAGATTCCCGAGAGCCTCGAGCACCATCCCCCGAACGGCCGCCTCGGAATCGTCGACCGCCACCTCATCGGGCAGAGTCTGCTCGTCGCGGTAGTTGATCAGCAGGTCGCCACCGCTCGAGGCGACGGCGTCCACGACGTCGGCGACCATCGCCCGGTAGTACTCCGGCCAGTCCGCGGCCGCGAACGAGTCGTGCTCGAGCAGCGAGTCGGGAGCCAGCGCCTCGTGGGGCGGGTCGACGGGAACGACGACGATCATACCCGAAATGGGGGCCGCCGCGGCCTTGAAGCCGTCGAAGCCTCAACCTATATACGGCTCTCGAGCGTCGTGTCGGGCATGCATCGTGTCGTCTCCGGTCTCGGGGTTCCGCTCGTGACCGCCGGCCTGGTCGCGGCCGCCCTCTGGACCGTCGTTGACACCTACGTCGTCAGGTCGTACACCGAGTACCTGCTGCCGACGGCTGGCGCCCTCGTCGTCGCCTTCGCGTTCGTCTTCGCGCTGTTCGTCCTGGGCGCGCGGTCTGACCGCTGGCTCAGCAGTCCGTACTGGTAACGGCGGAAAATTCTGCGTGGTAGGTGACGGCTCACGCCACCTTTCGAGTGCGGTCGCCCGACGGCGAGAGGTCCGCCACCGAGAGGATGCCGAGCTGTTCCAGGGCATCCAGGCTGTCCGATTCTTCCCATCGCTCGGTGATCTTCCCGTCCTCGAGTCGCATGAAGACCATGTTCGAACCCTCGAGTCGCTCGCCCGTGGGATTGAATCCCGCGAATGGCCCCTCGTGAGTCCCCGTGAACGTGAATCGTACCGCGACCATGTCGTCTTCGGCGATCACATCCTCGATCGTCACCGTCGCGTCGGGAAACGCCTCGTGCGCGGCCTCGACGTGGCGGACGAACCCCTCGAACCCCCTCGCCTCCTCAGGCGTGAGCGTCTCGTCCGACACCGGATCGTGGTTGACGACGTTCTCCGAAACCAACTCTTCGAGCAGGTCGGTTCGACTCTCGTTGAAAGCTTCCTCGTAGTACCGGCGGACAATCTCTTTGTTCTCTGCTGCAGTGCTCATAGCTAGCTCACCACACGATATAGGCCTCGAGCGCGTATAACGTGCGCCTCAGGGTTTTCTACGGGTCCCGCCGTCGACCAGTCAGGACGCCGTCGAAACGATTTTGATTACGTCACCCTCCTCGAGTTCGTAACTGTCGCTGATTTCCCTCGAACTGCGGGCGTCGACCGCGTGGAGGTAGCCGTCACCGATGTCCGAGTGGACCGCGTAAGCCAGATCGACCGGCGTTGACCCCTGCGCCAGGAGGAACGCGTCGGGGAGCACGTTCCCACTCCCGTCGGACCACTTCGCCGCGTCCTGGACCGGGTAGGCAGTGAGGTGATCGAGCAACTCGTAGACCGCGTAGTCTAACGCGGCCTGGACGCCGGTGCCCTCCCAGCGGGCCATCGTCTCCTGAAGCCCCTCGAGAGCCTCGCACTGGGCGTCGCTGACGTCGCCGGTGATCTCGAAGTCGGCGTCGCCTGGGTCGTAGTCGATCAGCCCGCCCTCGGCCGCGTTCCGGAGCGCGCGCTCGCCCTCGGCCGACGTCGGGATCACGGGTTTGTCGAGGTCGAGCAGTCGGTCGACGTTCTCCTCGGGCGCGACGTCGATCTTGTTCGCGGCGACGACGATCGGCTTGGTCCGCTGGCGGATCTCGGTCGCGAGCGCTTCACGGTCGTCGTCGGTCCACTGGATCGGGTCAGCGGGGTACTCGAGTTCGCGCAGAATCCGGGCGATGTCGGTGGGCGAGGCGCCGAAGCCCGACATCATGTCCCCCAGCACCTCGTCGAGGTCGAAGTCGGGCGAGCGGGACTTTCGCTCGACGCCCTCCCAGTTTCGCTCGACGATGCCGGCGAGCCACATATCCATCTCCGTCTCGATGAAGTCGATGTCCTCGAGCGGGTCGTGGCTCCCGATGTCGACGGGTTCGCCCTTCTCGTTGGTCCCGCCGGAGGCGTCGATCACGTTGACGATCACGTCGGCGTTGGTCAGTTCGTCGAGGAACTGGTTGCCAAGTCCCTTCCCCTCGTGGGCGCCGGGCACGAGCCCCGCGACGTCGAGCAGTTCGATCGGGACGTAGCGCTTGCCGTCGTGGCAGTTCTCGTTCCCGCAGCGTTCCTCGCGCTCGAGACAGGGGCACTCGGTGCGGACGTAGCTGACCCCGCGGTTGGCGTCGATCGTGGTGAACGGGTAGTTCGCGACGTCGACGTCGGCCATCGTCGCCGCAGTGTAGAACGTGGACTTGCCGGCGTTGGGCTTCCCGGCAAGCGCGATCGAGAGCATACCGTCCGTTGCCGGGATCGGGAAAACTGTCTTTCGGTTCTCGGAGTTCGCTGGAGGCGTCCAAACGAAAACGGTGCTACAGTTCGAGGGCCATCATCACTTCGTCGACGTACTCGCCTTCGAGCTTGTAGTGATCTTCGCGAATCGCTTCGACCTCCCAGCCGTGTCTCTCGAGGAAAGCGATGGCGTCCTCGTTGCTCGAGGGGACGCTGTTGTACACTTTCTCGTAGGCATTGCTGCCGGCCCACTCGAGCCCGCGCGAGAGGAGGTGTGAGCCGATCCCGTTCCCGCGATACTCCTCGATGACGCCGACCGTGAGTTCGGCCGTGTGGCTCAGTTTCTCGAGTTCGGGCGCGTGGAGGTGGACCCAGCCGACGACCTCGTCGCCGACGGTCGCGACGAAGAACATCCGCGACTCGAGTTCGTTGTGCCGGAGCAGGGCGTTCTGGTGGTCGACCTCGTCGGCGACGCTCTCGGCGACGATGTAGGTTCGCTCCTCGGCGACCTGCCGAATCGCGCCGACGATCCCCGCGAGGTCGTCCTGGCGGGCCGGGCGAATGTGGAACTCGAGGTCGTCGCTTCGGTACTCCTCCTCGGCCCCTGCGTCGATCGCGACCTGCAGGCGACCGTTGCGGTCCTCGAGTCGGCCGTCGCGTTTGAGGATAGCGACGTGATGGCGGAAGCCGCCGGGGTCGATCCGGAGGCGCTCCTGGGCGTCGTCGGGGTCGACTGCCCCGTGGCGCTCGACGTACTCGTAGATTCGTTTGCGGTCCTCGTGCCCGAATTCGATCTCTTCGGCGAACGTCATGGCATGCTATAACGCACCAGTATACTTAACCGTTGTTCACGGTGATCGCGCCGTCGGGTGCGCGCCTACTTCAAAGCACAAACTATCCACCCCGAACGGTTTCTCCCTCGACTCGAATCCTCGAGTGCGCGAGTCGGCCAGACCGACGGATTGATAACCCGTTCGTGAGAGACCGATACGAGCGCAAACGACGAATGAACGGAATCGATCTACTGGTTGCAGGAATCGCCCTCCCGATAACGGTACTGCTCGGCCTGGTCGCCCACGAGTGGGCCCACGCCCTGGTACTTCGACTCGCCGGCATCGACTACGACGTCGTGTACTTCCCAGACCGACGCGACGGCGTCCTCGCCGCCCTGGCGAGCTGTCCCTGGGCGGCCGTTCACCCCCGACCGACCGGGGACGAACCCCCCTGGCAGCTCCGGACCGCGGCAATGATCCCATTCGTGCTCGCGGTGCCCGCGCTGGTCCTCGCAACCGCGTTTCCAAGTTCGCATCCGGCTGTCGCCGCCATCCTCGTCGGCTGGCTGGCGTGTTCGATCCCCTCCCCGCAGGACTTCTCCGTGGCCTTCTACGCTCACCGCGTGCTCGAGGAGACGGCTGAGTCGGCGACGGTCGCCGCGCGATCGCCGTAACGAACGGGGAGCGAACCGCTTCTTTGGCAGTTGTCCGTTTCCGACGATTCCAGACCCGGTAGTGGAGCGTGGGTCGGCCTCCTGACTCCGCTACAGGTGGTTTCACGGTCGGGATCCACGCCAGAGAACACCAGTTCGACTCGCCGGGTACGCTGTCGCGTACACCACACTCGTGGGAGGTTCGACGAGGAACAGTCCCAGAAATACTGCGGCCGTGAGTGCGTTTCCGATGGTATTCACGAAACCGGGGTGTCCACCCGACCGCGTAAGAATCGGCAAGAGGCCACCGAACGTACCACCGAGGAGTAGTCCGCCCGTCGCGAGCACCGGTGAAGTGGGAACAGCGAAGACAGCAGACGAGTCGACGGAACTGACCATCGTACCCAGATACGCAAGGAATACGAACAGGGTAATTACGAGGGCGAGCTGGACAATCAGGGACTCGCGTGTCGATTCCGCCGACGTACGTATCGCCTCAGGCGATCGACGGACGAACGAGTAGAGCACTAGACCGAGAGCCACAGCCAGCACCCCGAGAACGACCTCACCAATGCCTCCGAAACGCCAGCCCAGAGCCCCCATACCCGTGCCGGCTACGACCAGGGCGATGGTGAGTACACGAAATCGCCGTTCGTTCCCCATACTATTCGAACACTTTCACGGAATAGAAAATACACTGATTCGAACGGTGGCGCCCTTACCGCTCCGGAACCCGCGTCAACAACTGCGCCGTGTGGAAGACGTTTCGCGTCTCGAGCAACACTTCTGCGGCTTCGCGAACGGTGAACTCGGCCTCGAGTTCGACGCCGTGACAGCGGGCGTATAGCTCGAGCCAGCCGTTCATCGACGTCCGCAGGGCGGTCAACTCCGATTCCGAAAACGGGACCATTCGGCCACCCGTTCGCGCCTCGACGTAGAGCCAGATCGCCTGTCCGGCTCCGTCCCGAAGGTACTGCCGTCCGTCTTCGACCGTGGCAGCCGCCGGATCGAACGCCTCGCGGTCGCGTTCGGCCCGGCGCTCGAGAGCGGCGATCCGGGGACCGTACCGGCTCATTCGGCTACCCCTGCCGGAACTCGACGCCCTTCCCGCCGCGGGGGTGTTCCCACTCGGTGTCGGCGACGACGGCACAGGTGCCACACTCGACGCAGGGTTGGGTGTCGAGGCTGACGACCGTCTCCTCGCCGCCGTTGGTCTTGACGGTTTCCGAGCGGTAACAGCCGCCGCCGAAGTCCTCGGCGCTGACCGGGCAGGCGTAGACGGCGGCGCCGCTCGCCTCGACAGAGTTGTCGCGCAAGCGGATGTGTGGATTGCCGACGTCAGTGTCGTAGGTCAGATCGCCGATGCGCTCTTCCAGCGTCGGCGGTTCGACCTCGTTGTCCCAGTGGATCGTCCGGCCCTGCTTTTCCCCGATGATCGACGGCAAGGTGGTGTAGCCCGTCTCCGTGTCTGGTAGCATCCCGACGAGGGTCGGGGAGTTGTAGGCCTTCTCGAGCAGCCGATTCGAGAGCCGATTCCCGACGGCGGCAGAGCCGACCGGCGAGTCGAGGACGCCTTCGATCGCCCGCGTCACGAGGCCGTGCTCGCCGACAGGGCTCGTCATCTCGTAGCGCCGCGGACGGAGTTTGCCCATCGTGCCCGACTGCTCGAGCATCGTCGTGTACCGTCGCCCGGCCGACTCGGGGTCGGCGTTCCCGCGGGTGACCGCGTGGGCGTCGGCCGCGAGCGCGCCCGCGGTGACGGCGTGGTTCATCCCCTTGATGATCGGCCCCTGGGCTTGCATCTGCCCACCGGCGTCGCCGACGAGCACGAGCCGGTCGCTGTAGGGCTCGCGGTGGGCGACCTTCTTCGAGTCGGGAACGAGTTTCGCGCCGTATTCGAGTTCGACGTACTCTTCGTCGAGCCACTGGGCGAGCAGTGGGTGCGTGAGAAGAGCGTCGAGCAGTTCGTGTGGCTCGGCCTGCTCGGCGACGAGGCTGTCCAGGTGGAAGACGGTCCCGATCGAGAGGGTGTCTTCGTTAGTGTAGAGGAAGCCGCCGCCGCGGACGTCCTCGAAGAGGTCGCCCGAGAAGAGGTGGGCGACGCCCTCGCCCTCCTCGATGTCGAAGCGGTCGTTGATGACCTCGGGGTCCATCTCGACGACTGCCTTGACGCCCTGGAACCACTCGTCGGGCTCCTCCCAGTCCATCAGGCCCGCGTCGCGTGCGAGTTCGGAGTTGGCGCCATCGGCGGCGACGATGAAGTCGGCCGTGATGGGGTCGAGTTCGTCGCACGTGACGCCCACGATCTCGCCGTTCTCCCGCAGCAGGCCGTTGACGCGCACGTCGGTCAACAGCCCGCCGCCGGTCTCGCTCGTCAGTTCGTGGACCCGGTCCTCGAGCCAACCGTCCATCCGACGCCGGAGGACGGCATCACACCACTCGGTGTCGTGCTCGTGGAGGTCGGTCAGGTCGTAAGACTTGACCTTCCGACCAGCGATGTTGTGGATCTCGTAGTCGGTGATCGGACGTTCGGCTGCTTCCTCCCGGAAGTTCGGGAAGAAGTCGTCGATCGTGTACGGCGCGGACTCCTCGGCGTAGATGAGGCCGCCGGAGACGTTCTTCGACCCGGCCTCGACGCCACGCTCGAGGACGAGCGTCTCGATGCCGTGTTGAGCCAGTCGCGCCGCCGCCGCGGCCCCGCCAGGGCCACAGCCAACGACGATCGCCTCGTAGTGTTCGTAGTCGCTCCCTGTCATTTGTCTTCACCTCCGTCGGTCGCGGCCTCCATCGGTAACTCTCCGAACTTCACCGCCTCGGTGAGCCGCGGCAGCACGTCGAAGAGGTCGCCCTCGATGAAGTAGTCGCTGAAGTCCCTGATCGTCGCCTCCGGATCGGTGTTGATGGCGACGATGGTGTCCGACTCGTCCATGCCGACCTTGTGCTGGACCGCTCCGGAGACGCCAGCGGCGATGTACAGCGGTGGTGCAACGACTTGCCCCGTCTCGCCGATCTGGCGCTCTTCCTTCGAGTACTGCTCGACGTGGCCCTCGAACTGGTAGGACGAGGTGACGATGCCCCGGGTGATCCCCAGAGCGGCGTCCTCGAAAGCATCGGCCAGTTCGAGGCCGAGTTCCATCCCGAGAGTTGGGTCGTCGCTGATACCGCGTCCGAGACAGACGACGACCTCGTGACCCGTGAGGTCGACGCCACCCTCGAGGGTGTCGTGTTCGGTGATCTCGACGCTGAACCACTCGTCCTCGAGGTCCATCTCGTGTTCGACGACGAGTCCCTCGCGGTCGTAATCGGGCTCGGGGACGTCGAACGTCCCCGGAATCACGGAGGCCCCTTGCGGGTGGAAGTCCCGGTCGGGATTGTCCAGACAGAGGATCGTCGAGTACTCGAAGCCCGAGAAGTCCGGGCGCTTCATGTGGAGCACGCGGTCGAACGTCTTCTTGACGCCGGGTTCGCCGGTCTTGACCGGGTTCGAAATCTTCTCGGGTTCGATGAACAGATCCGAGCAGTCCGAGGCCAGCCCCGAGTCGAGTTCGCCCTGGACGAGCGCCGAGAGGTCCCGTCCGTTGTTCGTCGCCGGGTAGAGGGCGTAACGCGGTTCGTCGTAGTCACGCCAGTCGGTGCTCTCCTCGCTCCCCTGCCCGCGGGCCATGTGCGCTGTGATCCGGGTGAAGGGCGTGTGCAGGAATCGCTCGAGGCGGTCGTCCTCGTGGTAGACGGCGACGTCGGCCCCGTAGGCGATGGTCTCCTCGGCCAGGTCCCGACAGTCGTCGCCCATGAGGAACGCGACGACGTTCTCTTCCTCGTACTCCTCGGCGTAGTCGTCCATCAGCTCGCGGGCCTTCCCGAGCATCTCCTTCGAGACGTCGAGCAGTTCGCCCTGCTGGGTCTCACAGAACACCCACATGTCGCGGTAGGTGCCGCCCTGGAGTGCGCGGACGTGCTTTTTGTCTCGAGTTGGGTGGGAGAGTCCGTCGTCTTCTTCCTCCTCGGCATTCGCTTCGTCCTCGTCTGCCGCTTCGTCCGCTTCCTCCTCGGCATCCGCTTCTTCCACTGCCTCAGTCGTCTCGTCGGACTCGGACTCGGTCTCTACTTCCTCCCCTTCGGCGTCCTCGCCGACGTCCTCTCGCGTCTCCTCGTACTCGCCTTCGGTCTCGTCGTCGGTTTCGGTCCCGGCGTCCTCGCCGAGCACCTCGAGCCGTCGCTCGATTACCTCACGGGCTGTCTTCCGGTTCTGTCCGGTCTGTTCGGCCTCGAGGACCGACTGGACCGTCTCGAGGTCGTCGACCGCGTCCAGTTCGCCGCGCAATTCGCCTACCGTGTACTCGTCCGGATCCAGTGTCATGATCAGTCACCCGTCGCAAACGGCTGCAGTTCCTCGAGAACCTGTCCCATCCCGTCGTCGTCTCCCGGATCGACCATCGTGGCCTCTCGCTCGGAGGGCGCCTTCGGGATCGGGTCGACCGAGGAGACGATGGTGGGCGACCCGTCCAGGCCGATATAGTCCGGATCGAGATTGAGGTCCTGGTGGTTCCAGGTCGTCAGTTCCTCCTCGTGGTCGGCCACCCGCTCCTGGGTCTCGGCGCGGAGTCGCTTGTGCTCGAGGCGGTGGGCTGCCTTCCGGTAGGTCGGCTCGAATTCCGGATCGGCGATGACGACGCACGGCAGGGGCGCTTCGACCGTTTCGATCTCGTCGACGTCGCCCTCGACGAGACGCTTCGCTCGCAACATTCCCTCGTCGGGGTCGATGTCCAGGGCCAGGACGTGGGTGACGATCGGCCAGTCGAGACACCAGGTGGTCTGCGGACCGGTGTGGCCCGTCTCCCCGTCGGCCGTTTTGAAGCCCGCAAACACGAGGTCGACGTCCGCGATCTCCTCCTGGTACTTCTCGATCCCCGCCGAGAGCGTGATCGCGGTCGCCCACGTGTCCGACGCTGCGAGTTCCCGGTCCGAGAGCAGGATGCTGTCATCGGCGTAGACTGACTCCATCGCCTCCTCCAGAACGCTCGCGTAACTCGGCGGCCCCATACTCATCCCCGTGACGTGGCCCCCGTGGCGGACCTTCGTCTGTAGGGCGGCCTGGAGTGCGAAGTAGTCGTTCGGGTTCATCACCGTCGGCGTCTTCCCCCGCTCGAGGTGGCCGTCCTCGTCGAAGGAGACGGCTCCCTCCGAGAAGTCCGGGACCCCCTTCGTCAGCACTATCGATCGCATACTCGCCTCCACTCACGTGGTATGGTTGTTCGTATCATGCCTAGTACGTTCCATCACAACAGGTGTTATTAAGAATGGTGGTGAAATCCGCTGACGTGGCGGTTTTTTTCGAGATACGAGCCGGTTTTTCCGACGCTCGCGGCGGTAGCACGTGCTCGACGCGTCACACTGCGGTCGTCAGAACGATCTTTACGAGCCGTCCACGCCACTCGAGCGCGCTACTCGAGGTCGCGCTCCGTCGTCCGCATCGTGATTTCGCCGCTGGCCCGGATCGAGCCGTCGACCTCCGCGCCGGGGTTGAGTTCGAGGTCCGAACAGGAGACGTCGCCCAGCACACGAACGTCGGGACCGAGCGCGACGGCGCCGTCTCGAGTCGTCACGTCGCCGTGGATGCGGGTTCCTTCGCCGACCGAGATGTCGCCTCGAGCCCGGAGGCTGCCGAAGACGTTGCCGTCGGTCCCAACGGAAATCGTCTCCGCGCGGACGTTGCCGTGGAGTCGACAGTCGTCGCCGATCCGGGCTGGCGTCGAGACCCGCCAGGCGTCGTCGCTGACGGTCGCGTTCCGCGGGATGACGAGCGGTTCCGTTTCGGGTTCGGCGTCGTCGTCGACGACCTCGGAGATGAGTTGCTGGGCGGCGTCCTCCTCGCCGATCAGGAGGAGGTGTTTGAGGTACATGAACAGGAAGATGATCGTCGGCATCGGGTTGCGGATGACGATCCAGCCGTTTGCCTCGAAGCCCTCCTCGATGTCGACGTCGTCGCCGATGTCGAGGTCGCCCGCGACCTTGAGTTCGCCACCGACGTGGACGCGCTCACCGAGGTAGGCGTCCTCGCCGACGAGGACGTTGTCGGCCACCTCACACCACATGTCGAGTCGACAGTCGCCCTCGGCTTCGATCGATCCGCCGAACTCGGCGCCCTCACCGGCGAGGACGTTTCGCCCGCGAACGCCGAACTCGACCGTCGACCGACCGCCGACGAGTACGTCGCCGCCGGTTACGAGGTCGTGCTCCTCGGCTTCCGTCCCCGTCGGCACGACGAGTTCGTCGAGCGGATCGCTACTGAACGCCACACTCTGAGCCAATGTGACCCCCGGGTAATAAACCCCGCGCGAACGTCTGACGGACGGCAGACGGGGCCTCGAGCGCCGAACGCAGGCGAGGTCGAGCGGGCGGACGCCCCGCAGTTCGCATCTTTTTTGCTCGCGCGTCGCTTCGATGGCGGTATGACCACACTCGCGTTCGACGATGCTGGCGTCGACGTCGTCTACGAAGGAACCGAGTTTCGCCTCGAGCGCGCCCTCATCGAGGAAGCCGTTGGAAAACCCTACCCCGAGGTGACCGACCACGAGGTGCTGCAGATGGTGGCCGAACAGCCGAATCTCCAAGGCGAACCGCGGCGTATCGCGGACATCATCTGAACCCAATTAGCGCGAGGCGTTCGACCGCGTATCGAGTGCCGACCTGGCCTCCCCGAGGAGCCACGGCAAACTCTCGTCACCGAACCGGTCCACGTGTGACTCCCTGAGGACGGACGCCGAGGACTCGAAGTCGTCGGGGGTGAAAAAGCGGGCGTCCGTCGCGTCTGACCTGGCCTCGAGGGTCCCGCTCGTCTTCGAACGAGGGACGGCGTACTCGACGTTCACCATGTACTGTTCCGGAACCGGTTCTCCCGCCTCGTCGTGGAAATACACGAGGTCGTTGGGGTCGACGACGAGTCCGGTTTCCTCCTCGAGTTCGCGGGCGACGCCTTCCCGCATCGATTCGCCGAGTTCGACTCGTCCGGACGGCAGTTTCCACTCCCCCGAGGCGCGAAAGTCCTCGACTAGGAGCAGGGCGTCGCCGTCGACGACGACAGCGCTCCCGCCCGGCGTTGGGTTGTAGAAGACGTAGTCGTCGCACGACTCGCAGCGGTAGACCATCGACGTCTCGACCCTCGAGTGCATCGGCGAATCGACGCCCTCAACCGGCGACCCACAGTAGGGGCAGAACGATGGTGGTTGATTCATGGTAACACAAACCATTCTGTAGTGTTGTAATACTTCCGTGGGATTGTTTGTGATAGATTTCAGCACCTGAATCACTTTGTGTCAAGGTTGGTTCCTCTCAGAGATGGTGAAGTAAACGAACCGGCCGTGCTGCATTTCTTCTCTGAGAATTGCACGCTATCGTTGGCACTCCAAACACGCCGGCAAACGGGTGAACCGGTCTTCCGGTTCGAGCCCCATCAGGTCGCCGAGTCCGAACCACGTCGGTCGCTCGAGAGCCGCCGAAACGTTCGAACGCCGACGAAGCGTGGCGTCGAGGCGGCGTACCGTTCGTAGGCCTCGCCGTACTGCTCGCGGAGCCACGGCTCCTCGGCCAGCGGCAGGAGGAGCCACCAGGAGACGTACAGGGCGCAGAGCGCCGACACGAGCGCGGAGTTCGCCAGCAGCGCGAATCCGACCGTAGCGACGAGGTAGGCGACGTACTGCGGGTTCCTCGAGTAGCGGTACCAGCCGCCGGTTCGCAACTCGCCGGTCAGACCGACGGTCTCCTCGCTTCCCAGATCGCGTCCAGCGGCGAGTGCGGCGACGAAGCCAGGGACGAAGAGCACGAGGCCGGCGACGAGCGTCGGCGTTCGCGGGAGGTCCAGGCTGTTCCAATCGAGGACGGCTACCGCGAGCAGAAATACGGAAAACGTCTGCGCGAGCGTCCACTGGGCGTAAAACCGCCAGTCGCGCTCGCCGGGCGGCCAGTAGTCGGCGCGACCCGCAATCGTCGCGAACACGCCGACGAAATTGAGCGATAACGCACTCGCGGCGACGACGAACGCGAGTCGTTCCGGTGTGTCGAGCGGAATCCAATCGACCATGGTGGTCAGTTGCGCCGCGGATTCGATCGGCATTATCACGAATTGACTAGTGTGTTTATATCCACTCGACCACTCGAGACGAACGAACCGTGAAGTCGCTCTCCGTGGAACTCTCCCAACCCGACTGGATGCTCCACCCGATGCAGCGATTCATCAGGGACGGCGACGCCGTTCGCTACGAGGAACTCCAGGCCTGGAACGTCGACGCCCGCCAGGACGGCCTCGAGTACGAACTCTTCTACGCCGAGGCCGACCACGAGCCCTACGAGGAGGCGCTCGAGTCCACGGAATCGATCCGGTGGTACGATCTGACGCCGATCGACGACGACTCGTTTTACCTCTACGTCTGCCAGGAGACGCGCGAGGAGGACGTCCGCTGGCGCGAGGCGTTCGCCGCGCTCGACCTCGTCGTCGTCCCGCCGATCACCTACGACGAGTCCGCGGATTTCGGGTTGACCGTCGTCGGCACGGGCGAGAACCTGCAGGCGATGCTCGAGGGTCTACCCGAGTCCATCGACGTCACCGTTCGCTCGATCGGCGAGTACGACCGTCGCCACGCCCCCATCGCGGACGCGCTCACCGACCGACAACTCGAGGCCGTCGCCGCGGGCGTCGACGTCGGTTACTTCGAGGTGTCCCGCGAGGCTGGCGTCGCGGCCGTCGCCAGGAAACTGGACTGCGCCTCAAGCACGGCGTCGCGCCTGCTCCAGCGAGCCCAGGCCCGCCTCGCACGGCGACTGGTGGCCCGGTATCACCGGTAGCCGGATCGCGCCCTCGAGGCCGATTTACCCACGCATGTGGTGGTCTCTCGCGAACATACCGATCGAAATATACATGCTTGTGGAATCGTGCTTACACGCATGAACCGAGCCGAAAAAGCCGCGCTCCAGCTGCGAGCGGTCGACGTGTTGCGAATGCTCAAGGAAACCCGGACGTACGACGAACTCGCCGAAGCGACCGGCCTGCCGGCGGGCGACCTCAACCGTTACGTCAACGGGCACGTCCTCCCCGGAACCGAACGCGCCCGCGAGGTGGTCGAGGAGGTCGGTCGCGAGGCGCTGGCGGCCGAACTCGAGGCCCGCATCCAGGTCGACTCGGAAGGGTACGTCGACAACTCCGGAGCGGTCTTCGACCAGCCGTTTCTCGACCTCGCCGCGCCCGTCGTGGCCGACGCCTTCGACTTCGAGCGCCCCGACGTCGTGCTAACGGCCGCCACCGACGGCATCACGCTGGCCGCCTCGCTCGCCAGCTACTACGGAACCCGCTGTGCGTACGCGAAAAAGAGAAAGGAGACCGCCGTCGAGGACTTCTTCGAGGCCCGCGAACGCCTCGAGTCGGGCATCGAACTCACCTACTACCTGCCTGCGGCCGCGATCGACCCGGACGATTCCGTTCTGGTCGTCGACGACCTGATCCGATCCGGCGAGACCCAGGAACTGCTCTTGGACATCGTCGAAACGGCAGGGGCGGAGGTCGCCGGGGTCTTCGCGCTCATCGCTGCTGGAAGCGATGGCATCGAGCGCGCAGAGGGTCGCACGGAGGCGCCAGTTGGGTCGTTGACGACGGTTTGAGGTCTCTTTTCGCTCTCGTCCTCACTATCTCGCTCTCCTTTCGCCCTCGTTCTCGCCCGCTCTCCTTTCGCCCTCTCTTGCTTTCTCCCTCGCTCGACCCTCGCCTCACTCGAGCATCTCTTCGGTGATCGTGTTCGGCAAGAGTTCCCCGAGCGTGTACTCACTCGGCGGGTCATCGTCGCCCTCGTCACAGCAGACGACGAGGTCGTCGTCGGCGAACTCCGCGAGTGTCTGGCGGCACATTCCACAGGGGGTGACGCCGTCGCGACGACCCGAACTGACGGCGAGTCGGACAAAGTCGCGATGGCCGTTCTTGACGGCTTCGGCGATCGCGACCTCCTCGGCGTGGAGGCTGTTACTGTAGTTCGCGTTCTCGAGGTTGCAACCGACGAAGACCTCGCCGTCAGCGGTCTCGAGCGCCGCGCCGACGGGGTACTTGGAGTAGGGGACGTGGGCTCGAGACTGGACGTCGCGGGCGGCCTCGATGAGTGAATCCATGGCTGTGGCCCACGGTTCGGCGGGGAGGTATCAAAGCGTTTCGTCGGGATTTCAGCCCCTGCCAGCGATTCCCACCGAGTGGGAGCCACTGGCGGGAGGTATGTGATCACAGGGTGACGATTATGTATGAGCCAGCTAGCAACCGACGGACATCCGTGCGGTATCAGCGACGGGGAGGGTGGCTGCAACCCCGAGCGTATCGTCTCCCTCCTCTCCGAGGACACCGCTCGCGAGCTGTATCGCTACACGGACGGCCCAACGACCGTCAGCGAGTTCGCAGAGGCACTCGAGCTTCCGCTCAGCACGACTTACCGAACCGTCTCCCGACTCGAGGACGCCGGACTGTTGCGCTCGGTGAGTCGGACCGATCCAGCGAAGTACGTCCGTGCGGCCGAGCACGTCTCCGTGAGCTACGATGAGCCGATCCGGATCACGTGCGTGCGTGGTGGATTGCCGCTGTACTGCGATCTGTAGACCCAATCGCTCTGCTTTTCGCTTTGCTCTTTTCGCCCTTCCAGAAGCCCCACGGCAGCGTTATCGGTGGTCGGCCACCGCCGACTCGATCACGTCACGCGCGTCCGAGACGAGCGCGTCGACGTCGTCGCTCTCGGCGTACAGGCGGACGTAGGGCTCGGTCCCGCTTGGGCGGACAAGCAACCACGACGCGTCGGGGAACTCGAGGCGGACCCCGTAGTCGGTGTCGACCGTCGCGTCCTCGAACGCCGCCGGCAGCGTCGACTCGAGGGTCGCCATCGCGGGGCCTTTCGCGGACTCCGGGCAGTCGACCGAGACCTTGCGGTAGGGTCGTTCGGAGACGGGTTCGCGCAGGGCCTCGAGCGACCCGGCCTCGAGGGTGAGCGCGCCGACGACGGCCGCGCTGGTGACGCCGTCGATCCAGCCGCCGGAGGCGGTGTGGATGTGTTTCCAGGGTTCGGCGGCGAAGACGACTTCGGTGTCCCCCGCGGTACCGTCTCCGGCAGCCGCTGCCTCGACCCGGGCGATGCCCTCGTGGAGCGAGCCCAGTCGAATTCGCTCGACGCGGCCGCCGGCCTCACGAACGCGCTCGTCGATTCTGGCGGAGGCGTTGGGCGTCGTGACGACGACCGGGTCGCCCGCGTCGCTCGTTTCGGCGTAGTGGGCGGCGACGACCGCCAGGATCGTGTCCTCGTGGACGACCTCGCCGTCGCCGTTCAGGACGACGAGTCGGTCGGCGTCCCCGTCGTGGGCGAGCCCCAGGTGGAACGAGCCCTCGGCCAGGAACGCCGAAAAGTCCGTCAGCGTCTCCGCGGTGGGCTTGCTCTCCCGGGCGGGGAAGTGGCCGTCGACGGTCGCGTTGATCGCCACCACGTCGGCGCCGAGGACGTCGAGCACCTGTGGGGTCGCCAGCGCGCCGACGCCGTTACCGCAGTCGACGGCGACCGACAGCCCCGCGAGCGGGCGGTCGTCCTCGGCGGGGAACCGCTCCCGGACGTAGTCCACCACGGCCTGCCGGTACCTCTCGAGGACGTCGCCGCGTCGCGGCTTCCCCCACTCGTCCCACGGGGCGAGGTCGGGCGTTTCGACGACCGATTCGATCGCCTTCTCGGCCTCGCGGTCGTACTCGACGCCGTCGACGAACAGCTTGATGCCGTTGTCAGCGGGTGGATTGTGACTCGCCGTGACCATGACGCCGCGACGCCCCTGGGAGGTGAACGCGAGCGCGGGCGTCGGCACCTGGCCGACGCGTTCGACGTTCGATCCGGCGCTCTCGAGGCCGGCCTCGAGCGCGGCGGCCAGCGCGGGGCCGGTCTCCCGGCCGTCCCGACCGACGACGAAGGAGTCACCCGGCGAGCCGGCGGCCTGACCGACCGCGAGCGCGAGCGACGGCGTCACCGTGTCGGCGACGGGGCCGCGAATACCTGCGGTTCCAAAGAGGGTCATGCGGGTGTGTTGCTCGAGGAGGTACTTAGCGACACCGTCTCGAGGAGTTTCGTTGGCCGGCGTCGGCACCGTTACGAACCCCGCCGTCCTCTCCTCCCGTTCGGTGCGACTGCAGGCACCACGCTTTTTGACGTCACCGATGGACCCTCGCGTATTTCCGACGAACGTCCGTCAGCCACCGAACTCAGGCAGGGAATGACCGTTCGAATCGTCCGGGGCGACCAGGACGTCCAGTCGACCGACCAAGAGCCGATCGTCGGCGAGATTGGCACGGTCATTGGCGACGACCCGGACGGGACAGAAGCCGAGCTAAAGAACGGGGCCGTGGGACACGTCCTCGAGGTCGTCCCCGACGCGTAGAGTCGAGCAGGATCGAAGTTCGAAACCGTCTCGAACCACTTCTCGCGTAGCCACGAACGTGCCGACTAATCGACCATTTCACTCTCTATCAACCACGATCGAGTAACTGCTTCGTGGCGAGACCCAACGCAGGATTCGGTAGAACGTCTCCTCGTAGCACCGAGTGTCTGCATCTATGGAGACTCTCTACTTGTAGTCTGGCACCCTGTTTTACGACGTGAGTACGGAGCAAAGAGGGAGGTGGCGATGGGCGAACGTCCCCGTCCCCGAATCGCACGTTTCCGGGCTACTCGCAGGGATGGTCGCCCACGCACTGAATCCGGTTCGGTTGCTCGAGAACCAGCGACTCGCTCGGTCCGCTGGCTGGGGATTGACCGGGATCGGCCTGCTGATCATCGGGTGGGCGGTTCGAACGGTTGGTGAACTGGAACTGAACGGTGGGAAGCCGACGGCGCTCGTGACGACCGGACCGTACGCGTTCAGTCGCAACCCGATGTACGTCGGGTGGACAGCGTTGTATCTGGGGATCGCATTGCTTCTGAACACCGCGTGGCTGCTCGTCGTACTCCCGGTCGTGCTGTCTACCGTTCACTTGGTCGTCCGACGCGAGGAACGTTCGCTGGAACGTGAATTCGGGGACGTGTATCGTGCCTACCGGCGCGACGTTCGTCGGTATCTCTAGACGAGGGATGCACCGTCGATGAGGAACGAATCGGCAAACGTCAAGTACATCCGTTCGGTCAGGACCGATCCAGATACGCCATCGCCTCCTCGTCGCTCACCTGGTCGAACCGGCGGTAGAACTGACCGACCGCGCGGAAGCTCGCCGGCGTCTGGAGGGCGACGACCGCGTCCGCTTCGTCTTCGAGCCTGGAAATAGAATCCGGCGAGCCGACGGGAACGGCGAGGGTGACGTGGGCCGCACCCGCCTCACGTACCTGGCGCAGACAGGCGATGGCCGTCGCCCCCGTTGCGACCCCGTCGTCGACCACGACGACGCGCTTTCCCTCGAGGTCGGGAAGCGTTCCTGCCTCGCCCTCGTCGCGGTAGCGAGCCGCCTTCGTCGCCGCGTTTTCGGCTTCCTGCTCGCGCACGTCCTCGAGGTAATCGCTGGAGACCGAGAGGTGCTCGACGAGCGAGTCGTTGAGCCAGACCGCGCCGTCGCTCGCGACGGCCCCGATGGCGAGTTCGGGGTTCGACGGCGCGCCCATCTTTCGCGCGACGACGACGTCGAGGTCGGCTTCGAGCGCGTCGGCTACCGGTCGGGCGATGGGAAGGGCTCCACGCGGAATGCCGAGGACGACGTCGGCCTCGACGCCCCGTCGTTCGAGTTCGGTGGCGAGCTGGTTCCCGGCGTCGGCTCTGTCCGCGAACATGGATACAGGTACGGGCTCGAGTGACTTGGTTATTCGCGGCGGAGCGCCTCGATCGGATCGACCCTGGCCGCCCGCCAGGCGGGGTAGAGCCCGGACAGCACGCCGACGCCAACGCCGACTGCGACCGCGATGGCAATCCACTCGAGCGGGTACACCATCGGCCACCCGAGAACCGAGACGGCCAGGTAGCCGACTCCGACGCCGAGGGCGACGCCGAAGACCGCGCCGACGGCGCCGAGAATCACCGACTCGACGAGGAACAGCTGGACGATATCCCGTTTTCGGGCACCGACAGCCTTCATGATCCCGATCTCGCGGGTTCGTTCGGTCACGCTGACGATCATGATGTTGGCGATGCCGATCGAGCCGACGACCAGCGAGATGGCGGCGATGCCGCCGATGAAGACCGTGAGCTGGTCGATGATGCCGGTCACCTGATCGATCGCGTCCTGGATCGTCTGCACCTCGATCCGATCCCCGTCGTTCTTGAGTTCTCGTGCGTCCGCGTCGCTCTCGAAGTACTCGACGACGTCGTCCTGGACCGGGTCGACGGTCTCGAGCCCGCTCGCCCGAACCTCGAGCGTCGGATAGGCCCGCTCCGTCGTTCCGCGTGGCGTCTCGACCGTGACGTTGTAGTGGGACTCGAGGGGCAGGTAGACTGCGGGCTGAACGGGTTGCCCCGTGAGGTCCTCGTCGACGACGCCGACGACGGTGACGGTGGTCCGCGAGCCGTCCTCAAGGGCGACCGTCAGTTCGTCGCCGGTCGTTACGTTCTCCTCGAACAGTTGCGCGGCACCGGTGTTGACGACGGCCTCGTCGCCCCCGGTGAAGGTCTCGCCCTCGGTGAGCGTGTACAGGTCGTCGTCCTCGAATCGCTCCCCGCTGGTCGCGATGGCCGTGAAACTGCCGGTGACGCGGTCGTCCCCGCGGGTTAACTGGACGGCCGAGAGGTCCCCGAGCGGCGCGACGTAGGCGACGTCGTCCATGGACTCGATGGTCTCGACGTCGGTTTCGGTGTAGATCGGCGAGTCGACGATCATGATGCCGGTGCCCGCCTCCGGCGAGGTCTGGGTCTGGACCTGCATGATTGGCGCGTTCTCCTCGCCGACGTCGCCGAGGATGTCGTCGGTGAACGCGCCCCCGAGGATCATGAACGTGATGACCGAGGCGATGCCGATGATGACGCCGAGGGTGGTCAGCGTCGAGCGAAGTTTGTGCCCGGCTATCGACCGCCAACTGATGCGGAAGCTCTCCCGGAGGTTCATCGATCTCCCTCCGCGCCATCGGTGCCGGACGGCTGGCCATCGAAGTGCTCGATCTCGTCGATTCGGCCGTCGACGAGGTGGACGATCCGATCGGCGTGTTCAGCGACCGATCGCTCGTGGGTCACCATGAGAATCGTCCGGCCGGCCTCGTTGAGGGCGCGAAAGAGGGCCATGATCTCAGCCCCCGTCTCGGTGTCGAGGTTTCCAGTCGGCTCGTCCGCGAGGACGAGCGCGGGTTCGTTCGCGAGCGCGCGGGCGATGGCGACCCGCTGGCGCTGGCCGCCCGATAACTCGTTCGGCGCGTGGTCGAGTCGATCGCCGAGGTCGACCCGCTCGAGCAGCGAGCGCGCCCGGTCTCGCCGGCTCTCGTCGACGGCGTCGTGAAACACCATCGGGAGGGTGACGTTCTCGGTAGCGGTCAGCCGGGGCATGAGATTGAACGTCTGGAAGACGAACCCGATTTCGGTGCCTCGAAGTCGTGCGCGCTCGGTTCCGGCGAGCTCCGCGACGGACGTTCCGTCGATTTCGACGGTTCCCTCGTCCGGCGTGTCCAGGCAACCCAGCAGGTTCATCAGCGTACTCTTCCCCGACCCGCTCGGCCCCATGACGGCCGTGAACGACCCCTCGGGGAGCGCGAGGGAGACGCCGTCGAGGGCGTGGACGGGTTCGCCCAGATGGTACGTCCGACGTACGTCGGTCGCGGCGACGACCGGACCGGAGTCCTGATCGACGGGCGCTTCGGGCATAGACATGCACCCAGGTTGTCATCTACGACGTATTATACTATTGATCTGTCTCCGTAGAATTAGAACGGCCCTCGTTTCGTTCGATCCGCATCGCGTCGTGAGGTACCACCGAATCGCCGAACTGGTTTACTGGTCCCGAGCGTTGTAGACGACGTCGACCTCGGCGTCGCCGAGTAGCGTGAAGTCCTCGAGGTCGCCGTCGAACCAGTAGGCGTCGAGCCAGTTGCCGACGGCGCCGCGGACGGTACGGTCCTCGAGCAGGTCGCCCTCGTCGACCGAGGCGTTTCGATAGTCGGCCTTGCGAACGCACCCGTCCACCTGGAGGGAGTACGTCGACGGACCATCGGCGTTCGTCCCGTCGACGACGAACACGTGGGGGAGGAGTTCGTCGTCGCCGGTCTCGTCGGGATCGACCGTCTCGTCGTTAAGCCGAACCGCCGCCGCACCGTCTGTGAAGGTCACGTCGGTGAGTGCACCGGAGAACCGGTAGCGCTGGCTGCCTTCGAGGATCGAGCTCTGAACGGTCGTTCCCGAGCGGACCGTCACCTCGTCGTCGTCGCCCTCGTACGCGATCGTTCCCTCGACCGTGACTTCGTAGCTCGCGGGCTCGCCGGTGCCCTCGATCTCGAGGACGTTCGGCAGATCCTCGCCGTACTCGCCGGGGTCGACTTCCTCGCCGTTGAGGGAAACGGCACCGGGGCCGTCGACGGTCAGCTGCTCGAGGTCGCCGTCGAAGCGGAACGCGTCCTTCCAGTTCGCGACGGTTCCGTGGACGTGACCGTCCGTAATTGCGTCGGCGTCGTCGATCGTCGCTCTCTCGTAATTCGACGGGACGACCTCGCCGTCGACGACGAACTCGTAGCGGGTGACGTCCGCGTCCGCGCCCTCGACGAGGAGCACGTTCTCGGGGCGGTCGTCGAACTCGCTGGGGTCGATCTCGACGCCGTTGACGCGAACCGCGGCGTCCCCGTCGAGCTGGAGGCTCTCGAGTTCACCGTCGAAGCGGTAGGCGTCGAGGTAGTTCGCGACGATGCCCTCGGCGCTTGACCCGTCGACCGTCGATTCCTCGTCGATCGTCGCCCCCTCGTCCGTGGACGACTCGAGGTCGCCGGTCACGGTGAACGCGTAGTCGGTGGTCGCCGTGGACGCGTCGCGGCCGTCGAAGACGATGACGTTGGGGAGGTCAGCCGAGTCGCGCTGGTCGGTCGCGGATACGATACGGCTCTCACCGCCGGTCGCGTTTCCCGACGCGGCCGCCTCCGCGCTGGTCGGACAGCCCTCGGGAACGACGTCCTCGGGCGACGTGCCGTTGCCCGACTCGAGGTCGATCGAGCCTCCTGCTCGTCTGAAGCCCCCGCTGTAGCCGGTGTCGTACTGCGTGTTCTCCATCCGAACGGTGGAGGAGCCGCCGTTGGCACCGACGACGACCGAGTAGTGCCGGCCGTTCATCGCGAGGTTGCAGTCCTGCACGACGACGTCGCCGGGGGCCCAGGCCCAGATGCCGCGGCCGTCCTTGTGCGCGCCCGTGTTCACGGCCGTGCAGTTCGTGACCGTCCCCTCGCCGAGTCGGAAGTGAGCGACCCAGGAGTCCCGGGAGTAACAGTTCGAGATGTCGACCGTTCCGCCGGCGCCGTTGTATCCCGGCGCGGAGCAGTAAAACGAGTTGTCGCCCATCTCGGAGATATTCACGCGGTCGATCTCGATGTGGCCGCTGTGCTGGGGGGCGACCCACAGACCGACGCCGTGGCGGTGGCCGTCCGTGGCGCCGTCGCCCAGGTAGACGTTCTCGATTCTGGAGGTGCCACCCTGGCGATCGGAGATACCGAAGACGGCGTTCTCGCTCGTGACGCGGCCCTTGATCCCGACGTTTCGGATCGTCCAGTTCGTGCCGTGGGCGGCGATAGTGACCGTTGCCCCGTCGGCGGTGACGTCGACGAGCGTGTTCTCGAGCGTCTCGTTCGACTCGACGCGGATCACTTCACGTTGTCCTGCGGGGACCGTGATCACGTCGTGGTCGGCTGCCGCGGCGTTGCCGGTGGCGGCTGCGAGTGCCGGACCCGCCACCGCGCTCGCGGACGCGAGCTTGAGGTAGCTTCGTCGATCGAGTAACGTGGTATTACCGTCTCGCGGGACGTTCCCGTCGTGTCCCGCAGCCGAATCGTCATCCAGTACCGAAGAGTCGCGTGCCATGCGTTCGGGTAATGCGAGGATACTGGTTTAAATCTTCCGTAGACAACATCCATTGAATTTACAGATAATAACAGCAACCGGAACGTGTGCTTTCGAAAGTAAGAACAATTACTCACAATAGTTTATACGAGCGACGGCGTAACGGACGGCAGTAATTGTATCTTACCGCTCGAGACGCGTCTTGACGGCCGAACGAGACGATAGACTGACTGCCGTGACCTTCATCCACCGATGAACGAACGAGCGACGCCTCGAGCGTAATCCCGGGTTACGACGGGTCGTTGCAGTGACCTATCGAGTGCGGAGGTGGTTTCGGCGTGTTCGAACGAGTTTCGAGTCGCTCGAAGGAGACACTGGAGTGGCAGGTGCCGTCAGAGCGATGAAACGCAGAAAGAGAGTCGCGTTGGCGACGTGGAGGGCCGCTACGTCGCTACGTCAGCAAACAGGGCGACTCAGTTCCCGCTCGCCGCGTCCTCGGCCGTCTCGGGGACGCCGTCGGGAATCGTCGGCTCGGGGTCGTTCCCAACGCCGTCGCCGAAGTCGACGCTCGAGCCGGCAGTCTCGTTGACCCCGCCGTGGAAGTCCGTGCTGTAGTCGGTGTCGGTCACTGTCACCGACGTCCCGCTCCCGTTCGCGCCCGCGTCGATCGCGTAGTTGTGGCCGCCGAGCTTGAGCTGGCAGTTGTCGATCTCGCACTCGCCGGGCGCCCACACCCAGATGCCGCGGCCGCCGTAGCCGTCGCGGTCGACCTGGACGCTCGAGTTCGTGACGGCGCTGCCCGCCGAGCCGATTCGGAAGTTCGCCACGTAGTTGTTCGCGGCGTAGCACTCGTCGATGTGGATCGTGCCGCCACCCTTGCCGGCCGGCGCGGAGGCGTAGATGCCGTTGTCCGGGAAGTTCTGGACGTTGACGTTCTTGAAGTCGATGTGGCCGCTGTGCTCAGGAGACACCCAGAAGGCGGTCTCGTCGGTGGCTTCCGAGCCGTGAATCGCACCGTCGGCCACGTACACGTTTTCGATGGTCGAGGTATTGCCACCCTGGTCGGAAATCCCGAAGGCTGCGTCGGGGCTTCCAACGTCGAACTCACCCTTGATACCGACGTTGCGGATCGTCCAGTCGGTCGCGTGGGCCGCGATGGTTACGCGCGCGCCCTCAGCCGTACAGTCGAACAGGACGTTCTCGAGCGTCTCGCCATCTCCGACGGTGACCTGGTGGTCCTCGCCGGGGTCGAGGGTCACTGTTTCGTAGTCGCTCTCTGCCGCCGCGGCGTCAGCAACGCCACCGAAGACGCCCGCTGCGACCGCGGCCGTCGCGATCGATCGAACGTAGGAACGACGGCTTACCAGTGAGTTTCGAAGGGTAGTCGAAGATTCAACGTCGGTAGTGGGGGACTTCTGCGCCATGCACTTGCGTAACCCCGCCTTTCGCACATAAACTTTTTCTTATCACACTCATTAAATTTACGTAGTTTACTTCGAACTGTTGGGTTCGTTCACGTATTTTTGAACGATTAGTCGTGGTTCGAAGAGTTTCAGAGACGATCGACCATCGGACTGGCACGCGAATAATGGCTCGTTACCGTCGATTTGGGCCGTGTGCGTCGATGGGCTCGTCTCGATACCGCCGTTTTCCGTCCGGAACGTTCGTACGTACTCGAGAATTACCCGGTGAAACAGTCCGGGATTTTTCGGTTTCGGCGCTTCCCACCGTCTCCGACCAGCCGACGAACCAGCTCACACTCGCCTCGACACCGCCCCGCGCGTACGAACAAGAACGACAACCACTAAACCGCCGACTCTCCTCCACAGAGGTATGCGAGCCGAGCCGCAGTCGTTCGACCGGGTACTCTCCTCTATGTGCACCGAGCCACACCCGGTCGCTCGCGAGGCCGCCGTCCGCTTTCTGGCGACCAACCCCGGCGATCCCGGCACCTATCCGCAGGTTTCGGAACTCGAGCGCGAGGCCGTCTCGCGCCTCGGCGACGTCGCCGGACTCGCCGAGGCTTCTGGGTACGTCGCCAGCGGCGGCACCGAGGCGAACCTCCAGGCCGTCAGAATCGCCCGCGAGCGCGCCGACGATCACCGTCCGAACGTCGTGATGCCCGAGTCCGGCCACTTCAGTTTCCGAAAAGCCGCGACCGTGCTCGAGGTCGATCTCCGCGTCGTTCCGACCGACGACGACCACCGGGCCGACCTCGAGGCCGTTCGCCAGGCCGCCGACGAGGAGACCGCCCTGGTCGTCGGCGTCGCCGGGTCGACGGAGTACGGACGCGTCGATCCCATCCCGGAACTCGGCGAGGTCGCCCGAGCAGTCGACGCGCTCTTTCACGTCGACGCTGCCTGGGGCGGCTTCGTCCTCCCGTTCACGGACTACGAGTGGAACTTCGCGCACGCGAGCGTCGACACGTTGACCATCGACCCGCACAAGATGGGCCAGGCGGCCGTCCCCGCGGGCGGCCTCCTTGTCCAGGACGAGACCCTGCTCGACGAACTCGCCGTCGACACGCCCTACCTCGAGACGACCTCGCAGGCGACGCTCACCGGCACGCGGTCGGGGGCGGGCGTCGCCAGCACGGTCGCCGCCCTCGAGGAACTCTGGCCCGGCGGGTACGCCGCCCAGTACGAGCGCTCGCAGGCGAACGCCGAGTGGCTGGCCGGCGAACTCGAGGCGCTCGGCTACGACGTCGTCGAGCCGACGCTCCCGCTGGTCGCAGCGGACGTGTCGACGCCGACGTTCGAGGCGCTTCGTGAGGCTGGCTGGCGAATTTCACGGACCGGATCGGGCGAACTGCGCGTAGTGTGTACGCCGCACGTGACGCGAGCGATGCTCGAGGCGTTCCTCGCGGACGTAGCCGAACTGACGCCGCAGGCGACGGCACCCGTCTCGAGTTGCGACTGAGGTAGATCGGCTCGAGTATCGCGTTCACGCAATCTCACGGGACCTCTTGTCGACGACACTCCCATTCTCGAGTCACCCGTCCCGAACTGGTCCCCGACTGTCCGGCGGAGACGGGGCCGTTCGCTCGAGGGGCGGGTACTCGCCGGACGAGACGGTCGTCCGACCGTTTCGCCGCGACCGGGGGGCTGTTAAGCGTCGACGTCCCGTTCGTCAAGTAGATGCTCCGAGTCGACGAGAGCGTTCGGCAGGTCTGGCGGCGAGCGTTGCGCCTGGGCTGGCCCGTCGCTGTCCAGCAGACGCTGACGACCCTGATGCGGACCGTCGACGTCATCGTCACCGGCCTGTTTTCGCCCGCGGCAGTCGCCGCGGTCGGCCTCGCGGACCTCTACGGGCAACTGCCGCTCCGGATCGGCCTCGGCCTCGGAACCGGCGCGATCGCGCTCTCGAGCCAGGACACGGGCCGTGGCGCGGAACGCACGCGCGACCGGGCGATCACCCAGGCACTTCTCATCGGTGCCCTCTGTGGCATCCCCCTCGCCATCGCCGGGCTGGTCGCCAGCCACTGGATGATCGCCGTGCTCGGGGCGGAATCGGCGGTCGTCCGTCTCGGTGGGCTCTACCTGGCGATCGTCTTCGCCGCGGCGCCGATGCGCATCATTGGTCTCGTCGGGGCGAACGCGTTACAGGGCGCGGGTGACACGCGGACGCCGATGGTCGTCAACGGCGGGGCGAACGGGCTCAACGTCGTGTTGACGGTCGCGCTCGGACTCGGCGTCTGGATCGCCCCCGACATGGGAATCGTCGGCGTGGCCGTCGCAACGGCGGCCAGTCGAACCGTCGAGGCTGGCGCAGTCGTCGCGGCCATCGCGAGCCCCTGGACACCGGTTTCGCTCGCTCGACCGCGGGACCTCACCATCACCCGCCAGCTATTCGCCGTCAGCCTACCGAACGTCGCTGAGGGGATGAGTACGTCGCTCGCGAACTTCCCGTTCAACGCCCTGATCCTCCTGTTCGGCACCGAGGCGAACGCGGCCTACCACATCGGTCGCCGCATCTATCAACAATTTACGGGCCCGTTGTACCGCTCAAGTTCGACCGTCTCGAGCATCATCGTCGGCCAGACGCTCGGCGAGGGCGAGCCCGCGGCGGCGCGTCACGCCGCCCGGTCGATTCTGGCCCTCGGGATCGTGACCCTCGGCATTTCGGGCGTCCTGTTGTTCGCGGCCGCGCGACCGCTCGTGTGGGTGTTCACGCGCGATCCGTTGACTGCGAGCTACGCCGTCGAGTTCACCCGCGTATTCGCCGTCTCGATGCTGTTCTTCGGGATCTTCTTCCCCATCGCCGGCTCCCTGCGCGGGGCCGGCGACACGCGGACGCCGTTCTACGCTCGACTGACGGGGACGGTCGTCTTCATGCTCGGCGGCTCGTACCTGCTCGGGGTCACCCTCGAGTACGGGCTCCCCGGAATCTACGTCGGTATCGTCCTGTCCTACGTCTGCTGGGCAGCGGTGGCCCTGGCCGGGTTCCACTGGGGCGACTGGACCGGCCTCGCCGCCTCGATGATGGCCGAACGGGCCGAGACGAGCGGCGGCAGCGACGACTGAGTGGGGAGAATCGAGCGACTGATCGGCGCCACCTCGAATCGAGACTCACGGGCGAACGGGCGCTGGAAAAGTAACGTCGACTCAGACCGTCAGAAGAACGTGGTCTGCAGGAACTCCACGTACTCCTGGATCGCGAGCGCCAGCGTGACGAGGAGGGCGATCGGCACGACGTACCGAACGACGTTGATCCAGTAGGTGTCGAATCCGCCATTGCCGCCACGCCCCTGGCCGAGTTCCTCGAGCGCGTCGGAGGCGAACACCCATCCGATGAACAGCGAGAGCACGAGCCCGCCAGCGATCAGCAGGATGTTGTTCGCGAATTTGTCGTAGGCGTCGAGGTAGTTCAGGTCCATCGCCGTCGGCAGGCCGATGACGAAGATGATCGCTGCCAGCGCCAGCGTCGCCGGAACGCGTGCGATGTCGAAGGTATCGACCACGTACGAGACCACCATTTCGAGGATGCTGAACGCGCTGGTGAGCGCAGCGACCGCCAGCATGATGAAGAAGACGCCGCCCACGAGATGGCCGGCGGGCATGGTCTCGAACGCGGCCGCGAGACTGATGAAGACGGCGCCAGCCCCGCCACCGTCTTGCACCAGATCCTGGCCCTGAGAGGCGAGGAACGGGAAGGTGACCAGCCCCGCCAGGATCGCGATGAACGTGTCGATGGCAACGATGATGAGCGAGTCGTTGAGCAGATTTCGATCTTCGCCGAGATAGGAGGAGTAGGTGATCATGACACCCATCCCGAGTGACAGCGTGAAGAACGCCTGTCCGGCCGCGGCGGGTAGAATGTTCACGGCATCGGAGGCGAACGTGTCGACGTTCGGCGAGAGGTAAAACTCGTACCCCGGGCCGGTGTCGGGTAGCGTGGCGGCGTAGACCGCGAGGATCACGAGGAGCACGATGACGCTCGGCACCATCAATTTGGCCGCTCGCTCGAGGCCGTCACGAACGCCCAGCGAGACGATGCCGGCGACGAGCGCCATGAAGATAGCGTGGTAGATTATGGCATTCGTGCCGGACGCCGTCTGCACGAAGAACGCTCCCGTGTCGCCGGTGTACCCGCCCGAAAAGCTGGCCACGATGTACTGGAGCACCCACCCGCCGACGACGCTGTAGTACGAGAGGATGATGAAGCCCGCTAACGCGCCGATGGCTCCCGCGAACTTCCAGGACGGGTGGCCAAGGCGTCTGAACGCGCCGACCGGATTCCGTTCCGACCGTCGCCCGATGACGAACTCAACGAGCATCACGGGGAGGCCGATGAGCGCGACGAGAGCCAGGTAAACGACGACGAACACGGCGCCACCCGATTCACCAGTCAGGAAGGGGAACCGCCAGATGTTTCCAAGTCCCACTGCGCTACCGACAGCGGCGAGGATGAACCCCGTCCGCGTTGCCCAGGTATCACGTACCATGGGTGTGCGTTTCCAGGTAATTGATTAAATACCTATTGAACTACCATCGACGCAGTCTGTCGATAGACTATTTATTAAGTTATGACACGAACGCCTCCTGATTGGTGAAGGTACCGATCACTGACGACCGCACCGTCGACCATCACGGAATTGATTCTCGAGCAAGCCTGATCTCAGAGGACTCGCAGTCGGTCCAACACGCATCGCGGGTACTGCCTCGACGGCCGCTCGAGCCGGCAGGAATTGCCCCCTCCGCGCGGCGAAAACCGGCGGGTTTTACGCCCGCGGGCGAGTGGTGACGAGTATGAGCCACGACGACTTCCCGACGGACCGCCCCGCAGTGGTGACCTGCGGGTTGCCCTACGCCAACGGCAACCTTCACATCGGTCACCTCCGCGGCTACATCGGCGCCGACGCGTTCAACCGCGCCCTCGAGACGCTGGGCCAGGAGACGGCCTACGTCAGCGGCTCGGACATGCACGGCACGCCGATCGCCGTCACCGCCGAAAAGGAGGGCGTCGACCCCGAGGAGTTCGCCCTGCGATTTCACGAACGGTACCTGGAGACGTTCCCGAAGTTCGACGTCGACTTCGACAACTACGGCCACACCCACGACGAGACGAACGTCGAACTCACCCAGGAGATCGTTCGCACCTTGGACGAGGAGGGGTACGTCTACGAGGACGAGGTGCTGGTCGCCTACGACCCGAAAGCCGACGACTACCTGCCCGACCGCTACGTCGAGGGCACCTGTCCCTACTGCGGCGCGAAGGCCCGCGGCGACGAGTGCGACGAGGGCTGTCAGCGCCACCTCGAGCCGGGCGAAATCGAGAACCCGACGAGCGTCCGCACGGGGAACCCGGCGGAGTACCGCGAGCGAACCCACAAGTTCTTCCGCGTCTCAGAGTTCGCCGACTACCTGACGGAATTCCTGGACGGCCTCGAGGGCACCGACAACGCCCGTAATCAGCCTCGCCAGTGGATCGAGGAGGGACTCCAGGACTGGTGTCTCACCCGCGACATGGAGTGGGGGATCGACTATCCGGACACCGACATCGGCGACGGTGGTGCCGAGGACATCGTGCTCTACGTCTGGGTCGACGCGCCAATCGAGTACATCTCGAGCACGAAGCAGTACACGGAGCGCGTCGGGAGCGACGAGTACGACTGGGAGCGCGTATGGAAGGACGATGGGGAAATCGTCCACGTCATCGGTCGAGACATCATCCAGCACCACACCGTCTTCTGGCCGGCGATGCTCGAGGGCGCGGGCTACAACGCCCCCCGAGCGGTGGCCGCGACGGGCTTCATCACCATCGACGGTAAGGGGCTCTCGACCAGCCGGAATCGCGCCATCTGGGCCAGAGAGTACCTCGAGGAGGGATTCCACCCAGACCTCCTGCGGTACTACCTGACGACGACCGGCGGCCTCCAGCAGGACATCGACTTCACCTGGACGGCCTTCCAGGAGAAGGTCAACGGCGAACTCGTCGGGACGATCGGCAACTTCTGGTACCGCTCGCTGCTGTTCGCCCAGCGGAATTTCGAGGGGACGCCCGACGCAGCCGTTTCAGATGAGGTCCGGGAACGCATCGAGGGCGCCATCGGCGAGTTCCGCGAGGCGGTCAACGACTACTCCCTCCGAAACGTCGGCCTCGCCGCGACCCGCCTCGCCCAGTTCGGCAACGAGTACATCCAGCGCAACGAGCCCTGGAAACTCGAGGACGGCGACCCCGAGCAGGCCCAGGTCATCCGCGACTGCGTCCAGATCGCGAAGGCCGTCGGCGTCCTGCTCGAGCCGATTGCCCCCGGCAAGGCTCAGGCGCTCTGGGAGCAACTCGGCGAGGACGGCGCGGTCGCTGACACCCACCTCAAGGACGCCCTCGAGGCGCCGCCGCGGACCTTCGGGGAACCCGGCGAGCTCTTCGAGAAAATCGAGGACGAGCGCGTCGAGGCACTCGAGACGAAGCTCGAGGAGAAGATTGCGGCCGCCGCTGAAGACGCGGATTCGAACGAGGGCGAGGAAACCAAAACCGAAACCGAAAGTGACGAACCCGGCGAGCGCGAAGATGGCGGCATGAGCGACGCAGACACCACGGAAGCGGACGCCGACGCTGACACCAGCGACCTCGAGCCCCTGCTCGAGGATCGAATCGGCTTCGAGGACTTCCAGGAACTGGACATCCGCGTCGGCCGAATCGAGGCCGCCGAGGGCATCGAGGGCGCCGACGACCTGGCTCGCCTCGAGGTCGACATCGGCTTCGAGACCCGCCAGGTCGTCGCCGGGATCAAGCGACTCCACGACCTCGACTCGCTGCCGGGGACGAAGTGCGTCCTGCTGGCGAACATGGAACCCGCCGAACTGTTCGGCGTCGAGTCGAACGGCATGATCCTCGCGGCTGGCGAGGAGGCGGACCTGCTGACGACCCACGGCGACGCCGGGCTCGGCGAGAAGATTCGATAGCGCCGCTGACTCGAGGGGAACCGATCCGACCTGAGGAGTCGTCTTTTCGCCGGATTCAGGAGAAACGGCGTGTTGACGCCAGAATCGGGTGCTGATCGAACCAGTTTCATCTGCTCGAGACCAGAATCGGGTGGGCGCACTCGAGTAACGAGGCGGTTATACCGTCTCGACGTTTACGCTCCGCAATGAGTGCGAAGGAAGCGGGGACGGAGGAGCCAATCACGATCCTGCTGGTCGAACCGAACCCGGGCGATACGCGACTCTTCACGGAATCGCTGCACGAGGCGAAACTCGCGAACCGTCTGTACACAGTAACTAACGGCGAAGACGCGCTCGATTTCCTCTATCAGCGAGGGGAGTACGAATCGAACTCCTGCCCGGACCTCATCTTGCTCGAGCCGCAGTTACCGGGGAAAAGTGGAATGGAGATCCTCTCGGAACTGAACGACGAGCCGGCGCTCGCGGAGATTCCGGTCGTCGTTCTCACGGGATCGGACGCCGAAGAGGACATCGTCAGGTCACAGGACGTCGACGCGGACCACTACATCCAAAAACCGGTCGCCCCAGACGACTTCTTCCAGTTCGTTCGATCGATCGAGGACTTCTGGTTCGCGATCGTTCAGGAACCCACCAGCTAGGGCCGAGGTCGCTCTCCTGGTGTCGCTGCCGGATGCTTCGACACTCGAGGTTCCGTCCACCGCTCGTCCTCAACGTTCATCGCTCGTCGGCGGATAGCACACGCAAGGCCAAATGACACGGGCGAGATCATTGTATATCTTCACGGATACTATCATGGTCGCCCAGAAACACAGTCGAGATGACAGGCCGTCCGCCGAGCGCGAGACCTCGAGGGGTGACGTCGGCCGTGATCCGTCGGCCGTCACCCTCGCCGAGGAGGGCGACGAGCCCAGGACGCTCCTACCGGACGGCGGCGAAGCAGAGACAAAGACAGACGACTCTTCCGGTTCCGACGACGGAACCGCAGATTCCGAAGACGACGATGACTCGAGCGACGCGGCGGACGAGTCCGAAAGCGCCGACGAAGAGACTGACAACGGAGAACCCGACGACTCCGAGGATCAGGACGGTTCGGCTGACGACGACGAAGAATCCGAAAACGGTGACGGTGAAGGCGACGAAGCGGACGAGGGTGACGGCGAGAGCGAGGGAGAGGAAGAAGCGGGAGGCGAGAGCGAGGAACCCGGCGAAGAACACGACCGCGACGCCGAGGAGGTCTACGAGAGCGAGGACGCCACCGGCGTCGCTCACCTCGACCTGGACGGCCTCTTTCTGGACGTCCTCGGGCTCGAGGTGAACCTGAACGAAGTGACCCTCGACGTCTCGGCCCGACCGGGCGACAACAACCTTCTCGGTAACCTGTTGTCGTCGGTAACTGGCCTCCTCGATAGCCTGGGGTCGCCGCTCGAGAGCATCTCGAACGCACTCGGGAAGATCCCAGGCGGGCTCAAGAGCGCCGCGACCGGTCTCCTCGGCGGACTGCGGGACCGACTCGGCGGACTCCTGCCCGGAATCGGTTCGGGCGAGGGTGACGGCGACGAAGACGAGGAAGCCGAGGACGGCGAGGAAAGCGAGGGCGGCGTCCTCTCTTCGATCGCCGACTGGTTCCGCGGCATCGGCCGTTCGATCGTCGACACCCTTCGCAACCCGCTCGAGCGAGCCATCTCCTCGCTGCCGATTGAGAAGGTACTCGCGACGATCGTCCGGTCGGTCCTCGAGCAGGTGATCGAACGGCTGGAAGCCGCGTCGGAAGGCGACGGCGACGAGAGCGCCGAGGAATCGGATGACGAAGAGGGGAGTCAGGACCAGGATCAGGAGCAGGAGCAGGAAGCGGAGGCAACTGCATGACCGACGACACACTGACCCAACGCGTCGACGTGGACGAGATCATCGACGGCATTGACTTCGAATCGCTGCTCGAGGGCACCTCCCTCGAGGACGAGTTCGACTCGGAAGAACCGATCGGGCCCGAGTTAGGCGGACTCATCGGTGCGACAGTCGGTCGGACGGTCGGCAAGGAGGTCGGCCGACTGCTCGGCGACGTCCTCGTGGATTCGATCCTCGAGAGCGACGAGGAGGAATCCGAGGAGACGGACGACGCTGACGAGTCGGCGGAAGACGAGGCCGAATCGGACGAGGCGGCCGACGGTGAGAACGATGAAGACGGTGGTGAAGCCGGCGAGTCAGACGAGGAGTCGACGGGTGAGGAGAGTGAGGGCGGCGAAGACAGCGATGACGGCGAAGCAGACGGGGGCAGTGAGGACGGCGAGGGTAGCGAGGATAGCGAAGACAACGAGGACGACGCTGACGCCACTGACGAAAATGACGAGTCGTGACGAACCCCCCCGTGATCAGCGGACGACTCGAGGGCAACTGCCACTCGAGGCGGATCGACGAAAGAAGCGGATCAACAACCGTCGCGCCGGCCACGGAGGGATCTGAATGAGCGACGACCCCACACTGCAGGAAATCGTCGTCGAGGAAGCCCTCGACTACGTCGACATCGAGTCCGTCATCAACGGAGACGGCGTCGGCGACGAACTCGAGGCCGGCGAAATCGGCGCCGCCGCCGGCGCCCGAATCGGCGAGCGGTTCGGTCGTTCGATCGGCGAACGCCTCGGCGGGGCGATCCAGGAGACGGCTACCGACGCGATCGAAGAGGGCCTGAGCCTCCGGACGTTCCTCGAGGAACTCGTCGTGTCGCTCCGGAACGCGATCGCCGCCTGGCTCGAGGAGTTCGGCCAGGAGGGGTTGGCCGAACGAGTCGCCGCCGGTGAGGCGGAAGGCGACGCGAAGGAGGAGAGCGCTACCGACGACGCGCTCGAGGAGTCCGACGAGGGCGAGGAGGGGGACGAATCCGACGACTCCACGACCGAGGACGGAGAATCCGATTCGGGCGAAGAAGGAGAGACAGAAACGGACACCGAAGCGATCGTCGAGAACGGTCCACCCTCCCTCGACACGCTCGAGGACCTGCGCCGGGAGACCCTCGAGGACGTCCTGGAGATGCTCTCCTACCGGGACCTCCAGTCGGTCGCGAAGGACGTCGGCGTGAAGGCGAACCTCAAAGGTGATGAAATGCGCGAGCAGATCGTCGACGCCGTGCTCGAGGACGAAACCTGACCGGAACGGAGCGTATTACCCATGACTACAGAAACGGACGACCGCATCACGAAACTATTGACCAACGCTCGAGCGGCGCTCGACGACCTCGGTATCCGCGAGACGGCGGACGAAAGCGATGCGGACGACGAGGCCGGCGGTGACGGCGGTGACGGTGGTGACGAGAGGCGACCACTCGAACTGACCGCCGACCTCGAAGGTGGCGCCCAGGACGGTCTTCCAGAGCCGATTTCGTCTACCGACCTGCCGTCGCTCGCGGAGGAAGCACACGAACTCGTCGAGGAGGGTGACGTCCAGTCGCTGCTCGAGCGCGTCGGCCTGGATACGCTTCCCGACGGCTCCGCCCCGTCGTCGCTCCCGGAGGCGATCGCGAACGGCGACCCTGGCCAGGTCGCCACGCTGCGGGCTCTCCAGCGGTTGGCCTCGCTCGCTGACCCCGATCCCGATTCAGATCCCGACCTGGACGACGCGGACTCGCTCGAGGAGACGGTGCTGGATCTGTACGGCCTCCTCACGAAGAGCGTCGCGGTCGAGACGGGTGACGAGGAGGCCAGCGAGGCCGACACCGAGGCGAGCGACGACGCCGATGAACCCGACGAGGAGGAGGGTGAAGCGGCTGGAGACGAGACGGACGAGGACGAGTCGGGCGAAGACGAGATGGACGAGGAAGGCGAAGCGGATCAGAAGGACGAAGACGAGACGGACGAAAGCGAGGAATCCACGTCGGAGTCCGATAGTGAACCAGCGGAAGCCACTGACGAGACTGACAGCGACGAAACTGACGAGGCCGACGAAACTGACGGCGACAGCGACCTCGAGGACTCCATTTCGTCTGCGCTCAAGGATGCAGTCGGCGGGTTCGGTGACGAAGTCGAATCCCTGAAAGCGGGGCTCGAGGCAGCGGGGCTCGGTGACGACAAGGAGGCGGATGCCGAGGACGAAGCAGATACTGAGGACGAGGAGGCAAATGGAGACGATACCGACGAGGAGAACGGCGATGAAAGAGACGAGGCCGACGACGCCGAAGAAGACGAAGACGAAGATGACAGCCTCCTGAGCACCGGAGACGACGGCGGCCCCTTCGGCGGCTCGAGCAGCCGCCGCAGGCGCGGGACGATGTACTCGACCGTCGCCCGCTCGCCCTCGAAACGGGCGGACATGAAGGCGACGACTCGTCACTCGACGATGCCGAAACGAAACTGAGGCCGTCGATCGATCCAACAGGTACTCGTCAGTGGACCCACTTTGGGCGGCTAATGGACGTTTCACGGGCGCTCGAGTCGACGAAATTCTCGAAACCCGAACTCGCCGTCTTCGTCTCCGGCGTCGTCAGCATGGGTCTCGAGATCCTCGCGCTGCGCATCGTCGCACCGCAGTTCGGGAGTCACATCTACACGGTCGGCGGCCTGCTGACGGTCTTTCTGGCCGGACTGAGTCTGGGCTACTGGCAGGGTGGGCGAGCGGCGGAGCGAGCATCGAACAGCCAGATGCGATGGTTGCTGTTCGCCACGGCAATCTACATCGCGATCATCATCTACACGAGCGATATGTTGCTGTACGCGACGGCAGCCATCCCGCTCTCGCCGCGGTACGCCTCGCTCCCGTCGATCATCATCCTCTTCGGGCCGCCGACGTACCTCCTCGGGTTCATCAGCCCCTACGCGGCGGAACTGTCGGCCAAGGAGGGCATCGGTGAGGCCTCCGGGCACGTGTACGCGCTCGGCACCATCGGGAGCATCGTCGGCTCCGGCGTGACGACGTACATGCTCATACCGTCGCTGTCGATCACGCAGATCAGCCTCTTCTTCGGGTTCGTGCTCGTCGGAACCGCTGTCGTCGTGTCGCTTCCGCGGCCGTCGAGGCGGACGCTCGCCATCGTTACCGTCGTCTCGCTCCTGCTGGTCGGTGCCGCCACCAGTAGCTCCATCGGCCTCGACCCCCGTGGCGACGTCGTCTACCAGACCCAAACGCCACACCAGCAACTCGAGGTGGTCGACAATGGCGACGTCCGAACGCTATACCTCGACGACACGCGCCACAGCGCGCGCGACCTGAACGATCCCGACCGGCACGTCTTCGAGTACACGCGGTACTTTCACCTGACGATGCTCATGGCCGAGAGTCCCGAGTCGGTCGACCGGGTGCTGTTCATCGGGGGTGGCGGCTACACCGGTCCGCAGGACTTCGAGCGCCAGTACGACGTCAAGATCGACGTTGTCGAAATCGACGAGGAGGTGACCACCACTGCCGAGACCTACTTCGGCCTCGAGCAGTCAGAGGACCTCCAGGCCCACACCGTAGACGGGCGATCGTTCCTCCAGAACAGCGACGAGACCTACGACGTGATCGTCCTGGACGCGTTCAAGCGCGACCAGGTCCCCTTCGAGTTGACGACCGTCGAGTTCATGCAAGTGGTCGACGACCACCTGAGCGAGGACGGCGTCCTCATCTCGAACGTCATCTCCGCGCCCAGCGGCCCGGCCTCACAGTTCTATCGCGCCGAGTACGCGACCATGGACGAGGTCTTCCCGCAGGTGTACAGCTTCCGTACGTCCGATACCGGAGCAGTCCAGAATATCCAGGTTGTCGCGACCAAGAACGCCACGCGCTACTCGGAAGCCGACCTCCAGGCGCGAAACCGGAACACCGGCCTCCCGATCGACCTCTCCGGGGAGATTGAGAACTACATGGCCGAACCGAACACCAACGACGTGCCGGTGCTCACCGACGACCGGGCGGCGGTCAACGAGTTGCTCGACCCGATGCTCGGTCAGCAGTACGTGATCGAGGAGACGGCCGACGACGGGGCGTCCGGGGCGCGTTCGGGGTCGGGTCCGGAGTCGAGTAACGGCACCGACGAAACGAACGACACTGACGGCACGACCTCGAGCGAAGGCGATACTGGCGGAAACACTTCGAGTCTGACGCCGCTCGCGCGAGCGTCGTAGTCGTTCGTCGCGGTCGGTTATCGCGCCTGTCTTCGCGTCGGCCTTGCCGCTCGCCACGCCGTCTACGGTCGACCTTCATCCTCGAACCGGTACCTGCTACCCGTAACCCGCGATACCGGCGGTTTCTTGAGAATTCGAGAGTGTCGACGTCGCTACAGCGGGAACTCGCCGCCGACAATACCGTCCGCCATCAGCGACGCGTACTCGACGTATGGCTCCCAATCCGACGCATCCCCGACCTCGAGTCGGTCTCGATGGAGGTCCTCCCACACGACCGCGAGCGAGAACGCCGCGAGCGCCCGATAGAACCGCTCGTGCTCCAACGTGAATCCCGTCGCCGCTTCGTAGCGAGCGACCAGGTCCCACCGACTGGGGCTCCCGGGTTTCGCCGTGAACGGGCTGAGGCCGCGCTCGTTTTGCTCCCGTAATTGTTGGAGCGCGCCCTCGTGTTCGTACCCGTGTCGCGCCTCGAGCGCCTCGAGCGACGGTCGCCAGTCGTTCGCGTCTCGCCACCGGAGCAGCAGGTAGCCGAGGTCGATCAGCGGGTCGCCGAGCGCGGCCGTTTCCCAGTCGAGGACGCCGGTGATTTCGGGTCGGTCTGTGCCAGCGAAGAGCACGTTTCCTGGTCTGAAGTCGCCGTGGACGAGCGTCGTCCTCGTCTCCGTCGGCGCGTGTTCCTGAAGCCACCCGGCAACTGACCGGAGCGTCGGCACCTCGTGACCCGTCACCTGGACCGTCTCCTCGAGTCGTTCCACGGCGCGGTCGACGCGGGCCCGCGGCGTCAAGCAGTGACAGACGTCCGCGAACGGCTCTGGGTCGACCACGTGAACGTCGGCGAGCGTCTCGACGAGTCGTGCAGCCACCCGTTCTCGTGACTGCGGCGTCCGAAAGCGCTCGGGGAGGTCCTCGCCGAGGGGAATCGGTTCGCCCTCGAGTGCAGTCATCAGGTAGAACGGATCGCCGAAGATCGATTCGTCATCGCCGTACAGAATGGGAGCCGGCGCCGGTATCGCAGTTTCGCGAAGCCGCTCCATCACCGCGTACTCCCGTCGCAGGTCGTTCATGTAGCTTGCATCTCGCAACTTGTTCGGCTTTCGCAGCACGTACGGGCCGCTGGCGTCGTCGGTCGACACCTCGAGAATCAGATTGAGGCCGTCGTCAACGACCTTGAGTCCGGTCATGCTCGTCCCCAGTTCGGCGGCGAGGACGGACTTGAGTCGGTCGACGTCGATGTCCACGTCGCCGCCGGTGTCTACGTCGTCCTCGTCGCCGTCGACATTCACGTCGCTGTCGTTCATACGACGATCACTCCCCGATTTTTAAAAACACTCCCGGATGTGTGGTTGTGATTCTCGAGCAACACAAACTATACGTTCTATAGCCATTTGCGCACCACAACCGCTGGACCAGTCGACGACGCCGCTCACTCGGCGTCCGCTTCGAGTGCGGACTCTCTGTCGACCGCGGATTCCCTGTCGAGTGCGTCGAGCAGTCCTGGCTCGAGGGCGTAAGTCCCGTCTGCCCGGCGGTCGACGACGTCGCGGGTTCGGAGTTCCGAGAGGAGGCTCTGGACGGCGACGGGCGAGCGGCCGACCGACTCCGCCGTCGCGGTCGTCGAGAGCGGTCCGTCGATGGCGACCGTCTCGATGACGCGCCGAGCGGTCGGTTCGTCACACCGGGAGTCGTCGCAGGCCGCCGTGACGCGAGTCGAAATCTCCTCGAGGGCCAGCAGGTCCTCGATGGTGTCGCGCTCGTCGGGGATCATCATGTCGAGGTCGATCGGTCCCGTCGCGGGGTCGTCAGCCGCACCGGTCTCGAGGATGTCGTCCTCGCTCGCGTCGGCGACGGGCGTGTAGCCGAACGTGAGGTCGTCGCCGTCGGCGTGGAGGATCGGCGTCTCTTCTCCCTCCTCCGCTTCCGATTCCACCTTCTCGGCAACGTTTCCGTCACCGTCGACTGTCGCCCCCTCGTTGGCACCGCCGTCTACTACCCCTTCGCCACCCGAATCCGCGGGCTCGAGCCACAACTCGAGTTCGCGACAGCGCTCGCGAAGCTCGTCGTTCTCGGCCTCGAGACGCTCGAAGTCGTCGTCTCGGTTCTCGAGTTCCCGTTCACGTGCCGCGAGTCGCTCGCGGAGGTCGTCGTTCTTCGCTTCGAGTTCATTGCGCTCGGCTTCGAGTTCCTCGATCCGTTCCTCGAGGTCGACCAGTTCGTCGTGCAGTCGGCGCATGTCGCCGCCCGTCTCTGGAAACGTCGTCTGGACGGGTTCGGCCTGGGAGAGCGCGTCGGCCATCTGCCGGGCGGCCTCTGAGACGTCTCGCGCCGAGGAGAGTTCGTCCTCGAGGGTCTCGATCCTGGAATCTTTCCGGTCGAGGCGCTTCTCGAGTTCGTCGATGCGGTCCTCCTCGCGATCCTTACGCTCGGAGATGGTCTGGAGGTCGTCGACGAGCGCGTCGGAGACGGACTTGAGTTCGGGACGCTCGAAGTCGTCCAGGCCGGGGGTCGCCCCGGCGTCGAAGGTGCGCTTGCGCCGGAACTGAATCTTGCGGACGCCTGCGTCCATCCAGTCGGTCTGGATGAACGCCTGGCCGTCGTCGAGTTCCGAGACCAGCTCGGCGTACTTCGAGTCGATGATCCGTCCGACGACGTTGGTGTCGTTCTCCCAGGTGAGTCGGTGCCAGACGAGCCAGTTCGCCTGCGTGATGAAGTCCTTCTTGACGTCGGCGGGGCGCTGGCTGATCCCCAGGATGCCCAGCCCGTGCTTGCGCCCGCGCTTACCGATCTTGATCAGCAGTCGGCCGGTCTCGCCGAGGCCACCGCCCTCGGGGATGTACTCGTGGACCTCTTCGACCACCAGCAGGAACGGCTTTTTCAGTTTCTTCTCCTTGACGAACAGCTGTCGGGCGGTCTCTCGCAGGAGTTCGTCGGCCTCCTCCTCGTCAAGGTAGCCCGAGACGTCGAGGATGACGGGAACGTTCTCCTCGAGCGCCAGCGAGGCCATCTGCTCGGCGTGTTCGGGACCGATCTGGATGTCACACTCCTCGTCGGCGCCCGCGTGGAGCATCTCGTACTCCTCTTTCAGTCCGTAGTACTCGCCGTCGGTGTCGACGATGAGCAGCGGAAAGCCGGCCTCGAGGAGTTCCTCGGCGATCACCGACGCCGTGTTCGACTTCCCCGATCCGGATTTCCCGGTGACGAACCCGCGACCGGTCAGCAACTCGACGACGGGGAGCGTCACGTCGGTGCCGTCGGTCGCTTCGCCGACCGTCACCTCCCGCGTCTCGCTCACCGTCTACTCACCCCGTCTCGCCTGCGCGAACGCTGCATAGTTCACACTGCCCTCGGGTTCCCTTGAAGGTTCGCCTCGGGCGACACTCACTGTTCCTGATGGGTGTGAACGATCCACAACCCTGGGAAACGGTTATGTCACTCCCCCCAGATGTATCGGATAGCCGATCGTCACAGATCGCGACCGACCATGACCACCACGACCCACCCGATTCCCGCGTTTGCCCCGATGAGTGGCAACGCGGGCGTCGCCACCGACGTCGACGCCGTCGCCGGCACTGCCGGTCGGTGTGTCGACGTCGCTGGCTGGGGCGTCACCGGCGTCTCCGGACGCTATGGCGTCGCCAGGACTTCCGGCGTTGCCGGACTGAAGGGTCGTAGACGGGCACTCGGTCACCCGACCCCGATTTCGTCGAATCTCGACGGAATCTCCGTCCGCGCCGCGTAGGTCCATTCTCCCGGCCGGACGGTTTGTACGCGTTACCGACCTGCTCACCTGCTCGAGGTCGGTCCGTCGATCCCATCCGTTCTGCCGGCGAGCCTGGACCGCGCGGTTTCCCCCGGTGTTGGACACCGCGCGGGCGCTGGTTCGTTCTCAACCGGAACGAGCCGGCCCCACCCCCGAGTTCGACTCTCGGCGGGGGACTATGGCACGATACCAGACCGTCGTGGCGAAACTCGCCGTACGCGTTCCCGTGAACGCGACCGGCGACCTCGTCACCGCAGGCGCACGAATCGTCGAACGAGTCGCGGCCGTCGAGCGCGTCGACGACGCGACCGTCCGCGGCCTCGAGCCCGGCCTGAACGACACGACCGTCACCCTCGAGACCCGACTCGTCCTTGTGGGCGACCGGGGCGAGGACCTGGCCGTCGTGAGACGCGAGCTGAACGAGGGCGTCGGCGTGACCGTCCAGGAGGTGGCGACCGTCGAGGTCGAACTCGAGACCGAAAGCGACCTCGAGGCGGACGCCGAGGAGGAGGAGGTCGGCCTGCAGGTGGCGCCTCGAGCGTAGAGTGAGCGGAAGCGGCCGATCGAAGACTCGAGCGACGTTGGTCCTCGACGACACCGTCAGAACTATTCGTCGGCGGCTTCAGACGAGGTATCGGACTCCGTCTCCGTCTCGAGATCGCGCTCGACCGATTCCTCGCGAACCGTCAGCCCCTGCCGGCCGAGGTGCTGCAGCTGGCGGCGGGCGAACTCCTCCTCTCGCGTTCCGCGGGTCGCCAGCACGTACATCAGTGCGCCCCCGGCGGGACGCATCGTCCGGCCCGCTCGCTGGGTGCCCTGTCGCCGCGAGCCACCGAGCCCCGACGCGACGATGGCGAGATCGGCGCTCGGCAGGTCGATCCCTTCGTCGCCGACCCGCGAGAGCACGAGCGTGTCGATCTCGTCGTGGCGGAACGAGTCCAGGAGCCGCTGGCGCTCGAGGTGGGGCGTCTCGCCGCTGAGAAAGGGGGCGTCGAGCGCCGCCGCGAGATCCCGGCCCTGCTCGAGGTAGTCCACGAAGACGAGCGCGCGGGCACCTGGATGCGACGCCAGAAGGTAGCGCACCTCGGCGACCTTGCCGGGGTTCGTCGCCGCTAGCTGGTAGCGCTCACGTCCCTCCGCCGACCCGTACGCGTTTTGGTGTTCGTCGTCACCCCACGGCACGTACCGGATCTCGAGTTCGGGTTCGGCGACGAAGCCGGCCTCGAACAGCGCCTCCCAGTCGGTGCCGATCGGTGGTCCGATCAGCGTGAAGATGTCCGCGGCGCGGTCGTCCTCCCGGAGCGGCGAGGCCGAGAGGCCGAGGCGGTGGCGCGACTGCAGGTGCGTGCTCCGGCGGTAGACGTCCGAGGGGACGTGCTGGCACTCGTCGAACACCACCAGCCCCCACTCGCGATCGTCGAAGAGCGAGCGGTGGCGGTCCATCCCGGCGATCTGGTAGGTCGCGATCGTAATGGGACGAATCTCCTTGCGGCCGCCGTGGTACTGGCCGACCTGCTCGGGTTCCAGACTCGTGACGTCGAGCACCGTCTCGGCCCACTGGCGAGCGAGGTCGCGGCTGGGAACCAGCACGAGGGTCTCGCCGCCGACTTCCTCCATCGTCGCGATCGCAGCGATGGTCTTGCCGCTGCCGGGCGGGCCGACGAAGACGCCGGATCCGGCCTCGAGGAAGCGATCCACCCACGTCCGCTGGTACTCCCGCAGGGAGACCTCGAGTCCGACCTCGAGGGCGTCCCCTGACTCGAGGTTGCGGTCGTCTCGAACGGGGTAGCCCGCCTCGTAGAGGATCCGTTTGATGGCCGCCTCCGATCCCTCGCGGACCCAGTCTTCGGTGTCGGAAATCGGCGCGTGGACGTGCTCTTCGTCGAGTTTCTGTCGGGCGACGTTGCCCATGATCTCCGCGCTCTGCGCCTCGAGCACGGTGTAGTCGTCGGGGTGGGTGACGAGCCGAAACTGGCGGGCACGATCCCACTGGCTCTCGACCCAGGACTCGAGCGCGTCCGAGCGCTGGCCCAGGGCCTGTCGCATCGTTCGCTGGAGGCCGTCAAACGAGTCGTGCGGGGCCTGCCAGACGTCCTCCGGACGGACGACGTACCGGTAGCCGCTCTCGCCGTTGCCGTCCGCGAGGTGAGCGAACTGTGAGAGCTGTGCGCGGGTGAACTGATCGGGGCGGTCGACGATAATCTCGCGGCGCTTCGGGAAGACGACTACCCGCTCGCGTTCGGTCAGGTCCTCGAGTTCGGCCGGGAACCAGACCACGGGGTCCCTGGAGACGGCCAGGTGTTCGAGGTCGCCCCGCTCCGCGAGCGCCTCAAGGTCGTCGGTCACCTCGCTGTGGGGTCGCTCGAGGTGTCTGGCGAGTTCGGAAGCGGTGAGCAGCGGGCGGCCGGCCCGCTGGCAGGCGTCGTGGAACGCCGAGAGCGAGAGGGGCGGGTGGGCGTCATCGGGGTCCGTCACTCCATCCCCGCCGGTGGAGTCGTGAGCGTCGTTGGCGTCGTCGGCGTCGTCGGCGTCGTCGGTCACTGGATAGGCTACCGGACTCGGCGATAAACCGATTTCGCTCGAGCGCCGTCGCTCGAGGTGAGGGTGGTCCGTAGCCGCACAAAACGGCTGCAGTGGCAGCCGGGCGCACAGCGGTAGGTGGTGGTGTTGGTGGTATGCGCCAGCGAAAATTTTGGCACACGGCGACATAATGATTGTGGTGTTTCAGCGGTCGAGGCAAACGGCTTTACCGCGTGCTGGCGTATTCGAAGTCATGTATCGCGCGATCCTGCCCGAAGGCCAGATCATCTGTGCGCGCTACGAACACACCGACACGGGCGTCGAGTTGTTCGACGAGGACGACGCATTCGTCGCGTTCGTCCCGTACCAGTCCCTCCACGCGCTGCTCGACGAGGACGTCTACAGCGGGGAGGAACGCTCGATCATGTGAAATGCAGCGTGGTCGCGTCGACGAAAACTCGTGATCGCTGTGTCTTCAGGTCGCTTCAAACTGTCTTCAGGCCGCTTCAGAACCGGAACAAGCCCGCTCGAGTACTGACGCGAACGCTACGACTAGGCTTCGACGCTCTGATCGATCGCGTCGAGTTGCTCCCGGTAGCGGTTCCTGACGGTGACGACGGTCGTCTGGGCCGTCTCCGCGACCGCTCGCTGGGGGATCGTTTCGTTACACAGGAGTCCGGCGGCGTAGATGGCCGCGGCGGCGAACCCGGTCGGTGACTTCCCGGAGTGCAGTCCCTGGTCGGTCGTCGCGTCGATGATCTCGACCGCCTTCGACTCGACGTCCTTGCCGACGCCGAGTTCGGAACAGAATCTGGGGACGAACTGGCGTGGGTTCGTCGGCTCGAGGTTGATGTTCAGTTCGTCGGCGATGTAGCGATAGGTCCGTCCGATCTCGCGCTGATCGACCCGCGAGACGGCCGTCACCTCCTCGAGACTCCGTGGAATACCCTCTTCCCGGCAGGCGGTGTAGAGGGCGCTCGTTGCGACTCCCTCGATGGAGCGCCCGCGGATGAGGTCCCGGTCGAGTGCCCGCCGATAGATCACGCTGGCGGTCTCTTTGACCGAGTTGGGGAGGCCGAGGGCGCTCACCATGCGGTCGATTTCGGAGAGGGCGTATTTGAGGTTGCGCTCGCCGGCGTTCTTCGTGCGGATGCGTTCCTGCCAGACGCGAAGCCGATGGAGCTGTCCGTGCTTGTCGGCCGACATCGTGTGACCGTTCGCGTCCCGATTGCGCCAGTCGATGGTCGTCGTGAGTCCGCGGTCGTGCATCGACTGGGTGAGCGGGGCGCCGACGCGAGAGAGCTGATCGTGTTCTTTCGCGTTGAACGCCCGCCACTCGGGGCCGTAATCGATAGGTTCTTCGCTGAGAACGAGGCCGCACTCCCGGCAGATCAGCTCGCCGCGGTCGGGATCGCTCACGACCGTGTTCGTCTCACAATCCGGACACTGGCCGCTGTTCGTCCGCTGTGACTCCTGTCGTGTGCGTTCGGTAACGGACCGCGTCATTAGTAGGCGGTGAGAACCCAGCCGTCTTTGTAAGGGGGTCACATGGTTTCGAGAGTAACAGGGACTTTCCGCCGGCTACGGCGCCACCAACAGCGAGACTGCCCGCTCGAGGCGCCCCGGTGGTCGTGGTCGATGCTTGCTCCGTTTCGGTGGATCGAACGCCGAATCGACCCTGGCCAGATACCGATTCAACCTGGCCACACGCCGGTGAACCCGGGCCCCGTTCGAGCACGCTAACCGTGGCTAGGGCTCGGTAAGTGACGACTGAGGGAAGTAACGGTCGGCTTCGATGACGAACCGACCACGACCGTTAAGCGGTCGGTTCTCGAGCAAGACGCGCGTGTCGCTGGATAGAGTTCACCTGCTCGTCGAGGATGGACGTAACGGCCAACGTGGTCCCGAGGAGCCCTCGCTAGCCCGTTTTCGATCGACCTTCAGGCCGCGCCTCGAGCGACCCCCGTCTCCACGGAACGATGGTCGGCTGGGCCAGTATGCGCTCGATACAGCCCCCGTCGCCGATGCAAACGGCGCATCGGGTGAGTCGCGATTCGACCAATTCGAGCAGGGGCCGTCGCGTTCATCGCTCGGGCCGAGAAGCGGCGACGTACCGGCTTCGCAAGCGATGCAAAACGTGACCGCGTTTAAGACCGATACCGTTGGCGTAGAAACTGGTGTGTCAAACGTGATTGCGAGTATCCCTTCGCCGGGACAGCGGTCGCCCTCGGTGAAGTCGAGCGGACCTGTGGTGGCAGTAAACGATCAACTACGGTGGACGGAACCGACTCGTGCCCGACTTCGATGCCGATCGAACTGGGTGCGATTGAGCAGCACTCGAGCGCGGCCGGCCGCGTTCGGGCGTCGATCTCCCGGCGGGAGGTGCCGGTAATGTCCTCGATCGATACGTCCCTTCCCGAGGAGATAACCTCCGTTACGGCGAACGATACCGACGAAACGCTCTCGAAAGACGTCATCTTCGAGTTGCTGAAAAACCGGCGACGGCGAGAGGTACTCGCGTACTTACTCGAGGCCGAGGAGACGGTAACGCTGGGTGAACTCGCCGAACAGATCGCGGCCTGGGAGAATGATACCGACATCAACGCGCTGAGTTCCGATCAGCGAAAACGAGTCTACGTCGCCCTCTACCAGACGCATCTGCCGAAGATGGACGACGCGGGTATCGTCGATTACGACCAGGATCGCGGTCTCATCACCCTGGCCGACAACGCGGATTTACTCGTGATGTACCTCGACACGGACACCCACCGTCGCGAACGGTGGGACCGGTGGTACGCAGCCATGAGCGTCGTGGGCGCGGTGGTACTCGCCGCCGGCCTCCTCGGCGTCCCCGGCATCTCGGCCATCCCGCTCTCGGCCCTCGCTGGCGTGATCGTCGCGGCCTTCCTCGCGGTCTCGTTCGCGCACGTCTTCGTGAACCACCGATTCCAGCAGGTCGTCGAGGAGAAACTGTCCCGGATCAAGTAACCTCGACGATTCGCCTCGGTCGTGCGAACTGTGAGTTCTCGGTGCGGACGTGCGGCCCGAAACGTTCTCGTTGGATCGACCCTGGAGCCAGAAGACCGCGCGTACCGACCCGCTCGAGGCCAAATTATCGAGAAGCACTTTTAGTTCTCGAGCACGTACACGAAACTGGCTCCCGACGTCATCCAGTACCGGAGCAGTTCGCGTGCCAGCAACCTGTTCCCTAACGGGAGCCGCTCTACGCGCCGAGCGATGGCATTAGCTCGTTTCGCGCTCGATTTTTCGGTCGTCAGGTTCCGAGCGATTCCGCCGGCGTTCGAGGATCGTTTCGGGGTCGCCACCGTCGCTCTCGAGCAGCGTCTCGAGGCCGCGTTCGAACCCCTCATCGTCGATTTCGCCGCGGGCGTAGCGTTCCCGGAGGACCTCGACGGGGTCCATCGTCGATTCGTCGGGACTCGCGGGCCTGCGTTCGCCGGCGGCCGAGTCGTCCTGGTCGACGTCGATTCCGAGGACCTCCTCGATGAGCACCCCCGACAGCGGCAGCAGGCCGACCCAGCAGAAGAGTGTGACGAGGACGGCCGCTGACGCGCCGATCGAGAACCATGCGAGAATCGCTACCGGAAGCGTGCCGACGGCGATCAGTGCTGGAATCGAGCCGAGCAACCGACGCGTTTTCGCTCGCATAGGGTTCGATCAGAGGGCGGCGGAAAAAGTCTTCCGAGTGACGAATCTGCGGTCGGCACGGACCGCGAAACTAAAGTTAACTTGCACCAGTCACACGCACGTGGCAGTTTCGTTCGACCTGTTCGGCACGCTCGTCGCCGTCGACCGACCTGCGGACCCGGCGACGGCGGTCGCGGCCGAACTCGAGAAACGCGGTGTAGCGGTCCCCAGCGACTGGGCCGAGCGCTACGCTCGCCCGACCATCGACGCCCCCGAGGGTGCGGAGGTGCCGCTGCCGGCCCACGTCGGCCGGGCGCTCTCGAGCGCCAGCGTCGAGTGGCGAGAGACCGGGGCGGGGAACGTCGTTCGTCGGGCCGTCGTCGCCGCGTTCGACCCCGACGTCGAGACCCGGGGCGGCGCCCGCCGGGCGGTCGAGGCCGCTCGCGAACGCGGCCCCGTCGCCGTCTGCTCGAACTGCGCCGTTCCGGAACTGGTCGGCCGGACCCTCGCTCGCTCGACGCTCGAGCGCGACGACTTCGACACCGTCGTGACGAGCGTCGGCTGTGGGTGGCGCAAACCCTCGCCGCACATCTTCGAGACGACGGCGCGACGGCTCGAGGTCGATATCACTGACCTGATCCACGTGGGTGACGATCCGCGGGCCGACGGCGGCGTCGACGCGGCCGGGGGAACGTCGATCGTGCTCGGGGAGACGCCCCTCGAGTCGGTCCCCGATCGGCTCGACTTGGTGTTAGAAAACGGTTCGGCAACGGCGCTAACCGGCGGGGAAGCGGCTTGTGACGACGACTCGAGTGATAGCGGTTCGAACGACGACTCGAGTGACCACATGAAATGACGGTCCAAACGCTCGCCGCCATCGGCCTGGCGCTCAGCCTCGACCTGCTGGTCGGGGAGCCACCGACGCGTCTTCATCCCGTGGCGTGGCTGGGTCGGCTGATCGACCGACTCGACCGCCCATGGTCCACGAACGATCGAACGCAGCGTCGAATCGGATTCCTCGTCGCCCTGTTCGTTCCCCTGTTTCCGGCGGTGATCGCGGGGTATCTCGTCGTCGCGATGGGAGGGATCGACCCCTTCTTCGGCGCGGTCGCCGCGTCGCTCGTCCTATTTCTGACCGCGAGTGTGCGGGCGCTCCTCGACCTCGCACAAGAAGTCCTCACGGCGACCGAGAGCGACCTCGAGACCGCACGCGAGCGCGTTCGTGGCCTCGTCGGACGCGACGTGGACTCGCTCACGGACGCCGAAATTCGTTCGGCGGCCGTCGAGAGCGCGGCCGAGAATCTCGCCGACGGGTTCGCCGCGACGCTCCTCCCGTTCGCGCTCCTCGGTCCGATCTCGCTCCCCGCCGCAGCGGCGGCCGCTGCCTGGGTCAAGGGCGTCAACACCCTGGACTCGATGCTCGGCTACCCGTCGAAACCGATCGGCACCGCCAGTGCCCGGCTCGACGACCTCGTGATGGCCGTCCCCGCTCGAGTCACCGCGTGCTGTCTCGCCCTGGCGACGTGGCGACCGCGAACGCTGCTCCGCGCCCGTCGCTGGGCGCGGGTTCCCGACTCGCCGAACTCGGGGTGGCCGATAGCGACGTTGGCGTGCGCGCTCGACATCCGCCTCGAGAAACCCGGTGCGTACGTGCTGAACCCCGAGGGATCGCTTCCGAGCCTGGAGGACGGCCGGCGTGCGGTGTCGGTGGTCGGCCTGGCCGCCGCCGCGCTCGTGGTGGTGGCGACAGTCTGTGCGGCGTCCGCACCGACGCTCGAGGCCTTGGTCGCGCCACCCACCGACTTCGTCGCGACCCGCGTTCGGAGGGGGATGCCGTGATCGGCGGCCGGGTACGCGCCACCGTTCGTGCACTCCGTGGGGCGATTGCCTTCCTGACGCGGTTCCCCGTCGGTTCGAGGTCGCGAAACGCGGGCGGGGCAACTTTCGCTGCGAGCAACGACTGGGAGGCGTTTTGCTCGAGTCCTTGGACCTTCACGATAGTAGGATGGATCGTCGGGGCACTCGCGGCCCTCGTCTTCCTCGCTTCGAACCGGCTTCCGGCCGCGTCGATTGCCTTCGGGTACCCGCTGGCCGTCTTCGGCCTGGCCGGGATCCACCACCTCGACGGCGTCGCCGACCTCGGCGACGCGCTCGTCGTCCACGGCGACGTTGATCGCCGGCGGGCCGTCATGACGGACACGACCACGGGCGTCGGCGCGCTGCTCTCCGTCTCGCTGGTCGTGGCGGGGCTCGCACTGGGCGCGCTCGCGCTCGCCGGCGCGCCAGTCGCGGTCGCCGTGGGCGTCGCTGTCGCCGCTGAGGTCGGCGCCAAGACTGGAATGGCCGCGATGGCCTGCTTCGGGACGGCCGCTCACGAGGGATTCGGCTCGCAGTTGACGGAGGGAGTTACTCGAGTCGCGTTTTACGGACCCGCAGCGCTGGCTATTCCGGCGGCCGTGCTGACCTGGCCCCACCCGGCCGCGGCCGCGGCTTTCGCCGGCGCGCTCGCGGGAACCGCCCTTCCGTGGCAGTGGGCCCGACGACGGCTCGGCGGCGTCTCCGGCGACGTCTTCGGAGCGGCCAACGAGGTCGGGCGACTGCTCGGCGTCCACCTGGGGGTGATCGCGTGGACGCTCTGGTGATGGCCGGCGGACGGGGCACCAGGCTCGAGAGCCGAGTCGAAAAGCCGCTGTACGAGATCGGCGGCGTCGCGATGATCGATCGGGTGCTCACGGCGCTTGAGGCGAGCGCGGTCGGCCGGATTACCGTCGCGGTTTCGCCGAACGCACCCGATACCCGCGATTACCTGGTGGAACTCGATTGCACGCGTTCGCTCGAGGTCGATGGGGTTGTCGAGCCCCTCGAGCCTGTCACGCCCGCCAAGCCCGTGTGGGTTATCGAATCCGCCGGCGACGGGTACGTCTCCGACCTCGGGTCGATCCTCGAGTCAAACTCGATCCCGATTTCGACGCCGGTGCTGACCGCGGCCGCGGATCTTCCGTTGCTCGAAGGGGCGACGGTGGACGGCGTTCTCGAGCGGTACCGACGCCGCGTTCGGGCGAGGGGACGAGACGGGGGTACCGACGGGGAGGCGCCGTCGATGACCGTCTGCGTCCCGACCGCATTGAAACGACGGCTGGAACTCAGCGTCGACACGACGCTCGAGTCCGACCGCCACCTCGCGCCGACTGGGGTCAACGTCGTCGGCACCTCCAATGAAACGATGATTGCACGCAGCTACGACCACAGACTGGCCTGTAACGTGAACAGACGAACCGACGCCCGCGTGGCGAAGACGTACTGCAGCGATAGGGACCGCGACGGGGAGGAGAAAGAGGAGGCGTTCCGATGAGGCTCCTTCTCGCCGCCGGATCGACCGAAACGGGACTCATCGACGGGCTCAGCGCCGCCGGGGCGTCGGCTACGGTGATGGGCTACACCCCGTCGGCCGACGCCGAAATCCTGGTCTACGGTCGGCCGACGGCCGCACCCGTCACCCCGGTGAGCCCGACCGGGTGCCCGACCCCGGCGGCGATCACCCGCGCCGTTCGGGAGGTCGTCGGATTCGACGCGACGGTGCTCAAGGCCGGCCTGTCCGAGTCGACGGCCGCCCCGACGGTCGACCTCGCGGCCGATCCAGGCGCCGACGTTCGCGAGGCCGTGGCGGTTCCGGACGCCGTGGGGATCTACGATCGGGCCCGTCAGTTCGGCGCGACGCTCCCCGACGACCGTGTGCTGATCGGCGAGACGATCCCGGGCGGGACGACGACCGCCCTGGGGGTTGCGACCGCCCTCGGAGCACCCATCGGCGTCTCGTCGTCGCTCCCCCGGAATCCGCTCGAGCGCAAGCGAGCGGTCGTCGAGACGGGGCTGGCGGCGAGCGACCTCGTGCCCGGCGACTGTGCGGGCGATCCGCTGGCGGCGATCCGGGCGGTGGGCGACCCCGTCCAGGCTGCCGTCGCCGGCGTTGCGGCCGGGGCGCTCGAGGCCGGCGTCGACGTGACTCTCGCCGGGGGGACGCAACTTGTCGCCGTCGCGACCGTCCTCCGCCACGCCGGCATCGACGGGCCGCTCCGACTCGCGACCACCTCGTTCGTGGCCGACGATCCGAGCGTCGACCTCGAGGTGGCCGGCGACCGGTTCGACCTCGAGGTGGTCGTCACCGACCCCGCGTTCGAGCGAAGCGAGCACGTCTCGATGACCCGGTACTGCGCCGGGGAGGCGAAAGAGGGCGTCGCCATGGGCGGGGCGCTCTCGCTCGTGGCACCCGACGAGATGGCGGCCGTTCGCCGGCGGATCGAAGCTGTCTGCGAGCGACTGGGCGTCGACGGTGAGACGACGGCGGAGGACCCGCGGTCACCGGATGCGAGGGGTGACGGCGATTCACCCTGACGCCATCGACGGCGAGCGGCGCGTTCCACACGGCGGGGAACCCGACCGCTCGCTGCTCGACTTCTCGGCGAACACGAATCCGCGAACGCCGGATGGCGTCGAGTCGGTCTACGCCGATGCGCTCGTGTCGGCCCGGCGGTATCCCGACGACGGGTATCCGGCGTACCGGGACGCGGCCGGAACCTACGTCGGCTGTGATCCGTCCGCCGTCGTACCGACGCCGGGCGGCCTCGCCGCGATTCGCCTCGCCCTCGAGGTGACCCTCGAACCAGGCGATCTGGCCGTCGTTCCACACCCGAGTTTCGGCGAGTACGCCCGGGAGGTTCGCCTCCAGGGGGCGACGCCGCGGTTCGTGCCCCACGAGGCGGTGTGCGACTTCACGGTCGAGTCGCTGCAGGACGTCGACCTGGTCGTCGTCTGCACGCCGAACAACCCCACGGGCAATCTCCCCGATCGCTCGCGACTCGAGGGACTGGCCGATCGGTGCCGAGCGGCCGGGACGACGCTGCTCGTCGACGAGGCGTTTCTCGGATTCACCGAGCAGGAATCGATGGCTCGACGGGAAGACGACTGTGTCGTCGTCGCCCGCTCGCTCACTAAACTCTTCGGGTTGCCGGGGCTCCGCGCGGGGTTCGCCGTCGCGTTCGGCCCGCTCGGCGAGCGCCTCGAGGCGGCCCGTCGCACGTGGAACCTCGGCTCGCCCGCAGCCGCCGTCGGCGCGTACTGCATGGGGCAGACGGCGTTCGTGCGCGACACGCGAGAGCGAGTCGCCGAAGAGCGAGAACGAATGTGCGAGGCGCTGCTGGCGGACGGCCGCTACGCGGTGGCTCCCTCGAGCGCGCCGTTCCTGTTGCTCGAGGTCGACGGCGACGGCGGTGGCGGCGGGGCAGCCGGTTCCGTCGACGGTGACGGTGGTGCGGCCAATCCCGTCGACGACCTCCTCGAGCGAACCCGCGAAGCCGGAATCGTCCTCCGGGACGCCCGATCCTTCCGCGGACTCGACTCGCACGTCCGAGTGGCGATCAAAGACCGCGAGGCGAATGATCGGCTTCTCGAGGTGTTGGTGGATGGATAACACTGACGCCGATGCCGACGCCGACGGTGACACTATCACCGGGTACCAAGCCGAACGAACCGACGGCATCCTCTGTGCCCACCGCCCCGGGATCGAGTGGCTCTCCTCGGGCTGGAACGGCGGCCGATCGCGAACCGACCGGGCGTTCAACGTCTCGGTTCCCGAGGGCTGGTGCTGTGACAACCTCGATCGCTACGTCGAGGAGCGCCTCGAGCGGGCAGGCTTTGCGGACGGCCGGCACGATCGCCCCGTCTTGCTCACCGGCGTCGACCTGGCGCACGCGCGCGGCGCCCGCTGCGGATCGGTCACGGTCTACGCCACGGCCGGGATCTCGAACCCAGCCGCGTTGCCGATGGATCCCGACGGAGGATTGTTGCCCGACGGACGGCTCGAGTCCGATTCCCTCGAACGGAGTGAGGGGTCGAACTCGGGAAACGGTGGGGACGATGGGGACGAGGGAGGAAGCGAGCGCCACGCCGGCACGGTCAATCTGATCGTCGGAACGACCCACGCGCTCGAGGCGGGGGCCCTCGAGAGCCTCCTCGCGGTGGCGGCGGAGGCGAAGGCGGCGACGCTCCTCGCTCGAACGGGGTTTCCCGGAACGACGACGGACGCGATCGTCGTCGGCCACGACCCGTCGGGATCCGATCGGGCGTTTTCGGGCAGCGCGACGGCCGTCGGAGCGGCCGCGCGGGCGTGCGTTCGGGAGGCGATCACGGCGTCGCTGGCGTCCAGGTACGAGGGAACCGACGCGACGATTCCGGCGAGCGTGTCGGCGGCCGAGTACGGCGTCTCGACGGACGCGCGGGCGACGGTCTTTCGTCTTTGAGCCCTGCGTTCGCCTCGAGCGTGTCGCCGGTCTATATGGCCATCCGCTTCCTCCTGTCGTCTATGCCGAGCGACGATCGAGATCGGGACCCGACGATCATCCGGTCGCTGGCCGTTGCCGCCGAGGACGTGGTAAACGCGTTCGTCTACACCCGCGAGAACCCCGGGCGGGCAATCCTCCGGGCGACGCCGCCGTTCCACGGCCGCATGCGGGCGCGCCTGCACGTCTACCGGGTCGACGATTCGCCGAAAACCGGTGCCGTTCACCTCGAGGCTGCGGCCCTGCTCGACGCCGAAACCGTCGCGGCGTATCCGACGCTCGAGGACGTCGAACAGCGTGTCGGCGGCGAGGCGAGTGCCGGAACGGTCCGAGAGCAACGCGCCGACGCGCTCGAAGCGTGGGCCGAGCGAGCACGGGAGTCGATCTTCGAGTCGGTGGCCTTCGAGACCGCCGACGGGCCACACCGAGTGTCGGTGAGGACGCTCGGGTGAACTGGCCGTCGGTGAGCACGCCCGGCTGAGACAGGCGCCGTTTTCGAGTTACCCAGACGCTCTCGAGCCCGTATCCGCCAACCAGTTTCACTTTCACCGCGGACGGATCGACTTCACGTGGGTCGGGTCGAATGCCGACGTATGCACACCGCTTCGACCCACGACGACTCAAGACAGCAACGCACGCGGCGAATCGACGTCACCGATCTCGACGCCGCTGGTGTCGAGGAGTTCGTTCGCACGAGCGTCGACACCGACGCCGTCTCGCTCGAGCACCGCGGCGCGCGGACCTACCTCGTCGTCGGGCAGTGAGCTGAGACCGGTTCGTGGGAGCGTCCTCGACGTGGATTTTCGAGTGGGAAGGCACTTCTGTCAGCGACCCCTCGACTCGAGCGTGACCAGCGACGCCGGGAGCAAGCGCGAGACGCGGGATAGCGACGGTGAGGCAAGCCCTAGCGCCGGTGCCAGCGCCGGCGACAGCGATCCCGTCCGCGAACACGAACGCGCTGAGACCGATCCCCACCTCGGCCTGGACCAACCGTCCGCACCCGAAACGCACAACGAACTCGACTCGAGCGACCTCGCACCCGACGTGGAACCGCCGTTTCCCGTCGAGGTGTACCCCGACCGGGGGGTTATCGTCGAGTTCGATCCCGACCTCACGTTCGAGTGCGTCGAGGACTGCACCTGGTGTTGCCACCACGGCGTCTTGCTCTACGACCGGGATCTCCTCGAGTTGGCCCAGCGGGCGAACCTCTCGGAGACGATGACCCAGTTTCGCGGCGAACCGTTCGTCACCCGGGAGGCCAAAGACCGCGACACGCACGTCGCTGAGGACGGCCAGGCCTGTGCTTTCCTCCGGGACGACGGCCTGTGTTCGCTCCACCTCGAGCAGGACTGGAAGCCCACGCGGTGTTCGGTCTTCCCGCTGGGCGTCTGGCTCGAGGACGACGGCCTCCACGTCGATATTCGGGACTCGGCGCACGACCACTGTGAGGGCCTCGGCGTGAGCGAGCGCCGGGTCGTCGACAACCTCGGGGCGTTTCTGCCCGAACTGCTGTGGGACCTCGAGAATCCGGACAGCGATCGGGTGCTCTGAGGCGGCTTCGGGGGTAAAGGCCGACAATAGCGCGTCCAGACAATACTATAAATTGCATAGTTAAAACCTTGAGGTGGCGAAATGCGACGGCGAGAAGATAGCTATTAACCGTCGTCGTCCGAACGCCCCCACATGACAGTCTCGAGCGCTCCCGGGAAGGTCTATCTGTTTGGGGAGCACGCGGTCGTCTACGGCGAGCCGGCAGTCCCCTGTGCCATCGAGCGACGGGCACGGGTTACCGTCGAACAGCGATCCGATGACCGACTCCGGGTACAGGCGGAAGACCTCAGTATAGACGGCTTCACCGTCGAGTACGGCGGCCAGCACGACGGCCGCCACGACGTGAACGTCCCCGAGCCGCTTATCAGCGCCGCGATGGGCTACGTCGACGGTGCTATCGAGCAGGTGCACGACGTCACCGGCGAGGACGACGTCGGCTTCGACGTCACCATCGAGAGCGATATCCCGCTTGGGGCGGGCCTCGGCTCGTCCGCCGCGGTCGTCGTCGCCGCCATCGACGCCGCGACGCGGGAACTCGGGCTCACTCTCGAGACCGACGAACTGGCCGAGCGAGCCTACCGGACCGAGCACGCGGTTCAGGAGGGGCAGGCCTCCCGTGCTGACACCTTCTGCTCGGCGACCGGCGGCGCCGTCCGCGTCGAGGGCGACGACTGCCAGCCGATCGAGGCACCGGAGCTGCCCTTCGTCATCGGCTTCGACGGCGGCGCCGGCGAGACGGGCGAACTGGTCGCCGGCGTCCGCGCCCTCCGGGAAGAGTACAGCTTCGCCGCCGACACCGTCGCGGCCATCGGCGACGTCGTTCGACGGGGCGAGACGGCTCTCCAGGCGGGCAACCTCGAGGAGGTAGGCCGACTGATGAACTTCAACCACGGCCTGCTCTCGGCGCTCGGGGTTTCCGCGCGGGACCTCGAGACGATGGTGTGGGCTGCTCGCGACGCGGGCGCCTATGGGGCGAAGCTCACCGGCGCAGGCGGGGGCGGCTGTATCGTCGCGCTCGATCCGACGCCGGAGACGGAGACGGCCCTGCGCTTCACGCCCGGCTGTGAGGACGCGTTCCGGGCCGAACTAGCCGAGGAGGGGGTGAAGCGACTCGCATGACCAGCTCCGGTACCGGAACGACCGTCGTCAAACTCGGCGGCAGCGTCGTCACGGATAAGGATCGCGACGAGACGCTCGACGCCGACTCCCTCGAGACGGCCGCCGATGCCGTCGCGACGGCGCTCGGGTCGGGCGACGTCGAGGACCTCGTCATCGTCCACGGCGGCGGGAGCTTCGGCCACGTCCACGCGAGCGAGCACGGCGTGAGCACGACCGACGGTACGCACGACGTGGGCGCCGTCCACGCGATCCACGGCGCGATGAAGACGCTCGACGAGTTCGTCCTCCAGCGGTTGCTCGAGCGGGACGTCCCCGCGGTTCCGGTTCACCCATTTTCGGTCGCATCGCGGGACGCCGAGGGTCGACTCGACCTCCCCACGGCGCCGGTCGAGACGATGCTCGCGGAAGGGTTCGTCCCCGTCCTGCACGGCGACGTCGTGAGCCACCGGGGGGAGGGCGTCACCATCGTCAGCGGCGACGAACTGATCGTCGAACTCGCGACTGCCCTCGAGGCCGAGCGCGTGGGACTGTGCTCGACGGTTCCCGGCGTGCTCGACGACACGGGGGACGTGATCGAGCGCATCGAGGACTACGCCGACGTCGAGGCCGTCCTCGGGACCAGCGAGTCGACGGACGTCACCGGCGGCATGGCGGCGAAGGTGCAGGCACTGCTCGCCCTCGAGAGCCGTGCCTCGATCTTCGGCCTCGAGTCGCTGCCGGCGTTCTTCCGCGGTGAGGGTGCCGGGACGACGATCGAGAGTTAGCGGGTCACTCGAGACGCGTTTCAGATGGTCGGCAACGAACACAGTCGAACCTGTTCGGAAGGATATATTTTTGTGCCATCCAGTCACACGCGCTAGTGCGACTCCTCGCGAGTGGCGGGCGAAGACGATGACAGGTACAACCGATCAGATCGTGGCGATGTTCGAGGCGAGCGGGATCGAGACGGTATTCGGCTTCCCGTGTGAACAGATGGACCCGTACTACTCGAGTCTGAACGATTCGTCGATACGGCACGTACTGGGTCGAAGCGAGGCGAGCGCGGCGCTCATGGCCGACGGTTACGCCCGGACGAGCCGAACCGTCGGCGTCGTCGACGGCGTCGGCGGCCCCGGCGCAGCCTACATCGGTGCCGGTCTGGCCGAAGCCAGCGGGGCCTCGAGCCCGGTTCTCGCGCTCACCGGAGACAACGAGCGCGACATCCGCGGCCGGGAGGTCATCCAGGACGCCGACAACGAGGCGATCCTCGAGCCGTTCGCGAGCGCGACGTTCGACGCCGAATCGCCGGAGCGGGCGGTCGAGGCGGTCGAGACGGCGCTCAGGCGGATGACGACGGGTGTTCCGTCGCCCGTTCACGTCAACCTCCCCGGCGACGTGCTCGACCGGGACTCGGAATACGCGCTTCCCGACGCGCTCTCGGCCTCGTACTCGACCCCTGGCCCGACTCCGAATCCCGAAACCACCGCGCGCGCGCTCAACCTGCTAGAGGACGCCGAGCGACCGGTACTCCTCGCCGGCGAGGGCGTCGTCAGGGCCGGCGCCAGCGAGGACCTGTCGGCGCTCGCCGAGCGAACCCGAACTCCGGTCGTCACCTCCATCAACGGCAAGGGGGCCGTCGCGGAGACCGAGCCCTACGCCCTCGGCGTGGTCGGCCGGTGGGGATTCTGCCAGGTCGCGAACGACGCCCTCGAGGAGGCGGACCTCGTGGTCGGGCTCGGCACCCGGTTCGGCGATCTCACGACCGTCGGCTGGTCGCTGCTAGACGCCGACGCCGACGTTGTCCACGTCGATCTCGACCCGGCCTGGCTCGGCCGGAACTACGAGCCCGCGGTGGCCGTCCAGGCCGAGATTCGGGCGACCCTGCAGGCGCTGCTCGAGGCAGTCGATCCCGACGACTACCGGGGCCGCGAGTCGAGACTCGCGGACCTGGCGGCAGACCGACACGAATGGCGCGAGTCCCACGAGGACAACCTGACGAGCGACGCCGAACCGATCGTGACCCACCGCGTGATCCACGAGTTGAACGAACACGTCCCCGCCGACGGTGTTCTCGTGAGCGCGACCAGTTTCTCGGGATTCTTCTCGGGCGCGTTCTACGAGGTCGAGGAGCCGGGTCTCGGCTACCTGCAGGCGCGGGGGAGTGACGGCATCAACGTCTGCTTGCCCCAGGCACTGGGCATGCAGACCGCCCGCCCCGACGCCGACGTAGTCGCGCTCACGGGCGACGGCGCCATCGGCTATCACGTCGCGGACCTCGAGACGGCCGCCCGAGAGGACCTGTCGATCACGGTCGTCGTGCTCAACAACGACGGCCTGGGCTCTTCGAAGGCGAGCCAGATCGGCACCGACAGCTTCCACCTCTCGACGGACTTCCACGAGGGCGTCGACTACGCGGCCATCGCCCGCGGCTTCGGCTGTCAGGGGGTCCGCGTCGAGTCGGTCGAGGACCTCGGACCCGAACTCGAGACGGCAATCGGGAGCGACGAGCCGACGCTGCTCGACGTGCAGGTCGATCCGTACGCGATGCCGCCGATTCTGGTCTGAGTCGCCCGATTAGAACGTGGGATCGTAAATTGACGCGCCCGTTTCCTCGTAGCGCGTCTCGAGGGCGTTACGGAGGAACTCGTCCCCGAACGTTTCCTGCAGGTCGAAGGGGCCGACCTCGCTGTCGCCGCCGCGCTTGAGAATCTCGTCTACGGTGGCGGGGTCGGCGATCCCGTCGGCCACGAGCCGGTTGCCCTCGTTGACCAGCGCTGCAAGAATCGGCGTCACGTCGTGGGGCTCGTCCGGCTCCGGCACGAGACAGGTCGATCCGTCCCACTCGAAGAACCCGGCTCCGGACTTCTTCCCGAGGTTCCCCTCCCTGACGAGGCGCTCCACGCGTGCTCGAACCTCTGCAGGCGGGGTGTACCGGTCTCCGTAGGCCGCCTCGAGGTTGTCGACCGTCGCAAGGTGCACGTCGAGCCCGATCAGGTCGATCAACTCGAGGGGGCCGCGGTCGAACCCGACGGCTTGCGCCCCGGTATCGACGGCGGCGACGTCGGCCTCGAGGAGCTCCCAGGTCGCTGCGCACTTGATGCTCGCCGACAGCCGCGAGAGGCCGTTGGCGCGGTACTCGCGCTCGAGCCGAATCGGCTCCCGGTCGATGGCCGACGCGACCTCGCGGGCCGTTTCGAGGGCACCGTCGGTCGCGTCGTCGCCCGCGATTTCGACGAGGTCCCGACGGAGTGCCGGGTTCGCGAAGTGAAACAGGACGACGCGCTCGGGGTGTTCGAGACCGGCGGCAATCTCGCCTGGGGTCAGCGACGAGGTGTTCGTCCCGATCACGGCTTCGGGAGAGAGGACGTCCTCGAGCGACGCGGCGACCTCGCGTTTGAGTGCCAGCGATTCGGGGACGGCTTCGACGACGAAGTCGGTCCCGGCGAGAGCCGCCACGTCCGTGTCGTAGGCGATTCGGTCGGCGGGATCCCTTCGGTTCTCGAGGCTGGTCGCCCGCAGCTCCGCCGGGAGTTCCGATTCGTGGTACGTTCGGGCGTCCTCGAGGACCTCGGCATCGACGTCGACCTGCGTCACCGGGTAGCCGGCGTTCGCCAGTAATCCGGCGATGTCGCGCCCCATCAATCCAGCACCGACGACTCCCGTTTCCGTGATATGGTCCGTCATGGTTTCGAGTGCTCCGTCGGAGCAATGTCGCTCGAGCCGTAATAGTTCGTTCGGAGGGCGTAGTAGCCCAGGCCACAGCCACAGAGGACGACCCAGCTCGCGAAGAGCGTCGGAGACTGGGTCGCCAGGAGACCGAGGAGGAGGACGTTGAGCGGGACGGCAAGGAGCGCCATCCCGAACGCCAGGCGCGTCGGGACGGGGAACGCGTCGGGGTCGAAGTCGGCGGGCGGATTCCGGACGACGCTGATGGCTGCGAACATCACGACGGCGACCACGAACGCGCCGCCGAACGCGAGCATCGTGCCTAGGTCCGCGAAGGGAAGCGGGGCGAGCAGGATGGCGGTGCTGAGGAGGTACGTCCCGAGGAGCGCCCAGTGAGCGGTGCCGAACCGGTCGTTGGTTTCCCCGAGTGCCGCGGGGAACACGCCGTCGGCCGCGAGCGCCTTCGCGTACTGGGGAACCAGGATGAACGTGGCGTTTAGACTGGTGGCGACGGCGAAGAGGGCGCCACCGACGACGAACACCGTCTGAAACGCGGGCGAGAGGAAGCGTTCGGCCGGCACCGCGAGCGTCTCGCCGCTCATCGTCTCGACACCGACGGTGCCAACGGCGACGAGCGCGACCAGCACATAGAGCACGAACACCAGCGGGACGCTTACGAGAAACGATCGAGGAATCGTCACCGTTGCATCGCGGATCTCACCGCCGATGTCGACGACGAAGTTCGCCCCGAGACAGGTGAAGTAGAGGACGCCAGCCCCGGCGACGATGCCGACGGCGCCGCTCGAGAACACCGGCGTGAGGTTCGCCGCGTCGACGTTCGGGACGCCGAGCACGACGAACGAACCGAGCGCGACGACGAGACCGACGAACATGAGCAACTGCACGCGAGCGGCCAGCCGAATGCCCACGAGGTTCAACAGGAAGAAGAGCGTGAGCAGGCCGACGCCGACGGCTGCCGGGGACACCGGGACGAGCGTCGCGGCGTACTCCCCCGCCGTCAGCGCGTAAAGCGGTAGTCCGCCGGTGAACATGCTGATTCCGAGCCCCCAGGCCGCCAGAAACGCGAGTCCGGGCGAGACGAATCGGGCGGGATACCGGTAGTGGCCACACGTGGTCGGGAACGACGCACCGAGCATCGCCGTCGGGACGAGTCCGAGGACCGCGATGGTAATGGCGATCGCGAAGGACACGACGACACCCGGCCCCGAAAGCGCGACGCCGACGCCGACCAGCGCGAACAGCGCGCCGCCGACGATGAGCCCGACCTCGATAGCGACGGCGTCCATGAGCCCGAGTCCTCCATCCCCTCGAGACGTGCCAGATCCTGTCATGGGTACTCCTCTCGAGGACGGGTCTTAAAACCTGAGTGACATCTCGAGGGAAGCGTTCCGGTCCGGTCCTCAGGGCCGACGATATTTCCCCCTCGAGGTCGAACGCCGCTCATGGACCGAGACATGCTCGACGACCAGCGAGAACTCGTCGACCTTATCGAGGACGCTGGCTGGGAAGTCACCGGGATCGAACTTTCGAGTTACGACAGCCCGTGGGTGGACGAGGACGCTCCCGAAGCGGAGGTGACGATCACGGCGAGAAAGCCGTACGTCGACGGTGACGTTGGCGGAGACGGAGACGAGGATGGTAGTGGCGAGGGCGACGAGGACGACAGCCCGTTCCGTATCAACTGACGAACTCGAGGCCGCCGGATCTGACGACGATCACCCCTTGATGTTACACACCGGGAACGTCCGAACGACCTTGTCGCCGATTCCGAGTTCGTCTGAGACGCGCACGACCTCGTCGACGTCCTTGTAGACGCCCGGGGCCTCTTCGGCCACCGTCGCCCCCGACTGGGCCTTGACGTAGATCCCCTGGCCTGACTCGAGTTCCTCGCGTACGTCCTCTCCCCAGTACTCGTTCTTGGCCTGGGTTCGACTCATCAGTCGCCCGGCGCCGTGGGCCGTCGAGCCGAACGTGAGGTCGAGTGAGTTTTCGCCCCCGCGAAGGACGTAGCTGCCGGCGCCCATGCTCCCGGGGATGATCACCGGCTGGCCGACGTCGCGATAGGCTGCGGGTACGTTGGGGTGACCCGCCGGGAACGCCCGCGTCGCACCTTTCCGGTGAACGTAGAGCTCCCGATCCTCGCCGTCGACCTCGTGGACCTCCTTCTTCGCGATGTTGTGGGCCACGTCGTAGAGGAGGTCCATCTCCATCGACTCCCAGGGGCGGTCGAATACGTCCGCGAACACCTCGCGGGTCCGATGCATGATCAGCTGACGGTTGACCCAGGCGTAGTTGATCGCGGCGTTCATCGCCGCGTAGTACTCCTCGGCCAGTTGCGAGCCGGCAGGGGCAGCCGCCAGTTCCTTATCGGGGAGTTGATCGAGGAGGCCACCGTGCTGGCGCTCGATCTTCCGCAGGTAGTCGTTGCAGGTCTGGTGACCAAGCCCCCTGGAACCGCAGTGAATGAGTACGACGATCTGGTCGCGCTCGAGGCCGAACGCCTCCGCCACGGCGTCGTCGTACACGTCGGTCACCCGCTGGACCTCGAGGAAGTGATTCCCGGACCCCAGGGAGCCGACCTGGTTCTTCCCGCGATCCTTCGCCTTCTGGCTCACCATCGAGGCGTCGGCGCCCGCCCGGACGCCCTCGTCCTCGCAATGAAGGAGGTCGTCCTCGACGGCGTAGCCGGCCTCGAGCGCCCAGTCGACGCCGCGCTCGAGGATTTGCTCGACGGTATCGACGCCGGTTTCGACGACGCCGCCGCCGCCGAGGCCGGAGGGGACGGCCTCGAACAGAGCGTCAACGAGTTCGCGCTCGAGTCCGGAGACGTCGTCGTAGGTCAGGTTCGTTTTCATCATCCGGACGCCGCAGTTGATGTCGTAGCCGACTGCTCCGGGTGAGATACAGCCGTTCTCAGCGTCCATCGCCCCAACGCCGCCGACCGGGAAGCCGTACCCCTGGTGGCCGTCGGGCATGCAGACGGCGTAGTTCGTGATCCCCGGCAGGTGCGTCGCGTTGCGCAACTGCTCGAGCGTCCGGTCCTCGCTGATCTCCTCGAGCAGCGATTCGCTGGCGAGGACGCGTGCGGGGACGCGCATCCCGTCTTCCTGTGGGAGCTCCCAGACGTGCTCGCGAACCTGCTCGAGCACGATGCCGTCGGCGTCGAACGTGGTGGTCATACTCGAGAGTGAGGCGCCGTCGCTGAAAGACCTTTGTGACCGCGTCCGCCAGGTCCCGAGTTGCGCATGCACCGAACCGGAATCTGAACCTGAACCGGTACCCCTCCGGGACGTCGCCCTACTCAGACGTCGAAGACGACATACGCCTCCCAGCCGTCGTCGACGGCCTCGAGACGCATCTCGGAGTAGGTCACGGCTTTGACCTCCCTGGCGTCGATCGTTGCCAGCGGGATCCCGCGGGCGTCGGCCTCGAGTCGCCAGCGGTCGCTGGCGTGTCCGTCCCTGCTGGCTGGTTCCTCGAGTGCGCCCTCGTCTCCCGCGCCCTCGCTCTCGTCCCCCGCATCCTCATCGACCCGCTCGAGCGTCCGAACGCGGTTGTCGACCGGCAACTCGAGGCGGACGTCCCGCAGGTAGATGAGTTCGTCCAGGTACTCGAAGAGGAGGGCCTCGCGGCTTTCAGCGCGCACCTCGAGTGTGAATCGATCGTCGCTCTCACCGGAGTCGCCACTCGAGTCGCTCCCCGCATCGCCACCCGAAACCCTGTCCGCGTCGACGCCGGGAATCTCGTCACACGAAGCCGCCGCCAGTCCGTCGGCCACGGCGGCCACGGTCGCCTCGAGGGTGCCGCCGCTCGCGGCGACGGCGACGTCCGCGGTGTGCGCGCGGAGTTCGTAGCTCATACGTGCTCGTTCCGTTGCCAGCGTGCTATGTGCATCGGTTCCGTGCGGATCGGCCCCGGTCGGCTGTTTTTCGACGCGTCTCGAACGGGATTTTTCGACCGGGCGGACTGCCACTCGGCAGGGCTACCGGCCCGTATCGGCGAGAGCTACCGATCCAGCCGCCGGTGGAATTATATTGGCGACGGTGGTAAGGTGGGTTAGTGAGCGTCAACATCGACAGTCGCGTCGTCGAGCCCGGCAGCGACGAGTTCGTCGACTCGGCCTGGGAGCTCAAGGAGACGATCAGCCAGGCTGAGGGGGTGCTCAAACAGCGACGCAACTTCTTCGTCGATGCCTACCGGCGCTCGACGGTCCACTGTTACGTCCGCAACGGAACGAACCTCGTTGGGTTCGCCGCGGTTCGACGCGACGGCTACATCCTCTTTCTGGCCGTCTCACCCGACTGTCGCGGCGAAGGAATCGGCAAACGACTCGTCGCCCAGGTCGCCGAAGACCACCGCTCGATCACCTGCCACGCCCGCACGACCAACGAGAACGCCCTCCAGTTCTACGAACACCTCGGCTTCGAGATTAAACGACGCATCGACAATTACTACGAGGACGGCGGCGACGCCTACTACCTCAAGCTCGGCTCGAGCGCCGGCCTGTCGGATCGAATCTCGGAACTGATCCGCCGGTAGCGATCGGCTTCTCTCGACTGTCGCGACTCTCTCGAGCGACGGCCATTCGGAAACGCCTATATGCCAGTGCCCCCGACTACCGGGGACGCATGGAGGAGCGCACGCGGGCCTATCTTCGGGGGCGATTTCGGGACCACTACCGACGGACGGAGATCACCCTGCCCCCGGAGGCGAACGAACGCGAGTGGGGCTACATTCCCTGGACGGAGGGCCCCAAGACCAGGATGGTTCGTCACCGCTCTCTCCTCGAACTCGGCTCGCTCGAGGACTTCCTCGAGCGCGAGCGCCCCCAGCACGTCTACTTCTCGGTCGGGCGCTACCGCGACCCCGGCGCGAACTCGATGAGCGCGAAGGACTGGCGCTCCTCGGATCTGGTCTTCGACCTGGACGCCGACCACCTACCGAGCGTGACCCTCGGGGAGGACTCCTACGCGGAGATGCTCGAGAAGTGCAAGGACGCCCTGTTTCGCTTGCTCGACTTCCTCGAGGACGACTTCGCGTTCGAGGACCTCGAGGTCGTCTTCTCGGGCGGACGGGGCTATCACGTTCACGTCCGCGACGAGTGCGTTCAACAGTTAGAGAGCGACCACCGCCGGGAGATCGTCGACTACGTCCGCGGGATCGGCCTGGAGTACGACGCGCTGATCGAGACCGAGACCGTCGCCGGACTGGGCCGAAAGACGCCCACCCAGCGTCGCCACCTCTCGATCAACGGCGGCTGGGGCCGGCGCACCCACCGGCGGTTCATGGACTACGTCGACGACCTTCTCGACCTCGAGGAAGACGCCGCCCTCGAGAAACTGCAGTCGTTCGACGGCATCGGCGAGGGGAAGGCCCAGGCGACGCTCAACGCCGCCCGGAACAACCGCACGGAACTCGAGGCGGGGAACGTGACCGTCCACACGGCGGTCTCCCAGCTCGCCGAGCGCTTCGCCGGGCGCGCCGTCGAGGCCGACAACGCGCCGATCGACGAACCGGTCACGACGGACACGAACCGGCTCATCCGTCTGCCGGGGAGCCTCCACGGCGGCAGCGCGCTCGAGACGCGACGAATCGACCGGAACAACCTGGCCGAGTTCGACCCGCTGGTCGACGCCGTCCCCGAGACGTTCCGTGGCCACGAGATCGCCGTCGACGTGAACCGCGGCGGCAAGGTCGAACTGGGGGGCGATATCTTTACAGTCCAGGAGGGTGACCAGTCACTACCGGAGTACGTCGCCATGTTTCTGATGGCACGTGGCCGCGCCGAAAAGGAGAAAGAATGAATCTCGACGAATTACGCACGGTGCAGAGCAAGGAGCGTCAGAAGGACAGCCTCCAGCACCTGCGTCCGTCATTTTACAAAGAAGTCGGCGAGTACATCGCGAACCTCGAGGACGAGCGCGAACGCGTCGCCGAGGCCGTCGACGACCCCTTCTCCTCGCCCGAGGTTGGACGCCTGACGGACGAAATCGAGACGGCGAAGGACGTCGTCGAGGCCATCTACGAGCGTCGGATGGGAAAACTCGTCAAGCAAGCGAGCCTCGCCGCGGCCGGGATGCCCGCCGACGACGAGGGACTGACCGCGGAGGAGTCCGACCTGTTCACCGACCTCGTCGACCGCATCCAGGGCAACAAACAGCGCGTGCTCGATGTACTCGACGGAAATGAGGACGCAGTCGCGGAGGCGGCGGCCTCGAGCGAGTCGACCGTTCCCGATCCGTCAGCCGACCCCGGCGACGCGCTGGCCGACGTGGCCGGTTCCGCGAGCGACGAGTCGACTGCCGACCCGTCGTCGGAGGGATCGGTTAGCGTCGCCGACGCCATGGGCGGAGACCTGCCCTCGAGCAACGACGCGGATGCCGTCGATGCCGCCGAGGCAGGGACTACGAGTGGAGTGGGAGGCGCCGGCGACGACGTCCCGCCACCGCCGCCGGACGAACCGCCCGCGGACCGCGAGGACGCTAACGACGCCGAACCCGGTGCCGAGACGACGGGCGGCGAGGGCTCGAGCGATGTGGCACCCGACGTCGACCGCGTCACCGTCCGCATCACTCGCGACGTCGGCTCGATCCTCGGGATCGACGACCGCGAGTACACCCTCGCGACCGACGACGTCGTCACGCTGCCCGAGCAGAACGCGACGCCACTGGTCGAGCGCGAGGCGGCCGAACCGCTCGAGTAGATCGACGTACACGTAGCGGACCGACAACACTACAACCCGCGAGACGAATCACGGGACATGCTCGAGGCTGGCGACAACGCACCCGACTTTGCACTGCCGAACCAGCACGGCGAGACGGTTCGCCTGGACGACTTCGAGGGCCAGCACCTGATCGTGTACTTCTACCCCCGAGCGAACACCGAGGGCTGTACGGTCGAGGCCTGTGAATTCCGCGACGCGCGCCCGACGCTCGAGACCGAAAATGCGGCCGTCGTCGGGATCAGCGACGATCCCGTTTCCGACCTCGAGGACTTCGCAGCGGACTACGACCTCGAGTTCGACCTGCTGTCGGACGAAGACGGCTCCGTGTCGGCCGCGTACGACTCCTACGGCGAGAAGCAGATGTTTGGGAACACGTTCGACGGTGTCTTCCGGAACACGTTCGTCGTCGGCCCGGACGGCACCATCGAGGCGGTGTTCGAGGGCGTCACCCCCGAGGGGCACGCCGACGAAGTGCTGAACGTTCTCGAGTGAGCGTCCGGACGGTTCGGTTTCGATTCCGGTTCTCGGTACGATAACGACGATCCGGGCGCGCGTTCTTTTCGAAAGGAGTAGTATCGCGACTGGGTGATTCCCTCGAAACTTCTCGGGGAAGCACTCGAGTCGTTACCGCGGCGTGGTCGACGGTGATGTCCACCCGGGTGGACGACGACGCTCCTCCAAGTGAACGACGATGATCTCCCAGGTGGACGAACGACCAACTCCCAGCGCGCGCGACCGGCCACATCGTTACGTCCTCAACAAATCGAGCGGAATTTACAATGCTACGTCGTACCGTGTCCGGAACTGGCATAGTATCATTGGGTGGCGTATAAGGTCTACCCGTTCGATATAGGTCGTTTACGTCGTGCGGTTTTTCGAACCTGAACGATCGTACATTGGCGTGCAAAAACTGCCAGCATCTGTTTCAGCGCCAGGTTTATATACTCCCTCGGGCCTGGGGTTGGATACATGTCGACACCAAACGACACCGGCTCTGAGAACCCTCAGGGCGGTCGAGTTCTTCCAGGGCACGTTAGATTCTACTGACGAAATCGCAACCGCACGCGTTTTCGACACGACCCTGCGCGATGGCGAACAGTCCCCAGGCACCTCGTTCTCGTACGACGACAAGCGCGAGATCGCGCGAATCCTGGATGAAATGGAAACTCACGTCATCGAAGCAGGCTTCCCCGTTAACTCCGACGCCGAGTTCGAAGCCGTCAGCGACATCGCGTCGTCGACCCAGACGACGACCTGTGGACTGGCCCGCGTCGTCGACAAAGACGTCGAAGCGGCACTGAACTCCGGCGTCGAGATGGTCCACGTCTTCGTCTCCACCAGCGACGTCCAGATCGAGGACTCGATGCACTCGAGCCGAGAGGCCGTCGTCGAACGCGCGATTGACGCCGTCGAACGCGTCACCGAGGCGGGCGCGATCTGCATGTTCTCGCCGATGGACGCCACCCGGACCGACGAGCCGTTCCTGCTCGAGGTCATCGAGGCCGTCACCGAGGCGGGAACCGACTGGATCAACGTCCCCGACACGTGCGGGGTCGCGACCCCACGACGGTTCTACGATCTGATCGAGACCATCACCGACCACACCGACGCGCACATCGACGTCCACACCCACGACGACTTCGGGCTGGCGACAGCGAACGCGCTGGCGGGGATCGAAGCAGGCGCCGACCAGGCCCAGGTCTCGGTCAACTCGATCGGCGAGCGCGCCGGCAACGCCGCCTACGAGGAGTTCGTAATGGCCGTCGAGTCGGTCTACCAGGCCGACACGGGCATCGACACGACGCGGATCACCGAACTCTCTCAGGTCGTCGCCGATCGAAGCGGCGTCCCGGTCCCCTCGAACAAGCCGGTCGTGGGCGCGAACGCCTTCTCCCACGAGAGCGGCATCCACGCCGCCGGCGTCATCGAGAACGCCGACACCTTCGAACCCGGCGTCATGACCCCGGAAATGGTCGGCGCCCGGCGTCGACTCGTCCTGGGGAAACACACGGGAACTCACTCGGTCCGCGAACGACTGGTCGAGACGGGCTTCGACCCGACCGAGACCGAGGTCCGGGCCGTGACCCGCCGCGTCAAGGACTACGGCGCCGAGAAGCGTCGCGTCACGGTCTCCGACCTCGAGCGATTCGCCGAAGCGGAAGGCGTCGCTCGGCTCCCCGAACGGGAGCGAGAGGAGGTGCAGGCGTAACGATGCACCCTTCGGTTGCTTCGGCCGGCCAGCGTCGGCTGTCGGGAACAGGCGCCGCGCGTGGCGGCGTTGCCTCGAGTGGTGGGCGGGCCTCGTCCGCTGACTCGAGCCCGAGCAACGTTTGCCAGCCGGGAAACGGTTATATGCCTCGAGGCGTCTACCAGTGTAGTAATGACGACCCGCGCTTCCAGATCGGCTCACGATGCCGACAGCGGCGCGGTCGCGACGTTCATTATTGTAGGGGCCGCCTAGCCCCTCACTTCACCCTCCCTGTCCCGACGTTGCACCGATTTCCTAGCGACCAGCGACGCACCACCTACAGTCCCCAGCGACCCCGAACGATGACACGACAGCACACACGAAATCGCCGCCATCCGGCGGCAGGAGGGTATCGATGAGCGAACGCGCGACACCGGTGACACCGCGGACCGAAGCGGACGCGAGTGAGGCGGAAACCGAGCGCGAGCGCATCACCGACTCCGAGGCCGCCGCCTCGAGCGAACCGAGTTCGAAAACCAGCACCTCGACGAAACCGGTGACGACGGGCGCCGAGTCCGTCGTCCGCGCACTCGAGACCGCGGGCGCCGAGTACGTCTTCGGCGTCCAGGGCGGAGCGATCATGCCCGTCTACGACGCGCTCTACGATTCCGAGATCCGCCACGTGACGATGGCTCACGAGCAGGGCGCCTCCCACGCCGCCGACGCCTACGGCATCGTCTCCGGCGACCCGGGCGTCTGCTTCGCGACCTCCGGACCCGGCGCGACGAACCTGGTGACGGGCATCGCCGACGCCGACATGGACTCGGACCCGATGATCGCGCTGACGGGCCAGGTGCCGACCGGGATGGTCGGCAACGACGCCTTCCAGGAGACCGACACCACGGGCGTCACGAAGCCTATCACGAAGGCCAACACGTTCTCGAGCGACCCCGACCGCGTCGGCGACGACGTCGGCGAGGCGTTCGCGCTCGCGGGCGCGGGTCGACCTGGCCCGACGCTGGTCGACCTGCCGAAGGACGTGACCCTAGGCGAGACCTCGAACGAGCCAGGCCAGCCGCGGACGCCCGACACCTACGAGGTGCAGGAGCACGCTGATCCCGAGACGGTTCGGCTGGCCGCGCGCCGCATCGAACAGTCCGCGAAGCCGGTCATGCTCCTCGGCGGCGGCGTCATCAAGGGCAACGCCACCGAGGCCGTCCGGGCGTTCGCGATAGAACACGAGATTCCGGTCGTGACCACGATGCCCGGCCTCGGCGTGTTCCCCGAGGATCACGAGCTCGCGATGGAGATGGCCGGGATGCACGGGACGGGATACGCCAACATGGCGATCACCCACTGCGACACCCTGATCGGCGTCGGCACCCGGTTCGACGACCGGCTGACCGGCGGCATCAAGCACTTCGCGCCCGACGCGGAGGTCATCCACGTCGACATCGATCCGGCCGAGATCAGCAAGAACATCCACGCGGAGTACCCGCTCGTCGGCGACGCGGAAACGGTGATTGAGCAGTTGACCGACGAGGTGACGGACTCGCCGCAGGCCACCAAATGGCGCGCCCAGTGCCAGCAGTGGAAGTCCGACTACTCGATGGCCTACCGGACGCCCGAGGACGAACCGGTCCAGCCGCCGTTCGTCGTCGAAGCGCTCGACGAGGCCACGAGCGACCGGGCGATCGTGACTACGGGCGTCGGCCAACACCAGATGTGGGCCTGCCAGTACTGGACGTTCACCGAACCCCGGACCTGGGTCTCGAGCCACGGGCTCGGGACGATGGGCTACGGCCTGCCCGCCGCCATCGGTGCGCGACTCGCCGCCGAGGACGACCAGGAGGTCGTCTGCTTCGAGGGCGACGGCTCGTTCCTGATGACGATCCAGGAACTCGCCGTGGCCGTCCGCGAGAACATGGACATCACTGTCGTCGTGCTCAACAACGAGTACATCGGCATGGTCCGCCAGTGGCAGGACGCCTTCTTCGAGGGCCGACACACCGCCTCGGAGTACAACTGGTGTCCCGAGTTCGATACCCTGGCCGAAGCGTTCGGCGCGAAGGGATTCCGCATCGACGACTACGACGAGGTCGCCGACACGGTCGAGGCCGCGCTGGCCTACGACGGCCCCTCGGTGATCGACGCGCACGTCGATCCGCGGGCGAACGTCTACCCCATGGTACCGAGCGGCGGCGACAACGGGCGGTTCGCGCTGTCGGAGGGTCAGCTATGACCGGGACGCGAACGCGACCAGTTACGACCGGAAGGCGAGCGCGGTTCGACGGCGCGCGACGCTCGAGGCCGGCCTCGAGGTGGTCCGCGTGACCGACCGACGCGGACTCGAGGGGCCCGCTCCCGACGAACGGCCGGCCCCGGCGGGCAAGCGCAATGAACTCGGTATCCGGGTCGATCCGGAAGTCGAGGCCGCCCGCCCGCCGCGGCGGACCGTCATCTCGGCGCTCGTCGAGCACGAACCCGGCGTGCTCTCGGACGTCTCGGGGCTGTTCTCGAGGCGGCAATTCAACATCGAGAGCCTCACCGTCGGCCCCACGGAGGACGAGGACCACGCGCGCATGACGATCGTCGTCGAGGAGCCCGATCCCGGGATCGAGCAGGCGAAAAAACAGCTCCGGAAGTTGATCCCGGTGATCGCGGTTCGCGAACTCGAGCCGGATGCGATGCGTCGCGAACTGGCGCTCGTGAAGGTGAACGCGACGCGACCGGATCGGGTCGCCGCCGTCGCGGAGATGTACGGCGGGAAGACCGTCGACGCCAGTCCGGAGACGGCGACAATCGAGCTCACCGGCTCGCGCCAGAAGATCGACGCAGCGATCGACTCGTTCGGCCAGTTCGGGATCCGCGAGATTTCCCGGACGGGGACGACTGCGATGGCCCGCAGGACCGACGACACGGCCGCCGGGACGTACGCAGCAGCACAGCAAACAGACCACGCGACACACACCATTCCAGCAGACGATGACTGAACACACCGACACCACCACGGACGACGAGACGTTTACGACCAACATCTACTACGGCGACGACGCCGACGCCAGCCACATCGAGGACAAGACCGTTGCCGTCCTCGGTTACGGAAGCCAGGGCCACGCCCACGCGCTCAACCTCCACGACAGCGGGATCGACGTGGTCGTTGGCCTCCGCGAGGACTCGAGTTCCTGGAGCCAGGCCGAAAAGGACGGACTGCGGGTGACGACGCCCGACGACGCCACCGCGGAAGCCGACGTGATCATGTTCCTCGTCCCCGACACCATCCAGCCCGCGGTCTTCGAGGCCGTCCTCGACGGCCTCGAGGAGGGCAACACGGTCATGTTCGCTCACGGGTTCAACATCCACTACAACCAGATCCAGCCCCCCGAGTACGTCGACGTGACGATGGCCGCACCCAAAGGGCCCGGCCACATCGTCCGGCGCGATTACGAGAACGGCGGCGGCACGCCGGCCCTGATCGCGGTCGAGCAAAACTACACCGGCGAGGCAAAAGACGAAGCTCTCGCCTACGCGCAGGCGATCGGCGGCACGCGAGCCGGCGTCATTGAGACGACTTTCCAGGAGGAGGTCGAAACGGACCTCTTCGGCGAACAGGCCGTCCTCTGTGGCGGTGTGACTTCGCTGGTCAAACACGGGTACGAGACCCTCGTCGATGCGGGCTACTCTCCCGAGATGGCCTACTTCGAGTGCCTGAACGAGTTGAAGCTGATCGTCGATCTGATGTACGAGGGCGGACTCGGCGGCATGTGGCACTCAGTGTCGTATACGGCCGAATACGGCGGCCTCTCTCGAGGGGACCGCATCGTCGACGAGGGCGTCCGTGAGAACATGGAGGATACCCTCGAGGAGATCCAAAACGGCGAATTCGCCCGCGAGTGGATCAACGAGAACCAGGCGGGCCGCCCGGCGTACAGTCAGCTCAAACAGCGGGACGAGCAACACGAGATCGAGGCGGTGGGCGCGCCACTCCGCGACCTCTTCGAGTGGGAAGACGACGTGAACGAGACTGAACAGACCGAAGTTCCAGCAGACGACTAGACCGATGACACGAACGACAGACGCTCCAAAACCGACGAATTCGAGGCAATCGACCGAATCGATCCGACCGACGATGGCCGAAACCAGCCACACGAACCCCTACACGGGCGAATCGACGGGGCAGCTGTTCAGCCGCGGACCAATCGTGGCCGCCGACGGCGGAGAAGCCGAGGCGGTCCCCGACACTGACGGCGACGACCCGTCGCGGGAAACCACCCCGATGAAAGACGTGAGCCACACGCCGCCGCGCGACGCCGACGACGCGAACGCGGTGTTCGAGCGCGGCGGGACCGAGGTCGGAGCCGACGAATGAGCGAGGGAACGCTCTACGACAAGGTCTGGGACCGCCACGCGGTCACCCGTCTGCCCACCGGCCAGGACCAGCTGTTCGTCGGCCTCCACCTCATTCACGAGGTGACGAGCCCGCAGGCGTTCGGGATGCTCCGCGAGCGAGACCTCGAGGTCGCCTACCCCGACCTGACCCACGCGACGGTCGATCACATCGTGCCGACCTCGAGCAAGGAGCGCCCGTACGCCGACACGGCGGCCGAGGAGATGATGGCCGAACTCGAGGAAAACGTCCACGAGTCGGGCATCGAGTTCTCCCACCCCGACACGGGCGAACAGGGCATCGTCCACGTCATCGGCCCGGAGCAGGGGCTGACCCAGCCCGGGACGACCATCGTCTGCGGCGACAGCCACACCTCGACCCACGGCGCCTTCGGCGCGCTCGCGTTCGGGATCGGCACGAGCCAGATCCGGGACGTGCTCGCCACGGGCACCGTCGCGATGGAGAAACAGAAAGTTCGCAAGATCGAGGTCACCGGCGAACTGGGCGACGGCGTCGAAGCCAAAGACGTCATCCTCGAGATCATCCGGCGACTCGGCACCGAGGGCGGCGTCGGCTACGTCTACGAGTACGCTGGCGAGGCCATCGAGAACCTCGACATGGAGGGGCGAATGTCGATCTGCAACATGTCCATCGAGGGCGGCGCCCGTGCGGGCTACGTCAACCCCGACGAGACCACCTACGCGTGGCTCGAGGGCCGCGAGCGCGTCCCCGAGGGCGAGGCCTTCGAGGAGCGAAAGGCGTACTGGGAGTCGATCCGATCGGACGACAACGCCGAGTACGACGACGTCGTGACGATCGACGGCGGCGAACTCGAGCCGGTCGTCACCTGGGGCACCACGCCAGCACAGGGCGTCGGCGTCACCGAGCCGATTCCCGAGCCCGAGGACCTCCCCGCGGACAAGGTCGAGACGGCACGCCGCGCCCAGGAGCACATGCGAGTCGAACCGGGCGAGACGATGGAGGGCTACCCCATCGACGTCGCCTTCCTGGGTTCGTGTACCAACGCGCGCCTGCCGGACCTCCGGCGGGCCGCTCGCCTCGTGAAGGGCCGGACCGTCGATCCCGACGTCCGCGCGATGGTCGTTCCCGGCAGCCAGCAGGTCAAGCAGGCCGCCGAGGCGGAGGGCCTGGACGAAATCTTCACCGAGGCCGGCTTCGACTGGCGCGGCGCCGGCTGCTCGATGTGTCTCGGAATGAACGAGGACCAGCTCGAGGGCGACGAGGCCTGTGCCTCCTCCTCGAACCGGAACTTCGTCGGCCGCCAGGGGAGCAAGGACGGCCGAACCGTGTTAATGAACCCCCGGATGGTCGTCGCGGCGGCGATCAACGGGGAAGTGACTGACGTGCGGGCGATGAAGGAGGTGACGGTGAATGAGTAACGAACTCGAGATTCCGAGCGTCGATTCGGTATCGGGAACGGGCGTCGCCGTCCGCGGCAACGACATCGACACCGACCAGATCATCCCGGCCCGGTTCATGAAGGTCGTTACGTTCGACGGCCTGGGCGAGTTCGCCTTCTTCGATCAGCGATTCGACGACGACGACAACGAGAAGGACCACCCGCTGAACGAGCCACAGAATCGGGACGCTTCCGTGATGGTCGTCAACGCCAACTTCGGCTGTGGCTCCTCTCGCGAGCACGCCCCCCAGGCGCTCATGCGCTGGGGCATCGACGCCTTCATCGGCGAGAGCTTCGCCGAAATCTTCGCGGGGAACTGTCTCGCGCTCGGGATGCCCACCCTCGAGGCCGACACCGAGGTCGTCGAGGAGTTACAGGCGTGGGTCGAAGCGAATCCCGACGGCGAGATCGACGTCGACGTGGCCGAGGAAACCGTCACCTACGGCGGGAAGACGGTCGGCGTGCGCGTCGACGACGCCCAGCGAAAGGCCCTCGTCGATGGCGTCTGGGACACCACGGCGCTGATGAAGGCGAACGCCGAGGCCGTCGACGAGACTGCCGAAAGTCTCCCTTACGTGGAAGACGGAAAACGAGTGTAGGTCCGCTTTTCGTTCATCGATCCGGACGAGACGATTCTGCTGAGGCGATACCGGTGAACGTGGTTTTCCACTCCGTTGAGCCCGCCTCGAGCGGCAGGTTCGATCCCGTTCCGGGTACGCACAGGTAGTACAGTTCTCGATCTTTATCCTTCGATGGGCAACCAGTCGTCGAGCACCTCGTACAGTGCTTCCAGGAACGCTTCGGGCTGTTCGAGTTTGGGATCGTCACCGGCGTCATCGATCACACGCAGAGGCCATCCGTAACAGGCGCTCGCGTCTTTGGCAATTTCGAGCCGTACGGCGCGGTCGTCTCGGCCCCAGATCAGGGACGTCGGAACGGTGATTCGCTCTACGTCCGCTGCCGGTATCGTGGGTACCCCGATCTCCTTCATCATGGTTCGCATGGAGGCTTTCACACTCGGCGTCCGCGAACGCTCGAGGTTGTACGCCAGGAACGGCTCCCAGTCCTCGCCCATCTGCTCGACCAGGCCGTCCCGATCCGACCAGACACTGGTCGAGGAAACTGTGGTACGCGCGATCCGACGGTCGCACGAGGAACCGGACCAAAACGAACGCAAACGTCGCGGATGGTCGAAACGGACCGAGGCCGAACGTGTCTACGAGGACCAGCCCTCGGAGTCGATCGCTGTGATTGCTCGCGAACCGAGTCGCGATTGCGCCACCGAGCAGGTGCCCTACCAGCGTCGGCGGCGTCGGACAGGTCTGTTCGATCAGTTCGCCAAGCCACGCTTTCACGGCGTCAGCGTCCATCGCGTTGGCCGTGACCGTCGAGGCCCCGTGACCGGGCAGATCGGGAACGATCACGCGATGGGTCGTCACCAGGTCCGGGATGGTCCGCATCCACCAGAAGGCCGATTCGCCGGGACCATGCAAGAGGACGATCGGCGGACCGTTGCCGCCCTCCAGAACGGCTGTCGAAACCCCAGCTAGCTCCAGTCGTCGTTCCGTTACAGGGAGGCCGCCAAGCAGCCGCTCTCGAGCATCCTCCGCTTGTCGTTCCTGTGTGTCCTATGTGATCATTGGTTTCCTCCGATCAGCTCACTTTGTTCCGATAGCAATGTTGACGGTGTTGTTCAACATGGCCGGACCGCTCCCGTCGGAACGCTCGCTCAGTTTGTCGTCCAGCACCGTCTGGGCCGCCTTTCTCTGCTCCGCCGTCAGATCGGCGACTAAATCGGCTCCAATCGGATTGCTGGCGGTCACCCAGTCCCATAGCTGCGTGCCGGAGTGGAACGCCAGCCGATGATTCGTCGTCTCCACGCGAATCTCCGTGAGACCGGCGTCGGCCAGTTTCTCGTGCAACTTCTCGGAATCTTCCACTTGGAACGGTAACGGCGGTGGGTCTGACGGAAGGCCGGCGAAATCTGGGACGATAGCTTTCACGGCCCCGATGAAGAATCCCAAAAACTCGATTTCGGCGGGCGGTCCCATCGTGACCAGTAGCACGCGGCCACCGGGTCTGGTAACGCGCGTCATTTCGTCCAGTCCCTGCGGGAGGTCGGGGAACAGCATGACGCCGAACTGTGATCCGGCGATGTCGAAGGTGTCGTCCTCGAGCTCGAGGGCGTGTCCATCCATGACGCGGACCTCCAGGGTGGAGAGCCCCTCGTCACGTGCACGCGCCTCGAGACGCTCGACCATGGCGGGAGAGATGTCCGTTGCCAGCACCTGGGCCCCCGCGCGAGCCGCGGGGATGCTCAACGCACCACTGCCGGCCGCGACGTCCAGCACTCGCGTTCCAGGCTGGAGCCCCAACCGTTCGAGGGCCTCTTCCGCTATGGCCATGTTCGACGGGGTGACGTACTCGTCGTATCCCGACGCGATTTCGGTCCATTCGTCCTGGATTTCTGTTTGTTCGAGCATGATTCCTCGAATCGCAGTACGCTCGCTGGATATATCTACATATCCGGCGAAATATTTCGCCCCGTGAAGAAACAGTTGGAGTCACGACAGTTTGTCTCTGCACGGTGGACCGGCGTGGTCGTCAGGGGCGGTGGTTCCTGACGTATCATTAGTCGTTGAAGTTTCTTCGACTCCCAAACGCGTTCTATGGGTGGAGGTCCGGCGAGTTGAGCGTCTCGAACGCCTGGGGGTCGACTGGCCTCGCCTCGTCACGGACGCGCTCGAAGGTGGCAATGGCCCACTCTCGAGCTGCCGGTGCATCCGTATCGATTACGGCCGTCAGCGCTCCGGTTTCGGGGTCGTGACAGCAGATGCCGGCGCGGTCGTCGACGATGCCGAGCCCACACCGGGACCTGTCGGGGAGGCCGTCGTGGACGAGGAGGGTACAGTGTTCACACGATGCCGCCTCCATCACTCGTTCTGGATTCCAGGCAAGGGTCTTCTCGAGCGCTGTCGGCGAGTACACGTACTCGAGCTCCATCCCGTCGAGGACGGCCTGGCACACTGTCTCGTTGTTGATCGACTTGAACACGATACTGTCGAACCCCCGCATTCGAGTGGTCCCCTCGATGAGGTGGGTGAGCCGCTCGATCGGCTCGTACGGATAGCCCGGTCCGGGGTACGAGACCACCGCATCGGTGAAGAGGTCGGCGGAGAACCCCTCCATCTCCTGGGGGAGCCACTGCCAGACGTCCCGAAGTCTCCGTTCGATTTCCATTGCCTCGCGGAGCTCGAGGAACCGCTCTGCGACGAACTCGCCGAGTGACGTCAGGTAATAGGTCGGCCCGTCCCGGGCGATCCATCGACGGTCTTCGAAGTCGGCGAGAATCCGACTCATCGTCGGTGTAGAGGCACCAGTCGCGGCGCGGAGATCACGCCGTTCGCGGGCGCCATCGGTCAGCCCCTCCAGGACGCCAACTCGGTGGTTCGATCTGGCGAGAAAGTCGATCTCGTCGAGGGCAGTCTCCATGGTATGTCTACACATGACACTGTATAATGCGTATCGGTGCTCGTCTCCCTCGGTGCGGAATGCGCGCCGTCTACTCAACATCGTCTGAGCGTACTATTCGATACTTGAGTTCGGTTATGCCCAGTGCTCGAGCGGTTCGAGACAAACAGCATTTCGCCTGCACCGGTCCCTATCGCTCGCTCGTCTCGCCTTACGGCTTGGCGTCGAACACGAGATTCAGGGGCGTCTCGGCCGCCCGGCGGAACCGGGTGAAGCCGCCGTCGGTGACGGCTTCCTGAATACCCGTCTCGCCAGCCTGTGCGCCCAGCACGCGCTCGGCCTCCTGGTCGAGTGCGCACGGCGTGCAGATCAGCGTCGAGATCGAGTAGGCTGCCCGCCCCATCGGATTGAGGTTGTCCGCCACGCAGTCGTTGGCGAACAGCTCGACGATCATCCACGTACCGTCGTTGGTAAGCGTCTCACGGACGTGCGCCGCCGCACCCACCGGATCCCCCATGTCGTGGAGGGCGTCGAACGTGGTCACGAAGTCGTACTTCGCGCCATCGTACGACTTGGCCGTCGCCACCTCGAAACTCACGCGGTCGGCGACGCCGGCTTCGGCTGCTCGCTCGCGGGCCGCCGCGACCGACGGTTCGTGGGGGTCGATGCCGACGAACGTCGACTCCGGGTACGCCTCGGCCATCAGGATGGTCGATGCGCCGTGACCACAGCCTACGTCGGCGACGCGCCCACCGCCCTCGAGCGTCGTGTCCACCCCCTCGAGCGCGGGAATCCAGTCGTCGACCAGGTTCGCCGCGTACTGTGGCCGCCAGGAGTACTCGATTGCGTGGAAGAGGTCCGCGTCGTGTTCGTGCCAGCCCACGCCTTCGCCCGTGCGGAACGCTTCGGCGAGCTGTGATTCGATCCTGGCCGCCGACAGGGCGACCTGGAAGTTACCGACCATGAATGCCGGGCTGGTCTCGTCGGCGAGCACTGCGGCCTGCTCGGGGGTGAGGGTGTAGCGGTCCGTCTCCGAATCGTAGGTAACGTACCCCCCGGCAGCCTGTGAGGGGAGCCACTCGCGGACGTACCGTTCCGCGGTGTCCGTTTTCTCGGCCAGTTCGGCCGACGTGAGCGGCCCCGCGTCGGCGAGCGTCTCGTACAGGCCGAGTTCGTCGCCGATGACGACGAGCGGGGCGTGCGCCGTCGCTCCAAAGTCGGTTATGGCCGTCTGCACGTGCTGGTTCAGTCGTTCTTCGTCGAGTGTCATGATCGGTCGTCGTGGGTGTCCTCGGCTGGTTGGGTTGCTGTCGCGGTCGTTCGACTGCCCGGTTCTCACGACCCGCACTCGATGCGGCTCGAGGACCGCCTTCGTGTGGGGTACATTCTCATCCGTCGATTCGCACCAGCATGACGTTCCGGGGGTTACGTCGGTCACGGTGTCTTCGCTGATCACGGTGTGAACGACGAACGGATAGTGACGTGACGCCTGCGTCGGCCGTGGGTCACATTACAGCGACCAGGCCAAATGATCTCGAAGCACTCGGCCAACGATCAGCAGACCATTGGACACGCGCATCTCACCCCATAGGTTAATCCCATGTTGTGGGTTACCAATAGACATGGACGATGCACTCGAGGACGCCGCGTTTCTCGCGAACTCGGAGAACCGCGTGGCAGTCTTGGAGCTCCTGGTCGAGGCACCACGAAGCCACGACGAGATACGTGATCGAATCGGTGCTTCGCGAGTCACGACTGCCCGAATTCTCCGGGAGCTCGAAGCGCGCAACTGGATCGCACGCTCGGGCCAGGAGTGCACGGCGACACCGACTGGTGAATGGGTGTGTGACAAGTTCACGCGCCTGGGGGACGAGATGGAGGCCGAACGTCGTCTGCGTGAACCCCTGCAGTGGCTGCCGTCCGACCTCCTGACGTTCGACGTCCGGCGCCTTCGCGATGCCGAACTCATCGTTCTCGAGGAGAGTGACGCGACCGCTATTATCCGACGGATACTCGAATTTCGCCGCTCTGGCGACCAAATTCGGGGCGTTACGCGCGTGGTCGCCCCGGTGTTCATCGAAAACGACTGGAAATCGACCGTCCACGGAAACACGCACCTCGACATGGTAATCACGCCGGACGTCCTCGACACCATCCGAACTCATTCGACCTCCGCGAAGCAATTGCACGAGATGCTCGATGAAACGAACGTCCACGTTTCTGTCTTCGAAGACATCCCAATTTCAGTGGGGATCGTCGACAGTGCGGTGGGAATTGACCTCACTGACGAGCAGGGCGTCGTCAAAGGAGGGTTCGTCACCGAAGACCAGGCCGTCTACGAGTGGGCAGTCGACCTCTTCGAAACGTGCCGTGACGAAGCGAGGCCAGTGGATCCTGACGAGGTCACGACAGACCACTCGATTGGCGTGAATCCTGCTCGGTCCCGAGAGCGAGACGGGCCCGTGTCGTAGTCCGTATCGCTGGGGTCGACCTCGGATCGTACCGTCTTGCCGTGGGGACCCATCGAACCACTCGTCGCGTGTCGAACCACTCGAGTCCCTTCGAGAACGTTCGATCCAGCGCTGCCGCTGGGTGGCTCACCGGCTACCGTTAGACTCGACGAATCCGTGACGGCGCCGAACTCGTTGACAGTGACCGCTCGAAGCGTTTCAGTCGTCACGTTTCCGTTTTCCGGACGACGGATGCCTCGAGGTGACCGCGGTACCTGGTTACTGGGGGGTGACGGGTCGACGGTACCACGAGGTCCTGTTCAGTTCCGTCACAGGGTTCGTGCGTGGAGCAAGAACCCGAGGGTAAACAGCACCGGAACGACGGTGAGCCATCCGAAGAGGTACAGGAAGAGTACGTTCAGAAGCACCAGCCCGCTGTAAGAAAATTCTCGCTTCCCGAGTGTATTCAGTGTACTGTACGCGATCTGGTTCCGTCCGAGCACCACCATGAAGCAGATACTCGAATGCGAGTATGATAACCTTTCTGGCTATTCGGGTTCCCGAGACTGTACGATATATTGATATACGACCGCTCGTCGACGACCAGAACTGGCAAATATACCGCTTTCGATACCCTCTTTGGGCTTCCAGAACGACTGCAAGCATGACTCACGACATCGCCGTCGTCCCGGGCGACGGCATCGGCCAGGAAGTGACGCCGGCAGCGCTCGAGGTACTCGAGGCGCTGGACATCGACTTTTTGTTTCGCGAAGCGGCTGCGGGCGACGCCGTGAAGGCCGAGACCGGCGAGGCACTTCCACAGGAGACCTACGACCTCGTCGCCTCGAGCGACGCGACGCTCTTCGGTGCCGCGGGCGAAACCGCTGCGGACGTGATTCTTCCGCTGCGCGAGGCCGTCGACTCATTCGTCAACGTTCGGCCCGCCAGGGCCTATCCCGGCGTCGACGCGGTTCGACCGGAGACGGACCTCGTCTTTCTCCGGGAGAACACCGAGGGGGTCTACTCGGGCCACGAAACTCGGTTGAGCGACGACCTCTCGACGCTGACGCGGGTGGTGACCGACTCGGCCTCGCGACGACTCGCCGAGTTCGCCTGCGAGTTCGTCGACGACCGTGGACTCGATGAATTTGCGGTCGTTCACAAGGCCAACGTCATGCGCGAGACGGACGGCCGGTTTCGCGACGCGGTCGTCGACGTTGCCGACGCGGGGGGCGTGGAGACGCAGGAGGTGCTGATGGACGCCTTCGCCACCCACGTCTGTCTCGACCCGACGCAGTTCGACGTGGTCGTCTGCCCGAACCTCGCGGGCGACGTGCTCTCGGACCTCGCGGCGGGGCTCGTCGGCGGTCTTGGCTTGCTCCCAAGCGCGAACGTCGGGCCCGACCGGGCGCTCTTCGAACCGGTCCACGGCACCGCTCCTGACATCGCTGGTCAGGGCGTCGCCAACCCCGCCGCCGCCATCCTCTCGGCGGCGATGTTGCTCGAGTACCTCGGCCATGAGGACGAGGGCGCGGCCGTCCAGGAGGCCGTCGAAGATGTGCTCGAGGAGGGCCCACGGACGGGCGATCTGGGTGGCGACGCCTCGACGGACGAAGTGACGGCGGCAGTTATCGACCGGCTGTAGCGCGTTTCGATTTTTCGCGAGCCGACACTGGTTTGGTCAGGGCCGCTCGTCGACGTCGTATCCTGCCGAGACGGCCCACTCGAGGATCTCTTCGACGAACGGTTCCTTTCGGTCGGTGTACGCCGCCCGCTCATCTAAATAATGCCCCGCGAGCTGTCGCTTGAGCGTCTCGTACGCCTCGGCCGTCGATGGGTTATCGCACATAAAATCTCGGAAGACCACCTGTTCACGGTGACAGTCGCTTCCCCACGACGCGACCGACAGGTAGTGCATCCGGTCGGTTTCCGGCCCCTTCGCGAAGAAGACGCGGTCGGGAACGCCGTCGTTCGGTTGCCGTTCGTATCCGAGGCGCTCGAGCGCTGGTTGCAAACTGGTGACGGCCTCGAGGTCCGCGACCAGGACGAGCAGATCCAGGATCGGCTTCGCGGCGAGTCCGGGGACGGCCGTCGAACCGACGTGCTCGTACCCGAGGACGCGGTCGTCGACCCCGTCACGTTCGAACGCCTGCTCGAGTCGCTCGAGTTCGGCTACGGCCGCGTCGAGCCACCCGGGGTGGTGTGACACGAGGGCGACGGTCCCGCGTGCGAGGCCGAGTGGTGGACCGTCGTTCGGGGGGCAGTCGTTCGGGGGACTGGACTCCGGCATTCGTGCGAATCAGGCGATCTCGAGGTCGTCCCGATCCGCCCCCGCCAGTTCGCAGAGGGCGTCGGCCTCGAGCAGGTGCAGTTCGCCGGGGATCACGAGTAGGTGGAGCGGGTCGCCGAACTCCCGTTCGGCGAGGTCGGTCATCGTCCCGGCCTCGATCAGGGGGTCGGGACTGCCGGCTCGAGCGACGACGACGCCCACCAGGTCGGGGTACGCGTCGGCGAGCAATTCTGCGGCGACGTCGGCGGTCATGTACTCGCCGCGCTCGGCTTTGATGTCGAGGTAGACGACCGTGTGCAGGTTCGCCTCGCGGTTCGCCTCGATGGTCTCGGTGACGCTCGCGGGCAACCCGTCGGCGCCGTGGGCGTAGGGGAACGGGAGGGTCGTCGCCTTCCCGAACCGGTAGTTTTGCAGTCCGGTGAGCGAACTGGTCGCCGTCTGGGCGGTGATACCGTGGATCACGCGCGTCTCGATTCCGCGTTCGTGGGCCCGCAGTCGGAGATCGACGTGCGTGGTCGAGATCATAGTGTCCCCGGCCGTGAGAAAGACGACGTCCTCGGTCTCGGCGGACTCGAGGATGTCGTCGGGGTGCTGTTCGACCCCCGCCCGGTCGCGGACCTCAACGTCGATGCCGTGGTGGTCCTCGAGCGACTCGACGGTAGTCCCGACGAGCTGACTGGTGTAGAACTCGGCGTAGGCGCGGTCGGCGTTCCGGAGGGCGTCCCGGCCCTCGACGGTGATCGACCGCTCGTCGTAGAGGCCGAGTCCGACGAACGTGAGCATACCGGGTCTTTCGGCGGTGGGTGGAATACGCTTTCGAGTCACGCCTACTCTCGAGCGCTACAGCCGTGCGTATCGAGCGGTGAGTCGACCGCTGAAACGGTTCGAACTACTAAGTTGCAATCGAACGATTTCGAATTTAGTTACTAGTATGGTCGAGGTGGACGTGCAATTTTTGGGCGGTGTCGCTGTAACGGTCTTTCTGGCGCTATTGTTTTTCACGGTCGTCGTCCTCTGGGACCTCTCGCTCGCCCTCCGTAGCGTCGGTGACAAAGTCGACAAACTCGAGGACACGCTGGACGACGGGTTGACCGACGTCGGGCACAACCTCGAGGGGTTCTCCCACAGTTCTGGCGGTGGGACCCAGCTGCATCTGAGTAGTGGGACGATCAGTTCGGGGCCGACGCAGGGTCCGGCCCAGCAGGGACAGCAGCCTCACCAGCCCCAGCAGCCTCAGCAGGCGCCACACCAGACACCGTCGGGCCAGGCGCACGCATAACCCCAGCCCGCACACGAGGAACAGGCCGAACAGGCGGGACCGACGTCCGAGGTCGAACAGGGTGGAGCGGACGACTCTGCGGTGGACGACTCAGCGGCGGTCGACGAGGCGATGGCCGACGAATCGGCTACCCAAACGACCGAACCGGAGGATGCCGATCCAGGCGAGTCGAACGACGACGGTGACGAGTCGGCTGAAACGGAACGTGAGGATAACGAGCAGGAGGATACCGCGAGCGACGCTGATGGCGACGACGAACTCGACGACGCCGAGGACGCGCAATCCGAACCCGACGACGCACTGCTCGCACGCAACCGCGGGAGGTTCATCACGTCCCCAGATCGAACGGCGTGGTACGCTACCCCGCTCGACCGAGATGCGATCGCCGACGCCAGGTACCCCCAGATCGCCGGCGAACTCGAGAGTGCCCCGGAACCGAGCGCCGAGGGCTCGAGTTCGGATGACGATGGTGAGGGCTCGAGCTCAGACAGCGAGGATGACGACTCGGATTCGGACGACGGCGACGAGCAGAGGGCAACGGACGAAGGAGATGACGACGCGGAGACAGCGAACGCCGACGAATCCACCGTCTACGCTGCCCCACCAGCGAACAGTCCCGATTCTCCCGAAGCCGTCCGACAGTCGACGGTGGACGGCTCCGACGGGGCCGGACTCGAGGCGTCCTCCGATGCCAACGGCGACGTCGAACCCGACCACCTCGACACGGCGACCGCCAGCGATTCGGACCCGACTCCAGAAGCCGATGCCGATGGAGGCGAATTTACCTTCTCGGAAGAGGTCACCGGCGATACCGATGCCAAGAACGAACGACGAGATGGTGACGGAGACGACGACGAGGAGGGCGCAGATGTCGACACCGCCGATTCCGACGCCACGGATTCCGACGCCGCGTTCCAGACTGAACGAGACTCGTCCCTCGAGACGCCCGCTCATCGAGAATCGGGCGATCTGGACGAAGCGAGCGACGACGGGGGTATCGAGGTTGTGGGTGACGGCCCAAACGACCTGGACGAATTGAACGGTGCGGACGAACCGGACGAAACAGAGGATTCGGACGCACCGGACGACGCGGCCGCCGCATTCGATCCGTTCGATCCCGCCGATCACGTCGACACCGTCGAGGACGACATCGAGGAGATTCCGGTCGACCGCGCACTCAAGACGCTCAACGAGGAGAAACCGGACCTCTCGCTGAGCAGTCACGGCTTCGAGGTGTCCGCCGAGGAGACCGACGACGGGGCCGTGTTGACCTACACGTTCGACCCCAAAACGGTGTCCATTACGGGGTCGACGAAGCGCTTGCTCACCTATCAGCTCCAGAGCTTCGCGGACCAGGAGTCGACGCCGGACGGCGACGTGCCGATCGACGGCCAGCGGATCGTCATCGACGTGCCGGACGCCGACGGCGCGGCAATCCAGCGCTGGGGACAGGGTGCCGTCAGCATCATCGACCGAACGCTCTACCTGTCGGACAACGGAAACTGAGCGCTCTCTCTTTATCGCCCTCGAGTCGCGCCCCCGGCCGCCGCCCGCGAGACGAGAACTCGTCCCTCGACGCTCGCTTCCTCGAGTGCGTCCCTCGCCGCGGCGACGGCCTCGTCGGCGTGTCGGTCGTCGGTGACGCCGTAGACGGTTGGCCCCCAGGACGATTGCCCGACGCCGGTGACGACCGGACTCGAGGTCAGCGCGTTGACGAGTTCGCCCGCAGGTGGGCGAAAGACGCCACCCTGGACGTCGGCGTACCAGGCACCGTTCTTGTGGCCGATGGTCGATATCGCCTCGCCGAAGGCCTCGAGTCGGCCTTCCGCGGCCGCCGGGAGCAGTTTTCGCGTGAGGACGCCCGCGATGTCGTCGGCGATTCCCGGGTCGGCGTGTTCGATGACCGAGCGGAGGCTGGCGTCCTCGTCCTCGCCGCAACGGCCGGGTTCGACGTCCGGGACGACGACCAGAAACCGCCAGGAGTCAGGGAGGTCGTGTCTGGCGACGACGGGCGGGACCGTCCAGTCGCCCTCGGCCGGCGGCTCGGTGGTGAACCGGCCCGTCGGGTGGCCCGCGTCAACGACGAACCCGCCGTCCTCGAACGTCGCGACGCCGATCCCACTTCGGCCGGCCCGCCCGAGAGCCGGCGCCAGGTCGCGAATCGACGGCTCGAGGTCGTACGCTCCTGCCGTCGCCGCCAGGACAGTGAGGGCGAGTTGCGTCCCGCTCCCCAGCCCGACGTGGCGCGGGAGTCGTTCGTCGAGGGCGATGCGAACGCCGGGAACGGCTAACCGCTCGACCGCCCGCCGGGAGTACTGCTCGGCGAGTGGGTCCTCGACGCGGACGGCGTCCGCGGGTTCGGCCGCGACCGTTACGCGAGGCTCCTCGAGGCCGACCCCGATGCCGCCGTAGAGGCGCTCTCGGGCCAGCGAGAGGTTCTGGAAGCCGAAGTGCAGGCGGGCGCCTGCGCTGACGGTCACGCTCGGCATTGCTGGTCCTACGAAACGCCCGGAAAAGGGGGTTACGACGGTGGCAACGGTCGCCGACGATCCCCTCCGTCGTTTCGAATCCATAATCGCGGTCTCGAGGGACGAAGCACCTTGATTTTTGTCCTCGAAACGACAGTCCAGTACATGGTCAGCGCCTCGGTCGTCGTGCCGGCGAAAGCCGAAGGAGCCCGACTCGAGGCGACGCTCGACTCGCTGTCGGCCCAGCGTTTCGATGGCGACCTCGAGGTGATCGTCGTCACGAGCGGGGCGGAGACGATTGCCGTCGCTCGCGGGCACGCCGTCGTCAATTGCGTACTTCGCGACGAGTCCGGGAGTCGATCCGATGAGTCCGGGAACGAACCCGAAAAAAACGGCCTCAGGACCGGCCCGGGCACGAAACCGCGGCGCGAAGCAGGCATCCGGCGACGTGCTCTGTTTCACCGACGCCGACACCGTCGTTCCGCCGACGTGGGTGCGCGATCACTGCCGTCACTACTCGGTGGCGACGAAATCCACCGTAGTGGGCGTCGGCGGACCGCTCGAGCCACTCGAGCCCGGTCTTCGCCACCGCGTCTGCTTTCGACTCCTCTCGGACTGGTGGGACCGACTCAGCTGGCCGCTGGGGTTCGTCCAGCAGCCTGGGCCCAACTGTAGCGTGCGTCGGACGGCCTTCGAACGGGTAGGCGGCTTCGACGAGTCGCTCCCGTTTCTCGAGGACACAGATCTCTCCCTGCGCCTCCGTCGAGAGGGCGAGGTAGTCTACGACCGGGAGTGTGCGGTCAGGACGTCCGTCCGCCGACAGGAGCGGGAGGGGTACGGGCGTCTCTTCCTGACCTACGCTCGCGGTTATCTGGCGTATCTGCTACCCGGTCGGTCACCGTCAGCGACGTACTTCTAGCGCGTGGCTCGCACTCTCGAGAGCGCGGAATGCTGACGTCGACCGGCTTGACCATCGGGTCGAGAAACGAAGGCCGGAACCCGTACCAACGGCAACGGGAACTCGAAGTGGTTCGAGTCCGTCCACTCTCGACCATTACTCCCGTCACTCCCCGTTGTGCTCGTCACTCTCGTTGAAGGTACAAAACAGGTCGGACGAGCGATCGATCGAGTCACACGGTTCGACCCTGAAGCGGAGATCCGGTTCGAACGGGTGACCGAATTCGAGACCGACGACGGCACAGTTTCCGTCGACTTCGTCCGCTACGTCGACGGACTGCCACTCGCCCGCCGCTCGTGCTTCGACGGTGAACGACTTCGCCTCGGCCGACCATCGACACTCGACGCTCTCGTGACTGGCGAGAACGTACCCGTCTCCTCGTTCGGCCGCGTCGAGTTCTATCTCTGTTGTCAGAATCTCTGAATCCCCATCCAGAACGCGGGCCTCGAGCTGTTTCGGTTCCTCGGCGTGATTTATGCCGACGACCCCGGCCAGTTCGACGGTGTCATCGAAATCGGAAAGACAGCCGCTGAAGCCTGCCACCGCACCTGCTGCGGTTGCCGAGAGATATCGCCGACATTCTATACGCCAGAATATAATTGGAATTATAAACAATATCGAACATCGCAGACGACGGGGTCGACAGTACCGGGATCGATTTGTTCTATCCGCAGCGAGTGGTGCGAGTGCCGTTCGAGGGCGCCGACTCAGAGGAACCGGAACGTCTCGAGGTTCTTCGGCGCGAACGTCCGCATGTTGAACTCGTGGTAGAGCGCCGAGGAGAGGTCCTGGACGGAGCGTTCGTCGCCGTGGACGCAGAGTACTTTCTCGGGTCGGGGGTTCATCGTCCGGACGAAGTTCTCGAGGCCGGCGCGGTCGGCGTGGCCGGAGAAGCCGTCGACCGTTTCGACGTCCATGTTGAGTTTGAGGGTGCCGCGGCCGTTCCCGTTTCCGTTTCGGTTCATACTCCCGACCTCGCTCGTCGGAATCTCGTCCCAGCCGTTCTGGATGCGCCGCCCGAGCGTTCCCTGGGCCTGGTAGCCGACGAAGACGAGCGTCGAGTCGGGATCGGGACCGACGTGGGAGAGCCAGGACATGATCGGGCCGCCGGTGACCATCCCGGACGTCGAGAGGACGATACAGGGGCCGCCGTCGGCGACGTCCTGTCGCTCCTCCTCACCGCCGTCGATGTGGTTGAACTCGTCGGCGAGGAACGGGTTCTCGTCCTCGTGGAAGATCCGATCTCGGAGGTCGTCGCGCAGGTACTCCGGATAGGTGGTGTGGATCGCCGTCGCCTCCCATATCATCCCGTCCAGATGGACCGGCATCGAGGGGATTTCGCCCTCGCGCATGGCCTCCTCGATGACGAGCATGATCTCCTGGGAGCGACCGACGGCGAACGCCGGGATGAGCACCTTGCCGCCCTCTTCGGCCGTCTCCCTGATGACTTTCTTGAGTTTCTCCTCGGAGTCGGCCTGGTCGGTCTGGTAGTCGTTTCGCCCGCCGTAGGTCGACTCGAGGACGAGCGTCTCCACGCGCGGGAAGTCGTTGGTCGCGCCGTTGAACAGGCGCGTGTCCTTGTAGTGGATGTCCCCGGAGAACGCGACGTTGTAGAGGCCGTCACCGATGTGGAAGTGCGAGACGGCGGAGCCGAGAATGTGGCCCGCGTTGTGGAACGTGAGTTTGACGTCCGGCGCGATGTCCGTGACGTCGCCGTACTCGAGCGGAATGCAGTGTTTGATCGCCTCGCGGACCTGTTCGGACTCGTACGGTGGAGTTCGCCCCTCCTTGGCCGCGACGTCGAGGTAGTCGAGCGTCAGCAGGCCCATGAGGTCGCGCGTCGGTTCCGTACAGTAGATCGGGCCGTCGTAGCCGTACTTGAACAGGAGCGGGAGTAGAGCGGAGTGGTCGAGGTGGGCGTGGGTGAGCACCACGGCGTCGATCGTCTGAGCGCCCGCGCCGAGTGCTTCGGGGACGTGGAGGTACGGCACCTCGCCTTCGGCACCGGGTTTGTCGCCGCAATCGATCAGAATCCGGGTTTCGGGCGTCGAGAGGATGAACGAAGCGCGTCCGACCTCTCGGCAACAACCGAGAGTCGTGATGCGAACCCACTCGTCGTCGGACATCTCCTCGCGGTGGATCTGTCGACCGACGCGCTCTAAGATGTCCCGACGATCGCTTCGTTCCTGTTTGAGGAAGTTGCGAACGTTCGAGACGGTCGAAGATTCGATCGGCGGCGTGCGGACGACTTCGGGCGTCCAGCCGACCTGTTTCGTGATCTCTCGAAGCGTCGAACCGTGGCGACCGATCACCATGCCGGGCTTGCCGGCTTCGATGACCACCTCGCCCGTGTCGGCGTGGAAGTCCAGATCCGTCACGCCCGCCTCCTCCGGGATCACGCTCATGATCTCCGCTCGAGCGGTCTCGGGCGGGGAGAGGACGTCCGGGTCTGGTCGGATCGTGATGCGCTTGCGAAGCTTGCTCGCGAGCTTTCGCACGAGGTCGCCCTGGCGGGCGAACTTCTTCGGATCGCGCGTGTAGACCACCAGTTCGGGGCCTTCGTATTTCACCGAGGAGACCGAGATGTCGTTCGGTAACTCGCTCGTGATCTCTGCTTTCAAATCGTCGAGTTGCTGCTCTACAGTACTCATAGTCGCCAGAGGTGGCTTGCGTGAACTCGTCGCCGGGCAGGTGCCGTCACGGCGAGGACACGGAACCAGGTGCGGGTGACCGGTCGATCGCTGTCCACCCACACGAATCGACGAAGCCGGTTCGAAGCCGTCGGGTGAACTGGCCACGTCGATTCCGGTTCGGATACGAATGGTCCACCGTATCGGATCATCGTCTCGAGTGTCCGGTGTTGTGCTGTGACGAACACGCTCCCAGGTCGGTTAGCCTGGTTCGTGCGGGAAGATTCCAGGAAGAACCCGCTTATCGGAGCCTATCCGGTGCGTAGTATAAAAGTCTTCGCAACCCGGGCGGTTCGGTCTGTCGACACGACTGCCCGAACACCCACGACGCTCGAGTCCGTAGGGCCGGCATGGACACGCTGACGCTGACGCCCGAGCGCGTCGTTGCCGAGCGCGACTGGGTACGAGACCGCGCGGAGACCGTCGTCTCGCTCATCAATGCCGTTCGAGACGAGTTTAGCGACCTCTTCGACACCGACGTCGAGCCGGTCACCGAGGCGCAGTACCTCGAGGCGGTCGACGACGTCTTCGCCGACGGCGACCTCGCGGTCAACGTCGCCGGCATGATCGCCGTCCTCAGAGAACTCGACGTCGAGGGCGACTATCCGGGATTCGTCGTCGACGAAATCGTCGGCCGAGAACTCGCGGGCGCGATCGCCGGCACGCAACCGCTCCGGACGCTCGGGGAGGCCACGTTCCACTACGCGGACGTTCACCACCATGGAAGCGACGAGAACGCCGGCGTCGATGACCTCGAGGCGGCGCTCGCAGCTGGGTTCCAGGAGCGACTACCGGGTTGGCCGTGGGTGGAGCGCGAGAGTCCGTTCAGCGTGCGATAGGTGCCGTACAGCGTCCGAAGGGCGCGTATAATCTATGAGGGGTGTTATGACGTACTACTGGTGCGTTCGTCGTACGATACGCCCGCTCTACGGCGACAGACTCGGTCGGAACGGAATTAGGACGAGTTCTCTTGTTGGTCTTGCTGGTCTTGCTGACCCTGTTGACCTTGCTGTGCCTGCTGGCTCTGCACCTCCGCGAACCGACCGCCAGGCAAGAGCGCGCTGACGGCGTCGTCCTCGAGCGTGGCGACGAGCGGGTCGTCGTCTCCATCGAGCAGGAGCAGCCCGTACTCGCCGATGCTGCCGGCGACGGAGAGGCCGTCGGCGTCGGCGGCGTACGATTCGAAGTCTGTGACGGCTTCGATCGTGAGTTCCAGCTGCCGTTGTTGCAACTGGGCCTGGGCTTCCTGCTGGCTGATCTCGTCGTCCTGTATTTTCGTCCCGAGTTCCTGCTGGAGGCTAGCGAGTTCGGCCTGCCCCTCCTCGCTCGGCTCGACGACCGCAGCGATGCCGTCTTCGGGGTCGATCGTCGGCTCCTTGTTCGAGTACTCGGTGTCGTTCGAGTCGCCGGTGTCGTTCGTCTCGTTGCCGTCCGCCGGCGAGTCGTCCTGGGAGCGAAGCTGACTGCAACCAGCAAGCGAGGCGAGACCGGCTACGCCGGTCGCCTGGAGGACCCGTCGTCGATTGGGGGCAGCATCCATCGTGCATTAGTTTCGAGGCCTGGCCGCCAATAAGCCTTGGCTATCGCGTGACGGAGCCCCGTTCCGGGCGGTTTTTACTCGTTCGAGTCCTGCATCGACACGTGCGCTCTCCCCGTCGAAAGCACCTGCCCGAGCCACCGACCCTGCCATGACGACCGACAGCGACTCCCACTCCGTGACGCGACGATTCCCCGTCACCAGCCTCGAGTCACCCTCCCTCGCGACCGCTCGAGACGCCGTCCAGCGGGGTCTTGAGGAAGAGGCGCTCGTGACCGTCTTCGGGCGCTGTACGGTCGACTACGAGGGTCGGGCGGCCAGCCGACTCGAGGCTGGCGACCGTCACGTCATGCTCAAGCCCGACGGCGCCGCGCTGGTCCACACGGCGGAGGGCCAACAGCCAGTCAACTGGCAACCACCCGGGTGTGAGCACGCCGTCCGGGTCGCAGACGGTGCGCTCGTCCTCCACAGCACGCGTTCGACGCCCGCGGAGGAACTCGTCGTCACCGTCGAGGACGTCCTCCAGGTGTCGACGTTCGCGATGTCCGACCCCGACTCGGTCGCCGTCGTCGGCACCGAGGCCGACCTCCGTGATCGCATCCTCGAGGACCCCGCCCTGCTCGAGCCCGGGTTCACGCCGCTGGCGACCGAACGCGAGACGCCCGCCGGGGCCGTGGACATCTACGGGAAGGACGACGCGGGCCGTACAGTGGTCGTCGAACTCAAGCGGCGGCGCGTCGGCCCGGACGCCGTCGGACAGCTCCGCCGGTACGTCGACGCCCTCTCCCACGACCTCCACACCGAGGCCGAATTGCGGGGTATCCTCGTCGCGCCCTCGGTGACCGACCGGGCAAGGCGACTTCTCGAGCAGCACGACCTCGAGTTCGTCGCGCTCGAGCCGACGGCGGACTGATTCGGTTTCACTGATAGCGAAACCGATTCTCTGGTGCAACTCTCTCCTTCGGAGACGGTTTTGCGTGGAAGACACGCGCAGTACCCGCCGGGTAGGTAACGGGCCAGCACTCGATTGTACGAATCTGATATAAACCCCATGCTGAATACAAGAGAACGAATGCAGTAGCGGCGAGTCGTTTTGTTCACCCGAAATCGATTGGATCAGTCGTTATAGAGACGTACGAACAGACCGGTTGGCGGTACATCGATATCCAGACGCATCCGTGATTAGTCGTCAGTATTACACTCGAACGTTCTCCATATACTGAGTTCGGACTCGCTGCCCTCTCGACCGGGGTTTCCGATATGAATCATCAACTCGGCGCACTCGTGATCGTATTCACGGAGGTCGAGGGTCTGGCGACCTTCACGAGATTGGTCACTCCGCCAGGTGTGTATCGAATACGCACCCGGTTCGGTTGGATACCCCTCGAAGACTCCCGCTCCCCACCCACCATCTCCCCATTCAGTTGACCCCTCGTCGGCGGAGGGGACGTCTATTGCGTCGTCGTACACCGTCTCGTTGTCTTCGGCTATTCCACGTGGATCGTATGTGCCTCGTGATCGAAATTGACAACTTTGAGCTCTTCCAATCGGGTCTCTTCCGTCGAACTATTGCGTCCGAAACAACCAGCGATCACCAACGGGAGACCCGTGCCCATCAACTGGAGGGTTCGTCGACGTGTATGAGGGCTCATCCGAAAAAATATTCAACCCAAACACATATATTTTCCTGGTAGTTGGAGGTAACACGATTCCATCGTTCAGGGCTGGTCGCAAAACGCGTGTTCAATACTGTATGGTATGGACCGCTCTCTTACTGAACCATCGACTCACTATCCGACTGTATGCATTCCAATTCGAGAACGAAAACCCGAAGATTGGTACTGTCTCTGATGAAGGTCCAACTATAATGTCCGAACCAGGCGGAAAGCAAAATGGTCTCAAGGTGTCGATACTCGGACTCCACTTCACCCTCATTGGACTCGCCGCCGAAGCCGCGTTCCCGCTCTTTTTGCTGGGAATCGCGGTCTCGTTATTCGGATTGACGATCGATTGACCTCGAATCCACTGCCCAGTCCTTCTTTTGTACAGGTCGGTCACTCTCTGCGTAATTGCCTCACATCTCGAGGCACATTCGCGCTTAAATTGGCGCGGTCACAGAGACCTGTACGTTATCACTGATTCCAACCAAACCACTGATCCCTGTCAGTCGGCCAGGAAGTCCGGCGCCGACCGTTTCTCGTCGCGCTCGGCCTCGAGGTGTCCCTGGAACTCGTCGATCTCGACGTCGTACTCCTGGTCCTCGAAGCGGTCACGGACCGAGATGGTCCCGGCTTCTTCCTCGTTGTCGCCGACGATGATCTGGTAGGGAACGCGGTCGTCGTGGGCCGCCCGGATCTTGCGCTCGAGGGTGCTGTCCCGGTGGTCGACCTCCGTGCGGAAGTCGCCGAACTCGTTGGCGACGCGGTGGGCGTACCCGAGGTTGTCGTCGGAGATGGGGAGCACGCGCACCTGCTCGGGAGCGAGCCAGAACGGGAAGTTCCCCTCGTAGTGCTCGATGAGCATCATGAAGAAGCGCTCGTAGCTGCCGTAGAGCGCCCGGTGAATCATGACTGGCTCGTGGGCCTCGTTGTCCTCGCCGACGTAGTCGAGGTCGAAGCGGTCAGGCATGTTGAAGTCCAGCTGGACCGTCGGGCCGTCCCAGTGGCGACCGATGGCGTCCTCGAAGGCGTAGTCGATCTTCGGGCCGTAGAACGCGCCGTCGCCGGCCTCGAGGTCGTAGTCCACGTTTCGCTTCTCGAGGACCGACTCGAGCTGGGCCTCCGCTTTATCCCAGATCTCGTCGCTGCCGACGCTCTTCTCGGGACGCGTCGCGAGCGCGACCTCGTACTCGAGGTCGAACGTCGAGAGCACCTCGTCGATGACGTCCATGATGGCCTCGACCTCGCGTTCGATCTGGTCGGGACGGACGAAGAGGTGGCCGTCGTCGATCGTGAACGCCCAGACCCGCGAGAGGCCGGAGAGTTCGCCGCGCTGTTCTTTGCGGTAGACCTTCCCGTTCTCGGCGTATCTAATGGGGAGGTCGCGGTAACTCCAGGAGTGGTCCTGGAAGATGGCGGCGTGGCCAGGACAGTTCATCGGCTTCAGGCCGAACTCGTCGTCGCCCACGTCGAAAATGAACATGTCGTCCTCGTAGTTCTCGTAGTGGCCGGACTTGTGCCAGAGGTCCGTCTTGAACACGTGGGGCGTCTCGACGTAGTCGTAGCCCGCGTCTTCGTTCAGGTCCTCAACGAAGCCCTCGAGTTCCCGCAGGATCGTCTTCCCCGGCGGGTGATAGAGGGGGAGTCCGGGACCCGTGACGTCCTGGATCGAGAACAGGTCCATCTCGTTGCCGATCTTGCGGTGGTCGCGCTCTTTGGCCTCCTCGCGGCGCTCGAGGTAGTCCTCTAGATCGGACTCTTCCTCGAATGCCGTCCCGTAGATCCGGGTCTGCATCGGATTTTCCTCGTCGCCGCGCCAGTAGGCGCCCGCGATCTCGAGCAGTTTGACGACGCCGATCTCGCCCGTCGACTCGAGGTGTGGGCCGGCACAGAGGTCCTCCCACTCCCCCTGGTTGTAGAAGGTGACCTGTTCGCCCTCCTCGGCCAATTCGTCGAGCAACTCGAGTTTGTAGGGTTCGTCCGCCAGGCGCTCCTCCGCCTCTGCGACCGAGACCTCCTCGCGCTCGATGTCGTAGTCGGCCTCGATGATGTCCTCGATCTCGGCCTCGAGTGCCGAGAAGTCGCTCTCGTCGACCTCGAGGTCGTCGAAGTCGTAGTAGAAGCCCTCCTCCGTCGGCGGGCCGATGGCGAGTTTCACGTCGTCGAAGTGGCGCTCGACGGCCTGGGCCAGACAGTGGGCCGCGGAATGACGGAGCACGTCGAGGTACTCGTCGGACTGGTCGGTGACGATTTCGAGTCGCGCCTCGTCGTAGACGGGGGCCTCTTTGGCGACGAGTTCGCCGTCGAGTTTGCCGGCGACCGTGTCGCGGCCGAGTCCGGGGCCAATCTCGTAGGCGCAGTCCTGGACGGTGGCGTCGGGGGCGACCTCGAGTTCGGAGCCGTCGGGAAGGACGACGTTGATCGATTGCGGTGCGGATTCGGATTCGGGTTCGGGTTCTGACATTGGTGGGTTGTGGGTGGTGGGTGAGTTCGGTGTTGTGGTAGCTGTGAGTGTCGCTATCGAGTGACTACAGACAGGTGGTATCCTCGCTCGAGTCGCTCGGGCGGGATGTCGGGACGCTGGTACGCGTGACCGCGTCCGTACTCGTACCGCCGGGCGTCGCACCGAGCGTCGTGCGTACCGCTCGCTGAGGCGTTCGTGTCGACACAACGAGCGGTAGGTGGGAATTAGAAACGGGCGGACGGCCCTGTAAAGTAGACACCTACCATCGTACCTCAGGGTATCCCCGAACGGAATAAAAACGTTTTGATGGTGTGTGGGTCGCTCGACCCCCTCCTCAACCCGGAGGACTTTACTCGTCGGAACACGCTCGAGCCAGTATGACCGAGGCGACGGGGATCGTCGGCGAGTTTCTCTCTCTGAAAGCCGACACCGACGCGGACGTGCTGGCAATGCAGTGTGGCGACTTCTACGAGTTCTTCGGCGACGACGCCGAACTCGTCGGCGAGGAACTCGAGCTCAAGGTGACCTCCAAATCGTCCCAGGGCCAGTCCTATCCGATGGCGGGCGTGCCGCTGGCCGACCTCACCCCGTACCTCAAGGCGCTCGTCGAGCGCGGCTACCGCGTCGCCGTCGCCGACCAGTACGAGACCGACGACGGCCACGCCCGCGAGATCGTTCGCGTGGTGACGCCGGGCACGTTCGTCGAGACGAGCGACGCCGACGCACAGTACCTCGCGGCGGTGGTCGCGGACCAGGGCTCGGGGTCGGGCTCCGGCCCGAGTTCCGGCGACGAAACCGCATACGGCCTCGCCTTCGCAGACGTCACGACGGGCCGATTCCTCGTCGCCGGTGCCGAAGACGTCGACGAGGCGATGACCGAACTCTACCGCTTCGCCCCCGTCGAAGTCCTGCCCGGTCCCGACGTTCGGACCGACGACAACTTCCTCGCACAGCTCCGCGAGCGCCTCGAGGCACGCCTCACCCTCCACGAGACGGAGGCGTTCGCCCCGAAGCGTGCCACCCACCGGGTTCGCGACCATTTCGGGAGCGAAACGGTCGATCGCCTCGACCTCCCCGAATCCGCGCTCGCCGCCGCGGGCGCCGTCCTCGCCTACGTCGAGGAGACCGGCGCGGGCGTGCTCGCGTCGATGACCCGCCTCCAGACCCACCGTGGGGACGACCACGTCACCCTCGACGTGACCACCCAGCGCAACCTCGAGCTGACCGAGACCATGCACGGGGACCGCGACGGCTCTCTGTTCGCGACCATCGACCACACGAAGACCAGCGCCGGGGGGCGATTGCTCAAGGAGTGGCTCCAGCGTCCCCGGCGCTCGCTCGAGGTGCTCGAGGAGCGCCAGGCAAGCGTCGGCGCCCTCGCCACTGCCGCGCTCGCCCGGGACGAACTGCAGGACGTGCTCGGTGGGGCCTACGACCTCGAGCGCCTGGCCTCGCGGGCGACTCACGGGAGCGCAGACGCGCGGGACCTTCTCGCGGTGCGGGACACCCTCGCGCTGGTTCCCCGGGTGGTCGAGGTCGTCGAATCGACGTCCGACCTGGCTGACTCGCCGCTGTCGACCGTCGTGAATCGGGTCGACCGCGAACGGGCCGCCGACCTTCGCGAGACCCTGGCGGACGCGCTGGCCGAGGAGCCACCATCGACGGTGCGCCAGGGCGGCATGCTGAAGAAGGGCTACGACGACGACCTCGACGATCTCATCGAGCGCCACGACGAACTCGAGCAGTGGCTCGACACGCTCGCCGACCGCGAAAAGCGCCAGCACGGACTCAGCCACGTCACCGTCGACCGAAACAAGACCGACGGCTACTACATCCAAGTCGGGCGCTCGGCGGCCGACGGTGTCCCGGACCACTACGAGGAGATCAAGCAACTCAAGAACTCCAAGCGGTTCACGACCGACGAACTCGAGGACAAAGAACGCGAAATCCTCAGAATCGAGGAACAGCGTGGCGACCTCGAGTACGAGTTGTTCCGGGGGCTACGCCAGAACGTCGCCGAGCGGGCCGCCCTCCTCCAGGACGTCGGACGTACCCTCGCGACGGTCGACGCACTCTCGAGTCTGGCGAGTCACGCCGCCGAGAACAGATGGGTTCGTCCCGCTCTCCACCGGGAGCAGGACCTCGAGATCACCCAGGGTCGCCACCCCGTCGTCGAGCAGACGACCGAGTTCGTCCCGAACGACGTCGCGATGGACTCCGACCGCGGCTTTCTGGTGGTGACCGGCCCCAACATGTCCGGCAAATCGACGTACATGCGCCAGGTCGCCTGCATCGTCCTGCTGGCCCAGATCGGCAGTTTCGTCCCCGCCCGCGAGGCCGAGGTCGGTCTGGTCGACGGCATCTTCACCCGCGTCGGCGCCCTCGACGAACTGGCCCAGGGGCGCTCGACGTTCATGGTCGAGATGAGCGAACTCTCGAACATCCTGCACGCGGCGACCGACGAGTCGCTCGTCATCCTGGACGAAGTGGGGCGGGGGACCGCCACCTACGACGGCATCTCCATCGCCTGGGCGGCCACCGAGTACCTCCACAACGAGATCCGGGCGAAGACGCTCTTCGCAACCCACTACCACGAACTGACGGGACTGGCCGACCACCTGCCCCGCGTGGCAAACGTCCACGTCGCGGCAGACGAGCGCGACGGAGACGTGACTTTCCTGCGAACCGTTCGCGACGGCCCGACCGACCGCTCCTACGGAATTCACGTCGCGGACCTCGCGGGCGTTCCCGCCCCCGTCGTCGACCGTGCCCGCGACGTCCTCGAGCGCCTACGCGAGGAGAAGGCCATCGAAGCGAAGGGTGGGGGTTCGAGCGAGCCCGTCCAGACGGTGTTCGACGTCTCGGGCGGGAGTTTTCGTGGGCCGGCGAACGCCGATGGCGGCGACCCGGAGTCAGCCGCAAAAGCTGAGCCAGCAACCGACCCCGACGCCGCGGCCGTCCTCGAGGCCCTCGAATCGCTCGACGTGAACAGCACGCCGCCCGTCGAGCTGATGGCGACGGTCCAGGAGTGGAAACGACGGCTCGAGAACGAGGAGTGAGCACGGGCCGACACGGGGGCAGTACACCTCGTGCGTTCGGCCGGTTCAGTAGTCTCAGGTGACGGTACGATACGACTCGATCGCTCTAGCACGTCTCGACGTTCGAAACGTCGATACGAACGCCACCGGCCGACGATTCGACGAACTGTCGCTCCCATCCGTGCAGGTCGACGATGCGGTCGACGATCGACAGACCGTACCCGGTCCCGTCCGTTGACGTCGAGTACCCCGACTCGAAAACACTCTCTCGTTCCCCGTCAGGGATCCCACGGCCGTCGTCCGCGACGTAGAACCCGTTCTCGACCCCGCCAACCGTCACGGTAACCGCATCGCCGCCGTGCTCGACCGCGTTACGGAAGAGGTTCTCGAGGAGCTGTCGAAGCTGCTGTCGGTTCGCTCGCACTGCAGGCGCCGAGTCGGCGTCGAGTATCGCGGCCTCTGTCCGCACCGTAGCCCAGCAGGCCTCGGCGAGATCGGTCAGGTCGACCACTTCGAGATCCACGGCCGCGTCGCCCTCGTGAGCGAGTGTGAGTAAATCGTCGACCAGGGCGTTCATGCGCTCGAGTGCGGCGTCCAGATCGGTCAGGTGGTCGCTCTCACAGTCCTCCTCGAGCAACTCGAGTCGGCCCTGGGCTACCTGTAACGGGTTGCGGAGGTCGTGTGAGACGACGCTGGCGAACCGGTCCAATCGTTCGTTCTGCCGGAGCAGTTCGCGCTCTCTGGTCTTCTGATCCGAGATGTCCCGATCCATCGCGACGAATCGGTCTTTTCCATCCAGATCCAGTCGGATCAAGTGGACTTCGACGGGAAACGTCGTCCCGTCTCGGCGCTGGAGTTCCGCCTCGAACCGGCGGGGGTCGTTCGTCGGTAATCCCGACCAGAAGGCCTGGGCCCGATCGGGTTCAATAGTCGTGTCGACCTCCCAGACCGGCAGGCCGACGAGGTCGGTCGCTGCGTATCCCAGCGCTTTGGCGAATCGGTCGTTCACGTCACGAATCCTGCCCTCGGCGTCGTGGACCGCGATCATGTCCGGCGAATTTTCGAATAGCGCCTCGAGCCGGGCGCGACTCGAGCGAAGCTGGTCTTCGCGGCGTTTCTGTGCTGTAATGTTTCGGACGAACCCGACGATTCGACCGGGTTCACCGGTCGAATCGAGGATGGGCTTGCTGTCGGCTCGAACCCAGCGCTGTTCATCGTCGACCACGACCCGGTACTCGATCGTCTTGGAACTCCCCTCGGAGACGGTCTGCATCACCTCCCGAACGCAGTCTCGGTCGTCGGGGTGAATCCGCTCGAGAAATCGTTTCGGGTCGGCCTCGAGCGCCTCGATCGAGTCCCCCCAGAGGTCCTCGTAGGCGGAGTTGACGAAGAGGAGGTCGGTCCAGTCTGCGGAAAACATGTAGAGGACGTCGTCGGCTTTCGCCGCGATTTGTGTGAGTTTCGTCTGCGATTCTCTGGTCGCTCGCTTCGCACGAGACTGCTCGACGGCGTTTCGAATGCGGTTCGCTAGCACGGTGTACTGACTCGTTCCGCGCTCTTTTTGCAGGTAGTCCGTGACACCGGCGGAAATGGCGTCGCTGGCGATCTCCTCGCTCCCTTTCCCCGTGTAGAGGATGAAGGGGAGCTCCGGGTGGTCGCGTCGGAGCTGCTCGAGGAATTCGATTCCGTTCGTGTGGGGCATGTCGTAGTCGGAGACCACGCAATCGATTCGCGACTCCGCGAGCAACTGGAGTCCGTCCGGTGGGTTCGACGCGGTAACGACGTCGAACTGTGGGTCGGTTCGTTCTAGAAACGTCGACGCTAGATCGGTAAAGTGCGGGTCGTCGTCGACGTGAAGAACCGAAATCACCGCTGACGAATCGTTCATAGCAGAAGACACAAACTGCGAGGATATAGGTGCAAGGGCCGAACGAGTGGAGCGAGCGGCGAGTCGATATCGGCTCAAGGCGTGGGCCGATCGACCAGATTCGAGCCCGGTCAGAGGTCCGTTCCGTCGAATCGATAGTAACCGATCGCCAGCGGCACGACTACCCAGAACGCGAGCACGACGAACCCGACCGTCGGCGTCGCGTAGGCCGCATCGAAGCCGGCGGCCTGGGTCTGGGCGTTGGCCTCGTCGGCGACCCCCGGCAGCAGCGCGACGAGCGCCGAGAAGTACGCCGCAGAGGGCGGTATCTGGGTCGCAATGAACATCCAGTCGGGCATCTGCTGGGGGAGCGAGAAGCCGTTCGCGACGTAGACGAGCGCCAGCGGCACCACGTCCCAGGCCAGTTCGAACACGACGAAGAAGCCGAGCGCGAGCGTCGTCGCCCGCGACGTCGACGACGTGGTCGCCGAGAGGCCGACGACGATCGCCGCGTAGACGCCGGCGAAGACCACTGCGGCCAGCACGAACGTCACCAGCGGAACGATCTCGACCGTTCCGAGCAGCAGGGAGCCGAATCCGAGTCCGATGAGCAATCCGACGCCGAGCGTGGCCGCGATTACGGCGGCCCGGCCGATCACCTTGCCGAGGAACACGTCTCGCCGGGTGACAGGAAGCGCGAGCAGGAGCTTGATACTGCCCAGTTCGCGCTCCCCGGCGACGGACTTGTAACAGACGACGATCGCCGCCAGCGCGACGAACAGGCTGGTGATCCCCGCCAGGAAGAACACCAGCCCGCCGAACGAGACGTCGCCGGCCGCCCCGAACGCCTCGGGGAGTTCGACGTAGGCGTACGTCGTCAGCAGCGAGAACAGCACGAACGCGGCGAGCAGGGCCCACAGCGCCCGCGACTGCACGGCGTCCTGGAAGTCCTTCCTGGCGACGGCGGCCCACCTCGCAGTCATGTTCGCACCTCCTGATCCTCGGTCGTGTACCGCACGAACAGATCCTCGAGCGAGGACTCGTCGACGGAGAAGTCCCCGACGTCTGCGCCGCCGTCGTCGAGCGTGTTCAGCACGTCAAACTTCGACCCGCCGGACAGGATCACCCGGAGCCGGCCCTCCTCGAGCGCGACGTCGGTGACGCCCTCGAGACCAGCGACGGTCTCGAGAAGCGCGTCGTCGACGCCCGAGACCGAAATCGACAGCGTCGTCGCCGTTTCGGTCGCGTCGCGCAACCCCTCCACGGTGTCGACCGCGACCAGTCGGCCGCGGTTGATGATAGCGACGCGGTCGCAGATCGCTTCGACCTGCTCCATGATGTGACTCGAGAAGAAGATCGTCGTCCCGCGCTCGTTCTCCCGCCGGATGATCTCGCGCATTTCGCGGGCACCGTTGGGGTCGAGGCCGGTGGAGGGTTCGTCGAGGATCAACAGATCGGGATCGCCGACGAGCGCCATGGCGAGCACGAGTCGCTGGCGCATTCCCTTCGAGTAGCCGCCCGCCTTGCGGTCGGCCGCCTCGGCGATCCCCACGCGCTCGAGCAGGGCGTCGACGTCTTCGTCGACCGCCTTCAACTCGACGACGAAATCGAGATGCCGGCGGCCCGTCAGGCGGTCGTAGACGTGGTAGCCGTCGGGCAAGACGCCGGTCCGCTGGCGGACGGCGAGACTCTCGTCCTGTGCGTCGTGACCGAGTACCGTCGCGGTGCCGCCGGTTGGTCGCGTGAAGTCGAGCAGGATGTCGATGGTCGTCGACTTGCCGGCTCCGTTCGGGCCCAGGAAGCCGAAGATTTCGCCCTCCTCGATTGTCAGATCGAAGTCGTCGACGGCTAGGACGTCGCCGAAGCGTTTCGTCAGTCCGTCGAGTTCGATCGCGGCCACGCTAGCGACCTCCGCCGAACGGCAGTCGCCAGTCACGATCGCATGTAATAGCGCTCATCACGTACGCCTTCGCTCGAGACGTGAAAAGTATTGTTGTATTTCTTATATATTGACAACGATGCTACTCAAATACGTTTGAGCAAGCGTGAGCGCAGGTTTCACCAACGTTGTGGCGCATTTTCGATCCTCATGTTCGAATCAATTTTTGCTTATTTGTTCGATTCCGGACTAATCTCCGGGGGTTCTGCAACTGGCGTAACCTCGAGGTCGTCGCCCATCTCGAGGACGAGCGTCTCGTCACCACACGAGAGTTCGAATCGGGCCTCGAGCGGGGAGATGGAACGAACGTCGGTCGTCCAGTCGTCCCCGGTGAAGTACCCGAATAGTTCCCAGAGCGGCGTTTCGGGGATCGAAATCCTCTGTCGCCAGAGGAACTCGATGGCCGCGGGGTGGAGCGCAACCAGCACTTCCACCGGAATATTGTACACCATTCGACACTCGTCACAGGTGCTCACGACCGTGTGAAACACCAGTCCGTCACGGTCGTGTGAGTCCACAGCGGCGTCGGCAGGGGCGTAACACTCCGGACAGACGCCACCCTGCACCGCGACGGCCGCGCTCCAGATGCGGTAACCGAAACTCTCGGCGATTTCGGACGGCGATCGGTGTGCCGCCTGACTGCGCGGAAAGGCATCGGCCAAGAGCGTCGAGTCACACGCCGTACACCGGACGACGAAACGTTCGTCGCTCGAATCCGCGACGAGTGTAGACTTGCGACAGAACGGACACAGGCCGGCGACGTCGACGGCCTCGAACGTCGGCGTGCTCTCGTAGAGGCCCGATCTGATGGTTCGAACGATCTTTTCGCCGGTGTACGTTAGCCGATACCCGTCGGGTGTCTCCTCGAGGAACTGCCCGACGAGGTGCTTGAGGTGGTAGGAGAACTGGGACGTGCTGTCGACGTCGACCGCGTCGTACAGGTCGGTAAACGACATGACGTGCCCGTTCTCCTGTACCTCCCACTCGCGGTCGGCCAGCGCGAACAGGATCTCGAGGCGGTGATCGTTTCCGAGCGCGTCAATGGCGTCACTGACCACCGGATCGATGTGGCCGTCTTCGTCCGTTGAATTCATGGCGGTATCGTTGGTGGTCACCACCTATACAAGCATTCGTACGGAACGTGAACGATAGCGGTCACTGACAGTTCGAGGCAACCCGTTCGCGGGTGAAAACAGGTCGTGAGTGATCGATCCTGGTCGACAGTGGGTTAGAGGAACGTGATCACTTCGCGCAGGTAGTTGAGGACGATACCGATGATCGCGAGGTAGCCGACGATCCCGAGGACGTTGACGATCAACCCGTTTGTGTACGGGCCCATAAACACCTCGTCGTTCGCGATGCCGAGAATCAGGAAGCCGAGGATCGGGAACGCGATCACGGCAACCGCCTGCGCGATCCGAAGGAGTTGGATCGGGTCTTCCTGGTACACGATCACGACGGCGAGGCCGAAGAGAACGGCAAGAGTCGCCCACGTCTTGACGGGTCGGCCGTCCATCGTCGGATCCTGACCGAACCCGTCGGCGAGAAGCGTCGCCCCGAGGATTGCGTTGACGACCAGCGAGGAGAGCGCGGCGAAGAAGAAGCCGAGCGTAAAGAGGTAGAACGCGCCCGAACCGGCGACGGGCTCGAGCTGGGAGGCCATGCCGACGGCATCGAAGACTGGATCGGTCTCGCCGTGAATAACGCTCGCGCTCGTCAGCATAATGACCGTCACGATGAGTCCGAGGACGGCGATACCGAGAATGCTATCCGACCCCTTCTCGGCGAGCTGGTCCGGGCCCCACTCTTTCTCCCGGACGAGATACGTCTGGTAGGCCGCGGCAGCGATCGAGAACGTCGTTGCCGCCATTCCGAGCGCGAGGAAGAGCGCGTCGACGTTCGGGACCGACGGGATCAGACCGCCAGCAGCAGCGGGAACGTCGAACCCGACGATGGCGAGCGTCCCGACGAACGCGACGAGCATGATCCCGACGACGAGTTTGATGAGGAGTTCGATCTTGTCGTACAGGTTCGGCAACCAGATGAAACCGATCGCCGCGAGGGAGAACACGGCGGCCCAGAGCCTGACGTCGTAGCCGACTAACGCGTTCGTCGCGAATCCGATGCCCGCGTTGTTCCCGGCTTGAAACGCGAGAATAGCGAGGAAGCCGAAGACACCGCCAACCGTCGCGAGGCCATTCCCGTACTTCTCTCGGGCGGTCTCGAGGAGCGTTTCCCCGGTGGCGAGGCCGATCCGTGCGGCCATCCACGTGTACGTGATCATGAATACCGTCGCAGTTATCGGCACCCACAGTAGCTGGTAGCCGTAGAGGCTCCCGGCGATCGTACTCAGCGCGATACTGCCCGGTCCGACGACGACGGCCGCCAGGATGAGCGCGGGACCGATGGCCGTGATCCGATTCCAGAGAGATCGACTCGATGCAGGTTCTGTGTTGGTTGCAACCATACCGCAAAACCACATTCAGGAAATAAATAGATACTGGCGATTCGAACAGACATCACTGAGAACGATTCCGAAGGAGACGCTGAAAAAGGTTGAATCACCGTTCTACAGAACCATCCCACGGGACCATCGATCGACGTACCTGTTTCGAGGATCACGAACCCAGTCGAATTCCCGTCGATACCCTTTTGCATCCGCTCAGAAACAACCATACATGACTTTCCAGCAGGCGCTCGAGGGCGTCACGTGTCCCATCGTGACGCCGTTCGACGAATCGGGATCGGTCGACGAGGAATCGCTGGGTTCGCTCATCGACGCGCTCCTCGAGGGCGGCATTGACGGGCTCTTTCCCTGCGGGACGACCGGCGAGTTCGCGAGCCTCTCGCCCGACGAACAGCGTCGGGTCGTCGAGGTCACAGTGGAGCGAGCAAACGGCGAGGTACCGGTGCTCGCTGGCGCCGCCGCGACGAGCGTCGCCCAGACGGTCGACTACGCCGAAGCGGCCGCCGAGGTCGGCGCCGACATCGCGGTGGTCGTTCCGCCGTACTTTCACACAGCGAACGATCCGGCCGGTGATCGACAGTTCTTCGAGGCGGTGGCCGACGAGTCGCCGCTCCCACTCGTCCTCTACAACATTCCCTCGTGTACGGGCCAGCCCATCGCTCTCGAGACGCTCAAGGCGGTCGCCGGTCACGAGAACGTCGTCGGCCTGAAGGACTCGAGCGGCGACTTCGAGTACTTCCTGGCGGCGATACGCCGGACGCCCGAGGAATTTCTGTGTCTCCAGGGATTCGACACGCTGCTCGTCCCCTCCCTCCGCATGGGCGCCGACGGCGGCGTGAACGCGCTCTCGAACGTCGCCCCGGAGGCGTACACCGAGGTGCTCGAGACCGCCGAAACCGAGCGCGGGGAGGCCCTGCAGACGGCGATTTCGGGACTGTTCGAGGCGTGTGGAACCTACGGATTCGCTCCCGCGACCAAAGCCGCCCTCGGCCACCGCGGGTGGCTCCCGTCCGACGGGGTTCGTCCGCCGCTCGTCACCGTTCCCGAGGCGGGACGAGAGACGATCACCGACCGTACCGACGCGCTGCTCGAGGCCTGAGCTATGACTGACGACACAATCGATACCCCATCCGACGACACAACCGACGACTCGGACGACCGAACGGACGAGCGAGCAACGGACGAGACGACCATCCACCAGCTCGACGAGCACACCGTCGCCCGGATCGCCGCCGGGGAGGTCGTCGAGCGGCCCGCGAGCGCGGTCAAGGAACTGGTCGAGAACGCCCTCGACGCCGACGCCACCCGCATCGAGGTAACGATCGAGAAAGGCGGCACCGAGTCCATCCGGGTCAGCGACGACGGCCGCGGGATGACCGAGACGGACGTCCGCCGGGCGGTCCGCCAGCACACGACGAGCAAGATCACGGGACTGGAGGACCTCGAGAGCGGCGTCGAGAGCCTGGGCTTTCGAGGGGAGGCGCTCCACACCATCGGGTCGGTGTCAAAGCTGACGATTCGGACCCGGCCTCGAGCCGACGGAACCGGCGACGAAACCCCGACGGGAACCGAACTCGTCTACGAGGGCGGCGACGTCGTCGCCGTCGAACCGACCGGCTGCCCGGAGGGAACCACTGTCGTCGTTGAGGACCTCTTCTACAACACCCCCGCTCGGCGGAAGTTCCTCAAGACCACCGCAACAGAGTTCGCCCACGTCAACCAAATCGTCACCCGCTACGCCCTCGCCAACCCAGACGTGGCACTCTCGCTCACCCACGACGGGCGCGAGGTGTTCGGCACGACGGGCCAGGACGACTTACAGGCCGCCATTCTCGCCGTCTACGGCCGCGAGGTCGCGCGGGCGATGATCGACGTCGAAGCCGACGGCGAGGAGCTCCCGGTCGGCCCGCTCGAGGCCGTCTCGGGAACGGTCTCGCACCCGGAGACGAACCGGGCCAGCCGGGACTACTTCGCGACCTACGTCAACGGGCGGGCGGTCACTTCCGAGGCCATCCGCGAGGGGGTCATGAACGCCTACGGCGGCCAGCTCGGCGGCGATCGCTACCCCTTCGTCGTGCTCTTCCTCGAGGTTCCGGGCGACGCTGTCGACGTGAACGTCCACCCCCGAAAGCGCGAGGTCCGGTTCGACGACGACGACGCCGTCCGCCGAGCGGTCGAGTCGGCCGTCGAGTCGGCGCTGCTCGAGCACGGGTTGCTCCGCTCGCGGGCGCCCCGCGGACGCTCGGCCCCCGAGGAGGCGGCGGTCGAACCGGACGCCGGGTACGAGGACGGAACACTCGCGGGGGCGGCTGACGAACCCGAGGCGGACGATTCGAGCAGTTCGGGGCCGTCGAACCCATCGGTCTCGAGTGACGCCGTCGGCTCGCGTTCGGTCGACCGTCGAGACACTGACTCGAGCGAGTCGTCCGCAATGCAGACAGACGACTCCAGGGCGGACGAGGCACCCGAAACTGGGCAGTCTCCGGACGCGACACGAGCGAACGCCTCGAGTCGACCAGAAACGTCGCCGTCGACCCCGACGTCCGACCTGGAGGCGAGCCGTCCCGATCCCTCGAGCGCAGCCGAACCGACGAGACGAACGGCGAGCACGGCGGATTCGAGCGACGTGATGGACGCGACGGACGCGACAGATGCAGGAGACCGACCCCGACACGCCGCCTCGAGCGACCCGTCGCGCTCGATCATCCCGTCGACCGACCAGCAGACGCTGGCGGGCGGGACGGCCACCGACGCCCTCGAGTACGACTCCCTGCCCTCCCTGCGGGTACTCGGTCAGCTCAAGGAGACCTACGTCGTCTGCGAGACGCCCGAGGGACTCGTCCTGGTCGACCAGCACGCCGCCGACGAGCGCGTCAACTACGAGCGTCTCCAGCGAGCCTTCGCCGACGATCCGACGACCCAGGCGCTCGCCTCGCCCGTCGAACTCGAGTTGACGGCCGTCGAGGCCGAAGCCTTCGAGCATTACCGGGACGCGCTCGCGCGCCTGGGCTTTTCCGCCGACCGAGTCGACGACCGGTCGGTCGCCGTCACTACCGTCCCCGCCGTCCTCGAGAAGACCCTCGAGCCGGCCCAGCTCCGGGACGTCCTCGCCTCGTTCCTCGACGGCGATCGCGAGGCGGGCGCCGAGACGATCGACGCGCTGGCCGACGACTTCCTCGCCGACCTGGCCTGCTATCCGTCGATCACCGGCAACACCTCGCTCTCGGAGGGGTCCGTCCTGGACCTGCTCGAGGCGCTCGACGACTGCGAGAACCCCTACGCCTGTCCCCACGGGCGTCCCGTCGTCGTGCAGTTCGAGTACGGCGACCTCGAGGACCGATTCGAGCGGGATTATCCGGGTCACGCCTGATTCGGTCGCGACGGAGAGCGGCTCCTGAATCACTATATATTATATAGTTTGTCCGCCGATAGCCGGCGGACCAATCACGAGCGAAGAGAGTCACTCGAGGTCATGAAAACGACTATGCCATTATCTATCATAGCTCGAGTATGGCGATGCACTCCCCCTCCGGTCAACACTCGCGCTGCCTGAACTGCGGCTTCGAAGCGCCCGGCGGCGACGACGCGTGGGTTCGCCTCGAGGTGCCCGGCCTCGGGCGGATGACCCAGTGTCCGGAGTGCGAGAGCACGAACGTGATGACGGGGCGCTAGTGCGCGTCACCTGTCGCACCGTCGCAGACAGACTCTTGAGTCCGACGCCCCTACTGGACCTATGAGCCAGGAATCCGACGAGCGAGCGCTGACCGACGAGGAGTGGCGTGAGCGCCTGACCGACGAGCAGTACCGCGTTCTCCGGGAGGCCGGGACCGAGCGCCCGTTCTCCGGCGAGTACGTCGATCACGAGGAGGACGGCTCCTACTCGTGTGCGGGCTGTGGAGTCACGCTCTTCGAGTCCGACACGAAGTACCACTCGGGGTGTGGCTGGCCGAGTTTCTACGACGCCGACGACGACGTAGTCGAGACGCGCGTCGACACCAGCCACGGCATGCACCGCACCGAAGTCATGTGTGCCAACTGCGGCGGCCACCTCGGGCACATCTTCGATGACGGCCCCGAGCCTACCGGCCAGCGCTACTGCATCAACTCGGCGGCTCTCGAGTTCGAAGACAAGTAGTCGCAGAACGTTTCGAAGTCGGAGCGTGAATCGCCGAGGATCGCCTCGAAAGGAGGGAGAACCGATGCGAATCGATCAGGTTAATCGAGCGACGACGCCAGCGCCGCGGGTGGCTCTCCAGAGAGCGCATCCCGGTCGTGTGGCGCCTCGAACTCGAGGTCGGGGCCGCGGGCGACGATGCCGTGCGGGTTCACGTCCGGGTGGGTCGTGTAGTAGTGTTCTTTGATGTGGTCCATGACGACCGTCTCTGCGACTCCTGGCGTCTGGTAGAGGTCGCGCAGGTACGGCCAGAGGTTGTCGAACTCGCGGATGAATTTGACGTTGCACATGAAGTGCGTGTGATAGACCTGGTCGAATCGCACGAGCGTCGTGAACAGGCAGACGTCGGCCTCGGTCAGGCGGTCACCGGCGAGGTAGCGCTGCTCGGCGAGCACGTCGTCCCAGTGTGCGAGCACCTCGAAGAGGTCGTCGACGGCCGCCTCGTACGGCTCCTGCTTCGTCGCGAATCCGGCCCGGTAGACGCCGTTGTTGATCGGTTCGTAGATCGCCTCGATGATTTCGTCGACGTCCTCGCGGTAGCCTTCGGGATAGAGGTCGACGTCCCTGGTCGCCATGTCGTCGAACTCGGTGTCGAGCATGCGGATGATCTCTTCGGACTCGTTGTTGACGATGGTGTCTTCCTTCGTGTCCCAGAGCACCGGCACCGTGACGCGGCAGGTCGCGTCCGGGTCGGCGCGCACGTAGAGTTCCCGGAGGTGGTCCGCCCCGTGGACGTGATCGACGGTGCACCCGTCCTTCTCGGGCGTGAACTGCCAGCCGTCCTCGGCGCGATAGGGGTCGACGACCGAGACGGAGATGGCGTCCTCGAGACCCTTCAGCGACCGCATCAGGAGCGTTCGATGGGCCCACGGGCACGCGTAGGAGACGTATAGGTGATAGCGCCCGGATTCGGGCTGGAAGCGGGCGTCCGGGTCGTCCCGGACCTCGTCGCGGAAGGTCGTCGTCTGGCGCTCGAAGGCTCCCTCCTCGTTGGTGGTCTCGGACGCGTCGGTTCGCCACTCGCCGTCGACGAGCATATTCATAGTCGAATAGAGGGCCCGCCCGCACAAAGGCCCTCGCTAACACCGATGTCACCTCGAGCGACGACGACGGCCGAGTGGCTCGAGGAGCCACCGAGCCTCGAGTCGGGGACCTCTCAACCCGCCGCCAGCACCCAGTAGCCCGCCACCGAGAGTGCAAGCGCGACGCCCTCGAGACGGGTTAGCCGACGGCCGGTCGCCAGGAGGACGGCCGAGACAGCGGTCAACCCGGCGAGCCACCACAACCCCGAACGAACGCTCGCGTCGATGGCCAGCGGCGCGGCCACCGCGGAGATGCCGAGCACGCCCAGCAGGTTGAACACGTTCGAGCCGACGACGTTCCCAGCCGCGATGCCGACTTCGGCGCGCCGCGCTGCGACGACGGACGCTGCCGCTTCAGGGAGGGAGGTTCCCCCGGCGACCACCGTCACGCCGATGAGCCACTCCGAGACGCCTCCGGCGCGAGCGAGTTCGACCGCGCCCTGGACGAGCAACCGGCCGCCTAGACCGACCAGGACCAAGCCGACGACGAGGACGAGCGCGTCGACCCCAGGGTGGCGGTTCGTTCCCGAGCGTTCAGGTTCGACGCCGTCGATGTCGGAATCGCGTGCCGAGCGGGCGAGCCAGGCCAGGTAGGCGACCAGACACGCGAGGAGAAAGAGGCCCTCCGTGCGCGAGACGTGCAGATTGACCAGAACCGCGATCCCGACCCCGGTCGCCGCCGCCATCGCGACGGCGTCCCGCCGGACGAGGGTGTCGGCGACGCGAAACGGACTGATGATCGCCAGTACGCCCAGAATCGCGCCCAGGTTGAACGCGTTCGATCCGACCACGTTGCCGACGGCGATGGCGCCGCGGCCCTCGAGGGCCGCCTCGACGCCCACCACGATCTCGGGTGCCGACGTCCCGAAGGCGACGACGGTGAGACCGACGATCAGCGGCGGAATGCCCGCGGCTCGAGCGAGTCGGGAAGCCGCGGTGACGAGCCACCGCGCTCCCAGCCAGAGCGCGATCAGACCGACGAGGGTTGACGCCACAGGTCCGAGCAAGGACACGGGTGACCTTCCACCGCCGATCGGAAAAGCGTCGGCGTCGGCACTGGTCCGACACCGATCCGCGAGCGAAAGCGCTTATGCCCGACCGGTGAGGACTCGAGGTATGGCCGACGACGGCGACGCAGGCGGCGAGAACGGACACCGCCAGAGCCGCCTGTTCACCGACGACGACGGCGACTTCGATGCCGAGCGGGCGCGCGAGGAGTCCCTCCCCGTCGAGAACGGCGACGTGGTCAACACCGACGAGCTGGCCGATCACCAGACCTACCTCGAAGGGCGGGGAATCTACGACGAGCGAAACCGGCTCAACGACCTCACCGGTCGGGAGTGGAAGTTCGCCACGAAGTCGGTGATTCCCGAGGCGTACCCGCCGGACCTCCAGCACGACCTGCGGAGCGAACACGGGGGGCAGAAACCCCCGCAACTCTGTGCGGACCTCGTCGGTCGGTTCAGCAAGGCCGGCGAGACCGTCCTCGACCCGTTCGCGGGCGTCGGCGGCACCCTGCTGGGAGCGAGCCTCTGTGAACACGAGGGAACCGGCCTGCGGGAAGCCATCGGCTTCGAGCGCAACCCTCGTTGGATCGAGGTCTACGAGACGGCGCTCGAGCGGGAAAACGAGGAACGCCGGGAACGCGGGGAGTCGCCGCTGGCTGCCCAGGACGTCCGCGAGGGCGACTGCGCGGACCTGATCGAGAACCTCCCCGAAAACTCGGTCGACCTGCTCCTGACCGACGTCCCCTACTGGGACATGGACGAGCGCGAACAGACGCGAAATCGGCGGGCGACTCGCGAGAGTAAGTTGGGGGCGTTCGATACCAACGACGGCGATGCCGTCGACGCCGATGCTGACGACGGTGACGACGACGATGTCGGTGGCCGTGAGAGTGGGAGCAACGAAGAGGGTGAGAACGACGCACAGCACGCCGACTCGAGCGGCCAGTCGAAAGCCGACTGGCTCGCCGAGATGGGCGACCGATTCGCTCGATTCGCGAGGGTCGTCAGACCCGGCCGGTACGCCGTCGTCTTCATCGGCGACATGTACCGCGAGCAGTCCTACGCGTTCCTGGCGGCCGACCTCGCTCGAGCGATCCAGGACGCGGCGCCGATGACGCTCGCGGCGAACCTGATCTGGTACGACCCGTCGAAGGACCTCCACGTCTACGGCTACCCGTTCTCGTTCGTGCCGTCGATGGTCCACCAGAACGTGCTCGTGTTTCGGGTCGATGGGTGAGTAGCGAACGCGTCTGACCGCCGTCACACGGCCGTCTGACTCAGCTTTATGCCCGTTCGGTGAATAACGATATTCGAGGCACGCACCACCCTGACGGTATCAGTTCCCATCCTTCCCCGGTGTGTGCCTGCACGTACCCCCCTCTTTCGACGTCGATTCAGGTCTCAGCTAGCAACGTCGCCCGAACCTGCTCGGTGGCGTCCGACTCGGTGATCACCGCCACCTCGTCACCGGCGGCCAGCGCCGTCCCCGGGAGCGGAATCGTCAGCGACTCGGTCTTCCGCCCGTGGGCGTAGATGCGAGAGCCCTCGGGTAACTCGAGTTCGCTAAGTCGCTTGCCGACCGCCGGCGACCCGTCGCGGATCTCGAGAACGGTCAGTTGCAGGTTCTGGGCCAGATCGGCGACGACGTTGAAGTCCCCACCGAGGAGCGCGGTCTTCGCGCCCGCGGCACCGAGTCGCTCGGGGTAGATGATCTCGTCGACGTCCGCGGCGTACTTCTCGTAGATGTCCTCCCGGTAGTCCTCGTCGATCCGCAAGACGGTCCGGCAGCCGTAGTGTTTGCCGACCATACACGCCGCGAAGTTGACGTTCAGGTCGGGCGTCATCGCACCGATGGCATCGGCCGTCTCGATGCCTGCCTCGAGCAGCGCGTCCTCGTCGGCGCCGTCCCCCTGCACGCCGTCGAACCCCTCGCCGTCGGCGCGCTCGAGGCGTTTCTGGTCGTTGTCCAGAATGACGACGTCGTGGCCCTCTTCAGCGAGAATACGGGCCGTTCGCGCGCCCACGCGACCGTACCCGACGATGATGAACTTCATGCGATAGCGGTACGCGGGCAGGGGTGAAATATGTTGGTCCGTGACACGGCCCGCGTCCGGTCGGGCGAACGTGTCGGGACAGAGATAGAACGTGCCCTCGAGTTCGAAGTCCAGTGACAGGTGACGGAAAAGATGGACCGTGAGCCGCCTCGAGTATGCAAGTATGCGTATAGGTGGTCACGTCGAGACGGGAAGGTTTAAGCGATCCCCCTCACCTATGCTCGAACGTCCAACATGGGGGCAACCGACACGCTCGCGGAGTACTTCGACTTCCGGGCTCACGACACGGACCTGCGAACCGAATCGGTCGCGGGGATCACGACGTTCCTCGCGATGTCGTACATCATCCTCGTCAACCCGTTCATTCTGGCCGACGCGATCGACATTCCAGGGTACGGAGACATCGCAACCGTCCAGATGATCGCCATCGGGACGATCGTCGCCTCGGCGGTCGCCATCTTCGTGATGGCGTTCTACGCGAACCGGCCGTTCGGCCTCGCGCCCGGGATGGGACTGAACGCCTTCTTCGCGTACACCGTCGTCCTCGGCATGGGAATTCCCTGGGAGACGGCGCTCGCGGCGGTGTTCGTTGAGGGGATCATCTTTATTGTGATCACAGCGATCGGCGCTCGAGAGTACGTTATCCGACTGTTTCCGGAACCCGTGAAATTCGCGGTCGGGGCCGGTATCGGTATCTTTCTGTTGTTCATCGGCCTGCAGGAGATGTCGATCGTCGTCGCCGACCCCGAGACGGCGGTGGCCCTCGGCGGCCTCGCGACGAATCCTGCGGCACTACTCGGGCTGTTCGGTCTGTTGCTCACGTTCGTGCTCTGGGCGCGCGGTACCAAGGGGTCGATCATCGTCGGTATCGTCGCCACGACTGGGCTCGGCTGGGTCGTCTACCTGACCGGACTCGCCGGCACGACAGTCCTGCCAGAGGCGCTCGTCGGTGAAGATGGCGGCCTCACGTTCGCCGTCGTCACCTCCCCGCAGTACGACATCTCGCCCCTGCTCTTCGCGTTCGTCGACGGCCTGCAGGACGTCGACCCGCTGACGTTCACGCTGGTCGTCTTCACGTTCTTCTTCGTCGACTTCTTCGACACCGCCGGGACGCTCATCGGGGTCTCGCAGTTCGGCGGCTTCCTCGACGAGGACGGGGACCTCCCGGACATGGACCAGCCGCTGATGGCCGACGCGATCGGCACCACCGTCGGGGCGATGGTCGGCACCTCGACCGTGACGACGTTCATCGAGTCCTCGACGGGTGTCGAGGAGGGCGGCCGCACCGGCATGACCGCGTTCGTCGTCGGCCTCCTCTTTCTCGCCACGCTGGTGTTGATCCCGCTCATCGCGCTGATTCCAGCCTACGCGTCGTTCATCGCCCTGGTGGTCGTCGGCATCATCATGCTCGAGGGAGTCCTCGACGTCGAGTGGCAGGACCCGGCCTGGGCGGTTTCGGCCGGGCTGACGATCACGATCATGCCGCTCACGTACTCCATCGCGAACGGCCTCGCTGCCGGGATCATCGTGTATCCGATCATCAAGGCCGCCACCGGCGAATTCGAGGACGTGCGTCTCGGCCAGTGGCTGATGGCGCTGGCGCTCGTGGGCTACTTCTACGTCTACACGAGCGGGATGCTGGGCTGACGAGCGCCCCGTTACCCTCGCGTAACCACTCCATTCTTGCCGCTCGAACCCCGAATCAAGTTCATGGCAGACATCACCTTCTACGAACTACCCGGCTGTCCGTTCTGTGCGAAAGTCCGAACCAAACTCGAGGACCTCGACCTCGAGTACGACACCGTCCAGGTCCCGGCGGCTCGCAACGAGCGCACCGAGGTCGAGGCCGTCAGCGGCCAGACCGGCGTTCCGGTCATCGTCGACGAGGCCCACGGCGTCGAGGGAATGGCCGAAAGTAGCGACATCGTCGCGTATCTCGAAGAGACCTACGGCGCCGGGGCGTAGGCCGACGGTTCGACGACGGCAGTCGGCGTCATTCATCTCGTGGCGGAAGAACCGATCCGGAAGCGAACGGAGAAGCATCATCACACCAGGCATGTCAAGATAGTTTTATTCAGATATATGGTGAGACGGTACGAAATGCCGCTACTTCAATGTCTAAATCCTCTCTCTATACGCGAGTTTTCGAGGAACTCACCGAGGGCGTCGCGATCGTGGATCCCGAGACCGAACGATTCGAGGACGTCAATCGGGCGTACGCCGACGTGATCGGGTACGAACCGGCCGAACTCGAGGGCGCGTCATTCGTCGAGGTGATCAGTGACGGGGGCCCCTCGGACGGGAACACCCTGTCGATGACCCTCGAGACACCCCGAACGGACGAATCTCACCAGTTCGAGTACGTCCTCGAGACCGCCGAAGGAACCGAGCGCCGCGTCGAACTGACGCTCACGCTCCTCGACGTCGACGACGGCAGTCGGTGGCTGTCAACCATCCGCGAACGCGGGTCCGAGGAAACGCGATCTCGATCGCTCGATACGACGGTTCAGCGGCTCAACATCGCCCTGGCCGGAACGAACACGGGCGTCTGGGAGTGGGATATGGAGACCGACGAGGTGACCTGGACTGAATCGATGGAACGACTGTTCGGACTCGAACCCGGCTCGTTCGAGGGAACCTTCGAGGCGTTCGCCAAGCGCGTCCATCCTGACGACCGCCCCGCCGTCAAGTCGGCCATCGAGACGGCCATCGAGCAGGACGACGTGTTCCAGCACGAATACCGAATTCTTCGTGACGACGGCGAGCAGCGCTGGGGGTACGCACGGGCTGAAACGTACGGGTTCGAGGAGAGCAACGGTCGAATGGTGGGAATCGTCACCGACATCACGAAGCGCAAGGAACAGGAGCGACGACTCCACCGACAGGACCTGCAGTACAGGCAACTCGTCAACCGTCTTCCGGAGGCCTACTACACGTTCGATCGCGACTGGACGCTGACGTACTGCAACGAGGTGCTGGCCGACCGACTCGAAACGACTGTCGACGAACTGATCGGAACGTCGGTCTGGGAGGTGATTCCCGGCGCGCGAGGATCGATCCTGGAGGAGACCTTCCAGGAAGCGAAGGAGCGCCAGGAGGTAACGTCCTGTGAATTCTACGTCGAAGATTACGAGTACTGGATCGAGGCGCAAGCGTATCCCTACGAGGACGGGGTCGCGGTCATCTCGGCCGACATCACCGACCAGAAGGAGAAGTTTGGGATGGTGCTGGACTCCATGCCACTCATTTTCTACCGGATCGACAGCGAGGGAGTTTTCCAGGAATCTCGCGGCAAAGGACTGACGATGTTGGGTCTCGAGCCCGGTGCCGTCGTCGACGAATCCGTGTTCGACGTGTACGCGGACAACCCGGAGATCCTCGAGGCGGTCGAACGGACGCTCGAGGGCGAAGAGGTGTCTCTCACGTTCGAAGTCGAAAACCACTACTTCCAGAGCCAGTTCAGACCGATCGCCGAGGACGGTGACGTAATCGAGCTCATCGGCATCTCGATGGACATCACCGAACTGGAACGCCAGCGCGAGCAGATGGAGTTCTTCAACTCCATCCTCCGCCACGACGTGTTGAACGGGATGACCATCATCAAGACGCGCGGCGAACTCCTGGCCGACCAACTCGAGGGCGAGCACGGGCGGTATGCACGGACGATCGTCGACTGGTGTGACGCCACGACGGCGGTCACGAAGCGCGTTCAGCGCGTCATCGAGGCGCTCACGACGCCGGACGAGGAGAGCCGGGTCGTGCCGATCGATGCGGCCGCGATCCTCCGGCGGAAGCTAGACGAACTGCAAAATGCGCACCCCAAGGTCACCTTCGTCAGCGATTTCGACTCGAGCGTGTCCGTTCGTGCCGACGAGTTGTTGTCCGACGTCCTCGCCAACCTCCTGTCGAACAGCATCGAACACAACGACACGGACGGCCTCCGGGTCGAAGTGACGGTCGAAACCGACGACGCCGACGGCGTCACGATTCGAATCGCCGACAACGGGGTTGGCATCGCCGACGAGCGCAAAGAGGGCGTGTTTCGTCGCGGTGCGACCTCCCACGTCAAAGAGACCGGGTCAGGCTTCGGGCTGTTCTTCGTCGACGTCATGGTCGAGAAGTACGGCGGCGAGGTCTGGGTGACGGACAGCGACTCCGGCGGCGCCTGCTTCGTTCTCGAACTCCCGAAAGCGAACGAAGGGGCAAAAACGTGATACGTGTGCTCTCCGTACCGGGGGCAAGGAAATGACGGGCGCAGACGCTCCGGTCGTCCTCATCGTCGAAGACGAACCGGACGTGGCGGAGAGTTACGAGCTCTGGCTCGCGGGTCGGTACGAGATCAGGCGCGCACACGATGGCGAGCATGCGCTCGACGTCATCGACGACACGGTGGACGTGGTTCTCCTGGACCGGATGATGCCGAAACTATCCGGCGAGCAGGTCCTGCGCGAGATCCGCGAACGCGGGATCGACTGTCGCGTCGCGATGGTGACGGCGGTCGAACCCGACTTCGACGTCGTCGAGATGGGGTTCGACGCGTACATCACCAAACCGCCAGAGCGAGCGGACCTGATCGGAACGATCGATCAGCTGCTCGAGCGGGCAACCCTCGATGGAGCGTTACAGGAGTATCACTCGCTGCTGGCCCGGAAAGGCGCCCTCGAGTCTGAAAAAACGCTCGCCGAGCTGGAAGCGAGCGACGAGTACCGGGACCTTCTCGACCGCATCGACGCGAAACAAGCCGAGATAGACGACGGGCTCGGGGACATGGCCTCCGATATCGACTTCGTCAGTGCGATCCGTGAACTGGCCGACGACGCTGACGGAGACGACCAGGACGGTTCGGCCGCATTCGACCGGGTCACCGACGCCGAGGAGGAACGATGACCGACGGGTACGACGTCGCGGGAGTACTCCCCGACGGGTTACTCGAGGAGCTCGAGCCGGGGACGAACGTCGCAGTCGTCGGGCCGTCGATGAGCGGAAAGCGCGAAATAGCACTTCGCTTGCTCGCAATCGGCTACGAATCGGGTGACGGCATTCTGTGCATCACCACGGGCAACGCAGAACGGCTGTTCAGCGACCTCGAGCGACACGTTTCGTCGCTGGATCGGAAGCAGATTGGCGTCCTCAACTGCGGCGGGCGTAACACGTGCTCGATGATCGAAGAGATGACGGAATCGGTCTCCTCGCCGGCCGACCTGACCGGGATCAGCATCGGAACGGCAAAACTGTTCAACCAGTTTCACAAACGAGGTGTTTCGGACATCAGGTACGGCCTCATCTCCGTTTCGTCCCTCCTCCAGCACCTCGACAGCAACACCGTGTTCAAATTCCTGTACGTCTTCGCCAACCGGGTGAACGATACGAACGGCCTCGGGATCTACACGCTCAACGACGACACACACGACGCACAGGTCATCAACACGGTCCGGGGGCAGTTCGACGGGGTCATCGAGCTCCGGGAAACAGACGCCAGCGACTGGGAGTGTCGCGTTCGTGGGTTCGGGCGAAAATCGACCGCCTGGACGACGCTCGAGTAGCGTTGCCGTCAGAAATACGGGGGCCTCGAGTTCGAGTCCGAATCCGAGTCCAGATTCGGAGTCAGGCCGCTTCTTCTCGCTTCGCCCGCTCGCGAATCACCTTCCGGAGTTCCGCGGCGTCGTCCAGGCCCTCGAGTTCCTCGCGCTCGACCAGCGCCGTCCCGTCGACGTTCTCCTGCTTCGCGCGGTCGACGACGTAGACCGACTGGGTGTGAGTGACCTGGCCGATGGAACTCATGATCCTCGCGCGTTTCTCCGCCGCCTTGGTGAACTGGGAGTGGCCGGTGAGGACGACGTCCTCGTCGTCGGCCTCGTCCTGGCTGACGGCCTTGAACGGCGAGCGCAGCGTCGGGTGGACCCGGTAGCCCGCCCGCGTGAGGACCGCGACGACCTCCTCGTCGTCGGGGTCGGCGTCCGGCTCTTCGGGCGTCGCCTCGCGCTCGCGAACGTCCTCCGTGCCCTCGAGGACGTCGACCGGACTGGTCAGGGGCGCGTCGAAGAGGTCCTCGAGCGCCATCGCGACCTCGATGGAGGCGTTCATGCCGTCCTCGTACTTCGAGACCGTCCGGCGGGAGACGCCGAGTTCGTTCGCCAGCCGGCCCAGGCTCCACTCGCGAGATTCGCGCTCGTCGGCCAGCAGATCGCCGTCGATGTTGACGTAGAGCCCGCCGGGGGCCGCGTAGATCAGCGGCGGGACGCCCTCGACGAACAGGTTGTAGGCCGTGTCGGGGCTGAACACCGGGACGCCGTGGCGGAAGTAGACCACGTCGGGTTTCAGGTCCTCGTCGCGACTGCGCAGGCCGATGACCAGCGGCGTCGCCTCGAGGTAGGTGCCGAGTCGGCGCATCTCGTGGCCGGTCGCCTGGTTGAAGGCGTCGACGTTGCCGAGGATCTTCACGAGGATCAGGTCCTCGCCGCGGCGGGCCGCGATGTCGAAGCTCTTCGGGCGAATTGCACACCGGTCGCTCACCGTAAAGCCCGCGTCCTCGAGCATCGCGGTGACGTTGCCGACCAGTGCGGATCGGGACATAGGGAAAGGTAAGTCACTCCTGGTATATGAGCGTTTCCCCGATGGCGCCGTTCCGTCCGGTCTTTTTGGGTTTCGGCCGGATCGTCGCCATCCCTCGAGATTCGAGCACCCGGTTTTATAACTGGACGAACTGACACGATCGATCGGAGTCAGTGTACTCGTGGAAACCGCGAGGCGAAACCGGTTAACGACTCGCGGTCCAACGAGCAGCGATGACCGTCGTCGGCCTCGACGATACGGACTCCCGCGAGCGCGGGATGTGTACGACCTACGTCGCGACTGAAGTGGCCAGCCGCCTGTCCGAACGGACGGGCGCGACCGTCGAGCGCCTGCTCCTCGTCCGACTCAACCCCGCCGTCGAACACAAGACTCGCGGGAACGCTGCCCTCGCGGTCCACCTCGGTGACCACGAGTGCGATCCAGAGACGGCCCTCGAAATCGCCCGGGCGACGCTCGAGGACCTCGCGGAGACGGCCGACGACCGGACGAATCCGGGACTGGTCGTCGCCGACCAAGCGCCCAACGAGGTTCCCGACGACGTGAGCGCGTTCGCGCTGTCGGCGATCCGCGACCACCTGTCGATCGACGAAGCTACGACGCTCGCCGACGACTGCGGCTACCGTCGGTGGGGGGCGGGAAATGGCCGCGGACAGATCGGCGCACTGGCCGCTATTGGCGCCTGGCGCGCCCTGGAGGAGCGAGACTGGACCCACGAGTACATCTCCTACCGCGACCCGGAACGGTGGGGAACGCCGCGAACGATCGACGAGGAGAGCGTCTTCGCAGCCGCCGAGGCGGGCTATCCGACCGTGTGGGACACCGTCGACCGGATCGAAGGCGAGACGGTCTGTGTCCCGCACACGCCGGGACCGATCCTGCACGGGATCCGCGGAGACGACCCGGAAGCCGTCCGAACTGTGTCCGACGCGATCAGGAGCGAACCGGTCGCCCGAACCCAGCGATTCGTGACCAACCAGGGAACCGACGTCCACCTCCGGGACGGGTCGACCCTCGAGTCGCTTTCGGCGGTCCGAGACGGGCGGGCGTACCGCCTCGAGGGCTGGGTTACCGGCGAGCCCGAAACACGACGAGGCGGGCACGTCTTCTTCGAGTTAGCCGACCCAGCCGACGGGGCGTCCGCGGACGCCTCGAGTGCAAGTGGCAACGCGGACGCCTCGAATGCAAGTGACAACACGGACGCCTCGAGCGCGGAGGCGACCGGGACGCTCACCTGCGCGGCATTCGAACCCACCAAACGCTTTCGCGACCGGGTTCGCGCCCTTCGGGTCGGCGACCGGCTCACCGTCTGCGGAGAGGTCGCTCGCGGTACCCTGAAGCTCGAGAAGTTCGCGGTTCGCGATCTCGTCGAAACCGAGCGCGTGACGCCGACCTGCGAGTCCTGCGACCGACGGATGAAGAGCGCCGGTCGGGGCCAGGGCTACCGGTGTCGGAAGTGTGGGACGACGACCGCGACGAAGGTCGACCGATCCCTCGAGCGCGGCCCCGAGGTCGGGTGGTACGAGGTGCCCCCGTGTGCGCGACGCCACGTCGCAAAACCGCTGATCAGAGGGGGGTTCGACGGGCCGACGCACCCGGAGCGATGATCGTAGTCGTGATCATGATCGTGACCGCGGTCAGATGGTCAAGGTAAACTGACGCCCTGGCGTACCAAAAACTGACTCGCTTCCTTGATCTCGACCGGACTGCCGATGATCCGGCAGTACCGATCCCCTTCGGGGAAAATCGTTATCGTGAACTCCTCGTCGAGTTGCGCCTCGAGGCCCGCCAGGGCCTCCTGCGGGAGGACGATTTGCGTGCTATCGCGCAGACTCGACGGATCTGGCATTCGTTCGGCTAAACGATGCGTTGCCGGTCGTTTATGTGTGTCGAAGTGTCCGTCGGTTTCGAATGGAAGGGTGATCAGGATGGATCCCGGTTTCCCGATTCGTCCGTCCGCGGCCGCGACCGCACCGCGACGCCTGCACGAGGTCGAAAGGGTTTTTCGCGACGCGTGGATGAGGCTAGATAGAATGGGGCTCGAGGAGGACATCCAGGCAATCGAGGAGGAAATCGCCAACACGCCCTACAACAAGTCGACCGAGGCGCACATCGGTCGGCTGAAATCGAAGCTCGCCGAGAAGAAAGAGAAGCTCCAGAACCAGTCCTCGGCGGGCGGCGGTACGGGCTACTCCGTCGAGAAGACCGGCGACGCGACGGTCGGCCTCGTCGGGTTTCCGAGCGTCGGCAAGTCCTCACTGTTGAACTCGCTGACCAACGCCGAGAGCGAGACCGGCGAGTACGAGTTCACCACCCTCGACGTCAATCCCGGGATGTGCAAACACCGCGGCGCCAACATCCAGCTCCTCGACGTACCCGGACTGATCGAGGGCGCGGCGACCGGGAAGGGCGACGGCAAGCAGGTGCTCTCGGTCGTCCGGAACGCCGACCTCATCCTCTTCGTCCTCTCGGTGTTCGAGATCGAGCAGTACGACCGCCTCCAGGAGGAGTTGTACAATATCAACATTCGGGTCGACAAGCAACCGCCCCGGGTGACCGTCCGGCCGAAGATCAAAGATGGCATCAAGATCACCTCGAGTGCCGACCAGGACCTGGACGAGGCCACGATCAAGGAGGTCCTGCGCGACCAGGGCTACGTCAACGCCGACCTCAACCTCGGCGAGAAGGTCGACATCGACCGCCTGATCGACGGCCTGATGGAAAATCGGGAGTACATCCCGTCGATCACCTGCGTCAACAAGGTCGACCTGATCACCCCGGAGTACAAGGAAACCGTCGACGAGCAACTCCGCGACCGCGGCCTCGACCCCGAGGAGGTCACGTTCATCAGCGCCGCGGAGGAGAAGGGCCTCGAGGCGCTCAAGGATCGGATGTGGGACAACCTCGACCTGATCCGGGTCTACATGGACAAACCGGGACGGGGGGTCGACTACGAGGAACCGCTCGTCATCTCGGCGGGGTCGACTATCGAGGACGCCGTCGACAAGCTTGGCGGCGAGTTCGAGGAGCGATTCCGATTCGCGCGGGTGTCGGGGCCCAGCGCGACCCACGACAAACAGCAGGTGGGCGACCAACACGTCCTCGAGGACGAGGACGTGTTGAAGCTGATTTTGCGCCGGTAGCGGCGCTGCTGGGATCGATATGATCTTCGGGGCGGGATGGGTCGATCAGCGATGAATTGACGGCGGATTGGTGACGGATCGAGGGAGGCTCAACTCTGACGAGAACCCCGTCGCTGATCAGTCGACGATCGACCCGAGAACCAAGCGGCGCCTCAGATCACTCGAGCCAGCAGTTTCTGGTAGCCGATGCCGTAGAGGCCGGCGTACAGCAGGACGAACCCGAGCACTCCCGCCCAGACGGCCACGGACAGCTCGCCGCCGCCGAAGTTCTGGACGCTCAGTAACTCCGCAGCGGCTCCGGCCACCGTCAGGGCGGCCGCGATCAGTGAGTAAAGTAGCAGCGTCGCCATTTCGAGGACGACTTCCGTATTCAGTGCAGCCATTACCGGCCACGAGTATCTCGAAGGACCTAACCCTTTCTGTTGGCGCCGAAACCACCGTTTCGGATCTCGACTGCGACCCGGGATCCCACAGCGACGTCGTGATCCGGGCAGATGAGCTTCGCGCCGAAGTCGGCGTCGCGGGCACAGAAGAACGAGAGTCCGGTGATCGGCGTGCCGTCGACGGTCACCGCGAGGCGATCCCAGTCGATAGTTCGACCGCCATCCGCGAGCGTGCCGAGTCGGGTTCCACCGAGGCGAACTTCGGTACTCGAGACGTCCCCGAGGACGCCTCCGCCCTCGTAGTGGGGCATCCCACCATCGAGGACGCCGCCATCGTCCGCCGCGATCCCGACGAACTCCGCTCTAGGAGACGGGTGCGCCGGGGCGTCGAGCACCGCGTACGTCTCGCCGACATCGACCACCGTACCGGCGCCGTCCCACGCGAGCGGCCGAACTTCCAGGCCGAGCGCCAGCGGAAGCGACCCCGACGCCCGGTGGCAGTTCTGGTCGGGTCGGCGAAATCCGACGTGGAGGTGGTTGTCGACCCAGGGGGCGAAGAAGCCGGCTCGGACGAGGCGGCCGAGCGATTGCCCCACTTCGACCGTCTCGCCCGCCTCGACGGCGGGGTCGACGTGGAGGATTCGGGCGATCAATCCAGCGAACGGCCCGTCGCAATCGAGGAGGATCAGGTGGTCGTGATCGGGTGCGTACGGTTTCGGCGGCGCTCGGACGGTTCGCGTCTCGAGCACGGTCCCGGAGACGGGGCTCGGCGCCGCGGTCGTCCGGCCATCCCGGAGCGTCCCGGGATAGAGGTCGATCGCACAGCCCCGGTCGTGGGCGGGGTACGGCGAATTGTATAACGAGAAGCGAGCGTAGCGCTCGAGCACCGACGGGCCCAGCGCGACCGATCCCGGCGCGTCCATCGACCGCAAATCGGAGTCGCGGGAATTTAGATAGTTCGACTCCACGCTCCGGGTATGCCAGCGACTCCGCCGGTTCGTGTCCTCAGGGGCCGGAAGCCGACGATCGACGCCGACCGGGCGGCGAGCGAACGCCTCCTCGAGGTTGCTGCCGAGGGCCAGCAGGCGGTTCGCGTCTGGACGCCCCACAAACAGGTCGTCTTCGGCCGCCGTGACGCCCGCCGCGAGGGGTACGAACGGGCTCGCGAGGCCGCCGATGGGCGTGGGTTCCCACCGGTCGAGCGCAGCGTCGGGGGCCGAGTGGTGGCCTACGACGGCGCCCAGGTGCTGGCGTTCGCCCGCACCGAACCCGTCGCGGACTTTCGACGAGGGACCGACGAGCGCTACGAACGGCTCACGGCCGACGTCGAATCGGCCCTCACAGACCTCGGCGTCGAACCGGTTCGCGGCGAGCCCGACGACTCCTTCTGCCCGGGGGCCCACTCCCTCTCGCTCGAGGTAGGCGGATCGCTCCGAAAGGTCGTTGGCATCGCCCAGCGAGTGACGAGCGACGCCGCCCTCGTTTCGGGCATCCTACTCGTCGAGGCGACCGACGAACTCCGGGGCGTCCTCGAGGCCGTCTACGCGGCCCTCGAGGTGCCGTTCGATCCGAAATCGGTAGGCGACGTTGCCGATGCCACGGCCGTCTCCTCCGAACGGGTGCGGCGCGTCCTCGAGTCGGCGCTCGTCGGCGAGCGGGAACACGTTCTCGAGGACCTTGAGGACCTCGAGGCCTAGATCACCGCGGACGCCGTTAGCAGGAGCGCCAGCACGAGCACGGGTGCGTCTATTAGCGCGAACCGAAGGGTCGGGAGCGTCGGGTTCCAGGCGAAACACCGCGCCTGCATCGCGATCGCCAGTCGATCGGCCCGAAGAAACGCGCGCTCGAGCGCCGTCGTCGCGAGGTGGGTCACCCGCTCGAGCAAGCCGCGTTCGGTCCCCAGTCGTGCCGCGGCGGCGTCCCGGATCGTCCGTAGATCGGCCAGGAGTATGGGGAGAAACCGAAAGACGAGCGCGACGCCCATCCCCAGCACCTGACCGGGTTTCCCGGGAATCGTTCGCTGGATCGCCGCCCGTGAGGCGCGCACGGGCGTCGACCGAACGTACGCGGCGCTGACGAGGACGATCAGCAGGACACGGTAGCTCGCGAGCGCCGGGTCGACGGCGGCGATGGGGTCGAACCACGGCGGACCGAGCGAGAGCGCGGCGACGACCGGTGCCACAAGCAAGACCGGGAGCACGAACCGGTAGGCCACGAGCGCTCCCAGCGGGGAGACGCCCGCCGACCACAGGAATCCCAGCGCGAGCATGGTGAACACCGCGAGTGGCCCCGGTTCGGGGTGAGCGAGCGCCGCGACCGAGAACCCGATCTGGACGGCGAGTTTCGACCGGGGGTCAAGGCGGTGGGCGAGCGTCTCGTCGGGTTCGTAGGTGAGTAAGGACACGGATTCAGCCGCTGGCACGTCGCGTCGGCTCGGGGACGTGTACGTCGAAGTCCTCGAGCGACTCGCGGGCCGCCTCCGGGGTTCCGTCGAACCCGACGCGGCCGTCGTCCACGACGACGACCCGGTCGGCCAACGCGAGCACGTCCCGCAGGTCGTGAGTCGCGAGGACAATCCCAGTTCCCTGTCGGGAGAGGCCAGCCAGGCGCTCGAGGACGGCCGTTCGGGCGGGCTCGTCGAGGCCGGTGAACGGTTCGTCGAGGACGAGGTGAGTTGGCTCCATCGCGAGCGCGCCGGCGATGGCAACCCGTGACTGTTCGCCCCCGGAGAGGGTGTCGATTCGGTCGGTTTCGCGACCCTCGAGGCGGACGGCCGCGAGCGCGTCCGCGACGCGGCGATCGATTTCGGCCCGCTCGAGGCCGAGGTTCTCGGGCCCGAACGCGATGTCCGCCCCGACCGTGGCGGCGACAAACTGGTCTCGCGGGTGCTGGAAGACCATTCCGACCGCCGTCCGAGCCGCCACGAGGTCGTCGGCGACCGGCGTGCCGTCGACGAGAACCGATCCCGCCGTCGGCGTCAGCAGGCCGTTGCAGTGACGCAGGAGCGTCGTCTTCCCGCTCCCGTTCGCGCCCGCGAGGACGACGAACTCGTCGTCCGCGAACAAGCAGGAGATGGACTCGAGAACGGAGACGTCCTCGATTTCGTAGCTGACGGCTCGAAATTCGATCATCGCCGATCAGGTGACGGGGAGCCGGTCGCTCCGAGCGATGGCGATCGCGGCAACGAGTTTCACGAGGTCGAGAGGGACGTAGTACGCCATGCCGAGGATGGCCGCTTCGGCGAGCGAGAGATCCTGAACCCAGGCGAGCCACGGAACGCCGAGGCCGTAGATGGTGGCGAGGCCGACCAGCAGCGCGGCGGCGAGTGTCGTCTTTTGAACCGCCGCAGGGTCTCGAGGTCGCCAGCGGCGGTGGACGACGAGGCCGATCACGAACGCCGCGATGGGGTACGACCAAAGGTAGCCCCCGGTGTTCCCGAACAGGTGGCCGACGCCGCCCACGCCCCCGGCAAAGACGGGAACGCCGACCGCTCCGGCGGCGAGATACAGGAGCATGGAGACGGCTCCCCACACGGGTCCGAGTACCAGCCCCGCGAGGAAGACGAACAATACCTGAAGCGTGAAGGGAACGGGCGAGACCGGCAGCGGGATCGATACATACGCGCTCGCGCCGATCAACGCCGCCAGCAGGGCGGCTCGAGCGAGCGAGCGCACGACGTCGCCGTCGACGAGGTCGACGTTTTCGGTGGACGTAGCCATACTTCGACCCACTCGTAAACCAGATTTAACTCTTGGGTTTACGGGCGAGCGCGAGAGTGTAGTCCGTGGTACTCGCTCGCATTGACTCCGAGCGGCCACCAGCGTGCGACCGTCACCGGCGAACGGCAACCACCGGCCAACGACCGATAGTCGCAGCCCGATGGTGACGTCGCTCGAGTCGGCGACGAAAACGCGAGAACTGCTCGAGTCGGCGGGGTAACGCGAACCCGTCGAGTGGTGCGGAAACCGACTCGAGCGTCGACGCTCAGTGGTGGTGGCCCGTCGCTTCCGCGAACGAGACGCCGAAGCGCTCTTCGAAGAGGTCCATGACGCGTTCCTCCTGGGCCTCGAGGTCCTCGCCCGGATCCTCGCCGTGGTGGACGAGGTGGTGGGCGCGGCTCGCAAAGGAGAGCAGGGTGATGTCCGCGACGGTCTCGGCCTCGCCCTGGCCCTCCTCCGCGAGGAGGTCGACCAGGCCGGTCGGGAGCGTGACCTCGTCGGCGTCGTCGTCGGCTTCGATCGAAAACGTGGTCGTCTCGATGTCGTCTGTCATCGACTGGCCCTTGGCGGGCAACCTTAAAGGTACTGTGCCTTTATTGCCGTCGGCGTCTAACCGTCGACCATGCCCCAGGTCGAACTCGACGAGGAGACGATCGAGCGACTGGACGCCCTGCGGATCGAAGACGAGTCCTACGACGAACTGATAATCGAACTGATCAACATCTACGAGTCGAGCGAGCGGACACTGTTTCACGCGGGCGATTGAGGCGACGGAGCGTCGTGCACACCAGGCGACGGAGCGACGCGCGAGCTGAAGCGAAGCACTCGAGCGGCGTCACTCCGCCGCAGTCGCACAGATCCCTTCCCAGCGACCGTTCTCCTCGAGGCGGGACTGCAGTTCCTCGGCGTACTCCTGGGTGAGCGCCTCGGCGGCCTCGCGCTCGGCGTCGTGAGAGCCACCGCCGCCTATCCCGAGCGCACCCTTGATCGAATCGATGACCCCGCCGCCGGAGTCGTTGCTACCCCCCGGGGCGCCGCCCATCGCGCCGACCTGGGAGCGGACGTTCTCGAGTTCCGGCAGGATCTGGTCGATCTTGTCGGTGTTGGCGACCATCCGCGCGGTTTCGGGATCTTCGGGGTTCTCGATCTCGAACTCGGTCGCGGTCATGATCAGGCTCCACTCCTGGCTCGAAAAGCGCGAGCTCTGGACCCGCGTCGAGAACTCCCGGTCGACGGTCATGCGCTCGCTGACGATCCGGTCGGTCCACTCGGTTCCCATGCGTGACGATTAGGCGATAGCAGTATCAGGGTTTCCCTCCTCGGTCCGAATGTACAGCCGCGCGCTCGAGGGCGAGAGAACGAGTCGCCACCGCGCGAGCGATCACGGCGAGATCACCGCCCGACCCTCGATTTCGCCGTGCTCGAGGCGTTCGGCGACCGTGTTGATCTCCTCGAGATCGTAGTGTTCGGTGTGAAGCGACACGTCGCCGCGGTCGACGAGCGCGACGAGTTCCTGGAGTTCGGGGTAGGTCCCGACGAGGTTGCCCCGGAAGGAGAACTCGCCGTTGACCAGCGCCTGGGCGGGTTCGTGGACGTGACCGCCGTAGCCGACAATGTGGTGGTCTCCGCCGGCAGCCGTGATGTCGGGGGCCAGGGCCGTCGTGTCGTCGCGACCGACGAAGTCGAGGACCTGCCGTGCGCCGACCTCGTCGGTGATCGAGGCGACGACGTCAGTGACGTCCGCCTCGCTCGAGTCGATCGTCTCGTCGACGCCGAGGTCGCGGGCCAGCTCGAGCGCCTCCTCCTTCACGTCCACGGCGACGACGGTCGCGGCTGACATCGCTTGCAGGCACTGGACGCCGATGTGGCCAAGCCCGCCGATCCCGATGACGACGGCGGTGTCGCCGGGGACGAGTTCGTCGGCGGCCTTCTTCGCGGCGTGGTAGGCCGTGATGCCCGCGTCGGCGTGCGGCGCGATCTCCGCGGGGTCGACGCCAGCCGGGAGCGGGATGACGGCGCGGTCGGACGTCTCGAGGTACTCCGCGAAGCCCCCGTCGGTCGTGAGCCCGTTGAAGGCCGAGTTCTCGCAGTACATGTCCTCGCCGAGGCGACACGGGCGACAGGTGCCACAGGTCTGGACAGGGTGGCAGATGACCGGGTCTCCTTCCTCGACGACCTGGACCTCATCGCCGATTTCGGACACGATTCCGGCGTTCTCGTGGCCGAGGGTCATCGGCAACGTCTGCTCGACGTAGTCGGTCCACATGCCCTCGACGATGTGGTTGTCCGTCTGGCACCAGCCGGCACCCGTCACCTCGATGATGACGTCGTGCGGCCCGTCTGCCGTGGGCGCGTCGATCTCGTCGATCGAGAGCGCGTCCGCCATGTCGTCCGTGTACTCGTGGAGTCGTGCGGCGTCCATGTTCCGAGCTATCACGCCCCGAACCATAATGCTGTGCCAGGCGGCTCCCCGTTCTCACTTCCCGCTTCCCGTTCGTACGCCCCCCGTTCGACCGATGGGCTCGAGCGTCAGTAGAGGATGCCGCCAACTGGCACGTCCGCGTCGACTTCGGAGTCGGGAGTCACGAGCACCGGGTAGCCCTCATCGCTCGGAACGCCCACGGTGAGGACCTCAGATTTGAACCCGGCGATGCGAACGCTTCCGAGGTTCGTCGCACAAAGAACCCGGCGACCGATCAGTTCCTCGGGATCGTAGTGGTAGTCGTGCTGGCCGGCCGAGCGAACGAGGTCGTCACTGGTGTCGGAATCGGAATCGGAATCGGAACCGAGGTCGATCCACAATTTCGTCATGTGCGGCTTTCGCGCCTCGGGAAACGACTCCGCGCGAACGATCTCTCCAATGCGAATCTCGACGTCGAACGGACTCTCCGGCATCGTCTTGAGACAGGAGCGCCAGACAGATATACGTCGGCGGTTCGCTCGAGGAGAGAGTGAAGTCGGAATCGGGGTCGAAGGATTCGTTGACAAGTCGGGATCGGGGTCAGGATCGATGAAATTGCTGACGAGCCGGCTCTGGAGGTGGAAAACGGATTCTCGAGGTCTCAGCAACCGTCGTCGGACGCACCCTCTCTGAACGCGACCAGTTCCCCGTCGTGGTCGACGTACAGCGTGTTGCCGCTGATCGCCCGAACGTACCCGACCGGGGCATCGTTTTTCGAAATTGCCCACTTCTCGGTTCCGTCGTTCTTGTCCAGGGCGACGAGTTCCTGGTCGTAGTCGCCTCGGTCCCCCCTGGCCTGTCCGAAGTAGACGTAGATGGTCTCGCCGCAGATAACGGCCTGTCCGATGTTGTACGCACAGGGGACTTCCCACTCGCGCTCACACGCCTCGACGGAGCCGCCATAGAGGTTGAAGGAGTCGCCGGTGATGTACACGTCCTCGCCGAGCGTGATCTCGTGGTCCGTCTCCGACGTGATGACGCCCTTCACCTCGCCCGTCTTCACATCGTGCACGCCCTGGTCGATATCGGACCACCAGTCGACGACGACCGCGCTCGCGTTCGCGTGGATTGGGCTCTCGACGTCCTGGTAGACCTCCTCGTTTCGCCACACTTCGTCCCCGGTTTCGGGCTCCAGCGCGAGCACGGTCCGATGGGTCGCAGCGTAGACGACGCCGTTCGCCGCAGCGGGGGCCCTCGAGAACTCGAACGACCCCTCCGGGCCGACGGGCGACTCGAGCGTGATCGACTCCCGTTCCCACCGAATCGAGCCGTCGTCGACCTCGAGGGCGTAAAGGGTTCCGTCGACGACCACAAACGCGGCGTCGTAGGCAACCGCGTGACGGGTGACCGAGTCCGCCGGGTCGAAGGACGCCTCCCAGCGGACGGTTCCGTCGGATCGGTCGAGCGCCACGACGCCCTCGTCGGTGGTCAGACAGACCACGTCGGCGGCGACCGCGGGGTCGTGCGCGAGGATGTCCAGGTTCTCCCAGACGAGCGTCCCGTCCTCGGCGTCCAGTGCGACGACGCCGTCGGCGGTCGAGGTGTACACCGTGTCGTCGGCGACGGCGACCGAGCCGTCGTGGTCGGCCGACCAGACGGGGACGAGTGCGTCCCCATCGAAGTCGTGTCCGTCGACGATGCACCTGGTCTGTCCCGCGTCGCCGCGGTAGGTTGCCCAGTCTTCGTTCATAGTAGGGTTCGGTCGGCGTGTCGGGTCCGGGAGGTCCGTATCGAGTGCTGCATTGACGCTGGAGGTTCCGTCACTGTCATCGGCGTCTCCCGCCCCGCTCGAGGCGAGTCCGACGCCCATCGACAGTGCTGCACCAGTTGCGAGGAAGGAACGGCGTTGCCATTTTCCCATACCGTTGCACCGCCGAATCAAGCCATTACTATCGACGTAATATTCCACAGTTGTGCGGTGAGCAACTGTTCAAACTGGTCTAACAACCGATTAAACAAACGCCCGCCGTGATTTCGGCTGTCGCACGCCAGCAGCAGTCGACCCGGGCTCTCGACGTGACTCGAGACGGATACCGTCCATTGGACATCAGACGCCAGACGCCAGTCATCGGCCCCTCGAGCCAGTCTCCTCGACCGCGCTTCGCCCGAGACTCACTCGCGTACCGCAGTCGGGTTCACCGCACCCGCTCCGCGACCCACGTCGGCGTAGCGAGTCAGCGCGGCCTCGACGAACTTGATTCCACCCTCGACGGCCGCCTCGAGGCCCTCGCCTCGAGCCAGGTTCGACGCGATCGCAGCGGAGAGGGTACACCCGGAGCCGTGGGTCGCCTCCGTGTCGATTCGCGGGTGGTCGATCGCCGTGATCCCGTCGTCGGTACAGAGGAGATCCCGAACCGTCTTGCCGGGGACGTGGCCGCCTTTCACCAGCACAGCGTCGGTGCCGGTCTCGAGGAGCGCCTGTCCGGCGTCGCGTGCCGCGTCGTGACTCTCGACGTCGATCCCCGTCAGGACGCTCGCCTCGTCGGCATTGGGCGTGACGAGCGTCGCCTGGGCGAACAGATCTCGGTAGGCAGACTCCGCGTCGGCGTCGAGCAGTCGGTCGCCCGAGGTGGCGACCATGACCGGATCCACGACGAGTGGCGCCTCGAGGTCGGCCGCGTGCTCGGTCACCAGGTCGACGACGTCGGCGGTCGCGAGCATCCCCGTCTTCACCGCACGAACGTCAAAGTCGTCCAGGACGGCCCGAATCTGGGCCTCGATTTCCTCAAGCGGGAGGACGAAACTCGAGTCAACGCCACGGGTGTGCTGGGCGGTGACGGCGGTGATCGCGCTCGTGCCGAAGACGCCGTGGGCGGCCATCGTCTTCAGGTCGGCCTGGATGCCGGCCCCGCCGCCGGAGTCGCTGCCCGCGATGGTGAGGGCGACGGGTGGCGTCTCGGGAGTGGGCGCGATCATCGGTCGTCGCCTCCGTTCGCGTCTCCTGCCCCCGATTCATCCCCGCTCGAGGCCTCTTCGCCCAACCGCTCGAAAGTCCCCCAGAATGGGTCCGTCCCGGGGTGGTCGATCGACACCCCGTCGACGACCACGCCCTCGCCGTCCGTGACCTCGCCGACGACCGCCGCCGGGATTCCCTCGACCTCGAGCGCCTCGAGCACGTCGTCGACGCCCTCGGGGTCGACCGTCGCGAGCAGCGTCCCCTCGCTGATCGAGATCCACGGATCGACGCCGACAGCTTCGCAGGTCTCGCGGACGCCGGGCATGATCGGCACGCGGTCGCGGTCAATCCGCATCCCGACTCCTGCCGAGCGGGCCATTTCGAACAGGCCGCCGTAGACGCCGCCCTCGGTCGCGTCGTGCATCGCCGTCACGGTGTCGCCGCCGACCTCGGCCGCGAGCATCGCCTCCCGGATGGGGCTCATGTCGTAGTAGCGGTCTTTCGCGGCCTCGAGCGCGTCGGGGTCCATCCGCTCTGCGAGCAGGGACTCGTACTGAATCGCCAGCAAGCCGGTCGTCTCGATGGCTGGCCCCTTCGTCACCAGGACGCGGTCGCCCGGTTGAGCACCGTCCGGACAAATCAGATCGTCGTGATCTCCGACGGCGACGACGGTCGCGCCCCCAACCATCGGGTAGTTGCACCCGGCGTAGCGAGCAGTGTGGCCCGTCACGACGGCGACGCCCAGGTCGCGTGCCTCCCGGTCGAACGTCTCCCAGACGGTCGCGAACTGCTCGTCGGTGATCTCCGGCGGGAGGTTGAAGTCGACGCTCAGGTACGCTGGCTCGAGCCCCGAGACGGCCACGTCGCTGAAGAGGATGTGGAAGGCGAACCACGCCGCCCGTTCGAAGCCCAGCGAGGGCATGAGGAAGACGGGATCGGTCGCCATCGCCACGGCGGTGCCGCCGACGTCGACGACGCCGAAGTCGACGCCGTGTTGCGGTGCGAGTTGCACATCCTCGCGCTCGGCACCCAGGTTGGGGTAGAGGTACTCGTCGAAGAATTCCCGGTCGGCTTTGCCGAGTTCGTCCATACGCGTAGTATTCGTCGATTGTACAAATGGATGTTGCTCGCTCGAGTTTGCGGATTGACCGTCGCGAAGTGGAACGTGGCGTGGACTCGAGTTACGTGAAGAGTATCGAACAGCAGCGTTAGGGTAAATATGTGATATGTGGTCGAGCTAGATAAAACAGCGGAACGAGCCCGGAGACGCTGATCCTGATCGGCTAAATAATATATTTTTCGTGGTCGAAGTAATCTACACCCGCCCGAATTCCGGTGGATTTCTCGTCACATCCTTCTGTAAATACTGCCAGAGCTTCGTCTTCTTTTATGAGTATTGATTGGTCTGTCGATTCGTTTTCGTGGATGCATGTGTCTTTTACAGACCACTCGTCTTCTTCCTGGACACCGTCATACTGCACAGAAACGTCGTACTCTTCTCCCTCTATACCGACCGCCGGTATTTCTATTCCAGTCCTTCCAGGAATTCTGTACGCATTGGCTAGTATCTCGTCACCATTTTCCTTGTGGACAACAACTTCCACCCGTACTTCAGTTTCACTAAGATTCTCGATAAATACAGAATCTACTCGACCTTCGGGCGTTTCGTCTGCTGAACCGTTCTGATCGGTTTCTGGGTTAGTCGATCCACTGGGCTCGTTGGAGGATTCACTGAGACAGCCACTAAACGGAATAGAACAGGCAACAACGAATTTGACGAGGACGTTTCGCCGATTCATATCCACGTACTATACCTCCTCGTTTAAATTAGTGCTGTCAAGTTGAACAGTTTAAACAACGGCCAGGTCGTCGCGATGATCTGGAGCACTGGTCGCGGACTTGCAGAGTGAGAACAACGAGGTGGATACAGAAGATTTCTGGAAGAAATCGATCTCGTTGAATCGAGCATCGAGTGCTCCCACAGGGCTGTTTGGACTTGTGTTCGCTCAGTACTCGGCGAAGCGTTCGAACGCCGCCCACGAGGAATCGACGCCGGGGTGCTCGAGCACGGCGCCACCGACGCGCACCTCGGAGTCGGTCCCCGACGGGCCGTCGACTGCCTCCACCCGCCCGATCTCCGCGACCGTAGTCCCGCGAGCCTCGAGCGCCTCGACCACCGGCGAAACGTCCCCCGGATCGACCGCGATCACGAGCGAGCCACAGCTGGTCGCCCGCCAGGGGTCCATCTCGAGGGCTTCACAGACCGCCTGAACGGCCGGCCGGACCGGGACCGCCGAGCGATCAATCTCGAAGCGAGTTCCCGACCCCTCCGACATCTCGACGAGCGCGCCCGCGAGGCCGCCTTCGGTCACGTCGTGCATCGCGTGGACCGGCGCGGTTGCCGCCGCGGTCAGCGCGTCGCGGACGGCGAAGCTATCGTCGAGGCAGGCTCGAGCGTCCTCGAGGACGGCGTCGGAGACGTCGATCTGGTCGCCGAAGAGGGAGCTCAGGAGGGCGACGGCCTCGACGGCCGGCCCAGTAGTGAGCAAGAGCGCGTCGCCAGGGCGAGCACCGTCGGGACGGACGACGGCCTCGCGGTTGCCGACGCCGAGCACCGTCGCGCCGCCGACCCACGAGTACGAGATACCGGCGTAACGGGCGGTGTGGCCCGCCGCGATTGCGATTCCGAGGTCGACACACTCCTCGTGGATCGCCTCCCAGACGATCGCGAACTGCTCGTCGGTCATCTCCGGAGGGAGCGTGAACGAGATCGAGAGGTGCGACGGCGAGATTCCGCTGACCGCGACGTCCGTGAGCACGACGTCCAGGGCGAACCTGGCGGCGCGCTCGAGACCTAGATCCGGAAGAATCGAAACCGGATCGGTCGCCACTACGACGGCCCGGCCGCCGACGTCGAGCACGCCGAAGTCGACGCCGTGGGTTGGCCCGAGCACGACGTCGTTGCGGTCGGCGCCGAGTCGGGGGGCGATCTGTCGCTCGAACACCGTCCGGTCGATCTTGCCGAGCGCGGGGTCTCGAGAGGGGTCGGTCACGGGCGAGCGTTCTCGAGGCGGGCGCTTAGGCCTGCTGATCGCTCGCTCGAGCCCCGACTGCGTCGACGACCGCGGCACGATCGGCAGCGTTCGAACGGCCACAGCTATTAGCCGTCATCACCCAGGAACTGCCATGCACGGAACTGGCGTGCCGCTGGTGACGCCGATTGCCGACGACGGACGCGTCGATCACGAGCGCCTCGAGGCCCTCGTGGACTGGTTCGCGAGCGCGGGCATCGACTTCTTCGTCCCCTGTGGGTCGACGGGCGAGGCGCCGCTGTTGACGGCCGACGAACGGACACAGGTCGTCGAGACGGTGGCCGACGCGACCGAGAAACCCGTCCTCGCGGGCACTGGTCACGAGGGGTACGAACCGACGCTCGAGGCGACCGAGGGCGCGGCCGCAGCGGGTGCCGACGCCGCCCTCGTCGTGACGCCGTCGTACTACGGCAGCGACGACGCCGCGCTCGGGCGCTACTACCACAACCTGGCGGACAAATCGCCGATCCCCATCTACCTCTACAGCGTGCCGAAGTTCACCGACTACCCGCTCTCACCGCGACTCGTCGAGTCGCTCGCGACCCACGAGAACGTCGCCGGGATCAAGGACTCGAGCGGCAGCATCGAGTCGATCCAGCGCCTCGTCCGGTTCACCGCGGATGCCGACTTTTCGGTCCTCGTGGGCCACGGGAGCGTCTACGCCCACGCGCTCGACGCCGGCGCCGACGGTGGGGTGCTGGCGGTCGCGAACGCCGTCCCCGACCTGGCGAGCGAGGTCTTCGAGATCCATCAAAGCGGCGACGCCGCCGCCGCTCGTGACCTGAACGCCGCCATCGTGGAACTCAACCGGACGGTCACGGCCCGCTACGGCGTCCCCGGCATCAAGGCGGCCCTCGCTCACCGCGGCCTCGAGGTCGGGCCCCCACGCCGACCGCTCGAGCCGGTGGGAGAGGACGCCGCAGCCGAGATTACGGCGGTGCTCGAGGCTGCGCTCGAGGCCTGACGATCGGTCGCCATGCCCACCCTCGGCGCTCGAGTTGCAATTCGTCGTATCCGCCCTCAGCGCTCGAGTGACGTCCGTCACGAGATGCTTCACCGGGAAGCATGCCAGAGATTTTATCCCATCGAGTGATCATTACGACGTATGAGTGACCGGTCGATAGGCACACGAACGACCTTCTGGGAGGGGGTGTCCGACGATGTGGCGCGGGACCGCTACCGGACGCTCGTCGACACGGTCGACGACGGACTCTACCAGCTCGACGCCGACGGCTGCTTCGAAGCCGTCAACGAGGCAATCGTCGAGACGACGGGATTCGCCCGCGACGAACTCGTCGGCGAGCACATCTCGGTGCTCCTCGAGGACGAAGACGTCGCTCGAGGGAGACGGGAAATCAGAAGACAACTCGAGGAGGGGACCGCCGACGTGTCGACGATGGAGTTCTCGATCCGGACAGCGGAGGGCGGCGCGGTTCCCTGCGACGTCCGGATGACGGTGCTGATCGAGGACGGCGAATTCGCCGGAACGATTGGCGTCGCGCGTGACGTCTCCGAACGCGAACGTCACCGCGAACGCGCCGAATCCGCCCGGGAGACCTACCGGTCGATCACGAGCGTCCTGGACGACGCCGAGATCGGCGTCATCGTCCTCGACGACGAGTTCACCGTCGCGTGGGCCGACGAAACGATCGAGGAATACTTCGGACTCTCGCGAGCAGCTCTCGTCGGTCGCGACAAACGCACCGTCGTCGACGACGTCAGCCAGCGGGTCGCCGACTCCGAGACGTTCGCGGAACGCGTCCTCGCGACCTACGAGGACAACGACGCCGTCGAGCGCTTCGAGTGTCGCGTCACCGAAAGCGGGGAGCGGACCGGCCGTTGGCTCGAGCATTGGAGCAAGCCGATCGAGACAGGCCAGTACGCCGGCGGACGGGTCGAACTCTACTCCGACATCACCGAGCAGAAGCGCTCGGAGGGCGCCCTCCTCGAGAGCGAGGCCGAGTTCGCGTCGCTGGTCGACGCCGTCGAGGAGTACGCCATCTTCCGGCTCGATCCCGAGGGGCGCGTTGCCTCCTGGAATGAGGGCGCCTCGAAGATCAAGGGCTACGACCGCGAGGAGATCGTCGGCGAGCACTTCTCGAGGTTCTACACGGCCGACGACAGGGCCGAGCGCGTCCCCGAACGAAACCTCGCTACCGCCCTCAAGCGGGGGTCGGTCGAGGACGAGGGGTGGCGCGTCAGGTGCGACGGCACGACGTTCTGGGCGAACGTCACCATCACGGCGGTCTTCGACGGCGACGGCACCCACCGGGGGTTCCTCAAAGTCACTCGCGACATGACCGATCGGCGCGAGCACGAACAGCAACTGCAACACGAGCGCGACCTGATCACCCGGGTCCTGGAGACGAGTCCGGTCGGGATCATGGTCGCGAATCCGGACGGAACGACCGTGCGGGCGAACGACCGGCTGGCGGAAATCTTCGACCGGTCGGTAGAGACGATGGAAGCCTACAGCGCCGGTCAGCGAGACATGTACGACGCGACCGGCGAGTACATTCCCCTCGAGGATCGGCCGATCAGTCGAGTGTTCGAGACTGGCGAGGCGGTGACGGACACGGAAATCTGGATCGAAGACGCCGACGGCCAGCCCCGGTGGCTCTCGATCAACGCCGCGCCCGTCACGCGAGACGACGGCAGCGTTCGCCACGTCGTCGCCGCAGTGACGGACATCACGCAGCTGAAGGTACAGGCCGAGCGTATCGAGCGACAGCGCGACGACTTGCGAACCGAACTCGACGACCTGTTCGAGCGGATCGACGACGCCTTTTTCGCGGTCGACACCGACTGGCACGTCATCTACGCCAACGAGGCGTTCGCCGACCTGGTCGACGTCTCGGGGCCGGAACTGCTCGGCGCCCCGATCTGGGACGCCCTCCCCGAACTCGAGGCAACTGCGTGTTCCGACGCGGCCCGCGAGGCGAAGCGTACCGGAACCACGGTCGAACGCGAGGTGTTCTACGAGCCAGCCGGCGCCTGGCTCCAGGTGACGATCTACCCCTCCGAGTCCGGCCAGTCGGTCTACCTCACGGACATCACCGAACGCGTGCGGTCGCGAAATCGACTGCAACGCCGCGCCGTCCAGCAGGAGGTCATCGCCGGCCTGGGGCAGTTCGCCATCGAGACGAACGACATCGACGAGCTCATGCACGAGGCGACGCAGCAGGTCGCCGACGCGCTCGAGGCCGACTACTGCAAGGTCCTCGACCTCGATTCCGTCGCCGACGAGTTACGCCTCCGGCAGGGCGTCGGTTGGCAAGCGGGAATCATGGGCACGGCGACGGTCTCTGCCACCGACAACTCCCAGGCCGGGTACACGCTCGTCGCGGAGGAGCCCGTCGTCGTCGACGACCTCGAGTCGGAGACCCGATTCCAAGGTCCCGACCTGCTGACGGACCACGACGTCTCGAGTAGCATCAGTACCATCGTCGGCTCCGCCAACGATCCGTGGGGTATCCTCGGCGTCCACGACACCAGTCATCGATCGTTCACTGACGAGGACGTGAACTTCGTCCAGAGCGTCGCCAACATCCTCGCGGAAACGATCGAGCGCACCGAGTACCGGGCGGAACTCGAGGGAACGATCGACCGCCTCGAGGACTCGAACGAACGCCTCGAGCAGTTCGCCTACGCGGCCAGCCACGACCTCCAGGAGCCCCTGCGGATGGTCTCGAGCTATCTCCAGTTGATCGAGCGCCGGTACGGCGACGACCTCGACGAGGACGGCGAGGAGTTCCTAGAATTCGCCGTCGACGGTGCCGACCGCATGCGCGAGATGATCGACGGCCTGCTCCAGTACTCGCGGATCGACACCCAGGGCGCCCCGCTCGAACCGGTCGACGCCGGCGAGGCCCTGGAGGAGGCACTCGCCAACCTCGAAGTGCGGGTCGTCGAGACCGACGCCATGATCACCGCCGATCCGATGCCGTGGGTCCGGGCCGACGGCAGTCAGCTCAGGCAAGTCTTTCAGAACCTGCTCGCTAACGCACTCACCTACGCCGGCGACGCCCCACCACGCGTGCACGTCTCGGCCGAGCGCGACGAATCGGACTGGACCATCTCGGTGCGAGACGAGGGCATCGGCATCGAACCCCGGGAGACGGATCGAATCTTCGACGTCTTCAACCGCGCTCACTCGCGCGAGGAGGACACCGGCACCGGCATCGGCCTGGCGATCTGCCAGCGCGTCCTCGAGCGCCACGGGGGCAAGATCTGGGTCGACTCCGAGCCGGGCGAGGGTGCGACCTTCTCGTTTACCCTTCCAGCCGCGGCCGACGTCGGTGTCGGCGGCGGCGACGGAGACGGCGACGTCGACGAGTGAGGAAAACCGGACACCCGGTGGACGTTTCGAACCCGATTGCGGCCCTCGAGATGTAGGGGCCGAAACTAAGACGTCACTCCTCGTCGTTCCCGGTAGTTAATCATCACTTCTGTCCTCCAATGTCCTCAGACCACTCACCCGACGACAGGATTGGGTACGACCCGGAAACCGACACGTACACCGTTTCCCACGACTGGGCGAGCGAGGAATCACCCTCGGAGGAGGTGGTCGAGGCGGTCGCTGCCGCCACTGGGTCGACGCCGGAATCCATCCCCCCACTCTACGAGGTCGTCGACCCCGAGGCCCTGGACCAGCTGTTCGCACCGACCGGCCACGGGGCGTCGCTCCGAACGGGCGTCGTCGAGTTCCGGTTTCACGGGTGTGACGTGACTATCTCCACCAGCGGCCGGACGACCGTCACCGTTTCCGAGAGCGACTGACGTCGTATTCCGTCGCGTGCCGAAACGTCTCCATTCTCACGACCCGCTGAAAAGCATCGTGAGCAGCTTTCGCTCGGCGGTGTGGATGTGCTCGGAGAACGTCGCGGAGGTAATGTCGAGTCGCTCGGCTACCTTCTCGCCGGTGCACGTTCGCGGCCAGTCGTAGTAGCCCGCCTCGTACGCGACCTCGAGCACCTCGTGTTGCCGATCGGTGAGCTGGGCCTCCAGGACCTGCTCAAACGACGATTCCGTAAAGAGCGGCGTGACGGACCCCGTTTCGCGCTTGGAGACGAGCGAGGCGCCGGTGGTCTCCTCGAGAAACGTCTCGATGACGTCGCCGGCGTCGTACGGCGACGGGATTTCCGCGACGATCAGCCCTTCGCCGTCGACGCCACGAACCTTCCTGGGGAGCGCTCCGCACGTCGCCAGCGTCACGGCGGGACAGTCGGTGGAAACCAGAAATTCGAACAACCCACCGCGGTCGTACGTCTCGAGAAGCGAAACGCTCATCGAGGCGTGATCCGCGGCGAGGTCGTGGATTCGACTCGTATCGGCGCCGGTGACGGTGAAGTACTCCGCAAACTGGCCGTCGTCCCGTGGAAGCAGCTTCGCTAACTCGATTTCACAGCCATCGATGGTCGATGCCGCGACGAACGGATACGAACTATCAGAAATTGAAAACGTAACTTCGACGGCGGAGGAACTCCGTTGTGCGTTGGGAGACCGGTGCATATTTCTCACGGAAAATCACACAGAGGTGAATTAATACTCTAGCCCCTACATAATTTGGTTGCTGTCTGGACGACATCGCTTGTCTGATTCGGTCCTGCTCCAAACTCGAATTCGACTCGCCTTCGAACGGCTGCGACCGTCGACTGACTGGCCGTCGCTCGAGTACTTTTGAGGATCGAACCCCAACCTCGAGTGATGACCGAACGCTGGCAAACGCTGTTCGACCAGGGCGAATCGTTCGCGGTCGACCTCGAGACGATTCGAAACGAGCTGGCGAGACGGCGCGAGTCGGCCGCCGACGATTCCGAACCGAGTTCGGGATCGAACCCGGACCCGGCCTCGGAACCGGAACTAGCGCCCGAATCGAACCCGGAGGACGAGGATGCCTGACCGGCCGAACCCGGCACGCGTCGTCGCCGACGCGGACGTGCTCGCGGCGGACCTCCTCGTCGGTGAGGCAGCCAGGGACGCCCTCGACCACGTGCGTCGCCACTCCTGGCTCGAGCTAGTCGCGAGCGACGAACTCCTCACGGCGACCGAATCGCTCGTGGCCGCGCTGGCCGACGCCGACCTCGCGCGGGCTCACCGCGACCGACTCGAGCGCGAGCGCGTCCGCGTCGAGCACCCGCCCGAAGATCACCCGGCGCTCGCGTCAGCCTATCGGGGGAACGCGGCGCACCTGCTCTCGTTCGACGAGCGCCTCGGGTCAGCGAAAGCCGGCATGACCTTACAACCGCGGGTCTCCGTGAGCGTTCGGTCGCCGGACGCGTTCGTGACGGTGTTCGACGCCGAGAGCCTGTACGAGGCCGTCGAGGGCCGTGCCTATCCGGGGCCAGATCGGGACCCTCGAGAGTGAGGCGAGGTGAGGCGAGGTGAAGCAAATCTTCTTTCCAATCGGCCACCAATGCCAGGTATGTACGACTCGATCCTCGTCGCCACCGACGGCAGCGACACGGCCGAGCGAGCGGTCGATCACGCTGTCTTCCTCGCCGAGACGCTCGCAGTCCCGCTGTTCGCCATCTCGGTGCTCGAGGACCGAACGGCCTACGATTCGGGCATCGTCGACCCCGAGGAAGTCAGAGCGCGACAGCAATCCCGGGCCGACGATGCCCTCGAGCGAGTCGAGGCGGCGGCGAGCGAGTCCGACGTCCCCGTCACGACCGCCCGGAAACGAGGGACGCCCCACGAGGAGGTTCTCGACTACGCTGACGAGCAGGGCTGTTCGATGATCGTCGTCGGCGCGCAGGGTCGCTCGGCGTTTCGCGAAGCCCTGCTGGGGAGTACGGTTGACGCGCTGGTTCGCCTGTCCTCGACGCCGGTTCTCGTCGTCGGCGACGACGGAACAGACCGAGTGAGTCCATAGAAGCGACTAGAAGACGCCCTCGATTGCCGACCGTCCGACGACGCTGACGAGCGTGATGAGGGCCGTCCAGAGGGCGATACTGCCGGTCATCCACGCGAGCGTGTCCCGGCCACGAGCGCCCAGCGAGAGCGCGAGGACGGCCGCGAGGTGGACCCCGGTCGTGACGGGCGAGAGCAGCGCCAGTCCGGGCAGGCCGTAGCGGTTCCAGATGCGGACCGCCCGTTTTCGGCGCTTCGAGGGTTCGCCCGAGCGACGGCTCTCGAGCCACGCCGCGACCCGGTCGGCCGCGAGGACGATGCCGTAAATCGGGAGGACGTTGCCGGCGAACGCCGTCACGGCAACCACGACCGGATCGAGCCCCAGGGCAATACCGAGCGGGATTACCACCAGGATCTCGAGCAGGGGAGTCGCCGCGAGCGCGAAGACGAGCGCGTACTGCCAGGGACCACTGGCGGCGTCGAGGAGGTTGCGAGCCCACTCCTCGACGCTAGCGAGTTGGGACTGAGCTAACCCTGGGAAGAGGTCCAGGTCTGGAATTGGAATCGGAACCGATCCGCCGCTAAGGCTGACGGGAGAATACTCGAGCGAAACCAAAGCGTCGAAAACGATCGGGTCCACGAGACTCTCAGGCCTCGATCAGAGCACGGACCAGGCCTTGCGGGCCCGGTTCCAGGAGGTCAGGTCGGCGATCCAGCGGGCGGCGATAAGTTTCTTGAGGTTCTTCGCGGGGAAGCCGCCGAATGTGTCGACGGGGAGCATCTTGACACCGTGGGCGACGGCCTCGTCGCCGACGGAGACGACTGTCCCCTTGTCGTCGTACTCCCAGGTCTTGAGCGGGCGGTTGTCGATGGCCCGAGAGATGTTCTCGCCGACGACCTCCGCGGCCTGCCAGGCGGCCTGAGCCGTTGGCGGGGCGGGCTGGCTGCCCTGGTCGACAATCGCCGAGTCACCGATGGCGAACACGCGCTCGTCGGAAGTCCGGAAGTTCGCCTTCGCCTCGACGCGGTTGTGTTGATTATCGAGGTCGGTCCCGTCGAGAGCCTCCCGCCCCGTGATGCCACCGGTCCAGACGAACACGTCGTACTCGAGGGGGTCGCCCTCGTCGAAGTGGATGACGCCGTCCTCGGCCTCGGTGATCGGGTCGTCGGTGTGGATTTTGACGCCGGCTTCCTCGAGCAGACCGCGTAGGGCCTGCTGGATCTCGGGGTCGTTCCCGGGGAAGATTTCGTCGAGGGCCTCGACCAGGTGGATTTCGAGGGGTGCGCGGTTCTCGTCGCGGAACGCGGCGACCTCGCCGGCGGTCTGAATGCCCGAGAGACCGGCGCCGCCGATGACGACCTGGGCCGGTTCGCCGCGGGTCGCGTCGCGACTCGCCTCGGTGATCTGCTCGTTGATCTCGAGGGCGTCGTCGAGGCCCTTGAGCGTCAGCGAGTGCTCCGCAAGGCCGGGGATGCCGTAGTAAGCGGTACCACTCCCGAGCGCGACCAGCACGTAGTCGTATTCGACGTTCTCGCCGTCTGCGAGTTCGACGACGCGTTCCTCGGTGTCGAGGCCGGTGACGGTGTCGGTGATGAACCGAGTTTTCGGGTCGGCGATGTCGGCGACCGGGATGGTGATGTCGGAGCGAACGGAGGGATCTCGAACCACGCGGTGGGACTCGTGCAACACGAGGTGGTAGTCGGTGTCGGAGATCCAGGTCAGTCGAGCGGTCTCGTTGAGTTCCGATTGGAGCGACTTGATCGCGCCGGCGCCGGCGTAGCCGGAGCCGAGCACGACGACGTTGTCGGTCATATACGCCAACCTCCGTATCACACCGATACAAAGGTGTTGAAACCCGGATAGGCGTGCGCACCGTTCGCATGTATCAGAACTCGTCGGAAATAATCAATTATTCGATATGATCACAGAATCCGCTTCCCGAAGACGCTCGCCGCCAGTTCGGCGGCCAGCTCGGCCGTCTCGTTTTGCTCGTCCAGGATCGGGTTCACCTCGACGACGTCCATCGATCGGAGGATCCCCTTGTCCTGGTCGCGCTCGTAGACGGTCTCGAGCGCCGAGTGGGCCTCCCGGTAGGTGACACCACCGCGGACGGGAGTCCCGACGCCAGGGGCCGTCCGGGGATCGAGCCAGTCCAGGTCGAGGCTGACGTGGACGCCGTCGGTGCCTGCCGTCGCCGCGTCCAGGGCGTCCTCGACGACCGCCGTAATGCCCCGCTCGTCGATGTCGGACATGGTGAACGCAGTCATCTCGCTCTCGCGAACGAGTTCGCGCTCGCGCTCGTCGATGCTCCGGAGACCGACGTAGGCGATCGATTCCTCGCGGACCCGCGGGGCGTGGGCCCACTCGAGGCCGTCGAACATGCCGTGACCGAGCGTCGCGGCCAGGGGCATCCCGTGGACGTTCCCGCTCGGGGAGGTCGCGGGCGTGTTGAGGTCGGCGTGGGCGTCGAACCAGACGACGCCGAGATCGGCGTCCCGGGAGGAGCCGCCCATCGACCCGATGGCGATAGAGTGGTCGCCGCCGAGGACGAGCGGGAACGCGCCAGTCTCCAGGGTCGCGGCGACGGAACTGGCGACGCGCGTGGTCACGTCCTCGACCTCGCGGAGGAACTTGGCGTTGCCATCGACCGGCTGGTTCGCGTCGGGGTCGCGCTCCTCGGCGCGGGGCATAGGGAGGTCGCCCTGGTCGAGAACCTCGACGCCGGCGTCCGTGAGTTCGTCGGCGAGGCCCGCGTACCTGATCGCGGAGGTTCCCATGTCGACGCCGCGTCGGTCGGCCCCGTAGTCCATCGGTGCACCGATAACGTGGACAGCTCGGTCCATACCTCGAGTTTCTCCACCCGACGTTTAGAGTGACCCGATTTCGGATTCGAGTACCCCATTCCACGAAACCGCTGAATACGTGGCGTTCGCGGTCAGATTCGATCGTCGGAACCTTTAGGAATAGACGCGCCTAAATTCGGACGATGATGCTGAGTGACGTCATGGAAGACTACCTCAAGGCGATCTACCAGCTCCAGGCGGGACGCGACGAGCGGGTCAAGACCTCCGCCATCGCCGAGGCGCTGGAGGTCACCTCGCCGACCGTCACCAGCATGCTCTCGAAACTCGAGGAGCGCGGCCTCGTCGACCGCGAGAAGTACCGTGGCGTGGTCCTCACCCCGGAGGGCGAGACCGTTGCCCTCGAGGTGATCCGCCACCACCGACTGCTCGAGGCTTACCTGACCGAGCACCTCGACTACGACTGGTCGGAGGTCCACGCGGAGGCCGACCGCCTCGAGCACCACATCAGCGAGGACTTCGAGGCCAAAGTCGCCGCCGCCCTCGACGACCCCGACGTCGACCCCCACGGCGCCCCCATCCCGAGCGCCGACCTCGAGGCACCGGAGACGCCGACCGGCGACGCCATCTCGGCGTTCGAGGCGGGCGACCGCGTCGTCGTCCGCGAGGTCGCCGATCACGACCCCGAGATTCTCTCGTACCTGGCCGACCACGGCGTCGAGCCCGGCGTCGAACTCGAGATCGTCGAGGTCGCCCCCTTCGGGATGGTGACCGCGCGGCCGCTCGAGCCAGCGGATACCGAAACCCAGGTCTCGCTCCCACAAGAGGTGGCCCGTCACGTTCGCGTCGCGACGCCGGTGGACGCCCGGTCGTAATCCGTCGACGAATCGTCGGACAGGAAGCGGAATTGATTACTACGGTTGTGAAGAATATGAGATAGCGATCGAAACCGTACCTGACCATCGGCTTTAAGCAAATCAATTACCAAGGATTCACCATGTCATCAATCGAGCTTACCCCGAGCCAAAAGAAAATTTTGCGCGCGCTCACCAATCTTCACTCCGAGGACGAAGATGCGATCAAGGGTGAGGACATCGCTGAACAGGTCGACCGCAACCCGGGAACCATCCGCAACCAGATGCAGAGTCTGAAGGCCCTTCAGCTGGTCGAGGGCGTACCTGGCCCCAAAGGCGGCTACAAGCCAACTGCGGCCGCCTTCGAGGCCCTCGAGATCCAGCAGATGGACGAGCCAGCGGCCGTCCCGCTCACCCACGAGGGCACCCCGATCGAGGGCATGATCGTCGAGGAGATCGACCTCTCGAGCGTCCACCACCCGGAACTCTGCCGGGCCGAGATCCACGTCCAGGGGTCGACCGGCGACATCCACGAGGGCGACAGCGTCACTGTCGGGCCGACGCCCCTGTCGAAACTGGTCATCGAGGGAGAACTCGACGGCAAGGACGACACGAACAACATCCTGATTCTGCGAATCGAGGACATGGTCGCGCCGGCCGAAGAGCCGGCCCACTGACGGCCAGCACCTCGAGACGGCAGTGTCACCGCTCGTGTCGAGCGTAATCGCCAGCTCGAGGGACCGAATTGGTCGCGAGCCGAATTTCTCGTGAACCGCTACGCGTCGACGGCACCCGTTCGCAGGTGGTGGAAGAGGTACGTCTGGGCGTACCCCGCGTACCGCCCACCGAGTCGTTCGCGGATCGCCCGAGACGTCTCGGCGTACGATCCCTGGTCGCAATCGGGGTAGTACTCCGCGATGGCGCTCCTGATCCACGTGTCGAGGGGGACGGCCTCGTCGAACCCTAGCGAGAAGAGCAGGACGCAGTCGGCCACCTTGTCGCCGACGCCGACGAACCGCGTGAGGTGCTCGCGAGCGGCTTCGTACTCGAGTTCGCGGGCGTCCTCGGGACGGGCCTCGCCGTCTGCGACCATCTCGGCCGTGCGCTGGACGTAGGGGGCGCGATACCCCAGGCGAAGGTCCCGGAGGTCGGCCTCGGTGGCGGTCGCGAGCTGTTCGGGCGTCGGGAAGGCGTAGACGGTCTCGCCGGCGAGCGCGTAGGCGTCGCCGTACTCCCTCGCGAGCGTCGAGACCATGCCGTGAATGCGTCCAACGCGCATCTGCGCCGAGCAGATGAACGAGATCAGGGTCCCGAAGGGCGGGTCGTCGACCAGTCGCATCCCATCGTGGGCCGCGTACGCCGCCTGGACCAACGGATCGTCGGGCGCGTCCGCGGCGATCGCCTCGAGGTCGTCCTCGAGACGCAACAGTTCGCGGACGAGCGGGTCGGCGTCAGCCGTCGATTGCCACTCCAGGTCGCCGCCGGAACCATCGGGCTGACGCACCTGGATCGGGACGCCGTCGACGACGGTCCGGTACCACGCCTCGGGCGCTCGACGGTCCGTGTACATCTCGCCGTCGCTTCGCGTCCAGAGGTAGCTCTGCCCGCTCTCGAGGGTGAGGTACAGATCGAACCCGCCCGAGAGGGCTTCGACGGCAATCGTGTCGCTGACAGTGGCTGTCGCCATCGCTCTCGTCGTGGCCTTCGTGGGTGCGGGTATGGGCCTTCTGATTTTGGCCTGGTTCGAAAATCCGACAGTGATAGCGAGACCGACGCCTGTGGCCCACTACGGGCGAACCTTCATACCGAATGCGATACAATAGCTCACTATGCACTGCAGGGTTGTCGTCGAAGCTGCCGTGCCGGTGTTCGACGTCGAGACGGAGGACGAGGCAATCCGTATCGCCATCTCGAAAACGGGCGAGATGCTGAACCCTGACCTGAACTACGTCGAGATCAACATGGGCGAGCGCACCTCCCCCGGCGGCGAGGAACTGCCGCCCGCTTTCATCGCCGCCGACGAGGCCCTCGTCGCCCTCGAGCTCGAGATGACCGTTTTCAACGTCGAACGCGAGGAACACGCCTCCCGCATCGCTCGCAAAGAGATCGGCCAGCGCCTCGAGAACATCCCGCTGGAGGTGCTCTCGGTGACGGTGCTCGAGGACGACGAGGACGAAGACGACGACAGCTACACGGACGACAACAGCGACGCGGACAACGATAGTGACGTGGACGACGACAGCGACAACGAAACGTCGACCGACGAGTCGGCTCGAGACGACGAGACTCCCAACGAAGACGCGGGTGGCGAGACGGACGACGACGACGTCCTCCCCGAATTCGAAGATTTGCTCGAGTAACGATTACGCACCGGACGCAGTAATCGACCAGTCATCGCACGAATCCGGAGCCAGCGTGCATCTCGAGTGAGGGCAGGAACTATCCATTGCTCGAGAGCGGTCGAAGTACGGATTCGTGGAGTAGAATGCGAAGCGAGGCGGAGAGTTCGATTTGAAGTCGAAATCGAACATCAGATAGAGACAGTCTTTCCAGTTGGCAGTGTCGTGGACTAGGGTATCGCAGGAAACTCAGTCGGCCGTGGCTGCGACGGCTTCCGCCTCCCCCTCTCGCATCGGTTGCGTAATTCCCCCAGCCAGCGCAAAAACAGCAGCTTTGTGATCGGTTTTCGATTTGTGGATTGATGTCGGTCGAATCCCAAGAGACTCGTACTCGTCGAGCGAAACCGAACAGTCCTCCCAGTTGGCACAGTGGTTCGATACTTCGGCAAGAAGGCCGTGAAGGTGAATGAGCTCTTGTTTCTTCATAACCATGCAATCATACCCACTGCAGGGTTATATTATTATCTTGAGTCTCGTTAACACGCTCCAGGTAACGATTGAACGAAATTTCGCCGTTCGAGACCATCTCGAAGGGAAATCGATCGGCAAAAACACCTCGGAAGGATCGGCCTAACGGGATTTTGAACGGTGTAATCTGTGATTTCTGACGGAATCCAACGAGGTTTCCCGGGGGACGCGGATCGGCTTTGGCTGCGCGGCCCAAACTGGTCGCCAGTTGGGGGCGTAGTAATTGACACGGACGACGGAATCTGGCGCTCGCTGACGTCGAGTCGGCGCCCGAGCAAACCGATCGATGACCGGAGTCGAAAAACCGCCTCACGGTCGCGTTCCGATCGACCGACCATCAAGATCGTACTCGAACTCGAGCATCGAGTCCTCGTTCACCCCTTCGAGACGCGGCGCTCTGCACAGGTGCGCTCGAAAAAAGGATCCGCGACCGGACCGCAGCCGTTACACAAAGTCAAGGAGAAAGCCCACGACTTCAGTCGTGGGAGTAGTCACCCGAGTTGTTTCAACGTTCGCAGATCGCGGTCCGTCCGGGTAAATTCGGCCATTCGCCGGGAGGCGTGGCAGTTAGGACAGTGAAACATCGAGGTGGAGTCGGGCAATTCCGCCGGCGTAAGTTGCCATTCTTTGACGCATTCAGGGCAGACGAGTTGGACAGTCGTTTCGACCATGCTATGGCAATACACACCCACCGTCAAAAACGTTACCGCGCAGTTGAAACGATGAGTCGATCGACACCGAGACTGTGGATACGGTCGTCGACCGACTTTATACCGTCATCGTGTCGCTGGCCTCGAGCAACTCCTTGTATCGGTTTCGGATGGTGACTTCGGAGATGCTCGCGACCTCGCTGACGTCGTTCTGGGTGACCTTCTCGTTGGTCAGCAGGGCCGCAGCGTACACCGACGCGGCCGCGAGGCCGACCGGCGACTTGCCACTGTGGACGCCCTCCTTGCGAGCCGACTCGAGCAGGTCGCGTGCCCGGCGCTCGGTTTCGTCCGAGAGGTCCAGGTCGCTGATGAACCGCGGGACGTAGCTCTCGGGATCGGCCGGCTTGATCTCGAGGTTGAGCTGGCGGACGATGTAGCGGTAGGTCCGGGTGAGCTCCATCCGGTCGACGCGGCTGACGGCGGCGATCTCGTCGAGGCTGCGCGGCGTCCCGGCCTGTCGCGCGGCGGCGTACAGCGCCGAGGTCGCGACACCCTCGATCGAGCGTCCCGGGAGCAGGTCCTCGTCGAGCGCCCGCCGGTAGATCACGCTGGCGGTCTCGCGGACGTTCTCCGGGAGGCCGAGCGCGCTCGCCATGCGGTCGATCTCGCCGAGAGCCTGCTTGAGGTTGCGCTCCTTGCTGTCCCGGGTGCGGAAGCGCTCGTTCCAGGTGCGCAGGCGCTGCATCTTCTGGCGCTGGCGGCTCGAGAGCGAGCGCCCGTAGGCGTCCTTGTCCTGCCAGCCGATGTTGGTCGACAGGCCCTGGTCGTGCATCATCTTGGTCGTCGGCGCGCCGACGCGGGACTTCTTGTCCTTCTCGGCGGAGTCGAACGCGCGCCACTCGGGCCCGCGGTCGATCTCGTCTTCCTCGACGACCAGGCCACACTCCGAACACACCGTCTCCGCGTGCTCGCTGTCCGAGACCAGTCGGCCGCCGCACTCGGGGCACTGCTCGTCCTCGCTGGCCCGTGGCTCCTGTTCCCGCTGTGTCTCGCCACTGTAGGTTCGAATTGTCGTATCTGTCATGGTGTATCGACTCAGTTACTCAGAGCTCCCGGGTGGGGGGGTACCAGAAGAAAACCCGGACGCTCCAGCTAACATACGGTAAGGGCGAAAGGCATATAAAGCTTTTGCCTTCTTTATAAAGAGTCACGCGAGTAGTTATGTACGTTTCGGTTAGTACATGATCGTTCGTTGAGTATCGGGCGTCGAGCGGGAGACCGCCGGCGCCGTCAGACGGTAAAGAGGTGCCCCTCGGTCGGCACATCGAACAGTCCGATCCGAGCCCCGGCATCGAGCCAGGCGTGTCCGTACGAGAACGCCGCGAGCGCGTTCACCAGGTCGTCTTCCTCCCGGAAGTGGCGACCGTCCTCAAGGTACGACCGAGCCATTTCGTCACACTCCGCGGCAGCCTCGGCCATCGGGGTTCCCTCCGGCGGCGCGACGGTCGCCGCCCCGAGCGCCTCCGCCAGCAAGGTCCCGTAGCGATCGGTCTTCTCCTCGAGATCAGCGGGCATACGCGATGGTCAACGGGAACGGCCGTAAACTCATCGTCATCGCCACCGTCATCGAGTGCGGACGGTCCGTTCACAGCGACTGTCAGGTCGATAAAGACGTAACTAGAGGGCCGTGGTATCGCCGGCGATGCGATTGATACAGGCGCTCGTCCCCTCCGCCGTTCGGGACGACGTGCTGTTCGCGCTCGACACCGAGGGAATCGACTACGTGACCCTCCGGGAGAACACCGACGGGGAAGACAGCGTCATCGTCCAGTTTCCGTTGCCCACGCAGGCCGTCGAGGAGGTCCTCGGGACGCTCGAGGACGCCGGCGTCGACGACGAGTTCATCGTCGTCAGTTCGATCGAGACGGCGCGAACGCCGGGCCTCGAGTCCCTCGAGGAGCGCTTCGTCAGCGGGAGCGAGTCCGACGACAGCATCTTCTACGAGGAGATTCGAACGCGGGCGCTGAACATGACGCCGAACCGCCTCACCTACTACGCGATGACGCTCCTGAGCGCGATCGTGGCGACGGCCGGCCTCCTGCTCGATTCGCCGGCCATCGTCGTGGGGTCGATGGTCATCGCCCCGCAAGTGAGTGCCGCGCTGACCGGCACCGTCGGGATGGTGCTCAACGACCGCGGCATGATCGTCAGCGGCATCACCTCGCTCGTCGGCGGACTGGTGGCCGCGATGGCCGGCGCGTTCGCGTTCGCCTGGCTCATTCGCTCGGGCGGGATCGTCCCCTCGACCATCGAGATTACGGCCATCCACCAGGTGAGCACCCGCATCTCGCCCGACCTCCTCTCGCTGATTATCGGCATCTGCGCCGGTGCCGCGGGCGCGTTCGGGCTCGCGACCGCCCTGCCCGTCTCGCTTGTCGGCGTCATGATCGCCGCGGCGCTCATCCCCGCCGCGGCAGCCGTCGGCATCGGCCTGGCCTGGAACGCGCCCCTGGTCGCGGCCGGGGCGTTCGTCCTGCTCACGATCAACGCCGCGTCCATCGTCCTCTCCGGCCTCGCCGTCTTCTGGTACCTCGGCTACCGGCCCGGCGACTGGGTTCCAGGTGATCTGAGTCAGAACCTGACCCGCGCCCGCCTCAGTGCGATCGTCCCCGCCGTACTCGTCCTCTCGCTCGTCTGCCTGCTCGCCGGCGGCGTCCTCTTTCACCACGTCACCTTCGAGAACGACGTCAACGAGGAGGTTCGGACCGTCCTCGACGACCCCGAGTACGACCAGCTCGAGCTCGTCGGCCTTCGAACGGAGTTCGCTGGGGGCGACCTGGCCACGTCGTACGAGGTGACCGCCGTGGTTCGTCGCCCCGACGGTGTCAGCTATCCAAACCTCGTCGCCGCCCTCGAGGACGCGCTCGAGGATCGGACGGGCCGCCAGATCGAGGTGACCGTCGAGTACGTCGATCAGGACACCGGAACGAACCGTGATGACGCTCGGTTCGAGTTGGTGAACCGGCCGACGACCGACCGGGGAATGCCAGGAACGCAAGGCGTTTAGGTCGCCTGTGCGTAGTACGGATACATGAGCGACGCCCCTCGAGTCGAAATCTACACCAAAGAGAACTGCTCGTATTGCGAGAAGGCGAAGGACCTCTTCGACGCAAAGGAGGTCGAGTACGAGACGTACAACGTCACGGGCGACGAGGACCTGTTCGAGGAGATGGTCGACCGCGCCGAGGGCCGAAAGACCGCGCCCGAGGTGTTTATCGACGACGAACTGATCGGCGGCTGGGACGACACCAGCGCGCTCGACGAGACCGGCGAACTCGACGAACTGCTCGGCATCGCCCGCGATGCCGACTGCGAGGTCGTCGAGCACCGTCGCCTGATCATCGCCGGGACGGGCATCGCCGGCCTGACGGCGGCCATCTACGCCGGCCGATCGAACAACGAGCCCCTGGTCATCGAGGGCGACGAACCCGGCGGCCAGCTCACCCTGACGACCGACGTGGCGAACTACCCGGGCTTCCCCGAGGGTATCAGCGGGCCCGAACTCGTGAACGATATGAAAGCACAGGCCCGCCAGTTCGGCGCCGAACTGAAAAACGGCATCGTCGCGAACGTCGAACGACTCGAGGACCCCTCGGTCGTCGAGGGCGCCACCGAGGACTCGTTCTGCGTCGACCTCACGAACGGCGATCGCTACACCGCCGACGCCGTCATCGTCGCCTCCGGCGCCAGCGCCCGGACCCTCGGCATCCCCGGCGAGGACGAACTCATGGGCTACGGGCTCTCGACGTGTGCGACCTGTGACGGCGCGTTCTTCCGGGACGAGGACATGCTCGTCGTCGGCGGCGGCGACGCGGCCATGGAGGAAGCCTCGTTCCTCACGAAGTTCGCCGACACGGTCTACCTGGCCCACCGCCGCGAGGAGTTCCGCGCCGAAGACTACTGGGTCGACCGCGTCCACGAGCACGTCGAGGACGGCAACATCGAGATCATGAAGAACACCGAACTGATCGAGATCCACGGCTCCCAGGAGGAAGGCGTCGATCACGTCACCCTCGTCCGCAACGAGAAGGGGCACCCGACCGACCGCCTCGACGACCCCGAAACCGAGGAGTTCGACTTCGACGTCGGCGCCGTCTTCTTCGCCATCGGCCACACGCCAAACACCGACTACCTCGAGGGACTCGGCATCGAGACCGACGACGAAGGCTACCTCAAGACGAAAGGTGGCGACGGCGGCGGCCAGACCGAAACCGCCGTCTCCGGTATCTTCGGTGCTGGCGACGTCGTCGACTACCACTACCAGCAGGCCGTCACCGCCGCGGGCATGGGCTCGAAAGCGGCCATCGACGCCGACGAATACTTAGAGGACTTCGAGCGAGAGCGCGAGGAGGTTGTGCTCGAGGAGAGCGAGGAAGTTCCGGCGGCCGACGACTGACGACTGTCGGCTGATACCTGACGCCAGTCAGGAGTCGGTACGCTCGAGGAACCGCGACTGCACGTCACCCGTCGGCATCATACACTGCTCTTTCTTCCCGAACCAGCGATAGCGCCGGTTCGCGACGAAGTCGTACGCCCAGTCTCGAACCGGGCGCGGGACGAATCGAAACGGCGACAGCAGGGCGTAGATCCCGCCGAGATGCCTCGCCGTGCGGATAATCGCCCCCGACTTGACGTAGCTCTCGTCGCCCTCGATCAGGACGACCGACTCGAGTTCGTCGGTCGGGAGGCCGTACTCGGCACACAGCGCCTTGCCTACGTCGGACTGGAGGGACGCGAAGTAGAACTGCTCCTCCGTATCGCGGGGCACGACGAACTGGACGAAGCCGTTGCAGAGGTTGCAGACGCCGTCGAAGAGGAGAATGGGGGCATCTGCGGGAACCTCGAGGTTGGCGCTCATTGGTCGGACCTATGGCTGGGGTGCAGTTCAGCGTTTCGACGGCGGTGATTGGGATCGATGGCCTCAACTAGAGATTTTCGCGGATTTGGGTGTGCCGGGGCCTACAGTTCGAGTACGAGCCAGGAGTTTCCTCGAAATCACACCGACCAAAACTGCGTGAGAGGATTGAAACTGCACGACAAAGGAGACAACAAACTTATGCGTCATTGCGCGTGACACCTCGAAAACGAGTGAACTGAACGATGTCCTCGCAATCCACCTCCAGTCTGGACCGGCTGTCAGCCGCCATGGATCGATTCTCCGTCGCCCTCCAGCGGCGGTTCGAGATAGACCTCCGGGCGCTCGCTGCGTTCCGAATCGCGCTCGGCCTCCTTATCATCCTCGACCTGCTGAATCGGACTCGGGACTTTCACGACTTTCACACTGATGCGGGTATTCTCCCAGTAAAGGCGCTCTATTCGGATTATTCGGACGTGTACTCGTTACACGCACTCTCGGGCGAAGCCTGGGTGCAGGCACTCCTCTTCCTCATCGCAGGTGCGTTCGCGCTCGCGATGGTTCTTGGCTATCGAACCCGTTTCGTAACGATCGTCTCCTGGCTCTTGCTCATGTCGTTGCACATCCGGAACCCGATGGTGCTCAACGGTGGCGACGCCCTCTTGCGTCTGTTGGTGTTCTGGGGAATCTTCCTCCCGCTCGGTGAGCGCTGGTCGATCGATGCCCGTGGAGTCGACCGACCACGGTCGACGGTCGCCAGCGAAGCGACGATGGCCGTGCTCTTGCAGGTCTTCCTGATGTACGCCACGAACGCTATCCACAAATATCGGAGCGACACGTGGATGGACGGCGAAGCGGTCCTGTACATCTTCCAGGCGGATCATCTGACGATTCTACTCGGCAACGTACTCGCGGACCAGTTCATGCTGCTCAGAGTATTCACGTACGCCTGGCTCGTGTGCATCTTCGCCTCTCCGCTCTTGCTAATTCTCACTGGGTATCCGCGCGCCGCGCTGGCCACGGCGTTCGCTGGCATGCACGTCGGAATGTTCCTCACGCTACGTATCGACCTGTTTCCCCTGATCTCTCTCGCCGGCTTGGTGCTGTTCTACCCACCGGTCGTCTGGGACAAAGTGGCCGACCTCGCCGATCGGTTCGGCGTCGCGTCACCGATGCGGACTCGACTCGAGTGGCTACAGCGAACGACATCGGAACTCCCGTCACCATCGGTCTCGAGTCCATCGATCCCGAAGGTTGTCACCCTCGGACGCGGCGTGTTCATCTCGGTGGTCCCCGCGGTGTTCCTGTTCCTCATCCTGTTTTCGAACGCTGCCGCCGTCGATTACACCGAGGTCCCAGAGCCCGGCGAGGAGATACTCGACACCACGAAGACCGATCAGAGCTGGCGGATGTTCGCACCCGAACCGACGTCCAACGCACGGTGGCTCGTCGCTCCCGGCGAGCTCGAGAACGGATCCGAAGTCGATGCCCTGAACGGCGGGGAGGTCACCTGGGACAAGCCGCCGAGCGTCGAACGAACGTACGAGAGCTCGCGCTGGCGAAAGTACCTCCTGAACATGCGCTACGCCAGCAACGAGAACCACCGATCGTACAGTGCGAACTACCTCTGTGAACGCTGGAACGCCGAGCACGAGACCGAACTCGAGACCGTGACCATCTATGGACTGACTGATCTCGCCGAGCCGTACGACGACGAGCAGGACATCGCCCGGTTCAAACTCATCGAGTACGACTGTTCGGGCGACTTCGTTCAGGAGTCTGCGTAGTACGATTCTACGACTCAATCGGAGTGTCACGCGAGTAGGGCGGTCGCTCGAGAAGCTTGCGCCCGGAACTATTCCGTACGACCGTCACGCTCGAATAGCCGCTGGCGATCCGTGTACTTCGTGCCTCCCCGGCCTCCAGGACAGTACCGTCGACTGTACGGAAAGTCCCTCCAGTCCTGGAGACCGGATTTGGGTCCGCGGACCGGACCAAGCGTTCGAGACGTCGAACGAGACTAAGGGTCACGCGATAGGGATCTAGGAGTCGGGAGGTGAACGCGATCGTCTTCTGGGGAAGGACGAGTATCGAACGTCGTGAACCATCGAAACCGCCGGAACCTCGCGGACGATGACGAGCACGCGGTGGGATTCAGAGGCGAGCACGCGTTTACCGTACGACTGTTTGGAACGAACCCAGTGTCGACGACTCGAGCGGAAGGTGCTACAGACCAAATAGCAACCGATAGACGACTCTTGGTTTCGAGTGTCGGTCGATGCCCACACGGTAGCCCGCTGACGCCTCGAGGACATGCCGCTCGAGACTACTCGATGCTCGTGTGGCTTCGAGGGGCAGCGCGGTCTGGACGACGGCCGGTGTTCACCGTCTCTCCACTCTCAGGAGCGATGCACTCCGGGGGCAGCGGAAAAACGTAGATCCCGGCTCACTCGGCAGGGACATGCTAAGAGAGACATCCCTGCCGACTGCTCGAAACGAGTGGCCATCGTGGGGCAGGCGGGTCTCGAACCGTGACTGGTTGGGGTACGAGATTGGAGAAATGGGGTCCAGAGGGACGTTCGAAGAACGTGACCAAGCGATCCACGTCTCGCGTGGGAGCCAATTCGTCGGGCTCGACTGGTCGTCGATCGCGTGAGCCAGCACCGTCGTCCGATGCACAGCTATGGCGTCGGAAACGGTTCGGTTGGTCGAACGCGGCTCGAGAAGATTCAGTTGGGACGGTACGTTCGGGGTGTATCGTCAGTACTGGGTTCGAGGACGAACGCTGTCGCTGGCCGGTGTAGCGTTCGATAAAATGAAAACCGCGGGACCGGAACTGCTCCGGTTAGTTCAACTGCTTAGTCCTGGCGGCGGAGTGCCAGCATCGCAGCGCCGAGGAGTGCGACGAGAGCGACAGCGACGCCGAAGCCGGGCTGGCCGTCGTCATCGCCTTCGTCGGATTCGTCAGACTCGTCGGATTCGTCAGACTCGTCGGACTCGTCGGATTCGTCAGACTCGTCGGATTCGTCAGACTCGTCGGATTCGTCAGACTCGTCGGATTCGTCAGACTCGTCGGATTCGTCAGACTCGTCGGATTCGTCAGACTCGTCGGATTCGTCAGACTCGTCGGATTCGTCAGACTCGTCGGATTCGTCGGACTCGTCAGACTCGTTGGAGGAGTCAACGGTGAAGGTACCCTCGTCGATGACTTCGTCGCCAACGATGAGCTGCCAGTCGTGGTCACCAGCAGAGGCCTTCTCGTCCGTGCCCTCGAGCGTGGTGGATTCACCAGCGCCGACGGTCACGTTCTCGTCGATGACGTTCTTCTCGCCATCCACGACGAGCTGAACGGTGGTCGTGCCTTCCTCGTCACCGTTGTTCTCGAGATCAACGGAGAACTCGAGGACCTCACCTTCGACAGCGTTCTCGGGGAGGTTTGCGGTTGCCTTCCAGGCAGCGCCGGACTCTTCGTCAGAGTCTTCGGCCTCAACAACGACACCGGTGTACTCAACGTCAGCGCCACCAGCTTCCGATGCGCTGACGGAGCGGAGTTCCTCACCGGCCTCGCGGTCGCTGAGATCGAACGTGGTGGTTGCCGTGTGGTCGTCACCGATGACGACACCGGACTGGGAGAGAACCGAGGTCTCGAAGCGGAGTCGGAAGTCGACTTCCGTACCGGGCGCGACGTTGCTCGTCACGGTAACCGGGGATTCCTCGCTGTTCTCGAGTTCGACGGCGTCGTCGTCGTTGACGTTCTCGAAGTCAATCGTACGCTCTTCGATGCTGACGTCGGCGTTGTCGCCTTCGTCCTCAGTGACGTACGGGTTGTCTTCGGTGACCGTGAACTCAACGTTCCAGGTTTCGCCGGCGTCGACGTCACCGTGGGCACTGAGGTCAGTCACGACGTAGAACGTACCGTTCTCGGCGTCAGGAACGACCTGATAGTCATGCTCGGTAACGCTGAACGAGTCAGCCTCACCGTAGCGTGGGTCGTTCGTGTCAGTGAACGTCAGGGTGACGTTACTGGATTCGTTCCACGTTCCGTCATCATCGAAGAGGTAACCGTAGACACCAGTTGCCTCGACCTCAACAACAGTGAGGTCGTCGTTAGCGATGGTGTCAGTCTGAGTCAGGTCGCCCTGAATGTTACTGAAGTCGTCATCATAGTTGTAGCTGGACGGCGCGGTCCAGGTGCTGAGGTCGCCAGTCGAGCGATCCTGCAGCAGGAGGAGCGCAGCGTCGAGTTCGTTGCCGGGATCGACAGTCTCGCCGTTGAAGACTTCGAGCTCGAAGTCAGCGGGCTGGAGACGGTAATCGCCGGAGAACTTGCTTTCTTCCTCGTCAACGATCTCGCCGTTGTCGCTAACGACTTCGAACGTGTCTTCGTCGTTAGCAGCAGCGTACGTGTTGAAGCGGATGGTCACTTCGCCTTCCTCATTGGTGTCTCGGACCGTGACGTTGGCGTCGTAGTTGTCATCCTCTTCAGCGAGGTGGACCGTAGCCGTGTCGGTGTTCTCGAACTGAACCGTGATGTCGACGTAGTCGCCAGCGTCAACCTCGTAGGTGTTCTGATCGAACGAGAGGTCGGGCTGGACTTCCGGGGCATCCTCAACGGTGATCGAGGGCGTAGCCTCAGCCGTCGTGTCAGGGACATCGACGGTGAAGTTGTACTGACCAGCAGCGATGCCAGAGAAGTTACCGTCGAGCGTCTGGTCACCGTCGTTGACGACGTAGACGTCGCCCTGAGCGGAGCCAGCAGTAGTGCCGAAGATGCTCTCGAGGTCGTCGCCGTCGAGGCCCTCAGCGCTGATGTTGGTCTGGTAGGTGCCACGGTTCGAGTCGATCGTAAGCGAAGACTCCATACTCTGGTCCGAGTTGTAGACGGAGTCTTCACTCCACTCAGACGTCAGAGACTGTTCGACGACTTCGAAGGTCGTCTCTTCGGTACCGTCAGCGCCACCGGAGCTGATCCAGTACATACCGGAATCAAGCTCGGTCGAGTCTACGGTAACGTAGTCGCCGTTAGAGGCGAGTTCGCGCTCAAGACCTTGGTCATCGTCTTTAGTTCCTTTGCGGAGCTGTACGTCATCTCCAGTGGTGTAATAACCATCTTGTCCCTGCCAGAGCAGAGACTCGCCGGAGAGGTCTTCACCGTGATTCGACGCAGCGGCGGAGCCCGCGAGAGCAGCGCCACCGATCGCGACCACAGAGAGGACCATCAGCGTAGCCATGACGACTGCGCTGAACTTATCCTTATAATTTCCTGTCATTGTTATCGTTGTATTCTGTTACGGCAACAGTATCGTTCCTGCCAATCGCACATTACCGTGCGTGAGGCCATACTTACTACTGTCACCCTGGGTAGGGGTATTAGATACCGAAGAGCCATTGTTATAAATGCTTTGTGGTGGTCTCGGGGTATGCCAACCCTGCACAATCTCCCTCAGACCCCGCTCAGTCCGGTATTAGCGCTGTACGCGGTCGACCTACAACACGAGAACACATATAAAGGCCAGTAACTGTCATGAATTAGTGAGGGTCACGGATTGGCGCAGGAGCGGCTCCAACACTGGTGCCCAGATCGAACTATTCACCGGGAGTGAGTATCCAGAACTTCCGAGAGGACGGATTACTCGAGCGATTGTAAGGCTGGATTACCGCCTCAAGAATCCAACCAGTCACGGGAGTGGCGGCGAACGCGACGACGATTCGACCGGGGCGAGGACGAGTCGTGCGCAGCGTGGTCACTGGGGTCTGGTTCTCGAGGGTCGCACTGCTCGAACCGCTCGAACCACTCAAACTACTTCAGCCACTCGAGCCGCTCGAGCTGTACGTAGCCGTGACACCACAACATCGATCCAGCGAGAAGATTCGATACCGCGGAAGGGGAAAAGGAACGTTCGTAACTGTTGATCGCTATCGGGAATTCAGTCTCGAGTCACGATCTCAATCTCGTGGCCGTCCTGATCCTTCGTGAACGCGTAGCGGTCGTCACACGACTCCGGATCCCGGTAATCCTCGCTCTCGCGCTCGAGCAACTGGTCCCAGGCCTCGTGCAGATCGTCGACGGAAACCGCGAGGTGACCCCAGGCATCGCCCAGCTCGTAGCTCCGGCCGTCGTAGTTGTAGGTCAGTTCGACGGTCATCTCCTCCGGGGCCGCACCCTCTCGCTGGACGAAGTAGTTCGCAAACGTGTCGGACTCCCAGCGGCTGACGTGCTCGTACTCGAACTTCCGCGTCCAGTAGCCCAGCGCCTCGTCGGCGTCCTCGACCCGGATCATCGTGTGGTCGAGGCTCCACTTCGCCCCGTAGTCGCGCTTGACAATCTCGATCTCGTGGCCGTCCGGATCTTTGACGAACGCGTAGCGGTTCCCGCAGGACTCGGGATCGCGGTAGTCCTCGACGCCCCCGTCCATCAGCTGCTGGTAGCTCGACTCGAGTTCGTCCTCGGGAACCCGAACGGCGATGTGGCCCCAGGCGTCGCCCATCTCGTAACTCCGGTCGTCGTGGTTGTACGTCAACTCGAGGACCGCGCCGTCCTCGTGGACGTCCTCGGGACCGAGGTAGACGTTGGTGAAGGTGTCCGCCTCCCAACGTCCTTTCTCCTCGTAGTCGAAGTGGGTGCCGTACCACTCCAAGCTCTCCTCGAGGTCCTCGACGCGCAGCATGACGTGATCGAGCGTAGCGTCCATGCCCAGAAACTCGGCCGCCGGGAGGAAAAGGCTAGCGGAGGCGGCGACCAGCGAGGGAGAGAAGAGGGGAAATCGACGGCGCTTTCCCGCTCCCGTGCGCGCCCACGCGTATGGACACCCTGTATTTCGCCACCGGCAACGCAGGCAAACTCGAGGAGGCTCGCGAGTACCTCGACGGGCAGGCGGCCCTCGAGCAGGTCGAGTACGACTACACCGAGATCCAGAGCGACGACCTGGGCGAGATTGCTGCGACGGGCGCTCGAGAGACCTACGACGCGATGACGGCCGAGGAGGCCAACGACGGGAGCGATGTCAACGGGAGCGACGTCGATGGCGTCCTGGTCGACGACACCGGCCTGTTCGTCGACGCCCTCGGCGGTTTTCCGGGGCCGTACTCGGCCTACGTCGAGACGACCGTCGGCGTCGAACGCGTCTGGCGACTACTCGAGGCCGAGGACGAATCCAATCGTCGCGCACACTTCCGCACGGTCATGGCCTACGCCGATGCCGAGGGCGTCGAGACCTTCGAGGGCTCCGTCGCGGGGACCATCGTCGCCCCGCGGGGAGAGGCAGGCTTTGGCTACGATCCGATCTTCGAGTACAACGGGCAGACGTTCGCGGAGATGACGGCCGCAGAGAAGAACGCCATCTCCCACCGCGGACGTGCGCTGGCGGCGTTCACCGACTGGTACGCGGATCAGTAGCCCCTCGGAACCCGCTCGAGTGACGAACTGGCCCAAGGGACGAACTAACTCGAGCAACGCGAACGACTCGGACGACGCGAACGACTCGAGCACCCCGCCACCCGTAGGAATCGAATACGACGGGGTACGTCCCCTATACTAAACCGCGGGCGACTGGTGGCTCCCGGCGATGGAGCATCACCCACTCGCCGATCGTCGCGTCCTCGTCACCGGTGGCGCCGGCTTCATCGGCAGCCACCTCGTCGACGCGCTGGCCCCCCACGCAGAGGTTCGCGTCCTCGACAACTTCGTCAACGGGACTCGCGAGCACGTCCACGACGACGCGACCGTGATCGAGGGCGACCTTCGCGACCCGATCGCCCTCCAGCGTGCGGCCCGAGGCGTCGACGTCATCTTTCACGAGGGCGCCATCGTCAGCGTCACCGAGAGCGTCGACGATCCGCGGCACACGAACGACGTCAATCTCGAGGGGACCCTGGGCGTGCTCGAGCAGGCGCGCCTCGAGGACGCCCGGGTCGTGCTGGCCTCGAGCGCGGCGATCTACGGCCACCCCGAGAGCGTCCCGGTCGCAGAGACGGACTCCCTGCGTCCGACCTCGCCATACGGGATCCAGAAACTCTCCCTCGATCACTACGCACACGCGTACAATCAGTTATATGGGCTCGAGACCGTCGCCCTGCGATACTTCAACGCCTACGGCCCCCGCCAACAGGGCCCCTACAGCGGCGTGATCGCGACGTTCCTCGAGCAGGCTCGCGCCGGCGAGCCGATCACCATCGAGGGCGACGGCGAGCAGACGCGCGACTTCGTCCACGTCTCGGACGTCATCCAGGCGAACCTCCTGGCGGCGACGACCGACGCGGTCGGACGGGCGTACAACGTCGGAACGGGTACGCGGACGTCGATACGGACGCTCGCCGAGACGATTCGAGACGTCACTGATTCGGACTCGGACATCGTCCACGTCGAGCCCCGGCCGGGCGACGTCCGCCACAGCGTCGCGTCCGTAGCTCGAGCGAGCGACGAACTCGACTTCACGGCACGCATCGACCTCGAGTCAGGGCTCGAGCGGCTCGTCGAAGCGGGGACGGACTCTCGAGGGGCGCAACGGGCAGCGGGTCGACCGACGAACGAGGTCGGCGGCGAGCGGGGGACGGCTGGCAGCCGGCAGGATGCGTAGGATGTGCAGAACGCGAAGTGCGCGCAGGACAGGAAGTGTGGACAGGACGCGTAGGATGCGTAGGACGAACTCACTCACGAGCCGGGCCAGATTTCGCTTTCAAACCCCGTAATCGTCACGGAAGCTGCAACGTACGGCGACGAGAATCCGACGAAGCTCCCACGTGAGAGACTCGAGACAGCCACGGCTTCGTGGGAGTCACTCTCGCGTGCGTGTAGGGCGCCGATAACTAACGAGGGAGCGGCCCTACTCCCTGGGTATGGCTACAATCGACAGCATCATCGTGTTCGCCGTGAGCTTGCTCATCGGAGCCCTCGGAATCTACGTCGGGGCCAGAGTCATCGTCGACACGGAGGATTACACCTACGCCCTGGTCACGGCCCTCATCGGGGCGATCGTCTGGGGCGTCGTCGGGTTCTTCCTCGGCTGGATTCCCCTCCTGGGCCCAGCGATCGTCCTCATCGCGTACCTTACGGTGATCAACGCCCGCTATCCAGGCGGCTGGATTCAGGCGGCGGCGATCACGCTCGTGGCCTGGCTGAGCGTGCTCATCGTGCTCTACATCCTCGCGTTCCTCGGCGTGACGACGTTCGACGCGGCAGGGGTCCCGGGCGTCTGAGCCGAGCCCGTCGGGTCGAATTGTTGAATCCTCGATGAACGGCACACGCCGGCTCTCCCCGTGCCGGACGCGGTCCCGAGGCGATCTCTCGAGTCGCCTGAGTGTCGCCGAATACAATATCACTTGTACTCTTATAAAAACTACTTTAGCGCCACGTGTCGATGATTGCTGACAGACCCCCCACAGAACGGCGTTTCGACCAGTCTCAACCGGTTAACACTCGTCGCATGAATTCAGCCACCATCTACAACCCGGTCATATTCGCCCCGGCCGAGTGGTCGACCCTCGAGTGGTCGGTCACCGGTATCGGTGTCGAGATACGTGCACAGGTGTTCGCGCTCCAGACACACCTCCAGGCCCAGACTCAGGGCGGCGAGGAGTCCCACCTGGCCGCGATCGTCGGCATCCTGGCGCTGGCGTTTCTGGGCGGTGGCCTGGTTCTCCGGAAGCGACTCGAGGCCGGGGCCGAGGCGGACTCGAGAGATTCGACCGAGGGTGAGTCAATGCTCACCGACCGCGAGCGGGTGTGCTCGCTGATCCAGCGAAACGGCGGGCGGATGAAGCAGTCGGCGATCGTCGACTCCGTCGACTGGTCGAAGGCGAAGGTGAGTCGCCTGCTGGCCGACCTCGAGGACGAGGGCGAAATCACGAAGTTGCGGATCGGTCGCGAGAACCTCGTGTGTATTCGGGGGAACGAGCCCACAGCGACCCGCTCGAGCGAGCCGCCGCGCGATCCCCAGTAGGTATCGAGTAGGTATCGAGTACACGACGCGGTGTCCGACGCAACCCCCAACGAAATGCCTCATTTCTGCCGCGGGCGCCGGTTGGAACGACGTCGGTAAGGAGCAGTTTGTCGTTTCCCCTCGAAAGCGTTGGGCCGGTTTATGCCCGCCTTCGTCAAGTTTCGAACGCCTTTACGGCACGAGATGACATGAGCACACGAAAACACGTAGTCGTCGTACTCGTCGCCCTCATGATGCTGACGAGTGGTGTTGCCCTGGTGGGGGCGGCATCCGCATCATCGGGGACGAGCCTGGCAATACAGGACGACGAGACGAACGACACAGAGAACGATACAGAGAACGACACTAGCGAGGCGGACAACGAGACCACACAACCGTCCGCGAGCGTGACGTTCAGCGACCAGACTACCGACGGAACCTCCGTCGTCGTCGACGAGGTGACGATGGAGGAGGGTGGCTTCGTGACGATCCACGATAGCTCGCTGCTCGTCGGCAACGTCATCGAGAGCGTCCTCGGAACCTCCGAGTACCTCGAGGCGGGCACGCACGAAGACGTCGAGGTCCAACTCGACACCTCGCTCGAGGAGAGTGAGACGCTGATCGCGATGCCCCACCTCGATACGAACGACAACGAGACCTACGACTTCGTCGAGACCGAGGGCGAAGACGACGGTCCCTACCTCACCGAAGACGGTGAGCCGGTGACCGACGAGGCTGCGGTGACCCTCGAGTCGGCGGAAGAGCCGGCTAACGAGACCGACGACGTCGATGACTCGGAAGCGGACAACGAGACCGACGACGCCGAAGACGAGAAGCCGTCTGAGTGCCCCGTCGAGGAGGAGGATGACGGCGACGACGCCGAAGCCGAACCACCGGCCGACGATGCTGACGAAGAACCGGCCAACGACAGCGACGACGCTCCCGTTATGGAGCCCGACGCTGACGCCGTCGAAGACGGTGTGACGATCGTCAACGCGAACTTCTCCGAGGTTACGATCGAAGAGGTCACGATCGAGAATGTCTACATCCTCGTCCTCGATGACGAGGAGGCGCTCGATCGCCTCGAGGAGATGCTGGGAGACGAAGAGAACGTGACCGTCGTCGACGGTGAAGACGAGATGGACGGCGTCGACGACAACGAGACTGACGACGGTCTCGACGACGAGACAGACGTCGGTGACGATGACGACATGGACGATAACGAGACCGACGACGAGACAGACGTCGGTGACGATGACGACATGGACGACAACGAGACTGACGACGGTCTCGACGACAACGAAACCGACGACGAGGCTGACGATGGCCTCGACGACAACGAAACAGATGTCGGTGACGATGACGACATGGACGACAACGAGACTGACGTCGGTGACGACAACGAAACCGACGCTGGTGTCGGAGATGGCGATGACATGGACGACAACGAGACAGACGTCGGTGACGGCGACATGGAATCGTTCACCGTCGAAAACCTCGAGGCACCGGAGAACGCGACCGTCGGTGACACCATCACGGTCAACGCGACCGTCACCAACCCCAACGACGAGGAAGCCACCCAGGACGTCGAGTTCAGGCTCCAGGGCAACCTCGTCGAGTCACAATCGGTGACGCTCGACGCGGACTCGAGTGACACCGTCGAGTTCGAGGTCGACACCACCGGTGTCGAAGCTGGCGAGTACGTCCACATGGTCCTCACCGACGAGTTCGGTGAAGTAGCCTTCATCGAGCTGATCGAGGAAGACGAGATGGACGACACCGAGACCGACGAGGACGACGCGGACGATAACGAAACCGACGCTGACGACAACGACACTGACGAGACCGACGACTACGACGACAACGAGACCGACGACAACGAAACCGACGACACGGATACGGACTCCCGTATTCCGATCGGCGTCGTCGGACTGGTCTAGGCACGACCGGACGTCGAGTCGCTATTTTTCAGTCGAACATCACCAGACCCGTGAACGTGTGTCCGCTCGAGTGACTGACCGAGTGGTAAAACGAGCAACTCGCTCGAGTAGTCACGAAACCGACGCTATTTTCGATCAATCGACTCACGTTCCAGTCATGGATACCCAAAATGACGTCGCTGCGTTTCTCGAGCGACACGACCTCGAGACGGATCCGGCCTATCGCGCCCTCGACCTCAGTTCAGAGGTCGGTGAGGTGGCGAAAGAACTCACCGAGTCAACGGCCTACGGAGCTGACCCCGACGCTGCTGCCATCGCTCGAGACGAACTCGGTGACGCGCTCTTCGCCCTGCTCGCACTCTGTACCGAAGTCGACGTCGACGCCGGAGCAGCTCTCGAGGAATCGCTCGAAAAGTACGAGCGGCGACTCGAGACGAGCGGAAGCGCTGGCTCCGGGAGCTGACGGGCGAACGTGACGGCCGAGAAGAACGATAAGTTGGGGACCAGGGTCGCGAACGAGGAGAGGGCGTGCGAACCCCACCCGTGGGATATGGTTTCGATTCGAAACCGGTCGACCATGCCGCGTCGGGAAGTGCTTTTAAGCGGAGGCTTCTAGGCTCGCGTGATTCCGGTGGTCCGTCGCGTCCCGAACCCGTTTCGATTGCTGATTCTCTGGATCGGCTTCGCCCTCGCTCGAGCGGGCCTGATCGAGCGCGAACGGGCCCGGCGGACCACCGACCTCGCGTGGCCGCGCATCGTCACCGGCATCGCTCGCATGTCGAAGAGCGCCGTCGACGTCGCGATGGTCGGCATCGCCATCGGCTCGTCGGCCATCGCCGGTGTGGGGTTCGCCGGCCCGTTCTGGGGGCTCGCGTTCTCGGTCGGCGGTGGCGTCGCCGGTGGCACCATCGCGCTCGTCTCCCAGCGCTACGGCGCCGAGGCCTACGACCAGCTCGGACAGGCCGTTCGCTCGAGCGTCTTCCTCGTGGTCGTCGTCTCACTCCCGATCACGGCCACCTTCTGGCTGTCCGCCGAGTCCTTCATCGGACTGATCACGGATAACCCGGACGCGATTCGGTACGGATCCGACTACCTCCAGGTCGTCGCCCTCGGTATCCCCTTCGCGGGACTCAACCTCATCGGGAGCCGCGTGTTCGTCGGCATGGACGACGCCTGGACCCCGATGGTCGTCCGGGCTGGCGGCGCCGTCGCCAACATCGGGATCAACGCGGTCCTGATCTTCGGGCTCGACCTAGGCGTCGTCGGCGCCGCCCTCGGGACCGTCCTCTCGAACGTCGCCGTCACCGCGGTCTTCGCGGTCGGCCTGACCGCCGGTCGGCTGCCCGGGGCGAGGGAGTTCCCCGTCCACGTCGATCCCGTTGGGAGCTACGTGGATGCCCCGACGCTGCGTGATCTGGTCACAATCGGTCTCCCCGTGTTCGGGACCAACCTCGTCTGGACCCTCGCCGAGTTCCCCATGCTCGCCATCGTCGACGTCTTCGGCGAGGACACCGTCGCCGCTTACGTCATCGCCCGGCGCATCTGGGGCGTCATGAACACCCCCGGGTGGGGCTTCGGGCTGGCCTCCTCGAGTCTGGTCGGGCAGGTACTTGGCACCGGCGACGAGGGAACCGCCGAGCAGTACGGCCGCGAGATCATCCGCTTCGCCGTCGCCGTCTACGCGGTCTCTGCGTTCCTGGTCTTCGTCTTTGCCGAGCAGATCACGTTGCTGTTCAGCAACGATCCAACGGACCCCGCGATTCCGATCGCCGTTTCGCTCGTTCACGCCGCCTGCGTCGCCGTCGTGCTTCGCGGCGTGTCCGGTGGCGCCTCCGGTCCGCTTAACGCCAGCGGCGACACCCGCTGGCCGTTCTACAGCCAGTTCCTCGGGATGTTCGGCTTCGCAATTCCGCTCGCATACCTCGGCGCGAACGGGCTCGATCTCCCGCCGCTCGAGGCCGCCGTCCCCCTCGTCGACGCCACGGTCGCGGTTCCCGGCGTCTCGATACCCGCGATCGGGCTGATGGGGCTGTACCTCGCGTTCGTCGCCGAGACGGCCGTCCCCGCAGCGGTCAACTACTACCGATTCTCGACGGGGAAGTGGAAACAGATCAGCCGGTCGTACCGCCCGGAGACGCCGACGGCGGACGACTGACGGTCGCAACGGTAACTTTCTTTCCGTTTCTGAAGACCGAAACGCAGATGTACGAGGCTCGAGTAGGAAGCGACGAGAATGACCGTCGAGTCCCGCTCGGCAGGCAGGTGCCTCGTGGAGGCCGCGTCGACCGTCGGGCCCTCTGTTTCCCCGTTCCGGTTACGGTCCCGGTCCCGGACCCGGTCTCGGTCCCGTTTCTCGAGTACTCGACGTCGCACCCGGAGCGAGAGGCGTGTGGAACCCGACGGACGTGAGGTGAGCGCCACGTGAGCGAGGTCCGCGTTCGCGTCGCCGACGCCGTCGACGCCTACCTCCAGCGCAAGGCCGTCGGCAACCCGGACGGACCCGGTGCCGGAACCTACGCCTCGAACGCCGAGTCCGTCCTCCGTCGGTGGGCAGAGTGGCTCGAGCGCGAACACGACGTCGCCTCGCTGTTCGACCTCGACGTCGAACACATGCGCGCCTACGCCGAGGAACTCGACGACAGAACGCGCCGGGGCGACTACACCGCCTCGACGGCCGGCACCTACTTCGCCGTCGTCAGGGCCTTCCTCTCCTGGTGTGTCCGCGGCGGCATCCTCGAGACCAATCCCGCCGCGACCGACGCCGCCGAGGGAGCACTCCCGGTCGACGACGGCGCCGACGCCAGCGACCGATCCTGGACCCGCGAGCAGCGCGACGCGCTCGAGGCGTTCGTCCGCGAGCGATCGCTCGAGGCCGAGGACGCCCCCAGAACTGAACGCCTCGCCCGACTGCGCGAGTACGCGATGGTCGCCGTGCTGGCTCACTCGGGGGTCCGCGGCGCCGAACTCTTCCGGGTCCCGGAGGACGACCGCCGCACCGGGGCGACCTGGGCCGACGTCGACTTCTACTCGGGAACGATTCGCGTCCTGGGGCGATCACAGCGCCTCGAGGACGTGCCGCTCCCGGCCTCGGCGCGGACGCCACTTCGGCGCTACCGCGTCGTCCAGGATCCGCCCTCGAACGAGTGGCCGCTGTTCCCGACCCGTCACGCCCCCTCGGTCGCCCGGCGGGTGCGGACGGTTCTCGAGGAACGCGGGTTCGACACCGAGGAGATCGAATCGCTCTGTGAGAAGCACACGTCCGCGGAACTCTCGCGACGGTTCGCCATCGCGCCGCCGGCGATCACCACCGAGGGCGCGCGTTCGATCCTGAAACGACTGTGTACGGCCGCCGAGATCGACGTCGGTGGGGATTACCTGACCCCGCGAGGAGCACGGACGGGGCTGGGCGAGCGAACCTATCCAGGCGAGCAAGCTTCGGTGGAGACGGCCCTCCGCCAGCAGTCGTCGGAGCAGTCGATCGCCGTCATCGAGGATCGACTCGAGTTGGGGCGCGGCGGTGCAGACGGGGAAACGGACGCGAACGCGGACGAACCTTGATCGACGGAAACCGTACGAATCCTGATCGAGGAGAGCCTCACGAATCCTGATCGAAGAGAACTGCACGAACCTTAATCGAGGAGAACCGACCGCCTCGAGGTCTCACGGTCAGTCCGCCGAAACGGCCCGCTGCTCGACCGTTCGAACCGCTGCCCCACCCTGCTCGCAGAGTAGTTCCGTAACGTACGCCGCGACGTCAATTTTGTCCTCGAACAGCCGTTCCCGACGCGCCCGCCAGCGCGTCCTCGTCTCGGGATCCTCGACGATCTCCCGAACCAGCTCGAGTCCCTCCTCCTCGTCGGGCGTCGACCGGAGCAGGTCGTAGGTCTCCTCGAGTTCGACGAAGTTGGTCATGTCCGTCTCGCGGGCGGCGAACGACTGGATGCGGACGGTCGGCGTCCCGAGTAGGGCCGACTCGGTCGCCATCGTCGCCGAGTCGCCCGCGTAGCAGTCGGCGAAGTAAAGCAGGTCGTGGATCAGCGTCGGTGCCACCGGCAGCTGGTAGGCCTCGAGATCCGACGGCAGCGGGTCCGTACTCGTGATGTAGACGTCGCCGTACTCTTCGAGCATCGAGACGAGGCGGCGCTTGCCCTCGAGCGAGAGGCCGCCCTCGCCGACGTCGTGAAGCGCGTCCCATCGGCGAAACCGGAGGACGAAGTAGGTGGCGTCGGGGTCGACACCGTGGGCGACCAGCGCGTCCGGGTCGGGTTCGAAGTAGTCCGGGTGGAGGTAGGCGAGTTCGTGGAAACCGTCGTAGCGGACGTGGTTTGCGCCGTAGTCCTCGTCGTAGTTACGCGGGGTGGCGACCACGTGGGCGAACGGCGTCGTGATCCGGTGGGAGGTCGTCCCCTCGTTGTCGACGAAGACGACGCTCCGGGCGCCGACAAGCGGGGCAACGTGCGAGACCGCGACACCGCCGATGGCGGTCATCACGTCCGGACCGATCTTCCGAACTCGCCGGAGCAGGCGAAGTTCGTAGGCCAATTGCACCTTCGCGAGTTCCGACAGCGAGTCCTGGGGACCCGTCAGTACCTCGTGGGGGATGCCGAAGGCGTTGAGCAGCGGCACCGCCAGGTCGTTCTCGCGGGCGAAGACGAACACCTCGTGGCCCCGCGTCTCGAGTTCGTCGATGACGTGGCGATAGAAGTGGACGTGGGCGGGGTGCTGGATGGTGACGACGGCCTTCATTGGTCGTTCACCACCGTCACCGTGCCGACGTTAGCCTCGTGGTCGAGCGTCATCGCGAACGCGAGACACATCGCCCCGAGGAAGGCGTAGAGGACAGTCCAGCCGACCCGACCGGTCCGCGTCTCGGCACGGACGCGATTGGCCGCCGCCCACCCGAACGCCGCCGTCGCCAGCAGCCAGCCCGCGACGCCGAGACCGTAGAGGACCACCAGCGGGTGGAACTCGCGAACGACGTACCGTCGACCGAGTCGGCGCAGGAAGCCCGCCAGGAGGAGCTTCGAGAGCCGCGGCACGAAGGTCCGGTACTCGATGTGGCTCCGTTCGTCGCCGTAGACCGCCGGCATCGACACGTCCGCGATCCGGTAGCCGGCCGTGTTGAGTTCGACGAGCAGGTCGTTCGCGAAACCGTACTCCTCGTAGAGAGCGTCCAGGTCGACGGCCTCGAGCGCTCCCCTCGAGATGGCCGTGTAGCCGTTCTGGGGATCCATCATCTCCCAGTAGCCGCTGGCGACCTTCGTCAGGACGGTCAGGGTGACGTTGCCGAAGAGCCGCCAGTTCGACATCGACTCCCGGTGGTCCCGCCCAGCGAGGCGGTTGCCCTTGGCGTAATCGGCCTGGCCCTCCACGATGGGATCGAGCAGTCGGTGCAGCTGGTCGGGGTCCATCTGGGCGTCGCCGGCCATGACCGCGGTGACGTCCATCCCGTCCTCGAGAGCACGGCGGTAACCGGTCTTGATCGCACCGCCGACACCGCGGTTTCGCTCGTGACGGATGGGGACGACAGTCGTCGAGGCGTCCTCACTGGCCTCGTCGTCGCGCTGGCTCGAGTGGTCGGACGTCTCGAGGGGGGCGTCGGACCGCTGTGCGTGGTCGTCGACCGGGCGATCGAGTTCGCGTTCTCGCTCGATACTGCTCAGATCCGTCTCTGGGAGGCGATCCGTCTCGCCATCGGTGCTGGGGGCGACGCTCGAGCCGCCGTCGGGGGCCGTCCGATCGGGTTGGTCAGACCTGCCGGGCCGACCCCCTCCATCGCTCGAGGCCTGGACGGCGCTCGAGGAACCGTTTCCATCCGTCACCAGTTGCGGGGTCGCCCGCTCGGCGTAGCGCGTAATCTCGTCCCATGTGCCGTCCGTCGAACGGTCGTCGACGACGTACACCCGGTCGACGAACGCGGGCATCGTCTCGATCACTCGGCCGACGAACCCCTCCTCGTTGTAGGCGGGCACCACGACGCCGACGCTGTGTGCTCGGTACACGGTGCTCACCTCCGCGCAGGCGACGTGCTCGGAGGGCGAGCGTCGAACTCGCGGGGAGCCGGTATCGGTACGTGGAGAGAAGTGCGTCTCATCTACGACTGAGATTCGTCCGTTCGCCCATTGTTATGCGACGCTTGCGGGAGCTGTAGTCTCGAGCTATCGCGATCGACGTTCCGGCGGGCCTCGAGCGTCGTCGCTGGCCGCTCGGAATCGATTGACTCCGGTCAGAGCACGAGCGCGAGGACGACCGTCAGGGCGAGCGTAATGAGGAGGACGCTCGTCCCGATGGTCGCCCGCAGCGAGAGCGTCGAGGGTCGGCCGCCGTCAGTTCGTCCCGTCTCCTCGAGGTCGACGAGCCACGACGGCAGGCCTCGCGTCGCCCGCTCGACGGCGAGTACGGGGTTGTTTCCGACCCAGTAGCCCGACCGTACGAACGAGACGGCGGCCCGGTCGACGGCGGCGAATAGTTCGGTGACGGCGAGGGTCGACCAGCGCCCGACGGCGTAGCCGATGGGGTAGACGACCGTCGCGGGATCCGCGAGGTCGAGTTTCGAGAGCGGCTTGCGGACGAGCGCGAAGCCGACGACCGAGATGCCCAGCAACAGGGCCGAATCGGTCAGGTGGCTCTCGCTGTAGGGGTGGAGGTGACTCTCGCCGCCCGGATACTCGAAGGCCGTCCCCTCGATCAGCGGCAGGAAGTCGACGAAGCCCTGCCACCAGACGCCCAGGACGAGACACGCGCCGCCCACCGACAGCATGGCGACGGTCTGGCCCGGCCGTGCATCGGCCACCTCGAGGTCGTTCTCTCCGTGGAGGAAGGCGTAGTAGCCGAGCTTGATGAACGAGAGAAAGGTTCCGATGGCGCCGAGCCAGAGCAGGTAGTACAGCGCCTGGTACTCGGTCGCGCCGTAGTAGCCCGGATCGGCCGCGTCGAGGATCATCCCCTTGCTGATGTAGCCGTTGAAGCCGGGAACGGCGGTGATTGAAAGCGCGCCGAGACCGAACGCGGCGGCGGTCAGGGGCATCTCACGCCAGAGGCCGCCGAGCTTGTACAGGTCCTCCTCGCCGGTGCGGTAGATGATGACGCCGACGGCCATGAACAGCAGGCTCTTGTAGAGGACGTTGTTGAACAGGTGGCCCATCGCGCCGGCGACGGCCAGGTTCGAGGCGATGCCGATGCCGGCGACCATGTAGCCGACCTGGGCCTGGATATGGTAGGACAGCAGCGCGCGCATGTCGTGCTGGAGGAGTGCGAAGGTGGCGCCGTAGACGGCCATCAGCCCGCCCATGTATGCGAGCGCAAGGTCGCCATCGCCGGGGAACGCCCGGTAGAGGACGTACGCGCTCGTCTTCGTGGTGAACACCGAGAGGAACACCGACGCGGCGATGTGCGGGCGGGGATAGGTGTCCGGAAGCCAGGTGTGCAGGCCGATGAAGCCGACGTTGACGCCGATGCCGACCATCGCCAGGATCGTCGGGATGCCGTCCGCGATGCCGCCCTCGTAGGCGAACGTCCCCGTCTGGGCGTAGTGAGCAGTGACGGCGAACAACACCAGCACGCCGCCGATACCGTGGAACAACGCGTAGCGAAAGCCCGCGCGGACGGCGTCGTCGCCGTGGAGCCACACCAGCAGGGTGCTGGTCATCGCCATGAGTTCCCACATGAAGACCAGCGCGAGCCAGTCACCCGCGAACGCCGCGCCGAGACAAGAGGCGACGTAGAACAGCGCGAGTGCGAGGAGCCGTCGGCTTGCCTCGCTCGAGTAGGCGTAGACGACGGCCATACCGCCGAGGAAGCCGATGCCGGTCCCAATCATCCGGCTGAAATCGTCGACGAAGAACGGCTGGACGTCGGCGAAGCCGAGGAACGTCGTCGTCAGGTGCTGGCCCTCCGGCACAAGCAGGGAGACGGCGAGGACGCCGAACAGCGAGAGTGCGCCGACGGCGTAGCCGACGACGCGGGGCAGGACGAGCACGAGTAGCGCCGCCGCCAGGACGAGCAGGGGCGGGTAGGCGTAGACGAGCGTCTCGACGCTAGTGGCGGTCATCCGAGGACCACCTCCCCGGTGACGTTCTTGACGATGGTTCCCGCCAGCTCGAGGAAGATGGCGTAGTCGGGAATCACGCCGAGGACGACGGCCCCGGTGGCGATCACGGTGATGGGGACGAGCATGAGCCACGTGCTCTCGGTGAGCGGAGTGTGGCGTGCCCAGCCGTCGGCGGGCGGGCCGCCGTGGTGGGCGTGGTCGTCGCTGTCGATGGGAACGGGTTCCCCACGGGGCCCGCGCCGCGTTCCGGCTCCGAACGGGACGTCGGCGTCGCTCGGGTTCGCGTCGACGGCGTGGTTCGCGTGACCGTCCGTTTCAGTGTCGGTCTCACCCTCGCCCTCGAGGCCGCCGGCGCCTGCATCGACCTCGTGATTGCGGCCGCCGTCGGGCTGGATGGGATCGGCCACGCGCCCGGTGTAGGATCGGAACTGTCCGCCTATCGGGAACTCGACGAGCGGCTTGGCGTCGTGGCGGTCCTCACGTTCGAAGAACGCGGTGTAGACAATTGGCCAGAAGTACGCGATGTTGAGCACACCCGAGAGCAAGAGGGTGGCCGCGAAGAGCCAGCCCCACCCGTCCAGGTAGATCCACTCCGAGCCCTCGAGTCTGACCGAACCGATCAGCATGTAGAACTTGCTGACGAAGCCGGCGACCAGGGGCATACCGGCCATCCCTGCCGCGCCGATGGTGAACGCCGACAGGGTGAGCGGCATCCGCTTGCCGATGCCCGCCATCTCGCTGATGTAGTCGGTGTGGGTCTCGACGTGGATCGCACCCGCACAGAAGAACAGCGTGAGCTTGCCGAACGCGTGGGCCGGGATGTGGAACAGCGCCCCAAAGATCGTCCACGGGTGCAACAGTGAGAGCCCGAGGACGATGTACGATAGCTGGGCCGTCGTCGAGTACGCCAGCCGTCGCTTGAGGTGGTCCTTCCGCATGGCGATGATGCTCGCCGCGGTCAGCGTGAACGCGGCCATGATCGCCACGGGAATGTTGAGGCCCACCTCGCCGACGCCGGGGACCGACAGGGGCAGGTCCCGGATGGTCTCGGGACCGTACACCTCGAGGATGACCCTGGCGACGCCGAAGGCGCCGGACTTGACGACGGCGACGGCGTGGAGCAGGCCGGAGACGGGCGTCGGCGCGACCATCGCGTCCGCGAGCCAGGAGTGAAGCGGCATGACGGCCGCCTTGACGCCGAAGCCGGCGATCAGGAGGTAGAAGGCGGCCTGAGCCATCGCAGGGTCGGCCGCGGCCGCGTCGGCGAGTGCCGACATGCCGCCGGACTCGAAGGCGAGCGTGGGTTCCCCGACCCCCGAGGTGAGCCAGTAGACCAACACCGTGCCCGCGAGCAGGAGGACGCCGCCGCCGAAGAACGTGTAGAAGAGGTACTTCCGGCCGGCGACCCGGGCCTCGTCGTCCTCGTTGTGCGCGACCAGCGGGTAGGTCACGAGCGAGAGGAGTTCGTAGAACACGAAGATGGTGACCAGGTTGCCCGCGAACGCGATCCCGACGGCCGTCGAGAGACTGGCCGCGAAGGCGGCGAAGAACCGCGTCTGGGCGTGTTCGTCCAGCCCGCGCATGTAGCCCGCGGCGTAAAAGGAGGTGAAGATCCACAGGAAGCTGGCGAGCAGGGCGAAGAAGAGGCCCAGTGGGTCGGCCCGCAGGGTGAAGTCGATCCCCGAGACGAACGTGTAGCCCGTCGCCTCGCTGAGGCGCCACTGGTAGACGGTCCCGTCCATCACACCGGGGAGCATGCTCGCGACGATGGCGAACTTCGAGAGCGCGGCCAGGACGGACCACCCCTCGCGGACGTTCGGGTGGCGATACGAGGCGATAATCAGGGCGACGGTGACGGCCGAGACGAGGACGGCTGCCAGCGGTCGCGGGTCGGTAACGGCGTGTTCTACCATCAGGAAGACACCTCCAGGACGCTCTCGAGGAACGGCTCGAGTACGTCAACGAACAGTTCACCGGCGAACCCGAGCGCGACGGCGAGGACGGCGGCGAGAACGAGCACCGTGAGGGTGCCGAGCGGGACGGACTTTCGGGTCGCGATACTGGAACTCGAGTGCCCCCCGTCGGTCGCCGCCGGGGTGTCGTAGGCCGGTTCGGCCGCCGAATCGAGGGGCGGGGTAACGTACATGGTCTCGAGCAACCGGGCGACGTAGGCGAGGGTGAGCATAGTGCTGAAGAGGATGACGGCGGCGACGGGCCAGGCCTGGGCCTCGACGGCGCCGAGGGCGATGTACCACTTGCCGACGAAGCCGACCGAGGGCGGGATGCCGACGAGCGAGAGCAAGAGGACGGCCATCGCCCCGGCGACGAACGGCTGTCGACCGGCGAGGCCGGCGTACTCGTCGACCGTTCGGGCGCCGTGAGCGATGGCGATCCAGCCGACGGCGACGAACAGGCCGGCCTTCGTCAGGCCGTGGCCGACGAGGTGGATGAGCGCACCGGAGAGCGCCTGGTCGGTGAGTACGCCGTACGCGGCGACGATCAGGCCAAACTGAGACACCGAGGAGTACGCGAGTAGTCGCATGACGTCGCGCTGGATCACCGCGAGGGTGCTCCCGGCGACGACGCTGAGACAGCCGATGGTCACGACGACTGTTGACGCGTTCGGGGTCGAGGCGACGAACTCGGGGCCGTAGACCCCGAAGAGGACGCGCCCGAGGGCGTACGCCGAGGCCGTCGAGACGAGCGCGGCGATCACCGGCGTCACCCCGTCGGGGGCGTGCTGGTAGGCGTCTGGCTGCCAGCTATGGAGGGGCCACTGGGCGACCTTGACGGCGAAGCCGATGACAATAAAGGCCAGACCCGCCCGAGCGAGGGTGACGTTCTGGCTCTCGAGCGTCGGAATCGTCGCGGCCAGGTCGGCCATGTTGAGCGTCCCGGTTCCCATGAACAGGAGGCCCACGCCCATGAGGTACAGCGAGGCCGCGACCGTTCCCAGGATCAGATACTTCAGGGCGGCGACCGCCGACTCGGGGCCGTCGCCGCTGGCGACCAGCGCGTAAGTCGCGAGGCTCGTGATCTCGAGGAAGACGAACAGGTTGAACACGTCGCCGGTGAGCGTGATGCCCAGCAGGCCGCCGACGAGCAGCAGGTAGGCGGTGTAGAACGTGTTCCCGCGCGGCCCGTTCGTCCGGGTGTGGAGGAGGACGCCGAACGCCGTTCCGGTGATCAGGAGGGCAATCAGGGTCGAGAGCGGGTCCGCGACGAGTTCGATTCCCATCGGGGCCTCGAAGTTCCCGAGGACGTGAATCCGGGCAACCTCGCGGTTCGTTCCCTCGGCGACGAAGACGTCCGACGCCAGCGCGAGCACGGCGGCGAACAGCCCCGCCGTCGTGATCGTCGCGACCGGCCAGCCGACGCGGTCGTATCGAAGGCCGAGCGCGATCGGCGCCAGCGACAGTAGGATGGGCGCGACGATCAGCAAGACGACGAGCGTCTCGAGACTACTCATCGGTGCGCACCTCCCGGAGGGTGTCCTCCCGAAGCGTCCCGTACTCGCCGTGAATGCGGACGATGAGCGCGAGGCCGACCGCCGTCAACGCGATACCGACGACGATGGCGGTGAGCACGATCACCTGCGGGAGCGGACTCGCCAGCGGCGCGTCCGTCCCCGTTTTGAGAATCGGCGCTCGGCCGCCCTCGACGTAGGCCGTGGCAACGAAGAACAGGAAGATCGCCGACTGGAACAGGTTGACGCCGATCAGCTTCTTCACGAGGTTCTGGCTGGCGATGGTCATGTAGAGCCCGATGCCGAGCACGACGAACACCAGGACGTAGGCGTAGTGGCTTGCGAGTAGCTCAATCATCGGTAGATCCCTCCGTCTCGTCGAACCCATTGGCCGCGAAACCGGCCGCTGTCGCGAAGAACAGCGTGACGATCACGCCCGAGACGATCAGGGCGATGCCGCCGACCTCGATGGCCTCCATCCCCCACTTGCCGGCGATGCCGATCGACTCGAAGCGCGCGTACTCGAGGAACGCCCCGTCAAGCGCAATGGTCGCGAGGCCGATCCCGACGAAGACGGCGACGCCCCCGGTCACGAGGGCAACGATGACGCTGTTTGCGAGCCACTGTCGGGTCGGCTCGATTCCGAACGCGAAGGCGATCATGAGGATGGTGACGCCGACGATGGCACCACCCTGGAAGCTCCCGCCGGGCGTGTCCGCCCCGTGGAGAGTCATGAACAGACCGTAGGTGAGCGTGAACGGGGCGATGATCCTGACCGCCACGAGGATGACCTGGCTCTCGGTGTAGGTGTCCTCGAACCCACCGTTGACGGGTTCCCGATCGCTCATCAGACGAACACCTCCCGTTTCAGGACGAGCAAGGTGGCGATCCCGGCCGCGAATACGACGACCGCCTCCCCGAACGTGTCGAAGCCACGGTAGGCGGCCAGGACGGCCGTCACCGCGTTTTCGGCCCCCGTGTCCTTGTACGCCGACTCGAGGTACGCCTGGGTGACCTCTGAGTTCGCCCAGATGGGCGCCTCCTGGGAGCCGACGGCGTACATCTCGGGCAGGACCGCCGTCGAGAGCACTAGGACGAACGCGCCGACGACGACGAGCGAGGGCACGTGAATCGACTCGAAGCGGTCCTCGGTCGTCGGACGGGCCGTCCGGGCGATGGTGAGTAACAGGAGCACCGTCGTCACGCCGGCGCCGATGGCGGCTTCGGTCATGGCCACGTCGGGCGCCAGCAGGAATGCGTACAGAATCGCCATCCCCAGGCTGTAGGCGCCAAAGACGACGATGACCGAGAGAACGTCCCGGAACAGCGCGGTCGCGACGGCAGACAGCAGGACGAACGCCGCGAGGGTGTAGGCGACGGCGCTCATCGAGAGTCACCTCCCGTGTCGTCCTGGTCGCGGGCGTCGTCGGCCGTCCACGGATCGATACCGACGTCGGAGGCCGACCGCGCGATGGCGTGGGCGGCCGTCGGGTTCGTGACGAACACGAAGAACAGCAGGAGAACGGTGTACACTGTCGCGTGTTGCCACCCCAGCGCCAGCGCGACCGCCGCGAGCGTAAAGCTGGCGCCGAGGGTGTCCGTCTGGGAGGCCGTGTGCGCGCGCGTGTATACATCTGGAAGGCGGATGACGCCGATCGCCGAGACGAGCGTGAAGAACACGCCCGCACCGACGAGGGTGATGATGGCCCAGAAGCGGATCGTTTCGATCACAGCACTCCACCTCGTTCGACGGTGAACTTCGAGATGGCGATCGCCATCAGGAAGTTCAACAGGGCGTAGATCAGCGCGATGTCGAGGTACCACGGTTGCTCGAGCGCCACCGAGAGCAGCGCGAGGATAACGACTGTGTTCGTCCCGAGGACGTTGACCGCGAGGAGGCGGTCCTGGGTCGTCGGGCCGGCGACCGCGCGGTAGAACATGACGATGGCGAGCACGACGAACGCCGCGGCGGCGGCGAGGAAGATCTCGCTGAGGTCGGTCGGCATCATCGCTCGTCACCCCCTTCGGTGGGAGAAGCGGTGTCCGAGTCGTCATTCGAATCAGCGGTAGCGTCCGCGCTGGGGGCGGAAACGGGCTCCGGATAGATGACCTCGGCTTCCCCTCGCTCTCGAGGCGACGCGATGGCCGCGGACCCCCGGCCGTGGAAGACGAACCGAATCGCTCGCTCGAGGCCGCCGTCGAAGAGGTCCGCCTGGGCGCCCGGGATCAGCGTGTGGACGACCAGTCGCTGGTCGTTCGCCCGGACGGTCAGCGTCCCCGGCGTGAGCGTGATGCTGTTGGCCAGCGCGAGCAGAGGCAGGCCGCTTTTGACCCGGGCGTTGACGCGCGTCATCGTCGGCTCGATCGGCATCGAGGGCCGGAGGATGACGAGCGAGACGGCCACGTTGGCCTTGACGATCTCGTAGAGGAGATAGGGAATGTAGAGGAGAAAGCGGATCAACAGCACGGGGCCGCGCGTGATCGACGGCTCGTGGATGAACGTGACCTGCGAGAGCGTCAGCGAAACGATTCCGGCGACGGCGACGCCAGTAACGAGGTCGAACCAGTAGGTCGGATCGCCGAGGACCAGGTAGAAAATGAACGAGATGCCGAAGAGGCCGAAGAAGCGACGCCAGCCGCCGGTGCCGACGAATCGGGCGTGCTGGGCTGGCCGATCGACCGGCGCTTCGTCGAAGTGCAGGTCGATCCGAGTGAGTTCGCGTTCGAGCGGCTGCAACAGCGGCGCCGTCGCCCCCGGCTGGTACTCCGGATCCAGGACGAGTCGATCGAGGTCGTGCCTCTCGGCGTAGGCCGCGAACGCGTCGGCGTAGTCCTTCGGGCCGAAGAGGTACTCGTCGGCGCCGATGATGGCCGTCTCGACGGTGACGGTCGCCTCGACGTCGTCGGTGTCTTCGCCGATCCACGTCTCCGCCCGCTCGAGCAAGCGCTCGGCGGCCTCGAGTTCTGCGCGCTCCTCGGGAACGTCCGCCTCGAAGGGGACGGCGACCACGAGGTGGCAGACGAGTTCCCCGGGGTCGGACTCGAGGCTCGACTGGACCGCGTAGGCGACCGTCTGGCGGACGGTGGACGACTCAGAGAGCGGGACGAGCAGGCGGTCAGCCGCCACGGCGGTTCCCTCCGATCGAACGCCCGTGCGGGCGACCCGCTCGAGTCGCCCGGGTTCCGGCCCCCGATCCGGCCCCGAAGACGACGCTCGAACGCGTGCGATATTCGTTACTCATGGCGCTGTTGTCTGATAGTCGACTCAAGCGGTAGCCGGAGGAAAACTATTTCGTTATCCGCCAGATAGGACGGGGATTTTTTCGGGTTCCAGAACCCGTTTCCGGGAGTGGAGGTTTCGAGTCCTTTAGGTGTTTTCCCACGTTAGTACGAGCCGATACTCGATGACGCTGTACTCGCGGCTCCGGCCGCTGGCGTTCGCGCTGCCGCCCGAAACGGCTCACGACGCCGGGAAGGCGGCTCTCCGGGCGGCCCAGTCGACGTGGCCGACCAGATGGGCCCTCGAGTCGGCCTACCGGTACGAACACCCCGCCCTGGAAGTCGACTGTCTGGGATCGACGTTCCCCAACCCCGTCGGTGTGGCCGCGGGTTTCGACAAGAACGCCGAGTGTACGCACGCCCTGGCCGCCCTCGGATTCGGCTTCGTCGAAATCGGCACTGTCACGCCGTACGCCCAGACCGGCAACGAGCGCCCGCGCCTGTTTCGCCTCCAGGAGGACGAGGCCATGGTCAACCGGATGGGATTCAACGGCGACGGAATGGATCGGGTCCGAAAGCGGCTGGAGGCCGACGGCACGCCCCGAACCCCCCTCGGCGTCAACATTGGGAAGATGAACACCTCGAGCGAGCGTGAGGCGATCGAGGACTACCGCCGCGTGTTTACCAGACTGGCGCCGTTCGCCGACTACGTCGTCGTCAACGTCTCCTGTCCGAACACGCCCGACGAGTTCGACGAGAGTTCGCCCGAGCACCTTGAGGCCATCTTCGAGACCCTCCACGCCGAGAACGACGGCGACGTCCCGCTCCTGGTGAAGATCGGTCCTGATTCGCCCGAGGAATCAGTCCTCGAGTTGCTCGAGATCGTCGAGGACCAGGGGGTCGACGGGATCGTCGCGACGAACACGACGACCGCGCGCGAGGGCCTGCGCTCGCCCGCGCGCGAAGAGTGGGGTGGGCTGAGCGGCGCGCCGCTACGGGATCGCTCGACGGACGTCGTTCGCCTCCTGGCGTCGAACACCGATGTGCCCATTATCGGCGTCGGCGGCGTCGATTCCGCCGAGCGCGCCTACGAGAAGATCCGCGCCGGGGCTTCGCTGGTGCAACTCTACACTGGTTTCGTCTACAACGGACCGTCGACGGCGAGGGAGATGAATCGTGGGCTCCTCGAGTTGCTCCGCGAGGACGGGTTTTCGTCGATCGAAGACGCTGTTGGGGCTGACCTCGAGTGAGATATCGATTTTCGGGTGGTGACGCTCTCGTCCCCTGTCAATCCACGATGAATTCGGCGTCGACGGAGTGGAAATCCTCCCCCTCGAGCGTCTCGTTAGCGACGTACTCGCCCGACACGGGATTGGTGACGCCATCGATTTCGACGCGCACCTCGCCCTCGACCGACGTGTTGTAGACGCCATTGAGGTCGAACGTTGCGGCGCTTCCGGCGTATTCGTCTGAGTTGACGGCGATCTCGTCGACCGTCCCGTCTCCGTCGCGGTCCATGTAGACGGTCACGTCGTCGTTCGTGAGCCCGTCTACGCTGGTTCCGTCAGGGTAGTCGACCGTGATCGTGTCGACCTCGCCGTCGAAGTCGACAGACGGGTCCGCCAGGGTCCACGTGTGGTACGACTCCGTACCCGCCGTTGCCGGGTCGGCCTCGATAACGTCGGACCGAACGTCCGTTTCGGCGGTGAACGCTCGAACGGATCCGTAGGCGGTGTAACCGTGGTTGGACTCCACGACGGCGCGGTACTCGTACTCGGCGCCCGCTTCGAGTCCATCGACGTCCTCGCTGAACGATCCGGTATCCTCGAGCAAGCGCGCCTTCGTGATGTTCACGAGGTCGCCCGCCCGCCCCCACTCGAAGGAAACCTCGCCCCAGTCGGCGCCGTCGAGGTCCTCGAGCGTCCCGTTCAGCGTCGCTGACGCGTCGCCGACGCGCGTCGCCGCGTCCGTCGCGACGGTCAGGTCGGTGACGTTGTATTCGGCGTCGATCGAGAGATTGTCGTCACCCTCGAGGGTCTCCGTCGAGACGTACTCGCCCGACTCCGGATTCTCGACGCCGGCGATTTCGACGCGGACCTCGCCCTCGACCGAGGTATTGTACCGTCCATCGAGGTCGAACGTCGCCGCGCTTCCGGCGTACTCGTCGGAGTTAACCGGAATCTCGTCGACCGTGCCGTCGCCGTCCCGATCCATGGATACCGTCACGTCGTCGTTCGTGAGGCCGTCCAGGCTGGTTCCGCCGGGATAGTCGACGGTGATCGTATCGACTTCGCCGGTAAACTCGTCAGCGGGGTCCGCGAGCGTCCACGCGTGCGTAGAAACTATATGTGGATCATTCGGCGACGCTCGCAGGACGTTCGTCCGAACGTTCTTTCCGCTCTCGTAGGCCGACCAGAGGTCGAAGTCGGCGGTGTTCAGTTGACTCGTTTTGAGAAGCTTTCGGCTGTCGCCGGCGTAGTTCGCGTCGTCGCGAACGTCGTCGTAGTTGAGCCGAAGATCCGACCCGAGGCCCGCGGCGAGGTCGTCGAGATTGGCTCGTTCTCCGGCGGTTTCGCTGCCGCTGCCCATCAGGAGGACGACACCTCCCTCGTCGACGAAGTTCTGCACCTCCGTGATTTCGGCGTCGCTCCACGCCTCCGGGCTACAGGAGGCAACGAGCGCGCGGGCCTCCGACAGGCTGTACCCGTATCCGTTCCCGTACCCATTGATGCTGTGGAGTTCGATACCCAGCCCCTCAAGGTGGCGCTGATAGTAGGCGGTGTCCTCAGCCGACACCGCATTGTCCTGCTCGAAGGTTCGGTGGCCGCCATCGACAAGCACCGGCCCCGAGGGCTCGTCGCTCCCGTGCAGGTGGTCGATCAGGTTCGTGACGAACGTGAAGTGGTTCAGGTCGGCCGACTCGCCTTCCCAGCGCTCGTTGATCGTACAGCCGCCGAAGTACGCCAGATTGCGCGACTCGTCGACGCCGACCATCGGAATCGCGTCGTAGCCGACGGTGCTCGCGGTGGTGTTTTCCTGCACAGCGGTGTCCTCCGTCCAGACCGGCACTCGCGAGTCAGGGACGGGGCCGTCCGTCGTCCTGACGCTCGAGGTGTGGGGATGGAACGTCGCCGCGACGTCGTCATTTCGCCACTCCGAGACGTGGCCGTCGTCCGCGACCCAGAGACCGCGCCCGGCCGCCCGGGCGGCCTCCTGGGCTTCGAGGTACTCGTCGGTGTTCGTCAGGCTTGCAGCGTACACCCGGGCGTATCCCTCCTCGAGGGTGAGTTTGTTGTACACCGTGTCGGTACCGTCCCCGTTCCGATCGTACCTGATCTTCGCGAGGAGACGACCAAACTGGTCGATCTCCTCCGAGGCGCAATCGACCTGTACCTGGCACGTCGAACCGGCAGGGAGTTCCGTCTCGGCAAAATTGGTGGCCTCGTTACCCCAGTGCTCGAGGTGGGCCTCGTCCTCGATGAACTCCCACTCCTCGATCTTCTCGTAGCTCGTGTTGCCGGTTTTCTCGGGCGTGTCGTGCCCGAGCGTGCGGACGTTGTACTCCTCACCAGTCTCGTACACGTAGACGTCGAAGGTGTCACCGTCGACGACGCGGGTGATCTTGGCGTTGTACCAGACGCCACAGTCGAGCGCAGAATCGGCAGCCTGTGCCGGCTGCGCTGCGGCCAGCCCGGCGATCGTACTAGTGACAGTTTTAATGAATGTACGCCGTTTCACAGTGTAACACGGCAGTGATTGTCTGGCGGTAGAACATCAATATTCCGACAAATAATACTATGTTGTTAAGTAGTGTTATTATTTAAATCGTCTATAGTCACTCCTGAATTACTTCTGAAGAAGGCTGAGAGAAGGTGTCAGCAACACATCAATATGGCAATGCTCGAATTCGACGCACGTACTCGACTCGGGATCGAACAGCACATCCCGAGGAACGTCGTACTCGGTGCTCTCGGATGCTTAGAGCCCGATGTTCAGCGCGTAGGGCCAGGCGGCGTTGCTGATCGCGAGGAACGCGAGGGCCGCACCCGCGCCGTAGACGTTCTTGAGGAACGCCGTCATCTCGTTCTGGGCCTCCTCGCCCTCGGCGTTCCAGAAGTCGTGCATCTTCAGCGCCGAGACGACGAGGAACACCGCAAGCGCGCCGGCACCGATCGCGGGGAATACGCCCGCAATGAGCGAGAGTCCCCCGAGGACGAGGAGGACGCCGCTCAGCACGACGGACGCTTTCGGTGCTGGCAGGCCCTTGAATTCCGCGTAGCCGGCCATCCCCTCGACGTCAAGGAAATGGTTGAATCCCATGAACGCGAGGACACCACCGAAGATCACGCGCGCGAGCAGGAACGCCACGTCGGCGCCGGCAGACTCGAACATCAGGCGCTCACCTCGAGGTCGCGGGCGGTCGTGGGACGGTTCGATTCGTAGTCGCAAGCTGGTTTCATTACGTTACCAGATACGAATTGGAACCTATATATCGATTCCCGGACATGCATGCAACCGGGTTACGGAGACGTTACCGAGGTCTCGGTTCGGTTTCACGACCGCTCATTCCATGTAGCCGAGGCCCTTCAACCGATCCTCAACGCCGGAGAAGTCGTCGTCGACGTCCTCTTGTTCGCGCTCGCTCGTGACGTCCCGGCGGGCGACCTTAGTGCCAGTCGGTTCGGCATCCGGACGGAACGCGTCGAAGAGAACCCGGCCGTCGGCGTTCGTGGGGACGGGCTTGCCGATTCCGTGGAGTAGCGTGGGTGCGACGTCGACAACTCGTGCACCCCGCAGCGTCGCCCCGGGTTCGATCGAGGGGCCGCGACAGAGCATGATTCCCTCGGGGCGATGGCTCGCGGCGGTCGGCGACGGGTCGCCGAACGGTTCGTCGGTGATGGCGTTGCGCCCCTCGTAACGGTTCGTCCCGTTGACGATGAGGTCCGGCGAGTCAGGATCCGTCGGAAAGAGGTCGTCGCCGTCGTAGACGACGAAGACGCGCTCGCCCGCGTCGTCGGTGATCGACTCGAAGAGGTCGGTGAGTTCGGCCTTGAGCGCCGAGATCTCTCGCGGCGAGACGACGCCGTGGTCGAACCGATCCGAGTCGTTGACGTAGAGGTTGCCCGCGTCGTGGACGAACGCGACGGTTCGCTCGTAGTCCACGTCGTAAAGGGCGTGCTGGCCGGGGATCTGCTCGGCGACGGAGTCCAGTAGCTGGCGCGGCAGCTTCGAGACCAGGAACTCCTCGGAAATCCCGATCCGGTTCAGCGCACTCGAGACGCGTTCCCGAGAGATACCCAGGCTCGCAAGCGCGCCGCGGGTTCCGTCGTCTTCCTCCTCGAAGAGGTACCCTTCCCGCTCGAGGAAGTGGTTTGGGTAGGTGAGTTCGTCGATGGGCCCGAACCCGTGATCGGAGACCACGTAGAGGTCGGCGTCGTGCTCGTCGGTGTAGTCCATCACCTCGCCGAGAATGTCGTCGAGTGCCCGGTACTGCTCGAGGATGCGGTCTTCGTCCCAGATGAGGTGCTGGAAGCGGTCGGGCGCGGTGTAGACGAAGAAGAACAGCTCCCAGTCGTCCCGACGCTCCATCAGCAGTCGCATCAGTTCCCGACGCTTCCGGAGGATGTCCGAGACCGCGACCTCGAACTCGTCGAGGCGGTCGGCGTAGTCGGGATAGTTGAGACTGATCTGGTAGTCAGGGATGCAGTCGACGATTTCGTCGGCGAGTTCCGGCGGGTGGGTGAAGTCGTGCTCGAGCGAGGGCGTCATCATCCCCGCGACCACCTCGCCGTCGATGTCGGTCGCCGGGTAGGTCATCGGGACGTTGCCGACGACCGCGGGGCCGAGTTGCTCCCACAGCGGCGGCTGCTTGCAGTCCCGGCTGGTGTACATCCGGTGGGAGTACGACGAAGAGAGCTGCTGAAAGCCGTAAATTCCGTGTTTATCTGGCCAGACACCGGTCGCGATCGACGGCCACGCCAGCGGCGTCGTCGCTGGACGCGTGCTGTCGAGCGGGCCCGACGCTCCCTCCTCGCGCAGTCGGGCGAAGTTCGGGAGCGCGCCCTCGTCAGTCCAGCGTTCGATCAAGTGCCAGGGGACGCCGTCGAGACCGAGCACGAACGCTCGCTCGGACGCCGTCGTCGATGTAGATCCGCTCATGATGATACTCGAGGCGTTAGTGACGCCTGCTGTCGCTGACAAGGCGTACGGAGGCCTTTGTTATCCAGCGACTGTCCCCTGGAAACCGCCACGAACGGAACACACTCTCCCGTTCGAGACGGTTCACTCGATGGGTACTACCGCGGGATTCGGCGGGAAGCACACCAGGGATGCACGTTTCAACCCGGCCGAGCGCGAGCGGCCAAAGCGCGGCGGCAGGCCGTCCATAACAAAACCGTTACGAGAGAATCCACCAGCCATGTTCGCTCCCGTCGACGCCCCGAGTCGCGACCGCGAGCGGGTGGCAGGTGACCGTCGTGGGTAGCGTCGTCGTCTCGGTCGATGCTGAACTCGGCTGGGGATTTCTCGACCTCCACCCACCGCCGGCCGACCGCATCGAGCGCTGCCGACGCGGCTGGCACGCCCTCTATGAGGCCTTCGAGGCCTACGACGTCCCCGCCACGTGGGCCGTCGTCGGCCACCTCATGCTCGAAGACTGCGACGGCCGTCACGTCGACCACCCCGCCCCAGCGGGCTGGTTCGAGCGCGAGCGGACCGACTGGGCGGACCGCCCCGACCTCCGGTTCGGTCCCGACCTGGTCCGGTCCGTGCTCGAGTCGTCGGTCGACCACGAGTTCGCGAGCCACTCGTTCTCTCACGTCCTCTTCGGCGCACCGAGCACCGACCGGGAACTGGCCCGCGCCGAGTTCGAGCGGGCGCTCGAGCTGGCCGATGAGTGGGGCCTCGAGTGCTCGTCGTTCGTCTACCCGCGAAACGACGTCGGCCACCGGGCGGCGCTCGCCGAGGCGGGCTTCACCGCCTATCGAGGCCGAACGTCGACGCCGGAGGGATTCCGGGCGGTCCTCGAGACCGGCCTGGGCGGGCGCTCGGTGCTGGTCGAACCGACGATCGACGAGCACGGCCTGGTGAACGTGCCGGCCTCGCTGTTTTGCTTCGGATTCGAGGGCGTCGCCAGGACGGTCGCCGAGTCCGTCTGGACCGATCCGATGGTCGTGACGGCCCGCCGAGCAATCGACCAGGCCGTCGCGGCCGACGACGACCGGCTCTGTCACCTTTGGCTCCACCCGAACAACCTCACGACCGACCGCGACGACGAGCGGATGCGGGCGATCCTCGCCTATATCGACCGGCAGCGTCGAGAAACCGACCTCACCGTGGAAACGATGGGCGAGGTCGCTGCTCGAATCGGTGAGTCGGCCGGAGACGTCGACGAAAGCGAGAACGTGGACGGACTCGAGACGAGCATCACGCAAACCGTCAGTGGCGACGACTAATTCAGGTCTGCGAGCGAAAGCGGGGCGACGACGCCGTTCCCGTGGTTCGGACGACCTGTCGATGATATTCTGGTTATAACTATAGAAACGATAGTGTAGATTTTCGGTAGGGGCCGCTTACGGGTCTACGATTGCCTGTGCTCAGGACCGCGTCACTCGCGTTCGCCGCTGATCTACTCGCTCGAGCCCCGTCACTGACTCGTAGACCTCGAGGACGGCGTCGGTCGTCCGCTCCAGGCTCACTTCGCGGGCGGCCCTGCGGCCGTTCGACCGGGCGCCCGACTCGAGGATCGACGCCAGTTCGTCGACCAGGACGTCGTCCGCATCGGCCACGCACGACGGGGAGACGCCCTCGAGGCGCTCACGGACGTCACCGACGTCGACGGAGACTATCGGGAGGTCGCAGGCCATCGCCTCCTTGACAGCGTTAGGCGAGCCCTCGCTGTGAGAGGTTAGCAGGAGGGCGTCGGCGGCGTTCATGTAGTGGGGCATCTCGTCGTGGTCGACGCCCGAAATCGTCCGCAGGGAGACGGGGCGCTCGAGTCGACTGTCGACGCGGTCGACGATCCGTTTCGCCCGCGGGTAGTTCTTCACCGACCGGTCGGGCGCGTAGGGGAACAGAACCGCGTGCTCGTCGGTGGGCCAGCCGACGCGATCACGGGCGGCCGCCTGCGACCCCGGCCGGAAGGTCTCGAGGTCGACGCCGTCGGGGATCACGCGACACGCTCGACCGAGCGCGTCGGCCATCGCCTCGGACATGACGATCACGGCGTCACAGAAGGGTGCACAGGTCCGACTCACGGGAGCGACGGGGCCGTGGACGTCCGATCCCCAGAGCGAGCAGACGACCGGCACCCGTCGCTGGGCGAGCGCCATCGGGGCCGTGAGCCCGTAGTGGGCGTGGATCAGGTCGTAACTTCCCCGTCGGAGTTCGTGGCGTACTGTCCGAAAGAAGCGGAGGTACTCGAGCGGCCCTCGAGCGTTCTCGCCGATCGCGTCCCCGGCGACCGACAGCGTCTCGAATCGAACGCCACGGCGCTCGAGGGCAGCCTGTTGCTGGTTCAAAAACGGCGCGTCGGCGGCGTTCGTCAGCGTGAGTACGTCCATTCGGCCGAGAGACCACCGGGAACGTGCTTTGTTAGGAACGGCCTTCGTCTCGATGCGGTTGCCAGCCTGGATCGAGTTGCCCTCGGTTTCGGGCCCGACCAGACGCGACTCGAGACGGGCCCGTTGCCTCCGAGCGTCGAGCGACGTCCGTCAGACGTGAGTCACACCCGGGCCGGTTAACGAACTCGAGCGCGCCAGGATTTCGGTTCCAACAACGTCATATATATACCACCTATCGATAGTCGACGAAACGCTTATACTGGTGAACATAGAAGCGGCTGTCAGGACGATCAATGTCACTCTCCGATATATTCACTGGACTTCTGCCGGGGACAGACGCCGAGCCGGAGTCACCTGACGCGCCACGGGGCGCCAACGTGGACGGGCCGACGACGGTCGTCTACGAGTGTCGTAACTGCGGAACGACAGTCGACCCGAAGACGAGTCGGTGTCCCCACTGTGATCACGACGAGATCGTCGAGTACCCCATCGACTGAACTCGAGGAAGCGAAACGCAGTCTCCTTAATACTGTCGCGTGAACGGACCGTATGGACATCCGTCTGGACGACGTCAACAGGCGCATCATCCACGCCCTCATGGAGGACGCGCGGTCCATCTCGGCGCCGATGATCGCCGACGAGGTGGGCGTTTCGGCGGCGACGATCCGCAACCGAATCGGGCAACTCGAGGAGGCGGGCGTGATCGAGGGCTATCACGCCAACGTCGACTTCGAGCGTGGCGACGGGCGGTTACGTAATCTCTACCTCTGTAACGCCCCGGTCGACGACCGCGAGCGCATGGCCCACCAGGTGCGACTGATTCCTGGCGTGATCAACGTCCGCGAGCTCATGACCGGCCGGCGAAACCTCCACGTGCTCGCCGTCGGCACGGACACGAACGACCTGCGCCGAATCGCCCGCGAGATCGCCTCCCTCGGGATCGACATCGAGGACGAGGACTTGCTCCAGGCCGAACACTACCAGGCCTATCGCCCCTTCGGCCCCGACGACCGGACGCCACAGCCGCTCTCCGATTACATCAGCCTGACCGGCGGCGCCGAGGTCGTCGAGGTGACCGTCGCCGAATCGGCCCCCATCGCGGGACTCTCGCTCGAGCGCGCCGCCAGGGAGGGCGTCCTCGCAGACGACGTGCTCGTGATCGCCATCGAACGCGACGACGCCGTGTTGACTCCTCGGGGCGATACCGAGATTGAACCCGACGATCTCCTGACGCTGCTCTCTCGGGAAGGCGTGACCGAGGACGCGCTCGAGGCGTTCGAGGCGGGCGGCCGGTAGTTCGACGGGCAGGATACCTCGGCCTCGAGCGAGACTAGCGATAATCGAATTCCTCGAGGCGCTCCCCCAGGCGCGCGTCGTCGAACGTGGGGTCGTCGCAGGCCGTGCCATGAGCGACGTTCGCGTACGTGCCGTAGCCGACGGGAGCGGTCGTCAGCGCCGATGGATCGCGTCCGGTCATCAGATTGGGAATCGGACGGCCCAGCGTCGCCATCACCAGCGGCGCGACGTCCGCGGCGGTGAGACAAACCGATTCCGGGGACTTCCGGATCGACGGCCCTGACGCGAAGAACGTCCCGGCGTCTGTTCGCGTCACGCCCTCGAGCCGCGTGAACTGTCGCTCCGCGGGAGCGGCCGACACCGTGCAGTCCGTCCCCGCCGTTGAGACGAGGATGTCGGGCGCCTCGCGGGCGAACGGTCCCTCGTAGAGGTGCTCGCGTCGACAGGCGAACTCGAGGGCGGGGTTCCCCCGCGGATCCGCGAGGTCGACCAGCGCCTCGAGCACCCGCGAGCGGGTCTCCTCGTACGTCGAGTTGACGACCCGACCGTAGCGCTCCCGGCCGGCGACGTTGAGACGGATGCCCGCACTGGTCTGGCTCGGGAAGAACGCCTCCGAGGTCGCCCACCGGTACCCATCGGCGTCCTTCCTGCTCGCGTGAAAACCGCCACCGAGCGCCCCAGAAACGACTCTGAGCACCGATTCAAGGACACCGGGTCGCCACCGGCAGTCTCGCGCTCCCCGCTCGAGCAGGTCGTGATCGGCGAGCACCTCGTTGACGTGGACGCGATACCCTCGCGAGCGCTCGACGCCGAGCGGCGAACACCCGATGACAGTCGATTCTTCGGGAGTGACCTCGAGGACGTCCTGAACGAGTCGATCTGCGGCCCGGCACGCGGCCTCGAGGGCGCGGTCGCCTGCGTCCGCGTCGACGGCCCCGAGGAGGTCCGAATCGGCGACCGGAACGTGGACGAGTGCCAGTTCCCAGGGCTCGCCGTCGAGCAGGTCGCAGGCGAGGCGACGTCTCGTTTCGAGGAGCGTCGGCACCTCGGCTGGGTCCTCGAGGTCCCGGAGCGTCCACGGCGAACCGGGTGAACCGGACGGGAGTCTCGCGTCCACGGGGGCACCCGATGTAGGGCCGCCGGTCGGCCCTGTGGAGCGTCGTCCAGGAACCACGACGCCGGTCACCGGCCCCGGTGGGTCGGTCATCGGGAACCCGCAGGCCACCGTGGAGGCCCCTTCGCCTGAGAGGTATGCCCAGAGGGTCGGCCGACGGACATTGACCGCGGAGGCTGGCCGGCGCTCGCCGTTGGGATAATGTTCGCGAACGACGTCGTCGAAGACGCCGTGGTAACTCGGGTCGGTCCCCGTCAGCAGCGACGTCCAGGCGCTCGCCGGACTGGCCGGGACGGTCGACTCGAGCGACCCCGAAACGCCGCGGGTTTGGAGACCGGAAACGGTCGGCATCGCGTCGGCGAAGCGCTCGAGGTGTCGATTCGTCACGCCCTCGAACGCGAAGACGACGGTCTTCACAGCGACCACTGCCGATCCCTCGAGGGCGAGACCGCGCGCCGGCCGACGACCCGCTCGAGCGCGAACAGTTCGTTCATGCGCACACGGACGACTAGCGGTGGTTTCGTTATTCTGCGACTTCCAGCCGGTCGGGACTGGCTACGGTCGCTCGCGGTCGACTAATCGGTCCTTCTCGACCTGTTCGCGATCGGCTAACCAGTAGCTGTCGGCGCTCTCGACCGACGAGAAGTGGGGGTTACCGCCCGGTTGCGTCGAACGTCGCCGGACGGCCGATCGTCGAGGTGTCGGTTTCGGTCGGCACGTCGCCGTCGATGACCGTCGGCCGACCGTCGCGCGCACCGCCGAGCGTGACGACACGGTGGTCCGTGTTCGACAACGAGAGCACGTCTCGGCCGTCGAGGACCACCATCGGCTCGAGGTCGGCCCACGGGATACGCTCGAAGGCGTCCTGGGGCGTGACGAGGATCGCCGCGTCGAACGTCGGCCCCGACACCAGGTCCTCGACGTCGATCGATCGAGCGCCGAAGTCGGCCGGGTTGACCAGCGGGTCACACCCCCAAACCTCGGCACCGCGCTCGCGGAGGGACTCGACGACTCCGATCGCGGGGGAAGCCCGGGTCTCCTCGACGCCCGGTCGGTAGGTGAACCCGAAGACGAGGACCGTGGCGTCCTCGAGGCTGCCGGCGGGTTCCTCCCCGTGGCTATCGCGTTCGCTTTCGTCCGTACCCGAATCATTGAGCGCCGCCTCGAGCATCGACACCGTGCGCGCGGGCATCTCGCGATTGACCTCGCGGCCCAGTTCGACCATCGAGAGCGGGGCCTCGGTCTGGGCGAGCAGGAAGTGCGGATAGTAGGGGATGCAGTGCCCGCCGACACCCGGACCCGGGTCGTGCAGGTGACACATCGGAATGTGGTTGGCCGTTTCGATCGCCTCGCGCACCGAGATCCCGAGGTCGTCGGCGGTGCCCGCGAGCTGGTTCGCCAGTGCGATGTTGACGTCGCGGTAGACCCCCTCGAACACCTTGACGGCTTCCGCCGTCGTCGCGTCCGAGACCAGGTGAACCGCGTTGGCCGAGAGTTCGTCGTAGACCAGCGCGGCCGCCCGCCCGCTCGCCTCGTCGACGCCGCCGACGACCTTCGGGTACTGCCCGCGGATGTCCCGCAGGGCCGTTCCCGAGGCGGTCCGCTCGGGGCAGAACGCGACGCCGAAGGAGCCGGACTCGAGGCCGCTTCGCTCCGCCAGGTGAGGGGCGATGACGTCCCGGCAGGTGCCCGGCGGCAACGTGGACTCCGCGATTACGAGGTCGCCTGGCTCGAGGCCGCTGGCGACGTCCTCGAGAACCGCCTCGATGGTCGAGAGGTCCGGTTCGTCGTCGTCGGTGATCAGCGTCGGAACGATGATCACGTGGACGCGCGCCTCGCTGGCGGCAGCAGCCCCGTCGGTCGTCGCCCGCAGTCGACCCCGCGAGACCTGTTCGGCGACCAGGTCGTCGAGACCGGGTTCGCCACCGACGTGGCTCCGGCCACCGTTCACCGACTCGACGACCGCGGGATCGATGTCCACGCCGGTGACGGCGCCCGTCCCCTCGGCGAAGACCGCGGCGAGCGGGAGTCCCATCTTGCCGAGACCGTAGACCGCGACCGGTACCGACCCGTTCGTCAGCGCTCGTCGCCTTGCGGGTTCGTCGTCCGGCCCGCCATACAGGGCCGTCGTTGCCCGACTCATCGAGCGACCACCTCCTGATCCTCGTCAGCGACGAACCGGTCGATTCGCTCGACCATCTCGAGGGCGGCCACGCCGTCTTCGCCAGTGACTACCGGCTCGTCACCGTTTCGCACGGCGTCGACGAACGACTCGAGTTCGCGCTTGAGCGGTTCGCCGTTCTCGACGCGCGGGCGTTCGACGACGCTCTCGTGGCGGTGGCGGTTCGTCCCCTCGTCGGTGACGTACTCGGGGTACGAATCCCGGTGGATCAACACCGACTGCTGGAGGTAGTCGACCTCGACGAGGCACTCGCTGGCGGTCACCGTGAGCCGTCGCACCTTCTTCTGGGTGCGGCGACTGGCGGTCAGCGAGACGATCACGTCGTCGGCCGTCATCGTCGCCGTCGCGTACTGCCCGTCGTCGGTGCTCGTCGCCGAGACCACCTCGGGACGGGACTCGAGCAGCGAGCCGACGACGTCGATGTCGTGGATCATCAGGTCGAGGACGACGCCGTCGGTCGCCGTGCGGTCGATCGGCGGGCCGAGACGCTCGGCTTCGACGGCGATCACGTCCAGGTCGGCGATGACCGACTCGAGGGTGTCGACGGCCGGGTTGAAGCGCTCGACGTGACCGACCTGCAGGACGAGGTCGGCCTCCTTGGCCTTTCGTGCGAGGGCACGGCCTTGTTCGACGGTTTCGGCGATCGGCTTCTCGACCAGCACGTGCACGCCGGCCTCGAGACACGCCGAGACCGTCTCGTAGTGGGCGTGGGTCGGCACTGCGACGGTGACGACGTCACACGTCGCGAGCAGGTCGTCCATCGGCACGGCGGCGGTGCCGTAGCGAGCCGCGACCGTCTCCGCGAGCGCCTCGTCCAGGTCGCTGACGCCGACGAGGTCGACATCCCGGCACTCGCTGTAGACGCGCACGTGGTTCTCTCCCATCGAACCGACGCCGATGACGCCGGCCCGTACCGTCTCCGTCGAAGTAGTCTGTCGAGTCATTGTGAGTCAAAGTAGTCGGTGATCGCCTCGACGACCCGCTCGCGTTCGGCGGGCTCGAGGTTCGGGTGAACGGGCAGCGACAGCACGCGATCGGCAGCCCGTTCGGCGTTGGGCAGCGTCGCTGCGGCCGTACTCACCGTCTCGTAGGCCGGTTGGCGGTGGATCGGCGTCGGGTAGTAGACGCCCGTCCCGATTCCGCGTTCTTCGAGCCAGGCGGCGAGGTCGTCCCGGTCGTCCGCCGCGACGGTGTACTGGTGGTAGACGTGGGTCATCCCGTCGGGAACGGTCGGCGTCTCCACCGGAACGTTGGCCAGCCCATCGTTGTAGTACGCCGCGTTCGCCCGCCTCGCCTCGGTGAAGTCCGGCAGACGCTCGAGTTGCGCCCGGCCGATGGCGGCGGCGAGGCTGGTCATGCGGTGGTTTCCGCCGAGGGAGACGTGATCGTAGCCGCGCGTTCCGGTCACGTCCCGCCCGTGGTTGACGTAGCTCGCGGCGGCGTTCGCCACGTCCTCGCTGTCGGTCGTGATCATGCCGCCCTCGCCGGTCGTCATGTTCTTCGTCGGGTAAAACGAGAAGCAGGCGGCGTCCCCGAGGCTGCCGACGCGCTCGCCGTCGATGGCCGCGCCGTGGGCCTGGCAGGCGTCCTCGAGGACGAACAGGTCGTGCGCGTCGGCGATGTCGCACAGAGGGCCCATCGCTGCGGGCAGACCGTAGAGATGAACCGGCAGGATGCCCACGACGTCCTCGCGCTCGCGCACGACCGCCTCGGCGGCGTCGGGGTCGATCGTGTACGTCTCGGGGTCGATGTCGGCGAAGACCGGCGTCGCTCCAGCCAGCCTGATCGCGTTCGCGCTAGCGACGAACGAGAACGTCGACGTGACGACCGCGTCGCCCGCCTCGACGCCCAGCGCCTCGAGGGCGGTGACCAGTGCCGTGGTTCCGTTCGTCGTCGCGACGCTGTGCTCGGCGCCGCAGTAGCGGGCGAACTCGGACTCGAAGCGGCGAACTTCGGGGCCGTCGGCCAGCTGCCCGCTCTCGAGGATCGCGTGCACCCGATCGTAGACCCCCTCACCCAGGTCGGGGTCGGCGATGGAGATGTCGCCAGTCATGCGATTCGGTTCGGCCCCTCGAGGGGTGCCGGGAGGGCTCTCGATTCCGCTGGTGCGCCGATCGCGAGCGTGTTCGGGGGGACGTCCTCGGTCACCAGCGCCCCCGCCCCGACGAACGCGTTCTCGCCAATCGTGACCCCGGGGAGGATGGTCGCGTTCGCCCCGATCGAGGCGCCGTCCTCAATGGTCGGTCCCTCGAGGTCGACCTCGGTTCGGATGGGATACTGGTCGTTCGTGAGGACGGCGCCAGGGCCGACGAACACGTTGTCGCCGATCGTCGTGTCTGTTGGGACGTAGACGGCCGACTGGATGCTCACGTGCGAGCCGATGTCGGTTCGCCCGTCGACGATGGTCTTCGTGCCGAGCAGGACGTCGTGGCCGATCGTCGTCCCCTCGCGGACGAGCACGTCGTGGCCCGTCGTGAAGTCGTTCCCGATGACGACGTCGCCGTAGACGATCGATCCCCGACGGATCGTCGCGTCGTCGCCCAGCGTGGTCGGCTCGAACGCGTCGTCGACCCCGTAGCCGACGGTCGCCCCGTCGTCGATCGAACACCGGTCGCCCGCCGTGTAGGTCGCGTTGGTCACCGCCACGGCCGGTCACCTCGCGTCGTCGATGCCGTTCGGTCGTCCGTCCGTCGATATCGGTCAGTGTACATGGAGATCGGATACCCGGTTGGGTAATCACGTAGGATCATCCGGTAATCGGGCTTTGTTATCCCCGGCCTGAGCGCCGGTAGCGCGCCACTACGCGCGAGCAAGCGACGGCTCGAGGCAGGGCCAACGACTGGCCTTTCGATGACGGGAGGGCGGTATCCACGTTCACGCGTGCGTGAGCTTCAGAAGTTAGTGAGAAACACCGAACCAGACCGGTACAAACCGATTTCGAGACGGTAGCCGCGAGATAGTAAAGTGTGAATCGGTGGCACCTGAGTGCGTGAGTCTCTCGACGACGGGTACCTGGGAGCGGTTTCGAGGACATCGATGATCATGACCGATGGCACGCTTACGCAGGCGGAGCTGTTCGACGTGTTCAGCAACGCCAGACGACGACAGACGGTACAGTACCTCAAACGCCATTACGGAGCCTGCGATCTGGCACCGCTGGTCGAACAGGTCGCAGCCTGGGAGAACGACACGACGACCGACGAGGTGACGCGCGCCCAGCGTCGGCGCGTGTACATCTCGCTCTATCAGACCCACCTGCCGATGCTCGAGGACCACGGCATCGTCGACTGGGACCCCGACGCCCATCGCATCGAGTTGCTGCCGAACGAGGAGACGTTCGAGCCGTACCTGGATCGTGACCTCGAGGACCAGCGGCCCTGGCACTGGTACTACGCGTCGGTCACGGTCGTCGGTGCCGTCGTCGCCGTCCTGGCCGGCTTTTCCGTCGGTACCCTGTCGTCGGGGCTCGTTCCGTTCGTCGCACTGGGGCTCTGTGTTCTCGTTTTGGTCCTCGCAATCGCTCAGCGCGCGTCCAGTCAATCTAGGTTCAAACTTCCGTTCGCAAACAGACGACTCTAATTTCCGTCTGAGAGATTACTCCCGCAGAACGGGTACACAGGACGCGAAGAGGATCAGGGAGAGTGGACTGACGTGGTCAAACTCGCGGCGAACGTCCTTCAGCGCATCCTCGTTTCACTGGTCGACTCGACGTCCCCGTCCAGCGGTGCACACCACTTATCCCTATCGAGATGTTAGCACACGACACGTGCCGTAAGACAGGCTCACGGTCTCGATACACGCATGAGCGAAGAGGACACAGACGACCCGAAAGATCAGAACTCGAGCGAATCCGAAGACCGGCCTCGTGCGTTCCGACTGAGAGCCGGCTTGCGGTCCCTGTCGACCCTGCTCGGCAACCTGGTGGAGGTCTCCGCGGGGGATCCACCCCCGGTGAACTCAGCCGACCGGACGACCGTCGAGGGCGGCGGGGAGTACCGTCGGCGCCAGGAAGACCAACCGGAGCGCACCCGAGTCAAGCGAGTGCGGAAGACGACGGCTGACTACCTGATCGACACCCGCCTCGACGGCGACGAGTTCCTCGTCACCGCCGACGTCCCCGGGGCGAGCAAAGACGACCTCTCGGTCGGGATCGACTCGAGAACGAACCAACTCGTCATTAGTCGCGAGGGGACCGTCCTCGAGCGCGTCGAAATTCCCTGGCGGTCGCCCGAAACGACCGAGGCCTGGTTCAACAACGGCGTTCTCGAGATTCGCGTCCAGCGATCGAGTACAAACCGACGTATCGATTCACCCCGGTGAACCGCGAGCAACGGCTCCGGATCACCGGTACTTTCACCACAGTATCGACGAGAAGGACAGTGCGACCCCGCCCGTTTCTCAACTTAACAGCCGATACAGGCTGCTCGCTGCCACCGCGAGCAAGACCAGCACGCTCGAGAGCACGGGATCGATACTCGAGACGAGGGGTGCCTCGAGGCCGGACACCGCGATCAGAACCAGACCGAAGACGCTCACCAGAAGGTGGCCGACCAGCACGGATCGATTCGTCGACTGGTCACCGTCGACGTAGCCGTAGACCGTCTCGAAGTTCGGCCCTGGCGTGATCGTCTTCGCCGTCGAATCGTACTCGATGACGCCGTCTTCCTCGAGCTGGGGCAGGTGGGTCTGCTGTAAGGAGACGTAGACGCTCTTGTAGAGGTTGTTCGGAACGGAACTCCCGTCGGTTTCCGTCGAGGCGATTTCCGAGGCGACGTCTGAGACGTCGAGTCGGCCGTGTTCGTCCGCGAGCAACTGAACGATCGCTCGCCGTCGATCGTTACCGAGAATGTGAAAGACGTCGCTCTCGGCGAGCGATCCCGTTCGGCTCTGCTGTACCGACATGATTCAACTGCCTCGACAGCGGATATCGCTGGAAGACGTTCCACCACCTACCATCGTACTGCCTCTCAATTCGCGTACTGCGCCCTTCAATCTGATGTAAAATGTGCTAGATGATATTGGCGAACGAAATGCATCCGGCGTTACACGAAGTCAAGGAGAAAGCCCACGACGTTAGTCGTGGGATGAATCCGACACTCCACTAACCACTCTGATAGCAGGCCCGAGTCTCCCACGCTAATCCATACGTTTACGAACCAATAATTCGTAGCACGTAGTGATGAAGCGAACCAACCAGTTCGATGTTCGCCCTCGTTCCGAAAAGGAGCGAGAGGTGTTCGTTCGCTGGTTGGACGCTTCTGCGAGTCTCTGGAACGAGACGAACTACGCTCGCCGCCAGGCCTTCCTCGAAGACGAAAGCGTTTGGAACGCGGACACCGGCAGTCTTGAAGGCAAATACAAGAGCGTTCTCAGTAGTAGTGTCGCTCAGCAAATCATCCGCAAAAATTCGGCGGCGTGGCGATCATTCTTCTCCAGCGACGAGACGTACCATGCCGGGAAACTCGATAAACGCCCGTCGCCACCGGGGTACTGGGGCAGCGAAGACGACGGACGGGTGCTACGCACCTACGTCCGCAACGACTAGTACACCCTCGAGTTCGGGAAGCGTTCCCGGCTCGAAGTTCCGATTGGCTCCGAACTCAAGGATGAACTCGGGCTGAATCGGAACCAGCGTCTGCGCGTTGAAGTTGCGGGCGATCCGAAGTGGAGCGGCGAGCAGGGCCGACTCGAACTCGTGTACGACGAACTCGAAGAGACGTTCAGGGCCTATCAACCAGTCACCGTCGACCGTTCTCGACTGGATTCACCACTGGCCTCCCACGAGGCCGCTCTGGACGTTGGCGCGAACAACCTCGTCGCCTGCACGACAACGACCGGCTCCCAATACCTGTACGAGGGACGCAACTTATTCAAGGAGTTCCGTGAAACCACGGAACGAATCGCGTCCTATCAGTCGCTCCTCGAAGACCAACGCAAGTCCAGCAAGCGCATCGACCGCTTGTATCGAACGCGCACGAACCGCCGCAACCACGCCCAAGACAGCCTCGTCCGAGACCTTGTGGAACGCCTGTATGACGAGGGTGTTTCGACGCTGTACGTAGGCGACATCAAGGGCGTTCTCTCGACGCACTGGTCACCGCGTGTTGGTCACCGCGTGTGAACGAGAAGACGCACACCTTCTGGGCGTACCGACGGTTCATCAACCGCCTCGAAGACGTGTGCGAAGAATACGGCATCACGGTCGCGGAAGAATCCGAAGCGTGGACGAGTCAGGAGTGTCCTGTATGCGGTGAACGCGACAATACACGTCGCCACGAGGACTCGCTGACGTGCCCATGCGGGTTCGAAGGACACGCCGACCTCGTCGCGTCGGAATCGTTCCTGAGACGGCAAACAGCAGGCGGGTCGATGGCACGACCCGTGTACCTCAAGTGGAACAATCACGACTGGCGGGAACACCAAAACCCGCCCTCCATTGCGGAGACAATGGCCAACGAGGCGTACACAAACCAGAGTACCGCACCGGGCGGGAATGTCGCTCTCGGGGACTCAGACGACTGAGACTCCCACGAGAGGAATCCCACGACTTCAGTCGTGGGTGGATGTCAAACGTATCGACGATCGCATCGCCGCGTCGTGAGAAACCGCTCGGTCGAAGGCCGGGTTAACGAGAAGGGAGATGACCGCCTGATTGCATCTCGCGGTAAGTCGTACACGCGGGGCAGCCGTGTACGACGTCACCGTTGTCGCCGAAGACGCGAGCGAACTGCTGAGTCACGTGCGTGCCACAGTTCTCACACCGCGTGCCTGTCGCCGACGATTCGTTCGGAGTCCAGTTGAGTCGAGTTGTTGTCATGGATTGGAAAGGGGGATTCGATGCGGTCGTCTTGGCTGTACTCGCACTCGAACGAGGGAGCGCTCGAGCAGTACTACAACCGACGTGTTCAGATCCGAATAAAGGAGGCCGACCGTTCAGTCCGCCCAGGACGGGGAGAACGGGTTAATACGCTGTTTTCACGGTGTCTGAGACGCTATGGCCGATATTGTGGAGCTGGGGCGATCGACAACTACCGCCCGGATTTATCTGGATTCGCTCGAATTCACCGTTTAGGAAGCCGATACTGAGGACCGAAATTCGAACTTTCCATCGGGAAATTCCAGCTTTCGAGACGGAACGGGCTCCCTTCGCGGAATAAGGCTGTCCGTTATAAAATACCAGTCCTCCTTACGGGTTAGATGGTTAGAACGTACCGATGGCCTGTCACTGTCGACAGTTGACGTCGGTACTGCCCCACGACCCGATTACAGTCTGACGACGGAGATGCCATACATGTCCACTCACGCAAACCATACGGCGGCAGAATCGACAGTCAACCCGGCGGCCCAACTCGACGTGCTCGGCGACGAGTGCGCGCGAACGATTCTCGTCGCGGCCAGCGAAGGGCCACGGACCGCGAAAGAACTGACCGAACGAACCGACTGCTCGTCGGCGACGATCTATCGACGGATCAACAACCTCCTCGAGAGCGAGCTGCTGGCGGAGTGCATCCGGTTCGAACCGGACGGAACGCACACGACGGCCTACGAGTCGACCGTCGACAGCGTGCAGGTCGAGATCGGCGAGACGGGGATTACGGTTTCGACCGGATCGGGCCACGACGCAGAACCCGAGACGAGCGTACAGGCGCGACGCGGCGGTAGTCGGTAGATTCACGACCTACAATTGCGATCAGGTCGGGGAAACACGATGGGTGGCGCTCTCGGGGGAGTTGGCCCGAGTTTACGCGAGAAAGACGAGCATAGCGTAAAAACAATACATGCCGTTGACAAATTCGGGAGCGAGCAACGGCTGTATGATGCGGATAACAAATATCCAATCTACGGAACGGTCCATGTGATTGAGCAATGCACGACCTGACCGGATTCCAGCGAGACCTGCTATACGTAATCGCCGGCGCGGACCGCCCGTCCGGACAAACCGTCAAAGAAGAAGTCGAACAGTACTACAGCTCCGAAATCAATCACGGACGGCTGTACCCGAACCTCGATACGCTCGTCAACAAGGAGCTGGTCGAGAAGGGACAACTCGACAGACGAACGAACTATTACGCGATTACCGACGAGGGGCTCGATCGGATCAGCGAGCGCCGCGACTGGGAAGCGCAGTACGTCGACGTCTAGGGGGACAGTGGCCGTCACCGATCGACGTTTAGCGAGACGATAGCCGTCGACGGGCGACGTCGAACGGCGAACGGCGCCCAGAACGATCCTCGCACCATTTTCCGATCGTCGACGGGCGATAACCGATACGTGACGAGCGACGGGTGACGAGTGACGTGACCACCGTCGAAAGGTAGCCGCTCTCGTCGATCAGACACCTGAATGAGGTCGCTCGAGGCGTCTGAACGACCCCTTTCGAGGCCCCTGGATGAGACTCCTCTAGGCCGACGGGGCCTTGTCGAGGCCCCTCGACGAGACTTCCCTTCCCTCTCGAGCATCCTCGCGCACCCGATCCCGTCCCGGGTCACCGCTACCGAGCGCTATCACGCCATCCGGTGGTCTGCCCGGACGGCCGAGCGTCGCAATGGTCGACGGCCGACGGTTGGCGGTCGACGACCGAGCGATCGGCGACCGCAACCGTGCTCCGATCCGGAATCGAACGACAGATACCGACTCGAGGACGGTAATCCGGCCATAACAAAGGCCGGCTACCGCTAGCGATTCACTGATTCGAGTATGTCCGGTGTCCCTGACCGACTCCTGTGGAGGCGGAATCGATGAGTCTCACCACGAAGACCCAGAACACCGTCGGGGCGGTGGGTCGGTACCCGACCGACCTCGCGTTCGTCACGCTCGCGACGGTCCTCGCGTACGTGCTCGTCACGAACCTATCGCCGGGGAGCGGCCTCCGCCTGCTGTCCGCGCTGGCGTTCGTCTCGTTCCTGCCGGGCTACGCACTCGTCTCGATGCTCTTCCCGGTTCGGGCCAGGGCACGGGCTCCAGGTCCACAAGCGACCGCTGAAGCCCGTCCAGGAGGTATCGATGCCGCCGAACGTCTGGCGCTCGGTCTGGGGCTCTCGATCGCGGTCGTCCCAATCGTCGTGCTGGCACTCCCGTTGACGCGCTGGGGCCTCACAGTCGGTTCGACCATCGGCGCACTCGCGGCAGTGACCGTCGTTGCTGCCCAGCTCGCGGTGATCCGCCGGCTCCGCGTCCCGCCTGCGGATCGCTTTACGGTGTCGCTGGCCGGCCTGCGAAAACGGTTCTCGAGCGCGAATGAAACTGGAGCGGCCCGCGCCTCGTCGCTCTTGCTCGGACTCGCGATCATCGCTGCCGTCGGCGTGTTGCTGTACTCGTTCACGGCGCCGATGGCCGCCGGGGGGTTCACCCAGCTCGCCATCTACACGGCCGAGGGTGACGGCGACCTCGAGGCCGAGATGCCCGACACGGTCGCCCCCGGGGACTCGATCCCGATCACCTTCCAGATCCACAACGAGGAGGGCCGCGAGATGGAGTACACCGTGGTGATGCAAGAGCAGGTGGTCGCTGACGGCGAGGTCGTCGAACGGGTGACTCACCAGGAGGTGACGGCGATCAGCCAGTCCGGGGACGGCGGGCAGATCACCGCCGAGCGGTCCGTGGCGCCGGCCGCAGGGGATGGCGAAACGGTTCGCATCGCCGTGATGCTCTTCGAGGGTGATGCCCCCGAAACGGCCACGATGGAGGAGGCCACGGAGTACACGTACTTCTGGGTCACGGTGGAGACGCCGCCGGACGCGCCCGGATCCGGTGGCGCAGACGACGGCGGCGAGGAATCGGGTGCCGACGCGGACGGCGCCGAGGGTGGCGACGGCAGTGACGACACTGGCGACGAAGCCGAGGCCGACGGCGAGGACGGCGAAGACGACGATGGCACCGAAGAGAGCGACGAATCCGAGTCTGATGAGGGCTCGAGTGAGGGTGGAGACGAAAGTGAAGATGATGGAGGAGACGAGGACGAAACCGACGAGGGCAGCGATGAGGAAGAAGGCAGCGAGGGCGGCGATGAAGACGAGAGTGAAGACGGAGATGACGGTGAGGAAGACGGTGGTGAGGACGAAGAGGCCGACGAAGATGAGGATGGAGGCGAAGACGAGGAGTGACACACTCTCACCGTGACAGCGGGGTCTCCACGCGCGGAAGTATGAGCCAATTGATATATTAACTAACATCGACTCAATCTCGTCGGTCCCTCAGAGGGAGCGCCTCGAGAAACACTATGTCACGACGCTGACCCCTGTAATTTCGAATCGACACGTAGAGCATGAATGCTGTCAATCCTGCAGAGTGGCCTCGAGAACAGTGCTAGCTGGTTTTTAGATGGTTCATAATTGGGCTATACGTCCGGAAGATGTGTGTAGAGAGTGTTTTAGAGGGCATCTAGAAAGAGGCGCGCTCCGGGATTGCAAGATCGAGATCACGCTCGAGAATGCTCACGATTGCACAAACGTTGGTTAGAGGGACTCTCAATGTAATATATGAGTATCTGTTCGAATAACAGGGCCAATCAGATCGGTATATGAGCACGGTGTGTGTTATCGTCGTCGTCCGACCGTTCGATGTCTTTCTCGGGGCAATCTCCCTGAATAACGGCTCGAGGAGTTCTGAGAGCGTCGTTTACACTTCTTGTATTGAAGAGGTATCTACACACCTATCTAAGCAGACAAAATGCCCAAAATCGATAGCAGGAATCCGATTATGAACTTCTGGATAACATACCCTGAGAGGAGTTTACTTACTTGAGGTAGTGGATCAAATCCCTGCAGAGAGGCCGTCATACCGTCGAATTCAAATCGGAGTAACGGACTCGAGCCAGCATTTCGGTCCATCGTCTATCGATCGTCGTTCAACACGGAAAGCGCCATACGGAAACCGATTATGAACTCTATGAGAGCATGATTATATCTCCTTTTCACATCCCTTCGGGTTTTCTTCTTTGTCCCATTCAAGCCTGACGTTGCTCTGAGCTCCCTCTCGAGCAAAAACTGCCCACGCAAGTCTCCTGTTTCCTAGTTTCGTTCTCAAACCCCCACGTCACTCACCTTCCGGACAATTACGGAGGTTATGATCTCGAATGCAGTGAGGTGAACAAGCGTTTGATACTGAACCTCGCCCACGGATCGGTACGCGTTCTGCGTGAACCTCTCGAGTCCACTGACTCAGTTCGGCTCGACCCGAGCCCCGTACCCCGACTCCCCGACGACCTCGCCATCGTCGTAGACGACCTCGCCGCGGACGACCGTCGTCACCGCCTTCCCGGTAAAGGTCTCGCCCTCGAACGGCGTCACGCAGTTCTTCGAGTGTAAGTCGGCCCGGTCTTCGAGCGTCCACTCCAGTTCGGGGTCGACGACCGTAATATCGGCGTCCGTTCCGACCTGGAGCGACCCCTTCTGTGGGTATAGCCCCCAGACCTGTGCGGGGCGTGCTGCGTGATGATAGGCCCACTCCTCGAGCGTGAGTCGGCCCTGCTCGACGAACGAGAGCAGCGCGGGAACCTCGGTCTCGAGGCCGACGAATCCCGAGATAGCGTCCCAGGTGTTCCCGAAGGGGTCGTCGACCAGTTTCTCCTCGGGCGTGTGCGGTGCGTGATCGGTGGCGACGCAGTCGATGGCGCCGGTCTGGAAGGCCGTCCAGAGTCGCTCGCGCTGGTCGGCATCCCGGATCGGCGGCTGAATGCGAGCGACGTTGCCCTTCTCCTCGAGGACCGACTCGGTGAACCAGAGGTAGTGCGGGCAGGTCTCGGCGGTCACGTCGACGCCACGCTCCTTCCCGCGGGCGACCGCCTCCGCGCCGGACCCCGAGGAGACGTGGAACATGTGGATCTTCGCGCCGGTTTCCTCGGCGAAGGTGATCATGCGCTCGATGGCCTCCCGCTCGGCGATGACGGGCCGGGAGTGGGCGTGGTCGATCGGTCGGTTCTTGCCCGCGTCCTGGAACTGGCGGGTATAGTGGTCGATGATCTCGCCGTTCTCCTCGTGGAAGCCGAGTCGCTTCCCCGTCTCCCGAATGCGCTCCATCGCCTCGAGAATCTCGCCGTCGTTCGGCGGCGGGACGTCCCCGACGGTCGAACCGAGGAAGATCTTGTACCCCAGTGCGCCCGCCTCGTCCAGGGCAGGAATGTGCTCGAGGTTCTCGGAGGTGACGACGACGTAGCTCCCGAAGTCGACGTGGGCGCTCGCGTCGCCGCGCTCGAGTTTGAGCTCGAGGTGCTCGGGCCGGTCGATAACGGGGTCGGTGTTGGGCATGCCGACGACGGTCGTGACGCCGCCCGCGGCGGCCGCCCGGGTGGCCGACTCCCAGTCTTCCTTGTACTCGAGGCCGGGTTCCCGGTTGTGGATGTGACAGTCGACGACGCCGGGGGCGATGACGTTCCCTTCGGCATCGAGCGTTCGCTCCGCGTCGGGCAACCGGTCGCTCCGGCCGACGGCGACGATCGTGCCGTCCTCGATGGCGATGCCCGAATTCGGGCTCCGGCCCGCGGGCGTCAGGACGGTTCCGTTGTGAATAACGAGGTCCACAGTCATGATACGAGGTTCCGAAGCCGCGGGGAAATAGCTTCTGTTGGCGCGGTTTTCCCGATGATCGTGTCCGTTGTGGTCATTCGAACCAACAGGTAAAATATACAATACCAATAAATGAGTGACTCAATCGGGACGTGGATGAACAGGGGCCAGTCACTCCGGAACCTTTTCGTCGACACGGCTTAGAGTCGGGACGAACGTTTATCCACGGCATTGTGGTCGTGACACCATGCGACTCGTGGAGCTTCTGATCCCGAAGCAAAAGCGTGAAGCCGTCGAGGAGACGCTCAAGGACGAAGATATCGCCTTCACCCTCGTTGAGGAGGGGAGTCGTGACGAGCCCTCGGTCGTCATCACGTTCCCGTTGCCGGCACCCGCGGTCGAATCTGTCCTCGACGAACTTCGGGACGTAGGGATCGACGAGGATTCCTACACGGTGATCATCGAAGCAGAAACCGTCGTCTCAGAGAAGTACGACGCTCTCGAAGAGCGGTACGCTCAGAACACCGCGCGCATCTCCCGTGAGGAGCTCCAAGCCCAGGCAAAGGACCTCACTCCCCGGTTTAGCACGTATCTCGTTATGACGGTTATGAGTGTGGTCGTCGCGACCGCCGGCCTGTTACTCGATTCGCCGGCGGTCGTCGTCGGGTCGATGGTGATTGCGCCGTTGATCGGACCCGCACTCGGTGCGAGCGTCGGCACGGTCATCAACGATCGCGCGCTGTTTCGACGCGGGATCAAGCTCCAGGCGATCGGGCTCGGCATCGGCATCGTCACCGCCGCCGTCTTTGCGTTTGCCGCCCGGACGACCGGACTCGTTTCACCGATGCTCGAAATCTTCGAAATCTCGGAGATTCAGGGTCGGTTAAGCCCTGATATACTCTCGCTCGTCATCGCGATCGGCGCCGGGGTGGCGGGAGCGTGGACGCTCACTGCGGGCACGTCCGCCGCCCTCGTCGGTGTCATGATCGCAGCCGCGCTCGTTCCACCACTGGGCGTCGTCGGTATCGGTATCGCATGGGGTCTCCCAAACGTGGCCCTCGCCGCGGGCGTCCTCGTTCTGGTCAACATGTTGGTGATCAATATCACCAGTCTCGCCGTTCTCTGGTACAAGGGCTATCGGCCGGAGAACTGGTTTCAGCAGGACGAAGCGCGCGTTACCACCAAAAAACGCGCTGTCGTGCTCGTCGTCATGATCGTCGCGCTTTCGTCGATTCTCGGCGGAGTGACGTACGATACCTACCGAACCGGGACGTACGAAGAGGACGTCACCAACGACGTGGCCGCCGTTCTCGATTCGCCCGAATATGCCGACCTCACGCTCATCGACGTGACGATCGAATACACCGACCCGGTCCCGCCCCGCCAGCCGGAACGCATCGTCGTCACAGTCGGCTATCCAGTCGGCACCGACCCGCCACAGATCGCCGAAGAGCTGCAATCTCGAGAGAGCATCCATGCCGAATCGGCGATCCGCCTCCCAACGGGGCCGCTCGTCGAGTCCCAGCGTACTGAAGTGGTGGTATATTACACCGAGATGGGATAGACCCAGTCGCTCGTTCTGCGAGATACACCCTCCGTGTTCAGCATAGCCGACGAGAACCCATCACCAAATAAGAACCTCAACAGACGAAAAATACGGTAGTGTTGTTTCACAATCGACTGAGGCAGTCGAACAGCAACGGTAAATGCTCAGTTCGTCGTCACGATCTCGATGACGTCGCGAGATTCGACGGGGTAGTCCTTGCCTAACTGGCGGTTGCTCCGACAGTCGATGGCGTAGAGGAAGCCGTCGCCGATGTCCGAGTGGAGGCTGTAAGCGAAATCCTCCGCGGTCGACTCCGGCGGGATCAGGAAGCAGTCGGGCAACACCTCGCCGCGTTCGTTCCCCAGGCCGTTGGCGCCGCCGGGGAACACCGGCGTCACGCCGAGGACGTCGAACAGGGCGGTCTCGAGGGCCGCCTGGACGCCCGTGGCACCGTAGGATTGGAGGAAGTCGCGAATCTGCTCGAGGCCTTCTTCCTGGCTCTCGGAGATGTCGCCCGTAATCTCGAAGTCGTCGTCGCCCGGTTGGTACTCGACGACGCCTGCTTTGTCTGCCGACTTGAGCGCCTTCTCGGCGTGGGCGCTGCAGGGAACGATGGTCAGGTCCTCGTACTCGGGGTCGCTCGTGATCTCGTCGTAGTTCGCTTGAGCCGCGGGCGTGTCCATCTTGTTTGCCGCGATCACCATCGGTTTCGTCGCCTTGCGAATCTCGCGGGCCAGCTCGAGTTTGTCCTCGTCGTCCCACTCCTCGGGGTCGAAACCGATATCGACGCGCCGAATGAGGAGTTTGAGTTCGTCCTCGTTCGTCTTGAACGCGCTCATCTGCTCGGCCAGATCCTCCTCGATGGCGTCGTCCTCGGTAACGTAGCCCGACGAATAGCGGTTGATTCCTTTCTCGAGCACACCGAGGTACCACTGGTCGAGTTCGGTCTCGAGGAAGTCGATGTCCTCGCGCGGGTCGTGACCCTCGGTGGGTTCGCCCTCGAGGTTCGTTTCCCCGGAGAAGTCGACGACGTGCACGAGCACGTCGGTCTCGTTGAGGTCCGTGAGAAACTGGTTGCCGAGGCCTTTCCCTTCGTGGGCGCCGGGAATGAGGCCGGCGACGTCGACGAGTTTCGTGGGGACGAAGCGGGTGCCGTGCTCGCAGTAGCCGACGTTAGGGGTGCACTCCTCGTCGAACTCGGGGGCGGCACACTCGACGCGGACGTAGGCCTCGCCGACGCTGGGGTCGATGGTGGTGAACGGGTAGGCCCCCTCAGGGACGTCGTTCATCGTGGCGGCGTTGAAGAAGGAGGACTTGCCGACGGAGGGTTTGCCGACGAGTCCGATCCGGTAACTGCTGGTCATTACCAGTCGTGAGCGCGGCCCGGCTAAACGGCTTTTGCTCTCGTCGTCGTGTGAATTGCGGAGGCATGGCACGGTCTCGAGTCGAGAACTCGAGTCCATATCGCCTCTCCCTCCCCAACCGACTCACTCGCTCCCGAGGTCGCTCGCTCGCCCCTCGCGCGGCGTCGTCGACGCCCTCTCGCAGTGCTCGAGAGCGTCGTCAGCACGCGCCACAGAGATTCAGAGTGACGGGGCAGAGCGAGAGTGCAGACGGGTTCGGACGGCTCAGACAGTTCAGACGTGCGTCGGCGGTTCGACCGCCGTCTCGATGTCGAGTTCGTCGGCGACGTCCTCCAGGAGGCTCCCTTTGACCTCCGCGGTCCGCCAGCCGATTTCGGCCACCAGCGGCGGCCCGAACGTCTCCCGAATCGTCTCGAGGTGTGCGCGCTCGGTCTCCACGCGCTCGCGGAGGTACCGCGCGCCGCGGCCGTTCTCGTCGTCGTCAGGTTCGGGCGTGAGTTTGTTGGCGACGAGGCCGCGGACGGGGAGGTCCTTTTCCTCGAGGTCGGCGATCGAGCGCTCGGTCTCGTTGAGCGAGAGTTCGTCGGGGTTCAAGACGAGGAAGAAGGCCGCGTCGTTGCCGAGGGTGTCTCCGGCGAACCGGAAGAACTCCTTTCGTTCCTGGAGACGGGCGAGGACGGGGTCGCCGTCCATCACGCGGCGCGGTTCGTGGTTCCCGATCGCGGCCTTCTCGAACAGGTCGATGCTCGTCCGACGTTTGTACATCAAACGGTCGATCCAGCCCTCGAGCAGGTCCGGCAGGCCGAGCAGGCGGAGCGTACTTCCGGAGGGAGCGGTGTCGAAGACGACTCGGTCGTACCCCTCGGAATTGCGCATGACCTCGATGAACCGGTCGAACAGCGCCGACTCGTAGGCACCTGGCGTCCCGTGAGCCATCTCGAGTTGGCGGTTGATCTCGTTGACCATCGCCGCCGAGACCTGCTCGGAGAGGTCGCGCCGGATGTCGTCGAGGTGGCGCGTGACCTCCTCCTCGGGGTCGAGTTGCATCGCCTCGAGACCGTCGATGCCCTCGACTGGCGTCGGATCGTCGTCGAAAGGCTGGTCGAACACGTCGGTAACCGAGTGTGCGGGGTCGGTCGAGACGACGAGCGTCCGCAGCCCGTCGTGGGCACAGCGCAGGCCGTAGGCACAGGAGACGGTGGTCTTGCCGACCCCGCCCTTGCCGCCGAAGAAGACGAAGGGTTCCATGGGTCGATCAGAAGTGATACTGCTGGCCTTTGCGCTCGATGAGCATGTCGCGGTCCCACAGTCGGCGCTCCCAGGCTTCGAACTCGGTCTCGAGGTACGGCAGGAGTTCGGCGGTGTAGTACGACACGGGCGAAGGGATGCCGAACGCGTCGGGGAAACACGCAAGCAGGAACACGTCCTCGATGTCCTCGGCTTCCTTCTCGATCTTCTCGTAGGCCGGATGCGTGATCATCCCGTGGTAGAGCCCACGGAGCCACTCCTCGAGCGTTTCTCGAAAGCGTTCGATGCGATCGGCCAGGTCCATGCCCTGATGTGGGAGGCCGACGGGTAAAAGGTATCGCGGCGTCGAGCGCTCGAGGATCGGATTCAAGGGAACGCGGCCCCAGTAGCCGGTATGAACGGGCAGACCGATCAGATTCCGGTCACGATTCTCTCCGGAAGCCTTGGCGCGGGAAAGACGACGCTGCTCAACCACCTGCTGACGACCGCCGAGGACCGGTCGCTGGCGGTGCTGGTCAACGACATGGGCGAGGTCAACGTCGACGCCGAACTGATCGCCGAGGGCTCCGAACTCGACCTCGAGGACGGCGTCGCGGAACTCTCGAACGGCTGTATCTGCTGTGAGCTTCAGGACGACCTCGAGACCGCGGTCGTCCGCCTGGCCCGCGACCGGGACTTCGACCACCTGATCGTCGAATCCTCAGGCATCTCCGAGCCCGCGCCCGTCGCGCGGCTGTTCACCACCGAGTCCCGCGTCGCCGCGCTGTACGCGGTCGACACCCTCGTGACCGTCCTGGATACGCCCGCGTTCCTCGAGGCCTTCGCGGGCGAGGAAACGCCGGAGCGCCGGGGCACCGAGGACGGTCGCCCGCTCTCAGACTTGCTGGTCGAACAGGTCGAGGTCTCGAACCTGGTCTTGCTCAACAAGGCGGACCTGTGTAGCGAGGGCGAACTTGAGAACGTCGCCGACCTCGTCCGAGCGCTCCAGCCCGACGCGGAGACGATTCGGACCGAGTTCTCGGCGGTGGATCCGGATCGCCTCCTGGGACGGGGGCTGTTCGATCCCACCCTGTTGGCCGACCTTCCGGGCTGGAAGCGGGCGCTCGAGGAAGGCGATACCCACGACGGAGAAACCCCTCATAATCACAGCGAATCGCACGACAGCGATGGCGAGCACGCTCACGAAGACGAGCACGACGAGGGTCACGAACACAGCCACAGCCACGACCACCGCCACCCCGACGAAGTCTACGGCGTCTCCTCGTTCGTCTTCCGCCGCCGCCGCCCCTTCCACCCCGAGCGGCTCGCCGCGTTCCTCGAGACCCTCCCGTCGGAAATCGTCCGCTCGAAGGGCACCGCCTGGCTCACCGGCAACGAGATGCGGGTGACGGTCGCCCAGGCCGGCCCCTCGATCAGAGCGACCGCACAAGGGCCCTGGATCGCCAGCCTCCCCGCCGTCGAGCGCGACATGCTCCGGTCGAATCGACCCAACCTGGAGTGGCACGACGACCACGGCGACCGTCGCACCGAACTCGTGTTCATCGGTACCGACTACGGCGAGACGGCGCTCCGGGACGCGCTATCGAAGACGCTCGTGACAGATGAAGAGTGGGAAGAGGGTCTCGAGACCGAGGGACCGTTTCCCAGCGTCCAGGGCGAGGAGGTCGTGCTTCGAGAGCCCTGAGCACGGTTCCGATTCGAACCCGCGGTCAACACGCACAACTACGGCCGTGCGAGCGCTCGAAGCGCATCTCCTCGCCGCAGTTCGGACAGACGGGGTCGCTCTCGAGGTCGACATCCCTGATGCGAACGTTGCAGTCGTCACACCAGTACGCTCCCTGCGAGCCGTCCATGGGGCGGTCGTTCGGCCCGGACGACGCGAGTGCGGCTTTCACCGAATCGATGACTCCCATACTTGACTCTTCAAGCTCCAGCACTACCAGTCCGTTGTGGGTGTGCATTGGTGACACACAACCATCCACCGATACGGTCGTCAGCTCCCTACGTGACGGCTCGAGCGGTACGGGCGGTTCGAACGTTGTATTTCGAACCGGTTCAGAGGGCCAGTGGAATCGCCAGGCCGACGACGAGCACCGCGAGCACGAGCATGAGGTAATACAGGCGCTCGACGCGTACCTCTGCTGGAACGACGCCGACGAACTCCGGCCGGACGGTCCAGACCTGCCGATAGTATGCGCCGACGGTGAACGCAAACGAGAGCGCGATAGAACCGGCGGCCGAATACTCGAGGCCGACGCCAATCGCCTGGCCGTACAGCGGGCCAAACGAGAGGACGAGCATGACGGCGAGGCCCGCGACGACGAAAAACGGGACGGGGTCGACCGGCGTTCCCTCGCGATTTCGAAGGCGGAATCGCATACGGCACGGACACCTTCGAGCGACAAAAACTAAGTGCCAGAGCATCCGTGGTTCGGTATGACTGATCCGGAGGAGGTCGAGGGCCGGACCGACAGCGATGCCGACGGGTTCGACGAGGCCGCGTCCTCCTCGCGGGGCGACCCGCGCGTCCTCCTCGCGATGAACGCCGTGCTGTCAACGCTGTTCGCCATGACCGTCGTCTGGGGGCTCGCGTTCGCCGGAATCCTCGAGTTTACGCTGGTGAACGTCGCGACGGCGATAATTCTGCTGTTTACGGTGACCTACGCGGTCACGATGACGTGATCCTGACCTGGGCGGACTGCGCCGACGACTCGGTGCTTCGGGAACGACCGGTCAAGCTATCGGCCGTAGATAAACCGCCGCGCAGCGTCGTCGAGGCGAATCGAGATCCCCTCGAGCCAGGCGGCTGGCGAAACGCGACGAACCGACGACTCCTCGACCTCGATGGCCCCGCGGGCGTACGGGTCGCGAGCGGCCCGCTCCTCGTCGGATCGGTCGGCCTCGGTTGCATCGACGACCGTCGACATGGCGCACCGGCCACAGGATTCAGTGGGTTTCTCTCCCATGTGTCTCGTTCACAACGTAGCGGTTCCAGGGGCTAAAGCGTACCGCCGTTCGCAGTAGTAGGTGGACTGGTGGCCTCGATGTGAGCTCGAGCTTCGACCCCCTCAGAACCACCGACGCCTATTTGCTCCCCCGCTCGTACGAAGTGGTATGGGATACCGTATCGTCGATCCGGACGCCGTCGACCCGGCGCCCGACCGACCGAGCGAGTGTCGAAAGCTGTCCGAACCGGGTGGGCTCGAGACGATGGCGATCAATCGGTTTCGCGCTGCGCCAGGCGAGGAACTGCCGCTGGCGTACCACTATCACGAAACCCAGCAGGAGGCCTTTTACGTCCTCGACGGGATGCTGTCCGTCGAGACGCCCGAGGAGACGTACGAGGTGCCTGAGGAGCGGCTGTTCGTCGTCGATCCGGGGAGTCCCCAGCGCGCGTACAATCCGGCCGGTGCCGACGGACCGGTGACCGTCCTGGCGATCGGCGCACCGGCGGCCGACGGCGACGCCCGTGTCTACGATCCTGAACCCGAAACCAAACCTGAGGACACATGAGCGACAGCGAACAGTTCCCCGAGGCCGAGGAGCTCCCGGCCGAGATTCGTGAGGCCGTCCCGGACTGGGACGACCAGTACTTCGACCGGGTGTCTGACCGACTGATGTACAGCTACGACCTCGAGAAGGATCGACACGCCGCCGGCGAGCGATGGGACCTCTACGGCGAGTTGCGCGTGCTCAACCAGAAGCAGTTCTTCCACCCCTCGCTGAAGTACGCCGATCACGAGGCCAGGGAGTACCTCTTCGCCCGCCGCGAACCGCGGCCAACGGTCACCGAACTCGAGCGACTCGTCGACCTGGGTCACGACATTGCCGACGACCGAATCGTCGCCAGCGAGGAGCACTTCGGGACAGACGTGAGTTTCGTGCTCGTCGCAGACGAGTTGCCGGACGCAGTCTCCGAGTTCGTCTCGGGCTTCCGAGACCGTACGCTGTTGAAGTTCGGCTACTACGGCCACTACGACGTCAATCTCGCCGTCGTCGCTCCCGACGACGAGGAGCACGTCTCGAGCGAGGTTGCCGACGTCGCCGAGGCGTTCACCCTCTGGGACGATGTCACCGAACCCGAGGAGGGCGTCCTCTCGAGGTTCGCGAAACGGTTCTGGCGGTAAGAGCGCGATTTTCGGCGAGGGAGACAAACTGACGGACCGACGGACCGACGAACCAACGGACCGACCGGTAACTGTTCTCGAGAGGGCAGGAAGTGGGGACCACAGGGTAGTCGTCGGTCGGTTCAGTCGTCGCCCGGTTCTGCTGCTGGTTCGCGGCCGGTCCGTGCACTCGAGATGTTCCCGTACCCGATGCGCACCAGCGAGAGCGCCAGGTAGATGAGCACGAGGGCGAGCACCATCTGGACGAACGCGGAAGCGGTCGCGAGGAATCCGTCTGCACCGCCCTGTAGCAGGTTCACGTACAGGTTCTCGTAGAACGCCAACCAGGCGAGCCCGAGGGTGGTGATGACGACCATGATGGCCATCGGGACACCGGTGCTGACGAGCTGTTTGGAGCGGTCCCAGTTGGCGAGCCAGACGGTCCCGGTGAGCAGGGCCAGCGCGGCGAGCAACTGGTTGGCGCCACCGAACAGCCCCCACAGTGTGGTCCACTGGCCGGAGATGATGAGCAGGTACGCGATGCTGATCTGAATGACGGGATTCGTGTATCGACCGCCAGCGAACGAGCCGACGCCGCCGGAGAAGCCGGTGTCGGTGCCGCTCCCGACCATACCGACGATTTCCTCCATCATGTATCGGCCGAGGCGAGCAGCCGTGTCGGTGGACGTGAGCAGGAAGCTCACGAGCACGAGCGCCATGAACGGGGCGCCGAACGCGGGATCGATGCCGAAACTCGTGAGGATGACGCCCCCGCCGGTCGCGAAGTTCGGGAGCGCGCCACCGATGCCGCCACCGGATGCTTCCGAGGCGAGCCCGGCAACTGCCAGCGTCGACAGTGCCGTTGCGGCGAGCAGGCCCTCACCGAGCATGCCGCCGTACCCGATGAGGCGGGCGTCGCTCTCCTTGTTGAGTTGCTTTGCCGTCGTTCCCGAAGAAACGAGCGAGTGGAAGCCACTGATGGTCCCGCACGCGATCGTGATGAACAACAGCGGGAACAGCGGGTACGGGGAGACGGCGTCGACGCCCAGGAATCCCTCGAACGCGCCGATGCTGCTGTCGACCACGAGCGGCTCCGAGGACGTCCCGAAGATCGTCCCGACGATGATCGCGAGCAGCGCCCCGCCGACACCCGCGTACAGCAGGAACGACGAGAGGTAGTCACGCGGCTGGAGCAGCGTCCAGACCGGGAGCGCGCTGGCGACCGCGGCGTATACGAGGATGACCGGGACCCACGCGGCGCTGTTCCCGTTCAGCGCGGGGGTGCCGGCACCGGGCATCCACGACCCAGTCATTCCTTCGAAGATGACGATGGTTCCCTCGGGGTGGGCACCCTCCGCCAGCTCGAAGATCGCGAGCGGGTACTGGATCCCGACCCAGACGCCCGCGAACACGCCTGCGACAAACAGGATCGTCCCGGGAATGAACGGGGCGTTCATCTGGTAGAGGTACACGCCGAACACCAGCGCGAGCCCGATGTACACCAGACTCGCGGTAGCCGCCTGCGGAAACGCGTTCAGGACGATACCCACGACGAGCGCGAACACCGCCACCACCAGGATGATGGTGAGGAACGCGAACCACAGCAGCATGTCTTTGCCCCGTTCGCCGACGTACTCGCCGATGATGTAGCCGATCGACTTCCCCTCGTGTCGCATCGACCCGGACAGCGAGATGAAGTCGTGAACGGCGCCCATCAGGGGGTTCCCGATGGCGACCCACGCGAGCGCGGGCGCCCAGCCCCAGATGGCGCCCGCCGTAATCGGTCCGACGATCGGCGCACCGCCGGCGATGCTCGAGAAGTGATGCCCCAACAATACCGGTTTCTTCGACGGGACGTACTCCTGGCCGTCCTCGTACTTGTGTGCCGGTGTGGTTCGACTCGAGTCGAGTTCGACGAACTGTACGAGGTACCTCGAGTACCCCACGTACCCCACTGTAAACGTTACCAGTACCGCGGCAACGATCCAAATTACCTGTGTCATGACAAGCCCACCCACACAGAGTGTGGCCGATACTCTTAATACTTGGTTATATTCACACCATCGATGGTGAAGTTATTATATCCGGGTGGATATTCGATTCGAGAATATGGCAGTAAATCGACGGTTACGGCGTCGATCCAATACTTACTGTGGTGATCGGTACTCCATCGCGTGGCCCGCGCGAAACGGGCCCCGAAACGAAAAACTCCTCGTGTCAGTCGGTCGAGTAGCGATCTCCCCGGGAACGGGGGAGAGAACTCACTAAATGTGCGCTCCAACGAGCGCTCACTCGAGCGCGGCCTCGAGAGCATCCATCGTCCGCTCGACCCGGTCGATCCGGGCGTTGTGGCCCATGTGACCGATCCTGAGGATATCGTCCTCGAGGTCACCCAGACCCGTCGAGAGGACGATACCGTGATCCTCGCGGATCTGCGCCTGGAGGTCCGTCGCGCGTCCCTCGAGGTCGAGTGCCGTCACCGTCGGCGACGCGAGCGAGTTCTTGGGATACACCTCGAGGCCCATGTCGTCGGCCCGCTCGCGACACCGCTCGGCGGCCGCCTCGTGGCGCGCATAGACGGAGTCGAGGCCCTCTTCGAGAAGCAGGTCGGTCGCTGCGTCGAGGGCCTGCAGGTTGGCCGTGAGGTGGGTGTAGGGGAACCACTCGTCCTCGATCACGGTCTTCCAAGGCTCGAGACTCGCGTAGAACGAGCGCGACTCGACGGTTTCGATCCGCTCCCAGGCGCGGTCGCCCACCGCACAGACGGTCAGCCCCGGCGGCGCGCTGAAACACTTCTGGGTCGCTCCGAGGACGACGTCGATGCGCTCGGTCGGCACCGGAGTTCCACCGAGCGAGGAGACGGCGTCGACGACGCTGATCACGTCGTGCTCGGTGAGGCGGTCGAGTACCGGCTCGAGGTCGTTGAGCACGCCCGTCGGCGTCTCACAGTGAACCATCGTCGCGACGTCGTAATCGCCGGTCTCGAGTTCCCGCTCGACCGCGTCGACGTCGATCGGTTCCCGCCAGTCGCCGCCACAGACGGTCGCCTCGCCGTCGTACAGGTCGACGAAGTCCGCAAAGCCCTCGCCGTAGAGTCCGTTGGCGATACACAGCACCTTGTCGCCTGGGTCGACCAGCGAGGCCACCGCGGCCTCGAGCCCCAGGATGCCCTCACCGCCGAGAATGGCGACGTCGCCGTCGCCGTAGATCGGCTCGAGCTTTTCGGTAAGGTCGCGATAGAAGTCGACGAACTCGGGTTCAACGTCGGGGTTTTGGCTCGGTTCGGCCATACGCTCACGGACGCGTTCGGGGACCTCCGTGGGCCCGGGCGTCATTCGTAGCAGGTCGTGATCGTCCATGCCCGACTGCTCGATGCGCGTCGCAAAAGCGTCGGCGGTCGACGTCGACGAAGAGTGGCCCAGAGTCGGATGTTCGTCTCGACTCGACAGCGCGGCCTCCTCGAGTAGAATCGCGCCCGAATCAGTCCGCTCGCGGCGCTACCGGATCCATCAGGGCAGGAGCGTCCGGCGTGTCGTTCGTTTCGTTCGTCGCGTTTTCATCGTCTGAATCCGTGTTCGTTCCATTGTTGGCGTCCGAACCCGCATCCGTCTCGTTCTCATCGTCCGAACCCGTCTCCGTCTCGTTGCCGTCGTCCGTGACGTTCTCCGATCCGTCGTTGCTGGACTCGTCATCGTCCGCACCGTCGTCGGTCTCGTTCTCGTCCTCACCCTCGGACGGCTGTGCCTCCGCATCCGGATCTGGCACGATCTCGCCGTCACCTTCCTCGAGCGTCACCTCAAGGTCCTCACCCTCCACGACGGCTGTCTCGGGGACCGCCGTGGTTCCCAGGTACTGGCGCTCGATCTCGCCGTCTTCGGGTGTCCCGACGAAGATTTCGTACTCTTCGTCGACCGCCTCGACCGCGCTATCGGTGTAGCCGTCTTCCGGTCCGAGCTCGTCGTTCGTCGCGTACGGGACCGTCAACTCGAACGTGCCGTCGTCGCTCACGTTGGCCTGTTGCGTGTAAGTGAACGTTCGTCCCGGCTCCGTCTCGAGTTCGATCTGCGCGTAGACGCGGTCGGAGTCGGCGACTTCGCCGTCGACCGTGCCGGTGATGTTCGCCCCCTCGACGCGCTCGAAGGTCTTCACTGACGAGACGATATGCCCATCCCAGATCGGGAATCCGAAACCGCCGAAGACCTGGTTATTAGCTTCCGCCTGTGCGAGCTGGGCGTCGAACTGAGCGGTCTGCTCGCTCCAGCCGGCTGGGAGACCGAGGTTGGAGAGGCGAAGCGAGTAGTGAGGTCTGATAGACTGGCCGAGGGCCATTCCACCAACGATCGAGTACCGTTCGCTCTCGTGAACCAGGCGGTAGTGATCCATTCCCTCCGCATCGTCGATGTACAGGGACGCGAGCATCGTGTCGTAGTAGGCATCGGAAGCGACCGGGACCGACTCCTCGCTGTCGCGAATCTGATATTGAGACTGGTCGTAATAGGAACTGTACGCCGGATCAGTCCATCGGGTAATCGCGCTGAACTTCCCACCGGCCATCTCGTCGTCGATCATGACGTAGCGCATCTCACCCTCGTCGGCACTGTCGGCGCTCTCGATTTCTGCGGTGATGTTCTCTGCTGGCTGATTCACCACCGGAACGCCCGCGGCGATACCGTCGAGGATGGCCTCACCGTGAGACTCCTCCCCGGCCAGTAGGTACCACGAGGACGATCGGGCGTTCTGCTGGAACGGGTTCGAGTGCGGGATGCGCTCGCCATTGGTCGTGATCAGGTGGCCGTAGTCCCACCAGGACATCACGCCATAGGAACCGCCCGGATAGTCGAAGTCGCCGTCGGCGGGACGGTCGTAGGTTCCGTAGTACTCGAGTTCGCTCTGGTTGCCCGCGCCCGCCCAGTTTCCGGGTTCGGGCGTGCTCTCGAGGAGCCACTGGGTCGACTCGTCCCAGGTCATCGCGTCGCCACTCGGGCCGACGTTCTCGCCGCGCTCCCAGGTGGTCGCGCCGTCAGCGGCGATCGGCGGGAGCAGGGGCATGAACAGCATCACGACGACGAGGACGATCGCGATCACTTGGTAGGTCTCGACGTCGCGAATCGAGTCGGCCGTTCGATGGAAATCCAGGCTGAGGACGCGGGCGATGTCAGCGACGAAGACCGCGTTGACGACCGCGACCGCGACCGCGAGGTAGTAGGAGAATCGGGTCTGGGTCGACGCCATGCTGATCAGGAACAGCGACCAGACGATCACGAGGGTGTACTCCGCGCGCCACTCGCGTCCGAACAGCGGACGGAGCAGGAGGAACGCGAGTCCGCCGAGCATGGTGAAGAACGCGGCCCCGAACTCGTTGAACACGTATTGCGTGAAGTCGTCCGGGGGCTGGGCCTCCGAAACGGTGAGTGCCCCAGTCGAGGGGTCAAGCGGCAGGAGTCGGCTCGTGAGGTTGTTAATCACGGTGTCGTAGAGATCAGGTATCAGAACTGCCATCGTGCCGAGTCCAACGATCAGGAGGCCGGCGATCGCAGCCGGGTAATAATTGCGGTTGACCTCGAGGTCGTCCCACTGGCGGGCGAGCCAGGCCATGAACACGCAGCCAAATGCGACAGCCAGCGCGAGTGTCGGCTGGAGGTAGCCGAAGTCGGAGACGCTGCTGGACCACTGTTCGAACAGGAGCACGGATCCGATTGCCGTCACACCGAGGCTGACGGCACCGACGAAGGCGACGTGGTCGGGGGAAATTCCTCGAATGTAGTCGACACAGAGCTGGATGCAGAAGAAGACGCCGAAGATACCGATCAACAATACCGCCGAAGGCCAGACCCAGATGAACAGCGTGAGTGCGAGACCGGCAAGGACCGAGTAGATCGTCGGGCGATGAAGGGCGTCCCAGTCGCGGTCGACGACGAGTTCGTAGATCGGCCGGTCGCGTTCGCCGGCCCGGACAGCAACCATCATTGCGAGGACCGCAATCGCCATGAACAGCGCTTCGCCAATGTGGTGGTCGAGCTGACCAACGGCCGATCGGTAGAAGAACGAGCCAGGCACGAGCGCGAGGAGGACGATCGAGACGAGTCCACCGATGGTCCCGCCGAGTCGACGGCCCATGTAGAAGACGGGAATCGCAGTGAGCGCGCCCATCAGCGGGATGGACACGAGAGCAACCATGTAGAGGGTTTCAGGGGAAGGATTTCCGAGACCGACGATCATCGCCGCCGTGACGATAAGCTGGTCGAATAGCGTACCGAAGTGGCCGACGTAGGTCCCTGTAGGGTAACCAGTATAGACCTCATAAGGCATCGTGAATGGATAATTCTCGGCGGTCCACCGGATCGTCCGCCAGTGATACCACGAGTCGACGCCGGACAAACGCGGCGAGCCGTCGGCGACGAAGTTCTCGTAGGACCGGAGGCGAGTCCACAGCATGAATAGTATCACCAGCCCGAGGAGGGGAAGGTGATACCACTCCTGCCACGTCTCGAGGGTGGAGGGCGTTTCGGTTCCCTCGTCGACGTGTTCAGTGTCAGTACTCATTACGTCCCACCAGTGCAATATGGCGAATAAACTTTGTTATCTACTGTTGGGGGCTATTGGTGAGACTGTTTTCATGTGTAGTTGACCGAATGAGAATCTGACCGTATCCAGCGCGATTCGTCCCAGTGATCGCAAAGAGCGGATTACCCGATAGATCAAAAAAACGCGGGCGGGTACGTCGTGTCGAGTGATGAACACTGGTATCCAACGCGGCTTAGTGAATTCTCGAGCGCTGTCGAGAAGCAGGCCGTACCAGTTCTCAGGTTCCAAGCTAACCTATCGACTTAGTCAAGGTAGGGCTGGCACACCATCTTCACTCCATCTTCGAAATCGATCGAAGGGGCCCAACCCGTTGCTCGAGAGAATTTCGATGGGTCGGCACATGTGTGTTCGACGTAATCGTCAAAGGGACAGTCAACGTACTCTGGCTCGACATCAGTGGCGAGTTCATCATTGATCAGTTCGATCATCCTGTTGAAACTGTAGGCATCGCCCGTTCCGACGTTATATACCCCGCCAAGTTCGTGATCTGCAGCGAGTTCGAACGCGCGCACGACATCATCGACGTGTGTGAAATCCCGAGTCTGTGTACCATCGCCGAACACTTTTGGCGATTCACCGGCGGCAATTCGATCCGTGAACTGGGCGACGGTATTTGCGAACTTACCTTTGTGTTCCTCGTTACCTCCGAATCCTTGATAGACAGAGAACAGGCGAAGGCCAGCCATCGAGAGTCCATGGTGATTGGCATAGTATTCAGCGTAACGTTCGCGAGCTAGTTTCGACGCCTCGTACCCCGTGTGTGCCTCGACATCCATGCTTTCAACGGATGGATCAGTCTGGCTGCCATAGATAGACGACGTGGAGGCGTAAACGACGGTTTCGCAACCCTGTTTACGAACCTGCTCAACCGCATTGACGAAGCCCTCAACGTTGATACGACATCCACGCCGAGGATCATCTTCGTGCATATTCCGAGAGGAGAGTGCTGCGAGGTGGAACAGGATATCAACATCGGACGGGAGGTCATCATCAAGGACGCTCACATCGTGGAATTCGACTTCGTCGATAAGATTGTCGGTGGTCCCCAGGTAGAGATCGTCGACGACAACTACCTCATTTGTAGAAGCAAGATAGTTTGCGAGGTTAGAACCAATAAACCCAGCACCGCCCGTGATGAGAACGCGTTTTCCTTCCATGCACCAATGGTCTGCTCGTTTCATTAAATAACCTGATGTTCCGTTGGTTGCCATCGACAGTCCAAGTAACGGCTACCCTGCGCCCGAGGCCGTTTACCGAAATAACTAACTCTCTCAGTTTCGCAGGCCCGTATATGCGCGTCTCGGTGGTCGTCTGTGAACACACGCTGGACCGGTATCAAGACCTTCGAGATGCAGTCAATAGCATTCTCGCCCAGAGCCACGACGACATTGAACTTGTACTGGTAGCAGACGGGAACGAAGACGTCTGCCAACAATTCTATGAGGAATACGACGACCACGAAAGCGTTTCAATACACTGTAACAAGAACAATGTCGGGCTTCTCGAAAGTCGAAATAACGGAGCCAGAGTGGCGACCGGAGACGTAGTGGCGTTCATGGACGATGATGCCGTAGCCGACCCCGCATGGGTAGCTGAGCTCGTCGAAGTGTATGAGAATTTAGATGCGCTTTCTGTGGGCGGAAAAATGATTCCACTCTGGGTGGCTGGACGGCCGAGATTCCTCCCTGAGGAGTTCTACTTTCTCGTCGGAGTTACCCAACGTGGATTCGCCGATGAAAAGGGTGAAGTTCGAAACACTTTCGGCTCGAATATCTCCTTTCGCCGCGAAGTTTTCCTCGATTTGGGCGGGTTCGATACAACTATTGGCGGTCGTCAGGGGGATGAGAACCTCCAGGGCGGCGAAACGGAACTGTGTGCCCGGCTTCGTAGCGAGTACAACCAGAGCGTCTACTACAACCCCGAAGCGGAGGTCGCCCACAAGGTGTTCGATTACCGGACAAAACCGCTGTGGTTGCTCGACCGCGCCTTCTGGCAAGGGTATTCCAAGCGCGGAATGGAAGTACTGGTCCCCGAATCGACCGGCGAGGAGTACGATTTTCTTGGCCGACTCTTCCGCAAGTTCGTCCCAGCACGTACGAGGAACCTCGTTCGTAACCCTTCTTTGGAAAAGGCCGTTCAATTCATCATGTTGTTCGCCTTTACCGGCGCTGTTGGGTTTGGTTACTTATATGGAATGACGAAATGGCGTTGACGTGAACGCTTGCCGATACGCTTATACAGCCGACTTTGTTCGGTAGAAATATGAGTGACTCTTCAGTGGACGAGGACACAGACTGGCGCCTCCGTGATCTCGACATCGCTATCGCCCACTGGGGAATCAACGCCTGGGGAGGCGCGGAATACCTTGCAACGATTCTTGCGGATGTCCTGAACGTGGACCGGATATATACAATCGGAGAACCCAAACCAGATGATCCAAATCCGTATGGAAACGTACGGTTCGTGGACGTGACGAAGGACCTCTCTCCCCGCCTGCTTCGGAAGGTTCAGGCGCACGTAGGTCGACCTTTTGAATACGCTCTCTGGGAAGACGTTGATTGGCGTGAGTACGGATCTCCCGACGTATTGATCACGTCGGGGGCGACGACTCGTTCGGTCATTACGCCGGCTGAGACCTTGCATCTGAACTACTGCCACTCACCCCCACGCTGGTTTTACGATCTCTATCACGACCGGAAAGATTCCACCACCGGAGTACTCGCCAGACCGTTAATTCGGTATCTCCGGATGCGCGATCACACGATCGACCCACGCGTAGACGGCTACTTCGCAAACAGCCCGATTATCGCGCAGCGCCTACGAAAATACTACAAACGTGATTCGGAGGTGCTGTATCCGCCCGTCGCCGTTGACTCCTACCGCGAAGACGACGACGGCGGGTTCTATCTTCATCTTGGTCGTCTCGACGAGGAGAAGGGCGTTCCGGAGGTGGTCGAAGCGTTCGCGAGGCTTGACCATCAGTTGGTACTGGCTGGCGGCCGTGGCGACGTCGAAGACACGGTCGTCGAGAAAATAAAGCGGAGTGAGAACCTCGTGTACCGCGGGTTCGTCGAGGAAGGCGAAAAACGAGATCTCTTGGCGACCTGTCGGGGTGTCGTGTTCAATGGCCGTAATGAAGACTTCGGGATCGTTCCGATCGAAGCGAATGCTAGTGGAAAGGCCGTTCTGGCGCGTAACGACGGGTTCCCGGGAATCTACGTCGAAGACGGTAAGAACGGATACCGTCACGATGGGACGCCGGCAGGTATTCAGGCCTCCGTTGAACGGTTCGAGTCGGCCGGGTTGGACGGTGATCCTCGGTCCAAAGTCGAAACGTTCTCAACCGCTGCCTTCGAGAAGCAACTGAAATCGGCTGTCGTCGATCGGTACGAGGCATTCGCGACGGCGGCGAGAGGAAACCACTGATGACTGAAACAATCGTACTCGGTCTCGACGGGGCGAACTGGGCGCTACTCAAGCCGTGGCTGGAAGAGGGACGTCTTCCGAACATCGAGGCGCTCCGATCCGAAGGCGTCTTCACTGATATGAAAAGCTGTCTACCCCCGGTCACGTGTCCGAATTGGCGATGTTATTCCACAGGAAAGAACCCGGGAAAACTGGGCGTTTTCTGGTGGGAGCGCATCGACACAGACAGGCGAACGCTTACGACGCCCGACTCGCGATCGTTCAAAAGCGCCAACTACTGGGACTACCTCAACGAACAGGGCCGAACTGCGGGTATACTCAACCTCCCGATGACGTACCCGCCGTTCGAGGTTGATCGATTTCTCGTTGCAGGCGGGCCAGGAAGCGAGCAGAACGAATACGCCTACCCCCCCGATCTGGGTACGCGTCTCGATGACGAGGGATACACGCTCCATCCTGACCGGCCGGTTACCGCAAAAGGTGATCTCGAGGAGGCCGATAACATCGTTGACCTCATCGAACGCCGACTGGAGACGTTTCGCGGCCTTCTCGACGAGGAAGACCCGGACGTCGCACACTGCACAGTATTCTACGTCAACGTTCTTCAACACTTCTTTTGGCGCGGTGAGCCAACTCGTCGTGCGTGGGAAGTCATCGACGAGCATATTGGACGGCTTCGGGAGGAACATCCGGACAGCAACCTTTTCTTGATGTCAGACCACGGTTGCAAGAACGTCGATACAGTGTTTTACGCCAATAGCTGGCTCGAGGCCGAAGGATACCTGGTTACCAAAAGCGAAACATCAGATCTTCTGACGGAGTACGGTATCAACAAGAAGCGAATCTCGAAACTGGCCCACAAACTCGGCGTCCACGATCTCGTAACGCGGCTGGCACCCGACCGGTTGACGGACTCAATCCCGGAAGACGAGGAAGGATTTAAACGCGAACAGAAGCTCGAGAAGGTAGATTGGGAACGTTCACGGGCCATCGCCAGCGGGCAGGGTCTCATCTACGTCATCGACGACGGTCCCGAGACGGTCGATGCTATAATCGACAATCTGTCCACGCTGACGAACGAGAACGGAGACCCGATTGCTCGAGAGGTGATGCGCAGCGACGAGGCCTATAGCGGACCGTACACCGACGAAGCGCCGGACATCGTCTTCGACCAGCGGCCGGGCGTTCACACGAGTGGAGCGATCGGGTCGAACCCGGTATTCGACGACGTCGGACAGTGGGAAGCCGAGAACGTTCGAACGGGACTCTTCCTCGCGAGCGGTCCGGATATCGAGGCATCAGCCGTTGATCGCGACGTGTCGATCACGGACGTAGCTCCGACCGTCCTCCACAGCGTTGGCTGTGCAGTTCCGACGGACATGGATGGAACGCCACTCCCCCTGTTCGGCGACGACGACTTCGATGAATGTGACCCGTTGCCCTTCGAGAGCGTGGATTCAGCGGGCCGACAAAGCGTTCAGAACAGACTTGAAGACCTCGGGTATCTGGAATGACGGTCTGTCTCACCGGCGACGTCCACCACATGTCTCTTGAAACCCGTGAACAGCCGTACATGAGTCGGTCTGAGGCTGCTGCAGCTGTCGAATATGCTGAAATCGCAGCTGAGTTTGACGTTCCAGTGACACTGTTTTTGACCGGGAAGGTTGTTCGCGAGGAGCCCGAACTTGTGGACCGTCTCATAGGTATGGAGACTGTCGAGCTCGGAGGCCACAACTATTACGCCTTCGAGACGCTTGCCCACAAAGCATTTCGCGGCCTCCTCGGATCGTGGAACGGGCCACGCAGGTTCCAGGCGTGGGAAATAGACCGGACCATTGCAGCGTTCAACGAACGTCATGTCGATATTTCAGCTTGGCGCGACCACGCTTACCGCCACGACAACAACACCGTACCGCTGCTCGCAGAGCGCGGCTTTACACATTTTTCTGACGTCGTCGGCCCGGGCGAACAGGTTCGTTGTGAAAGCGGTTTAACCATTGTGCCTGTCAACACGCCCCCGGACCACGAACATGTCTATCACGGGTTTAGGACGCCAAAGTTCGTCGCAGAGGACGAATTTTCGGGGCCGTTCGGCGATGAGTCGTTCACAATTGAAGAATGGTACGACTGGTTACTGAAAGAGATCGAGGTGTGTCATCGGAAGGGACAGCCAGCGACGATACTCGCGCATCCCGGTTGCATGGATCTTTCAGATAGATTAAATATATTCAGAAAACTTTGTTCAATCCTTAGTGAGGAGTACGAGACAGTTCCGATTTCAGAGGTAGACAGTAGTGACTGACGTTCACGTGGGTATTGTCGGTGGGACTCGTCTCCCCGGAAATGTACGTACTTTCTTAGGTAATATTCAGGAGATTTTATCTGAGTCACCAGTCGAGTTCAAAATTGACCTTTTGCTGCGAGCAGATGCTGCTCCCGATGAATGGCAATACAGCGTCATAGACCCCGGTCTCAACGAAACAGACCGAGCTGTGGGAATGATTTTGTCGCTATCCCAAGCGCTCACCCGATACGCGAAAGCCAATAGGCCAGATTTGCTATGGCAGATAACAAAATTTCCAGCCCATGGATTCGCTACAACAGTCGCAGGACAGTGTGCCAACGTTCCTGTACTGACTCGGTTCGCAGGCGATAACTTTCGTGAACACACCCTCTCAGAGAGCCCAGGAAAGAGGTTGCGGACATATGCATTAAATAACGTTCTCGGACGAGTTGCTGTACGAGGTTCTGATGCAACCATCGTCCTTGGGCCGTACGGCCGAAAACAGATAATAAGCTACGGCGGTACACGTACTTACGAGATTCCACAACCAGTTAATAGAGACCGTTTCAGGCCGGCATCGGGGGAAAGCCGCGCTGATATCAGAGCAAAACTTGGGTTACCTGAAACGGAGAGACTAGTGTTGACTGTTGGACGGGTCTCACAACGCAAAGGTGCAAATGATTTAATGAAGGCCGCTCGGACTCTTCTCTGTCGCGGATCATCAATATCGTGGTGTATTGCCGGTGATGGACCACTACGCCACCGATTAAACTCTCTCCCAAACGTCACTGCTGTCGGGCGGGTCCCACATTCAGAGATTCCCCAGTACTACCAATCAGCAGACCTCGTGGTTTGTCCGTCACACTTTGAGGGACTCCCAAACGTCCTATTAGAGGCAGCCGCGTGTGGGACGCCAACGCTCGCCCGTGACGTGGGGGACTGTGCCCTCGCGGCAAGCATGACCTACGAAAACTCAGACCGACTACCAATTCTCGTCGAACAGGATTATGAATCGGTGGACCTCAACGACCGATTTGATCCTGAACGCCTTCGAGACGCATACTCCGAGGCTCTTCTTAAGACGGCGGCTACCGGCGATTGGTAAAAAAAGTCTTGTACCCGCTATAGGAAAGTTAAACAGATGGAGTTAGCGTTCTCGGTCGACCTCGAACCAAACAAGGACGGTTCAATTGACGGAATTAGAGATGCAATGCGGTGGTTTGACGAGGTGATACCACGAGGGACAGTATACACGACTTCGCAAATCGCAACTGAACTCCCTGAGGTCGTTGAATCACTCTCCGAGGATCACGAAATTGGTGTTCACGTTCATCCTCAAGAATTCGGCCACGAAGCAGACGATCTCGCCGCACTTTCTCGCGACCGGCAACGGGAACTCATCTCTCAAACCCGAAAGACAGTGGCTGGGGCTGCCGGGGTGGCCCCCGAAACACTCACTGCCTTCCGTGCTGGCCGCCACAAGGCCAGTCAAACAACGCTTGATATATTGACGGACATTGGATTCAAGATTGACGCCTCGATTAATGTCCGGTATCGCAACTATATGCCAGACACAATGACGGTGCGTACAGAACCGTTCATCTACAACGGCGATCTCGTGGAACTTCCAACGACTTATGCACAACCTTCGAAACCTTCCCGAGTCTGGGCTCGAACGTTCCCTAATGGTAACATTACTGCCACGGCGCACACGCTAAGAACCGACCGAAGAGGGTGCTCGGGATTGCGTGCACTGCAGTGGTTGTTCAAGAAAAATGACAATGTCGTTTCGATGTACATGCACCCATACGATGCTATTGACTACCATTCAGACTTGGAAAACAACGGCCAAGAGTTCCGAGATCGTATCAAACTGCTCTTCGACTGGTCCGACCACCGATTTGTCGTTGCAACTGATATACTAACGAAACTAACTAAACGGTAAACAACCTTTCAGTCACTTGTGTTTTCGCCATCGAGCACGGACCCGCCCACCCGCGAATGGGAATTTCATTAACTCATCGGCAATATCATGCTTGGAAATGTGAATTAATTTACCGTAAAGATATGAAAATGGCCGAAGCCACCAGCGATACGGACGTAACCAACCAACAACCGAGACATCAATCAGTTCTAGTTCGGTGTTGTGGAAGTAGTTCCACTTACTGTCGGCATCGTACCATTCGGGTGTCTGAGATGTCCAGGACCACAAGGAATGGTCCGGATCAGCGACGATGCCAGTGCTGTGGGCATGCGTCGCAGCAAGTTCAAGTTCTCCACCCGGCTCTAATGCTCGAGACCATTCTTCGATGGCTCTATTCAAATCAGGGAGATGTGGAACAAGGCTATTGGCATGTATCCTCTTGACGGTTCCATCTTTAAACGGAAGATTGTCCGCCGATGCAACGATATCGACGGATTCAGTTACCCTTAAATCAATATTTAAGTGATCTTCTACGGGGTCTGCCCCGCCACCTAAATCCAAACGGACAGCTTCCATAGCAGGATATAACATCAAATACATAATAGAGTTTGGTTCTATAGCACTGTCTAGTTTAGCACCTCTGCCGGCGTCTGTCCGTTAAGTGACTGATGCGGTCATTGTGTGTCGTAGTAGTGTACGAAATGTCCAAGCCACTTTTTTGACGCTCGCCCGACGCTCACCCACGAGGTATGAAAGCGGTCAACCCGAATTTTTAGCGTGTGAAACCACTTCTCGAACAGAGTTCGCTCGACGTAGTTGAGCTGACCGATCAGCCCCTAATCGAGTGATAGCAGTCAGATAACCGTAGCTATCGACGGGAAACACGAGCTCTCCGAAGCTGTGTTTCTCGGTCAATCGATGTAGGAACGCGGCGGCTGGATCGGTGCCTCATCGTCTAAAGGCTGCGACATCAAGGAGCAACCGAGAGTCAAGATCGATTACAGCGTACACTCAAGACCAATTGCCGTTGATCTTGACAGCAGTCTCATCAACAACAACCCGCGAGGGCTTCGCCGTCCTCTCACATTCCCAACAACCATCAAATTCCGCTGCGTACAGCTCGCTGAGCAGGTCTGCGAGCATTGTTCCAAACTATCTCCACGACCTGTTCGTTCCTCAAACTAGCCTAACTAGACACTGCCGATCATCTGTACGTCCAAAGGGGGTTGTGACATTCTTACGACCCGTATTCCTAACTGATAATGTCTTTGGGACCGGGCTAAAGGTAGTTTGACCTGTATGATCTGGTGGCGGATCCCAACGAAACAAGAGACGTGAGCGACGATAATCCCGAGGTCGTCAATCGGTTCACGGACGTCATGAGTGAACACCTAAAGATGGCGCAGACGACCGATACTGACCTCTCGGATATAAAGGAAGACAAAGCAGTCAAACAACGACTTCGGGAGCTAGGATACCTTGATTGATTAGGTCACCGGTAGCCGAGTTGTTCGAGCCGTGCTTTGACATCGTCTGCTGGCACAACATCGTCCGATGTGACGGCCTTCGAAGGCTCGAGTCCGGCGAATGCCTCCTGAAGTACCGTTTGATCGTGATCGTCGAGCCTAATTGTCTCCCTCGGATAGGTGCAATCAAACGCCATCGTGTTGCCGTTCCACTCGACATCTTTTCGAATTCGATTGTCTCGAGTCGTCCGATATACAGCCTTACCACCGTGTTCATATACCTCAACATCTTCAACGTATTTCGGCACGCTATCACGTTTCTGTTCGGACAGTCCGCTATCCGAGGCCAGAACGAGACCATTATCGGGGACGAATCCGGATTTGTCTCGCTCACCAGCAATCGTTCGCCTAACGAGCGCCGGGAACTCAGTCAGGGATGCGACAGTCTTTACACGCGTACCTTCAGTTTGGTCGGGGTACTTGACTACGAGTGGGACATGGAGGATATCTTCCTCAAGCCCACCAGTTGTCCCATGTGCAACCGACCGAACGGGGCGAATGGCACCTTCTTCGCCGAATCCTTCGCCGTGGTCAGCGGTAATGACCACAAGCGTGTTATTGAGCTCACCATGTCTGGACAGTGTTGAAAGCAGTCGCTTCAGCTCGGCATCGACTTGGCGTATACATCCATTATAAGCTCGCTCAAGAGCAGCCCGTTCGCTCCAGGGCCGGCATCCGGCGATGAACTCCCATTTGTGAGACTCAAGATCACACATTAATTCACGTTCCGTCTGGCCGGCCCATAAGTCGTACTCAGGATCAGGGAGATATGGTGTGTGGGCAGACATATAGTTGACACAGGCCGCCCACGAACCATTACGGTTATTCACCCAGGTCTCGAATTCGTCGGTAAACTTGCTGTCAGGGACTATATTTAGCCCCTGGAATCTTGACGGAATCAATGGCCTCGTGACGTCCCAGAGTGCCAATCCGTTCGCAAGTGACCGTAGCGGTCGCCCGCTACTGGCAACGCAATGCATGAATTCTAAGTAGCGCTTGAAGCCATCTCGATTGAGGTTTGAGGGGTCAAACCCGCCAGGGAAGGGTACACGGTGGTTTTCTCCAGAAACTACCGTTTCGAACGCATCAGATAGACCAACTGGGGCCTGAGTTAGATAGGAGTTGTACGAAAACACACCTGTCTCGTATCCATCCGCGGCTAGTTCCTCCCAAATGGTGTTGCCGGGTCGGAGCCGGTCTCCGATATCTCGCATCCGGTGTTCAGCGACGTGCAGGCCGGTGAAGATGCTTGCATGACTCTGAAGGCTATCCGTTCCTGGGGCACGCGCTTGCTCGTAAACGGTTGCCTTATGAGCGAATTCCTTTAAAAACGGAGTCGTCTCGGCATCGGACTCATATAGAGACGTGTTCCGTGCCCGTACGGAGTCAAGAACCACGAGAAGAATATTCGGTGCCATTAGTCGGGATTCGAATGATCGGTACGAGCGGAGTATCAGTCTAGCCGATCAACTACATCTCGATTGTACAGTTGAGCGTCACCATTATCAATTAAAGGTGTTTCGATTCGTCCGGAGTTCGGCTGACTCTACCCTGCCTGGTGTGTACAGAGGAAGATAACGACACATGGCACAGCCTATGTAAGGAAAAACTCAAGTTGGGAGAACGCTGAAGACGTAACGAGACCCGTAGCACCATCATATAGTCTCTGATGGATTTAATCGTGGTTGACAAATATTGAAAATTAATTATTTCAATGCGATTTTTATGGAGTGTGGCCAGCATCAGTAGTGCTGCGACAACCACTGAAACGCTGTTAGAAGCCAGAATGATAGGCAGTGTCACCCACATCAAAACTCTCTGGTAAGAACACTAATGGAAAGTGTTTTATTATACCAATGGGTTTAAAATATAGGTCGAGGCCGCGGTTTCATCGCCCCTCAACCGAGCGGAGTTCTCGTAAAGTGACTGTATGCCGAACACCAGTGGTCATAACCTGTTCTCGGTCCGACGAATATATAACCACCAGTGAAAGGCAATAATCACTAAATTATTCATGAGAATCGGTTTATCAATATATCGAGCATCCGGGGATCTATCTCATACTTCTCCTCAATCGATCTGAGAATCATTATTTCATACTGGGAGAGTCCAGTAATCGATAAAATGACCAGTACATATGCTACCGAAAATATTCCAGAAATAAGGACGAGAAAGACGAACGAAACCGGGATAATAGGCCTCATGAGTACCGCGAGGGTAACAAACGGAAGTGATATTAAAACAGGAATTAACGTCGCTCTGGAAAGAGGTGTTCGATTAGCGTAGTAGTGGATTTGTATTGCTGCCATCCCATCACGGATAATAAACGATACCACTGTAGCAATGGCAGCACCCATGATACCGAGAGTAGGAATCAATACGATGTTAAATGCGACATTCGAGACAGCCGCAGCGGCACTGTTGAAAGAGAGAAGCTTCGACTTTCCAAGTGCCCGTAGGAGCGACCCGTGGACGTTCAGGACGTTACTGGTGGCGTACCCGATTGCCAGAATCGTGAGGACTAATCCTCCTTCAGCATACTCCCCACCGTAAATTACGCTAATGAACTCCGTAGAGAACACACCGAGGGGGAAAAAGGCACATACGCTTGCAATTGCTAGCCATCGGGTTATCGATCGATAAACCTTAATCATCCCCGAGACATCTCCTTCACCCTCGAGCCGGCTTGCCATCGGTGTTCCGATAAAATTAAAGGCAGTAGAGAACATTTGCATAAAACCTACAGCTGCGTACGCGACTCCGTACACTCCAACCGCTGCGCTCCCCAAAAAACGAAGTACGAGGAATATATCAATACTTCTGTATATGAAGCTCGAAAGTTCGGTAATAGTGAATGGGAGGGAGTATCGAAACACGTCGGATCTCCTGTCCTGGTCAAGCGATTCCGAAACTTCTGGAAGCGCACGATAAAGGAAATAGGCTGCGGCAACGAGACTGATGGCATACGGTATCGCGTATGCAGCGGCAAATCCAAACTGGCCGAGGCTGAAAGTGACCGCGGTGATGATAAGCACTAGCCGGACGCTGGTATGCAGAATGTTCTGAACAAACGCGTGTCGAGCTGACTCAGATTGTCCACGTAAACCGCTTAGTGCGACGTTAAGAAGGGCAGCGAATGGAATTGCTGCCCCAAAGACTCTAATGCTCGCCTCAACTGTCGGGTCGTCGAAGATGGTCGCTGCGACGAATTCTGCGTTGAGTGAAACCAGTAGGCCTAATGGCAGAGAGGCTATCGCAACCACACTAAACGCAAACTGGGTAAGCGCGCGTTTTTCCGAATCATCTACGCGGGGGAGGTACCGTACCAAACCGGAGGCTAATCCAAGCCCTCCAATTATTGCGCCTACGTTTAAAAGCGCAGTCCCGGTCGTTAATCCCCCGAATCCACTAACCGAGAGGTATCTCGCAGCCAGCACCTGCGCTACAAATGCGATAACCAACTCAAGAAACAGCCCAACGTAGATGACGCTCGCGCCTTTGACCACGTCTCGAATTGCCTGGTCGCTATCGCTCATCTGACCACCCAATTACCTGTCGAAGAGCACGTTCATATCTATCATACAACTCGTCCCAGGAGAACCCCTCTTCGACGGCCGTTCGACCGTTCTCGCCGAGGCGCTCACGGTCGCGTTCGTTCGTTGCGAGGCGATCAATCGCCGTCGTCAGTTGGTCCGGTCGATGGGAATCACAGAGCAGCCCCGTCTCGCCGTCCTGAACGATTTCCGGGACCCCGCCAACTCGAGTAGCCACGACTGGCGTTGCCGTCGCCTGCGCCTCGAGGATTACTCGCGGAAGCCCCTCAGTATGGGAGGGAAGAACGAACGCGTCGAACTCGTGATACAGTGAGGGAATCTGCTCGTATGGCACCGACCCGAGGAACGTGGCCGTTTCTCCGAAAATCTGCTCGAGGTGTGTTCGTTCCGGGCCATCACCGGCAACGATCAGGTCGCAGTCGGCATCGGCCGACTCGAGGGCGGTGGCGAGGTCAGCGAGGCCTTTGTACGGCTGGAGTCCACCAACGTAGCCCAAACGGAGGTCGCTTTCAGAACCGCTAACCAGGCGTTCGAACCGGCTAGAAAGTGGAATCGGCGCTGATTCCGGGTTGAATCTATCTACGTCGACTGCGTTACGTATATTGAAGATACGGCCGCCGTTGACACCGTACGATTGGAGCTGGGAACCGATGTGGTCACAGACCACGAAGTATCCATCGTGAGGTGTACGAAGCCGCACTTTGAAAGACGCTAAATCCAGCCGTCTGAAGAGGCTCTCCACCGGCGGATCGAGGCTCGAGCCGACGTGGACGACGTGAGGTACGCCGAGATTCCGTGCCGCGAGCAGTCCCGGAAGATACGTTTTCCGGGTCTTCGAGATGATGACGTCGATGGCACGCCCCCGTCCGATTCGAATCGCTCGAATGAGCGTTCTGAGAGGCCCTTCGACGAATCGGGTCCGAGGATCGACCGAATCCTGAAACGAACGTTCCGGTTCGGAGTTCCAGTCGAGAAGATAAACGTCGTGTCCTCCCTTTCGAAGTCCTGAAACGACATTTCGGACGTGTATCGCCCCACCTCGTACCATCGCATCGGAGAAAGAAATAGGCTCCTCGGTGAGATAGAGGATACGCATCGTTTGAGTATGCTGAAGACTTGGCTAAATATCTCGCGGTCCAGTGGCTTCGGGTAAGATTTGTAATCGTTCAAATAGATGGCCGCGACTCGAGACTCTCGTAGCTCCAGATCAAATCGAAATACCGCTTCATACCTGCGACGAACGACCCGTTCTCCGTAATTGCGGCCTGCCGCCGGTGGTTGGGAATGTCGGTCTCCTCGACCAGAAAAATCGCCTTGCCCGAATCGTAGTCCATACTCGGATCGATGAAGGTACCGCGCCAGGGCAGTACCTCCTCGCTGAATCGATATCGGATGGCAGGATACTCGGAGGCAATTCGCTCGACGATATCCGCCTGTACCGCTGCCTTCTCCGGCGGAAGCTTACGGGGATCGAGGAACAACACCGAAACCTCGAGTCCTCGCTCGAGCGCGGTTTCGACCGTCGTTTCGATGTCCTCGAAGTAAGCGAAGCTGTTTGTAATCACGTAGACGGTTTCGGCCGCGTTCTGGTAGAGCTGACGCGTCTCCGTCTCGCTCGGGTCGCCGACGTCGACGACGTGAAAGAGTTCCGACGTCGGCGTTACGTCTTCGTTCGCTTGCTCGTACAGGGGCTCGAACGTCTCCAGAAACGTCGACTCGATGGAATCGAGCTCGGTACAGTAGTCTTCGTACTCCTGTCGGCGATTCTCCTTCGCCCGCTCGAGAACGGTTTCTGGGGATTTCGGTTGATACTGCTTCGGCCGGCCAGGAATCACCTTGATGAACCCGTAATTCGCGAGCGATTCGAGAACGCCGTACACGCGAGCCTTGGGAATGCCCGTCGCCTTGGCGATGTCCGGTGCAGTCGTCCGCCCGGCGCTCAAGAGATGCTCGAGTGCCGTCGCCTCGTACTCTTTTAATTCTAGTTCCTGTAGCAAATCGGTTGGCTCGGTCCCCATAGCAGATACCCCACGATTGGACTGTGAAACCGTAAAACCGTGTATTATCCTCGAGCGATTCTGAACTGGGGTCGACAACTCAATGCTCTGCTCGCTGCAGGAGCTCTCGAACCGATTCTTCGATAGTGTGTCGTGGTGACCATCCCAGATGTTCGTCTGCTTTCGACGTGTCGACGGTGAAACTTTCGACCATCGTTTCGCCGCTTCGGGGGTTTTCGACGAGTTCGACGTCGACGTCGACGTTCAGTTCCTCCCGGGCGATCGCCTGGACAGTTTCCGCGACCGTCATCACGGAGGGATCCTCGGTACCGGCTATCTCGTAAATCTCGGTCCCGGTATCGCCCGCCTCAAGTTGCTCGAGCAGTCGTTCGCAGCTGTGGATGTACGCCCTGGCAACGTCTTTGACGTGAACGAAGTTTCTCGACTGGGTGCCCGGTTCGTACACCGTCAACGGCTCGTTCGACGTGGCTCGGTCGACGAAGAAGTTGATCACCGTCGGTTTCGAGACGACCGTGCCGTCGACCACGTGATCGCCATAGAGGTTCGACTTGAGGAACAGGTGGGCCGGAAACGCGCCGTCGGCCAGCGTGTCGATCGCGCGTTCTCCGAGGAGCTTGGTTCGGCCGTACCAGTTGAGCGGGTTCCGTGGGTCGTCCGCCGTAATCGGGAACGTGTCGGGGTCGCCGAGAACGGCCATGCTAAACGGGAAGACGAGCGCGGCTCCGTTTTTTCGACAGAACCACGCGACGTCGTTCGTTCCGGTGACGTTGACGTCGTAGGCGAGGTCGCGATTGGTATCGCAGTCGTCGACCCCACTGACCGCAGCTAGGTGGAGCACGATGTCCGCTCCGTCGAGTGCCGATTCCAGACGGTGACGGTCTCGAATGTCGACGTGTTCGATGTCGACCGAGCCGACTGCAGAAACCTGGCCCCGGTACTGGTTATCGATCGCGTGAACGGACCACTCGGGGTGTGTTTGTTCCAGCAGATGAAGGACGCGGCTGCCGATGAATCCGGCTGCACCGGTGACGGCAATCGTCGGTGGTTCGTTCGTGTCGTCTCGCATAGATGATCGTTGATTCGTCATAGTATCATTGCCTCGGATGTGATCGTTGTAGCCGGTCCGCCAGATCCGAAATTCCCTCTCGTACAGTCCATTCCGACTCGAAGCCGGTTTCCGATAACCGGTCGAAGCTCACGTGATACGACGGCCCCGGGTGCTCGTCCTCGAGGTACGTGATATCGAGTTCCCGATCGAGTTCGTCTCGAACGAGCTCCGCGATAGTGGCGATCTGGTAGTTCTGGTCGTTCGCCCCCACGTTGTAGACCAGTTGTGGCCACGAGTTCGGGTCCAGCGCGGCGTGTGCGTAGGCTCTCGCGGCATCTTTCACGTGAATAAACGGGCGCCAGTTACTCCCGTCACCGTAGACGGTAAGTGGTCGGTCGGTGAGCGCTCGGAACACGAAGTGGTTGATGACCAGGTTGAAACGAACACCCGGCGACCAGCCGTAGTTCGTGCTCATTCGGAGTGCCGTCCCGTCGAACCCGTACTCGTCGATTGCCTTGCGAAGCAACGCCTCGGACTCGACCTTGGACTCCGCGTACGGATTGAGCGGGTCCTGGTCGGTCGTTTCGTCGATGTCGGTGCTCGCGGTACGCCCGTAGTTGTTACACGACGAGGCGAAGACGACGTGTTCGACGTCGAACTTCCCGGCAGCCGTGAGTACGTTCTCCGTTCCGAGGTAGTTGACCGCGAACGTCTCCTCGCGGCGGTCGTGCGTCGACGCTGCACCGGTAATTGCCGCGAGATGGATTACGCGATCGACGTCGCGCATCGCGTTCTCGACGTCACCGTACTCGCGGACGTCGCCGCGTCGAAACTGAACGTCATCGATGCGCCCGGCGAGGTTCGACGGGGAGCCAGTCGTCAGCGAATCCAGGACGCTGACGGTCCCCACGGCTTCCTCCTCGAGGAGGAGCGAAACGAGTTCGCTCCCGATGTACCCACAGCCGCCCGTCACGAGGACGTGCAGATCAGTCATCAGACGTCAGGACGCCGGGGAGGAACCGATCTTCGTGGGACGTGACCGTCCGTTCGTGATCGACCAACGTTCCGAGAATCTGTCTGACGCCGTCCTCGAACGTCGTCGACTGGCCGTCGATCAGGTCCGCGTAGCGGTCGTGTTCGATCTCCATTTTGTGCGTCTCGTCCTCCTCGCGCGGGTTTTCGAAGTGTTCGACGTCGACGTCGAGATCGAACTCGTGGGCGACGGAGGCGATGGTTTCTGCGATCTCGACGATACTGATCGCTCGAGTTACCTGATTGTAGACCGCGAGGCCGTCGTGGTTGGTCTCCTCGAGGGCGAGACGCGCCAACCCTTCGGCCGCGTCCTCGAGGGCGATGAACGGCTTTCGCTGTTCGCCTTTCCCGTACACGGTCATCGGATAGCCAGCGACGGCCTGTGCACAGAATCGGTGGGTAACGACCCCGAAGTAGTAATCGAAGTCGAACCGGGTCGCCAGGTCGGGGTGTGCTGCAGTCTCTTTGGTTTCGGTACCGTACGTGATCGCCGTTCGCACGTCCGAAATTGGAATGTCGAACTGCTTGTGTGCGAGGCGCATGTTGGCTGCGTCGTGCGATTTCGTCAGGTGGTACCAGCTACCGGCCATCGCCGGGAACGGGACGTCGTCTCGCTCGCCCTGGTTTTCCATCGTCGCCCCGCCCTCCGGAATCGGGAACCTGGGCGCCCCGTAGACGCCGGTCGTCGTCGTTTCGATGAAGTGGGTGTCCGAAAGCCCGGCTTCGTGCAGCCCCCAGAGCAGATTCCGCGTCGCCTGCATGTTGTTGTGCTGCGTGTAGTTTGCCCGCTCACCGTTGATCTGCGAATATGGCGCGGACGGTTGTGCGGCGGTATGGACGATCGTCTCGGGTTCGTGAACCGAGAGCAGCTGGTCGACGAATGCTCTGTCGGTCAAATCACCCTCGACGAAGGAGAGGTTCTCGAGACCGAGCGCTTCTTCGGCCGCCTCCAGTCGCGCATCGATATCCGCGATCGGTACCGCTGTCGTCGACCCGACGGACTCTACCCACTCTCTCCTCGCGAAGTTATCGACCAGGACCACGCGGTCGTCGGTTCGCGATGCGATGCGCAATGCGGTAGGCCAGCCGAGATATCCGTCGCCGCCCGTAACCAGTATCGACATAGTTACTCATAATTTGAGTATCTACCATATAATGCTTCTGCCATCGCCTGCGAGACCGAGGGAAAGTACTAAGACCTCGTGGAGAATTGAGTTACTCAGAAACTGAGTACCATGACAGATACGGACGACGAAACCCTGGCCGAGGACGAACGAGACGATCAACACTTAGCGGACGTTGCTGATGGGTGCGGGTGTACCGAAGTGTGGGAGCATTTAGCACAGAAACGAGAATCCGACTGACGACTTATCTACGAATGTGGCCGAGGAAACGGGCAACAGTCGGGTTACGAGGGTCACAATCACATTCCAGCCGCAAACAACAGGTCCCCGATCAGGAACGTAACGCACGCTTCAGCGGGAACCAACAGAGCTGAGACCTCCAGATTCGGGGTCTTCGGTCGAAAGGGTGCAGGTCCTGAGTTGATTGGAGTTACCAGTAACGAACTGTGAAGCGCCCGAACGTGTTCACCATCGCTGCTAGTTAGTATGTAGCAAATGCCATACTCGATGATGCTCGAGCGCTCGAGAAGCGAAACGTACCAGAAACCTTATCGACCCAGTTTCTCCCGGCCGATCCGAATCCCGGTCGGGGTGATGATGAGCTGGTCGTCACCCTTCTGGACGATGTCGCCGTCGACCTCGCGGGCGACCTGTCGGAGTTCGTCGACGATGTGTTCGGTCGTGCTGTCCTTGGTGCGCAGGCGGGTGATGTCCGCGATGACGATGTCGCCGTCGTAGACGGCGTCCTTGATGTCGATGGCGTCAACTTGCCCCCCGATTTCGGCGATGTGGACGGACATTCCGGCGTCCCCGGTCGACGGCGTGACGTCGTCGAGGTTGAGGTCGACGTACTCGTCGGCGGTGCGCGTCTGCCCGCTGCCGAGGATCTTGCTCATTAATCCCATAGCGTCAATGGTCCCGCGCTGGAGTATAGTTCTTACGTCAGACGCTGTCTCGCGACCTCACGGTCCTCCCCGATTTAGTAACAGCAATACCAGCTTGTTGCAATCCACCTAATTGTTATTCTCCTGTCAAGTAGAATTCATTTTTCGGAGTATCATAAGAACGTTTATATGGTAAAGTATGGAGAGTGTGGTCGTGGTTGATAATACCATGTCACGGGAACACATCTCACGACGAACGCTGCTGCACGGAGTCGGAGCTGGAGTCGCCGCGACGGCACTGGCCGGACAGGCGTCCGGACGGGGCGACGAGTACGTCGTCGGACTACGAGCCAACAGCGGATTCGAGGTCGCCAGCGAGCGAGCTAACAGTGTCCGGCTCGAACTCGAGTTCGGCGACGTCGGCAAAGCACTCTCGGGACGATTCTCCAAGCAGGCGGTCGACGCCCTCGAGAACAATCCAAACGTTCGCTACGTCGAGCAAAACGGCCGGATGCACGCCCTCGAGCAGACGACACCGTACGGCATCGACCTGGTAGACGCCGACGTGGCGGTCGACAACGGCGAGACCGGCGCCGGCGCCAACATCGCGATCATCGACACGGGCATCGACGCCCAGCACGAGACGCTCTCGGAAAATCTCGGCGAGGGTTGGGCCGCGGGCGACGCGGAGTGCGACACCGGCTGTGGCGACGGTCCCTTCGGCGGCGGCAACGGCATCAGCGAGTGTCTCGAGGTCTGGGACGACGACAACGATCACGGGAGCCACTGCGCGGGGACGGCCGCCGCGGCCGACAACGGGCTGGGCGTCATCGGCGTCGCCCCGGACGCCACCCTGCACGCGGTCAAGGTGCTGGACTGTTCGGGCGGTGGCTCGTACGACAGTATCGCCGCGGGTATCGAGTGGGCCGCCGACCAGAGCCAGATTGACGTGTTGAGCATGAGCCTCGGCGGCAGCGACTCGAGCGTCGTCCGCGACGCCTGTCAGTACGCCGACCAGCAGGGGAAGGTCATCGTCGCGGCGGCCGGAAACGACGGCCCCTGTTCCGACTGCGTGGGCTACCCGGCCGCGTACAACGAGGTCATCGCCGTCTCCGCGACCGATTCCAACGACGACCTCGCGGACTTCTCCTCGACCGGACCGGAAGTCGACATCGCCGCTCCCGGTGTCGATACCCTCTCGTCGATTCCGCGCAGCGACTACGCCCAGTTCTCCGGGACCTCGATGGCCTGCCCGCACGTCGCCGGCGCGGCCGCGAGCCTGATCGGTGCCGGCAAAGACCCCGCGAACGTCCGCCAGTTACTGACGGACGGCGCCGAGGACGTCGGCCTGGCCAGCAACGAGCAGGGCGCGGGTCGGCTGAACGTCGCGAACTCGCTCGGACTCGATGGCGGCGATGGCGGAGACGGCGGCGACGGCGGTGATGGTGACACCGCACCCGCAATCGACCAGTTCACTACCTCCACCAAATCGAACGGCCCCTGGTCGCGCGCCAGCGTTACCTGGTCCGCCTCGGACGCCGACGGCGACCTCGCGAGCGTGACGACGGAACTCCTCTCGGGCACCAGCGTGCTCGACAGCCAGACCACGAGCGTCAGCGGCTCGAGCGTCTCGGGCGAGGACGACCTGCGAACCCGCGACAGTCCCGACAGCGTCCGGGTAACTGTGACGGACGCCGCGGGGAACGAAACGAGCGACAGCCAGACGTACTGAGCGGACGAGCCAGTTCATCGTCCCTCGAGCGCTCCCAGACTGCCGGGAGACGCCCCTTTTTGCCGGCGGAGTTCGTGCCCCCGGACGACATGACGTTCAGCATCTGTGTCCACGAGACGTACGAGGACGACGGCGAGGAACACGACCGGTTCGGCGTCGCGGTGACAACCCGGCTTCCCGGCGTCGGCACCCTCTGCCCGTTCGTCAGCGAGAACGGGGCCGTCGCCACCCAGAGCCTGGTGAACGTCGACCTCGGTCGGCGGGGAATCCGGTACGTCGACGACGGACTCGCCGTCGAGGATGCCCTCGAGGCCCTGCTCAACGCGGACGAGGGGGCCTCGAACCGCCAGCTCCACGGCGTCGACCGCGACGGCGAGTTCACGTTTTCGGGGGAAGACTGCAAGGACTGGTACGGACACACGAGCGGCGACGGCTACACGGTCGCCGGCAACCTTCTGACCGGGGAGTCCGTGATCGAGGCGACCGCGACAGCTTACGCCGACTCGAGGGACGACGAGACGCCCCTCGCCGAACGCCTGATCGACGCCCTCGCCGCCGGTCACGCCGAAGGGGGCGACAAGCGCGAGGAACTGCGGGTCCAGAGCGCGGCCGTCCGCGTCGCGACGACTGAGGAGCGCGAACTCGAACCGTTCTACGACGACCTCCGGGTCGACGCGACCCTCGAGCCGATCGCAGACCTCCGGGAGACCTTCGACCTGGCACGGGAGGGCTACGAGATGGCGCTCGAGAAGTACGAAGACGCCTACGAGGAAGACGACATCGACGCGAGCGAGGAGTGAGTCGTCGCTTGAAGAGTGGGGGAACCGTCGCTCGAGAATTTAGACTACTATCACTCGAGGATTGGAAGCACGTAAGCAGCCCGCAAACGTGAACAGGTCGAGCGTTATCCAGAAAACGAGTAGAGGTCGTCGCCGACGTGGTGCAGCGAGTCGACGACCTTCCCCTCCTCGCCGACCATCTCCGTCCCCGAGACGCGAGCGCGCCCGATCGCCAGCACCTTGCCGTGAGACTCCTCGGCGATCAACACGAGGTCACCGTCGGAGATTTCGGAATCGGCCTCGGTGATCCCCGGGCGCATCACGTCCGCGCCGTCGGAGACGAACGAGACCGCGCCCGCGTCGACGGTCACGATCCGGTAGTCGGGATCGTAGGCGTTCGCCCCGCGGACGGTCAGGAACGGCTCGTCATCGAAGTAGGCGATTTCGGGGGCGCCGTCGACCAGGACGACCTCCCAGTCACTGTCCTCGAACTCGACGCGTTCGTAGGTGTCGCCCGCGAGCGTAACGCCGAGACGGTTGGACACGGCCGTCTCGATCTCGGAGATGGCGTCGCTTCGGAGGTGGTGTCGCGATTTGACCTGCATACGCGCTACCACGGCCACGTCGGCTATAAAACGCCCGTTCGAGGGCAGGTCGACCACGGGGTTGCCGCCCGTCTCGGTCGTCATACGTGACGGTCACGCTCGCCGTGAGAATTGCTAAGTAGGCGCACGCCAATAGCCGACGTATGTGGCTCTCCCGGTGGCGAACGGAGACCGTGACCTGCATCGCCTGCGGCGAGACGATCCCGCGATCCGAGGCCCGCGAGTACGACAAGTACGGCAATCGCTGGGAACGCGAGGGCAAGACCTTCGAGTACTTCTGTAAACCCTGCGACGGCGACCTCTGTCGATACGGCCGCGACGGCCTCGAGGCTCAGCTCACCGACCTCGAGGCCGGCGAGCACTCCCAGGAGGCGTTTTTGCGGCGGTATCTGTGTTCGCTCGAGGAGCGCCGGCGGGTCGAGGAGCGGTGATCGTGGGCCACGCCGACGGTCGCAAGTCGGTGCGCGTCGAACGCTAGAGGTCCGCCCGGTCGAACTGCAGATACCCCGCCAGCGGCGCGAGTATCACCCAGGCGAGCAAGACCGCCACGCCGAACGCCGACGGGGCGTCCTCGCTCGCTCGATTGAACACGTAGGCGTCGAGTACCCGTTCGTAGGCCACGCTCGGGGAGAGCGTCGCCACGTAGGGGCGCCACCACGGGAGTTCGTCGGGGAACTCGAGCCCCGAGAGCAGGTAGACGACGCCGTCGGGGACCACCCGCCAGACGAAGACGAACAGCATGAACACGCCGAATGCACAGACGGCGGCCCAGGAGGGCGATCGGAGCAAACCGGAGAGACCGATGCCGATGGCGACGTAAGCCAGTCCCAGACTGGCAGTGGCGAGCGTAAATCCGGCCAGCGCCGCCAGCGGAACCGTCGAACCGAACCCGAAGATGATCGCGACCGCGACGACGACGCCGAGGAGTAGCGGTGCGAGGAACACCAGGTATCGCCCGACCAGCGACCCGATCACGACGTCGCGTCGGTCGTGGGGCATTCCCAGCATAAGCGTGAGCTGGCCGCCGTCGCGTCGCTTGACGATGGCCTCGTACGAGAGCATCAACCCGGTGGCCGGGATCAGCACGATACAGAGCAACGAGAGCATCGTGACGAACTCGATCGGTTCGGGCGCCGAGAGGTAGTCGTAAACGCGAGCGCGTCGCACGTTCCGCACGTGAATGTAACCGAACACGCCGAAGACGAGCCCGAAGAGCGCCGCCATCGCGTACAGCTGGTAGTTGCGAATCGCGTCGCCGAACTCCTTGCTCGCGAGCAGTCGCCAGTTCATCGCCCGCCCTCCGTGTAGGAGACAAATAACTCTTCGAGCGACGTCTCAGCGGTCGAAAAGTCGATGATTGTTGCCCCTTGCTCACGAATCGTATCCAGCACGTCGAGTTTCGCCTCCGTCGCGCAGGCGACCACGAGTGCGTCGCCGTCCCGGCGCACCGCAGAGACGCCCGCGAGGGAGTCGACGGCCGCGACGACCGGTTCGAGGCCGACCTGTGCTCCCGCCGGTGGGTTCGATCCCGCAGCAGTCTCGCCGCCTGCAACGCGTTCACGAACCCCGTCGGCCGTCTCGAGTTCGACGACGAGTTCGCCGTCGCCTTCGTTGGCCGACCGGAGCCCGTCGATGGTGTCGACGGCGATCAGCGAGCCCTGCCGTAGGATGCCGACCCGGTCAGCGACCGCTTCGACCTGCTCCAGGATGTGACTCGAGAAGAAGACCGTCGCGCCCCGGTCGCGTTCCTCGCGAACGATCTGACGCATCAGTCGGACGCCGTGGGGGTCGAGCCCGGTCGAGGGTTCGTCGAGGATCAGGAGTTCGGGTTCGCCGACGAGAGCCATCGCGAGGCCAAGCCGCTGGGTCATCCCCTTCGAGTAGCCGATGGCCTTGCGGTCGGCCGCGTGAGCCACGTCCACGCGCTCGAGCAAGACGTCGGGGTCGTCGTCGGCGTCGTTGGCCGCGATGGCGTACTCGAGGTGCTGGCGCCCGGTCATCGTCTCGAAGGGGGCGTACCCCTCCGGGAGGATGCCGGTCCGCTCGCGGACGGCGACGGGGTCGCTCGTCACGTCGTGACCCAGCACCTCGACCCGCCCACTCGAGGGGTAGGTGTAACGCAGCAGGATGTCGATGGTCGTCGACTTGCCGGCCCCGTTCGGGCCCAGAAAGCCGAAGACCTCGCCGGACTCAACCTCGAGGTCGATGCCGGCCAGTGCGGTGACGTCGCCGTAGCGTTTCGCGACGTCGTGGAGGGCAATCGTCGTCATCTCCACACACTCTCTGCTGGAAACATATAACTTCCAACGTGTTCTTCACGAACTGGTCGATCGGCTCGAGAGATACGGAACGCGGTCGTTACTAGACGGCGGTACACTACTATAAAAAGTATAGTGAATCGCGGGTTGTGGTCCATGCTCGAGCGTGAGCGACTGACAAACGGCCAGTAGAAACGTTCGCGCTCGTCGGGGTCGCGATCCTGCTACAGCCAGTCGTTTTGCACCCAGGCGCTCCTGGGCGGAGCCCCGCCTCCCGTCTCGCTCGGCGGGGGTTACGGGGGACCGCGGAGACCCGTTCTACCCGGTGGTCACGAGGGACTGCGGAAATCCGCTCTACGCACTGGGGTAACGAGGGACCACAAGGATCCGCGCTACCCGACTAGGATCACGAGGGCCGATCGACGTCGGCGAATTCTCCCGAAGGGAGTGACCCAGGCGAGGCCAGCGAATCCCCGATCGTTTTGACGAGTGAGATGAACTCGTGGGGGTCCACCGGCTTGACAAAGTAGCCGTCCGCTCCCAGACGGTATGTCTCGATAACGTGATCGTCGGACTGGGATCCCGAGAGAACGAGTATCGGCGTCGAACGAAAGTCGGGGTCGTCGGTAATCCGCTCGAGCACCGCGTTGCCGGTCAGTTTCGGCACGTTCAGATCCAACAGCACGAGGTCCGGCTTCGCCGCGGATTCGAAGCCGTTCCGTCGATAGAGGTAGTCGAGCGCTTCCGCCCCGTCGGTGACGACGGTCAGCGAACGGGAGACGTCGCTCTCGTCGAATCCGTTCTCGATGAGCCGAACGTCGCCGGGGTTGTCCTCGATTACCAGGATGTCGAACGGTTCCTCGGTCATTGCTGAAACCCTGTGAACCTGTGAATCTGTGAACTACTGAGCCTGTGAGCCTGTGAACCGATCTACGCCGCCGCGGGAAGAGTGAAGTAAAACGTCGTACCGTCGTCCGGTTCCGAGTCGACCCAGATGTCACCGCCGTGGTGGTCGACGATCTTTCGACACAGCGAGAGCCCGATACCGGTCCCCTGGAACTCGTCGTTCGAGTGAAGTCGGTTGAAGATGTCGAAGATCTGGTCGACGTACTCGGGATCGATACCGATTCCGTCGTCGTCGACTGAGAAGACACAGCGGTCACCCCGTTTCTCGCCGGTGATCTCGATCCGGGGCACCTCGTCGCCACTGTACTTGATTGCGTTCGAGACCAGGTTCGAGAACAGTTGCTCGAGCTGGTGGGCCTCACCGCGGACCGCGGGTAACGGCTCGAGGTCGACTGTAGCATCGGTTTCGTCGATCTGTACCTGCAGATCGGTCAGCACGTCGTCGACGACGTCGTCGCACTCGACTCGCTCGAAGTCCGCCTCGTCCATGTCGATTCGCGAGTACGCGAGCAACCCGTTGACCATCTCCCGCATCCGGTCGGAGCCGTCTACGGCGAAGTCGATGTACTCCCGCGCCTCCTCGTCCAGGTCGTCCGCGTAGCGGGAATCGAGCAACTGGAGATAGCTCGAGATCATCCGCAGCGGCTCCTGTAAGTCGTGGGAGGCGACGTAGGCGAACCGCCTGAGTCGCTCGTTGGACTCCTCGAGTTCCGCGACCGTCTCGTTGAGTTCGGACCGTGCTCTGGCGCGGTCCACCAGCGTGTTCAGCATTCGCTCGACGTCGCGAGTGGGTTCGTCGGGTTCGAAGAACTCCTCCGGCGGCGTGTAGTAGAAGTTGTGACAGACGGTATCTTCGTACACCAGGTGCGGGTGCGTTCGAATGACGTCGACGAGCGTCTCGGGTGGGATACGCTCGCAATCGTAGTGACAGAGGGCGATGCAATCCTCACCACGGAAGAGGTCGTTGACGCGGCTCTCGTAGGCCATGAAGTCCTCGAGGGTCGCGTACTCGTCCAGGATGAAGTTCGTGTTCGCGGTCACGCGAAGCGCCGGGTACTCCTCCTTCGCCTCCTCGATCGCGTCGGCGTACACCTCGAGCATGTCGTCGGGGTCGAAGCGCCCGGACCGGAGGTAGGTCTCCTCGAGCGAGTGAAACGTCAGTTGACCCGACTCGAGCGCCGCGTCGACGTCGACGTCGCCGCCGCGGAGTTCCGCGAGGATTGCGGACTTCGGGAGGTCGTCGATGACGTACATGACCCGCTCGCCGCGCTCGATACCCTGTCGAATAAACGGGGTGACGGTGGCGAACCGTTCCTCGCGGGACCGGTAGAACAGCGCGATGTGCTCGCAGGTTTCGAGGTCGTCGAGTCCGTCGAGCGGTTCGACCGTCCCGTGAAACGCCGGGCTCGACCGAAGCGCCTCCAGTCCGCTTTCCAGGGTCAGCGAATCGGCGGTGGCGGATTTCTCCGTCCGCAGTTCCTGCTGACGGCTTCGATCTGCCTTCTGACTCATCGTCACGAACCTCGACGTCTATCGGTAAGTAGCCTTTGCATGTTCCCAGCCTTCTCCCAATAGAGTGGTAACATACGACACAATATGCCTTGTCACCCACTTGAAGCTCCCGGAGCGAATCGAGAATTGCAGCGGACCGTGTTTTGATCGCACCGGTCGTTCCAGGACGCGTTCAGTTCCTCGACCACTTCGCACGGCTGGCGCGAACCGCCGCGCACGCGTCCCGACACGACTTTGGCACTCCTGTTCGTAGCCGAGGGTATGAGCGATGACGTACAGGCCGCAGCCGGCACGGCCGAGGGGCAAGGTCCCGTCCAGATCTCCGAGGACCTGGCCCGCCACCTCGAGAACAAGCGCGAGGACCTCTTCGAGAAGTTCGAGATTCGCGACGAGTTCCCCGCGAGCGTTCTCGAAGAGGCCAAGGAATTGACCGAAGATCCGAAAGCGGACATCGACGCGGAACTCGAGGATCGGCGCGACCTCCGGGACATGACGACGTGGACGACCGACCCCATCGACGCCCAGGACTTCGACGACGCGCTCTCGATCGAAGAGCGCGAGGACGAGTACGTCCTCTGGGTCCACATCGCGGACGTGACCCACTACGTCCACCCCGAATCCGAGATGTGGAACGAGGCGGTCGAGCGCGGCAACACGGTCTACCTGCCCGCCTACACCATCCACATGCTGCCGCCGGTGCTGGCCGAGTCGGTCTGCTCGCTGGTCCCCAACGAGGAGCGACTGGCCCACACCGTCGAGATGCACCTCGACAAGGAGACCCTGAGCTACGACTCCATCGACATCTACAAGTCCGTCATCGAGTCCGACGAACGGCTCACCTACTCCCAGGCCGAACAGCGCCTCGAGGACCCCGACGCGCCGCTGCACGAGGAGAACAAGCTCGTCTACGAGGTGGCCAACGAGATGCACGAGATCCGCAAGGAAGACGGCTCCCTCGTCCTGAATCCCAGCCGCGACCGCGCCCACACCATCATCGAGGAGTGCATGCTCAAAGCCAACAAGGCCGTCACGCACGAACTCATGTGGTCTCGCGGCGTCGAAGCGATGTACCGCGTCCACCCCCAGCCGACACCCGACGAGTGGTCGAAGGCCCTCCAGGAGATCCAGGACCTCGACGGAGTCTCCATCCCCGGCGACACCTGGGACGAGCCCCGGAAGGCGGTCAACGCGACCCTCGAGACCGCGCCGGGTCGCCAACTCGACAAAATCCAGTGGGCGGTGATGAAGGTGATGCCCCGCGCGAAGTACATGAACGACCCATTCGGCGGCCACCACGCGCTCAACTTCGAGATTTACGGCCACTTCACAAGCCCCATCCGCCGCCTCTCGGACCTGATCAACCACTGGATCGTCTACCAGAACGACGTGCCGGAGAACCTCGTCGCCCTCTGTGACCGGGCCAGCGACAAGCAAAAGGCCGCCGAGACCTGCGAGCGCGAGTACAAACAGTTCCTCCAGGAGGTCGGTCTCGATCCGATGGCGGTGAACAACCGCGGACTCGAGGTCGTCGAGGACGCTGAAGAGGCAGACAATACGCTGTAAACTACCCCACCCTACTCCCTCGGCGCAGACGCGCCTCGGTCCTCGAGGGTGGGGCTTTGATGTGGACTCCCGGCAATCAGTCGCCGGCAATAGGCCGGTGGCTCTTGCCGTTCACCGTCCCACCATTCACACGCAGGTCTACTTCTGCGTCTCCGCTCCCCGACGTGGGCGAGGAACAGAGTCTGTGTGTCCGCTTTCGGGCGTAGCGGAGCCCGATGTTCTTTGCTCCGTTGTAGTCCGCGTTCACCTCGTACCCGCACTTCTGGCAACAGAAGCGTTCTCCGTGGCGGTTGGCTTCGTGCGTGAATCCACAGTCCATTCGAGAACAGCGTTGGGACGTGTGGTTCGGCTCGACTTGCTCCACGGAGACGCCTTGTTCAGGCGCTTTGTACTCAACGTACTCGAAGAGGCGTCGGAACGCCCAGACGTGGTGCCACTTCGCGTGTGGAAGTCGCTCGCGTATGTCGGTCAAGTCCTCGAACGCGATCACGTCGCAACCGTGTTCGACGGCTTCCGCAACGAGTTCGTTGGCGACGGTGTGGATGTACTGCTTGCGCCACGCTTCTTCGCGTTTCCCGAGTCGAAGCAAGGCGTTGTGTGCGGCTTGCGTGCCGCGCTGTTGCATCGCTCCACGTCGCTTCTCGAACTCACGACACCAGTGGTCGTACTCATCGCCCTGCCAGAACGTGCCGGTCGAGGAGACGGCGAGACTGTTGACGCCGAGGTCGATGCCGAGGACCGTTTGGTTGGGGTGCTCAGTATCTGCCGAGACCTCCGCGTCGTCACCGTCCACCTCACACCGCCGGATCGAGATATTGAGGTAGAACTCGTCGGTAGCCGCGTCGTACCGAAGCGTACTCTCGCGGAACTCGTAGCCCTCGGAGAGGACGTACCGCTCGTAGGGTGTCGGACTATCTGCCGGAAGAACGAACGAGGGTTCGACCCGGCCCTCAACAGTTGCCAGCGACACCTTGCGTCGGTAGAAGGTGGCGCTTCGCATGTCGTAGTCCATCGTTTCGGCGGTGAACGTCGGACAAGCGACGCGCTGTCCCTTCTTCCAGCGTTCGATAACGCCTTTGATGGCTTCGACGGCGCGACGTATCGCGGCCTGGACGAGTTGTGCCTGTAGGTCCGTCTCTTCGCGGAGGTCGGAGTAGAGCGCGTCTCGAACCCGCCGTTTGTTAATCTTGCACTCGGTGAACGAGGTGTCCGACCAACAGTAGTCGGCGGTTCGGTTCGCACAGTACAGGTACTGCTCGGCGGTTCGGTGGAGTGCGTCGCGTTGCTCGTCGGAAACGGCGAGTTTCACGACGGCGGTTCGACGCACGCCCATACTTCAGAGAAGACTCGGCGGTACGTATACGTTCGGGAGTCAGTCGGTCGCAGTATGCTGGTTGTGTCGTCCCATGTCGGGTTCCTCTCCGGCCTACTCGCTTACTTCGTTCGCTCCTTGAGGCCGGAGGCTCCACCTTGAATTACGCTGAATTGCGGAAAACGTGGTTACACAGATTCGAGGAGAAAGTCCACGACTTCAGTCGTGGGTGGATGTCAAGAACTCACAGCGAGCGCTCGAGCAACGACACCCGATACGTCTCGCCCTCGAGTTCTTCGACCACCTCGGCAACGGGTTCGTACCCTCGGCCCTCGTAAAAGTCGATCGCGCGCTCGTTCGTCGTGAACACCTCGAGACGAATCCGGTCGTAGCCGTCGTCCTCGACGGCTCGTTCTCCGTGATCACAGAGCGACGTTCCCAGCCCGCACCCCCAGTGACCCGAGCGAACGTAGAGCCGAGCGAGGTGGCCGACGGCAGGTTCGTCCGGCCACTGGCCGACGTGGACGAAGCCGGCGAGTTCGTCGGTTCGATCCGGCTTGTCGTCGTCCGGCTCGGGGGCGACGAACAGGTGGCTGTCCCTCGACTGGATCGACTCGCGAAGTCCCTCGAGGGCGTACCACTCATCGGTCATCATCTCGACGGTGTCGGGGCCGAGGAGGTCGTCATACGCGGCGTGCCAGCTCTCGCGGGCGACGGTCCGGATCGCACGGGCGTCTTCGAGGCGTGCGGGTCGGACGAAGTGAGTGGATCGGTGGCGGCTCGAGTCGGTCACGGTGGCTTGTCAGAGGGCAAAGACGAAAAAGTGTGCGGCTAGTGGCGTTCCAGGCCGAACAGATGGGTGAGATTGATAGCGTTCATCCGGTTTCACGCATCGGTCGATGCCTATAAAGGTACTAATCGCTCTGGCCGTCAGACGCTCGAGCCGTCCGCCGCGTACCGATACAACCAGAGCGTACACGCGAGCGCGACGGCGGCCGCAACGGTCGCGATCACGAACGCCATCCGGTACCCGGTCGCGGTGTAGACGCGAACGCCGGCCTCGAGTTCGCCCGTCCAGTAGGTGTCGAGAGCGAACCCCATCGCCGTCGGGAGCACGGCGGCGCCAAAGAAGGCCGCACCGTTGATCACGCTAGTCGAGATGCCACTCGCGCTCGCGTCGTGGCGGTCTTTCACCAGTGGATACCCGAGGACGAACGCGCCGAGCAGGACGCCCGCGACGAAGAAGACGAAGCCGACGACGGCGATCGGGGGCCGCCCCAGCGCGGCGACGAGACCGATCGAGGCCACGTAGATAACGCCGCCGACGACCATCAACTCGACGCGGCGCTCGAGGCGGTCCGAGAGCCAGCCGATAGACGGCGGGCCGACGATCATGCCGACGCCGCCGGCGAGGGTGTAGAGAGACGCGTGGGTCACGGAGACGTCGTAGGTCTGGACGACATACGGGACGCCCCAGAGGCCGAACAGCGTCAGGTTGAGCCCGGAGGTACAGAAAAGCATCACGCTGGCGACCCAGGTGACCCGGTCGGAGAGCACGGTTCGGACATGACGGACGACGTCGGCAGTCGAGAGCGTCGGCTGGCCGGGTACACCCTCGATCGGGTCGAAACCGGCCTGTTCGGGCGTGTCGCGAACGACCGCGTAGACGACGACGCTGAATGCGACGCCGAAGACCCCGAGCGCGCCGACGGTCGTCCGCCAGCCCGCCGACTCCGCGGCGATCGCGAGCGGGGTGGTCGCGAGGACACCACCGACGCCCGAAACCGCGAAGCTGAAGCCACTGAGGGTGGCGAACTCGTCGGCCCGGAACCAGCTGGCACAGAACCGAAGGATGCAGACGAAGATCACGCTCGCCCCGAGGCCGACGAGCCCGCGGGCAATCAGCGCCCCCGCGTAGCTGGTGGCCAGCGCGAACCAGATCGCGCCGACGTTCATCACGAACCCGCCCGCAGCGGCCGTCCGACGGGGACCGATCCGGTCAGCCAGGATCCCCGTCGGCAACTGCATCAGCGCGTAGATCCAGAAGAAAATCGCGTGGAGGGTCCCGAGCTGAGCGCCCGTGGTTCGGAAGCCGGCCATCAACTCTTCGGCGAGGACGGCCGTCGAAAGCCGGTAGACGTTCACGAGCAAGAAGACGACGCCGAGGGTCCCCCAGAGGAACCATCGGCGAGTGAGCGGGTCGCGCCAGCCTCGCATGCCTCTTCTCTCTCGACTCGAGTGACCTAACGGTTCAGGTTCCGGAAGCGTTCATCACGGACGGAGTTCGAGAGATATTCGCGGCTCCACCGGCGTTCACTGGTACGTTGGTCCATTCGACCGCAGTCTTCGCGTTCGTCTCGAGCGGTCGGGTCCGTCTCACACGAGCGGGCCCCACGGATGCGCCGTGGCACACCCCGCGACGTGACACACCACGAGAAGACCTTTCCACACCGCACTCGACCACGCAGGTATGCACACCCTCGACGGGCACGACGCCGGCGGCCAGTTCCTCCGGCGAGCGCTCACCCTCTCGGCGCTCACCGGCGAGCCCGTTCGCCTCGAGCGCGCCCGCGGCGACCGGCCGAATCCGGGGCTCGCGAACCAGCACCTGGCCGTCCTAGAGGCGATGGCGGCGATTACCGACGCCGAGGTCTCGGGTGGCGAACTCGAGGCCGAGACGGTCGAGTTCGACCCCCGAACGGGAACGGGCGGCGACGGCGCGGTCGAAATCTCGGGCGGGGAATACACCGTCGAAGTCGGCACCGCCGGTAGCCTCACCCTCCTCTTCGACGCGGTCCTTCCCCTCGCCGCCCGCCTCGAGTCGCCGCTTACCCTGACCGCTTCGGGTGGGACGGACGTCGCCTGGTCCCCACCCGTGGACTACCTCCGGTACGTCAAGCTCCCACTCCTCCGTCAGTACGGCCTGCAGGCCGCCCTCGAGGTCGACCGTCGCGGCTTCTATCCCGCGGGCGCCGGCCGACTGCGGCTTCACCTCGCTCCCTCACGGTTCCATCCGCTGGACCTCGAGACCCGGGGCGACCTCACGGGCGTGTGCGTCTACTCGACCGAAGCCGCCGCGCTGGCCGACGCCGACGTCGCAAAACGGCAGGCGGAGGGTTCCCTCGAACGGTTGCAAACCCGAATCGGTTCGGATGGTGCGAATTTCGAGGTTCGCGAGCGCGTCGAGACGACGGCCGAGAGCGCCTGTCCGGGTTCGGCAATTGTGCTGAGCCTCGAGTTCGAGTTCGCCGGTGACTCGGCGGAGACCATGTCGACACCCAGCCCCCAGGCCGGCTTTTCCTCCCTCGGCGAACCCGGAAAACTGGCCGAACGCGTCGGGGAGGAAGCCGCCGACGCTGCCGTCGCGTTCCTCGAGGGGAACGGGAGCGTCGACGCCCACCTCGCCGACCAACTCCTGGACTTCCTCGTTCTCGGCGGCGGCCGCCTGCGGATTCCCGCCGTGACCGACCACGTCGAGACGAGTTGCCGGTTACTCGAGACGTTCGGCTACGACCTCGAGTTCGAGCGCCAGGGGAACGCCGATGGATCGACCCTTCTGGTCGCCGAGACGGAACTCGAGTGAGATACCGCCACCAACGACACAACTTATAGCACACCCCTCCGTTTTTCGACCATGAGCCAGCGATTCACCACCGACCGACCGAATCGAGAGGGAAACGCGTGAGCGACCTCGTCACCTTCGGCGAGACGATGCTCCGCCTCTCACCGCCCGGGCACGAACGCCTCGAGACCGCGAGCGAGTTCGAGGTCCGCGCGGCGGGCGCCGAGAGCAACGTCGCCGTCGCCGCCGAGCGACTCGGCGCCGTCTCGACCTGGACTTCGAAGCTCCCGGACTCTCCGCTGGGCCGGCGCGTCGTCGGCGAACTCGAGCAGTATGGTATCGACACCGATGTCGTCTGGAGCGACGAGGGCCGCCAGGGGACGTACTACCTCGAACACGGGGGCAAACCCCGCGGGACGAACGTCGTCTACGACCGATCGGACGCCGCAATCACGACCGCCAAACCACAGGAGTTCGACATCGACCTCATCCGGGACGCTCGCGTCTTCTTCACGTCGGGCATCACCCCTGCGCTGTCGCCGACCCTCCGGGAGACCACGGCACAGCTCCTGAAGGCAGCGCGACAGAACGACACGACCACCGCCTTCGATCTCAACTACCGGCGAAAGCTCTGGTCGCCCGAGGAGGCTCGAGACACCCTGACGAAACTGTTCCCCGGAATCGACGTGCTCGTGATCGCGGCCCGCGACGCCCGTACCGTGCTCGGCTACGAGGGCGACCCCCGTCAGCTCGCCCACAAGCTCGGCTCCCAGTTCGACTTCCGAACCGTCGTCGTCACCCGCGGCGACCAGGGCGCGCTCGCCTGGCACGACAACGTCGTCCACGACCATGACGCCTACGAGACCGAGACGCACGACCCCATCGGCACTGGCGACGCTTTCACGGGCGCGTTCATCGCTCGCCGACTCTCCGGCGACGACGTCGGTCGAGCGCTCGAGTACGCCGCCGCGACGGCCGCCCTCAAGCGGACGATTCCGGGCGACGCCGCCCTCGTCACGAAAGCGGAGGTCGACGCGGTCGTCGCCGACAGTGCCGAGTCAATCTCTCGCTGAACCCCCTCTCCCGCTCGGACCGGCCGAGCGTCGTGCATCGAGAGGCGAATGTCGTGAACCGGGCCCCTGGACGTGCTCGAGGTGATTTCCGAACCCGTTCGATTGGACGGCTCTGTCAGAACTCCTTTTATAGTGCGGGCGAACGGATCAGATGAAATGAATCGAAATGCAGTCGTAGCCGTCCTTATCGCAGCAATGCTCGGCGTCAGTGTCGTCGCCGCAGCTGGGGCCGGTGCGAGTTCAGTCGAATCGAGCGCGACCTCCCAGAGCGAGACGTACGCGGGAAGCCACCTCGAGTTCGAGACCTCGGGGAGCGCCCTGACGAACTACGCCGTCGGCGGCGAGACCGTGTTCTCCTCGGTCGCCGTCGACTCCCGAAGCGACGCCAGTTCCGGTGCCAACGCCGGTATCGACCTCGGGGCCGTCGTGAACCTCGAGGGCGCCGGCCTCTCGGTGAGCGCCGAGTCACAGACGAAAACACGAATCGAATCGGAGAGTGGTGCGACGCTGTCGGCCCACGACAACGAACGCGGGATTCTCGTCGTCCGGGCCGGCGGCGACGCCCAGGTCGTCGAAGCCCAACTCGGCGAGAACGTCCAGGCCAGCGCCGAAGGCGACGGCGAACGCGTCGTCGTCGAGGGCGACGACCGCAACGGCGTCTTCCTCGTGATCGGCGACGGCGACGTCACCGTCAACGAAGAGGGCAACGTCGCGGCTAGCCTCGAGGGCGAGTCGACGCTCGTCTTCCGGTCCTACGAGGACGGCGAACGTACCGACGAGACGAAGTCCCAGGAGCAACTCATCGCCGACGGTTCGGCCGCCGCCGAAGTCTACGTCGAGCAGCGAGACGGCGAAACCGTCACCGACTCGGTCACCTACGCCGAGGATCTGACCCTCGAGGCCAAACAGGAGAGCGAACGCCGCGTCGACGTCACCGTCGACCGCGCCATCAAGGAGGGAACAATCGTCATGACGACGGTCGAGGAGGAGACCGTCGGTACGGTCGAGGATCTCGAGGTTCGCGTCGACGGTGAGGCTGCCGTCCAGGCGTCCTCCCAGTCCGAACTCGAGAGCGCGATCGGCGGCGAGGGCTCCGCGTACATGGTGAGCCAGCACGCCGAGGCGGACGCCAAGGCGACCGTCTTCGTCGCGTTCAACCACTTCTCGGAGCGAACCGCGTCGATCGATGGCTCGGGTGCCGACGAGGGCAGTAGCGACGACGGCACTGGCTCGAGCACCGAAAGCGACGGTCTCCCCGGATTCGGGGCTCTCGCCGCGCTGCTCGGACTCCTCGGGACCGGTGTCGCAGCCAGGCTCCGACGCTAGACTCGTCGTCACGTTCGTTCTCGAAACGCCTTCTCCTGTCGCCAGTGAGTTGTCCACGCACGACCGCACCAACGCCTATTGGGGAAGCCACCGTTTCACCGATATGGACAGTCTCCACGTCGCGATTGTCGGCGCCTACGGGAGCGCAGGTGTCGCCGCCACCGACGAGTTGCTTGAGCGCGCCGCGGAATCGGAAACCGACCTCGAACTGACCCTGATCGACGACGACGACCCGGGCGGCGGCCTCTGCATTCTCCGGGGTTGCATGCCCTCGAAGGACGTCCTCTCGGCCGCCCAGCACCGCTACCAGGCGCGCCACGACGGTCGACTCGAGGGGACGCCCGCGGTCGATCTCGAGGCGGTCGTCGCCCAGAAGGACGAGCACGTCCACGGATTCGCCGAACATCGACGGGATCGCGTCCACGACCTCGCCGACCGCGACGGCGTCGAGTTCCTCCACGAGCGTGCCAGGTTCGTCGACGACCGCACCCTCGCCGTCGGCGACCGCACGATCGATCCCGACTACGTCGTGATCGCGACTGGCTCGACGCTCAACGTTCCCGATACGCCCGGTATCGAGGACGTCGACTACTGCTCGAGCGCGGACGTGCTCGACGCGACGTCGTTCCCAGACTCGGGGATCGTGATGGGCTTTGGCTACATCGGCCTCGAGCTTGCCCCCTACCTCAGCGAGGTCGGCGGCGTCGACCTCACCGTGATCGAACACGACGACCGCCCGCTGGAGGAGTTCGAGGACGCCTACGGCGACACGATCCTCGACGTCTACCGGGAGCAGTTCGACGTCGAGATTCTGACAAACACTGACGAGAAGCGCCTCGAGCCAACGGCCGACGGCGGCGTTCGGCTCACGGTCGATCGCAACGGCACCAGGGAGGTCCTGGAGGCCGATCAGCTCTACGTATTCACCGGCCGCCGCCCGAACGTCGACGGCCTCGGGCTCGAGCACACACCCCTGGAACCGGAGCAGGGCTGGGTCGAGCCGACGATGCAGGCCGCAGACGACGAGCGCACGTTCGTCGTCGGAGACGCCAACGGCCGCGAGCCGATTCTCCACGTCGCCAAGGAACAGGGCTTCGCCGCCGGAAAGAACGTCCTGCGCCACGCTCGAGGCGACGACCTCGAGCCCTACGCGAACGTCCCCCACCACGTCATCTTCTCGGGCCTGAGCACCTACCCGGTGGCCCGCGTCGGCCACACCCCAGACACGGCCGCGGATTCGTCGATGGACGCAGTCGTGGTCTCGAGGGAGGCGTCCGACGACGGCGTCTTCAAAACCAAGAACCACCCGGAGGGCGTCGCCACGCTGGTCGTCAGCGCCCGCGACGGGACCGTGCTCGGCTACCAGGGACTGCACCTCCACGCCGACGTGATGGCCAAGACGATGCAGGTGATCGTCGAGATGGGCCTCGACGTGCGAGAGATTCCGGACCGGGCGTACCATCCGACCACGCCTGAGATCCTGGACGGCCTGTTTCGAGAAGCGGCAGCAGAACTCGAGTAGGCGGTTTCGGACTCGAAGGGGGTTGAAGAGCATTCACGCAGCGTCTGCGACGGCGATACTTCGAGCGATGGGCAGATTACCTATAGCACCATAGGGTGTATCACATCCTACGCCGACAATGAGTCGAACTCTCCGGTGGCGATCTCAGCAGCAATCGCGTCGCTCTCGAGGTCCTCAGGCACGACTGACGGATATTTCCGCCGGAAGTACCCCACCAGATTCGTGAGGTCGCGATCCAGGAACTCGCGAGCGTGTTCGTGATCGGTCGGCACCGCCTGCGGCCAGTCGAAGATCGTCACCCCCTCCTCGGCGACGAACACGTTGTACTCGCTCATGTCCGCGTGGACGTACCCCTCCTCGTACGCGCATGAGAGTTCTCGCAAGAGTAACTCCAGCACTCCCAGCACCTGGTCGTCCTCGAATCGGGTTCGCGAGAGTTCCACCCCTGGCATCTTCTCCATCACGATGGCGTGTCGGTTCTGGTCGATCGGCTGAGGCACCGAGACGTCGGGGTACAGCGTCTCGAGGGCGTCAAACTCCCGTTCAGCCGCTTTCCGGGCGGTGTAGAGCCAGGACACGTGCTGATTTTCCGAGGTGTAATCGCGCTCGCGGTTGACCTCCCGGAAGTTGGTATAGCCCTCTCGGTGGTACTTCAGGGCTAGCGGCTTGTAGGATTTGACCTCGTAGACGTCGCTCTCCTTGCCGACGCCCAGCGGGGCGCCGAACTCCGAGATCGTATCGCGCTCGACGAGTGCACGAAGGGCGAGGGCGTCGTAGCCCTCGAACTGGAGGGTGTACCCCTCGTACTGGATCGTCTTCTTCTCTACTAGCCCGCGCTTGAGACAGCGCTCGAGGCGGTAGTCCACCTCTTCAGGGGTGAGTCCCGAGAAGTTCGATAGCTTCTCGCGCTGGACCCACTCCGAGAAGCGCATTCCCTGCTCGATTCCCGAGAGGAGATAGAAGTCCTCGGACTCGAGTTCCGCCAACAGCTCGGCGACGTTCCGCACCATGGGCGCCGTAGCCGCCGTGGACGTAAAAGTGCTCACAACCGCTCGAGCGGTTCGGGTGCCACCTGATAAACCGTATGTAACTGTATGAAATTCCGAATCCTCGGTAGTCGTGGCTCGTCGAGCGACTCGCGGAGGAGCGCCCAGGTTACCGGCTCTCGAGGCTCAAGAGCCGTGTGGACCGACAAGGCCGTAGCTCAGTGAGCGGGAACGACAATTCGATCGAACGGCTGATCACCGGGATTCGTCGCCGAAAAGAGGTTCCGTTGCGGGAGAGAGGTTTCATCGCGAGAGAAAAACTCTCGTTGCGAGAAAAGACCCCGTTGCGAGAGCGACGACGCCCGTTCAGTCCTGGTCAGCGCCGACCGCCGCCGGGAGCGTAAAGGTAAAGGTCGTCCCGACGCCCGGCTCCGAGTCGGCCCGGATCGTCCCGCCGTGGCGCTCGACGATCCGTTGGCAGAGCGCGAGCCCGATCCCCGTTCCCGCGTGTTCCTCCTGACTGTGGAGGCGCTGGAACACCTCGAAGACCCGGTCGGTGTCGTCGGGATCCATACCGATTCCCTCGTCTCGAACCGACACCTCCCAGACGTCACCGGCTCGCTTGGCAGTCACGTGCACACGGGGCGATTCGTCGCCGCTGTACTCGATCGCGTTGCTCAGCAGGTTCTGGAACACCTGGCGCAACTGGGTCGGATCTCCCTCGACGCGAGGAAGTGAGTCCGCCGTGACGTCGGCCCCACTTTCCTGGATCGGGAATCGGAGGTCGGCCTGTGCGTCCGAGAGCACCGTCTCGAGGTCGACGGGCTCGAACGCGTTCCCCTGGGTTTCCACCCGGGAGTACTCGAGGAGTCCGTCGATCATCTCGCGCATGCGCTCGGCTCCGTCGACGGCGAATTCCAGGAATTCCTCGCCGTCTTCGTCGAAAGCGTCGCCGTACCGGCGCTCGATCAACTGCAGGTAACTCGAGACCATCCGCAGGGGTTCCTGGAGGTCGTGGCTGGCGGCGTAGGCGAACTGCTCAAGGCGCTCGTTCGACGCCTCGAGTTTTCGCTCGTACGTTCGCCGCTCGGTGATGTCCTGGGACATACCGAGGGCGGCGAAGACCTCCCCGCTGTCGTCGCGAATCGGAACCGTCTGGAGCTGGTAGACCTGCTCGCCGAGTTCGATTTCGAACGAGCTGGACTCCCCCTCGAGCGCGGCCTCGTATCGTGGCACGAGTTCGTCCTCGAGTGGCGCCGGGAGGACGTCCTGGATCGGTTCGTCGAATCCGGACCCGACCGCGACGTCCGCCCCGTCGAGCGGCGTGCCGCCGATCGTCTGGTAGCGGAGGTGCTCGTCGACGAGCGCGACGGCGCCGTTCGGGAAGTGTTCGACGAGCGTGCGGTAGCGCCGTTCGGACTCCTCGAGCTGGCGCTCGCGTTCCTTCCGTTCGGTGACGTCTCGGAAGTAGACCGAGAGGCCCGTTTCCGACGGGTAGACGTGTATGTCCAGCCACGCGTCCAGCGGGTCGGGATAGTAGAACTCGAACGAAGTCGGTTCCTGCGTCTCCATCGCCCGCTCGTACTCCTCGCGGAGTTGCGTGTTCTCGACCCAGTCGAAGACCTCCCAGACGTGCTCGCCGACGAGTCCCTGGTCCTCGAAGTCGATTAACTCCTCCGCGCGCTCGTTGACGTGCGTGAACCGCCACTCGTCGTCGAGCGCGTAGAACGCGTCGGTGATTCGACCGAGGATTTCGCTCAGTTCGGTCTCGAGTTCCGACTTCCGCCGCTCCAGCTGGTGTTCCCGGTCCTTGAGGTCGGTGATGTCCTCGCTGGCGACGATGATTCGTTCGACGTTTCCGTCGGGATCTAGCACCGGCGCGGCGTTCACGTGCAGGTGGATGCGATCGCCGTCAGGCGTTTCGACGACGACTTCGTCGTTGCGGACCGGTTCGCCGGTCGCCGCAGTGCGCGCGGACGGCGTTTCGCTCGAGTCGAGCGGGTTCCCATTGGGATCGTAGAGTCCCCACTGGTCGGCGCCGTCGGGATCTTCGAGAAACTCCTGTTCGGAAACGTCGAGGGTTTCCTGGGCCCGCCGGTTCGCCATCACCGTCTCCCCGTCGGCGTTCCAGACGGCGATGGGGATCGGCGCCGTCCGCAGGAGTTGCTCGGTCTGTTCGGATTCGCGACGGAGTTGCTGTTGGCGTTCGTGCTGTTCGGTGACGTCCTCGACAGAGAAGACGACTCGTTCGTCGTCGCCGTCGTCGTCGATCGGTGCGGCGTTGATCGAGACCCACTGCCGACCGCGTGCCGGCGAGTCGATCTGGCACTGGTAGCCGAAAACTGGCTCGCCGGTTTCGACGACCTGCATCAATGGCCAGTCCTCGAACGGGATCTGCTCGCCGTCGGCATCGTAGACGTCCCACGTCTCGCGGTCGTGGTCGTGGTCGGTGAACGACGACGCCTCGGCGCCAAGCCAGTCCAGGACTCGTCTGTTCGCCCGAGTGAGGTCGCCGTCGGGCGTGCTTACGAGAATCCCGACCGGGACGGTCTCGAGCACCTGGGCGGTGAAGTCCCGTTCCCGGCGGAGTTGCTGTTCGTATTCCCGACGCTCGGTCATGTCGCGAGTGACCTTGGTGAATCCACGAAACGTCCCCTCGTCGTCGTGGAGTGCCGTAATAGTCACGTTGGCCCAGAAGAGGGAGCCGTCCTCGCGAACGCGCCAGCCCTCGTCCTCGACGCGGCCCGCGGCGGCCGCCCGCTCGAGATTTCGCTCGGGAACGCCGGCGGCAGTGTCGTCGTCGGTGTAGAACGTGGAGAAGTGCTCGCCGACGATGTCGGCTTCGTCGTAGCCCTTGATCCGTTCCGCCCCGTCGTTCCAGCTGGCGACGGTGCCGTCGGGGTCGAGCATGAAGATGGCGTAATCCTCGACGGCGGTGACGAAAGCGCTGAACTCCTCTCGATCCGTTCGCCCATCGGGACGCTCAGCGTCGCTCGAGCGCCACCAGACGCGAGCCGACTCGTTGATTTGCTTCGTCCGGAGCGTGCCTCGTTCGACGAGTTTCGACAGGGTTCGACGGGCAGACTCCAGGGAGCACTCCAGCTCGTCGGCGACTTCGGCGGCCGAAATCGGCGTCGAAGGGTCCTCGAGTTTCGAGAACACGCGTTGGACGTCCGCTCGAGTGCAGTTCGGAGCCGAACCTGGCGATTCCATTACGCCAAGACCTAGAGCCAGGTGTATAAACCTATAGTGGTCGAGCGACCGGGCGAAACCGTTCGGGGTGGCCCACCTGGGAGCGTTCGAGGTTCAGCGATCGAGTCGTCACTCGAGGGGAGTCCCGTCGCCGTCGATCGCGTCGACGTCTGGCGCCGACTCCTCACGGTGGCTTCCGGCGAAGAACTTGCCGAGGCCGACGCAACCGACGTAGATGGCGACGGCGACCAGCACAACGACGCCGCCGGCGGTCGCCTCGGCGTAATACGCGACCCCGACGCCGACGACGACGGCGAGTTCGGCGAGGACGACCGACGTCAGTAGCGCCTGTGAAAAACTTCGCGCGACCTGCGAGGCGCCGGCGACGGGGACGACCAGCATCGCTGCCACGAGGATGACGCCCATGATTTGCATCGCGCCAACGACGACCAGCGCAGTGAGCATCACCATCACCCGATTGTACCAACGCACGGGAATCCCCGCGACCTCGGCGGCCACTTCGTCGAAGGTGACGTACAACAGTTGATTGCGGGTGAGCGCGACCGTACCGACGACGACGGCGAACAGCACCAGCAGCAAGACCGTGTTTTCGGCCGACACCGTCGAGAGGTTCCCGAAGAGGTACTGGTCGATCGACACGGTGAGCCCACCCGCGTTGAGGCTGATGAGCACCGTCCCGAGGGCGAACCCCGTCGAGAGGACGATCGCCATCGAGACGTCGTTGTAGGCGTCGGTGTACTCCGAGATGAGTTCGATCAGCAACGCGGCGATCACCGCGATGACGATTGCCGTCAGGTACGGCGACACCGAGAATGACAGGGTCGCGTTGATGAACAGCCCGACCGCGACGCCCGCAAACGCAGTGTGTGCGAGGGCGTCGCCGATGAGCGCGAGCTGGCGGTGGACCAGGAAGGTGCCGATGAGCGGGGCCATCACGCCGATGCAGAGCCCCACCAGGATCGCCCGGTGCATGAACGCGTACTCGGGGTGGATCATCTCGAGACGCGTCACGTAGTACAGCTGGGACAGGAGCCAGTACCACGCCTCGAGCAGCCAGTACAGCGGCTCGAGGGCGACGTCGACGGGCCCCGATTGCAGCGGGTCGAGAGGGCTCGACCCAAGCAGGCCGACGAGCGACCGGCTCATCGGCGGTCACCCACGATGGCCGCTGCCGCCCCGAACGCTCGGCCGAGCGCGTCGCTCTCGACGAACGCGTCCGCCGTCCCGTCGAAGTACACCTCGCGGTTGAGACAGACGATCCGATCGGCGTGAGCGGTCACCGCGCCCAGGTCGTGTTCGATCAGGAGGACGGTGATTCCCGAGTCGTTGAGCGACTCGAGCAGTTCGTAGAACGCCTCGACCGATTCGGCGTCAACGCCGACGGTCGGCTCGTCCAGGACGAGCAGGTCCGCTTCGCCCGCGAGCGCCCGCGCGATGAACGCCCGCTGACGCTGACCCCCGGAGAGGTTCGTGATCCGCCGGCCGGCGAACGCGTGCATCCCGACCGTCTCGAGGGCACGGTCGACGATTGCCCAGTCCGCCTCGTCGAGTCGGCCGAAGCGAACGTGCGGAAACCGGCCCATCTTCACGACCTCGCGAACCGTGATCGGCATCTCCGTCGAGGCGCTCGCCCGCTGGGCGACGTAGCCGACTCGAGCGCCGTCGTCGAATCGGTGGGCGGGTTGGTCGAACAGCCGTGCGGTGCCCCGGTCCGGTCGGAGCAAGCCGAGTGCGAGTCGCATGAGCGTCGACTTTCCGGAGCCGTTCGGGCCGACGACGGCGACGTACTCGCCGGGGTCGACACGAAGCGAGACGTCCTCGACGACCGGGGTGGACGTGTACCCGAAGTCGACCTCGGACAGTTCGATGACGGGCGTACTTGGGTCGGCGGAGTTCGTCTGCGCCTCCTGATTAGCTGTAGTTCGCATGTGTCTCACTCGAAGTTTCGCCATTCGTCAGCCCAGCCGTCCGGTCCGGCCTCGTCCGGCGATTCGTTGCCGAGGACGACGCTGAACGTGGGCATGTTGATGTTGTACGCGATCTCCTCGTAGCCCCAGCCCGCATCGACCCACTCCTCGTAGACGCCGGCGTACGGCGTCACGGGGAAGTAGGCCTCGACGGGCGTCTCTGCGAGCAACTGTTCGGCCGGCTTGCGCGTCTCGAAGACCGCGGCGCCGATGTACTCGATGTCGTTCTCCTCGATGGTCTCCTTGGCCGCGACGATGTCGCTCGGCGCCACGTTCCCGCTCGCGGCGAGGTTCGTGACCAGCGGGCGCATCTCGACGCCGTAGCGAACGCCGACGTACTGAAAGGCGTTGTGAGCCGCGAGCTGGACCACGTCCTGCGAGGCCGTCTCGAAGATTCGTTCGTAATCCGCGTCGATCCGGTCCAGGACGTCCGCCTTGTACGCCTCGGCGTTCTCGCGAAGAGTCTCTTCGTGGTCGGGCGCGACCTCGATCAGGCCGTTGGCGATGTTGTCGACGGAGCGCTTCGCACGCTGTGGATCGAGCCAGAAGTGTGGATCTTTACCTCGTCCGTCGCCGACGCCCTCCTCTTCCGGGTCCAGGCTGGCCGCCAGCGAGACCAGTTCGACGCCCTCGCGGGCGTTGATCAAGGCCGTGTCGACCCCGTCGTCCTCAAGGGTCTGAATCGCCCGGTCGGCCCAGGGCTGGAAGTTGGCGCCGACGTGGATGAACGCGTCCGCTTCGATGATGTCGCGCGTGATGCTCGCATCGGGCTCCCAGCCGTGACCGTGGAGGCCCGTCGGAACCAGGTTTGTCAGCTGGACAGGCGTGTTCTCGGCTACCTTGCGTCCGAAATCGTAGAAGCTGAAAAACGACGCCGCGACGACCGGCGATCCGTCCTCGCTCCCCGACGGACTTCCTCTGACGCCCGCGAGACAGCCCGCGCTTCCGGCGACGAGGACGCCAGCGCCGCTCGCGAGTGCCTGACGGCGGGATATCGAGCGTCCGTCTGTCGACCGTGATCGCTCGCTCATTGTCGTGACGTAGCACCCACGAACTATAAAGTAGTTACTACTGAACCCTATTTTTAGACGAGTCTAAATCAGATGCTTGTGTGAGGATTCGTCGATGGTCGACCGTCGACGGTGCCCGCACGTCGGAATCCATTTCTCGGTGGCCGACGAGCACACGGGTATGACCGACCTCGCCGACCGCGAGTGGCGCCTGATCAAGGACGACCCCAGGGACGGAGCGACCCAGATGTCCCTCGAGGAAATCGCCGCGCAGACGGCGCTCGAGGACGACCTGCGCACCGTTCGGGTCTACGACTGGGAGCCCAGCACGCTCTCGCTGGGCTACCAGCAAGAACCCGACACCGTCGACTGGGACTTTTGCGAAGAGCACGGGGTTGACGTCACCCGACGCCAGACCGGCGGTGGCGGCATCTACCACGATTCCGTCGCGGACATCTCCTACACCATCGTCGCCCCGGCCGCGGAAGTCCCCGGCGACCTGATGGACTGTTACGCCATGTTCTGTGAACCCATCCTGGAGGCGTTCTCGCGGATGGGCGTCGACGCCGACTTCGCGGGGGCGAAACAGGAGGCCATCTACCGCCCCTCGTGTTACCTCCGGGACATTCACCCTGCTCACGACGTAGTGGCCCCTGCGAGCGAGTCCGAGACGAAGAAGATCAGTGGCAACGCCCAGTACCGCCAGCGCGACGTCGTCATCCAGCATGGCTCGCTGAGCTTCGACCTCGAGCCCGAAACTCACGTCGGCGTCTTTGCCGCGGACATCGAGCCGCAAACGTTTACAGACCGCGTCACGAGCATCCGCGAGCAGGCGGGAATCGACCGCGAGGAGGCCGTCGACTGTCTCGCCAGCGCGCTCGGAGAGTGGTGTGACGCCGAAGAGGGCGAGTGGCGGGACGGGGAACTCGAGGCCGCGGCCGACCTGGCCGAGCGGAAGTTCGGTGCCGAGGGCTGGGTTTGCGACCGCGCGCTCGAGGCCTGAGTCGACGCGCGCCGGGGAAGAGAAAGGAGAGAACAGGCGCACGAGGTCGTCGAATTCGAATTCGAAATCCGGGGAGAGAGACTTAAGGTTCCAAGCGCGCGGTTCGAGGGTTGAGGTCCGAGGGTCGAGGTTCGAGCGTCATGGCTGATGCTCGAACCCGCAACTCAGGCGAACGGAAACGGTCGAAAAGTGCTACTGGAGACCGCTCAGTCGTCGCTCTCGTCGTCGACGATCACTTCGACCGGATCGATCGCCGAGTCCGAATCAGAGTCCGAGTCCGACGACGGCGACTGTTCCTGCCAGAGCAACGCGCCCGTGATGAGGACGACGATCCAGGACCGCCAGTTGGCCAGGTTGAGCGTGTAGCCGACGCCGAAGGGCTTCTCGACGAGCATTCCTTTACCGGGTTGCCAGTACGACGAGAGCATTCGGCCGAAACTCGGTCGCTCGAAGTTGTACGGGACTCCGAAAATTTCACCGGAGGTCGGTTTGTCTGCCATACCCGGGCGTACACCGTCCGGTAATAAGAGTATTATGTACGCTCTCTTACGGCGGCCCTCCGTAGCGCCGTTACCCGCTCGGGACCGTCGTCGACAGGACCTCACTCGAGGTCGAGTACCGATTCGAGACCGAGCGTCACGCGGACTCGAGTGTCGACTCGAGGTCCTCGCGGTCGACGACCGGCGCTGACGGAACGTCGCCCCTACCGCCGTAGCCGCGCCCGGTCAGCACGCAGGCGACCGTCTCGTCAGCGTCGATTTCCTCGCGTTCGGTCAGTTGCCGAAGCCCCGCGAGCGTAGTCGCAGAGGCGGGTTCGACGCGCACGCCAGCGTCGCGAGCCAGGCGATCCTGGGCCTCGAGAATCGCGTCGTCGTCGACCGAGAGGACGGCGCCGCCGGTGTCGCGAACGGCCGCGAGCGCGCGGGTGCCGCTCGGCGGGTCGGCGTTGGCGATGGAGTAGGCGACGGTCTCTCTCACGTCCGCATCGGGGTCGACGCGCTCTCGACTCGACTGGAACGCCGCGGCGATCGGATCGCAGGCCGCCGCCTGAGTCAGGTACAGTCGCGGCAGCGACTCGAGCAATCCGCCGGCGCGCAACTCCAGCAGTCCCTTCCAGACCGCGCTCGCGTTGCCGCCGCTGCTGACCGGAAGGACGATGGCATCGAGGTCCGGGATACGCTCGAGGAGGTCGAACGCGAGCGTCTTCTGGCCCGCGACCCGGAGGGGAACGTCGGAGTTGAGGAACTGGATTCCATGCCTCCGGCCGAGTTCGAGGGCGTCGTAATACAGTCGGCCGTAGTCACCGCGAACGCGGACGATTTTCGGGTCGAACCGGGCGATGGCCCGGACCCGCTCCTCGGCGATGTCCGCAGGGACCAGGACGGTGCAGTCGATCCCAACGGCCGCCGCGTGCGCCGCCACGCTTCTCGCCATGTTGCCGTGAGAAACGGTCCCGACGCGATCGATTTCGGCCTCGAGGGTGGCCGCGACGCCGACGGCGCTTCCCCGATCCTTGAAGCTCCCCGTCGGGTTTCGCCCCTCGTCGGCGAGCCAGACGTGCGTGCCGGCGTAGCCTTCGAGAGAGTGGCTTCTCCAGACTGCAGCGCCGCCAGCCTCTAGGTCACCCGCCGGCTGGCTCGCCGGGAGCACGGCGTCGTATCGCCAGATCGACCGCCCACTCGAGCCAGCACCCGAGGGCCAGCGGTCGAGCGGTTCGATCGGCCGCCACAGCGGTTCGCCGCAGTCACACCGGGCTCGAGAGGGCTCGAACGTTCGTTCGCAGGCGTAGCACGCGCGAATTGTGGGCATTATCGGCCGTTCGGGCCGGAGGACGAAGACTTCCCGGGGCGGCGCCATCGGCAGTCGGTCGAAATCAGCGCCTGTCGTCCTCGTCCGATGTCTTCATTCGTCGCCTAACTCGCCGTCTGAGCGTCCACGAGTGCCTCGAGAGGCGAACCGGCGAGCGGGAGATAGAGCGTTGATATACGCGCAGCCGCTATATCAAATGTCCCGCAACTGGCGCGGTTCACTCCTCGAGCGCGGTTTCGATACCGACCTCGAGCCCGCGTCGCATCGTCTCGAGCGCCATGCTCGGCTGCGTGGTCTCGCGAGTGGCCGCCTGCTCGTGGCTCAGCGGGACGTGGACGAAACCCGACCGAATCTCGAGGTCGTTCGTCTCGACGTACTGGCGTGTCGCGTAGAGGATATCGTTACAGAGGTGGGTGCCCGCCGACGTCGACAACGTCGTCGGAACGCCCGCCTCGAGCATGGTCGTTTGCATCTCGCGAACCGGAAGCGTCGAGAAGTACGCGTCCGGCCCCTCGACGTCGACCGGATCGTCCAGGACCGAGTGGTCGTCGTTGTCCGGCGTCCCCGCGGTGTCGCGGAGGTTGATCCCCACGTGCTCGAGCGAGAGCGCGGGTCGACCGGCGGCCAGGCCGAGCGAGACGACCAGCGTCGGGTCGTGGCGCTCGAGGTGTTCGACGAGCGCGGGACGTGCCCGGTCGAAGGCTACCGGAAGTTCGCGACCGACGACGGTCGCCCCTGCCACTCGCGTGCCGTCGAGCGCTGTGGCCAGTTGGCTTGCCGGATTCGTTTCGAACTCGCCGAACGGTTCGTAGCCCGTCACGATAATCGTCGACATGCGCCACTCGTTCGGGCACGCGATGATGAGTCCACCGGTCGCGGGCGGTCGCCACGCTTTTTTCGCCGCGCCACGGACGCTCGAGCGTGCCTGGACGTACGATCACGAGCGGCGGGAAACGGCGGGCGCACGGCCGTTCTGAATGTGCGGGTGGCCGAGGTGGCCGGTAACGTGGCGTCCGTCGACGAGTCGAACGAGCCTGACGAATCGAACAAATCGGACGACGTGGGCGACAACACGAGTCCGAAATCGCAGACGGATGGTCGAAAACGCCGCGACCGAATTGTCCGCTGGCTCGCCCTGCTGTCCCTCGGCGTCGTTCCCTGGGTCGTCATCCGAACCAGCGGGACGACGTTGCTCTTTCCCTGGGGGACGATCGTCCTCGAGACCGAGCACGTCACGCTCCTGCCGACGTTTCTCGATCAACCGGGGCCGACGCCCTCGTTCCTCCGCTACTGGCCGCTCGGGAGTCTCGCCTACGCGCTCGCACTCTGTTGGGCCGGCGCTCGAGCCGTCGGTCTCCCCGCAGACCGGCGAGTCACGGCCGGTCTGCTCGCGCTCGTCGGCGTCGCCGCTATCGGCCTGTCCGCCGGGTTCGGAGTCGACCCCAATCGAACCGCCTACCCGCTCGCGACAATCCACGCCCCCCTGGTCGCCGGCTGGCTGTGGCTCTCGGGGGCGCCGCGAGCGGATGAGTAGACGACGCGTCCGGAGACGGTGGCCATCGGTTCGACGCGGCGCAGCGGGCGTCGACGGGTAGAAACGACGGCATAACTATCCCGACATCTCGAGACCGCGACAGTATGAGGGCGAACGCGTCCGATCGGGACGCAGCGTCGCCGGCCGAGGGATCGACGGCCGGCACGAGCGACGACGTGCTCGATCGGTTACGGATCCTGCTCGACCCGCTCGACGGCGGGTGGTGGTCGACGACGTCTCGGCTCGAGCGGCCAGCGGGGGCCGCCTTCGAAACGGCGCTCGTCGACGCCGTCGACGCGCTGTTTCGACCGGTCGACGACGGCGGGTTCTGGGACACGGAGAACGAGCGCTTCATCCAGGGTTATCGTGGCGTCGAGCGAGAGCGCAGCGAGGGATTGACCTGGCTTCCCCGGCGCGGCGTCGAGTACCGACACGGTCCGCTCGCGACGATGGCCGCCCTCCAGTGGCGGACCTCGCCGTTCGGGACCGACGCGTACGACGACAGGCTCCGCGGGCAACTCGAGCACTGCCAGCGGCTCGCGACGACGCAGAATCACCGCGGCGAACTCGCGCCGGGCGTCCTCGGAGCCCTCGTGGACGCGTTTACGCGTGCGAGCACCGTCTTGGACCCGGCCTGGATCGAGGTCGCGACGGTGCTCTTCGAGCGCACTCGAGGCCGGACGTTCGATCACGCGGAGGATGGCCTCCTGCTGGCTGGATGGGCCGCCCTGTCCGACGTCACCGACGACCGGGACGTCCGCGCGGCCGTAACCGAGGGAGTCGCCAACTTCGAATCGCGCCAGCAAGCCGATGGGTGGCCCGGATCCGACGACGCGACGCGACAATTCGACTATCGGTCGTACGCAATTTGGGGCCTCGCTCGAGCCGCCGCGAGCATCGATCGACCGGCCGCACTCTCCGTCGTGGAAACTCACCTCGAACGAACGCTCGTCGACCAGGTGCGCGCCGATGGCGGGGTGCTCTCGGCACCCGTTCCGGCTGGCTCGCGCCTCGGTCAGATACTCCGCGGCGTGACCCGAAAACAGCCGGCCTCCTGGCAGGTGGTCCGGCCGCGAAATCAGGCGCTGTTGGCGACCACCGTCGCGGCCTACGTCGCCGCTGGTGGCTCCTGCCGATACGATCGGGCGGCAGAGGCCGCCCTCGGATGGGTCCTGGATAGATCGAGAACCCGTCTCTCGACGCTCGACGACGTCGTCACCGATCTCCCTCTGGCCCCTATGACGATCGACAGGAAGGTCGCACCGCCCGGATACCGGCGGGTAACGGTCGGGGACCTAGGTGCGCTGATTCGGGCGTTCGTTGCCGGCGCGACCGACGTCGAGGGTGAACGACGACGCGTCCTGGTTCGGGAGCCGCGAGGCTCGTCGACTCGGAACGGATGACGGTGGACGGTGGCGCTGCCGCGATATTCGGTGGACGAAACGGTGTAAACGCAGGGAAAAACCTGGTCGATCAGAGACCACTGCCACCGCTCTCGCTCGGCGACCCCTGTTCCGCCTCGTCCAGCGATTCGAGGTCGCGCTCCGGATTCGCCTCGGTTCGCCCGCCCGCCTCGCCGGTCAGCTGGCCGAAGATTGCCTCGCGGGCCTCCTCCGGCGTGTCGTAGGTCTCGCCGGCCAGCCGGTCGAAGACGCTTCCCAGCGTCTCGGTCTCGTTGGGCAGGTCGATCGGTTCACTTCCGTACTCGGCGGCGATTTCTTCGCTCGAGACGGGATACTCGAGGTCGCCGAGGTGCGTTTCGACGGTCTCGAGGATGTCCTCGGTCGACTCCGCCCGGGACGACTGGCGCTCTCGCGCGTTTTCCTGGACACGCTCGGAATCGGGGTCTTGCTGGTTAGAACCCGCACTCGAGTCGGCGTCTGGTGGCTGGTCGCTCATGGTCGTCGCTACCACGAGCGCCGGAAAAAGAGATTGGCTGGCGACTGCGGGGTGGCCGTTTGGCGCCGAATCGCACGTCTCGGGAGACCGAAACGATCACGTGATCACGGCGAACACGTTCGCGAGTGACAGCCTACGACGCGGTTATCTTCGACAGCGACGGCGTGCTCGTGCGCCCGCCGACCGACGACGTCCAGGCAGAGGCGACGGCGACCGCGTTCGAAGCGATGGGCGTCGAGACCGTCGACCGGGCGGTCGTCGACGAACTTTGTGACGGCGTCCCCGCCGAGCGAGTCCGGGAACTCTGTCGCCGGTACGACCTCGAGCCGGAGCCGTTCTGGACGGCCTGGGAGGATCACGACGAACGATCCCAGTTTCTCCGGTTCAGGGACGGAACGCGCGGGCCGTACGACGACCTCGAGGCAGTCGAGACACTCGAGCAACCCTGTGGGATCGTCAGCAACAACCATCACACCACGATCGAGTTCGTCCTCGAGTACTTCGACCTCGAGCACCTGTTCGAGACGTATTACGGTCGGGAGAAGTCCCTCGAGAGCCTGGCGTTGCAGAAGCCGAACGGACACTACCTCAAACGGGCGCTGGCCGACCTCGACGTCGAGGCCGGTCGTGCGCTGTACGTGGGGGATAGCGAGAGCGACGTGCTCGCCGCCCACCGGACGGGAATGGACTCGGCGTTTGTCAGGCGAGACCACTGTCGAGACGTCGAACTTTCCGAGGCCCCGACCTACGAGGTGGCTGGACTGGACGCGATTCCGCAGATCGTGCGGTAGGCGGTCGGGTTCAGGAGTTCGCCGTGCGACCCGGCGCGTCCGCTCGCAGTCACCTCGGGACTCGTCCTCGAGGTCGTGACATCCTCACCCTTACCCTCGTCCTCGTCACCTTCGCCCTCGTTCTCACCGGAGCTATTTATCTCGAGAGCGAACGGTCACGAAATGCCTACCCGGCCAAATCGACTCTCCCGTCGCCGTCTGCTCGCTGCGACTGCGGCCGCTAGCCCCGCGCTCGCCGGTTGTTCGATGCCCGACAACGCCACCGAGTCACAACCGGATGGAGATGGCGGTGGGGAGCGAGAGAGTGATGGCGACGAACCCGCCGAAAACACACCCTCGAACGATTCCGGCGACGAATCACCCGAATCGCCGCTCGAGGCCGACCTCGACCCCACGCCGCTGCTCGTCGGCCTCGAGGTCCCCTGGGAGATCGCGTTTACGCCCACCGACGAGGTCTTCGTCTCCGAACGCGCGGGACGATTGCTGCGCCTGGACGCGGAGGCGCTGCTCGAGGCAGCCGACGATCCGATTCGTGCGACCGACGTCCCGGACGAACGGCGACAGGAGTGGCCGGGCGAGTCGATTCAGGGGATCGCCATCCACCCGTCCTACCCGGATCCCGCGTACGTGTACCTGTATTACAACGTGGGCGGAGCGAACCGCGTCGGTCGATTCGACGCCGAGGCGAGCAATCCGGAGGCGACCCACGAGGTGCTCCTCGAGGGCATCGTCGGGGACCACACGATCGGCGGTGAGATCATGTTCGGTCCCGACGGAGCGCTCTGGGTCACGGCCGGGACCGCCGAGAAGACGCCCGCACAGGACCCCGGGAGCCTCGGCGGGGCGGTTCTCAGGCTGACACCGGACGGCGCCCCCTCGCCGGACAATCCCGACATTGACGGCGCCGACCCCCGTGTGTTCTCCTACGGTCACCGCAACCCGCAGGGAATCGCCTGGCTCGCCGACGACACGCCCATTTGCGTCGACCACGGGCCGGACGGCCGCGACGAGGTGACCGTCCTCCGACCCGGCGCGAACTACGGCTGGCCGGACGTCCAGGGCGGTCCCGACGACCCCGAGTACGAATCCTACGGTGCCCACGAGGACGTCACGCCCCCGCTCGTCAACACCGGGCCGGACGACACGTGGGCTCCCAGCGCGTGCATCCGTTACACCGGCGACGCCATTCCCGCGTGGCGCGACCGCCTCCTGGTCGGGACGCTACAGCGACAGTCCCTCGCGGTCCTCTTGCTCTGGTCGTCCGACGCGGATGCTGGGGATTCGCCCCAAAGCGACGCCGCACAGAGGTTCGACGCGCCCTGGCTGGACAACGCCTACACCGTGACCGCCCACCACCTCCTCGAGGACGAGTTCGGACGAATTCGGACCGTCACGCAGGCTCCAGACGGGAGCGTCCTCCTCGGAACCTCGAACCACGACGGAATGGCCCACGAACCGTTCCCACTCGAGCGCGACGACGCGATTGTGCAGCTTCGCCCCTCCTGATCGCCCGTAAACGTCCATCTAAAAAGCGTAGCATCTGGACACGTGGGAGAGCACTCGAGCAGGCACTTTCGGGATCGACGACTCGCCGTGGATACGACGTAGTATCGAAATCGCTGCTGTCGGTCGAACGTGATTCGCTCGGCGAAGAAAACGAGTCCGCTCTCCCCGATTTGAACGGGGGGCAAGTCGATCTACAGTCGACTGCTCTACCAGGCTGAGCTAAGAGCGGTCACTCATACGTAGCAGACGAAGGCGGTATAAGGGTTATTATTCGCGCCGTGTGAGACACGCGTCGGACGCGTGGGAAGTTTCATATAGGATGAGTTATAATATGGTCGGTAACTGAATCGACCATGGGAAAGATCACGTTCCGCGCAGATGACGACCTCGTCGCCGAACTCGAGGCCTTCGACGCCTCGAAGAGCGAGGTCATGCGCGAGGCACTCCGAGCGTACCTGGACGAGCAGCCGACAGACGGCGTCGACGCCCGTCCGACCGACGACGCTCGTGCTGACGCTCCGGACGACAGCCTCGACGCCTTGCTCGAGGAACGGATCGACTCCCTGCTCGAACGACGGCTGTCCGCTCGTCATTCGTCGAGCGGCCAGGACGTCAACGTCTCCATCGCGCTCGAGGGTGTCGAGGCGACGCGCGCACGCGAGACCGAATCCACTACTCCGGCTGTGGAAACGCACGCGGTCGACCACTCGAGCGCCTCGAACGGCTCGACTCGAGACCAACCGGCGCGTTCGATGGAGGACCGTCCCGCTCGAGGCGCAAGCGCATGTGGCCAGTGTGGGACAGGACTCGAGTCCGAACACGTCTTCTGCCCCAACTGCGGGGAGAAGGCGACCCACCGCGTCTTCTGTGACTGCGGGGACGAGGTGCGATCGGACTGGGCGTTCTGTCCGAGCTGTGGGCGTCGAACGCCCGCCGCGGACGTACTCGAGTCGAATCAGTCGTGACTGTCATACAAACGATTCCGTCGTAAGACACGGACGGTCACCAACGCCGATAGTTTTAATACCTACCAGCCTGTTGGCTACAGTCGCGTAAGACGGTTGTCTTACAGCGGGTGGGAATCACCCGAAAATCGTCCGACTGCGGGCGATTCGACGTGTAAGACACGCCGCGTCTGACAGGGGCGCGCACCGTCTTACCCAATACGGGGAATACAATAATGGAGCGTGTGACACTGCGAATACCGAAACAGCAGATCGAAGAAGTCGAACAGCTGGTCGAGACGGGGGAGTTTCCAAACCGGAGCGAAGCTATCCGTTCGGCCGTGCGAGAAATGATCAACGACCAGTACGAGGGTCGCCACGAACAGCCGGGTAAACGCGGCTGGGCGAAGGTGTAACGATGCAGGACATCGTGCAAGACGCCCTCGAGAATGCCGAAGAAGAGGCCAAGAACATGGACGGCTCCCTCGACGACGACGAGTTCGGGGAGCCCCGAATCGTCATCATCGGATGCGGTGGAGCCGGCAACAACACGATCAACCGGCTGTACAACATCGGTGTCGAAGGCGCGGAGACGATCGCGATCAACACCGACAAGCAGCACCTGAAGATGATCGAGGCCGACACCAAGATCCTTGTGGGCAAGTCGCTCACGAACGGACTGGGCGCCGGCGGCGACCCCTCGATGGGCGAGCGTGCCACCGAGATGGCCCAGGGCACGATCAAGGAGGTCCTCGGGGACGCGGACCTCGTCTTCGTCACGGCCGGCATGGGTGGCGGTACCGGCACCGGTGCCGCTCCCGTCGCCTCGAAGATCGCCAAAGAACAGGGCGCCATCGTCGTCGGGATGGTCTCGACGCCGTTCAACGTCGAACGCGCCCGCACGGTCAAAGCCGAGGAAGGCCTCGAGAAGCTGCGCGAGCAGGCCGACTCGATCATCGTACTGGACAACAACCGGCTGCTCGACTACGTCCCGAATCTGCCGATCGGCAAGGCGTTCTCGGTGATGGACCAGATCATCGCCGAGACCGTCAAAGGCATCTCCGAGACGATCACCCAGCCGAGCCTGATCAACCTGGACTACGCGGACATGTCCACGATCATGAACCAGGGCGGCGTCGCGGTGATGCTCGTGGGGGAGACCCAGGACAAGAACAAGACCGAGGAGGTCGTCCGCGACGCGATGAACCATCCGCTGTTGGACGTCGACTATCGCGGCGCCTCCGGCGGACTGGTCCACATCACTGGCGGCCCCGACCTCACGCTGAAGGAGGCCGAGGGAATCGCCGACAACATCACCGAGCGCCTCGAGGCCTCGGCGAACGTGATCTGGGGCGCCCGGATCCAGGAGAGCTACAAGGGCAAGGTGCGGGTCATGGCGATCATGACCGGCGTCCAGAGTGCGCAGGTGCTCGGCCCGAGTACCCAGAAACAGGCCGACAAGTCCCGCGCCAGCCTGGAGGGCGTGACCGAAGCGGACTTCGATGCGAGCCAGAACGTTCGCTCCCAGCAGACACAGGAGCGAGGATCAGGCGGGCGTCGCTCGAGTTCGAGTTCGAGCTTCGGTGCCCAGAGCGACGGCGGGCGCGACCAGCTCGAGCGCAATAACGGCGTCGACGTCATCCGCTAACGCGGGGCTAACCGTTCAGACGTTCGATCGTTCGAGTCGAAACGACACACCAATCGCGACTGACACACCAACGCAATCGCGATCACCGATCACGACACACCATCGGTCGGCCGCCTGCGGCGGCCCTGACACACCGCCGCCGTAGGACACCACACCAGACACACCACTTTGGCCGACCGACGCTTTCACGCCCTCGAGTGGCGACGCCCGGCGTGCTGCAATCCACACGTGGGTTCCGCGAGCACCGCCGGCCGTTCTCGAGACGTCACGGACGAGAGTGAATCTCCCGGGTACGACGACGTAATACACCGAGAAATTCCTCGAGAAAACTCAAACTGCGTGGATCGACTCGAGCAACGAGCACTTCCGACAGACCGCCCGCGTCGTCGTCGAACCGCACTCGGTACACGCCTGGAGGTCGGCGTCGTCGCCGTCTTCGTCGTAGCGATCGGCGATGATGCCGGCGAGTTCCTCGTAGCCCGAGATGATGGAGTGGCGCGTCCCGGGGTGATTTTCCTCGAGGCCGTAGAGGAGCTGCTGGATCTCGCCGCGGTAGGCCTCGCTCGAGTGGGGGCACTCGGTGATGTGTGCGGGCAGGTCCCGGAGGTGAGCGTAGAGGGCGACCTCCTTCTCGGGGATGTCCCGGAGGGGTTTGGCCCGGGGAACGAAGTTGTCCTGGTCCCGGCGTTCGTCGAGCGGGCCGAGGCTCGCGTCGAAGTGTTTGGCGATCTGGGAGACGTCGCCCTCGAGGAAGTTCATCAGGGCCGTCTGGGCCTCGTCATCGAGGTTGTGGCCGGTGAGCATCAGGTCAGCGCCGAAGCAGTCGGCGTACTTCTCGAGGAGGTCGCGCCGGAAGACGCCGCAGTAGGCGCAAGCGGCCATGTTTTCGGGGTCGTCCTCGACGACGTGGTCCATGCGGACGTCGAACTCGTCCTCGTAACTCACCACCTCGTGACGAATGTCGAGATCCTCGGTCAGCTCGAGACAGGCCGCCAGGCTCTCGTCGCGGTAGCCCTCGATCCCCTCGTGGATCGTGAGACAGACGAGTTCGATCCGGGGGTCCTCGGCAAACGTCTCCGAGAGAATCTGTGTCAGGACGACGCTGTCCTTCCCGCCCGAGAGGCCGATTACCCACGTCTGGGGGTTTTCTGGAGTCGCGTCTCGCGGGACCAGGTCGTCGCGGCGAATCCGACGCCGAACCCGCTTGTCGACGGACTCGAGGAAGTGGTCTTCACAGAGGTGCGCCCCCGAGTAGGCGGCGTGCATCACCGCCTCGCCGTCGCACCGGTTGCAGTTCATCGACTCGAGGTAGCGGGTTCGGGGGGAAACGCGTTTCGCTCCTCGTCGGCTGTAAGCGGTCGTTCCTGGATGGCTGCAACGTCTAGTTGCTCACGTCGACGGCGTCGGCTTCGTCTCCCGCGTCGGTGTCGGCGTCAGCACCAGCGTCGGCATCGACAGCGTCGCCACGGTCCTCTGACGCCTCGAGCGTGTAGATCCCGTGGGCCGCTTCGATCGCGTGGGCCCCACCCTCGAGCGCGGTCAACAGGAGGCCGACGTACTGGTCGCGCACGCTCGAGGAGAACAGTTCGTGACCGCCGTCGTAGAGGACCACGTGCTGGGGCGGCACCCGCTCGCCGATGGACTGGTGGTCGATGATGGGGTCTTTGAGCGAGCAGAAGACGACGGCGTCGTGGTCGATCGCCAGGAGGTCGCCCTGGGCGCGGCGCGTCTCCCGGACGAACGACGGCGAGACCCACTTCGGGCTGGTCGCGAGCTGGTGGTCCGTCGCGAGGTCGCCGATGGCCGACTTGTCGGTCTCGCCCCGCGGGAGAAACGGCGCGCTCGTCGGAATCTGGGAGAGGAGGTCGAGGACTGGGTCGGGAACCCGCTCGTTGTACCCCCACCACGGACTCAGGTAGACGTGGTTGTCCGCGCCGTCGAGCGCCTGGGCGACGAGCGAGCCCGCGCTGTGGGCGAGGAGCTGGTACTCCTCGAGGTCGACGACGTACTCGGCAACGGGCTCGAGCCAGTCGGCTTTGAAGTCATCGATGTTGGTGGGCAGCTCGAACGTGTGGACGCGGTAGCCAGCGTTGGCGAGCGTCCCGACGAGCCAGCTGACGTTCTCGTGAGTCCAGCGATTCCCGAAGCCCATGACGAAGACGAGGTCCTCCTCGCCCTCGTCGTTGAAGGTTCGATGGCGCATCTCGGCTGTCCATTCGTCGGGAAGTGACAAAAGCATACGCTGTCAGTCGCTAGAATCGGGGTGGAAGCCAACAATCCACACGCCAGGATCGAAGCCGCTACGTTTCCCCCTTGAGACGATACACGCACGCAATGCCCGAATCCCTCCGGACGAAACTCGCGCGCCATCGCTTCAATCTCTTTCCGGCCTACCGACTCGCCGGCGGCCGGGTGCGGTACATCGCGAGCGACTGGCAAGAGGTTCGCGTCTCGATCCCGCGTAGCTGGCGGACGAAGAACGTCTTCGGGACGACCTTCGGGGGAAGCATCTACGCCGCAATCGATCCGATTTACGCGATGATGCTCGTCCAGGCACTCGAGAACTCCTACGTCGTCTGGGACAAGGGCGCGACGATCGAGTTCGAGAAGCCGGCCAAAGAGACGCTGTACGCCAGGTTTCGGCTCTCGGACGCGGAACTCGAGGAGATCGAGTCGATCCTCGAGACTGAGTCCTCGACCACCCGGACCTACGCGGTCAACATCGTTGCTGCGGACGGCACCCGTCACGCGAGAGCCGAGAAGGAGGTGTACGTCGGGACCGACGAGTCCAAGCGGGCGTAAACTGGCGTTTGCAGAGGCAATCGAGCGAGTTCGTTGATCGGCACAGGTCGAGGAAAACCGTTTTGCCCGACTCGCCCCAATCTCGGGCCATGAGCGGATTCAGCCGGGACGACGCCGTCGACAGGGTGGAGGCGATCCTCGAGACCGTCGACTCGGAACCACTGCCAGTTCCCGTCCGTGAGGTGTGGATCTACGGCGACCTCGCGCTCGGGCTCGACCCCGTCGACCGTCTGGACGTCTACCTGACGAAGGACATCCTGATGCGCGACGAACCCAAGGCGGAAGCCGAGTTCGAGGAGAGCCACGGCGTCAAGGGTGTCGGTAAGTCAGTTCGGGCCGAGTGGGCCCGCGCCCACCCCGAACACCTCCGAGCCAACGCGAACGGCCACGCCGCCCCCGAGAAGTGCCTCGCCGCGCAGTTGCTCGCCGACGACGAACCGGTCCACCTCGAGGTCTGCAACGCTCGGTTCGAGGACAACGTGACCCAGCGCCTGCGCGGCGCGCGTTTGCGCGAGGACTACACGCAGTTGCTCGACCCACGGGGCGTCTGTCTCTGGTCCGACGGGGTTCGCAGCGACGACGCCCTCGAGAAGGTGCGAAACAGCGAACTGGCATTTCCCACGCTGTCGGGCGCGCTCGAGATGCTCGGGATGGACGACGCGGAGGCCCAGGAGGCCGCGGAGGCGGTCCACGCCTGGCGGGGCGAGCAGGCGGGAGCGACGGTTCGCGGGGACGTCCTGTGACCGTTTTTCACGATGGTCGTCAGAACAACGCGGTTAGATCCCACCTGGATTCTGTGAACCGTGGCCGCTCACGAAACTACCCGGTCCGGTGTTTCCACGCGATTCGTCCCCGAATAACGACGTACGTGCCGATCATCAGCAACACGCTGCTCCCGAGATCGCCGCGAGACAACCCGGCTGGAAGCGTTCCGCCGGTGAGCTCGAACAGAGTGGACCGGACGACGAGGTAGCCGAGGCCGACGAGTATTGCCGTCGGGAAGACGGGACGAGACGTTCCCACTCCGACTGCACCGAGTGAGATGAATATCGTACTGGTCAGGAGAACGAACGGAATGGCGAAGACGAGGCCGTGTCCACCGGTGTCGGTACTCTGTACGCCCAAATTATAATAGGTGTCGCCGTATCGAATGCGATGATCACCGGAGTGCATTTCCTGTGGCGGGTGAAAATCCGGCGCAAACTCCCCCCGATCGCCGGTTTCGACGTGCGTGCCATCGTCCGAATCGAGCGTCTTTCGGAACGTCTCTTTTCCCCCCGGGGAGAGTTCGGAATAGTTGTAAGTCGGGGTCATGCTGTCCGTGTCTGGCCCGTAGTTGGCGACGGAGCCGACTTCCTCGATGGAGTACGTCCGCTCTGCCGATGGCTCCGAAAGGACGGCGTACCCCAAACCGACCAGCAATCCGACCCCGACCACCAGAAGAACGATAGCGGGGATGTGGTATCGATTCATTTGAATTAAATCAGTAGTCCAAGTGGTCAATCCGCGTATAAGTGTTTTCTCCACGCAGGTTACGACGCACATCCTCAAAGACGCCATCCGGTTTCGAGACCCTACTCGAGATCGGCCCAGCACGGTAGACCGATTCGAACGACGACTCGAGCCAAGTCCACACCGGTGACAACGCGTTTTTGCCCCTCGAGGCCAAACGGTGGCTATGACCCTCGACCTCGAGGCAAAACGCGCGGCCGCCGTCGACGACCTCCGCACCCACGACGGCGTCCTGGTCGCCTTCTCAGGCGGCGTCGACTCGAGCACGGTCGCGGCCCTCGCCCACGAAGCCCTCGGTGAGGACGCGGTCGCCTGTACGGCAAAGAGCGAGACCCTCCCCGAATCGGAACTTGAGGACGCGAAACGCGTCGCCAGAGAAATCGGCATCCGCCACGAGGTCGTCGAGTTCTCCGAACTCGACAGCGACGCCTTCGTCGCGAACGACGAGGAGCGGTGTTACCACTGTCGAACGATGCGTCTGGGGAAGATGCTCGAGAAGGCCCGCGAACTCGGCATCGAGACGGTCTGTGACGGGACCAACGCGGACGACCCTGGCGCCGGCCACCGCCCAGGCCTGCGCGCCGTCGAGGAACTCGAGGTTCACTCGCCGTTGCTCGCGCACGACCTCTCGAAGTCGGCGGTCAGGGAACTGGCCGATGACTACGGCCTCTCCGTGGCCGACAAGCCGTCAATGGCCTGTCTCTCCTCGCGAATCCCGACGGGGCTGTCGGTCACCGAGGACCGCCTCTCGCGCATCGAGCGCGCCGAGGCGCTGGTCCGCCAGTGGGGATTCGAGGGCTTTCGCGTCCGTGACCACGACGGCCTCGCCCGCATCGAAATCGATCCAGACGAACTCGAGGACGCCCTCGACTCAGCCTTCGTCGAGGCGATCCGCGACCCGCTGCTCGAGCTCGGGTTCGATCACGTTACCCTCGACCTCCACGGCTACCGGACGGGGAGCGTGAGTCCCGGTGCGGACAGCCCGGCGGAACCCGACGCCGCACCGAACGCCACCGACGGCGAACCGCTGGTGGAGGACGTGTTCGCGGCGGAGTATCCGCGGGCAAACAAACGATAGTTCTACTCGCCGCACTACTCTCGAACAGACGTACACAAATAGCCCCGTTTACGCCATTAGTACCAGACATACGGTGGATAAGGAGGCGTTAGTCCGGGAATATTGCTCGAGTCGATACGAACGTGGCAGTTCCGGTCGTTTCAGTGGACGATGACCGAGGAGGACCTCGAGGACCCGCCAGCCGGCTGGCACGTCGAGATCCACAGACGCTACACGCCAGCGACGAGCGACCGCGAGATGACCTACGTCACGTACCGCCACGAATCGGGAGACCTGCGCGTCCGGGTTGCCCCCGCCTCTATCGACGGCGACGACCGGCCGGGGTACGCGATCACCACGACGACCTATCCCGAACTCGAGTCGTCCGACGGTCCCGCCGGTGATGGCCTCGAGTCCACCTCGCGGACGATTCGCTCCGTCTTTCGCTTTCCGAGGTGCGACGAACTCGCCCGTCGGTTCATGTCGCTCTTCGAGACGGCCTACGACGGCCCGGCAACCTTCGAACGCGCGCTCGCGTACGCCACCGATCGGGTGCGGGCGTCCGACGCCCACGACGCGCCCGTCGACGTGGACGGCAGGGGAACCCGGAACTGACTCGATAGCGAGGAGGCCGGCCAGGTCGGAGGCGATAGATCGCACTCCGGTGACCTCGAGTTCCGACCACCTCAGGGGTTCAACCGCCAGATGCCGTAGTTCAGGACGGAAGCGAACGTCACCCAGGCGAGGTACGGCACCAGCAGCGCCGCCGCACGCCGGTCGACCCGTCGAAACGCCGCGATGGTCGCGACGAGGAGCACCCAGAGGACGACGATGACGACGAGCGCCGCCGCGACCTCCTCGAACTGGAAGAACACCGGCGTCCAGGCGACGTTGAACGCCATCTGAACGACAAACAGCCCGAGAGCCAGCCGTCGGCCGTCCCGCGAGGACCGCCACACCAGCCACAGGGCGAGCCCCATCAGGATAAAGAGGAGCGTCCAGACGACCGGGAACGCGAGTTCGGGCGGGTAGTAGGCGGGTTTCTCGAGGCTCTCGAACCAGACGCTGTCGGGGCCGCCGAGCACCGCGGGGAGCCCGCCGACGACGTTGACGCCGATCACGAACGCCAGAGCCTCGAGGACGTCGCCTCGCGAGAGCGATCGGAGGGAAATTCCGCCGCGACGGGTGCCGTCCATCGTTCTCGTTTCGTCCATAGCTGGTCACACACTCCCCAGATAGGTAAACGACCACGGGTCGGGTGACCCGTGGCTTTTCTAATTCACTCAGCCTACGCCGACAGCACTCCACGCGAAGCGATTTTGCGGGATGAGGATGGGCGGTTTACAGAGCGCCCCGACCCAGACAGGCTCACCTTCCGAACAAACGGTTGGGTTTTGCGAGTCCGGTAATTAACCGATTCAACGTCTACGCCAGCGTGTTTCGCCCACGCTCGCCACGCCACATTCACACTCGCGTTTCGGTCAGCGTGGTCTTGCTGAACCGCACACTCATCGTTAGTGCAGCGGAACCGCCGACCTTGGCGGTAGCCACGGTGTCCACAGCACGAACACGACTTCGAGTTGTACGGCGACTCAACCGTCTCACACGGAACCTGATTCCACGTTGCCTTGTATCGAACCTGTTTCTCGAACTTATGGAACGGGAGTTTATGCAGACGCCGGTTCATGTACGTGCCGTACTTGATGGCGTCTCGAATCCCACTCAAGTCCTCGAACACAATAACAGGGTTCGAGAATTGTTGGGCAAACTCGACCACGACTCGGGACATACGGTGAAGAATCCACACTCAGTGTAGCGTTCTTCTTTCTCCCCGAGTTGGTGGTGGATAGAGTGTTGGCCGTGTTCTTGACAGCGTTTGGTGATGGTGTGGTAGCGTTGGCGCTCGGCTTTCACCGAGCCGTAGTCAAGCACGAGTGTTCCGAGCGTGTCCATCATCTCACGATTAAGAGCGGTGAGAGAGATGTTGCGCTCGTTAATATCGACGCCGACGAGTGTGTCAGCGTCTTCAGGTTCAGGCACTTCGACTTCTGTTTTGACCGTGACGTGTAGGTAGTACACGCCATCTCGGTACAGAAGTTCGGCCTGCCCCAACGACCACTCATCTTCGGTCAAGGCTGACTCGATGAGGTTGATGTCTTCCGGTCGCCCTCGAAGGTGTCCTTTCACCTTCTTGTACGGCTTCGCACTCACACGGAACGCTACGCGGTCGTCCTTGTCGTCGTAGGTGAGTCGGTAGCCTTCGGTGTGCGCCATAACGGGTAGGCTCCTTTCTTGTCCGTGGCTGGTGGCGACGGTTTCCCGACGTTGGTGTCGTCTTGGTCGTACCACCAGTTGAGGAGTTCTTTGTAGGAGTCCCACGCTTGCAGGGCTTTCCCGACGACCGCACACTTGTTGTTCCGAAGGAAGTCATCGCGGTCAACTCCGTTCTGAATCTCAGTGCGGTTGTAGCCTTGTTGTTTGAGTCGGAGTGTGTCGTTGGAGATGTCTCGTGCGGTGAATCGGGCATCTTTGAGCCACGACCGCTCACCAGACTCTATGCAGAGCCGAGTGCGTGCGGTCTTCGTAACTTCTTCGATACCCATACCTTGACTATCGAATCAAATGATAATAAAAGTAGGGATTAGGAGGGGAGACTACAGGAGTCATGCACATTCGATTAGTTCGTGTAAATATCATTTCGTGTGGTATCCGAAGTATCGACATGGGATGTTGGAGTTAGTTCGAGGCGAACTTGCGGAGTTGTTTCAAGGAACTGCTGAACGGTTCGGTCACGAGATTGTGTCGATGGAGATTGCTACTGACCACGTTCACTTGTTCGTGGAGGCTGACCCGAAATGGAGTCCTGCCGAGATCGCCAAGCAATTCAAGGGCTACTCGGGCCGAACGATTCTGAAACGCCATCCAGAAATCAAACAGCGGTATTTCTGGGGAAGTGGGTTGTGGAAGGATGGATACTACGTTGGGACGACTGGTGTTGTTTCCGAGGACGTGGTTCGTCGGTACATCGAGGAGACGGAACACTAGGCGAGTGTACGCGATTCACCCACGGGTCAGGTGACCCGTGGAACTCTCGCTGTTTCCTTTAGAAGGAGAGGGCGCTAAGCCCCTGTTCTCAAGGAACGAACGGCAGTAGCCGTGAGTGAGTAGGCAGGGGTAGTTCACAAGGAGCACGTCGAGAAAGAGAGAGTCAGGAACCGCTTTGTCCACTTTCACCGCGGTACGAGAACCCTTAACCGAACCCGCCTCGAATCGGGGGCAATGGCCGCGACGGACGAGGGAACGCCCTCCATCGACCACCCGCTGCTCGAGCCGGACTTCCTCGAGCGACGACTCTACCAGCTAAAACTCGCCGGCACTGCGGCGAACGACCACACTCTCGTCTGTCTCCCGACTGGGCTGGGGAAGACGACGGTGAGCCTGCTCGTGACCGCCCGACGCCTCGACGAGGTCGGTGGCAAGTCCCTGATGCTCGCGCCGACGAAACCCCTCGTCCAGCAACACGCCGACTTCTACCGCGAGGCCCTTCAGATCCCCGACGAGGAGGTCGTCGTCTTCACTGGCGACGTGAGCCCTGACGACCGCGCAGCGCTGTGGGACGACGCGACCGTGATCATGGCGACGCCGCAGGTGATCGAGAACGACCTCGTGGGCTCTCGCATCTCCCTCGTGGACGTGACTCACTGTACCTTCGACGAGTGCCACCGCGCCACCGGCGACTACGCCTACAACTACATCGCCGAGCGCTACCACGTCGACGCCACGGACCCGCTCGTCACAGGGATGAGCGCCTCTCCCGGCGGCGACGAGGAAGCCATCCTCGAGGTGTGTGCGAACCTCGGGCTCCGGGAGGTCGAGGTGATGACCGAGGACGACGCCGACGTCGCGGAGTTCACCCACGACACCGAGGTCGAGTGGGAACGCATCCAGTTGCCCGATGACGTCATCGAAATCAGGGACGCCCTGAACGAAGTGATCACGGAACGTCTCGAGAAACTGAAAGAACTGGGAGTCGCCAGGTCGACCCAGCCCGATCAGTCCCAGAAGGACCTCAACCGGATGCGTGCGGAACTCCAGCAGTTGATCAACAACGACCAGTCGGAGGGGTTCAAGGGCATGTCAGTCCACGCAGAGGTGATGAAACTCCGCCAGGCCGTCACCCTGGTCGAGACCCAAAGCGTCGAGGCGCTGCGACGGTACTTCGAGCGCCAGCGCAACCAGGCCCGCAGCTCGGGAGCCTCGAAGGCGAGCCAGCGACTTGTGAGCGATCCCCGGGTCCGAGAGGCGATGCGCCGGGCAGAGTCCTTCGACGAACTCCACCCCAAATACCGCAAGACGCGGATGCTCCTGGCCGAGACCCTGGGACTCGAGGGCGGCGAGCGCGTCATCGTCTTCACCGAGTCCAGGGACACGGCCGAGGCGCTGACCGAATTCTTGAACACGAGTTTCGACGCGAAGCGCTTCGTCGGCCAGGGCGACCGCGAGGGCAGCGACGGGATGACCCAGAAACAACAGCAGGAGGTGCTCGACGCCTTCCGGGCCGGCGAGTTCGAGGTGCTCGTCTCGACGTCGGTCGCCGAGGAGGGGCTAGACGTCCCCGAGGTCGACCTCGTGCTCTTTTACGAGCCCGTCCCGACAGCCATCCGGTCGATCCAGCGCAAAGGTCGAACCGGCCGCCAGGCGAAGGGACGCGTCGTCGTCCTGATGGCCGAGGACACCCGCGACGAGGCCTACTTCTGGATCTCGCGGCGTCGCGAGAAGGAGATGGAGAGCGAACTCCGGGAACTCAAGGGGATGGCCAGCGACCTCGAGGCCGAACTCGACGACGCCCAGCAGTCCCTCGAGGCGTTCGAGAGCGGGGCGTCCGCGGCGTCGGGTGGGTCGAAACCCGCATCGGAGAGCGGCACCTCGAGTGGGAGTCAGGGGAAGAGCAGCCAGCCTGGACTGCAGGATTTCGTCGGCGACGTGGGCGACTCGAGCGACGGGAGCAACGGGAACGAAACGGCGGACGAGGGCGAAACGGAGGATGGGGATTTCACCGACGAGCCTGACGCGACCGACGAGGAAACCGCAACGGTCGAAACCCACGAACCCAGCGCCGAGGGCGATACGGTCGAAATCGTCGCCGACCAGCGCGAGATGGACGCCAACATCGCCCGCGAACTCTCGAGGCGTGAGGAGATCGAAATTCGCCTGGAGACGCTCGAGGTCGGCGACTACGTCTGCTCGGACCGCGTGGTAGTCGAGCGCAAGTCGGTCGCGGACTTCGTCGACTCGCTGGTCGGCGGCGACCGTTCGGTGTTCGAGCAGGTGGGCGCGATGGCTCGCCACTACTCCCGCCCGGTCGTCATCGTCGAGGGCGAGGGGCTGTACGAACAACGTGACGTCCACCCGAACGCGATCCGCGGGGCGCTCTCGAGCCTGGCGGTCGACTTCGGCGCGAGCATCCTCCGGAGCGAGAACGAGGACGATACGACGGAGTTGCTCGCAACGATCGCCAAGCGGGAACAACAGCTCTCGAGCCGCGAGGTGTCCGTCCACGGCGAGAAGGGGGCGAAGACCCTGAGCGAGCAACAGGAGTACGTCGTCTCCTCGATCGCTGACGTCGGTCCAGTGACCGCCCGCTCGCTGCTCGAGACCTTCGGGAGCGTCGAGGCGGTGATGATCGCGAGCGAGGACGAGTTGCGGGAGGCCGACGGCGTCGGCGAAGTGACCGCCGAACGCTTGCGCGAGGTCATCGGGAGCGAGTACACGGGGACCGGAAGCGCAGCGAGTTCGAGCGCCAACGAGTGACGACGCGTCGACGCTCGAGTGGTGAACGATCGCAGCCTGCAGGAACCGTAGCGAGTAGAACCGCTTTAGGGGCTCCCCGCGGTACGGACCTGTAATGGACGCCACTCGGCCCCGCGAATCGTCAGCCTCGACGACCGTCCGGCGAGCGCCACGCGCCCTCGAGGTGACGCGGCGTGGGCTATAGCGTCGACGAGCGCCTCGTCGAGCGTCTGTCGATGTTCCGAATCTACGCCTACGGGCTCTGCATGGGAACGGCGGACGCCCTCCCTGGCGTCTCCGGCGGAACGATCGCCCTTCTCCTCGGGTTCTACGGTCGGTTAATCGCGGCGATCACGTCGATCACCCCGACTCGCATCTGGACCGTGCTCAACGGCGTTCGTCCGGGAAACCGCAACTCCGCCAGGGAAGCACTCCTCGAGATAGACGTGGGCTTCTTGCTCCCACTCGGGCTCGGCGCAGTGACCGCCGTCGCGCTCATCGCCAGCGCGGTGGCGTCGCTCGCGGAATCACATCCCGTCGCCCTCTTTGGCTTTTTCACGGGGCTCATCGGGGCGTCCGCGATCGTCCTCTACCGTGAGCTCCGGGTTCGGACGCGGACGGACGTACTCGTGGCCATCGCGGGCGTGTCGCTCGCGTTGCTCATCGCAGCGAACGTCCTCGAGTTGCCGGGAAGCGGCGCGATCACCATCGTCTTCGCCGGCGCCCTCGCCATCAGCGCGATGATCTTACCGGGCGTCTCCGGGTCGCTCATCCTGATCCTGCTCGGCCAGTACGTCTTCCTCTCAGGCGAACTGAGCGCATTTCTCTCGGGAATCGCCGGTCTCGCCGGCGGCGGGTCGCTCGAGGCCGTCCTCGATCCCGGGACCACGGTCGTCCTGTTCGTCGCTGGCGGGCTGGTCGGCCTGTTGAGCGTCGCGCGCATCGTCCGGGCAGCGCTCGATCGGCACCGAAACACGACGCTGATCTTTCTGGTGAGCCTCATCGCCGGCTCGACGCCCGCCCCGCTGCACAACATCGGCGAGACGCACACCTGGACGACCGATACGATCGTCCTGGCCGCCGTCTGGACCGTCGTCGGGGCGATTGCGCTCTTCGCGCTCGATCGACTCGTGGGTGGCTTCGACCCGGAGTGACCGCCCAGCCGACGGCTTGCGACTTGCGACGACTTGCGTATACTGGCACGCGAGGTAACCACCCTCGAGGGCTAGACCGGCTATGGTACTCAAACGGTTGCTGGGCTCGAAAGCGGCTCGATCGCTGACGGTCCTCTCGGTCGCCGCGGAGGCGAAACGGGCGTTCAAGAACGGGCACCGGATCAGGGCAGCAGGGCTGCTCGTCCTCGCGGCGTTCGCCTGGAAGTGGACGATGCTCGGATTGATCGCCCAGGGCGTGCTCAAACTGGTCCGGGGCGGGCGGACCCCGGCCTAGTACGCCGTCGATCGGGACGAAACCGGCGCACGCCGAGAGTGGATCGGGCCCAACGGTGACCGACTCGCGTCGAACTGTGACGCAATCTCTTTTTATCGACCCGCACAAGCACACGGCATGAGCGACAGCGCGGTCGACCTCGAGGCCGAACAGTACGAGAAGCATCGCGAAGCCGGGGCGATCCTCGCCCAGGTCCGCCAGGAAGCCGCCGACCGCGTCGAGGTCGGCGTGAGCCACCTCGAGGTCGCCGAGTACGCCGAAGACCGCATCAGGGAACTCGGCGGGCAGCCAGCGTTCCCCGTCAACATCTCCATCGACGAGGAGGCGGCTCACCGCACGCCGACCATCGACGACGAGTCGACCTTCGGCGAGGAGATGATCAACCTCGACATCGGCGTCCACGTTGACGGCTGGCTCGCCGACACCGCCATCACGGTCGACCTCTCCGGAAACCCCGAACTCGCCGAGGCCTCGGAGCAGGCTCTCGAGGCCGCCCTAGATCTCGTCGAACCCGGCGTGAACACCGGCGACATCGGCGCCGAAATCGAGGACGTCATCGACGGCTACGGCTACAACCCCGTGGTCAACCTCACCGGCCACGGCCTGGGTCACTGGGAACAACACACCAGCCCCAACATCCCCAACCGGGCCGTCTCCCAGGGGACGACGCTTGAGGTAGGCGACGTCGTCGCCATCGAACCGTTCGCGACCGACGGCGGCGGGAAGGTGACCGAGGGCTCGAGCGAGGAGATTTACTCGCTCGAGCGGGAAGCGTCGGTTCGCAACCGACAGGCGCGAGACGCGCTCGCACAGATTACCGAGGAGTTCCGCACCCTGCCGTTCGCGACCCGCTGGCTCGAGACCGACCGCCCCGAGATGGCGCTTCGCCGACTCAAGCGACGAAACGTGGTCCACGGCTACCCGGTGCTCAAGGAAGACGAGGGCTATCTGGTCAGTCAGAAAGAACACACCGTCATCGTCACCGAAGACGGGTGTGAGGTCACGACGGCCGATTGGTAGACCGGTTGGCGCGTGAGAGGGAAACGGAGGAGAGGGACCGACGGTATTCAGCGTAATTCTAGGTGGTGCCTCCGGCCTCAAGGAACGACCGAAGGGAGCGAGTAGGCTGGAAAAGAAACCGACACTGTACGACACAACCGGCAGGCTCCGACCGACTGACCCCCACATATTCAAGTACCGTCGGGTTCTCTCTGAAGTTATGGACGTGCGTCGAACCGCCGTCGTGAAACTCGCCGTTTCCGACGAGCAACGCGACGCACTCCACCGAACCGCCGAGCAGTACCTGTACTGTGCGAACCGAACCGCCGACTACTGTTGGTCGGACACCTCGTTCACCGAGTGCAAGACCAACAAACGGCAGGTTCGAGACGCACTCTACTCCAATTTCCGAGAGGAGACGGGCCTACAGGCACAACTCGTCCAAGCCGCGATACGTCGCGCCGTCGAAGCCGTCAAAGGCGTTGTCGAACGCTGGAAGAAGGGACAGCGCGTCTCTTGTCCGACGTTCACCGCCGAAACGATGGACTACGACACGCGGAGCGCGACTTTCTACCGGAACAGAGCGTCGCTGGCAACGGTTCAGGGCCGAGTTGAACCGGCGTTCGTACTCCCGGCAGACAGCCCGACGCCCTACGAGCGGTACGTACTCTCCGAAGACTACGAGTTCCGCGAGAGTACACTTCGGTACGACGCGGCGACCGACGAGTACCACCTTCATATCTCAACTCGGCGGCTTGGCGACGACGCGGAGGTTCCGGAAGAGACCGGGCACCCCGACCAAACGGTCCTCGGTATCGACCTCGGCGTCAACAGTCTCGCCGTCTCCTCGACTGGTACCTTCTGGCAGGGCGATGAGTACGACCACTGGTGTCGTGAGTTCGAGAAGCGACGTGGCGAGATGCAACAGCGCGGCACCCAGGCCGCACATAACGCCCTGCTTCGCCTCGGGAAACGCGAAGAAGCGTGGCGCAAACAGTACATCCACACCGTCGCCAACGAAATCGTCACGGAAGCCGTCGAACGCGGTTGCGACGTGATCGCGTTCGAGGACTTGACCGACATACGCGAGCAACTTCCACACGCAAAGTGGCACCAAGTCTGGGCGTTCCGACGCCTCTTCGAGTACGTTGAGTACAAAGCGCCTGAACAAGGCGTCTCCGTTGAGCAAGTCGAGCCGAACCATACGTCCCAACGCTGTTCTCGGACGGAATGTGGGTTCACGCACGAAGCTAACCGCCACGGAGAACGCTTCTGTTGCCAGAAGTGCGGGTACGAGGTGAACGCGGACTACAACGGCGCGAAGAACATCGGGCTACGCTACGCCCGGAAGCGGATACACAGACTCCGTTCCTCGCCCACGTCGGGGAGCGGAGACGCAGAAGTAGACCTGCGTGTGAATGGTGGGACGGTGAACGGCAAGAGCCATCGGCCTATTGCTGGTGCCTGATTGCCGGGAGTCCACATCAAAGCCACACCCGCAAGGACCGAGGCGCGTATGCGCCGAGGGAGTAGGGTGAGGTAGTTTACGCGTTGTTCATCCGCTGGCTTGAGCGCGTTCCACAGCGCTGGCACTCGGTGACGCGGTAGGGTTCACGGGAAAACTGCGCGTTCTCTTTCTTCAGACTCTCGGTGCGGATCTGCACGTTCACTTCGTGTAGCGTGTCCAGGTCGCACTCCTTGCAGTATTCGGTCAATCCGTTAAATGAGCTGTCAGTCGTTGCCATTGAGAGATTCTTCCGTTAGAGTAGTATTAAAACCCAGTTTCATTTCGGATCCTGAGTCGAGAAAACCGCAAGCAGGGGATTATACAGACCATAAGCAGGCCCGAGACGGTTTTAGACAGTTCAAACTCATTGCTCAGCGATTATTTCACGATTTCCTGAAAGTCGTGACAGAAATGTTAGTTTGGATTATCGACAAGGGCCGTGAGAACGGCCAACACGCCACAATAGCGGAATCGAGCCCGTCTGTCTTCGCGCTGCTCACCGTTCGCACCACCTCTCGACACCTCTTTCAGTTCGTCTCGAGTGGAACCCGTATGGACCGGATCTTTGCGCCGTGGCGAATCGAGTGGATCAGGCGCGAGGAGCAAAATCCGAACGTCGAGGAGTGCGTCTTCTGTGAACTTCCCGAGTGGGAAGACGAGCGGGAGAACCAACTCGTCGCCCGGAGCGACCACGCCTTCGTGTTGCTGAACAACGCCCCGTACAATCCCGGACACGTCATGGTGATCCCTCACCGCCACACCGGCGACTACACCGAACTCACGGACGAGGAACTGCTCGACCACGCCCGCCTGAAACAGCGCACGTTCGACGCCCTCGAGACTGCCCTCGAACCGGACGGATTCAACGCCGGGCTAAACCTTGGCGAAGGGGCGGGTGGCTCGATCGGCGATCACCTGCACACCCACGTCGTCCCGCGGTGGCAGGGCGACACGAACTTCATGCCCGTCCTGAGCGATACCACGGTCATCGTCGAGGCGCTCGAGGAGACGTACGCCCTCGTTCACGAGGCCTTCGCCGCCCAGGAGGGCGCGCAGGTCCCGGACGATTCGAACGCGGTTCGATTCGCGTTCGAGTAGCCGCCTCGAGCGTTTTCGCAGGCGACGATCACCCGCTTGAGTCCGACCGTAACGCGTCCAGACGCACCTCGATCAGGGTCAGGTCGTCAGAGGAGACCGCTTCCGAGAGCGCCCGATCGATTTCGTCCCACGTCTCGGGGCGACGGGCGTCGATCCCGAAGCTCTCGGCGAAGGCGACGAAGTCGGGGTTGGAGAGCGTCGTTCCGGTCGATTCCCCCCGATGGTCGACCTGTTGTGCGGAGATGAGTCCGTAATCGTCGTCGGTGAACACGACGATGGTGAACGCACAGCCGAGGCGCGTCGCGGTCTCGATCTCTGCCGCGTTCATCAGGAAACCGCCGTCGCCAGTCGCGGCGACCACGTTCGCGTCCACGGCGAGGTCGGCCGCGAGCGCGCCCGGTACGGCAATACCCATGCTCGCCAGGCCGTTGGAGATGACGCAGGTATTGGGCTCGTAGGTCGGGTAATTCTGTGCAATCGCGAGCTTGTGGTTCCCCACGTCCGAGACCAGTACGTCTTCGTCGGCCATCGCCTCGCGAAGCAGGGGGAGTACATTCCTGACGGTGACAGGGTCGTCCGCCTCCGGTGGCGCGGAAACGTGCTCGAGGATCCGGTCGTGTCGGTCGGCACACCACAGCGAGCAGGCGCCCGCAGAAAGATTCTCACCGATCGCCTCGAGGGATGCGCCGACGTCGGCGACGATCTCCACCTCGGGGTTGTAGTGACGGTACACCTCCGCGGGTTCGTGATCGACGTGGACGACCGCCGTCTCGAGGTCGGGGTTCCACGCCGCCGGGTCGTGTTCGGCGATGTCGTAGCCGACGGCGACGACGCAGTCGGCCAGTTCGATGGCACGGGCGGCCTCCTCGTCCGGGCCGGAGTCGAGCGTCAGGAGCGACGCTGGGTCGCGGTCGGAGATCGCTCCCTTCCCCATGTACGTCGCGACGACCGGAATGTCGAGGCGATCGACGAACGCACGCAACCGGTCGGAGGCACGGGTCCGTACCGCACCGTTACCGGCGAGGAGGATCGGCCGTTCGGCTGCCTCGATCGTCCGGGCCGCTCGTGCCGCCGATTCGGTGTCCGGGTCGGGTCGACGCACCTGATCGCGCTGAGGGATCGGACTGGCGTCGATGGTTTCGCCGGCGACGTCCTCCGGGAACTCGAGGTGGGTCGCTCCCGGCTTCTCGTACTCGGCGAGCTTGAACGCCTTTCGGATCGATTCGGGGACGATCTCCGGGGCGGTCAGCTGAGCGTTCCACTTGACGATCGGCTCGAAGATGTCGACCACCTCGAGCGCCTGATGGCTCTCCTTGTGGAGCCGTTCCCGGCCCCCCTGTCCGGTGATCGCGACGACCGGGCTCTTGTCGAGGTGAGCGTCCGCGACCCCGGTGACGAGGTTGGTCGCGCCTGGCCCGAGCGTCGAGAGGCAGACGCCCGCCTCGCCAGTCAATCGGCCGTGTACGTCGGCCATGAACGCCGCGCCCTGTTCGTGGCGAGTCGGGACGAACGTGATCGACGACTCCCGGAGCGAGAACAGGAGGTCCTCGATTTCTTCACCGGGAAGGCCGAAGACGTGCTCGACGCCCTCCGCCTCGAGGCAGGCCACGAGCAGGTCGGATGCAGTGGTCACGGGTCTCACTCCGTGGGAACCGCATCGTCTTCGTCACCAGGTGACTGGACCCACACGGTCTTTCGATTGACGAACTCGTGGATCCCTTCCTTCCCGAGTTCCCGGCCGTATCCCGACGCTTTCACGCCACCGAAGGGCACCCGTGGATCGGACTTGACGAGTTCGTTGACGAACACGCAGCCAGCGTCGATCTCGCGGGCGAGTCCCTCGCCGCGCTCGAGGTCAGCGGTCCATATCGAGGCGCCGAGTCCGTAGTGGGTGTCGTTGGCCATCTCGATCGCGTCGGCCTCGTCCTCGGCGCGGAAGACCGCCGCGACCGGGCCGAACACTTCCTCGGTCGCCGCTGGACTGTCCATCGGCGGTTCCGCGAGCACCGTCGGTGGGTAGTACCAGCCCTCGCGATCCATCGGGCCGCCGCCACACGCGAGGTCGGCGCCGGCGTCGACGCTCGCTTCGACCTGCTCGTGGAGGTCCTCCACGAGGTCCTCGCGGGCCTGCGGGCCGACCTCGGTATCCGAGTCCGTCGGGTCACCTACCTCGAGCGCCTCCATCTCCTGGACGAACTGGTCGAGGAAATCCTCGTAGACGGCGTCGACGACGATGAACCGCTTGGCCGCGATGCAGGACTGGCCGGAGTTGATCGTCCGCGCCGCGACGCCGGTCTCAGCCGCCGCGTCGAGGTCGGCGTCTTCGCACACGACGAACGGGTCGCTCCCGCCGAGTTCGAGGACGTGCTTCTTCAACTCGTTCCCGGCCTGTTCGGCGACGGTCCGACCCGCGCCCTCGCTCCCGGTGAGCGTCAGCGCGTCGAGGCGGTCGTCCCGGATCACGTCCTCCATCTTTTCGGAGTCGACCAGTAGCGTCGAGAAGACGCCCTCCGGGTAGCCAGCCTCCCGGAAGACGTCCTCGATCGCCAGCGCGCAGCCCGGTACGTTCGAGGCGTGTTTCAGCAGGCCAACGTTCCCCGCCGTGAGATGGGGCGCGGCGAACCGGAACACCTGCCAGAACGGGAAGTTCCAGGGCATCACCGCGAGCACCGCGCCGAGCGGTTCGTAGGAGACGAACGTCCGCGCGTTTGGTTCGCTCCCGATAACCCGATCGGCGAGGAACTCGCCCGCCCGTTCGGCGTAGTACTCACAGACCCAGGCACACTTCTCGACTTCCGCCCGGGATTCGGAGATGGGTTTCCCCATCTCGTGGGTGATCAACTCGGCGTACTCGTCCTCGTTATCGCGCAGGACGTCGGCCGCTCGCTCGAGTAACTGCTGTCGATCGGTGATGGGCGTCTCCGCCCAATCGCTCGTAACCGCCGCCGATTCGTCGAGGATGGAATCGACGTCGTCCGCAGTGTGATCGTCGTACGTTTCAATCACCTCGCCTGTCGCCGGATTGATACTATCCATTGTCGTGACCCTCCTACTGCACGGTCGGGCGTTCTAGCAGCGCGAGTACCATAGAGCCCCACCCAGCGAATGTTCCGTCGAGCAGGCAACCGTTGAGTCAATGGATTCGTCCCCGCCGATTTACATCCACCACCTCCATCCGTTCATCGTACGTCACCCGCAGTGCTTCGTCCTTCAATGGAATCGAGATGCCGATACGAAGCGGATCCTCCGAGAGGAGTTCCTCTTCGAAATCGAGGAGGAGTGCGCGCTGTTCGTACGTGGCGAGGTCGAACTCGATGCCGTGCTCGTAATAGAACGCGGTCACTGCCGGCTGTCTCGACGGGTAGAACAACGTCGGCATCCGCCACCGATATTTACACCCCTCACAGACGTGCGAGACGAGCATCCAAAAGAGCGACCTGCAACCCTCGCAGAACTGGTACTCGTTCCAATCGGGGTGATGATCGTCGCAGATATCGACCGCGGTGACAGGCATATCGCTCGCACACTCCGGACAGACGCCGTCTATGACGGACGCTCGTCGATGCGTACCCCAGATCCGGTCGGCTTCGTTGATTTCGTTTGGCGTGCGATTCCGTAACCCCGACGGTGGGAACTCGTTTTTGCTGATGACGCCGGGCGAGAAGGTATCGACGCACCGGGCGTCGCAGTCGGTACATTCCAGGTATCGCCACCCATCCCGGTAGCTCCACTCAGGTTTCCCTCCGCAGTACCAACACGAGATATCCACCGCAACGGGCTCGATCTCCGGATCGTCGATCGCGGTGCCGGAAAGGAGCATTCTGACGATCCGCTTTCCCGAATCCCTAAGTTCGTATCCATCTTCAGTCCGCCGTACGAAGTAACCCGTGAGCTTGTTCAAGTGGTAGTTGAGACGGCCGGGATCCTCGACGCCGATGCGTTGGCGAAGTTCGGCGAACCGCATCGGCGTCTCGTTTGCGGGGTCGTGTGATTCCCAGAGAACCTGTAATACGGCTAGTCTGGTCTCGTCCGAGAGGAGCTGGAACGCCTCGTCTCCGGTGGATTGAGTTGACTCCGCTGTTTCGCTCGGAATTGAGGAGTCCATACAGAAACCACGCGAACGACGGTAAAGACGTTTCCTCACGTTAGCATACAGCACAGTATCGGGTCCTCGAAGGGCCTCGAGAGTCGCCGAGAAGATCGTACCCGTGTTCCATCGAGTTCGGGACAAGACATCATATTAGTTATAGAATCACAGTTCGATCAGCATTCCAATAGAAATATCGTTCTAATTACACTTATTCCGGTCGTGGTTGATGGTGTATCCGGGGGTACAGAAATGGCACAGGCCCACAGGCTGGATTGCGAATCGGCAGTCGGCGATTGCCGGTTCATTATTCAGTCGGAAAACGAGGAAGAAACGATCGAATTAGCGAAAACGCACATGCGCGACGTCCACGGGAAGGACTACGCGGTCGAGGAACTCCGGAGTGAATACCTGAAAATCGTGTAGCGACGGAAATGAGACAATGACAACAGAAACCCGAGCAGAAGCGGATCCGATCAACGAACAGCAACTCAACGAACTCGTGGAGACGTCGCTCGTCGACCTCGGCGCGACGGTCCACGCCGCGCTCGCCGTCATCGGCGACGAACTCAATCTCTATACGACACTGGACGACGCTGGGCCGCTCACGTCCACCGAGGTAGCAGAAAAAACGGATACCGCGGAGCGCTACGTCCGCGAATGGCTGCGCTCGCAGGCCGCCGGCGGGTACGTGACCTACGACCCCGAGACCGACCGCTACGATCTCTCTCCCGAGCAGGCGTACGTGTTAGCCAACAGGGAGAGTCCAGTGTTCATGCCGGGCGCCTTCCAGCTAGTCACGTCGGTAGCCAAGATCGAACCCGACCTTACCGAGGCGTTTCGAACGGGCGAGGGCATCGGCTGGCACGAACACGACGAGGACGTGTTTCACGGCACCGAACGCTTCTTCGGCCCGTCCTACGGGGCCTTTCTGCTCGACTGGATCGAGGCGCTCGACGGGGTAGATCCAGCGTTGAAAGTGGGTGGACGGATCGCCGACATTGGCTGTGGACACGGCGCACCGACGATCCGCATGGCCGAAGCGTACCCCGACTCGAGGGTCGTCGGCATCGACTACCACGAAGCCTCGATAGCGGTAGCGCGCGAGCGGGCGGAAGCGGCGAACGTCGCCGATCGCGTCGATTTCGAGGTGGCGACCGCGCGGGAGTACAACGGAACGGACTACGATCTGGTAACGATGTTCAACTGCTTCCACGACATGGGCGATCCCGTCGGCGTGGCGGCCCACGTCAGGGAGACGCTCACCGACGACGGTGCGTGGATGATCGTCGAACCCTACGCCGAGGACGACGTCGAAGATAACCTCACGCCATTCGGCCGTCTCGCGTACGCGATCTCGACGGTGGCCTGTACGCCGAATTCGCTCAGTCAGGACGTCGGCTACGGTCTCGGCGCCCAGGCGGGTGAAGAGCAGACTCGCGACGTCGTCACCGAGGGCGGGTTTACGCGCTTTCGCCGCGCGGCAGAGACGCCGACCAGTCTGGTCTTCGAAGCGAAGCCCTAGAATTACCGAAAAGTGAGCCTGCCCGTACGGACTCAGACCGGTTCGGCGAACGCGTACACCGTGTTCGCGCTCGTCACCTCGAGGTCGACGAACTGTCCGGGCTCGAGGCCGTACTCGCTAGCGTTGCGGACGATGAGCTGTCGGTACGCCGAATCGCGACACTTCACCGAGTCGCCCGTCCCCTCCTCGACGACCAGGACATCCTCACGAGTGTCGCCGACCATCTCCTCGTAGGCGGCACCGACGATCTCGAGTTTGAGTTTGGACATCGCCTTCGAACGCTCCTTCTTGATCGTGCCGCCGAGGCCCTTCATCTCGGCGGCGTCAGTGCCGGGTCGCTTCGAGAAGCGCGTGACGTTGATCTTCTCGGGCCGGGTCTCCCGCAGGAGGGCCATCGACTGCTCGTGGTCGTGGTCGGTCTCGGTCGGGAAACCGACGATGAAGTCCGTCGAGAGCGTCCAGTAGCCGAGCGCGTCGTCGAAGGTTTCGACGACCTCGAGGTACTCGCTGACCTGGTGCTGGCGGCGCATGTCGCCGAGGACGTCGTCGCTGCCCGACTGCACCGGCGCGTGCAGGAAGTCGTAGAGTTCGTCGTTCGTCGCGAAGACGTCGGCGAGTTCCTCGCGAATGCCGTGGACGCCCTTCGGGTTGGCCATCCCGACGCGCACGCGAAAGTCTCCGTCGATGGCACAGATGCGCTTAAGGAGTTCGTGCAGTTTGCGTTCGCCGGTGTCCCAGCCGTAGACACCGGTGTCCTGGCCGGTGATTCGGAGTTCTTTCGCCCCCGCGTGGACGAGCGCGCGTGCCTTCTCGACGTTCTCCTCGATCGGCGGCGACTCGATCTTGCCCGTTGCGTGCTTCGTGATGCAGTACGAGCAGTCGGACATACAGCCACGCGCGATGGGGAGGATGCCGATAACGCCGTCGAGGATCGGCTCGGCGTCGGGCGTTGTCGTCGGGCACTCGCCGTTGGTGACCGCGGTCGGAACCTCGTCCCAGTGGAGGACCTGTGCGTCGAGGCCGGCGAACTCCTCGCCCTGGGCGAGCGCCATACAGCCGGTGACGAACAGGTCGGCGGTATCCTCGCTCAGTTCCGTGGCTCGCTCGAGCATGTTTCGCTCGGTCTTCTCGACGACGGTGCAGGTGTTGAGGATGGCGACGTCGGCCGTCTCCGGGCCGTCAACGCGATAGTGACCCGCATCACGGAGGCGCCGCTCGATCTCGCGACTCTCGCCGCGATTCGACGTGCAGCCGTAGGTTTCGATGTGATAGCGGGCCACGGGTGTTACTCGCGAATGGGGCGTCAGCGGCCAAAAGCCCGACGGATCGTCGTCGGTCTTCGCTGGCAAATATTGTTGTCTGCTAACAAACGGACACAGAAACTATTATGCGTATGAAGTGTCCACCTTACCAGTAGGTATGATGCGCAAGAAACAAATTGGTGCACTAGTGCTGTCGCTCTTTCTCGTCGCGAGTCTGGGAGCGACGGCGATCGCGGCGACGCAGTCTACAGGCGCGTCGACGCAGGAAGAATTCGATGCGGACCCCGACGAAGCGGACGAAGTCTACGTCTCTGAGAACGGCGACGCCGTCCTCGTCTACGAGGAGGCCTCCAACGACTCCGACGCAGAGGCCGTCTCCGGTACGTTTGGTATCGAGACCCAGACGGGACTCATGCACGCCCTCTACGGCGCCGACTTTACCGAGATGGACGAGAACGTCAGCGAGGAACTCGGCGTGGTCGGGGACGCCTCGTTCCGGATGTCCCCCGAGTCAGTCACGAGTGCGGCCGACCTCACGTTCCGAGACGTCGACGCCTACGACGAGTTCAGCGCCGACGTCGACCTCGAGCAGTCCCGAACGACTTACTCGGCGAACGCCGACCTCGCGATGGTGATCAACGAGAGTAACGTCGTCGAGGAGGAAGAGAGCGTCGAGATCTCCGCACAGACGAAGACTACTGCGACCACGCTCACGTCGTCCGGGACGATGACCGTCGAAGAAGAAACCCTCATTGCGTCGGATGACACCGCCATCGACATGACGCTCACCCAGAGCGACGACCAGTACGATCTCTCGGTGAGCGAGACGCGAGCGCTCAGCGAGTACGAACAGAACAACTGGGCCACCGAGGAGGACGCACGCGCCGCCCTCGACCGCCAGTTCCAGAGCGTCGCAATGAACTTCGGCGGGGAGTACGACCTGACGCTCGAGTCCTACAGCTACGACGACAGCGGCGAGTCGCCGACGGTCGACCTCGAGTACTCGGTTACGTTCACCGGCATCAGCGACCAGGTCTCGGACATGATCGCGATGCAGTTGCAGAACGACCCCGAACTCGACCTCGACGAGACCGAGGCGCGAGCGATCGCCGACCGCCTTGCCGAGCTACAGATCGAGGAACTCCAGTTCTCGGTCGAGACCGACGGATCCGCGGTCGTCATGGACTGGGACGCCGAGATCCACAACTACGACCAGGTCGTGCTGGGCGTCATCGAGATCGCCGAATCCCTCGACGACGTCGACGACGAACTCGCCGACCAGTTTGACGAGGCCCGACAGATGATCGAGGCCCAGAAGGAAGCCGACCTCGTGCAGACGACCGAGTACGACCTCTCGATGACCCAGGCGCCGAACGAGACGAGCGTGCAGTTCAGTTCCTCGGTCGACACCGAGAACTGGGGCGACTACGTCGACGAACTCGAAGAGCGCGACGTCGAGCAGTTCATCGCGGAGACGACGCTTTCCTTCGAGGCCGAGACTGTCGACGGCGACGTTACCGTCGAGTACGACTACGCCGCCGAGGACGACGCGTTGCTCGAGCGAATCCTCGATGAGTACGAGCGAATGGCCGAGGAGGATCCGATGATCGGTGACGAGTTCACCGAAGCCATCGAGAACTTCCGCGCTGCCGAGTTCGAGACGGCCAGAGCGACGATGTCCATCACCGAGGAGGAAGCCGAGTTCGAGACGGCCGCGGCGTTCGGCAACATGACCGAACTCGAGGGCGTTCCCTTCGAGACCGAGGATGGCCTCACGGTCACGGCGGTCCACGGCGAGACCGAGAACGCGACGACGACGATGTACGTCACCGTCGAAGGATTCGTCGGCGAGGACGCCGACGAGGCCGAAGTTCGCGAGCAGCGCCAGGTCGGCGAGGACACGACCGTCCACCAGCCCGGTGAGTGGGACCGCGAGTTCCCCTCGATCAACGAAGACGAGGTCCGCTCGTTCCTCGAGGAGGGTGAGGACGACGACTCGCTGCTCCCGATTTCGACAACCGCTGCCGCCGCAGCAGGCATCGCCGGCGTCGCTGTCATCGGTGGTCTGTTCGTGGCCTACCGACGGTTCTACTAAACAGGGAATCGATTTTCGTTTTAGAGCCAGTTTCGCTAGCATCCTCGACCGATCGGATGAATTCCGGAGGAACACAGCGACGTTCAGGGCGAACTCGAGTCTCGAGTCACGTAATCGAAGCTCGAGACACGCTGAGACGTTTCACTCGACCCATGCCGATCACAGTGAGTGACACGATTCACGCCCGCCCTCTCGGGCTGGATTCTCTCGTTGTTTACCGATAGAGAGATGTATTCAGCATCCGGTTGGATATCTGCGTCGCCACCTCGCAGTTCTGGACTTGTGGTAGCAGGCTCCAACAGGCACCTCACGGTGGATAGGACATCGTTCCCGCTACCGTTCGTGATGGATGACCGAAGACTATATTTTACAACACTGTGATTTTTGTACCAATGCCCTCCACCCGCCGGTCGGTTCTCGCAGCGTGTACTGCCGGGGTCGGTGCACTCGCGGGGTGTATCTCGACCGAGAAACCGACCGCCGACGGCTCGTGGCCCAGACGAACGCTGACTAACGCCCATACCGGGCACTCGACGACGGAGGGTCCAACGACGGACCTCCACACCGTCTGGCACCGGGAGCGACCGAGAAGCGGGGTGGTCAATCCCTCTCCGGTCGTCGACGACGGCGTGCTTTACTTCGCCTATGCACAGGAGTCTCGACGTAACGAACGTGGCGGTGCGTGGGTCGAGGCGTTCGACGCGGCGACCGGCGATTCCCGATGGACGACCGAACTCTTCCGGACCGACGAGTTCCACTACTTCTACCACTCGGACTCGACGGTCGTCGACGGGAACCGGTTGTTCCTCCAGACCAGGCCCGGGTTGACGATGCTCACCACCGACGGGGAGATTCAGTGGACCTTCGAGAATCTTTATCGTGGCCAGCAACGGCCCGATGTCGTCACGCCCGTCGTTACCGATGATGGTGTCGTGACGGGGACGTACGGCACACTCGTCGAAGCCCATCAAGAGGAAGTCGTCTACGGCATCGATCCCGCGACCGGGGACAAACGCTGGAGCGTCCCGTTCCCCGAGTGGGCCATGATGTGGCAACTGGTCGGGACCGACGACGTCGTTTACGTTCCGTTCCTCGGTGACGGCCTCGTCGCACTCGACGTGGCGACGGGTGCGGAACGCTGGCGCTGGGAGGGACCCATCAATGGAACCCCGACCGTCGTCGACGACCTGCTACTCGTGCCGCTCCGGCGTGACGACGAGTACGCGCTCGTTGCGATGGACCGTCGTGACCGCTCGCTTCGCTGGCAGCAGTCAATCGGGTCCCGCTGGCCGGACGCACAATTCACCGTCGCTGACGGGTTGATCTATCACGTCGCGAACTTCGGCTTCGAGGCCCGCCGTCTCGAGACGGGCAAGCGGGTGTGGCGCTTCGGTGGCGACGCTGGCGGCGAAGGGGAGCCCGCGCCGGACGAACCGCAGGTCGAACTCGTCTCCACGCCGTCGTTTCTGGTGACGCAGTCTACGTCCCGGGCTGGTTCCAGCGTGATACGGTGTACGGCCAGCTGTTCGTCGTCGACGCGGCAACGGGCGAGGAACTCGGTCACGTGGAGATGGGGCGCAACGAAGGCGCCGATATGGGGACCCCGGCGGTTACCTCCGACCTCGTCTTTGTCGTCTCGAACTACGGGAACCTCTACGCGTTTGGTGAGTGCTCGTTCGAGGTAGTCGGTCGCTGTCCGTTTGGCTGACGCGCACCGACGTGGCGCAGCAGAATTCCAGCACCGATTCCAGTCGGTGAGACGCTGACAGGTGTCCGTTAGCAGGTCCTAACCGAACTCTCACGGTGCTGTCGAGAGGAGCGTGCTGGATACAGAGAAGAGATGCAGTAGATCAATATCTGGAGGGGTATACATATTGGTAGATTGTCGATGAGACCACCGGCTGGAGTTCCGAAAGAACGGACCGAAAACGGACCGGACGTGGAAGCGAACGAACTCAGTCGATGCGAGCGAACGCCAGGTTGCCCGAGATGTTCTTGATGTAGATGTCGACGACGTCGCCCTCGCTCGCGCCGGGAACGAAGATTGTGTACTCGCCTTTCTCCGCGACTCCGTCGCCTTTGCGACCCGTGCCGGTAATCTCGACGGTGTAGGTCTGGCCTTCCTCGACGGCCTCGCGCTGGGTCTGTTGCTGGGCGCTCGAGGAGCGCTTCGTGACCGGGCGGAACGCCCCGCAGGCGTCACACCGGAGCATCGGGGTGCGGTCCTCACGGACGAGTCGCGTGTCGGGGAGGCCACACTCCGAACAGCGGACGTACTCCTCGACGTAGGCGTCGATTGCGGCGTCGAAGTCCTGGCCGGAGAACGAACCGTTGTACCGGCCGCGACCGTCGGCCAGTTTCCCGTTCGTCCCGAGTTCGCGCTGGACGAATCGGTGTAAGTGGTCGGTCTCTCGCGAGAGGACGTCCGCGATCTCGCCGAGGTTAGTAAACCGGGTGAAGGCACCGTCCTTCTGGGGCTGGGCGTCGGGAATCTGCAGTCGGTCATCGTCCCCGCCGATATCGGGGACGTTCTCCATCGCGCGCTCGAGGCTCGCTTCGTAATCCATAGTCGAGCCAAGTGGCCCGCGACGTAAATCCGTTCTGCTCTTGCGTTCAGGGCGCTGGCACCGGGTTTTCGTTCTCGGGATCGGCACTCACGGCCTCGAGTTCGAGCGTGCCGGTCGTCGTCTCGCCGTCGAGTCGTGCCCTGGGGATGGCGACGAGTTCGATTTCCTCGCCGATCGAGAAGGCGTCAACGAGGTCGTGTTCGAGTTCGACGGCGAGCGTCCGGTCGTCGTCGCTGATGGCGATGGTCTGGGCGTCGACGCAGGTCGCTCGATCCGGCTCGAGCGTGAACGGCCCGTTGGCATTGCAGTGGCGACAGCGACCCGGTCGACGCAAGAATCGTCCCGGCTGGCGGACCGAGACGAGTTCCTCGCAGTGGTCACAGCGGAAGCCGGCGACGGCGACCCGCGGACCGGGTGCGTCCACGTCGGCGACGGTCCCCTCGACGGTCACGAGTCGATTGAGGTGCTCCGTGCCGAGGTCCGACAGCGAGTGGCGGACGCTCGTCGGGGCCCCGGTCACCCGCAGGTAGACCCGGTCATCCGGGTGAATCCGTCCCTCCCTCGCCCCGAGTTCCTCGGCGAACTCGCCGAGGGCCGCCCGTCCGGCCTCGAGAGTCCGGTCGGGTTGCTCGAGTAGCGGCGCCGAAAAGCGGTAGTCGGTCCCGCAGCGGTCGAACGGGACGGTGAGCGACCGGCGGTCGGGGAACCGCTCGAGGAGCGCCCTGACCTCGTCGGCTGCGGGTCGAAACACGTGCGTTCGCCACTTGTCGACCAGTTCGCGGTCCGAGACCATGGGCGACCTTCGCCCTCGCCTGACTTTGGTAGTCGTCGACTACAACCTCCAGGACGGCGGGGAACGGGCGCTCGAGTCGGTGATAGGAGGGTAAAGCCGAATCCGGGTCAGCGTGGACGGCGAGTGAATCACCCGGGTTAGCATGCACAGCAAATGAATGACAGGGTTTTCGAGTGCAAGCCTTGCCCTTCTGGGTGGGGTCAGCCGGACACTCCGGCCACACAGTCCACCAACGATGGCAGGGCTGGGGTTCGACCGGAGCACTTACCGCCCATGCTAACTATGGTATACATGCATGGTGAAGAGCACCCGTCACGCAGTCTATGACCTCTACTACCACGTAGTATTCATCCCGAAGTACCGGGAGCAGCGTCTCACGGGTGCCGCCGCCGACCGGCTTCACTCCATCTTCGAGGAAATCTGCGACGACAAAGACCTCGAACTGGTCGAAGCCGAAATCATGCCTGACCACGTCCACCTCTTCATCGGCAGTCCGCCGAAGAACGCCCCGTCACTCATCGTCAACTGGGTGAAGGGAATTTCCGCCCGGTGGTACAATGAGCGGTCCAACGACCGTATCAAGTGGACGCGCTCGTACTATGTCGGGACTGCCGGCAGCGTCTCGAAAGACGCCGTTAAGCAGTACATCCGCGAGCAGAAGGACAAGCAAGACGGGAGGTGGACTGCATGAGGCGCGTTAACTCCTTTACCGTCGTCCCGCGCTCCGACGCCGACGAAGAACTGCTTCACAGGCTGTTGGACGCCTCTGCCTCGCTGTGGAACCAAATCACCTACCAGCGCCGGCAGAACTTCACCGGCCCCGACATCGACAAGTCGGTGTGGGATACCGAGGACTACCGCAAACAGTACGTCGGTGTCCTCGGAAGTGCCACCGCCCAACAGGTGATTCGCAAGAACACCGAAGCGTGGCGGTCGTTCTTTGCCCTGAAAGAGAAGGGGGAAGCCAACGGCCTGCCGGGGTACTGGGGCAACGAGGAAGAAGGGCGGGAGTTGCGGACGTATATTCGCAACGACCAGTACACGCTCCGGTGGGGCGACCGTTCGACCATCGAAATCCCGGTCGGCAGCGACCTCAAGGATGAGTACGACATGGGCTACCGCGAACGCCTCACACTCGGCGTTCGTGGGAAGCCGAAGTGGTCGGACGACCAAGGCCGGTTGGAACTGTACTACGACGAGTTAAGCGGCCAATTCAGGGCCATTCAACCTGTCACCACGGATGTTTCTCGACAGGACTCACCATTAGCCGACGAGACGGCTGCTCTGGATATTGGCGCAAACAACATCGTCGCCTGTACAACCACGACCGGCCAGCAGTATCTCTACGAGGGGCGCAACCTATTCAAGCGGTTCCGCGAGACGACCCGCCGAATCGCGGACCACCAATCGAAGGTGAAGCGCGAAGAGGGCCGGTACACGTCGAAGCGGATTCGACGGCTGTACCGCCGACGGACGCGACGACGCGACCACGCCATGGACGCACTTGCCCGCGACCTCTTCGATCGATTGCACGGGGAAGGTGTTTCCACCGTGTACGTCGGCGACCTCACCGACGTACTGGAAACGCACTGGTCGGTGCGGGCGAACCAGAAGACGCACAACTTCTGGGCGTTCCGCGCGTTTATCGACCGGCTGGCGTGTACCGCCGAGGAGTACGGCATCGTCGTCGAAGTCCGCCCCGAAGCGTGGACCTCGCAGACGTGTCCCCAGTGCGGCTCAACGGAGGACACAACTCGACACAAAGACACGCTCACCTGTCCGTGTGGCTTCGAGGGCCACGCGGACCTCACGGCGTCGGAGACGTTCCTCCGACGGCACGAAGGAAACGTACCATGGCCGATGGCACGGCCCGTATGCCTCAAGTGGGACGACCACCGATGGTCGGCGTCACCACGCGCTCACCGTCCCAACGAGGAGCATACACACCCGCAAGTTACCGCCGGGGAATCGGCGTAGCCGAACACCCACGGTGGAATTCTTGCGCTTTAGCGCGGGGAGGATGTCAAACACAGATTCACGGTCCTCCGGAACCAAGACCGACCAATGACCGTCAGTCGTACCGTCGAACTCGAGGGGCACATTATCGACTCCGGGACGATGGCCCGGTGTTTCGGGGCCGTGATGGACCTCGGTGGCGAGTTCGACGTCGAGGCGTTCGAGGTGGGCCGACACAAACACGCGGAGTCCTATTGCCGGATGGCCGTCAGCGCCGAAAGCGAGGCGGATCTCCGGGCGATCCTCCACGAACTCAACCAGAACGGCGCGACCGTCGCCGATCCGCGCGACGCGACGCTCGAGGCGGCGCCCGCCGACCAGGTGGTACCGATCGACTTCTACTCGACGACGAACCACCCGACCGAGGTCCGCGTCGACGGCGAGTGGATCCCCGTCGAGAACGTCGAGATGGACTGCGCGCTGGTCGTCTCCCGCGCCGAGGACGAGGCCGACGAGGTGCGCGTCCGGACGCGCGTCCTCAACGCCATCGAGGAGAGCGACCTCGTCGTCACGGGGGAGACCGGCATTCGCGTCGACCCCCCGGAACGCCCGCGCGGGAAAGGCAGCGCCTTCGGGTTCATGCAGGGTGGCGTCTCGAGCGAGCGCCCCTCGAAGTCCCTGATCGAGGAGATCGCCGACGAGATGCGCGACGTGGCCGAGAGCGACGGCAACGTCCTGGTTGTCTGTGGCCCCGCCATCGTCCACGCCGGAGGGCGGGAGGCCCTCGCCGATCTCGTACGCGAAGGTTACATCGACGCGCTGAGTGCGGGCAACGGGTTCGCGGTCCACGACATCGAGCGCGACCTGTACGGGACCTCACTCGGCGTCGACACGGAGACGCTCGAGCACCCGCGGAAGGGGCACAAGCACCACATCTACACGATCAGCGAGATCGGCCGCGCCGGGGGAATCGAGGCGGCCGTCGACGCGGGCATCGTCGACAGCGGCGTCATGTACGAGTGCGTTGCCAACGACGTCCCGTACGTGCTCGCGGGGTCGATCCGAGACGACGGCCCGCTCCCGGACACGATCACGGACTCGATCGAGGCCCAGGACGCGATCCGAGAGCAGGCCCAGCAGGCCGACCTCGTCCTGATGCTCTCGACGCTCCTCCACTCGGTGGCCGTCGGCAACTGCCTGCCGTCGACGACGAAGACCGTCTGCGTCGACATCAACCCCGCGACCGTGACCCAGTTGCTCGACCGCGGGAGCGCCCAGGCGATCGGGATGGTCACCGACATCGGGACGTTCCTGCCGATGCTGGCCGAGGAGTTGCTCGAGGACGAGGTATAGACAAGACGCTCGAGCGTCAGTCGTCAGTGCTGTTAGGTCGGCGCTCTGCTCGAGTTCGAGCTAGCCCTCAGTGGCGGTATCGGGGGACTCGTCGCTCTCTTCGCCGTCCCGTTCTACCGATTCGCTTTCGGCATCACCGGGTTCGAGCCTGTCTTCCCGATCGGGTGCCTCCTCTCGCGCCGTCTCGACCCAATCCGGTTCCTCGAGGTCCGTCTCGTTGATGTCCGTCGTCGTGGCGACTTGCTGGACAGTGATCGTCCGACCTTCTCGTTCTCCCCCGTCGAATCGTTGGGCGAGCGGCGAGTCCTCGAGGCGCATCGTTCCTTCGAGGCTGGCGTAGACGATGACGCCCTCGCTGGTCACGTAGGCTTCGAATTCGAAGGGCTCGTCCTCAAGGTAGTTGTTGTTCCGGGGCGTCTCCGAGGAGAGCCGGTAGTAGCGATCACCGTCGTCCTGGAATCGCTGTACGGAGACGTTCTCGGCGAAGTGGATCATGGATTGCTGGGTGGAGTAGTAACCGACGAACCCGACCATCGTCTGGGCGTAACGCGTCGACCCGTTCTCGTACTCGTACACGCCAACCTGTTCCGACTCGGAGTGGTTGATCCACTGTTCGGCCGCCGTCAGCCCGTCCAGAGGCACGTCGGCGCGGGCTCTCGATGGAGGATGCTGCGTCGGAAATCGGCCCTCGAAGCGTTCCGTGGCGTGGAAGATGCCCACTGCGGGGTTAGCCGCCAGCGAAGCGCGATTGTCGATCAGTGTCGTCCCGTTCTCGAGAGTAACGACGCTTCGGATGTGCTGGCGATAGGTCGTTCCCCGGATCGCTTCGGAGTGAGCCTGTGATAACGGTCCAGTGTCGATCGATCCGGTCTCGTCGCTCGGGATGCCAGGCGGAACGTCCTCGTCGAACTCGGTTTCAATCTCCTCGGGATCCAGCGGCTCGTCGACGCCGTAGGCCTCGCGGTCGGGACTCGAGTCTTCGAACGGGGCGGCGGCGAAGCCGTTACACCCGGCAAGGGTGATCAGGGCGACCACGAAGATGATCTGGAGGGCGCGTCGCGTCACAGTAGCGTCGTTACTGGCCAGCCCCCAAATACTTTCTCGAGCGAATCTTAACCTAGTGAGGGATTCCCTTTTTGTACGCTTCTGCCGGACAGTATAGTATCGGATCGGTGTCGAGTCGTTCGACGAGGGGATTCACATGGATCAAGAACACGTACACGCCGGCAAGGAAATCCAACGACGAACCGGGAAGACGTTCTACCTCGCGACGCGCTTCCTGCCGCGGCGCGTCCGGGAGCCGACGCACGTCCTCTACGGCTTCTTTCGGATCGCCGACGAGGTCGTCGACGACGCCTCGGGCGTCCCACCCGAAAGGCAGGCCGCCCGCCTCGAGACCCTTCGTGCGCAGGCGCTGGGCGATCAGCCCACCGACGATCCGGTCCTCATCGCCTTCAGCGACCTCCGAGAGCGATACGGGATCAGCGACGCCGAGGTCAACGAGTTCGTCGACGCGATGAAATCCGACATCCACACCGATCGGTACGACACCTACGCCGACCTCGAGGCGTACATGCGCGGGTCGGCGGCCGCCGTCGGCGTGATGATGACGGCGATCATGGATCCCGAGGATCCCGAAGCGGCGCTCCCCTACGCGATCAAACTCGGCGAGGCGTTCCAGATGACGAACTTCCTGCGGGACGTCCGCGAGGACGTCCTCGAGCGCGACCGCATCTACCTGCCCCTCGAGACGCTCGAGGCCCACGGGGTCACCGAAGGGGAGGTCGAGCGCCTCGAGTTGACCGACTCGTTCGCGACGGCGATGGCCGAGGAACTTCGTCGGACGGAGTCGCTGTATCGCGAGGGCGTCGCGGGCATCGAGTATCTCCCCGAGGACTGTCAGCTTCCAGTCTTGCTCGCGGCCGTGTTGTACGCCGAACACCACGCGCTCATCCGCGCTCGAGGGTACGACGTGTTGACCGCCGAGCCGTCGCTGTCGACGTCACGAAAACTGTGGTGTGTCCTGAAGACACGCTGGCACTGGCACTGGAACCGTGACCCTGAGGCCGTCTTCCGACGGGTGTCGGCCGTCCCCAGACGCGAGACGGGGAAGGCAGGCGAACCGGACCCACGTCCCGAGGACGGGATTCCGACCCAGTGAGGTTGCGAGAGATAGCGTTCAGCCGTCGTCCTCGCGGTAATCCGACCGCCCGGTGAGCCCCCAGTAGGCCTGCGACAGGATCGTGATGGTGAAGATGACTCCGAAAATCACCGCGACGCCCAGCGCGGCCGTGTCGCCGACGAACGTAGAAACGAACAACCAGGCGATTGCGACGAAGACCACCGACCCGACGACGAGTTCGACGATGTCGCGCACGGTCGCACGGCTGCTCGAGACGTCGAGGTACTCGGTTTCGAACCGGTCGATGATACCCATGGGTCGATTTCGACGGACGCGCAGAAATAGGTTGGTCGAACCGTCCTGGACGGATCGGCGTGCACGCTCACGAGGACGACGACCGTTCGTGGCCGGTCGGCAACTCCAGACAGCGGCCCTCCGCCCTGTGTTCACACGACCCAAAGAATTTTGGAAGAATCCACATGTAGCTGTTCGTCGACCACTGTAGTACGCGGGTCACCCTACCCGGGCGTTGATGTCCGCCCGTCGGGTGTCCCGCGAGTCACCCCCTCGCCTCCCCCCCCCCCTTTCCAACCCCAAGCCCCTTTCGGGAGTGCCTTTTTGCTCGTCGCGAGCCACTGCTCGCGTATGACGAACGAACGCACCGACGACAGTACGCGAGCCCACGTCTTCGTCTCCGGGACGGTGCAGGGCGTCTACTATCGAGCGACGACTAGAGAGACGGCTCGAGAGGCGGGCGTCGACGGCTGGGTCAAAAATCTCGACGATGGCCGCGTCGAGGCGGTCTTCGAGGGTCCTGAGGCGGCCGTCGAGTCGATGGTCGAGTGGTGTCACGAGGGCAGCCCAGCGGCCGACGTCAGGGACGTCGACGTCGAGTACGAGGAGCCCCAGGGCGAGAACGGGTTCGAGATTCGGTACTGACGGTTACGCGTCCCCGTCGTTCGCTTCGAATTCGGCGAGCCAGGGCGGTCGCTCGGTGTGAGCCCAGGTAGCCCAGGGGGCCTTCTCGGCCGCGTAGTACGCCCGGTAGGCGGCGACGGGGTCGTCGCGTCTGTACGTCTCGGGCATCGCCTGTGGTCGCGGGGTCGGCTCTACGCTCGGGAAGTCGATCAGGTCGGGATCGATTTGCTGGACGACGGCCCAGCTGGCGTGGTCCTCGCGCTTTTCGTAGCGCTCGCGAAACTCGGCGTTGAGCGCCCGGGCGTGTTCGCGAAGGCGTAGCCAGTTGGCTTCCGACTCGGTCGCCCATCGCGTGACCGGGTGGTTCGCGTGCGTCGAGGCGTAGAGGAACTCGTCATCGCCGTCGTACCCGTTCTCCCGGGCCGCCGTGCACAGCACCTGCGCGGCCTCGAGCAACAGCTTGTTGACGTGCTTGTCGCAGTGATAGCGAGCTGCCAGGCGCGGGTCCTCGTCGAGCCAGAAGACGTTCACAGGTGACGGTAGGGCTCGAGGGACCAAAGCGTCTCGCAGGTCGCATCACGCCCCCGCAAGCGACCCCGATGACTCGCCCCAAAGTCCGCTCTCTCCAGCGACTCCGGCGGTTCGTCAGCCGAACCCCGCTTCCTCCGGTGACCGACGACTCGTCACCCGAACCCCGCAATCTTCAACGGGCAGGCCGGCGAAGGTCCGAACATGATCACTGGCGAACGGATGGTCGCCGTCGACGAGAACGCCGCCGCGCTGGGCGTCCCACGCCGACAGCTCATGGAATCCAGTGGAAACGCCGTCGCTCGAGCCGTCGAGCGCGTCGCCGACCCCGGCGCACGGGTCGTCGTGGTCGCCGGCCGCGGAAACAACGGCGGGGACGCCCTCGTGGCCGTCCGCTTCCTCGAGGACTACGACGTGACGACGCTGTTGCTTGGTCGACCGGAGGCCATCGGGACCGACATCGCGCGGGCGAACTGGGAGGCGCTCGAGCGAGGCGAGTACGACGTCGAGGCGGTCACCGACTCCCGCTCGCTTTCCCTCCCCGATTGTGACGTCATCGTCGACGCGATGCTCGGTACCGGGATCAGCGGCGACCTCCGCGAACCCGCGGCCTCGGCCGCCCGGGCGATCAACGCGGCCGACGCGACGGTGGTGAGCGTCGACGTCCCCTCCGGGTTCGACGCCGACGCGGGCGAGCACGCCGACAACGGCGTCGCGGCCGACCACGTCGTCACCTTCCACGACGCCAAGCCGGGGCTCGAGGGCCTCGAGTCGACGCTCGAGGTCGCCGACATCGGCATTCCGGCGGCCGCAGAGCGATTCGCCGGGCCCGGCGACGTCGACCTCGCTCGACCCGCCGAACGAACGGGCCGGGCGTTCGTCATCGGTGGTGGCCCCTACACCGGCGCACCGGCGCTCGCCGCCCAGGCCGCGCTCCGGACGGGCATGGAACTCGCGTTTGTCGCCGCGCCCGATACGGTCGCCGGAGAGATCCAAGGGTACGCCGAGGACCTGATCGTCCAGCCCTACGAGGGCGAGGTGCTGACGCCCGACCAGGTCGAAGGACTCGTCGAGACGGCCGAGCGCCACGACGACGTGGTCGTCCTGGGGCCCGGTCTGGGCACCGCCGAGGAGACCATCGAGGCCGCCCGACAATTTCTCGAGTCCTACACTGGCCCGGCCGTCGTCGACGCGGACGCCCTTGAGGTCGTCCCCGGCCTCGAGACCGAGGCGACGTTGGTCTGTACGCCCAACCGACGCGAACTCGCGGGGATGGGCGGGCCCGAGGCCGAGGACCTCCGGGCGGTCACGGACGAGATTGAGACCTTCGCGGCGGACCTGGGCCACGTCGTCCTCGCGAAGGGGGCAGCGGACGTGATCTCCGACGGCGAGACGACCCGCGTCAGCCGCGCGGGGACGCCGGCGATGGCCGTCGGCGGCACTGGCGACCTCCTCTCCGGAATCGTCGCCGGTTTACTCGAACACGCCGACCCCCTCGAGGCCGCGACGGCCGCCGCGTACGTCAACGGACACGCTGGCGAGCGCATCGCACGTCGCCACGACCTCGGCCTGGTCGCGTCAGACCTGCTCGAGGCGATTCCAGCGGCGATCTGGGGTGGGGACGATGAGTGAAGATCGATCGACCGGCGTGGACGCCGACCGGAACGAATCGACGGCGAGCGACCTCACCCACACGACCGACGACGGCGACGTCCAGATGGTCGACGTGGGGGCCAAACCCGACACCCGGCGTCGGGCCGTCGCCGTCGGCGAGATCCGGCTTCAGGAAACGACGCTCGAGGCGATCCGCGCGGACGAGGTGAGCAAGGGCGACGTGCTCGCGACCGCACGCGTCGGGGCGATCCAGGCGGTCAAACACACCTGGGAGACGATCCCGATGTGCCACCAGATCCCGATCACGAACGTCGACACGGCGTTTCGATTCCACGAGGATGGTGCGGACGAACGGGGCGGATCGAGCGGGGAGGATAGCGTAGAGAAGGGGGACGGGTCAGCCGACGGCGAACCCAAATCGGGGGCGCTAGAACTCGAGGTCGCCGTCGAGACGACGGGGAAAACTGGCTGTGAGATGGAGGCCCTCGAGGGCGTGACGACGGGGCTGAACGTCGTCTGGGACATGGTCAAGGCCGTCGAAAAGGACGCAGACGGTCAGTACCCCGCCACACGAATCGAGCACGTCCGCGTACTCGAGAAGGAGAAGCGCTCGGCGGACACTGAGTAGGGAGTCGGCATGCGATCGGCCATCGGTAACGCCCTCCTACCCTCTTTATCGGGCGGTTTCTCCGGATAGAGGCTCGATTCGAGCGGTCGTGTTCGCCGCGAAACCGTTCGGAAGTGGTGACCTACGGTGACGCCAACCGGTTCATAACAATCCCCATCTCCCGTCGTACCCCCTGTCGGCGCAATGAAGCGACGTACCTATCTCGCAACGGCAGGCGCACTGACCCTCGGCGGTTGTATGGGCTTTGGTGAGACCGACGAACCACGAGGAAACGACAGCAACTCGAGCGACCCGGATGGCAACGAAACCGGGAACGGCGATGGCAACGGCAACGGGAATGGCGACGGCAACGGCGACGGCAACGGAGAGGGCAACGGCGACGGCGACGTGCCGACGGAAGCCGAAACCTTCGACGACTTCGAAGATCTCTCCGACTGGCAGGTCGTCTCCGGGTCGGCAACCCCCTACACCGACTACTCGGTCGTCGGCTCCCAGTCCGTCCTCCTCGAGGCGAGCGAGGCCGAGGACCAGGTTCGCATCGCGCGCGAACTCGACGAACCCCTCGACATGTCCGAGATCACGCCCGGACTGGCCGTGGCCTCCCACTCGACGGTCAACGTCGGCATTCAGCTCTACGACGAAAGCCGCGACAAGGTGGTCTACCGCCAGCGGACCCACGGCATGTCCATCCGTCACGTGAACTTCGGCGTCGAGTACATCAACGGCGACCCCGACCTGAGCGCGATCACCGAGATCCACATCTCGATCTGGGTCGGCGACGGCACGGCCGAGGCCTGGATCGACGACCTCCACTTCGTTCCCAAGCCCGACCCGACCGTCCTCCTCCAGTTCGACGGCGGCTACGAGACCCACTACAGCGAGGCCATGCCCCTCCTCGAGGAGTACGGCTACTCCGCGACGGCGTTCGTTCCCCCATCTCGCCTTCGTGCCTCCGAGGACGATGAGGGCGACCGCCTCACCGAAGATCAGGTCGCTGAACTCGCCGACGCCGGCTGGACCATCGGGAGCTACGGCGCCCACGGCAACGACCTGACGGCCCTCGAGGGTGATCGGACGCCCGCGAGCGAAATCGAGGAGGCCGCTGCCTGGCTCGAGGACGAGGGCTACGATGCCGAGTACGTCGCCTACCCGGGCGGTGCGTACAACGACGAGGCAATCGAGGCCGTCGAAGCGAACCACGAACTCGGCTTCACGGGCGGCTACCCCGTCAACGGCTACCTCACGAACGCCGCGCTGTGCCCGCGCCTCGTCCACCCCGACGGCGACGAGGCCCGCGAGGCCCTCGAGACGACGGCCGAACTCGGCGGCATCACCGCCATCTCGTTCGTCCGGTTCGACGGCGGCGTCGGCGAACTCGAGGCCACCCTGGGACACGTCCAGGAACTCGAAGAAGCCGGCGAAATCGAGGTCATCACGCCCCAGGACGTCGCCGGCGAGTACGTGCTCTAGGCGGGATTCGGTTGCGTTTCTTTTGTGGATGATCCCGGGTGTCGAACGAGCGTCAGGTTCAGCCGGTTGGGTCGCGCTCAGTTATACGAAAACAAGGAGAATACCTGACCCTTTAGGGTCAGGATGAATCCGACAATATATTCCACCAATCACCGTCCGATGGCACGGCTGGATATTCCACGCTCAAATCCAAACTTTCACAACAGAACCTCACATAACCTGTTATGTAGGCGTTCCACGGATGCACATCCACCGCACTTGCCGGGCGAAAATCCGCAACCACTCACAAGTGGAGCAGATGCTCGACCTGCACGCGTGGAGTACATCGAAACTATGGAACGTTGCGAACTATCACTCCCGCCAAGTGTGGGATGACACGGGCGAGATCCCCGACGACTCGGACTTGAAAAACGAGCTGAAAGGTCACGACAACTACAAGGGACTGCACAGTCAGTCCAGCCAGCGCGTTCTGGAAGAACTCGCTGAAGCCTTCAACTCGTGGTTCGGAAAACGCAAGAACGATTCTCGTGCGAATCCGCCCGGCTACCGCAAGAAAAACTACTACGACAATGACGGCAACCGCGTCCACGAAGAACACCCTCGTAGCACGGTGACGTGGAAGCAAAAGGGCATCCGTCACGACACCAAGCACAACCGCGTCAGGCTCTCGAAAGGTGCGAATCACAAAGACCACCCGAGAGACTGGGACTACATTCTCGTCGAGTATGAGACTCGTCCTGGGGTTACGGTTGAGAACCTACAACAGGTTCGAGCCGTCTACAGCAAATTGAAGGGGCGATGGGAACTTCACCTCGTGTGTAAACACGAAGTCGAAACACCCGATGCTCCCGGCAACGAGACTGCTGGCATCGACCTCGGTATCTGCAACTTCGCGGCGGTCGCCTACAGTATTGAGCAAGCCGACTTGTACCCCGGAAACCGCTTGAAACAAGACGGATACTACTTCCCGAAGGAAATAGCCAAGTACGACGACTCAGGTGGCTCTGAGGCCACCAGACTTCATCACAAATGGAGCGAGCGCCGCGCTCACTTCTTCCACTCTTTAGCGAAACACGTCGTTGAGAAGTGTATCGAGCGTGGCGTGGGGAGAATCAACATCGGAAAACTCGCTGGTGTTCGAGAGGATGAAAACGGCGACTCGAAGAACTGGGGTCGGCACGGCAACCTTGACTTACACGGGTGGGCGTTCGACCGCTTCACGAAGATTCTCACGTACAAAGCGAAAGTCGAGGGTATCGAAGTTGTAGAAGTTTCAGAACGGAACACAAGTAAGACGTGTTGCGTGTGCGGTACAGAAGATGAGAGTCAGCGTGTTGAACGCGGCTTGTACGTCTGTGAGTCGTGTGATGCGGCATTCAACGCTGACGTAAATGGGGCGGAGAACATCCGTCTCGACTTGAACCAAAGTAACTCCGAGTCTGCAGCCACTTTAGGTGGGGATAGGAGTACCGGCTGGTTGGCACAGCCCGGAGTCTACCTTCACGACTTGTCCCACGGATTCTCACCGAGGGAACAAGTGGTAGACTGCAAACCCTAATATCCCAACGCTCGGGATTCCCGCGTCTTCAGGCGCGGGAGGATGTCAATTTGGTCGAGTCCACTCGAGTGAGAATGCCGTCCGATGTTCCGGGGAAGAGAACCGAATCGGTGAAGACTGTCTGACTTCCAGACACATGTCTGCGTACTAGTATATGCTGCTCGGACGCCTACTAGTAGTATGGGAATTCCTATTATCGACACAATGACTGATGGGTTCGAGCGCACCACGACTCGAAACGGACTGCGGTTCGTCGCCGTCTTCGCCATCCTCTCGATCGCGAGCGTCCTCTTGTCCCCGATGCGACTCGACACTGGCGAGCCTGTAGCGCCGACCGTCGGGATCGCCGGCGCGTTCGCCGGATTGCTCTCGATCGTCGTCGCTATCGCCACCGTCGTCGCCGCGATCGTCGCCCTGCGCACGTTCGCCGCGGGCGAAACGGAGACGATCCCCGACGCGTTCGTGCGTCGGAACGTCGGCTGGGCGACGCTCAATGTAATCCTCGGCGGGATCGCGTTTGCCTTGCTCGTCGCCTTCGGAACCGTCCTGTTCGTCGTTCCAGGACTGTTCTTGCTCGTCAGCCTCTACTACTGGGCCGTTTTCGTCGCCGTCGAGGACCAGAACGCGCTCGAGGGCTTTCGCAGCAGCTGGCAGCTCACCCGCGGCAACCGGCTTCGACTGTTCGGCCTCGGCGTCGCCGTCTTCGTGACCGGTGCCGTCGTCACGGCGGCGTTCGCCCTGCCGGTCGCCCTACTCGGCATCGTCGGGGGCGTGCTGGCCCAGGTCGTCAGCGCGGCCATCACGGTGTACGTGCTCGCGACGACCGTCAGTGCGTACGACCAGCTTCGCGACGGCGGGCCTGGCGAACGCCCCGACACCCAGCCAACCGTTCCGGGAACACCAGCCTGAGCGGTTCGGTCGATGCCCTTCAGAAACACTGGTTTTGTTCGGAAAGTGTCGATGAATTAGCCGCGTAGCGCTGCTCAGTTCTAGTTTCGATATGGGAGCGTCGTCACATCCGTCGCCGACAGATCGCTCTCGCAGCAGTTGTGTGAGTTACAGGGAGTTGAGTCGAGGGAGGAACGCAGAGAGCAGCAAACCAAACGCGAGGTGCTGGACCATCGTCGCCTCGAGGGTCGCCCGTACGTGGTCTTCGTTCGAAATCGAATATTCCTTCGTGCGGACCATCGGGTGCATCTCCAGGAACGCCTCATCCTCGAGGTCGTGAAGCGCTGGATACACGATGCCGGGGCTCAACTGGATGTCGAAGTAGGTGGCTAACGTAGAGAGGAGTTCCTTGCCGTTGGCCTCGCCGTGGAGGGCGACGAGCATCAGGAGCACCTCCTCGAGGTTTTCCTTGAGAAGATCGTCCTCGAACCGAACGTCGTCGGCAGGGAGGACGCTAACGACCTGCGCCATCATCTCCTCGAGGTCATGTTCGACCGCGGACTGATGGTTTTCCTTCCGTTCGACAGAGAGGGTGTTCGGTTCTGCCGCAGTATTCATCGACCCCTCGTTCGCCAATTTGTTGAGAATCGCGCCCGTGTGCTTCGTGTGATTACTCATGGGTGATCGCTCCTCGAGACTCGCGACCGGAAATCAAGCCGTTGTTCGTTAATTGATTCATGAAATACAAGAATATATACACACTGTATGGTGAAAGACAGACTAGCTTGCTTTGAAGGTATGCGAAGCGTACTCAATGGCTAGAATAGCAAAACCGACCTGGTTTGCTGGATGACACCTCGAGGCATATTCGCTGTACTGGACGGAGTTAGGCAGTGGTGTTGGGTCAGACCCTTCCAGCCGGTTGGAAGACTGACTCGTCTCGAGTACGGAGCAAGCCAGTCTCGTGGATCGTAGATTACACAGATTCGAGAAGAAAGCCCACGACTTCAGTCGTGGGATGAATCCGACCAGTTTTGATCAAAACGCAATACTCAGGGTGGCCGGGGTCGGATATCAATATAACTCGCTCGGGAAACCTGGAGTTGGATTGGGGTCTCCACCATCAAAAAGCAACCCTGCCCAAGTGAGGCTCGGGCGCGAGTCCGAGTCGGGCCGATGGCACGGCCCGTAGGGTGTCAGCAGGGTAGTCCACGCGGACTGGCGTCACCACGCGCCCACCGCCCCTGACGCATAACCTGCAAACCGAAACCGCCCATCGAGGGCGGGAAGTTGCCCCTGTCGGCGTCGAGACCGACCCGACCCCGAGCACGGGGAATCCCACGACTTCAGTCGTGCGGAGGATGTCAACAATCCTGTTCGGCCTTGAGCTCGACCTCGACTGGACCTCAACTTTGCGTCCCCGCTGCAGCCAGGGAGTTCCAGAACAACCCGAATCACTCTTTTTCGACGTACCGACCTCGACGCTCGATTTCGCGGAGGCGCTCGAGGACTGCCCCGTCCCCGGCCTCGCGGTAGCCCGCCCGGAGCGCTTCTCGGAGCGGCTCGGGCTCGTTAGCCGTTCCGACCAGGCTCTGGTCGAAGACGTGGAGGTCCATCGCGTAGTCCTCGAGGTGGTCGGAGTGATAGCCCAGCCCGAAGTCGATCAGGTAGGTCCGATCAGTGTCGACGCGAACGTTTCGCGTCGTCGGATCCCCGTGAACGAACCCCGCCTCGTGGATGGTCGCGAGCGACCGTCCAACGGATTCGACGCGTTCGACCGTCAACGCCGCCTGCAAATCCGTCTCACCGACGTACTCGAACTCGAGAGTCGCTTCCTGGAGATCGACGTCGCGAACCACCGGTGTCGGGACGCCCACCCGTCGAGCGTGGCTCGTGAGACGGGCCTCGAGGGTGGTCCGCTCGCGTCGCAGACGCGCATCGAGGTCGGGGTGGCGGTAGCGTTTGGGGAGGCGGCGCTTGCGGACGCGACCGGCGTCCGGCTCGAGGGTGACGACGGCTTCGGCACCGCGAATCGTCTCGCTCTCGTTTTCGCCTCCGTCTTCACGCTCGGCGTCGTCGACTCCCTGGCCCCCGGCGACGGCCCGATATGGTTCGTCGCTCCGCCAGGTGACCGGCACCTGGTCGGGTCGGAAGTCGGGATCGACGCGGGAGTCTGGAATCTCGAGCGTGTCGCCTGCGGCGTACATCTTCGCGCCGAGGACGGCGATCATCCCGGCGTTGTCGCCCAGGAATCGAGGCTCGGGAGCGTAGAACTCGGCACCCCTGTCGGCACACATCGTCTCGAGCATCTCGCGGAGGCGAGCGTTCCGGCCGACGCCGCCCCCGAGGACGAGTTCGTCGCTACCGGTGAGCGAGAGCGCGCGTTCGGCGACCTCGGTGAGCATCGCGAAGATGTGCTCCTGGAGGGAGAAACAGACGTCCTCGACGGCGTGGCCCTCGTCGACGGCGGCCTTCGCCGCGGACATGATCCCCGAAAACGAGAAGTCCATCCCCTTGACGACGTAGGGCAGGTCGACGTACTCGCCGTCTTTGGCAGCTTGTTCGACCTTGGGGCCGCCGGGATGGGACCAGCCAACGTGGCGGGTGAACTTGTCGATGGCGTTGCCGACCCCGGTGTCCATCGTCTCGCCAAGGACGCGATAGCGCCCGTTGCGATAGGCCAGTAGGTGGGCGTTGGCCCCGCTGGCGTTCAGACAGACGGGGTCGTCGAAGTCGGCTGCGTGGCGCCCGATCTCGAGGTGGGCGACCATGTGGTTGACGCCGATGACAGGTACCTCGAGGGTGCCCGCGAGCGCCCGCGCGGCGGTGCCGACGACGCGCAGGCAGGGACCGAGGCCAGGGCCACGAGAGAAGGCGACTGCGTCAATCGGTGGCCGTTCGTCCGTCGTCTCGGCGGCGTGCTCGAGCACCGTTTCGACGACCCGTGGGATCGCGTCGTGCATGTGCTCGGCTGCCTCTCGGGGGTGGATGCCGCCGCTGTCGGGTTCGTAGGCGTCGGTCTCGATCACCACGTCGTCGCCGTCGTGCAAGGCCGCACTCGCCGCCCACGCAGTTCCCTCGATGCCGAGGACCCGCAGTGGTCGGTCGCTGTCGGAGGCAGGAGTAGACCTCGCGTTTGCGCTCGAGCGAGTCTCGGGCTCATCGTCACTGCGGGCGTCCCGGGTCACAGCTGACGCTCCTCACATGTGAAAAAACGTGGTCGAATTCGGTTCAACACGGCGACGAGATGAGACTTGAGCCGGCTTACGCCCACTCGGTGTAGCCGCACTTGCCGCAGTGCTGGCGGTCGCCGTGGTCGGCGAGGAACGAGTCCCCACAGCGTGGGCACTGTTCGCGCTCGACTTCGCCCTCGTCGTTGTAGAGTTCGTAGTGTGCCATCTCAGGCCTCCTCCGCTTCGACGTCGCTCTCGTCGGTGACGATCTTGTTGCGCTCGAGCATGTGCTCCTGTTCGACCTCGGTGGCGTGGGCGGAGGTCTCGTAGACCTTCGCGTGGCCGACGGTCTTGCGCATGCCGAACTTGGTGTCGAGTTTGCGGATGACGACCTCGTCGGCGTCCTTGTTCATTTTCGCGGCGAGGCTGTCACGGACCTGCAGACGCGAGGGCGTCGCCTCGTCGTGGGTCAGTTCGAACGTGACGTTCGTGCGGTGCAACATGGGATTTTCCTCCTCGGAGATGATGTCGACGTCCATGATATCACTCAGTTACTCTACTATGCCCGGGTAGCGCCTAAAAGGATTTCGAACCCGGGGGCGTGTCGGCCGGGCACACACTGGCCAGAACGAGCGGACGCCGACGAACGGTATGTGCCGAGAAATCGTTCTGTCTCACGTGCCTAGATACGTGCTCGAGCAACCACCCCCGGCGAATCCATTCCAATTCCGAAGTATCTTGTCGATCAGTTCGACGGGGGCACCCGCTGCTTTGACGGTAATCGGGCGAGACCCTGACAGTCGTTCCCAGGCATCCGTAAAGATTTGAAAATAGGCTATTCTAAGTTAGGCTATTCTGAGTTAGGCTATCCTGGGTTAGGCTATTCGGAAGTATTATTCACCACTGGGAGTAAGTAGACGTATGGCGGACTTCGTCAATCGGGAAGTCGAACTCTCACGCTTGCGAGAGAGCTACGAGTCCGATGCTGCCGAAATGATCGTCATTATTGGGCGACGACGTCTCGGGAAGACACAGCTCGTCCAGCATTCGCTCGCCGACCGCGACGATGCTGTTATCTTCCAGGCCACGGAGACCACGGCACAGATTCAACTCGATGAATTCGTCGATGTCGCGTCCGAGGCGTTTCCCAGCATTACACAGATTAGACAGAATTGGGAAGCACTGCTCGGATACCTCGGCGATCAGGGTGGGGTTGTCGTCCTCGACGAATTTCCGTATCTAATCGACGCCGACGAGAGTCTCCCCTCAGTCATCCAGCGGTTATGGGACCAGCGGTTCCAGAACACGTCAGGGACGCTCATTCTGATCGGGTCGTCGATCAGTATGATAGAAGAAGCGACACTACTCGGGAACAGTCCCCTGTACGGGCGGTTTACAGAACAGCTTGACCTCCGTCCCCTCGACTTCGCCGCCGCACAGGAGTTCATCCCAGATGAGTACTCGCCTGAAGAGCGGATCTTCGTCTGGGGTACCTTTGGCGGTACTCCGTACTATCTCGATGGCATCGACCTCGACCAGACCCTCGGGACGATTCTCACCGAAGAAGTGTTTTCCCAGAACGGCTACCTTCACAACGAGCCGGAGTACGTGCTTCGGACGGAACTCACCGACCCGAATCGATACTTTGCAATCCTCACTGCGATCGCAGCGGGCAAGACGACGTCGAACGAGATCGCCCAGGCAATCGGAATCGATGGGAAGCAGATCTCGACGTACACACAGAAGCTAGAGCGATTGCGACTCATCGAGCGCGAAGTACCGATTACTGAAGAGAAAGCGAAGTCACGCCGTGGACGCTACCGGATCCGAGACCCCCTGTTCCGGTTCTGGTTCCGCTTCGTCTACGGCAAGGAGGACCGATACGAACGCCTCGGTGAGGAGGCATACGAGGCAGTCATCGAGCCAAAGATAGCTGACTTCGTCAGTCCAGAGTTCGAGAAACTGTGCCAGGACGCCCTACCGAACCTCTACCCAGAGACGACGTTTCTCGACATCGGTCGCTGGTGGTACAAGGAGCACGAGGTCGACGTCGTCGGGCTGGCTACAGATGGGACGATCGTTGCAGGGGAGTGCAAATTCACGAATGCACCGCTCGACTACAGTGCTCTTGCCTCGCTCGAGGACCACGCAGAAGAAATTCGCTGGAGGCCGAACGCAGGTGATTCCGCCATCGAATACGCGCTATTCACACGGAGCGGTGCAACACAGTCCGTTCAGGAGGCCGTCTCCGAGCGCAAAGATCTGCAGTTGTTCGATTTGAGCGACGTCAACCGAGCAATCGGTAACTGACGCCGTGAGAGGTAACAAACGCCGTTACGAGACGACGGACAACCCGCGCGGCGTTTTGGACTCCTCACCGTCCCAATCGGTCTCGAGCACCGACCACGAGTCGCCGAAATCCCGTGAGACGAAACAGCCCAGGTTGTTGACGGCGTACACCGTTTCTCCAGACTCGTCGAAGATCGTCCGGACGACCCCCTCGCCCATCGGGAGGCCCCAGTCATCGAGACGCTCTCAGTCGGTGTCCGGTCCCGGTTTGCGGTAGGCATAGGCTGTCCTCGCGAGGCCGTGTGTGCACTCGAGGCGCCGCTGGCGCTCGAGAGGAGCACCCGGTCAGGATCCTCGGGATGAGGGAGACTGACCAGCAGTAGCGATGCTCGAGACCCAACTGCGGGTGGCTCCAGATCTCGCCGCCGTTGCGGAACGGTAGACGCAACTGGGTTCGGTGCCTGCGTACACGACGTTCGTGCCGTGCGGGCTGACCGTCGCCGTCATGACCGCATTGCTCACGAAATCCCTCTTGAACTGATCGAAGGAGTCGCCCCCCGCCGTCGATCGAGCGAGAGAGGCCGTCTTCGAACGGCCGACTCGAAACGACCGGAGGACCACGCCTTGGGACGGGCCATTCACCGGTCTCGAAGCGCACTTCTGGGAGTGCTGGCACCGCAGTCAACGCTCCTGCATCGACTAACTGTCTTGCGGTTCTGCCAGAATCGTTTGCACATCGACCGAACACCCGTCCTCAGCGGCTTCGTATATCGCCTCCGTCAGCGCCGTTATCTGGAGCCCAACGTCTCCCGGTACAGCAGGCTCCACGTCGCCGTGGATCGATGCGACGAAGTTTTCGAGTTTTTTTCGCGTGAGCGTTTGGGTCTCGGCCCCCTCGGTGATAGTCGCCCTGTACGTTGCGCGGCCCTTTTCGACGATGGTCAGACGATCATCACGGTACGTAAGGCGGCCGTCCGTCCCCCAGATCGCATACGTTTCGAACGGTGAGTTCGCGATGCCGTCACCACTGACGCTGATTCCGGACCGAATCGTCTCTCCGTCGCGGTCGAGTGTCATCGTAAGCGCGCTATTGACGTCTATCCCTGGTTTCACGAACTCGACTTGTGCTGTCACCGTTTTCGGCGTGCTATTCGTCATCCAGAGCAGCGCATCGAAGAGATGGGAGCCGGTATCGTACAGTTGCCCACCACCCGACAGATCGGGGTTGACGCGCCACGTGCCCTCGTGGTTCGTCACCCACTCTTGATCCAACGAACAGCTCACGGTGTGTGGGGTGCCGATACGACCACTCGATACCACGCGTCGAATCTCTTGAAACGCCGGGTGAAAGTGTCGCTGGTAGCCCACCTGCAGTACGAGATCGCGATCGGCCGCCGTTTCCACGAGGTCGATCGCATCCGCCACTGCCGTCACCATTGGCTTCTCGACGAAGACGTGCAAGTCGCGTTCGAGGCATGCGCTGGCGTGTTCGTAGTGGAGCGTATGTGGGGTGACGATAAGTGCGGCGTCGAGTTGGTCCTCGTGGTTCTCGAGCAACGTCTGGTAGTTGGGATAGGTGGGAACCCGATAGGCCGATTCGAACGCGTCGCGCGCCGCCTCAAACGAATCGGCACCGCCGACGAGGTCGACCTCCGGCATCGAATCGAGGTGATCTGATTCGACGTGAGCGAGCCCTCCCAGTCCAATGACCCCGATCCCGATCACCATGTCATGACCCATCACGCCCGTTCACAAAAATATGTGCCACCACAAAATTGTGAAATACCCGAGTACAACCGGGTGAGGCGCCCTTTTTCGGTGCGAGTGGCCCGGTGTTTATGACGAATCCGGTCGTACGACGCGTATGCCAACGTGCCCGGGGTGCAACGCTCACTGTTCCCACGACGAACTGAGAGCCCACCTTCGACGCTGCAAACACCTCCAGAAAGGGGCCCCAGAACGCAGGGAAAGGGAGGAGGCCGTCTCACAACCACGAGCGACAGAAACTGAGACCGAGATTCAGGAACTGTTGGAGACCCACGAACAGCGAATTACGGCTCTCGAGAAGGAGATTGCTGACCTGAAGTCAAAGTGATATCCTCCTCGCTGTGAACGACGGACGTGTGTTCAGAGTTGGTTCGTGACCAGATCGCCTCGAGCGACGTTTCCTGCTCCGTGGGATCCTGGGGAACGAATAACGTACCTGGACGCCGTATCTCGGGGTATGGCAACCGATGATTCACTCACTCGAACGCTCCTGATCGTCATCGCTGCAATCCTGCTCGTGCCGGTCGTCATGATGGTCGCGATGATGCCGATGATGGGTCTGTGGGGGTGGGGAAACATGTGGGGTGGGGGTGCCTGGAACGGCGCTGGAGGGACGTGGATGTGGATCCTCATGTCCATAGTGCCCTTGCTCGTGATCCTCGGGATCGGATACCTGTTGTACAGTGCGATTCGTCAATCCAGTACTCGACAGAGCGACGCGGCAATCGAAGGGTTGCGGTCGGCCTACGCTCGTGGCGACCTCTCGGATGAAGAATTCGAAGAACGCCGTGAGCGCCTCCAGCGAGAGACGTAGGTCTCATTGCTGTCGGTTAGACCGGAAAATGGCTGTGTCGGGTTACGCGACGACCACCAGCCCCCGCGGCGTTTTGGACTCCTCACCCTTCCAGTCCGCCTCGAGCACCGACCACGAGTCCCCGAAGTCCTGTGAGACGAAACAGCCGAGATTGTTGACAGCGTACACCGTTCCTTCAGACTCGTCGAAGATCGTCCGGACGACTCCGTCGCCCATCGGGAGGCCGCGGTTGTCGAGGCGCTCCCAGTCGGCGTCCGGTCCCGGTTTGCGGTAGGCGTAGGCTGTCGCTCGCGAGGCCGTGTGTGCACTCGAGGCGCCGCTGGCGCTCGAGAGGAGAACTCTTTCTGGATCCTCGGGATGGGGGACGACCGACCAGCAGTAGCGGTGCTCGAGGCCCGATTGCGGGTGACTCCAGGTCTCGCCGCCGTCGTCGCTCTGGGCGTAGCCGTCACCCGCCGCAGAGTACACCCGGCCCTCCATATCGGGATGGGTGGCGAGGCTGTGGTTGTCGATCCGCGAGCCCTCGGGGCGCTCCTGCCAGCTGTCCTGGGCTTCGTCGCGGATGACGAACGCCCCCGCCTCGATCCCCACGTAGAGACGGTCGGGGTCGTGGGGGTCGACCTCGAGCCAGCGCACGTGGTGGGTGTGGGGTCGCGGCGGGAAGTACCACTCCTCCTCGGAGGGGAGGTCGACCAGCCCCTCGAGGTGCGTCCAGGAGTCGCCGCCGTCCTCCGAGCGGTAGACGCGGCTGGGTTCGGTGCCGACGTAGACGATGTCGGGGTCATGGGGGCTGATCGTCGCCGCCATGACCGTGTCGCTCACGAACTCCGTCTCGAGTGCGTCGAAGGAGTCGCCGCCGTCGGTCGAGCGAAAAAGGCCATCCTCGAACGTGCCGACGAAGGCCCGGTCGGGGGCGTCGGGCGAGACGGCGACGCACTCGAGGTCGTAGCCCTCGAGGCGGGTCGACTGTGACCACTCGCTGTCGCCGTCGTCTCGAGAGACCAGCAACCGATTCGGAAGCGCCGTGTAGACGGACGTCATAATGTGAGGTACGCCCTCGAGAGACACAAGCGTTCCCGTCGGGCGCACGTTCCGTGCCACTGGAACGACCTGAAAAACGGCACGTGGTCGCACTCGTCCTCCTCAGCGAGTGGATCAGCGTGTCGCCGGAACAAGGAGTTTCAGAATTCTCGAACCCCGTGATGCTCACCGTGCTGGCGACGTTCGTCCTGAACAAAGGCATCTGACGGACCGGCGTTATCTAGACAGTACCTGTTCTTCCAAATTTGAGAGAGAGGCGAACGAGGTGCTGATGGTGCGTGTAGCGTTGTTTCGTGAACTTCGATGAGTATCAAGCCACGGCACGTTGCGCTAACATAAATATCTCCTCGACGAAACGGGCAACCATGGCTTTGAGGGAGTCTGTATTCGGTTACACTACTGGCCAAACTTATAATTCTCAAAGAATTTAAACAGAGCCAACCTTTTTGCCATCAGTCGACAAACTTACAGCTGTGAACCTCAGCAAGGGGTTTGTTCTCGCCCTCGTCGTCACCCTCCTCGTGCTCTCGGCCATGCTGGCCCAGCCGTTTCTCCAGTACGTCCTCGGTGCCGTCCTCCTTGCCTACGTACTCTATCCGCTGCAGATCCGTCTCGAAGCGTACGTACCGCCGATGGTCGCCGCACTCTCGCTCGTGACTCTGGCAGTTGCTGTATTCGTCGCCCCGTTCGTGGTGATCCTCGCGACGGTGGTTGATAGTGCCGACCGAATTCTCCAGAGCCTCGGCACTGACCCAGTGCAGATTGATGTAGTGGAATCTCGAATCGAGGATGTCACCGGACAAGAGGTCGATATCGCCGGCGAACTCGTCAACTCAGGGCGAGAAATCGGGACGATCGTGTTCGAACGGTCGACCCAAGCGCTCGGTACAATCACCTTCCACCTCATTGGGATCGCGTTAGCACTCTTTCTCGTCTATTACCTTCTCAAAGACAGTGACGATCTGTTTGACTGGCTTTACCAAACGGTCCCCCTCCCGGCGGACATCCAGCGCGAGCTCTACGCCGAGATCAACGACGTGATGTGGGGCGTTCTCTTCGGACACGTCTTCGTTGCCATCGTCCAGGGAGTCGTCGCCGGAATCGGACTCATCGCTACTGGTGTTCCCAATGCGCTGTTCTGGACGGCCGTCATGGTCGTTCTCGCGATGGTTCCACTCGTTGGTGCGATCCCCGTCTGGGGTGGAGCGGTGGTCTACCTGTATCTCGCGAATGAACCGCTGCTCGCCGTCGGATTATTCGTCTATAGCGTCGTCGTGGTTGGACTCACCGACGACTATCTTCGTCCATTCGCCGTCGACAGGTACGCCAAACTAAATCCTGCCGTCATCCTCCTCGGTATCCTCGGAGGGGCGTACGCATTCGGGATCATGGGGCTGTTCTTCGGTCCCGTCATCCTCGGCGCACTCAAAGCCGCTCTCCGCGTCGGCCTGGAGAACTGGTCCCAGCTCGACGAGAGGAATATCGTTTGACCGACTGTTCGTGCTCAGGTCAACTACCCCACCCTACTTCGCTCACCCTGACGGGTTCGCTCGTTGAGGGTGGGGCTTGTCCATGAACTCGGCGTCGAACCCATCTGGGTGGGCGGTAAATCCGCCGCTTGGCGTCACCGTTCCGGACTTTAGGGCAAGCTGACTGTTGCCCGTCCGCCGAGACGACTGTTGGCCCCGACGGACATACCGCATTCCGATGTTCTTCGCCGCATTGTAGTCCGCGTTTGCTTCCGACTCACATTTCTGACACCGGAACTCGTTACGAGTCGGGCGATTCTCGTCTGCCGTGAATCCACACTCGGCACACCGCTTTGACGTGTACGCCGACCCGACTTGCTTCACCGAGATACCGACCGATTCGGCTTTATACTCGACGTACTCGTAGAGCGTTCGGAACGCCCACTTGTGGCCCCACGACGCACCTATGCGATCGCGGATGTGGGTTAGGTTCTCGAACGCGATTACGTCACAGTCGTAGAGGAGTGCTTCGCCTACGATGGCGTTCGACGCTCGGTGGAGTACGTCACGGACGTATCGAAGTTCATGGCCACTCGACTGTGCGAGCGTCCGGTGGGCGCTTCGTGTTCCAGTCTGTTGGAGTCCAGCGCGTACCCTCTCGAACGCGCGAAGGTGGTGGGTTAGCTCCCGTCCGCTAAAGAAGGAGGCGGTGCTGGTGACGGCGAGATTTTCGATACCGAGGTCAACCCCGAGGACCGTTCCGTCCTCGGCGGTATTCCGTTCGATATCGTTCTTGGGTCGGCGGAAGCCGACGTGCAAGAAGAACTCGCCGTCTCGGGCGGTGAGCGTACTTTCCGTAACACTCCATTCGTCCGAGTCGAGATATTGTCGCTGATACCCATCGTCAGCATCGGGCAGAGCAAGTTCACATCGGACACGACTTTCCGTTGTGGAGAGCGACACCGTATCGTCATCAAACATCGTCATCGTCCGGGTGTCGTACGTCACCGTCGGCGCGGTGAACGTCGGTTTGCTGACTTTCTTGCCTTTCGACCGGCGTTCGAGACAGCCGGTGATGGCTTGGGCGGCTTGGTGGGTGGCGAGAACCGCGTGCTGACTCCCGAGGTCGGTGTGTTCACGCACAGTATCGTAGGCGAGGGGCTGGACATCACTTTTGGCGTTGCACTTGCCCCATGCCATGTCGGTGGCGATTTGGCACCCGCGCTTCCACTCGGAGACAGTCTCTTCGAGAAGGTCGCGTTGCTCGTCCGTAACTTCGAGACGAGTGATTGCCGTCCGACGCACATAGTCGTCTGCCACTGGTTCAATGTAATTCCGTGGCTACTTATAGGGCGGTGTTTGTTCCCTATGCGAACGCGCTCCTCCCCTCCCTACTCACTCGCTTCGCTCGTTCCTTGAGGAAGGGGACTCCGCGCTACCGCTTCAGTTGAAACCAACGACGCACTTATCGACGTGCTTGTTCGCGTGCTCAGCTGGGGCTTTGGCGGTGCGAAAAATCACGATTCGCCAGCGACCGTAATGACAGGAACCGGTGCAGACCGAGCTGTCTTCTCCGCGACGCTGCCAAGGAGGATTCGATCCGTTCCCCGTCTCCCAATGGTGCCCATCACGACGGCGTCGATGTCATTTGAGTCGATACACGCAAGGATGTTCTCTGCAGGATCTCCGTGTTCGACATGCGTAACGGTGTTCCGGACACCATACCGGTCTCCCTCCGATACGAGGTCATCGACAGCGTCGATTGCGGCCTGTTCACCATCCGATTCAGGGGCTACTGAGCGGACGTCCAAGCCAAGTGAGGTGTCGTCCACGACCGAAAGTGCGTGGACGGTCGCATCAACCGCCGCCGCGAGCGAGAGACCGTGTTCCGCTGCATGTACCGCACCAGCGCTTCCATCCGTTGGAATGAGGATGTTTTCGTAGGGGAACGCGAGGTGTTCGTCGGGTTGCATGCGTGCTGTCAACACCGGGACTGACGAGAGACGGACCACTTTCTCGGTGACGCTGCCGACAAGGTAGCGAGAGACTCCCTCCCGACCGTGGGTTGGCATCACAATCAGGTCGTGTCCGTATCGCTCGGCATATTCGGTTATCGCCGGTGCTGGATTACCCTGGACGACATCCGTATCGTAATCGTTTCCAAGCGACCGAAGCGCCTTTGCTGCTTCCTCGACGATGTCCTCGCCCTGTTGGACGAGTACGTCGATTGGTTGGCCCTCGATGACGGTCACTGAATCACGCGTGGTATCCGCGACGAAAAGAACGTGGACGGTGGCGTCGGCCCAGTGGGCTATTTCGCCAGCGTGGTGCAGGACAGTTGCTGCGCCGTCACTCCCGTCAAACGGGAGGAGAATGTCCTCGTACATGGTTCCGTATCGAAGGGTATGATTGGTTACCGCTAATGGCTTTGCATCCTCATCATTCGAAGCCGTCCTCGTCGTTGTACCGTATGAGACGTTCGTAGTTGACCTCGATCCAGAGAGCGACAGAAGCGTCCAACAGGTCCCGTAGCAGTTGCTCTCTACTGCCGGAGAGCAGTCGCACGGCGAACGTGTTGGTACGCTTCATCCCTCATTTCAACAGACGTACTCGGTTGTTGTGAAGACGACCCATCCGCGGTGAAAGTGGCGACAGGTGTGCGAGACTCGGCCCAGCAGTAACGATGCGGGACGGTAACGGAGTTTACGCGATTCACGCCCGCCGTGAACGGCGGGACTCTCTCGCTGTTGAAAGGTAGATCCGTCGATCGAAATCCAATCGCCGCGGCGTATCACATCCAATTACTCGGGATAGACCTGTCATCACGGGTGTCGACGGGTACGGTGACTACTGTCACTCCTACCCGGAACGAATTGGTCACCAAAATTACTATACACGTCTCGATGGATAGTATCGGGCGAGAGAACCATGAAAGGGTTAGCCGGGAAGACGGCGCTCGTCACCGGAGCGGGATCGGGAATCGGTCGGGCGTCTGCACGGCGGTTCGCCGACGAAGGCGCCAACGTCGTCGTCGCCGACATCGTTGAATCGAGCGCCCGCGAGACCGTCGACCTGATTGAAGCCGCCGGCGGCGACGCGACCTTCGTCGAGGTGGACGTCTCCGACCTTGAGTCGGTTCAGCGGATGGTCGACGTCGCGGTCGAGACCTACGGGAGCCTCGACTTCGCGCACAACAACGCAGGCATCCTCACTGGCTTCACGGGGGCAGCGGAGTTGACCGAGGAGAAGTGGGACAAACTGTTAGACATCAACCTGAAGGGGGTATGGGCGTGCATGCGAGCCGAACTCCCCGTGATGGAAGCGCAGGGCCACGGCGCGATCGTCAACACGACCTCCGAGGCGGGCCTGGTCGGCATGGGCGGTCTCTCCAGCTATTCGGCCAGCAAACACGGCGTCGTCGGCCTCACGAAGTCGGTCGCGCTCGAGTACGCCAGCCGCGGCATCCGGGTCAACGCCATCGCCCCCGGCCCGACGAAGACGAACATCCAGTCGGGGATGCTGGGCATCGCGGCCGGTTCGCGATCATTGGTGGATCGAGTCCGGATGGCGATCGGGATGGTGCGGATGGCCATCCAGACGCTCCGGTTCGAGTTCGATACCTCGGCGATGCGAGACGTCCCGATGGACCGCATCGCCGAACCCGAGGAGATGGCGGGCGCGGTCGCCTTCCTCTGCTCGTCCGATGCGTCGTACATCACTGGACACACGATCCCCATCGACGGTGGGCAGGCGGCCGACTGATTTCGAGTCGCTGTGATTTCGCTGGTCGAACGGAGAATGTAAACGGTCTTGTGCGTCCACCCGAGAATCAGCCACGACATGGGGGCGTTCGTCGTTGCCGTCGCGGAGTCGGACCTCGAGTTGCTCGTCGCGATTCTCGCCGGGATCGTCCAGGGGGTCGTCGAGTGGCTGCCGGTCTCGAGCCAGGGCAACCTCTCGCTGTTTCTGACGTTCGTCGGCACCGACCCCGGCGTGGCGCTCCAGCTGGCGCTGTTCTTGCAGGTCGGGACGACCCTCTCGGCGGCAACGTACTATCGCGAGGAGGTACGGGCCGCGCTGGCGTCCGTTCCCGAGTGGCGCCCGAGTCGAGCCTACGAGGGCGAGAACGCGATTACGTCCTACATCGTCCTTGCGTCGATGATGACCGGTCTGGTGGGCATCCCGCTGTATATCTACGCCGTCGACCTTGCAGGACAGCTCACAGGTGGGGTGTTCATCGGCCTGATCGGCGTCCTCCTGATTCTCACTGGGGTAATTCAGTTGCGCCTCGAGTCCGTCTCGATGGGCACCCGCGAGGAGCCGACGCTGGTGGACTCGATCCTGGTGGGCGCCGTCCAGGGGCTCGCCATCCTGCCTGGGATTTCACGCTCGGGGATGACCACGAGCGCCCTGTTGTTCCGGAGTTACGAGCCGCCCGCCGCGTTTCGCCTGTCGTTTTTGCTATCGATTCCGGCGAGTCTCGGCGCGGCGGCGCTGACGATGGCCGGCGCCGGCGGGCTGCCCGGGATCGCCCCTGTGCCAGCTGTGGTCGCGCTGCTGGTGAGTGGGGTCGTGGGGTACCTGACCATCGACGCCCTCATGCGGGTCGTCGAACGGGTGCCATTCTGGGCGGTGTGTTTCGGCCTCGGTGGGTTAGCGATCGTCGGCGGGACGGTCGTTTCCGTAGTCGTCTGAGAACTACAGCGGAGACGAGGGAGTGGGCCGTTGCCTGCGTGGTTAACTCTCAAGGTCACGGGTGTTGTGGTCGACGTCACTGGTACGCATGCCCGAGGATTCCTCCAAATTGTCGGCCGTCGGTACTCGTCTATCGCGTCGCGGCTCGCTCACCCTAGCCGCTGGTCTCGGCCTCAGCGCAATCGGTGGCCTGGCTCACCGCCGATTCGACTCGCCACCGGTCGCCGACGCGTCCGAATTTCGCCAGGACTTCCTCTGGCTGACGGGCGGGCAATGGGTAGACGAGACCGTTCGGGAGAACCTGTTCGCGTTCGCCCAGCGACACGACCTCGCAGTCGTGCTGGTCGTCTCCCCCTCGAGTGGCCCCGACACCGAGGCGTTCACCGCGGCCCTCGAGTCGGCGAACGAGTATGGTCTGGATGTCTGGCTCAATACGGGACTGTTGAGTGAAATCCCCGCTGAAGAGTTCGTGAACGATAAACAGGCTCGGGAGGCTCATCTCGAGTGGCTGAAGTCGGTCGTCAGTGCCCACGGTGAGTTCTTCGATAGCGGACGGGTAATCCTCTGGCAGGAGGCCCCCGTTATCGGGCAGTGGGTTCCTGGTGGCGAGTGGACCGAAGAAGCCGTCGACAACCTGCTCGAGCTGGGGCCGGAGATCTTCGCCGCCCAGAAAGATGCCGTCGAATCGGTTCACGACGAGCTCGACGTTGGGCTGTTCGTCCACTTTCCGTACATCATCGATTCGAAGCGCCCCGAGGTGTTCGAGGACCTCCTCCAGGGGATGTATGCACGTGACGTCGCCCCGGCGTTCGCGTTCACCGACTTCTACCGGGGCTGGTTCGACAAGGACGTCGAACCGGCCCGGGCCAACGCTGCCCTCCACAGTCTCATCTCGAACGCTCGGAGCGTCCTCGACGATCGGCCCGTGTTCTATCTCGCCCAGAGCCACACCGTCAACCCGAACCATACGCCGAACAGGGAGACGGTTGGGATGACGATTCGAACGGCGCTTTCGGCTGGCGCGAGCGGGCTCGGGTGGTACATCCGGGGCGGCTACGTGCCGACGGAGGCCGGCTTCGATCCCTTCGTGCCGAACGTCCCCGGCGCCGAGCCCGATGGGGACGCCATCAACACCTTCACGATCGCCCGGGATCGCTTCCAGTACGCTTCCGCGGCGACGATCGCGAGCCGCGACGAATTCGCAGCCGACGAGGCGTTCGATCTCTGGGTGGTCGGCGACGGCTTCGGGTACGCCGACCACCGGCTGTCGGCTCGAACACACGATGGGTCGTGGACGTACCTCGGTGATCTCGGTGGCTACGCCGACGGCGACTACCCGGACGCCAGCGCGGTGACCGATCGGGCCACGTGCTTTCACGCGCTGAATCGCGACCACTTCCTCGAGGACGAGGAACTTGAACTTCAAATCGAGACGCCCGCTGACAGCGAAGACGCCGAGATCCGCGCCGCGGTCGCGGTCCCGTTCGATCCTGGGTCCTATATGCCCGCACAGGAGGCAGCCGCACTCGTCGACCGCTCGCTGGGGGAGGCGGCGTTCGACGAGGTCAGTCTCGGTCACAGCGAATCTACCACGTTATCGCCCGGAGAGAGTCGCCAACTCTCGATTCCGATCACCGATGTCGAGTCCGACGCCCCGACGCTCGATACGCTGCGCTACCCGGGCTTCGCCGAGCAACTCCACGAACTGGCCGCGCTCGAGGACGACGGGCTCGATCCAGCCGCCCGCTTCGACCTCTGGCTCCGCGGGGCGGACCTCACGGGCTCGAGTAGCCGTCCGTCGCTCGTCGACCGAGAGGGAACGGAGAACGCCCTGTCCGACGTCGGCGTCGTCACGGCTGCGTCGGACGCCGCCATCTGCTACGGCCTCTCTCGTGAGCGCTTTCTCACCGACGGCCTCACCCTGGCGAACACCGAGGCAGTCAGCGAGGCCTACGCGATGCCGTACGCCGGCCGCGCCGCCTTCCGACCGCCATCGCGAGCGGCGAGCCTTCTCGACGATCAGCCGGCCGAGGCGGAGCGGTTCTGTCTCGAGCGGACGCGCCTCGAGTGACAGATCGTTCGAGCCATGGGGCCGAGGACGATAGAGTCCAGTCGACAGTGCTTCGGGAGTTCAGATCGACGTCATGGGTCCGAGCGACCGACCGAGTGATCCAGATTAGTGAGGTCGCCGACCAAGCGGAACTCGCCGACACGGAAACGTAGTGGCGAGGGAAGCAATTACACAGACGCGAGTACAACGTACGTACAAGAGGTGTTGGTATGGGAACCAGGAGAGTCAACATTAGGCTGCCGAACGAACTGATCAAGAAGGCAGATCTCGTCGCCAAAGTCGCTCACAAGAATCGGACCGAGGTCATCAAGGAAGCACTCCAAGAGTACATCGAGGGGATCGAGAACGAAGCCCAATTCAAGGAAGCAGTCACCGAACTCTACCTCGAGGACCAGATCGAATTCGATACCCTGAAAACCGTTCTCGGTCGGCAGGATGCAGAAGCGATCCGGACATCGAAAACCGTTCTCGAGCAGGGCGACGAACTGGCAGACGAGCTCGCAGACCTGTGAATTATCGTTATCGATACCAGCGCGAAGGGACTCTTCAAGGAATGAACGACCTTTTTGCTCCTGGCTCTCGACAGTGAGAGCGTGGGACGTTATCTACCAGGCGAACACGAGACGTTCATCAAATGCGATACGCCGAGGTGTGGCGCGAACAACGCGCCTGAAGGGACGCCAGCGTACGATACGGAGTGCTGGCGATGCGGCGAACCCCTCGGCGGAAAGCCCGAACCGGGCGACGAACTGACCGTCGACATCGTCGACGAGAAGCCCGACGGGACGCTCGTGTGCAAAACCGACGGCGGATTCGTCCTCTTTCTCGAGGAAGAAGTGATGGGCATCCAGGCGACCGTCCGCGTGACCGAGGTCGAAGGGACCGCCGGGCAGGCCGAACTCGTCGATCCGGACTCGTAGCTCTCGTGACGATTGCGTCGCTCGAGCGTCCTGGACAGTCCATTCGGCCGCCTACCCGTGTTGTTCCTTCGGTTAGGCAACCCATTCGATTTGCAGAATGTTAAACTCGGCATAATGTGTATGTATACCACCGTTGGGCAGACACGCTATGGGGCGTGCACAGGCGGAGGTTCTCGGGGTCGTCCTCCTCTTTGGGATGGTACTGGTGGGAGCCACGGCGATCGCGACGGTGGGAGTCAGCGGTCTCGAGCTAGTGCAAGACGAAGCCGAGACAGAGCGGGATCGCCTCGAGATGCAGACGGTCGCCCACGAGATTACCTCGCTGGGGGAAGGCGATCGCCAGGCGGTTGGTGTCGAAGAGTCGTACGAGCGGGTCGAGGGGGGTCGGCTCGTGATCAGCGTCGACGGCCAGGAAGTGTACAACGAGTCGATGGGGCGGTTGATGACCGACGACCTGGTGTACGAAGGCGGGCTCGTGGTGCACGATGGCCGGGCGATCCGCCAGCCGGCCGTCGAGACGCGGGAGCGGGCGACGCAGATTACAGTGCCGCGACTTGCCGGCGAGACGTTTTCTGGTGACCTCGAACGGACGGGGACGACGGCGATTCGGGTCGAGGATCCGACCGCCAACGTGACCCTTACCGTCCACAGCGCGTACGCGCCGGCCTGGTACGAGGCGTTCGAAGGGAGCGGTGATGCACGACTGGTCGATGCCGAGACCGTCGAGGTGGTCTTCGAAGGGGGAAACGCGCCACGGCCGCCGACCGTTTCGTCGGCGATCGCCTTCGGGGAGACCGAGCCTGGCGTGACGGTCGGCGAGATCGACCGTCTGTGGGTCGATAGCTACGCCTCCTCGGCTGGGGCCTACGGTGGGGTCAATCGCGGGGCTAACGCGACGATTCGCTCGCCGAACGAACTGCACTTCGCGGCCGGTGGTGGGGGTACGGTCGACCTCCAGGTCGAGCGCGTCGTCTCCGGCAAGTCGATCACTCCCGGTCCCTGGCTCAGAGACGACCAGATCGTCGAGTACGCCGACAACGTCTCCGTACCGGTGCCCACGGGCGACGTCATCGCCGCGCAAGAGTCGACCCAGGGCGCCCCGATCGGAGCATCGGATCTGACCGCCCTCGAAGCCGGCGGGTCTTACCACACGAGCGGCGACCTCGAGGTCAGCGATGAGACCCTCCGGCTGGCCGACGACACCTCGCTGTTCGTCGCTGGCAATCTCACGCTCGCAGACGCGACGATCGTCGCCGATGACGATCTGCAGATCTACGTGACGGGCGACCTCGAGCTGGGCGATGACGTCCGGATCGAAACCGCTGGCAACCCCCATCGGGCATCCGCCGTGCGGGTCTTTGTCGCCGGTGATATTCACGCGGGCGAAGAACGACGCGGTGAGAGTGCCGAACCCGACGAAATTACCGTGACGGGGTACGTGCACGCCTCCGAATCGACCCTGTACATGCACGGCGAACTCGAACTGTACGGCGCACTGGCCATCGGCGACATCCAGAATATGGGGTCGGCCCAGACGGGTGATCTAATCGTCCACTACGACGAGGAACTCGTTGATACGCGCGTGTATGTGCAGGAGAAGGCCCCGTCGATGGATGCCGCGTACACCCGCGAGGCGTACTATCTTCGGTTCGTGCTCCCTGAGATCGACACGGCGTGAGCGAAAGCCCCCTTTGCAGGTAGTGGCGGCGATGCGGAGACGGCCCCTGGATTCGGAGGTTCAAGTGCGCTCGTTGCAGTCCTGACGGTTGCGTTGGTGATTGCTCGACGACGCTGACACAGCTCGTCGCTGTCTGTTCTCGCGTTGGTCACACACGGACTCGAGCGACGTGACGCTCCCTTCTGCTCTCGAGGGCCTTCCCGAATCAGATGTTTCGGCCACAGGACGGCACTGTCGCTATCGCGAAGCAGACCTACCGGGGTTCTCAATTCCGCCCTGAGTCTGCACTTAATCCAGAGACCAGTCGATTAAGGAAACTAAGATCAGCCAACAAGTACATCATGTGACATCACAAAGTAGGTGTTGCGCACTACGCGCTACGGTTGGAACGCTCAAAACGAGTGATTATCCGCCGTGTTCACTGCTCTTGCGAGCAGAAAGTCACCTGGGGTAGCTTTTGAAAAGACCATATCGTGCACGCGAATTAACAAGCTATCATTCCAACTCATATGAATGGGTTGCTGATCATGTGCTCGACCCGGGGATGCGAACGAATCGAAGCCGTGACTCGAGGAGGTGGCGACTGTCATCGGCGCAGTCGTCTCCATAATCGTGTGACCATGGACAGCTCTTCACGAGACTTCCTTACTTGCGTGAAAATATACAGGAGCAAGCTAATGAGTACCAACGTGATTCTCGTCTCACGTGAGCGGAGTGAAACAACCGAACGACCACAATCGTTATGTGGATTGGTGTAAGAAATCCATTAATTTCCAAAGACATATATATTCAGAACACGGGTGCCTTACGTAGATGCTGAAGGGATGGCAGTACCGAATCGTGAGCGCAGGCGGGATACTCGCCCTGACGATTACTGCTGTCCTCATCGCGAACCATCCAATTCCACAGCACATCTTTACGACGTACGTGCCGCTGTTCAATCGCCTCGAGCCGACAGTCCTCTACGGGGCGTCGCTGCATTGGGCAGTGGCGCTGAGCGCGATGGCCGTGATCGGGGCGCTGTTGCCGTTGTATAAACCACAGCCCCGGCGAGCGCTCGACACGATCTTCATCGCCGAAAAGCGCGTACTCGTGGCCGGGTTGGCGCTCGCGACGCTCGGGTACTTCCAGTGGTCCCACCGGCTGCCCCGCCAGACGCTGACGATGACCGTCGCGATTCTTACCGTCGTAGTACCAGTGTGGTTCTTCCAGGTGCGCCGACGGCCGGCCGGCGAGACGGGTCGGACGCTGATCGTCGGCGACGACCTCCACCAGATCGAACGGGTCGCACCCGCCATCGATGCACCCGTGATCGGCTACCTGTGCCCGACCCGTCCTACGGTAGCCGGTCAATCTGAGGCGGAAGTCGACGGTATCCTGACCGACGGTGGGACGGTTGAGGAAGGCCGCCTCGCGGATGTCGAAGCGGCTATCGAAGAGTATGGCCGACTGGGTGCGATGACCAGACTTGGCGGATTGTCCCGGCTGGAGGATATCCTGGTCGAGTACGACGTCGACACCGTCGTCCTGGCCTTCTTCCGGGCCGACCGCGCTGAGTTCTTCGGCGCGCTGGATGCCTGTCACGAACACGGCGTCGAGGCGAAAGTCCACCGTGAGTACGCCTCGAGCGTACTCGTGAACAACGACGATGTCGGGGAGCTGGTGGACGTGGATCTCGAGCCCTGGGACCCACTCGATCACGTGTTCAAGCGGCTGTTCGACGTGATGTTTGCCCTCGTGGGTCTGGTTGTATTCGCGCCATTGATGGTAGTGATTGCAGTGGCTGTGAAACTCGACAGCCGGGGACCAGTGCTGTACAAACAGCACCGCACGGCAGGGTTCGGTGAGACGTTCCCCGTCTACAAGTTCCGGTCGATGGTTCCCGAGGGAGACTCCGCCGAGCCCGTCGAAGACGAGTCGAACGAACGGATCACGCGGGTCGGTCGAGTGTTGCGAAGGACACACCTAGACGAACTGCCTCAGCTATGGTCGATCTTCGTCGGGAAGATGAGCGTCGTCGGCCCGCGGGCTGCCTGGACCGAAGAGGAAACTCTGCTTGAGGAAGACACACCTGCCTGGCGCAAACGCTGGTTCGTGAAGCCAGGGTTGACAGGGTTAGCTCAGATCAATGACGTAAAGAGTACTAACCCCGGTATGAAGCTGCGCTACGACCTCGAGTACATTCGTCAGCAGTCGTTTTGGTTCGACGTGAAGATCGTCATCCGGCAAGTGTGGAAGGTCGCAGCGGACATATGGGAGACAGCTCGCGTATCGTGAATTTTCACAGACAACATCGACACTCGCGGAGGTACTGAAGGTGATGGTCAGTATACTCGTGGACTTCCTTAGCGAGGTTGAACAGGGCATTCATTTGGGTTTCAGTCGCCACCATGTCTCAGTACTACGCGGGCGGATCAATTATTCATGTGTATCTGGTAGAGTTACCTTCCACAACTTGCGGGTAGGAAGTGGTGCGAGCGTCGGAGAGTGGCTTGAACAGCCCGTACATTACTATAACACACAACGACCAGATTGATCATTTAGGCGACAGACAGATCAAAGTGCTAAACTAGACAGTGCCCCCCCCCCGCCCCAGAGTTACAGCAGAACCATTTAACTAATAGTACTAATAGATGCACCTCATGAAGTACCCAGATGTTTCAGTTGTGCTTCCCACTTATAGCAGGGATGACCCATCTGCATTATCCGAGTCTATTGCTAGCTTAGCAGATCAAACCATTACCCCGACAGAAGTATTCATTGTTAAAGATGGCCCGGTGACAGATACTATAGAATCGATTATTGAGAATTGGCGTGCGGATTTCCCAACAAAAATTCAAACTCATCAGATAGAGCGTAACAAAGGATTAGGAAACGCACTTCGGGCAGGTGTTACTAACTGTACACACGAATTGATTGCTCGAATGGATGCCGATGACATCTCTATAGAAGCACGAATTGAAAAACAACTAAACTTTTTCATGCAAAATCCAGATGTAGATATCGTGGGTGGGTATATCGAAGAATTTACTTCAAATCCCAATCAACCAGAATCAAAACGAGAGGTTCCGACAACACATGATGCAATCGGAAAAATGGCTAAATTTCGGAGCCCGATGAACCATGGGACAGTTATGTTTCGTCGAGATGCGGTACTAAGTGCAGGAAATTATCGTGCTGTAGATCGAATGGAGGACTACGATCTTTGGGTGAGAATGCTTCTTGATGGATCTACATTCGCTAACATCCCAGAAGTATTGTTATTGGTTAGAGCTGGAGAAGATATGTACGGACGAAGAGGTGGACTAGAGTACGCTCGAGAAGAAATTCGAACACAAACGGAATTCTATAAACGTGGTTTCACTCCCCTCCCAATATATTTATTCAATATGTCATTCCGAACTTTACTTCGACTCCTCCCAAATAAGATTAGGGGTAAAATTTACTCATCAATTGCTAGAAATTGATGTTTTAGTAGATTGGAAAAGTAATTCCGATATGTTTCAATCACTTGTTTGTGAATTGTTCTCCCAATCATGCTCTTTTATACTAGGACGAAAATTCTCAGTTAATTCCCGTCTGAGATCATCATCATCATAGATCATCGGGAGGCCGCGGACGCAAGGCATTGTGACACTGAACGAGTCGGAGGTTATTATCAATGACATCAGTGGTCGTCCGTCCTAGTACTTCGGACAGTCCACAGATATCACCGACAATGCAGGCCTCAAAACCGGAAACCTTCGAAGCCTGGTCCCCGCTGGCACTGGTAACGGATAGTCCTGACGCGAGTTGGCTGAATCGGGACTGAAAAATAAGGCGTTGTGGCAGATCCTAATTATCCTTCAAAGAACCGCAACACTCTCCCTCTGAGCTCGTCTTTTGCACGGAGGGCAAGGTCCGTTTCCTCGTCCTCCATACCTACAACCCCCACCACTATGGAGACATAGCACAGTCCAAATATAACGGTAAGCGTGATGGTGCTTCCAAGCGTTGATTGTATCAATTCTTCAACTTCCGCCCATATTCCGATAAGCGCCAGGGTGAGTCCCACAGCAAGAGTTACCCGCCCCGTCGTCGGCCAGATGGACCGTAGATGATACAACTGAGCCGAGTACAACACGTTGATGAGAACATATGACGCGGTCGTCGCGATTGCGGCTCCAACGAAACCGTAGCGTGGAATGAGCCAGAGATTCAGTGCGATGTTGACCCCTGCAGCTACGAAATTATCGAACAAGATGAGTCGTGTCCGTCCGATCGACGTGAGCGTAGTTCCATTCAGTCCTAAGACGGCGTGAATGTAGAATCCGCCAGTCAAAATGGCAAGTGCGAGGCCCCCAGATGCATATTCCGCCCCAAACAGCATCTGGATGATGGTCTCTGGGTAGACGACGACGACCGCAAAGACGGGAGTCGTCGTGAGAAAGATCCACTTCGTGACGAGGTAGTACTGCCGCCGCATTGAGGCGTAACTCTCTGCTGCATCAAGTTCAGAGATTTTTGGAAGGAACAGGAAGCGGAACGATCGGAGAAACATCAACAGGAGGACGCCAATCGGATAAATGACGTTATACACACCGACGTCGCCCTCCGTGGCGAAGTACCCCAGCATGAGCGTGTCAATGTCCGACAACACCAACGTCAGTGCTGAGGTCAGTAGCAGCGGGGCAGAGAAGGACATCAGTGAGGCCGCATGGAATCGGTCTGGAACCGAGATTGAGAACGCGGTCTTCCGAACGACATACCAGACCCCAATGCAGGCTGACAACGCGTACGCGAGTACGTACGAACCTGCGATCCCCAACGGCCCGAATCCGAAGAGTGCAACGATGGCAACGCCACTGAACCGCACGATTGGGAACGAAAGGTTCCGTGTCAGCACCTTCGGAAGCGTCTGCTGGTATCCCTGACTTACGCCGATAGCGACCCGCATCAACGCCGATACGGGGATCGCAAGTGCGAAGATGGCAAGAACGGGAGCAAGCTCTGGATTATGGAAGAATGTCTCTGCGAGAGTGGGCGCGAACAGGAATATCCCAGATGCGAGTGCGAGGGAGAAACCGCCGACGACGGCAAACGCAGAGAAGATAATTCCATGACGGTCATCTGAATCCTCGAATCGAGGTAGGAATTGCGCGACTCCGGTGTGCATCCCGGCGAGGACAATCGTACTAGAGATCGCGACCATCGTCGCACCGAGAGCAATACCGCCATAGTCTACTTTTCCGAGGTATCGAGCGATGATTATTTTACTAAAGAGTGATAACCCGAGCTCGGCCACAAAGCCAGCGAACAGAATGCCACCGCCAGTGAACAGATTTCGGAAATGGCGCGTGTCTTGCTGGCTCATCAGCAGATTCGAGAGAGATATGACTGGAACTGTTCACCGACCGCTTCCGCCGTATTGATCTCGCGAACACGTTTGTTTCCCGCCTCGGCGAACTCCTCGCGTGTCTCGGAGGATCTCAAAAGGGCGTTCAGGCGATCGACGACCTCTGCCGGTTCATAAAGGTTAATTAAGTAGCCGGTTTCGCCGTCGACAACCTGTTCGCTCATTCCGACGGCGTCGTTTGCGAGGACAGCCGTTTTGGAGGCATAGGCTTCCAGTATGGTCGAGGGGTACCCGTCAAGATATGAGAAGTGGATGAAAACGTCGGCACGCTCGAAGAGTGCTTCGATGTTTGAGACATACCCGAGTGTCCGAATGTCCCCCTCGAGGTTTTCGCATTGCTCGGCAATCTCATCGTAGTATGCGCCGTCTCCTGCGACAAGCATCGTTGTATCACCACGGCTTTCAAGAACTGTCGAGATTGGATCTAGCGCGTCTTGGAGGCCAGCAACCTTCGCAGGATAATTCATGTTCGTTACTGCTAGCACGACATGGTCTTTCACGTCTTTGTCGAGGTCAAGGTGGTTGCCACACCCATTCGAAGTTTCGTCAAGCATGAAGCACGGCGTACGGACGACCTCAGACCTATCGCCGGTTGCATCGTATCGGTTTTTGAGGTGGTTTGAAACGAAGATATAGTTATTTGTGAGCAGGAGCGTGAGTTTTGTTCCGATATATCGGGGAATCTGCTTCAGTGCTCTCGAGAACTCCCCATTTTTTGTGTGGGTCAGTACCCATCCACGGTGTTCTCGAACTGGATCGCCTCGAACCCGGATGACGTAGGGAGTTGAAGATATGAGGCAGGATAATGCAACTGACACACCCCCGAAGCTCAGTGAGTCAACAATCACGACATCCGGTTTGAGGTTTTGGATGGTCTGATGCAAATCAGGGACGTCGGACATTTCCTCTATCTGAAAGTACGATGGCTCGACACCGACAGCAGATAATGGCCGCGTTATTTTCTTTCCTCGGTCAGTGGTCGAAACGACGAGAATATTTTCGCTCGATTGGTCAGCGCTTCCCATAGGCGGTCAGACGCGTGCAAGAACTTATACTTTGAAATCCTCGGCCATTATCTCATGTGAGGCCGTTCAGCATATGTGGCAAATTCCGGAGATGATTTTGCCCAAATGAGGCAGCCACAGTGGATCAGTAATAATATTCACTGCGAACAGACCTGCTCAATTACCATATCAATATATTTTTCTCGCATCAATTTCACTATCCACTATGGTCAGCGCTAGAGAGATATTGCAAAATCTGTTTTCTCAAAGACCTCCTTCATCTCAACAGGTAATTATTTTTGGCACGGTCCTGTCTATCGGGGTAATTCTATTGGCACCTGTTTTAGCGGTATTCTTGGAGCCATTTATTGGAGGCCCATATAACCAGCTGGTTGCAGTAGGCGTTATTGGTCTCTTCTACGGAGTCGTTTGTGCGTACTACAAAGAGATAATCTCTGGGTCCTATGCCGGGATGCTTGTATTCCTGACAATATCTATGAATGTTCCCCTTGGAGATTCGAAATATCATTTGGCAGGGATTGGGCCGAATATTTGGCTCGTCCATATTCCGATCATTATATTAGTCACATATGGATTGGTGTCAGAAGATAGTATTCAAATTGGGAGACCACAGAAACTTTTTGCCCTATTTATTGTTTGGGCAGGATTGGGGGCGATTTTGGCACCTGGTCCACGACCAGATATGACAATACTATTCGTAATCTTTGCTATGACTGCACTCTTAATATCAATTATCGTCATGACTGCGATTGCTAGTGGAAAAGTGTCGATCACTTCGACACTGACTACACTATGTATTGCAGTGATTGCCCATGTTTTTCTGGGAATAATACAATTTCTTAACCGTGGGCCGATTGGCGTCCCTTACTTAGGCGAGGGCGCAGGTGCCCCTGCTGCGGAAGTCTCTTTGGGCCCGATCGGTGCGTTTTATACCGGGCCATTCGTGAACGGACTCACGTTTGGCGGCCCATTAGCTGTCTTATTGACGCTCACAATCCCAATTGTCTTGGTATTTGCATTGCAAAAAGATGGAAAAGAGAGGATCGGCCTTCTCCTTGTCGTATGTTTAATGTTGTTTGTTCATCGCATGAGCGGCTGGGATGCTGCTCGAGGCGGATTATTGGTAGCCCTTTCAGTATTACTTATTAGCGCCGGTGGAATTCAATGGAAGAAGATCAGGGAGCTGAAGACGGTTGGTAAAGGTGCAATCACGACTATTGGTATGTTCTTGATTCTCTTCATACCAAGTTCAGGATTTGGACAAACGGTTCGAGTTCCAAATGTCAGTTCTACTGAATCAGAGACGGAAGCCGATTCGGATACTGGATCACAAACAGAAGGGGGATCGTCTGGTTCAGAGGCCAGTTCGGATACTGGATCGCAAACTGCAGATGGAGCAAATACCCCTGGGATAGAAGGAGAGAAATATCTGGATGTTGCTGACTTCATGGTACACTTAGATGGGTTGAATATTCCATTGTTCGATGCTACAAATCTTGGTATTCGAGTGCATCAGTATGTTCTCGGTCTTGATTTGGCCCTACAATACCCAATTACAGGAATTGGAGCTGCCAATTTTTACTTCGTAAGTGAAGATATTGGTCTTCGAACCTCCTACCACCTACATAATTGGTATATCCAATTGCTCGCAGAGACCGGGGTTATTGGATTCTCACTGTATTCGGGTGCACTATTACTCATCTTCGTAGGCACCATTCAGGCGATCTTGGACGAAACTGATGAGAAACGTGCTTTGATTATAATCGCAACTTTAGCAGGGACCGTTGGCGTTCTTTCACAGCTAATGTTCCAACCACAGATGATGAAAATGCCGTCAATGTTTTCATTTTGGGCAGTTATGGGTGTTCTGGCTGCATATATAGGCATCACTAACGATGACCTGGGCCGTGTCTCTAAAGATCTCTAAAAGATAGAGTATACTGGCACTGTCTAATTGAGCCAGTTTGAGTAACGAGCAGGTCGTTGAGTGAATGGACTAGAATGCTCGCAGACCTGCTCAGCAAGTGTTATGACACGGATTTATAAGAATCATGGGAGAACGAGCGGACGGCGACGCCCGTCAGGGCGTTCGCTGTCCGCCTCCACGAAATCGGTTGTTCGCTCCGTGAGACAACAACAATCTTGGCGGAATTAGGCGTTGAACGTTCACATGGAGCGGTTTGGAATTGGGTGCATCGGCTGGCTGACAGCGGGTGCGACCCGCCTGAGGTGCAGCCGAAGCGGGTCGCGGTTGACGAGACTGCTGTTAAGATCAACGGCGAGTAGTCTTGGTTGCACGCTGCAATAGACACCGAAACGAAGCTGATTCTCGACGTCGTGTTATTTGGTCGGCATGGCACCGATCCGGCAGCTGCGTTTCTGCATCGACTCAACGAGAAATACGATCTCTTCGACACCGTATTTCTCGTGGATCAATTCGGCTATCGGACTGCCTTGCTCGATTAGGATTGAGCGGTCGGGTTAACTACACCGAGCGAGACCTCATCGAAAGGATGTTATTCATATCTTACCAGGCTAGGGACAAATGTCAGTTACCGGCAATTGAAGTCGTGGATCTTCGCCGTAGATTACTGGGAATAGAACACTGGCGAGACCTCTCACATATCTAAGACAGAAGAGTATCACCCCTCGAGGACGACTTCTCTTCCATTAATCACGTCACCCTCGTTCACGGTTACCGTCCGTTCTCCAAGCGTGTATTCCCCTGCGTAGGGAACGGTCACCTCGAGCCTACCGTTATTCCCAACCTTCCCCTCGGTTTCGTAGGTGAACGACTCGCCGAAAACGTTGACCTCAGTCGATACGGCCACCGTCTCGCCAGACTCCCCAGTCGCATTAATCGTCGCTCCTGGAACAACGGCGAAAGCGACTGTCGATCGATCTTCGTCGGCGTACAAGAGCTGATAGTGTGCGAGCGGTTCGCCTTCACCACCGGTACCGAGTCCCCCGAGCAGTTGGCGCTGGGCGGTGTCGGTGGTCACATCACGTTCGAGGTCGGTTAGAATGACGTACCCGACTCGGCCCTCGAACTGGCCATAGTAGCCATCGGGGTCGTCGCTGGACCGGAACTCCCCGAAGTTCGACCGTGCGTAACCGTATCTCTCCGATTCACCACTGACGAAGTAGTTGTACATGCGGTTTTCGCCCCACGCACTCAGGACGAAGTTCTCGGGGTAGGTCCGGTTCCACTCGGTCGCATGGTCGTCGATGGCCTGGGTGGCCGCATGCTCGGATTCACTGTAAGCGATCTGGCCCGACAGACCGGGCACGAAGAGCAGGCCCATTCCGCAGACGAGCACGCCGATTCCGAGGAGGTACACCACCTTCTGACGTTCGGGGAACGACAGTTTCTCACCGCCATCAGCAGCGACACGTCGGTCCTCGGTCGACCGGAACGGGACCGGCCGTCGAGAAAGGTCGATCGCCGACAGCAAGTAGACGAAACCCAGCCCGCCCAATACGGCGATGGGGATCATGAACTGGGCGGCAAAGCGAATCTGGATGCCGGCGAGCACCATCAACACGGCGGCGTACACCGTGAGTAACAACCAGGCCGGCTCGTACCGACGCGTGAGAAGCCAGATCGCCCAGCCCATGACGGCCACGCCGAGGTAGAAACTGATCCCGAGCTGGACCAGCGGGCCAAAGAGCACCATGTACTCCGGTGTGAACAGCGACACCGACTCCGTATATCCCTCGCGGAGCAACAGGTCGTCGGCTCGTGTCTGCGCGTCCGCCCAGTCGGCGGGTCGAAACTGCCGAAACAGGTAGATTCCGAGCCCAGTGAGGGCGGCCTCGAGAACGACCAGTCCGCCCACGTGGAACTCGAGAGTTCGCCATAGTTCTCCAAGCAAGAACACACAGAGGGCGCCACCGAGCACCATTGCCGGGGTGAACGCCACAAACCCCATCTGCCAGTCCCAGGCGACGTACAGCCACGCCGACAGCGTGCTCCCTAACCCCAGTCCAACAAGCAGCGGCAGGTTGGCGAGCGTCGGCGAGACCCCGTCACGGGCATCAAGCGCTGCCTTTAGCCCGATGTACGCCGCCAGCGGCATGAACAGTAGCGATGACCCACCCCAGAGGTGGGCCGAAATCCCCAGCGTGAACCCCAGCATGAGCGCCCAGACCCACGTGATCGGTGAACGGAGATGTCCGCGAATCGCCTCACGTGTCCCTGCCTGCTCACGTCGGCGCGTCAGATCCATCGCGAGCCAGGCTAGCGCCAGCAGCGTCACGCCGAGCCAGAAGTACTGATGGAGGCGGTGCTCGAGAAATCCGACCTGCGTGTACACCGCGTGAACGGGCGCGACTGCCAGCAATACCACCGACGCGATGCCCACACGGGGGTCACGCGTGACGACGACGGCCAGGGCGTATACGACGACGCCCAGCGCCAGCGTCGCAACGACGGGGAGCCAGGCGGCCACGGTATCGGCGGCCGCCTGATCGCCACCGAGCAACGCCGCGAACCACCAGTTGAGGGCGTGAGTGAGTGGACGGTCTCTGATCGCTCCCTGGGGCATCTCGGCAAGTAACCCGAAATCACCCGGGTTCGTCGACTGTGACAGCAATTCGTCCATCCAGTAGCGATAGTAGTACGGATCGTTCCCTGGCGACACCACATCCTCTCCCTGGAATACTGACCCGTACTGCGTCAGCCGCATCGCGAACAGGAAACACAGCGCACCGACGAGTCCCGCGAGCGCTCGGATGTCGCCCCAGACGCCCAGTGTCGGCGACCAGTTCTCGAGATCAGGTAACGCAGGCCCACCTCCAGCCGTCACGTCCTCGCCAGTGAGCGCCGCCTGGACGGCTTCACAGTCGGCAACATGGTACTCGCCATCGGCCTTTTCGACAATCCCGCGCGAAACCAATTCGCCGAAGGTTCCAGAGTCCACCTCGACGTCCTTGAACGTCCAGGTCTCGAGCCGCGAATCCACCTCGAGAACGGTCTCGAGCGCCTGCTCACCGTCGTCGCGATCCTCGAGGAATCCGGTAGTCGCCTCGTGGATAGCGACGCGGTCGTCGTCAACCATTGGACCGAATGTGAGTGTCGCGTGTGATGACCTTTTCGTTCCCGCCAGAAGGCACTCGAGTAAGGTCTGGGTGGGTAGAGCTTCTCAACTAGAAGCCGAGTATAGGATGTCCACGAATTATGGCTCGTTGACGAACGAAGAGGTTCATAGAAGGGACGACCGCTTTGACGATCGCATGGGCCAGAACACTCGGTGGTCATAACCACGACAGCTGTCCGGAAGATGTGTGTAGAGGTGGCCTCTGGACGAACCTAGGAAGAGATACTGGAGTTAGGCGATTATCGCTCGAGATAGCGTCCAGGGCAGTAACAGGCATGACCAAGAGAAAGAGAGTGGTCCGAAAAGCGGAGAAATCACGCTCTCAAAAGTTCATAATCGGTTTCCCTCTTGCGTTTTCCGGGTTAGCGCTTACCCGGAAAAGAAACGTTACGAAGAGCGTCTCAGATCCAATCCACGAAAATGAATTCGCTGGTTTGGAGCCTTCTCTGCAGGGATCTCACTCACCCACTCGAGTCGAACGCGTGGCCGTCCAGTTTCCAATTCAAAAGTTCATAATCGGTTCCCTGCTATCGGTTTTGGGGTGCTAGACAACACTGGAATTACCGATCGGACCGAAACCCCTCTCGAGAAGGTAAACGCACCCGAGAGTGCGTCTCGAACCGATTATGCACGTTTGACGCCTTGAGCCCTGCAGCTACCCAGCGAGTACCGATCACGAAATGGACCTCGCTCGTCCATCAGTCTCGGCATTCACTAAAACATACGCGAATGCTCCCTAACCGCCTCGAGAAGCCCCTTATTCGACGATTAGGACAAAAGTCATACGCTCGAGGGGAGATTCTTATCGTGAAACCGTTCCTAGACTATCTTCATAATCGGCCTTCGAAGAGAGACCAAACCTATTCTTCCGGACGCAGAACCCGATTATGAGTTATTTGAAACGCGATTAGCACGTTTTGTTGTAACCCTCAGTAGATAACAAGAGTTGTCTGCTGAATACAGAGGATATAGTCAGCCCATCGACCTTGTTTAGTTCTCCACACTGGGCAGAACCAACCGACTCACATGGATACGAATGTACCGATCCCAGGAGAGGTCTGTAGAGGCGGTCGCACCGATGAGCGACCACACCGTTATCCGAATCGATCCCCTATTGCACGCGATGGCAGATGACAAACAGGGCCAGGACAAACAAGCAGATGACGAAGAGCGACGCCAGCAAGAGCGAGAAGTTGAGGAAGCACGTACCCGGGCCGATGAGGCCGAACCGATACGCAACGACACTGTTGAGCAGCTTGATGACCTTGATGAAGCACTCGAAACCCATGACTATCCAACCACGACGGATGACTTGATCGAGGCCTATGGCGACTATGAAATCGAAACGCAGGATGGATGGGAATCCCTTGATGAAGTGCTTGGCCCAACCGACAACCAAACGTACGTTTCCGCCGATGACGTTCGAAGCCGGATACTGGGACGCATACGTCGCTGATGAATACGCCCCAATCACCCCGCGCCTCGCCAATCGGGCATTCCTGTCTCTAATACGTACCTCCTCTGTTCTGAGCGATCACCACCTTCGAAACCCGAATTGAATCTCGTACAACATTCTCGCCCTGTACTGAGCGATCCCCGACTTTCGGAGATCGACTTTCATCTCGTGCGACATTCGTGCCCTGTATTCAGCAGCGTCTGAATTACCTACTAAGTTGCCACCAGGACAGGCGTGCTGGATATAGAGTAGACATGCCTGCGATAACGTCCTCCGGGTAATCGTTCCCGAATGTGAGAGGCGATCAAGACGGGCTTTCCTCTTCGTGCCATCGCTGCATGTGCTCGGCGTGGGTATCGAGGTACACACCGGCTTTGAAATGCGCGTCGTAGTAGTTCGTATCAATATGGTGTGCCTGGACGCAACCGGGCAGCACCATCGTCGGCACTGTCCCCGGGAACTTCCCGTGTTTGTCGTAGACGTACTGGGCGATTTCGCCGAGGCACTCGACCGTCTCGTCGTCGTATGGCTCGATAGAGCGCTTCACCGCCTCGCTGTCCTCCCACGGACCAGGCGTCGCCGGGTCGTAGGTGCCGCCCGGGCCGAACTTTCGCTCGACGAGTTCGTCGACCGCCGCGTGCATGTCCGGATAGTAGGGTGGACAGAGGCCCTCGTACCGGTCGTCGAGGCCCACTGGGTTCGGTACAGTCCAGTCCTCATTGTCGACGAACCGGAACCCGAGCCCGTCGAGATCGTCACGCATCGGGGCACCGAACAGGCTCAGTTCGTTGATCCCCGCAAAATACAATCCGCCAAGTCCCATCGCCTGCATCGTAAGCACCATGTTGTGTGCCATGAACGCCAGCTCGGCACAGTTCTGTTCCAGAGTGGCGCGTTCGAGGAAGGACAGCGGGAACGCCTTATCGGCGTCCAACAACCCCAATTCGATGTACGGCCCGAGGTCGCCGGCCGGTTCACCGATCTCGTCATCCATGATCACGTAGCCGTTCTCGACGAAAAGACAGAGGAGCGCCAGCATCTCTTCGCTGGCATCGCCGACGGGCATGAACAGCGTCGACCCCGGCGTGTTGGTCCACCAGTGGTTCGGTTCGAGCATGTGGCCGGACTCGGCGGGGATGTCCACCCGCTCGTCGTCGAGTTTCTCAGTGTGCGCTCTGGCCACTGCCATAATGCGTCCAGCGTCGTCTTCGAGGTCCATTGCCTCGCGGAGTCGGCTCGGTTCGACGCTCCGGGTGTTCGTTAGGTATGTGCCGTCGTCGTCGGTATAGAACAGGACCGGTGTGCCGATCCCGGCCGCCGTCGGTGCCGTTCGACCGGTCAATCGGACCGAGAAATCGGTGTGTTCGTCCGGCCGATGCGGGCCGAACGGAATCCCGTAGTGCCACCCGCTCACCCCGATTCCGGCAGCGACGAGGACCGATTGCTCGAGGTCGGATAATGGAAGCGGGTCAGCGTCCGATTCGAACGCCAGCGGCCCCGAGGGGATCGACAGGCCACGACCGAACCGACGGGACCGTCGCCCGAAAATGGCCTGAAGCAGTGGATACTCGAGCAGTTCGGTAAGGGATTGTGTGGTGTCAGGCATGATGACTCCTCAATGGGTTACCAGACATCGATTGTAGTGAGAGCATTTGCAGGTCTGGCAATGTGCTGTCCGCCATGGGTTAGTTAACCTCAATTCTACTATGAGAACCAGTCACATAACGCCACTCCGTGAAACATCTGCAGGGGTTGAACAAGATGCCTATTTGACTAGGGAAACAGTGTGCTAGGGATCAGTCCGCTGATGAACGATAGATGCCTACTATCCAGCAGTTGCTGACCGTCCTGCTCAGATTCTGTCAGAAGGCGCGTGCTGAATACAGAGGGTACAGCACGATTGCTGTGTTTGTTTCACGTTGAGAAAGTTGGACCACCCGCTCACTACGCTTGCAAACCAACCACCGGTATTCATACACCTACCTTTGTATGAGCCAAACATGAGTACATACTTGTTCTTGGTACCGTCCCTTATCGCAGTCGTGATTCTATTGTCATTGAGTGCATTCTTTTCCAGCAGTGAGTCAGCGATCTTTTCGCTCCCGGATGAATGGGTGGAGACTACTCCCGAAGACAGTACACGAGATAGTCGTACACTCCAACAACTCCGTGCGAACCCGCATCGACTCCTCGTCACACTGCTGGTCGGGAACAACCTCGTTAACATCGCCATCACCAGCATCATCACACTTCTTGTTGCACGGTTCGTTCCCCCTGGGTTCGCCGTCGTAATAGCAACACTCAGCGTCAGCGTTCTAATCCTCGTCTTCGGAGAAATCGTGCCGAAATCGTACGGGCTCGGCCATGCAGAGTCCTGGAGTCTCCGCGTCGCCCGCCCGATTTCGTACGTCGAACGCGCACTGGGTCCACTCGTTGCGTTGTTCGATACCGTCACTCGGTGGCTGACGACGCTTATTGGGGGCGACCCACATGTTGAGAAACCATATCTTGACGACTGAGCGGCCATACTCTCCACAGGTTGTATCGACCAATCTGTATCGCCGCTTCTCACTGAACGAGGAGTGACCGATTCGCGCTCTGTATTCAGCATAACTGCGTGAAGTTTACCCCGCGTGCGGTGACGCGGGGCGTCCTGCGTTTCGCGACGGCAGGCTTCCTGTTTCTACGACGCGACTTGCAGATACCTCACGGGTATCCACAGCGGTTGCAGTCTCCGCAGGCGTTGATTCGGACTCTCCCAGCCCTAACAGGACGTCAAGAGAATAGTCGACCCCCAACTCCTTCAACCCCAACTTCTGCACTTCAAACGCCGCGTTCCTATCGCGGTCGGCCTCGAATCCGCACGCTGGGCACGAGTGTTCACGTACCCACAGTGGCTTCGCGGTCTCCACGCTACACTTTGCACAGCGCTTCGTCGTCCCCTCAGGAGGCACGGTGATAACGTGACAGCCGTTCTTTCGGCCGTGGCGTTTGAACGTTTGAATCGTCTCATACCATGACATCAATGCGATGTTTCGCCAGTTCGATGACAAGCGGAGTAATCCTCGGGTATTCAGGTCTTCGAGAAACACGGCGTCGAACTCGCGGGTGTATGCCCGAGCGAGTTTCTCGCGGAAGTCCTTGAACTTGTTTTGCAAGTCTTCGTATGCTTCGGCGAGTCGCCGCCGCGCTTTCTCCCAGTTGTTCGACCCGTGGTCTTTGCCTGAGAGTTCGCGGTGGCGCTTGTCAATGCGTTTGATGTCCTCGCTGAACTCTGGCGGCGTCACAGCGATTCCGTCCGAGTCGTGCGTGAACGCGAGGATGCCAAGGTCGATGCCCACCGTGTCCTCGACGTCAATGGTCGAGGGCTCGGGTGGCTCTGGATACTCTGGTTCCGTATCGAGGACGATACTGACAAACCATTTTCCCGATTTCTCCTGCTTGAGAATGACCTGTTTGATGTTGGCGTCGTCGGGAAGTGGACGGTGATATTCGATGTCGAAGGTGCCGATTTTCGAGAGTTCCAGCGTCGCATGTCCATCCCGGCCCGTGTTACTATCCACGTCAAAGCCGGATTGGTTGTACGTGACACTACGGAAATCGTGTGGCCGCTTCCACGTCAAGCCACCCACGTTATGCCCTCGCGTTTCGAGTTCGTCGAGTGCGTCTCTCGCCCAGTAGATGCGCCGCACTGCCATTTGCAGGGCTTTCGAATGCGCTTCGACCCACTTGGGGAATTCGCGCTTCCACTCAGGAAGCTTGTTTTGTAGGGTTGTGTACGTTGGTTTGTCGTGTTCGGGAGCCGGGTTGTAGTACTGGGTGAGCGCATGGTTGTAGACTTCCCGGTTGAGATTGATTTGATAGAGTGCTGACTCTTTGTCTTCTTCAGTTTCAGGGTGCGCTCGGTACTTGACCGTCGGCTCCACTTCGACGATGATCGTCCCGTAGAGGCCGCGGTGGATGTGTTCTTTCAGCGGCATTGCGTGGCAGTGATAGAAGTGCATCCCCGTTGGCTGGGCGATCCATTCATAGGTGAACGATTCACCCGGTTCGAGTGCCCCAGGGCCGTTCTGGGGTACACCGTCCATCGTCGGATCGAGATTTCGAAGGTGCGGGTGGATCGTATGGGCGTGGCGACTTCCATTGGCGAACTTCACCCGAATGAGATCGCCTTCAACGACTCGAAGCGTAGGCCCAGGAACCTGCCCGTTGAACGCCCACGCGTCGAACTCGATCCCGGGCGCAATGGTAATCGGAACATCGACAGCCGTGAGTTCGAACTCTCGTACAGTTCGTCCGTCCTCCTCGTAAGCATCTTGTTGAACGTTCTCCTGGCCGTTTTGTCCCGTATTGAACGCCGTGAGGTATTCGTGTGGGTCGAAGTCAGCGTCCTCAAATTCGCCGACGACTCCGTGTCCGCCGTGCCCATCGTGATCATCGTCCCCTCCACTGCTCAGTGCGCTTCGACCGACGCCAAACGCAGCGCTGCCAGCGACCCCAATACCGCCGAGGACGGAGCGTCGCGTGGCGGTTACATCTGACTGGAGTCGCTCAACCAGTCGTCGTTCGAGTGTTCGCGTTACCTCTTCGGCTGTCCCGTAGTCTACAGAGGGCATTCGCCCCTCCATTTCCCCAATCGTGGTTCGGTCATTGCTAGATGATTGCACCCACTCACCCATAGTTTTGACCGTTCTAAACTTAGTCTTCGTCTAATCTAATAAAGAGAGAGAATTCGTCACGCTGTTTATTCATCTACAGGACGGACACGAATTGAGCGGGCTACCTCTTTTGGGACCGAAACGGACTCTGTGTGATTATTCAATTGAAGTGTGATCATACCGAACGGGGCGATCTCGGTGATTGTGGCCTGGATTCCAGGTCTGATCCCTATTTTAGTCAGATACGAAAGCGTCTCTTTGTCTTGGTCGCTCACCCGTGTAACCAGTACTCGATCGCCTACTGCATGTTCTATGAGCCTGCGTGACTGATCGATATCCGGGACCGAAAGCTCCGGCCCAGGTATCGGATCGCCGTGTGGGTCTGTCGTTGGTTCACCGAGAAGTTCGGTGAGTCGCTCGGCAAACTGATCGCTGATGTGGTGTTCGAGTCGATCCGCTTCCTCGTGAACCTCACTCCAATCGTATTCGAGATGGTCAGCAAGATACCGCTCTAAGAGACGATGATGACGAATGACTTCGAGTGCGATTGGCTCACCGGTTTTCGTCAGTTGTACGCCGTGGTACGGTTCGTGTTCGACGAGACCATGGTCAGCCAATTTCTTGATCATGCTTGTCGCAGTTGGCGGTTTTACGCTGAGGTATGTCGCTAAATCAGAAGTAGAGACTGCGCCAGCCGTTTCCGACTGAAGAATATAGATCGCCTTGAGATAGTCCTCCATGCTATCGCTCAAGATCATAATGGGTATTAGACGGGGCTAAATTATAAATTGTTCCCCTCAAAATACGCCATTCTGGACACCTTCTTTCACTAGACCCTGCCGCCAAACGGTCTGTGTGAACTACCCCACCCTACTCGCTCCCTGCGTTGCTCCTTGAGGAAGGATACTTAGCGCCTAATCCAGTTAAAACTGCTCTCGAAGCCAATCTGCAGGGTAGATAGCGGTCATCCCTGGAGTATCGATGCGGAACTGCTGGGGTGGCGTCGTCTTGGCGTAGGTTTTCTCGACGCGAGGCTCACCCACTAAAGGATCGTTGAGCGCAGAAAGCACCTTGTGACCATCGACCTGTTTCATAACGACCCAGATAGCTTCCTCAGGCTCACACGAAGCCATCTTATCGAAGTCTTCGGGAACGGCCCTATGATAATCGTTGTTGATCCGTTCGACTTCGGCAGTGACGACGATCTCACCATCGGCGTCGATACCTGCGAGGTCGAGTCGATGTTGATCGTCGAGGTCGTAGTATGGAATCACCTCCATAACACTCGAGTCAGCACTCTGGGCGTACGCCGCTTCCAGATACTGGCGAGTGACCTCGATGCCGAGGACGTGCTGGCTGGACTCTTCGAGGTCGCCAACGCCGTGGCCATAGTCGACGCCGCGTCGATAGCTCTCACCGATGGCAGCCCGACCGTCCGACGAAACAGTATAGAGCCGGTGTGGATGATCGGTATCGTGACGAAGGACATCCGCCTCGAGTAGTGGTGTGACGTCGTCGTTATCGATGCCGACGTACTCCTGGAGCCTGAGCATCGAATCAGAGAGGATGTCGTACTCGAGGGGATCGTATCGCAGCTGCTGGGCGTTGTAGACCGCCTGTAAGAACAGGAGTTGTCGATCACTCCACTCGGAGGCTTCGCGTTCGGCTGGCGTGAGTTTGAGATTGATTTCACAGACCGGAATATCGTCGGCATCGACGCCCTCGAGGGAGTGACAGCACTCGATCGCTCGCTTCATCCCCTCGATCGTTGGATCGTAGCGATTCTCACAGGCCCCACAACAGAGTGCGTCGATCGCTTCGTCGTAGACCACACAGTCAGGAAATCGCTTCGTATGCGGCAAGAGCGAGTCGACGCGGAGCGACGATTCACTGTGCGCTGGTTCGTCTCCATCAGAATCGTCTGATGAGTCGGTGTGAACAGCCTGTGTCGGTTCTGATTCGTGACCGAGCCCCGAACGTCTCCAGGTCTCGAGAGTGATGGACTCGAAGGCCGCGTCGAAGGCTCGTTTTTGCTCGCCCGTTAGTGGCTCATCGCTCGCTGGATGGCCGCGTGGTGGAGCTAACGAACGGCCAAGAAACGGCCGTGCAGGTGGGGCGCCGAATTCGGCAGCGGGGCGGATGAGCCACTCCCCGTGACGAATCGCAGCGAGCCGTCGCGCTACCTTGCGGGGTGGGACGTCATCAGTCGCCAGCGTCTTCGCGAGGTCGTCTTCGATGCTTACGTTGCCGACGACGAGGGTGCCGATTTCGTTGAGCGCCTCTTCGTACGTCTGGTTCGAGGGATCGGGCGAATCGAGCTGACTCGGAAACTGGACGCCCAGCATGATCGAGAGACCGAAGGACCGACCCTGGGAGAGCAGCGTATCCACCAACTGAGTCGCTGCAACGTCTTTCGCTTCCTCGAGATACAGGTTGACCTGTGGTGGGTTCGGAGGTGTATCCGGGGCTTCAGCGCGGGCTTTCAACGCACTCCACATATTCGAGAGTAAGACGAGCGTGAGCGCTCGCTTGACTCGTTCTTCCATGCCACCGAAATCGAAGATGACGACGCAGTCATCGTCGATAACATCGATGAAATCGAAGTGTGGGTTTCGAGTTTGATCTGATTCACGTTCTGGTTCGATCTGTGTTGCATCGTCAAAACGCAATTCACGACCAGGGTCCTGGACTGAGTCTCCGTGCTCAGCCTCAGACTCGGTGTGAACGTAATCGAACAGCGGCGCCAGTCGATCGTCGGTGGCGATCGTCTCGACTCGAGCAACGGCCCCACCAAGGACCATATTGAAGACGTCGCGATCGCGCTCGAGCAACCCCGCGAAGTACTCCGTGAGACGTTCGTCTGAGGTCGGCGGCGGTGTTCGATCGCTCAGCGTTCGCTGAAGCGCGCTGTACAGATCCTTGTGTGAGATCGCATCCAAACCATGGATGGGGTCGTACAACGCACGCAGGTGATTACGGATGGCTTTTGTCGACTCAGTAGCGCCGTAGTACTGCTCTTCGCCCATGAGCCCCGCGAGAATCTCCTCGTAGTGGCCGGCGATCCGTGATCGGGCTTCCTCTCTAGAGAGACCTGCGTCCAGGAGTGGGCCGATGTCGAACAGCGTGAGCGCAGGGAGCATCTTCGTGAGATCGAAGTACTGGACGGTATCGGCATCGAGGCCACCAGCGGCCGCGTAGTGCGTCTGGAGGTATTCTTCGGCCGTTCCCCCGCCTTTGTAGTCGAACAGGATCTCTGGGCCAGCTGTGGCCGTCGTATTGGACAGCATGGCCCCAGTCGTGAGGACGGATTTCCCAGAGCCAGTATCACCGACGATGAGCAGATGGCGGTCCTGTAGGTCGGGCGGGAGGACGAACCGCTGTGCAGTCGGCTGGCGATCGTCGGTCAACGGACGGCACAGCGCCTGTCCAGTCCCCGTGTACCGAGTGAGTTGGTGTGCTGGCGGGAGCGGTAACCCCGTCCGTTCTGAATGTCGTGTCTCGAGGGCTCGCTGACCGCGTGCAGTAAGCCCGTCTCCGTCGACCAGGCAAAACAGCGGGAGTTCAGAGGCAGACACGACGATTCCAGGACTCTCATACGGCGTCCAGGGGAAGCGATTCCCGAGATCATCGTACGTCGACTCGAGACAGGTTCGATCGATGAGTGTCTTATACAGTTGCGTACCGGGTGGGGTGAGACCCGTGTGGAAGTCGTCGTCGGTGACGACGTGACCTTGAATTTCGTGAAAATCCCCACCGAGATGCCCGAGTGCTCCCGATAGATTGTGGACGGCGGTAGTGGTTTTCGTCGAGTCGCCCCGCGTCAACGCGACTGCTCGGACGGACGTCTGAAAGACGCGTCTGTGATCACGGCGCTCGAGTGCCTCGAGACGGGCTCGATACGCCGGTGTGACCACTCGAGGTTTAGTACGCTCTTCTGGCTCTGGCTGTGGAAACAGAAAATCAGCAATTCGATCACCGATGGTAACGACCTCGCTCTCGAGATCGAACCCATACTCATCTGCAAGCGACTGGAGCGAGCCTGCTGGCTGACACACCACCTGATAGACGATCGGTACGTCGTTCTCACAGAGCGTTTCGACGAGCGGTGCAAGTGGAACACGACGTGATCCAGCATTTTCTGGTTCCCCTCGAGAGTTGTCTATGGAGGTATCGACAAGGTCGTCGACCGTTCGAAACGGCATGAGCCAGTCACGACGTAACTGGGCTCGACCACGATACTCGACGCCTGCAACGAACAGACCCGAGGGTCGAGTATCGGTATCGGGCTCTGTGTCCACCGTAGCGTCGAAATTCTCGATCGAGTCCTCGAGGTCGCGTGGATGCCACTCGACCCGCGTGAGTTCATACGAGTTCGGAAAGACTGTCCGGCAAATCCCCTCGAGATCATCCAGGAATGAATCCTCTGTCGTTCCCACCAGATATCGAATACTCGTATCCGATCGGCCATCAGAGACGAGGAGCCACTCAATGAGAGGCACACTCGAGCGCCCACGAAGAGAATTCCAGATACCTGTAACTGATCGGTCCTGCAGTCGCTTATACAGCGACTCCATCGCCTGTGAAACTGTTTTGGAATGTAATGAGTTCGTCGACGGCCGGATTTCGAGATACGTTCGTGAAGGAGGCGTCTCCGATAGCGGACCATTTGTAGCGATATTCTCGTGTGACCTCTCTGGCGGACGCTCGCTGTGATCAAGAGATGGCTCAGAGCCACGTTGAGTAGGGGTTTCAGAAACAGTATCTGTGTCTTGTTCATGTCCCGCCGATGCGGACTCTGCAGGTGGCGTAGTGTGTTTTTCTGTCGCCATTGTATGCCATCGAAGCTAGCATCGAAACACGGTGTCTTCACTCAGGAGATAGCGATAGAGCGGCCATGTTCGAGTAACTTCAATACCCCGTAACTGGAGTAGGTCGTATTAAATTCGTATTCGAGTTCGTGTGACTGTCACCACAGCCGATAAGCGTGGCTTGGTGACTTGTGTGTGAAATTACGTTCTAACCGATCTACCGCTTTACTCTTTCTCGAGGGGCATCTCCATTCCGTTATCCAACAATACTGACGGGGCGATTGCAGAGGATCCAGTCAGTACCCTCAGCGAGTTCACTCGACCGGTTCGACCGTCTCCTCGCCACAGTGAGGGCAGTGATCATAGTCATCGTCCACTGGCTCCTCACAGGACCGACATACGTACGGCGTTTCCTTACCTTCCATGAACGACTGTTTCGTTTCTTCGAACTTCTCCCCGGCCTTCCTGAATACATCCATTGTTCGTAACAGGCTGGCAACCCGAATAAACGTTGGGACAAATACTCCCGCTTCACCAGCGACGAGCAGTCGAAACGAGGACTATTGACCTCCTCCACGCCCTGAAGGACGTGGAGTCCGACCATCGGATTTCCGCCGAGTGTGGCGTTCGAGGTTTCAACCCGCACTCAAGGGGAACCAGAGACACTCTGGCGAAACTCTCGTTTTCTTCCCTGTATAGGGCTGTGGCCCGGTCAACCAGGTCGTTCGAGAGGCGAAGCCTCTCGTGATCACGAAAATCGAAGATTTTCGAACGACCCCATCGAATCCCATGTCATCGCCGTGTGACGAACAGACCGCGTTCGTCACCGCCCCTTGTCTGTTCGGGGCCGGCATCTCACGGTATTCGTAGCACTTCATGGGACGCAGGGCCACACAAAAACGATTACGGTCGAAATCCGACCCGGCCACCGACAACGGATGTCGCACCAGGCCTACCGCTCGACCTGCGCCTGAAGACGCAGGTATGCGCTCGAAATTCATATCAGGGTCTCCATGTTCATCATATAGTTCCTCGACGTCAGTTTTACCATGAGGAAAAGGGATACGACTATGAACAGGCGAACAACCTAGACAATCTGATTACATTATGTACTGTACACCATGTTGTCTGGGAAAGATGTTCTCCGCTCTGTCCTGATATTCGATAATCTGTTTTAAAGTCGAAATTATGGATAGAGTTGAGACTGGAGGTTTAGTGCCCGATCACCCACTCCCCACCGCCCCACCCACCTCCACGTTCCGGGCTGCTCACGGCCGATGGCCGTTTTCGTTCGAAAGAGCTTCGCTCTTTCGTGATGACGAAAATCTTTGATTTTCGAACCACGCTGCCGGGCTTTCGCTGAATCAGTTCGTGGCAAATATATTCAGCATTCCGAGTATTTAATTGCCCTTTCTACGTAGAATCGGCAATGTACGACCTGACTGGGTTCCAGCGTGACCTCTTGTATGTGGCTGCAGGGCTGGACGAACCGCATGGACTCGCGATCAAAGACGAACTCGAAAAGTACTACGAGAAAGAGATCCACCATGGCCGTCTCTATCCAAATCTTGACACCCTCGTCGACAAAGGACTGATCGAGAAAGGTGAGGCTGATCGCCGGACGAACGTTTACTCTGTGACGCGCCGAGGACAGCGTGAGATCGAAGATCGACGACAGTGGGAAGACCAGTACGTCGAAGATAGTCTATAATCTTGGTGGACTCCAGTCGACAAAGCACGTGCCTTCTGGCAACAGTTCGGTAGTTCGTTGTCCCGCTGACGATACAGGGCGTGAATGCAGCACGAGGCGCAGCTCAATACATCTATCTCTGGATTAATGACCCATATTACCAATTAATGATAACCAGAAAATAGTTACTTTGCTACTCACCTTTTTCGCTATGGTCCTCGAGCGCCTCCTCGGCTGGCTGTTCACCATCCTCCTGTTGCTCATCCCCGGCGCCGTCGCAACGGTCGCCTGACGCCCCTGCTCGCCTCGAGTCGCATACGCTCGCTCTTCGAGCACCTGCCACCCTCCAACTCACTCGTGGTGACCTACCCGCTGTACGGGCTTGCGGGATCGGTGCCCTACGTCATCGGTGTCAACGTGGCGATCGCCCTCGCCGGCGAGAACGGTATCTGGGGCCCGCTAATCCTCGGAGTGACGCTGCTGGTGTCGGTCGCCTACGTGATCGGCCTGCCGATCCTGGGGGCACTCATCTTACCGCGTGTTGGTGTCGACTGGGACCCAAACGGCTACGGCCTCGCGACGTGGGCGCTGTTGGCCATCGGCGGGTTCTGGTACGCGCTGATCTTTGCGATTCCGCTGGCCCTTTTGGGAATCGTGCTCTCACTTCCGAGCGGCTGGTAGAACAGTTGACGAAGTGGAGCGGTGAGCTACCCCGCCCTACTCTCTCCCTTCGGTCGCTCGTTGGGGACCGGGGCTTAGCACCCTCACCGCACTGCTAAAAAAGATGATTTCAACAGAATTGTTTCAAAGTATCTTTGTGCCTACCAGACAGACACCTAACGAGTGAGTGATCCCGCTTGAACGTATTCGTAATATCCAGGAAAGAATTTCTTGACACCGTCCGATCGGGAACGCTGGTACTGGTGGCCGCGTCGTTCGTCCTCTGGGCCACGTTTCTCGCCGGTATCCAGCACATCCCGAACATCCACCAGGATAGCCACTTGCCGAGCAGCACGCTGGTGCTGATGAACAGTATGCAACAATCGGCGGTGTTTTTCGTCCCGTTGATCGGGCTCGGGCTCGGGTACAACGCGATCACCGGTGAGCGCGAGCGCGGAAGCATCAAGTTCGTGCTCAGTCTGCCGAACACCCGACTCGACGTGGTGATCGGCAAATTCGTTGGACGAACGACTGTCCTTTCGGCCTCCGTTCTACTGGCGTATGTCCTCGTCGCCGGTATTTCGCTAGTGACCCTCGATGCGTTCTCACTCGACATTTTCTTGCGCTACACACTCTTGACGCTGGTATACGGGTCAGTGTACGTCGCGGTTGGCATCGGACTCTCGGCGTTCATGAAGTCCAGACAGATCGCGCTCATCGCTGCAGCGTGTCTCTACATGCTGTTCCTGCTGTTCTGGGACGTCTTTCTGGTCTTCCTGCAGTTCCTATTCGTCGGACAGGAACTCCCCGAGAGTGGACTGCCCGAGTGGATCCAGTTCGTCGCCATCCTCAACCCGTCGACGGCGTTCGGATACGCGACGAGGTGGGCTATTCCCGAATTTAACGAATTCGTCCTATTTCCGGAATCCGATGCGTTCTACCTGCAAAATAGGGTCGGCGTCGTCGTGCTCATGGCGTGGATCATCATCCCACTGTGCGTAGGATATGCGCGTTTCAGGCGTACCACTCTCCATTAAGCGTCGACGTCGCCCGCTCACGAGACGTTCTCGAGACGTCACGGGTCGATCCGTGAAACGAGTAGAAAGCAGGTGAGACGATTCGCGGTTTTCGCGACTCGACGATCAACTCAGGATTGCGTTTTTGAAGCGAAGATACCCGAGACTGACCGGGACGGTAATCCAGAGGACCACGATTATCCACGCAAACCAGTTTTCAAGGTAGAACGGGACTTCGCCGGCGACACGGCCGGCAGCGGTGAGATCGAGGTCCCCCGCTCCCGCGAACTCAATGAGGGTCAGCGCGAGGGCACTCAATGCCTGCCCCGGGCTCAGTCGGAGAACGAACAGATACCAGGCGGGCAATCCGTCGAAGCCGGGTAAGTTCCCCTCGACCGCCCAGTACATGGCCATCGGGACGAACTCCCACAGGAAGTCAAAGAGGACGAAAAAGCCCAAAACCCCCGCCAGTGCTTTCGCCCGAGAACTGACGCTGGCTGAGATAGCCACGGCCACCGAAACGTAGACGAGACCCATAATCAGTGAGAAGACCAGGAGGCCGAGATAGTCCGTAACGATGAAACCGTCGTACAGCGCGCCGATCACGACTGCACCGACGAGAAAGCCGATCAGGGTCGGGACGGCGACGACGCCCGCGCGGCCGACGACCTTCCCAAGAACCACATCACGGCGTGTATTTGGGAGACCCAGGAGGAAGCGAATGCTCCCCGATTCTCGTTCGCTCACGATCGCCTGGTAGCCGACGACCAATCCGATGATCGGGACGAGTAAGCCGATCGGTGTAAACAGGAAGTTGAGCGCCTGCTCGAACGTCGGCGTCGTTCCATCAGCAAGCAGATACGGGATTGCTGATACACCGGCGACGAGTAAGACTAATAGGACGGTGAGTGCCCACAACATCATCGACCGACCGGCGTCGGCGAAGTCCTTGCTGGCGATATGCATCCAGCTCATGCGTTGACCTCCGCCGAATTGGTGTTCTCGAGTCGCCCGGAATCCGACGTCGTGAGTGCGGCGAACAGTTCCTCGAGCGACGGCTCCTTCGAGGTGATGTCGGTGATCTTCACACCTCGTTCCTCGACGGCGTTGATGATGGCCGCCTTCTGGTCCGAATCTCGCAGGCTGACGACGATGTCGTGTCCCGAGACCTGTGCGTCCGAGACGCTCGCCATGGATCGGAGAGAGGAGAGGGTTCCGTCCGGCACCGCATCGACGGTGAGGACGAGCCGTGATTCGGCGTCGAACTGATCTTTCAGCGAATCGATCGTGTCCTCGGCGACGAGCTGGCCGTCACGCATGATCCCGACCCGATCACAGATCGCTTCCACCTGTTCCATGATGTGACTCGAGAAGAACACCGTCGCCCCGCGGTCGACCTCCTCGAGGATGATCTGGCGCATCTCGCGGGCGCCGTTCGGGTCGAGTCCCGACGAGGGCTCGTCGAGGATGAGGAGTTCGGGCTCACCGACGAGTGCCATCGCGAGGGCGACGCGCTGTTTCATCCCCGTCGAAAAGCCGCCCGCTTTCCGATCAGCGGCCTCCTGCAGTCCGACTCGCTCGAGCAGTGCATCGGGATCGTTAGTTGCGCCTTTCGTATCGATGGCGAACTGGACGTGCTTTCGCGCGGTCAACCGGTCGTACATGCCGAAATCTTCCGGAAGGACGCCGGTCGCCTGTCTGATGGCGAGCGAGTCGTCGACGATGTCGTGACCGAGAACTGTTGCGGTTCCGGATGTCGGCGGTGTGAATCCGAGGAGCATGTTGATCGTCGTCGACTTCCCCGCGCCGTTCGGGCCGAGGAAGCCGTACACTTCACCTCGCCTGACCTCAAGGTCGAGCCCATCCACGGCCGTAACGTCGCCGAACCGTCGTGTGAGAGAATCTATTTGAATTGCAACCATTTTATCATCAGTATATAAAGAAAGAGCAGAGACAAATAGTTTGGCAACTGGTCGCTGAATCTCGTTTGTAGACGCCGCAGTTATCGTTTCGGTCCGCTATTGCGGAGACTGTACTGTCGATCGAGTCAACACGCAACCATGAAGGGCTGGAATTGCCCCCATCGTAATTGACGTCTGACTCTTCAGGAACCAGAGTAGGCAGGAGATAGTGACTGGCTACTATACCAATAGATAGCCAATTACAAACAAGAATCTCGCCGATGGTCTTCTTGCGGAAGGGTTGCTCAGTGGAAGAGCACCGTGGTGCACACTGTCATCGCGGGGGCCAGTTGGCCTCGTGGCGTTCGAATCCCACCCCTTCCGCTACGTGGTACTTCAGGTCGAACAACCGTCATTCGTTAGGATTGGAGGGCGAATTATCATATCGGCGCCCTATGAGCTGATTTTTTGATATCGTCAAGCGCCCAAGTCCAGGTTTGGGGACTCGACGCTACCACGCGCCTCGGTACCTCCTGTCTCGACGTTGTGCCCTAAGGTGACCGACGGCGACGATCTCGTTCTCAAGGCGAACCATCAAATGCGGCTTGAGGGCGTAGGCGGCCGACAGGATGGAGCTCGAAACACCGGCAGCGGTCGTCTACGGCCCGTGAACCGCTGCCTTTGGGGTACTATGACAGCAACGATTGAATGAGTTTGTGGCCCCGTTTCGGAAGGTGCTGATATCCAAACTTGGTCGCCTGCCAGATCTGCGACTCCCATCGCAATTCGAACATCACTCGGGGCTCAGGGCCGAACTTGGATTTGTAGTCTGCCAGACTGGGAATCATTGCCGTCGTTAGGTCTACTCGATCAAGGCCTTTCGAGGCAGCCTGTTCGATGACGTGCCAGTAGAGGAGTTCATTCACTGGAAGGTCGGTATCCGTTTTCACGCCGCCGATCCAGACGTGCATCGTGTCGCCGAACTCCAATGCCAGTAATCCACTCACCATCTCCTCATCAATACAGAGACAGTAGGGATGCAGTTGCTCATCAGGAAGTCGAGCGTGGAATTCCGCTATCAACTCGGGGGTGAGGCCGTAGCTCATTCCCTGTTCTTCATGGCGATCCTGAAGCTGTCGAACGAGCAGTTGAGTAGTGTCGAGACCACCTTCAATGATCTCGTAGGCTTGCTCATCGGTATTCCGTATTCGTCGCCGAGTCTCCTTGGTCAGTTCGTTGAATAGTGCTTCGACACCGCTGCCAAGTTCGATGATGTAGATGTATCTGGGTGAGACCTCGAAGTCATTCCAAAGGTAGGGTCGGACGTCGGTGTACCGATCGCTGCTCCACAACGAAACAAAATCGGGTTCAATCGCGGTTTCGATCCACTCCCAACAGGCATTAACGAATCGTCGATGGTCTTTCTCGACTTTCCGTTGTTTCACACCATTTGAGTGTAATCGTACCGGACCGAGATGCGCGATTTCTGCTGCGTTGGGTGGAGAGTGTATCTTGCTAAATGGCCCTCGCTTCATCTCGAAGAGCGGAAGCACCTCAACGGGTTCTTCCCCCTTGTAACCGGTCAGTAGATGAAGGTCAGTACCAGTGTGATCAGCAAGCAGGTCAAGAACAGCGTACTGGTGAAAAGGCGTTGCATGAGATGCTTGTTTGACGTATGAATCCCATTCTTCTGGCTTATCCGTCTCGACAACCTCAATGGTCATGTAGCAGTCATTATACCACAATGGGACACATTAACAGGAGGGGTCCGATTTGTGGGCCAGAAAGTCTCTTGGCCCACAGAAAAATTCTGGCCCTATGATTGAGTTGAGGGCTGAACAGAAAATTCGAAGTGGATATTGACGACCAGCGTCCGCGTGCACTCGAACTAGTTCGTGTCCACTTCGACGGCGTGGACGTCACCGTCGCGGGGAACTAACACCCCTCCGGCGAGGTTCGTCCGTTCACGAGAGATACATCCTCTGTATCTTGCATGCTTCTCTTGACAGTGATTCGGTAGTTCGGTCGAGTCTTGCTGAATACAAGGCGCGGGCCGTGTTTAGGCGCTAGTAATATTGCCTCTATGTCGGGATTTCTAGGAAATGAAGCGAGCACGGTCGGATGTGCACTCCAGACTGGCCCGCTTCACCGAACGATGCGTCGAATTATCTCAAAAAGCTGTCGGAAGTGATCAGAAAGAACCCCTCAGCAAAGGAAAAGATGGCTACGCTGATTGGGTGATCGTGGCGATTCACGGCCTTCGTGAATACCTCGATCACTCCTATCGACAGTTGCTCGATGTACTCCGGGAAATGCCCGATATCGTCGCCAAACTCGGCCTTTTACCGGATGAGCTGCCGGACTTCACGACTGTTTGTGCTCGAAAACAAGAGCTCAAGATGCCAGTCTGGCGGATGTTGTTGCAGCTGTCGGCGGAACTATTCGATACCGGAGAGGTCCAGGCGATCGACTCGACTAGCATCGCTCATCGCTCGTCGAGTCATAACTACGCAAAACGCGTCAAAGGGACGTTTGAGTCGGTCAAAACCACTATTCTCGTAGACTGCTCTACGCGAGCTATTCTCGACATACACTGCTCGATGAACCTACCACATGACACGCAAATTGCGTGGCAAGTCCTGAAAAGAAATCTCAGTACCGTGGAAACTGTCGTCGCTGACAAAGGGTTTGATTGGGATAAACTTCGGCAGATGCTGCGAAGTGAGGGTATTAGACCGGTAATCAAGCATCGTGAGTTCTATTCGCTCGACGCCGCACACAATGCTCGGATTGATGATAAAACCTACCATCAACGGTCTATCGCAGAATCGATATTTTTTGCGTTGCGCAAGCGTTTCGGTTCAACACTTAAGGCAAGAACGTGGTTTGGGCAGTTCCGAGAACTCGTCCTAAAGGCTGCCGTCAGAAACATCGAACAATCGCTCACGACCTAACTCGGCTGATTTCACGCGTCTAAACAAGGCCCAAGGCGCGAATGTGGCACGAGATCTGACCCGACTTGCGAAGGTGATGGTTGGTCAGTACAGGCCAGAGAAGATTTGAATGACCGTAGCTCAAATCGCTCCTTGAGGTTGGAGTATCTATTTAAGACACCTTAGCGTACTGACAGTCATTGCAGTATGAATCGACGGGAACTTCTCGCTGCGAGTGCTGTGAGTGTCCTCCTCGGGACGGGTGGTTGCATCGCCAACCTCGACCCACAGGATGAAAATTCCACGGATTTGGACGACGAAAATGCCTCGAATGAGAACGCTGTCTCGGGCTGTACGTCGAAAGCGGAGTGGGCAGATGACAGCACCAACGGGCCGTTTCCCGATCCGGACTCGATCGCCGGTCGTCGTAACTGTGCGAACGCTGACCGTCCGGAACCTACCGGAGATGTATGTGAGACGTTCGAGGTAGAAGGTGAAGACGGCGAAACTACCGAATTTTACAGTGCTGGCATCGAGTCGTACCCGGAGCCACCATCGGACTTTGATGCGAGAACGCTCCAGTCGTATATCTCCGAGTACGAACTGGCCTACACGCAGAACTGGGCCGTATTGGAGCATGGGGGAGAACATGTCGTGGAGTTTTCGTTCACTTCTCACGACACTGCGACCATCGACAGAGACGACGAGATTACTGCCATCTATATTGCGTTCGGCTTTGCGTTTCGGAGAGAGTCCGGGTCTGGTACTGGCGGCTATTACGATGCCTTCGGTGAAGGTGCAATCTATGGGATCGACGAAACCGGAGTTGTACGCGCAGAGGTTGAGTACTACCACAATCTCGAAAACATCCCCGGCGATTCAGAGGAACTTCCCGACCCGGTTGAAGACGGCGATCTGCTCCAGTGTTTTTGAGCAATACACACCTCATTTCTTTTGATCAATTCGACTGCGTATTGTTCGATGTTCTCCAGTACATGACACTCAGATTATGCAGTCACCATAGCTGCTTATGGAACGAGGAGTTGTCTCTCCTCTATGACCGATTCGAATAGCGACGAGTTCGACCCAACAGCACCAGACCAACGGGAGATCGGCCGCGAAATGGTTGACGACAGCACGGGACTCGGTTCGGTGATGGCCCACGCCTACCGCGGAGAGATCGACCGAGTGGGGACGTGGCGCCAGCGCCTCGACGAGACGACGACGTGGGCGGTGACGCTGATGGCAGCCATCTTGACGTGGGCGTTTTCGAGTACCGATAACCCACACTATATCGTGCTGATAGGGATCGTTGTCGTCACCGTCTTTCTGGGCATCGAAGCACGGCGGTACCGGGACTACGACGTCTTTCGCTCTCGCACTCGAATCATCCAGGAAAACCTGTTTGCAAACGCCCTCGATCCGTCCCAAGGCACTGAAAGCCACGACTGGCGAGCGGAACTGAGCAGGGACTATCGCAGGCCGACGCTGAAAGTCTCGTTCTACGAAGCACTCGCAAACCGGCTCCGGCGTGTGTACCTTGCTCTGCTCGGTGTCCTATTGGTCGCGTGGGTCTTCAGGATTACAGCGTTCGCGCCGCGCCAAGACTGGCTGACAACCGCTGGAATCGCCCGTATCCCCGGGATTGCTGTGGTTGCCGTTGTGGGCGTGTTCTACGTCGTACTGCTGGGCGTCACCTTCTGGCCTCACGAGCGACATGCCAAGGGTGAATTCCGTGAAGGGGACCCGGACGACTGGAAAGAGACAGACCGATAAATCCGTTGATATCAGTCGATCACCTGCGAATCACTTAGTGGATTTTAGTAATTGGGGCGAGATGTATAGCTATGGACACACCACAATCGAACGGCAGTACTTTCTGGGAGTATCGATGGTAGACGTTGCGCTCTCGGCGGCACAACTCGTCTTAGCGCTGATTCTCGTGGTCTTAAACGGCTTTTTTGTCGCTGCAGAGTTCGCTTTCGTCCGAATTCGGGGGACATCGGTCGACCAGCTCGTCGAGGAGGGGCGGCCCGGCTCGGGGACGCTCCAGGAGGTGATGACGAATCTCGACAACTACCTCGCCACGACACAACTCGGCATCACCATCGCCTCGCTCGGATTGGGATGGGTCGGCGAACCCGCAGTGGCGGCGCTCATCGAGCCCATCCTGGAATCGATTCTTCCGGCGACTCTCATCCATCTCGTTGCGTTCGCAATCGGCTTTAGTATCATCACGTTTCTCCACGTCGTTTTCGGTGAACTCGCCCCGAAGACGCTCGCAATCGCCCAGACCGAGCGACTCTCGCTGTTCCTCGCCCCGCCAATGAAGGCATTCTATTACCTACTCTATCCGGGCATTGTCGTCTTCAACGGGGCGGCCAACGCGTTCACGCGGTCGCTCGGTGTGCCGCCTGCTTCCGAAACCGATGAGACACTCGGTGAGCGGGAACTCCTTCGGGTACTAACACAATCCGGCGAGGGAGGGGGCATTGACGTGGCAGAAGTGACGATGATCGAGCGCGTCTTCGACCTTGACGATACCGTGGTGCGGGAGGTCATGGTCCCACGACCGGACGTGGTGAGCGTTCCGGCGGATGCCACACTATCCGAACTGCATTCGATCGTCTTAGAGGCCGGACACACGCGCTATCCGGTTCTCGATGCCAACGACGGTGATCAAGTGGTTGGATTCGTCGATGTCAAGGACGTGCTGCGAGCAGAGGTGACCGGTGGGGATGCCGAGAGAGTTGGTGACATCGTCCGCGAGATTCGCATCATCCCGGAGACGATGGCAATTAGCGATCTCCTGATACAATTCAGGGAGGATCGACGGCAGATGGCCGCAGTTATCGACGAGTGGGGAGCGTTCGAGGGGATTGCAACGGTTGAAGACATCGTTGAGGCCCTCGTCGGAGACCTTCGAGACGGGTTTGATCTCGATAAGCGCGAACCGTCGATACGGCGGCGCGACGATGGGGGGTACGAGATTGATGGCGGAGTCCAATTGTCGAAAGTGAATGATATCCTCGCTGGGGACTTCGAAAGCGAGGAGGTCGAAACGATCGGTGGACTGGTGCTCGAACAACTCAACCGCGCACCAGAACCTGGCGACCGCGTCGAGATCGCCGGTCATGTCGTTGAGGTAACGGGCATCGAGGGGGCCCGAATTTCGACGGTATGGGTCCACGAAAGAGATATCGATGATCCAGCGGTTGACTGAATGGGGGTATGGACTTGCTCGTTTAGGTCTGTTCGGCTTCACGCCGCCGTTTTAAAGAAAGCAGCGAGCGTTCCATGGGTCACCCGTGCCGTGGTCGTTTATCCGATTTTTGTCAGATACGACGTGACCGACTCAGAGGATGAGTGCAGCACGGCGACCAACTTTGTTTCATAGGAGTGGTTCTGAACTACCCAAAAGAAAACCTACGAACCTACCGCTGTTACTTCTATCAACTATCTCTGTCATATTCGACAGCCAGTCGTCGTCCCACCCTGTCCCTAATCAAAATCAGGGGGCGAGACGTATTCTATTGGCCTCAAATGGACGTTTCGGTCCGTAAGAGAGTCTTCGCTACCGTTTTCAGATTTTGCTTGCTACCGCAGACAGAACGGTAAACCGAATCCATACTCTACTCTTCGATGGCGATCACAATGGCATCACCACAACGTCGACCAGACTCCTCGAGTCTCGCAGAAGTGCTTGATCGCATTCTTGACAAAGGCGTCGTTATTGATGTTTGGGCACGCATCTCCGTTGTCGGAATCGAGCTCATCACCGTCGAGGCTCGAGTCGTCGTGGCCTCCGTCGATACCTTCCTGCACTACGCGGAGGAAATCGCGAAAATCGAGCGGGCCACCGCCGAGGGCGACCTCGAAGAACTCGAAGTTGAGACACGGCCGGAGTCATCACCCAAGACAGCAGCCGAGTAACACTCGAGAACTGAGGCCGTTCTCGCGAACGCAGAAGGGCCATCCCGGGAAGAGGGAGAGCGTTCAGAGCTGATTTCGGAAGACAGAATATCCCGTTATGATGAATCCACCCCCTCTGTGTTAGCCGATCACCGCCCACGCAAATCGAGCCAGAACTCATGCAACATTCGTGCCCTGTATGCAGCAGTAGTTGAACGTTCTTTCTCGAAATCGTCACGAGAGAGGTGCTGAATACAGAGGATGGGCCTTGTTTAGACGCGTGATTTCACGGGTGTGAGTCCTCGATGGCGCGTTCGATGTTGCGGACGGCGGATTTCATGACAAGTTCACGGAATTGCCCGAACCAGGTTCTCGACCAAAGCGTATCGCCGTATCTGCGTCGGAGCCCGAAAAACACCGATTCAGCGTTCGAGCGCTGGTGATACGCCCGATCCTTGATGAGCAAATTTCTCGCCCACCCCCGCATTCCAGGATCTCGCTGCGGAATCAGCGGTGTGATACTTTCCGCACGCAATCTCGTGCGAAGCTCCTCCCAGTCGTAGCCCTTATCGGCAGCGACAGTCGTCAACTCGTCGAGATTCCGTACTAGAACCTGCCAACCGACCTGTGTGTCGTGCGGTTGTTTCATCGAACAGTGTATATCGAGAATCGCACTGGTTTCACAATCGATGAGCAGCGTCGTCTTCACCGCCTCGAACGTGTAATCTGTCCGTTTGGCGTAGTGCTGACTGACTTGGATGCGATCGACGCCAGTTGCGTCGATTGCCTGGACATCACCGAGTTCGTACAAGTCAACCGAAGAATCAAGAATTGCTCGCCACCGCTTCATCGGGATTTCTTGTTTTCGTGTACAAACCGTCGAGAAGTGTGGCAACGTCTCAGCCGTCAGCTCAAGCATTTTCGCAACTTGTGGCATCTCTTTGAGGACATCTAGCAGCTTCCTGTAGGGATGTCCGAGATACTCTTTTAGCCCCTGAATGGCGAGAATTACCCAATCAGCGTATCCGTCCTTGCCCGGTCGATAGGCCGGTTCGGGATCTCCAGCGACGGCTTTTTGAGCAAGCGACACAACGGTTTTCGTGAAGCGGGCGGTCTTGGTTTGCACACCCAACTCGTCCCGCTTCACTTCCTAGTAATTTGGTATTTCCTTGGAGCTACTAGCACACCGATACTAGATTTAGAGGCGCCACGCTTCCTGAACTCGACCGTCCAAACAAGGCCCAGAGGATGGATGCAGCATGGTGGCTTTGTTTATTTCACACGTTCAGTCCGAAACCAACGGTACATGCGACTGCTTAGTGACCAGCAAGCGTTCTATCAGGTTCAAGTGAGGTTCGTAGTATTGTGCTGAATATAGGGCGCGAATCTCGCACAGTGGCAGGTTACCATTCTGGGCACAGGGATCGTTCAGTACAGGATCTGTATTGGCCATTCCCCCTGGTACGGAGGGATGTAGGTGGCGATAGTTCACTAATCGCAGTGTGACTGCTTGGGGAGGGCGGTCAAGTTGCGTAACGATCTCCTGACCTGGACCTTTGGGTCAGCTTGGTTTCGACGTTATCGTTATTGTTCAGGATACCCTAGCAGTTTCCTTCTCCAAGGTCATGCATCTATTTGGCCGAGATCTTTCGATTTGTTCACTCGGGGGGAAGCAGAACTTTTTTCAAAACTGACTGGCTAGCCAGTAAGGATGGAAAACGACGAACAGTCCGAGACGCATGCAGAGATCATGGAGGCGACGTATCGGGCTCTGTGCGAACATGGGTATGCGTCGTTAACGATGCAGAAGATCTCCGACGAGTTCGAGAAATCAAAGGGGCTGCTTCACTACCATTTTGATTCAAAAGAGGAGTTGTTGACTGCATTTATCGATTACCTCCTCTCCGAGTTTGAGCAAGACATCGCCTCAATCGAAGGACCACCAGATGAGAAACTCGACGAATTCATCAAACGGTTTGTTGTCGTCTCCAACACAGATGATCGGAAAGCACTCCACCTCGCACTGCTTGAGTTGCGTGCACAGTCTCCGTTTAACGACCGGTTCCGTGACCACCTCGCGCGAAGCGATACAATTGTACGGGACGTTGTCGCGGAAATCATTGATGATGGAATCACCCAAGGCGTGTTTCGGGCGGATGCTGAACCGGAAGCAGTCGCTCAATTAGTTCTTGCGTCGATGGATGGCGCTCGGACACGCGGGCTCACGATAGGTGATGAAACGTATCCAGATGCAGTTAGCGACGCTCTCTACGAGTACGTCATCGACGACATTCTCGTCAAAACAAACGAATGATTGGTTCGATACGGAGCAGAGTCCGACAAACGTTGGGAGGTGATGACGACCAATATCTCGTCATCGGTGCTGTCATCCTCAGCACATTTTTCATCGGCTTCGGTGGCGGCGTCATCTTCCCAATTCTGCCGAATCTGGGCGTTATCCTCGGCATCTCACCGGTTTTGGTCGGCGTCATCCTCAGCGCAAACCGGTTTTCACGCCTGCTTGCCAATGCTCCGGCAGGCATTCTCGTTGATCGAATCGGAACTCGGACTCCGTTTGTCATCGGGATGTTCATTCAGGGGGGCGCCTCGTTCGGGTACGTTATTGCTGTCGTGGCACCCGCACCGGAAGCGTGGTTCATGCTTGCCCGCCTGTTGTGGGGCGTAGGAAGCGCCTTGGTCTTTGCGACCGCGTATACCATCGCTTCCGACGTGAGCGACGACGGGTCCCGGGGCACCAGTATGGGCCTCATCCGGGGCGGTGTCCTATTCGGGGCACCGACCGGGATGGTCGTCGGTGGAATCGTCAGCGAAGTCTGGGGGACAGTTGCGGCGTTCCTGCTTGCCACGATTTTTGCATTTATCGCCAGTTTCATCGCGTATGCGACGATTCCGGAGACACACGTCGAGAATGAGGCGCGTGAATCGGTGAAGCCTTGGGACGTAGACTTAAGCGTACCAGCTGTAACTGTCGGATTCATCAATTTCGCAGTACTCTTCGTGTATTTCGGTGTGCTGTTCTCGACACTGGTGTTGTTTCTGGCCGAGAATGAACTCGGTATCCTCGGGTTTGACGCACAAGGCTCCTCCGGGGTGTTCATGGCGATTACCGTAATCGTCGCAGGCGTATTCATGTTCCTTGGCGGTTACGTGAGTGATCTGCGACAATCGCGGGTTCCGACGCTGGTGACCTTCCTTGGGCTGACCTTCGTCGGATTCGTGCTCCTCGCGTATGCAGACTCGATCACCACGCTAACGCTGGCCTGTATTTGTATCGGCGCTGGGCAAGGTGGAACGAGCGGACCCTTAATGGCGTTGCTCGGTGATCTCACTCCAGACGCACAAATGGGTCGCGCAGTCGGAACGAATAACATTCTGGGCGACGTCGGCGGCGGGATCGGTCCTATCGTATCCCTCCCGATGGTGGACATGATTGGCTTTCAGCCGGTTTTCCTCGCTAGCTCACTTCTCCCCCTTATTGCGGCTTTGATTCTCCTTGCTGGAGTATATCGACAGACCGGACAGTTCCTACCTGGCGTCAAGATTCAACGTGGAAGTCGAAGCTGAGTTCACGTGTGGCCATACAATGGAACGCAATCGCTTGATACGAAACGGTTCTGCGTCGGTGTCCGAAATGAGGACGCCAGGAACATGTCTGGGTTATTATACTATACTTAAACACTACCCATAGTGATAGGTTTCGATAAACGTGCAAGATACAAAGTGCACACTGAGCTGTTGGTTCAGGGAGAGCGTTCTGAAATAAATGATGTCGCCGTGCCGACTACATCCTCTGTATCCAGCACGAGACTTTTGGCATGCTTCGGACAAATCAATAGCTGCCTCGGTAACTGCTTGCCCTCTACTGAGCGATCACCAACTTTGCAAACCGAACCAGATATCGTGCGACATTCGCGCCTTGTATTCAGCAAGACTCGACCGAACTACCGAATCACTGTCAAGAGAAGCATGCAAGATACAGAGGATGTATCTCTCGTGAACGGACGAACCTCGCCGGAGGGGTGTTAGTTCCCCGCGACGGTGGCGACCATCGTGTGACGAGACGGCTCGAAGCCGAGTTTTTCGTAGAACGCACGGGCACGCTCATTTTCGACATCAACTTCGAGTGTGAGCTCGGGGCACCCACTCGCACGGGCACGCCTTTTGGCACGTTCGATCAGTTCGCGGGCTAGGGTGGTGCCACGGTACGGCTCTTTGATGTAGATGTCGCAAATGACGAGTCGGTGAGGGCGGTCAAAGACGGTCGGTGACTCGTCGATATCGGTCGTGATGAACCCGACGAAGTCACCGCTTGTCTCGGCGAGGTTATCCTCGGCGTGAGCGCCCTCAACGGCGACCCATACCCGGTAGCCCTCCGTTTCGTGGCGCTTGAGTCGATGTTCAAGTTCCTCATCCACGATGTCGACGTCATTAGCGAGGGAAAAGCCGTCTACGAGCTGCTCGAGTTCACGATTGTACGGTAGCCAGAGGTCTTCGATGTAGTGACGGACAGTTGCCTCGTCGGCAGGAAGGCGACGGATATGCATGTACGCTCGTTAGAGTCCGGTGACTACTGTTTGTTGTTTCGGTCGATAGATTCGAATCTGTGTTACCGATTGGTTCCTCTCAGAGAAGGTGTGATAGATGAACTGCTGTGCTGCATCCAACACAAGTGTTGACGTTTTTCTGCATGCTGCATAGACACTCGATATCTTACACGCCGATTCTGACAACAGATCGATAGTTTGTCGAGTCGCTACAAGATTGATAGCGCCTAGTCAGTAGATCCCGCTACTCGAGGACAGATGGCAGGTAGCCGCCTGTGGACTCCAGTTGTGATACTATCCGAAGACAATTTTCCCCCGGGATGTAGACGAACTCCGGTGTGACTGAGGATGCTGACGAGCGAGTGACGTCGTGGTTCCTTACCTTCACTGCGTTTTTCAAAAGCAAGTAGACACCTCGGCGAACTTGCTATCGAGCATCACGCGGGAGGACACAATCGTTTTTAGGTTCCTTCGCGTACCCCCCACAATTGGTGGATGTTAACATGAAACACGATACTGAGGACTCGCCAGTCGTTGACATAGCGTATCTCGCGCGGTCCGAACATCGCGTCCCGACGCTCGTTGCGCTGACGGAGCGCCCTCGAAGCCGTTCCGAACTCTGTGAGTTGACCGGAGTTTCATCTTCCACGATGCGCCGGACGCTGGACGAATTCGACGTCCGGCTCTGGATCCGCAAAGACGGGTACCAGTACGTAACGACGCGACTGGGTGAGGCTATCGCATCCGGGATGGAGGACTTAATCGAACGAGTCGAAACTGAGCGAAAGTTGCGTTATGTCTGGCACTGGCTCCCCGACGAGATCGGCGAGTTTCCGTTCGAGACGTGGTCGGAACTGACCATAACCGTCGCTGAACCCAATGCTCCGTATCGTCCAGTGGGGCGATTCGAGTCGCTTCTTCGAGAGACGACCACCCTACGGTTTCTTCGCCCGGAAGTTGCGTTGATGGATCCGTGTTTCGACGTACTACACCAACTGATTGACGAGGGTGTAGACGTGACGTTGATCGACCGGCCAGCGTGTCACACGTTCTTTCTTACAACGTACCCAAATCGCAGTTCGGAGATGATGCAACGGGATAATTGTACGATTCTAGAGCACGACGACCTCCCCCCATACGGAGTGGGACTGCTCGACGAATGCATTACGATCAGTTGTTACGAGCAGGACAGTGGAACAGTACACGCATTGATCGACACCGACGCGCCGGCGGTCCGCGAGTGGGCGAAGTCAGTCTACAAAACTTACAGGGTTGGTTCACACTACGTTGAACCCCAGAAGAGCGTCGAGTGAGGGTTCCTGCGCCACAATCTGACCTAGTATCCTCTATCGCTTTTCGCAGGGTATCGAGGGTAGTGGCTAACGTACTGTGACCGGACTCAATGCGCGCCGGATTGCAGCTGGTGACTCTTTTGCAGTGGCTGCACGAACGACAGGGACTGCCGGATTTCCACGAAATAGCTACAATACGCCCATCTTCGTAACTTCTCGTACCGGAAAGAGACACAAACAGTGCTCTGACCGGGGGGAGACACAACCAATGACTGACGAACGACAACAATTGCACGGTATCAACCTCGAAACACTCGAAGGGTTCGCCGCACACGCAGCCGAGAATCCCGAGGCCGTCCAGTTTGGTCTCGGGGCGTCCGCGACCTACGAGGGGACGGCTGCGCACAGCCTGGCGAAAGTCGATAGCTACGAACTCGGGGGCGAGACGATCGCTCGTGAAACGCGCGAATACACGATTCCCTACGGCGCCTGGAAGGAAGTACTGGACGCTGGCGGGTGGGTCGGCGGGCTCGATCGACTCGAGCCGATCGAAGCCGCGCTGTCGGCGCTGGCCGCCTGCATCAACGTCGGCATTACCATTAATGCCGCCGCGAACGGCGTGGATATCGACCACCTCCAGACGCGCGTCCGGACTGATTTCGATCCAGCGGTTCTCTTCAGTCTCAAGGAACTCAAAGAGGCCGACTCGGTCTTCGAGAACCTAACCGCTGAGGTCGAGGTCGACGGCGAGGATCTCGATCAGGACCTGATCGACGAATGGGCACGGCGAGCACCCGTCTACACGTTCGTCTCCCTCGCTCAGGACGTCGAGATGACCATCAACACGCCCACTGAGGTTGCGGCCGACGACTAACCGGTGACCACTGATGAGTAAATCACTCGATACGAACAAACTCGAACGCGAAGTCAAGTCGATGTACCGGGACGTCGCAGAATCCGCCGACGCAGAGTTCCATTTCGAGATGGGGCGCGACCTCGCCGACCGCCTCGGCTACGACTCCGATGAGCTCGAATACGTTCCTGACGCGGCAATCGACTCGTTCGCGGGTGTCGGCTATTACTTTGACCTGGCCGAACTCGAGCCAGGCGAGGCAGTGCTCGACCTCGGTAGCGGGTCGGGAATGGACACCTTCGTCGCTGGGATGCATGTTACTGAGACTGGCACAGTGGCAGGTATCGATATGACCGATGAGCAAGTCGAGAAGGCCCGCAACCTCGCAGCGGACAACGGCTTCCACAACATCGAATTCCACCATGGGTACATCGAGAACCTTCCATTCGAGGACGGATCGTTCGACGCGGTGATCTCGAACGGCGTGATCAACCTCTCGGCGGAGAAAGATCGTGTCTTCGAAGAGGTGAGCCGCGTGCTCAAGCCCGACGGTCGGGTAGCACTCTCGGATATCATCAGCGAACAACGGCTATCTGAGAGCATCAAAACCAACGCAGACCTCTGGGCGGCCTGTATCGGTGGCGCCGAACAGATCGACGACTACACGGCGATGATCGAAACACCTGGCTTCGAACTCGTCGACGTTCGGGATAACTCGCAGTATGAGTTCACCTCAGAACAGGCACAGAGCGCGTGCCAGAAGTACGGCGTGAAAAGCATCTCACTCGTTGCTCGAAAGCGCTGATCTCTATTTTTAACTTAGTTATTTTAAAGCGTATAAGACAATCTCACCGGACTACATAGCAGGATGCATACAAGCAGTTTCTCTGGTCGAGAACCCGTGAATTAGAGCCAGCGAGACATTCAGTTATCCGATAATGTTATGGTACTTACCATGTATAGGTGATACAGGAAATGTCGGGTTGTTCATACCTTCATTTCCGTTAAACAATGACGCGAGAGAACACGCGGGAAATGAGGGGAGGTATTAACCGGGTTGACATTGGCAGGCGTCGGTTTCTCGGGGCCGTGGCTGCTACTGGAACGGTCATCGGGGCGAGTGGCCTGGCGAGTGCAGACGAGGGCGATACGTTCCCGCCCAACGGCATCACCGAGTGGGGAACTCCAGTAAGCCTGGGCAACGGCGAGGTGCGGACGTTCACGACCGTCACGCCGTCAGGACGTCCAAAGTATTATGGGATGTTCATGGAACGAGCCGCCCTCGAGGGACTCCCGTCGGCCGCAGAACTCGAACAGTCGGGGACGGAAAACTACACGGACAAGTACGGACCGACCGGCGAATCGGTGATCATCCACCACAAGTGGTCCCAAGAATTCTTCATGCCGTTCCCACAAACATCGACGACACCATTCACCTTCCTCGGGTTACATTGGAACCCGGATGGACACCCACCACCGAATGCCTGGGAAGTGCCGCACTTCGACATCCACTTCCACATGCTTCCGGCCAACACTGTCGACGCCATCACCGGGCCGGCCGCGCCGACTTACGATCTTCCGAGTAGATACATTCCGGAGGGATATGCTCGAGGACCAATCGTAGAGGAGCGAGTCATCACCGATATGGGCGAACACATGGTCAACCCCACCGTTCCCGAGATGACTGGCGGGGAGTTCGCGAACACGCTCATCTGGGGTGCGTACGACCACGACGGCGATGGGACTGCAGAACTGACGTTCGTAGAGCCGATGATCACGCAGGAGTACTTACGAGAACACTCGAATACTGATCGTCGACGGATTGCCCAGCCCGAGACATATGCCAGGGCCGGTAATTATCCAACGGCATACGCGGTCCGTGACGTACCGGACCAGGACGCGATCGCCGTCACCATCGAGGACTTCGAGGAGTTCAGCGGGGACAAGTGAAAAACTACGTTCACAATTCCTCGAGATTGGTTTCTAGGTGATCGCCCGACACCCACGTGGTGTCACGATCCTTTGCGAGCTGGGCAAACTCCCAGACGGACATCCCTGCACATTAGGCGGCCTTGGTGAACGTGATCTCATCGGCAGCGAGTCGTCCGAGTGCTTGCTCTCGACGCCAGTCCTCGAGCCCCTCCGAGAGAAGCTTTTGGACTGCAGTGCTCCGATCCAGACGTTCTTCCTCGAGATATTCTTCGAGTTCCGCTTCGAGATCATCCGGAATCTGCGTCGATATTGTTCCCATGACGTATGCGCTGTTTGTAAGGTATACTGCGTTTCGCTCGCTCCGGTTGCCTCCGATTCTATCGTGAGACGGTTTATATCCCCGTAAGGGGTGACGGGGCGAACAGGTAGTTGCCTCGTCGGAGATAGTGATGGCTACAACCAGGACCTTCAGCAGTCGCTTCGATCGAGAGTTAGAAAGAGAAACGCAGCCGAAGACGTGGTGTCCAGAGTGCAGTAGTAAACTCATCACAGCGAACCGAGAAACCTGCTGTCGAACGTGTGGTCTGATCGTCGACGAAGATGTACACGATCACAGTGCAGAATGGATCGCCACAGGTCAACTACCCCACCCTACTTCGCTCGGCCTGACGGCCTCGCTTGTGGAGGGTGGGGCTTGTCCGTGAACTCGGCCTCGAACCTATCAGGGTAGGCGGTAAACCCGCCGTTTGGCGTCACGGTTCCAGACTTTAGGGCGAGTTGACTGTCGCCCGTCCGCCGAGACAACTGTTGGCCTCGACGGACGTACCGCATACCGATGTTCTTCGCCGCGTTGTAGTCCGCGTTCGCTTCCGACCCGCATTTCTGACACTGGAAGTCGTTGCGAGTCGGACGATTCTCGGCTGCCGTAAATCCACACTCGGCGCACCGCTTGGACGTGTACGCTGAACCGACTTGCTTCACCGAGATGCCGACCGCTTCGGCCTTGTACTCGACGTACTCGTAGAGTGTTCGGAACGCCCACTTGTGTCCCCACGATGCCCTGGTTCGGTCGCGGATGTAGGTCAGGTTCTCGAACGCAATCACGTCGCACTCGTATCGGAGGGCTTCGTCCACAATCGCGTTCGACGCTCGGTGGAGTACGTCGCGGACGTATCGAAGCTCGCGACCACTCGACTGAACGAGCGTCCGGTGGGCGCTTCGGGTTCCGGTCTGTTGGAGTCCGGCACGTACCTTCTCGAACTCGCGGAGGTGGTGGGTTAGCTCCCGCCCATTAAAGAAAGAGGCGGTGCTGGTGACGGCGAGATTTTCGATCCCGAAGTCAACCCCGAGAACCGTTCCGTCCTCGGCGGTGTTCCGCTCGGTATCGTTCTTGGGTCGGCGGAAGCCGATATGCAAGAAGAACTCGCCGTCACGGGCGGTGAGCGTACTTTCCGTGACGCTCCATGTGTCCGAGTCGAGGTACTGACGCTGGTAGCCATCGTCAGCGTCGGGGAGGGCAAGCGGACACCGGACACGGCTCTCTGTGGTGGAGAGGGAGACGGTATCATCGTCGAACAGCGTCATCGTCCGCGTATCGTACGTTACGGTCGGGGCAGTGAAGATGGGCTTGCTGACCTTCTTACCCTTCGACCGGCGTTCATTACAACCGGTGATGGCTTGTGCGGCCTGGTGGGTGGCGAGAATCGCGTGCTGACTCCCGATGTCGGTGTCGTCGCGCACAGTATCGTAGGCGAGGGGCTGGACATCACTTTTGGCGTTGGCCTTGCCCCACGCCATGTCGGTGGTGAGTTGGCACCCACGCTTCCACTCGGAGATGGTCTCTTCGAGGAGGTCGCGTTGCTCGTCGGTAACCTCGAGACGAGTGATTGTCGTCCGACGCACGTAGTCGTCTGCCACGGTTTCAATGTGGTCGGGTGGCTACTTATAGGTAAGTGTCTGTGCCTATACGAATGCGCTCCTCCCCTCCCTACTCGCTCACTCCGGTCGCTCCTTGAGGAAGGGGACTCCGCGCTACCGCATCAGTTGAAAAGAGTGATTAGGAAATCCGGTAATACGGCTGCAGCTTCGATGACTTCGAGTTCACTGCCACGATCATAAAAAGTCATACTTCTAATAATGATTATCGAAATAATGACTCAGGCGTTCCGTATGCGGAGGAGGTAACTTGTACAGCAGGTCCTCAATATTAACCAACAAGGATGGATATTACCGGGTTTCGTTGGTTAACACGATGAGTTCCCTCGAGTAGTTGTTTTTGTGTGCCCCACAGGGGTGCAGGGCATCAATCATTGTCCTGCGTGAAAACCGAATGGAGAGACATCCACTCACGCAACTCGAGTTTACTCGACGAACAGCCAAACGCGCCCAGTACGAAGCGTTCGAATACACACTCGTCCCGGAAGGCGTCCTCGTCAGGAATGCTAGCCACGAAAATCCAGCCGATCACGAATACAGAGTAACGATCGAAAACGGGGTTCCAACACACTGTGAGTGCCCCGCTGATGAGTACTACGAAGGCGCGTGTAAACACCGAGTGTCGGTCGCGATCCGACGACCACTCATCCAGGCAATAACAGACCAACAACTCATCGCTGACGGTGGTATCCCCGCCGAAAACCAGGAGCCAGAGCAAGCACACGAGAGCGAAAACGACGAGCCAACGGAGTGCGTCTGTGCTGAGCTCAGTTCGCTACCTTGCTGGGAGTGTGTTCGAACCGGTCGAAAATCACTGGAGGAGACAGAGTGATCGTTCTCGAGTGGTTGCTGGGACGGGAGCATCAATCCTCGACCATCTACGAGTGCCGATATTGTGGCACGATGCTCGAGTCGGCGAAAAGTGTGTGTCCGTATTGTGGAAGAGCTGATGTTGCTGTCTTCGAACTCGAGTAGTCCACAGTCCGTCATCACTGCAACCTAATTCCATATAGCTCGAATAGCCTCAACCTATATTAAGATACCAGCCGAAGTGTGAAACATGACCGGGGAAACGTCGGATGGTACTACCGGGCTCAGAGACCGCCAGACGACCGGAGAAGACCGCGTACGGATGGTTGCTCGCCAGCTGTCAGAACCAAAAACAGCTAATTGGATCGCTTCAGAGGCAGAGTGGTCACATGAACCGACCAAGCGTGTCCTGAGGCGACTCGTTAACGACGGTGTCCTTCGTCAAGATGATAGCGGGACTCACACGACGTACTATCCGGACTACCGCCAACAAGCGATGCAGGAAGCAATGCGACTTCGTGATGGTGGCCGAACAGTTGAGGAGTTAACCGATAGACTCGCCGAGATGAAAGGGCAGATTCGCGACTGGAAGGAAGAGTTTGAAGTTGAGTCACCGAACCAGCTTCGAGCTACCCTCGCTGATGAGAATCTTGGTCCTGATGAGGAGGCTCGCCGACGCGACATCGCACGCGAGTGGACACATCTCCAACGGCGTATCCAGATCGTTGGATTCGCAATCCGCGAATGGGACTTCCTGGCTCCGAATGCAGAACATGCTGATGCCAGGAGTTGATGGATGTCCATCCAACATCCGGGAGGCGATCCAAATGCGAATCTGTATGCACAACTCAAACAGGACGTCCTCGAGCGAATACCCCATATCACGACAGTTGAATATGTTCCTGACGACGTCCAAGCCAAACAGCTACAGGCAACGTTCGATCCAACGCGCCTCGATCCACAGACAGGACCTGAATCACCGAAACTGATTATTGCTTGGTATCGACAGACACCTCATGATTGGTTTCGGGTCAACTACACCGATCCGAATACAGGATTCCACGCTGGTTGGCACCAAGATGAGGATCACCCTGATCTCGGCCGAGCACATTTCCAGTACAAAACAGAGACAGGTGAAGACCGATGGGGGATCACGTTCGAACACGAGACCCCATCTCTAATTCTCTGGGAAATTATCGACGAACTCTTGGAGGAGGTTCTCCCAACGTACCAGTACTATAGCCACAGTTAATTCTCTGGTAGATTCTGCCCTGGAAGCCATGTAGTGGTGAGCTACAGTATCGACGTTAGAGGGCTTGTACAACTCGTTTTTGTGCTGACGACCAGCTGATGGCGCGAAAGACTCTCACTCGAAAATGGTAGTTTAATCCAACAGATTTTATCCGCAAAATACTTAATCAATCACGGGAGACTGAGTGTGACGACACAATGACTGCCGTTCCGTATACGTACGAAACCCCTTCTTGGATATCGATTGAGAGGCGCGCCTAGATGAGTTCGAGTAACGTCGCTGTCGAAGCCGCATCTGAACCGACGCCGGATCGACTCAGGCGATTTCTACATACTAGCGCTGGAGTCGTCGTATTGTTGACTGTTGTCGCCGTCGATCCAGTACTTGCACAAGAAAGCGTTGTCTGTGATGCTGAAGGCCTCCCCGGGATGATTTCTGGATTCTTCCAGATCACGACTGCCCTCGGACTCATGGGACTCGTCGTCGTCTGGCAGGCAGATTCACTCGTCGAGATGTTTACGATGAACTTCGAGCAAAAGAAGGATCTCAAACAGCACAAACGGACGGCACTCAAGTCCGCGCTCATCCTGGTAATACTGGGGCCGCTGTACACCGTCGCTGGGGCGACGATGGGGTTGCCACTCGCTGAGTGTGTGGATTTCGTGCCGTGGTAAACATGGGTCAGCGACGACGAGGTCGCCTCCTCTGGAATCAGAGGGTTCGATCGACGTTTGTGCTGCTGGGAGTCGTTACCGTTGCGGTCATCGCCAGTAGTGTGGCCGGCCAGAGTTCTCCAGTACCTGCCGACGAGGACGACCTCGATGCTAACGAAACAGCAACGCTCTGGTCGAAAGACCTGGATGAGTGTCTAACCCCTGCTGAGTACGAAGCTCAGTACGCCAAAGAGCCATCAGCGATAGAAGAACTCGCCACCTGTACAGACATTTCGTTTACCCACCCTCCAGATACAGCCACACGTTGGACGGACCAGGACTACGACCGCCTCGAGGCAGGCGGGAGTAACACCTCGAGGTATCCCGAACACGCCACACTCACGGATTCGATCGGGATCGCCGATGCGCACGCGACGGTGTTTGCGATCCATCCATCGACACGGACGCATATCGATCCAGAGCAGTCCGTTCACTATGTTGCCCCGGAAGGGACCATGAGGGGGTTCGTCGATTATCGGATCCGCCTCGATGAAGCCCAGCTACGGGATACCGAGATCGTTTCGTGGTCGATTCAAGAGCACGGTATTGACGAAGTCAGATTGCGCCTGGACGAGACCGTTGTCGAGACTGCCGAGGGGACGCACAATCCGGTATTCGAATACAACTCTGAGCATTCTGGACAGGGGACGCTAACACTCGAGGCCGACATCTACACACGCCTCGAAATAGAGGTACGGGTTGGCAACCAGAGCGAGGTCGAAACTCGAATCGTCTCCGATAACGTGACCGTGAGTCAAGACCTCGAGGTTGATGTCTACGATCCGCAGGCGGTGATCTACTACGCATCGTATCCCGATGACGATGATGGCGTTGCGATCTATCAGCGACAACCCTGGAACGGGTACACGCTCTCTGAAGACGGCGACGTCAGCGTCCGTGGTGTATGGCGATACTACACGGCTCGCGACACGAACTGGGATCGACTCGTCGAGTCGACTCGAGACGGCACACGATCGCTCAACGAAACACCGCGCCCAGTGTACGTCCACGCGTTCCCATCCAATATCGGGCCGCGCGTAGAGCCAATTCGCGATGGGCCAACACTGCTCGAGGTCTGGGGGAGAGAAACTGAATCTCCAGCGCCGTCGATGCACGACAACGTCGAGGTTGACGTCGTTTCAGGCCCATATACCCGTTCATCGGGAGTCGCACTTCGATACGACGAGATCGACCCTGATTCGATCACCGTTGAGGGAATCGTCCGTGGCGTCACTGCAGAGATTGTCAAACCCAATAACGGTACACAACGTGAGATCCGTGAGAGCGAGCTCTCGGTAGAGGTTATCAACTCGAGTGACACAGCGAGTACGCTTCGAATCGAGCTGCGCGATACGGCAACCGGAGATCCGATTATGCTCGATACCCTCGACGATCCGCGGTTCTCGTTGATCGGTCAGGACGCTCGATCAGGGTACATTACCGTTGGTGATCGCCGTGTCAAAACGGACGTAACTGGAACTGCCGAGATAACAGTAAGTCAGCCGGGAATCTACACGGCTGAGTACCATCCAGGATCTTGGCGCTCACACCAACCAGCCTACCTTGGAGATACCGCTACGGCAACGTGGCATCCACTGACGTCGCCCACTGGCTGGTTTACGCTACTGGTCGATCTCGTACGCTTTGCCCTCCCTTTTGCCGTTGTCCTCTATGCTGCCAAGCGGATTGGCACCTTCTTGAAATTCAATGACGAGCTGCCATGAACACCAATCAACAGACATACCAGAGACGAACCGCCCTCAGGGTATTGGCCCTCGCTACATCAGTAGGGCTGGCTGGCTGTACCGCCTCAGACGATAGCGAATCGGCGACAGAATCGAACGACTCCCTCGAGTTCGACTCAAGGGTGGAGGGGACGCAGCTGGTTCTTGCATTCAAGGCGGGAGTGATTGACCAGGTGAACGTCGTCGATCCCTCAGGAGAACTCTTCGTGACTCGAACAGTCGAAGCTGGTGTTTCACGACTTACTGTCGAGATCGGGGCGGAGTACACTCCAGGGACATATGAGGTGGTCGGCCTCGCTGCAAAGGAGGTCGTGGAAACCCAGATTTTGAAACTCGAGCCCGATCTCGAGTTGACGGAGCTTCGGTTGGGCAAAGAGTATCCCGAGGAAATGTACGAAGGGGCGACCGAATCGGATACGAACGCTGAGGCTATTCTGTCAGTTACCAATACCGGAACGGGACCTACTGCGGTTACCCAACTCCGGTTTCGTGGTGACGTTCCGCTTCCAACCCACGAAAGTTACGACGAGACTGGCGTTAGCGGAATCTACGATCCGGAGAATGACTTTGGCGCAGATGCTGATGCAATTGTAATTCCAGCTGGGGAAACAGTGCTCATCTACAGTAATACTTGGCCGTTTTCTCCTACTGCTCGAGGAATTGACTGCGATTTAGCAGGCGAGGATGGACATTTCACTGTAGAGTTATTTTCGATTCACCACTCACAAAGTATCAGTTTGGAATATAAAATCCAATATGCCGAATCTGACACATATGGTTGTTCATACAAGGTCGAAAAGGTATTGCCATGATTGCATGGTCTCTCAGCGATATCGGGATCAAATGGTTTGAAGACGCAATTGACAAGCTTATTCAATGGTTCCAGGAAGGGTTGGCAGACACTTACGGAGCGATCACGTCACAGGTCTTCGGAACACCAACACCAGAAACAGATGGTGCGTTTGTATTTGGTCAACCGACAAACACGCCGTGGGTAGACATTCATAGCGCTCTCGTCACAGGTGAGATCATGCTCGTTGCTCTTCTACTACTGGTAATGTGTGTCCAGGGACGACACACGATCCGTATTTTCAATATGGGGAGCGCCTACGATGCTCGGAAAACGAAACGAAGCGCCTGGACGGGCGCATTCCTCATTGTGACGTGGTACTGGGTTGCTGTGTTAGCCCTCTATCTCGTCGACGGATTCACTATTGCTCTCATTCCTGATGTGGCCACAGTCACAAACGTAATGATAGAATTGTTGAAGCTGACTATTTCGAATCCCCTCCTTGCCCTCTTTTTGACTGGCATCGGTGCAACAGCGATGTGGATTCTTCAGGCGTTGTTTTTCCTCCGAGAGATCATGCTCTACATCTTCATCTACGCGATGCCGGTTGGGATTGCACTCGCGTTTGGAAACCTGCCCGTCGTCTCTCATATCGCGAGGACAGCCTGTATGAAGTTCGTCCCGCTGGCGATCATGCCGATCCCCGTTGCGCTCCTGTTCAAGGGCTATGAACTTCTCTTCGGTGATGGTGCAAACTCGAGTCTCGTCCCAGACAGCGCCTTTCTGAGTTACCTCATTGCCGTCACACTCCCACTACTATCGATCATCATCGTCTGGAAGCTGTTCAAATACGCTGCACCGATGACGACCAGAGTTATCGGCGCGACGGGCAAGGCAACGGTGACAGCCGGTGCAGTCGTTGGTGCAGGGACAATCGCTGGGCCTGCAGCCGCCTCAGCAGCGGCACGTTGGGGGCCAAAAGCTGCGGCAGGGTATACCGTGGCTTCGAGGTTTGGCGAGTCAGGAACTCAATCCGCTACTGGTGTGGCCACGGGTGGCACTTCCGAGAGCCAAACAGCGAACGACAATACGGTGAGGGATTCCTACGGCAATGCTGGAATCCCCGACTATCGTCGTACAGAAAACGATCCGGGGTACTACTAATGTCGCGAGAACACGACGCCGCGAGTCGGCGTATTATGGACAAATTCGGCGAAGAGAGTCGCATCCCACTGTTGAATATCGATGAAGGGGACGTCTACATCTTAGTTGGCTTCCCGATTGCAGGTCTTCTCTTTGGAGGCTTGACGGGGCTCGATGGGGCGATTCTTCCGTTCGTCTTACTTGGGGTTGTCCTCGGTGGAGCAATCGTCTACGCCTCACCGGGTCATCTCCCGGCGACCGTATGGCTCGGAGACGTCTATCGCTATTATTGCAAACGGCCTCGATTCACCTACAGTGGCGAAGTCGGTCAAGACTCCGACGAGCCAACCACTGAAGGCGGCCTGATCAACTACACGCCGTTCAAACCCGGTGAGTCCACTCAGGACCTCACTTCGATAGCTCGCGCCTGGCCAGGTGCTGGCGCGATCGAACGAACTGATGGCACGATGGAGGCATTCCTCGAGATCGATGCTGGCAACATGGATTTCGCCATGTCTGGTGACTGGGCACACATTCAGCGGCTCGGCGAAGAGTTTGCAAATCGTGAACTCGATTTCAAACTCACCTTCCACGCGACGACCCGGCCGTTTCCCGTCGAGCGCCTGATCGACCGGATCGATGATCGACTGCTCGACGAAGACGTCAAAGATAACCCGGTTTTCGAGGTGTTGCTCGAGGAGTATCGTGAGAATCGACCGCGAGAGCTGTCGGGGACGACGCAGCTTCGATACTTCATGGGCGTCGAAGTGGCGCCACTCGAAGTTTACGACCGCTATCAAGACGAGCGGTCACCAGCGGAGAAACTCACCTCGTTTCCGGTGATCGGTTTTCTGTTCAATCCGTTCGTGACTCGACGAGTGAACATGAGCGATGGCGAGTTACGAGCAGCGATGTTCGAGAAACTCGAGACGCGACGACGAGCGGTCCAGACCGAGTTCGTGCAAAAAGCGCCAGGATGGTCTGGCCGCCCGTTGAGCACGGTCGAAACGTTCCTCCTCGCAATGGACTTCTGGAACGGCGAAGAACACGAATACGACACCCCAGAGAACGCGATGCGTGAACAGTCAGTGATCGACAACCGAGAGAGGCGAGACGAATGAGCGACGGATCGATCCGATTCGCTCTCATCGGAGCCGTAGCACAGACACTGCCCGACCCCGCAACACCGGAAGGACTCGTCCTGTATCTGGGGCTCACCGTTGTGGGGACACTTCTCGTAAGGAGTGGCTGGGACCGGTGGCACACAGAAGAAGTTAACGAGGTCGAACTGGGCGACCTTCTCAAGCAGGCAACGATCGAAGCGGCCCAGGATGAGCGTACGGTTCTCGACGAGGTCGCTCACCGGCACCAAAACCTCATCGCCCCCGACGCAATTGAATGGGGGACACGGACGGCACGAGTCGGCGAGCAATGGACCTCAACGCTCTACATTGCAGACTATCCGGATTATCCCAAAGATGGGTATCTCAACGAACTCTTCGAACTGATCGATGTCGAATTCGATCTCACGGTCCACCTCACACCCAGAAACCAGGAACAGGCTCGAGACGAGTTACAGCGGGCCGCAGATGACCTGCAAGCAGATGCCGACCTCGAACGGAGCGTCCGTGGCGCGTACTTACAGGAACGAGCAGCCGAAGCCGTATCGACGTACAAGAGCGTCGAGAGCGGGAGCCGCGTCTTCAGCCAGGGAACGTTCCTCACGATCCGGGCCGGGACGCGGGATGAACTTCGAGAAAGTGTTCGAACCGTACGGAGTCGGCTCCGTGAAGATCCGGCTGGACTGTCGCCGAAGACGGCCATCTGTAAGCAGGATTTGGTACTGCGGGCGGCCGCCCCAGTTGGACCGAATCCCTTCGGACGAGAAGCGACAGCACTGGGCGGGGCCGTAGGCGCTCTCTTCGCGTCGATACATACGGCGACGATCCTCGAGGATGGCGGCGTTGAGTTCGGCGCGCACTGGAAAAATCAGAGTCCGGTCGTGATCGATCCGTTCGCCCGTGAAAATGGCTATGCCATGTTTACAATCGGCGATCCTGGCTCCGGGAAATCGTTCGGCGCAAAGCAAAACTTCATCCGCTCGATCGAGCAGAGCGAAGACCGCATCGGGATCATCCTCGAACCCCTCAATAACTGGGCTGGCGTCGCCGACGCACTCGGTGGCGAACGAATTACCATCGGCGGAGAGATGGGGTTGAATCCACTCGAGATCAAGCCGACGCCCGAGCGCGTCCAGCGGGCGATGGGTGAAGACGCGAGTCCGTATCGCGAAAAGCTCGATAGCGTGATGAGCTTTCTCTCGAACTACTTCGCTCTCCGTGGAATTTTACTCGACGACCGACGGACAACCCTCGAGACGGCGCTCGAACGAGCGTACACTCGTAAGGGTATCACCGACGACATTGCAACCCACCACAACGAGAGCCCGACGATGCGGGACGTCCTCGATATCCTCGAAGAGATGGTCGAGAATCCAGCGGAGTACGTTGTTCGGACGGCTGCTGAAGCAGGCAAGATCGAATCCGATGCGACGTGGCTCATCGATCAATTGCGACCATTTTCCCAGGAGGGTCGGTATGAGAACCTGGGTCGCAAGACGGAGTTCGATATTCGTGATGAGAAGGTGATCTACCTCGACCTCGCCCAACAAGAGGGCAGTCTCGGTGGGAGTACGAGCCTCATCATGCAGTTACTGATCTCACTCGTATACGAGCGCGCCAAAGAAACCGAGAAAGAGGTCGTCTTCGTCATCGACGAAGCGCGATATATTATGCAGGATGCGGCGAGTCTCGAGTATCTCGAGGTGGTCTTTCGTCATCATCGCCACCACAACCTGTCTATTCGGCTCGTCACCCAGACCGTTGACGAGTTCTTCCAACATCCCGAGTCGGAGGCGATTATCGACCAGTGTGCGATCAAGCAATTCCACCATCTCGACGGCATGGACCGTGAGTGGGCAGAGGAATTCGGCCTCAATACAGCACAGATGCGCTTCGTTCAGGAAGCCGTCCCAGGGAATGAGCGAACGGGCTACTCCGAGGCACTCGTCGGCGTCGACGGTGAGTGGCGTGGCATCGAAGTCCGAGCGATGGAGAACGAAGCGACTGTGATCGATTTCGATCCGAAGGCCCACACTCGACGCGACCTTCCAGGCGAGGACGAACACGACGTAGGGTTTGGTGCTGACCGCACCATGGGTGACGTTCAGCGAGACAAGGCCTTTTCTGACTGATGACAATGAATGAAGAATCCATCCCAGAGCAACTGCGAGAACGAGATCAGTGGCTCTGTTGGCGAAGCGAAGACCGCGACGGGAAACCCACGAAGGTCCCGATCAACCCGAGAACAGGTTCGTTTGCCTCATCGACGGACGACACGACGTGGAGCGATTTCGACAGTGCATTCGCGTATTCACAATCGGGAACAGCAGATGGCATCGGCTTCGTGTTCACTGCTTCAGATCCGTTTGTCGGTATCGACCTTGACGACTGCCGCGATCCCGAGACAGGACATCCGGATCCTGAAATGAAGTCGCTTGTGAAACGACTCGATTCGTATACCGAAGTATCCCCGTCCGGAACAGGGTATCACGTTCTCATCGAGGGCTCGCTACCCAGTGGCCGAAACAGGCGTGGACAGGTCGAACTCTATGACCACGCTCGATATTTCACCGTGACTGGAGATCGTGTTCCCGGATTGCCCTCAAAGATCAATCGCCGACAGACAGAACTCGAAGAGATCCATCGTGAGTGTATTGAACAGAATTCGAGTGGAGGTGAAAACTCGGAAATGAAGACTGAGAGGAGAAGTTCACGCCCCACGCTCTCAGATGAGAAATTACTCGAGAAAGCTCGGACGGCCTCGAATAGCGAGAAATTTGAGCGGCTGTGGAACGGGTCGACTGTCGGCTACGAGAGCCATTCAGAGGCGGATATGGCTCTGTGTTGTTTGCTGGCGTTTTGGACTGGTGGCAACCAGAACCAGATGGACCGACTGTTTCGCCGATCGGGACTTGTTCGACCGAAATGGGATGCTGTCCGCTATGGAGACGGCACAACGTATGGTGAACGGACCCTTGAGCGTGCAGTCGAGCATACGACCGAGTACTATGAAGCAGGTGACAAAGAGGGAGCGACGGAAAAAAGCAGATCGAGAATCGCGCCTAAGCCGGTAAGAGTGAGTGAGAACGATCGAGAGATGTACTATCTCGCGCGGAAGAATGAGATTCTGGAAAAGCAAGTGAGGAATTTTGAGGAGACGCTCAAGGAGAAGAACCAGCGCATTAGTAAGTTGGAAAAGGCCATCGAAGAGAACAGACAGGCAAAGAAAGCTGAAAGCCCTGGAGCAGAAATCGACCAATCGAATGCGACTCAATCTAACTCGCTATGGGAGCGATTACGGCGAGTCGTTACTGGAAAACCACGTCGATGAGCTCGAGGTATCGCGATGTCCGTGTCTCGTCAACGTCACGAACCGAACGTACCGCGGTCGATGGCACGGCCCGTGTGCTTCAAGTGGAACAGCCACTCGTGGCTGGAGTCACCACGCTCTCTCCGTCTTAACCAGGAGCACACAAACCAAAGTATCCGACCAACGGCGTAGGAGAACGTTGCCTCTGTGGGGGCTGGCACTAATGGCAGAATTCTAACTAGAGGGCGCCCACGGCTTCAACCGCATGGAGGATATTAAAGCCTCACCGTCAGGGGAGAATATGTCAACTCGAAATCGGCCAGAGAAACCTATACTAATGGCTTGTGGCCCAAGAAGCGTGAGATGCCATTTCAGAATCACAATAATTTTTAACCATTGCTATCTTGGTGAACTCAGAAATGGCTAATCGTGTTTTAACGTCACCAGTAGCAGTAATTCGGAGCAAATTTTCTCGGAAGCTAGCCGTGCTATTTTTACTCGTCTTGATACTTATCGCGAGTGTCGGCGGCGTCATCTACGTCCAAACTGGAGCGGCGCTTGAGGAGAGTACAGAGGACAATATGAAGCAGTCGACGATGCTTCAAGCAAATACCATTGCCGAGTGGGCCGACAATACGCGAGAGAAAACCCAATATCTCTCAGCGTCTGGCCGTGTCGCCGACGGTGATCTTGCAACTGTCGAGTCATATCTTCGAACCGAACATGAGGAGTCTTCAGGCGCCGTCACGGGGATTCACTACTACGATCTGAACGATAATCAGGTCCTTGCCAGTAGCCATGACGAGGCGACTGACGTGAACTATCAGGACGCTGAGGCCGAGTGGGCGGTTGACGGCATCTCATTTGAGAGTGCACGCCAGACCGTCGTTACCAGTCCGTATACGGACCCCACGACAGAGGCGAACTCGATTGCGTTCGTCAGTCAAGTGCCGGACAATCCCGAGCGAGCGATTGTGCTCGTCGTCGATCTCGAGGCCCAGACCCAACAACTCGAACGGCCGTCCACAGCAGAGGGGTCGTTCACGCATATCGTCGACAACCGGGGGACGGTCGTAATGAGCCACCACACTCACGACATCGCTACCCAAAATATAGGTTCTGATGATGAGTATGAGGTCGAGTCGATGGCCGTCAAACGTGGCCTGAACGGTGAAACGGGCTACATGGAGATGGATGTCGGACACGGTCACAGTGGCCAGATGGCGATGGGATTCGCGCCAGTTTCCGGAACCGACTGGGTGGTCATGACGCACGTCCCCTCCGAATCAGCCTACGCATTGCAAGGTACAATTGAGCGCTCCGTGATCGCGTTACTCCTGCTGTCGGTGCTCGGGCTTGGCGTCGTCGGCGTCGTCATTGGCCGCAATACGACACGCCCTATCGAAGAGCTGGCTGACCGGGCATCGGAACTCGAGTCGGGGAACCTCGAGACGGATCTTGAGACAAAGCGGACGGACGAAATCGGCCAGCTGTACGCCGCGTTCGATAATATGCGAAGCTCCCTGCGTGAACGGATACGGGAGGTCGAAGACGCACGCGCCAAGGCCGATCAGTTCAACGACCACCTCGAGTCGAAAGCCGACGAGTACGCCGGCGTGATGCAAGAAACCGCTGAGGGCGACCTCACCGCCCGGATGGACCCGGAGAGTCAGAGCGACGTTATGGCCGAAATCGCCGTCGAATTCAATCAGATGGTCGATGAGATCGAAGCGACTGTTGATCGAGCCTCCCAGTTTGCGAACGAAGTTGCGGCCTCAAGCGAGGAGGCCACCGCGAGCACCGAGGAAGTACACTCAGCGAGCGTTCAAGTGACGGAGTCAATCCAGGAGATATCTGATGGCGCCGAACGACAGAGTGAGAGCCTTCAGAACGTCAACAGAGAGATGAACGGGTTGTCGACGACGACCGAACAGATCGCCGCCTCCTCTAACAACGTTGCCGATCTCGCAAACAAAACCGCAGAGACCGGCAGAGAGGGCCAAGAAGCCGCGACCGAAATTCTCGAAGGGATGGACGAGGTCGAAACCGGCTCTGAGCGAACTATCGATGCGATCGAAGCGCTCGAAGAAGAGATCGCTCAGATCGACAATCTGGTCGAATTCATCACTGAAATGGCTCGGCAGACCAACCTGCTGGCCCTGAATGCGAACATCGAGGCTACTCGTTCAACTGAGGACGGGGAGGGGTTCTCCGCCGTCGCAACGGAGGTCAAGGAGCTCGCTGAGGAAACGAAGGAGGCGACCGAGAACATCGAGAAACGGATCGAGGAGGTCAAAGCCGAAACCGATCGCACGACCAGCGAAGTCCGACAGACGAGCGAGCAAATCGCAGACCACCGCAAGGATGTCGAGAAGACCGTCGACGTCCTCGAAGAAATCGCTGAGTACGCAACCAGGACGAGCGACGGCGTGCAAGAGATTTCTGCAGCCACCGAAGAACAAGCCGCGTCTACCCAGGAAGTCGTCTCAATGGTCGATCAAGCGGCGACAATCGCCAAACAGACTACGTCGGAAGCGGAGACGGTTGCGGCGGCCGGCGAGGAACAGACAACCGCACTGACCGAAGTGTCCCGATCTATCGCAACGCTCTCACAGCAGGCGTCGGAACTCTCTACACAACTCGACGAGTTTGAGACGGAGATTGAGTTCGAGGTGGGAGACGAGCCTGTCAGCGATGACGTGTCGACATCGGTCAACAACAGTGAGGGCTTCTCGTTCATCGGCCAGGGCGACCCCGACGAGCAAGAACCAGCACCACAGGACGCTGACTCCAACAGCGGACCTCAACAACGATAACGGCTGTTCTTTTCGTTCAGAGGGAAAACGAACGCGGCGTGACTTTTTGCACACGCTCTCGACGTACTACGCTCGGGAGTACGACCGCATAAAAGTCAAATACTTGAACTAAGGGAGACAACGGAAAATCGGTTCTCGCGACCCTTGCGGTGCTAGTTGTTTCCTGAGTTCGTCTCACGACCGCGACCAGCGCTGCTCGAATTCCCGCTAACAACCTCGAACATTCGCATCATGTCATGTTCTTCGTGCTCGAGGACGTGACAGTGGAAGGGGAACTTGCCGGTGTATGTGTCGAATTTTACGGCGATCCGGACGGTTTCACCGGGGTTGACCTTGACCACGTCCACGCCGCCACGCTCGTTTGGTTCCGGGGGTTGCGGGTCGTCGTGGGAGTGGTGACGCTCGCGGTCGATGACGTCGAATTCGACTAGATGCAGGTGAATCGGGTGGGTGTGGTCGTCGGTGTTCTCGAGTTCCCAAATCTCGGTCGAACCGAGTTGTGGCTTGTACTCGATCGGGTCGCTCCATCGCTTCCCGTTGAGTGTGTGGATCATGAGCCCATTGTCGTCCATACCCATCTCCATCGTGACTTTCCGCGTTGTTTTCGCGGCGTTCGGATCTGGACCCTTGCGATTCGGAAGTCGAAGGGTGGCTGGGTCCGCGGTGGTGTCCGGTTCGCTCACATCGTCAGTAACGCGGAACTGCATGATCTCGTGGATCATGGGGTGGTCCATGTCGCCGTGTCCCATCCCGCCTTCGCCGTGGTCCATGTCGTCGTCACCGTGGTCCATGTCGTCGTCACCGTCTCCCATGTCCATTCCGTTCATGTCGTGGCCGCCATCGTCATGGCCGCCGTCGCCGTTGTACGGGAACATGGCGCCGTTGGTCACGGTGAACGTCTCGCCGGCATACTCAGAGAAGTCGACGATGACTTCCGCGCGCTCGAACGGCGCAAGCACCAGCGACTCCATGTCTCCGTGATGACCGATCGAGACGACCTCCTCGAGGAACCCGTGGCCCGCCGAAATCTGGTGAAGCGCTGGGCCGCCGTGGGCCTCCTCGTCATCGTTGTCAAGACCGAGGTCGTACGTCCGACCGTTGGAGACGTTGATGATGTGGAATCGGTACTTGCGTGGCTCGACCTCCATGTTCGGCCATGCGGTACCATTTACAGTAGCGACATCGCCAGCGACGTTCGCCATGAACATGCTCGGGTAGAAGAGTTCACCATCGTCGGTAAAGGAGCGATCCGCCAGAACGAGCGGAACGTCGTACTCACCGTCCGGCAGGTTCATCTCGTCTTCTTGCTTGCTCTTGATCCGGTAAGGGCCGACCAGTCCAGCGTAATTATTGAGCCGGGAAATGCCACGGGCGTGGTCGTGATACATCGTGGTCAATCGATCCTGGCGGTTCGGCAGCTCCTGGACAGCATTGACGAATCGCGGACCCTCGACGCCATCGGGGGAGGTCCACATCTCGGCCTGACCGTCGTTCGCCGGATCGACCTTAAGTCCGTGGAAGTGCGTGACCGTCCTGACTTCTGGGACAGGGCTATCATACCCAACGTAGTTCTCGGACGTGGTCCCCTCGACATTCGTGTCCACGTTGAACAGGTGCTCATCAGGCATCCCGCTATTGTCGAACTCGACGGCAAGCCGTTCGCCCTTTCGAGCAGTGAGAACTGGACCCGGGAACTGTCCATCGAAGCCCCAGATCGTCGTGTCATCAAGATCCGAATGGAAGCTGTGTGTTGTCTCCTCGACTGAGATCTCATGATAGTCAGCGCCTCGTCGCTTCCCATCGGGAGCCCGTTCTTCCGGGATCTTCAGTTCGTCTTTGAACTTCTCGAGGTCGGGCGAAGAGTGCTCCCCATAGGTTGGGCCATCCATCTCCATTGCCGTTGTGCTCGTGGAGACGAGTCCTGAAAACCCAAGTGCGGCACCCGCTTGCAGCAAGCGTCGCCTCGTCACGTTGAACATTACCGGGAGCCTCCGTTCTTTTCGGGCCGAGGTCCGACCATCTCTTCACCTACGTCACTTCTCATCAGATGCCTGGGGGGCAACATAGTCGCTATATTCAGTAATAATTATAATTAAGCCTTTTGGCCATCGAAAGCGAACGATGGACAGCCAATAATTAGACTTTCAGGCCCTGGGTCGGCAATATACACATATCCAGCTCTTCACCGACTTTTTATGTGTTGGTAAACCAATGTCTTGACTTGCCTGTCGAGTTCGGATACTCACAGACCCTCGAGCGCCGATGTTCGGCTGAGACGCCAACCGGCGATAACGGCGGCAACCGTACCGATGCCCACTGCAATTGTGAACCCGCCGGCGTAAATAGCGGGATCGGTCCGTACCAGGCCGTCGAATCCGACAACAACACCAGCTAGTCGATTCAAGAGCGAAACTGCCGGGGGTGTCACAACGACTCCCAGGAGGCCACCGAGTACGCCGACCGCAACGCCCTGGCCAGCGACCACGATGAGCAGCAACGAGGAGGGGAGACCAACGGCCCTGAGGGCGGCAAACGACTGGCGTTGCTGGTAGACCACCAGCGAGAGGAGCGTCAGTGTCAACGCGATCCCCGCGACGATCGCGAGCCCCACCAACGTCGCTCCGGCTGCGAGCACGAGAACCTGCTCTTGGAGGACCGCCTCGAGTTGTTCCTGGTTGGTGTTGATCTCGTATTCGGGGTAGGTCTGCTCGAGGTCACGCTTGACCGCCTCGACGTCGGCATCATCCTCGAGCGTGATCGTGATGAACGTCGCCGGCTCGAAGGCCGTCTCACCCGTCACGGCATGCAGTTCGCTCAACGGCAGCGTGACCGTGGGGACACCGAGCATCCGTTCGAACGTCGGGGAGATGCCGACGACGGTGACCGGAGTATTCCGCGCCGTCGCGAGCGACCCACCTACGTAGATGGTATCACCAACGTCAACCTCGAGTTGACGCGCGGTTTCGGCGTCGATCAGAACCTCGTTGGTCCGCTCGCCCTCGTAGGTGCCGTTGGCGTAGTGGGGGTCCCCCGAGAACTGTTCGCCCTCGGTGACCGTTACCGCGGGGCCACCCCCGGGGACGCCGGTTGCGACGACGGTCTGAAACGTCTCGTTGGGATTACTCGCGACGTAGACGGTGTCGAACGCGAGGGGGGCTGCGTGTCGAACCTCCTCGCGGGCTTCGATTTCGGTGGCTACACTCCGGGAGTCGTACAGGCTGTTCTCGAAACCACCGCCGCCAGCGGTGGTCAGTCGGGTCTCCCCGGATACCACCCACAGGTCACGATCTGCGGATTCGAACTGGTGAGTCCCCGTCTCCAGAACCCCCACACCAGCACCGGCGAGTAAGGTAACCGCGAGCACGGCGAGGGCAACGCCGACGACGGCAAGGCCGAGACGCAGCCGATGGTGGCGCAGTTGCGCCCCGGACACGACGAGGCCAGCGCGCAGCCGAGCAATCCACTGGCGCACTACCGATCACCTTCGGACACCGAAAGCGCCATCAGGGCACCCCTCGAGCGAGTCGATTCGTTGTGAGCGCGAGCCACGGAAGCGAGACCAGTCCAATGACGAGCGATACCGCCAGACCGTACCCCACGAAGAGTGGATGGACGAACGCGACGGGTCCGCTCGTCAGGAACTCCATCGCGAGTTCGTTGATCCCAATCGTGATGAGTACGCCCCCAACGCCACCGAGGAGGCCACCAGCCAATGTCGTGAGCAGGGTCTGGACGCCGATCAGTCGCAAGTGGCTGGCGATCGAGAGTCCGAGTGCCGACAGGGTCGCGAGCTGACGGCGCTCGGCGACGAGTTCGAGGCCCAGCGTGGTGACGACAAAGAGGGTGCCGATCGCGACGGCGATGATGAACGCCGTTCCAGCTAGCGCGAGCGGCAGGGCTGCATCCATCGTCTCGCTCGTGGCCATCGTCGCGCGTGAGTGAACCGTTGACTGGGGATAGATGCCCGCGAGCTCGGCTTTGAGCGCTGGGTCGTTCGTCCCGACGACGAACTGGTCGGCCAGATCGTCCTCGTCGGCGCCCGTGAGCGCCTGGTGTTCGCTCAGCTGAACCAGGGCGACCGGGATGGTGGCTGCCTCCGCTGACTGAGCATCATCGATGGCCGTGACGGTAAAGGTATCAGTCCCGCCGATCGCGACCGGTTCGCCCTCGTCGACGGCAAGCAATGAGGCAGCGTGTTCTGAGAGGACGACCTCGCCAATCCAGGTCCCCTCTGTATAGTACGGATCGCCCGGGGTGAGCGCCGTCGAATCGACCCCCACGAGTTCGTCAAGGCCTGGTTGTGAGATGACCCCGACGACCAGCACGTACTCCGAATGTCCGTCGTGTTCGATCTGTAAGACGGTCATGGCGATCGGGGAAACGTAGTCGACGCCATCGATACCCTCGATACGGGTTGTGGTTGCGTGTGCGTCGCCAAACGACGGGCCGTCGGTGGCAACTAGCGGGGAACTCCCGCCTTCGGTGTCGGGCACGATCCAGTAGTCGACGTCATCGTCATAGACGGAGGTGCTCGTCGCCAACCCGACCCCGATGGCGGTGACGACGACGAGCAGTGCGATCACTACAGCGACCCCAAGGACGGTCAGGCCAAGCCGTTGTCGAGCCGTGGCCGTCGCCCGAGAGAACGTCTGGCCAACGGCTACCCCGATCAGCCCTCGCCACCGGGTATACATCGATCGAAGCCACGAGCGAGCCATCGGACGCGGACTCACCCCGACGCTCCAGCGCCACTGGCGTGCGTATCGGCCTCGGTGCGTTTCCCATCGTGTAACCGCACTCGGCGGTCGGCGATCGCGAGCGTGGCGCGATCGTGAGAGGCGATGATGACTGCCTGGTCTTCGGCCACCTGTTCGAACGCCTCGAGGACATCGCGCCCGGTTTCAGAATCAAGTTCGCCCGTCGGTTCGTCGGCGACTACCAGCGCCGGATCGGTAATGAGGGCTCGGGCGATTGCCACTCGCTGTTGTTCGCCACCGCTTAACTCACCGGGGCGATGGGTGAGCCGGTCGGCGAGCCCGACGCGCTCGAGGAGCGCCTCGGCCCGCTCGCGACGGTCGGCTTTCGGAACGCCGAGTTCGACTAACGGGAGGGCAACGTTCGCTCGTGCGGAGAGCGACTCGAGGAGGTGAAAGTGCTGGAAGATGATGCCGACGTGTTCGAGGCGCAAACGGGTGCGTTCCCGGCGCGAGCAGTCGGCGACCGACCGTCCCTGGATGGTGACCGTCCCTGAATCGGGTACCTCGAGGCCGGCCAGGTGATGGAGCAAGGTGGATTTACCGCTCCCACTTGGCCCGCTGATGCCGACGATCTCGCCTGGAGAAACGGTGAGGGAGACGTCCTCGAGGGCAGTCACTGTGGGGGGCTCGGGACGCCCGAGGAGGCGGCCGAGGTAGCCGGGTGATCGCCCCCGCGTGTAACGTTTGGTGATGGCGTCCGCTCGGACCGTCGGCGCCGCCTTGTCGGTCATGACTGCGGACCCGCGACTCATTGCCCGATGGTTCCACCAAAGGTAAATAATCCTCCCGGTTCAGATGGTCGAGGATATGAGATGACTGGTAACAGAGCTGCACACTGACGGCGAAACGATTGCGTCGCCTGCCTTACTTCCGGGCAGATCTCGCCACCGGCACGCTACGGAAGGCATCCTGAAGCCGGTGATACGCCCGATTTTGCTCCTCGACTGTATCCTCGAGGTCGTCGAGGGTCGACGACAGCCGATCGAGTCGCCGACTGTATCTGGCAACCGCTGAATCGACCGTGCCTTCGGCGATCGCCTCGACGTTATCGTCGGTGACCACGGTCGCTTCGAGATCATCGATACGCCTCCGAAGGGCCGCTCGCTCTCTGGTTGCCGTCTGCAGTTCGTCCTGGACGGCCTCGAGTTCGGTCTGCAGTTCGTCCTGGATCTGGGTCGCCGTCCCGTTCTCGTCGAGAAACACCTCCAGAGCCTCGATGTAGGCGCCGAAGGTCTCGATTCGAGTCTGGACGTGGTCCAGTCTGGCCTCGACAGAGGGACGCAACTCCCCGCCGAGATGCTCGCGCAGCCGGTCAACCTCGGCCGGCTCGACGGTCCCGGCCTCGAGTTCATCCGCGAGCGCCGTGACGAGTGACGGCTCATCCGATTCCTCCACGGCGCCCGTTTCCGGGTCGCCATCCCCTACTGACTCCTCGGTGTTCGATTCCGACTGGCGAGTATCAGGGGTGGCCTCGAGTGTGACCGCCGCGGCATCCGGATCGAGCAGCTGCTCGAAGGCCAGTTCGTCGTCCGAAAATGCCACGGTTCGCGGGTCGTCGGGGCCACCGTCCTCGACGGGAGCGTCCACTTCATCAGCGATCGAGGAGGATACCCCGACCCTTGAGGCCGGGGAGGAAGCCGACACTTGGGAATACAACCACGCCTCACAGCCCGGCCAACTCCCCTTCCACATTGACAAGCACAATTATTAACTAGTTATACTACTTCTAATGAAGTATGGCGGAGGTGGTCAGGAACATCCAGGTCAAACTCACCATCCCCGAGTCACGACACTCGGACGTTGACCAGACCTTTGAGGAGTTCCGCCAAGCCGCCCAACACGTCGCGGACTACGGGTGGAGCGACGACCCAGACCACCTCGTCAAAGCCAAAAACCAACTCCACAAAGTCACGTACACCGACGTCCGCGAGCAAACCACTCTCCAATCCAGTCTCGTCCAATCCGCCAGAAACCTCGCCGCCGACGCTTTGTCGAATTGCAAGGACTTGCTTGAAGCCGACAAGAACACGAGCAAACCAGAGTTTCGGGGAAGCGTCATTGTGTACAATGGACGCACCATCACGTACAACGATGACCACGTAACGCTCGCCACCACAGGTGACCGAGTAAAAGCAGAATACGTCCTGCCACACGACGACGAGCATACACCGTTCGAAGAGTACTGGAACGAGGATGACTGGGAGAAGCGAGAAGCCACGCTCCACAAGCGCGACGGAGAGTACTACCTCCACGTTACCGTTGAGAAAGCAGTCGACCCTCTTACTGATAAGCAGACCGAGAACGGAGTGGTTCTCGGCGTTGACCTCAACGTGGATGGCTACCTTGCCGTCACCAGTACGGGAGCGTTCCTTGGAAACGCGGATGAGTTGAATCATAGGCGCGACGAGTACGAACGCCGTCGTGGACACCTCCAACAGACGGGGACTCGCTCGGCCCACCTTACCATCCAGTCAATCGGTGACAGGTTCGCCGAGTGGAGTCGTCATCGCCTGCACGACGTGTCGAACGGAATCGTTCGAGAAGCTGTCGAGAACGACTGCACACACGTCGCGTTCGAGCGGTTGACGTGGATTTGGACGCGCATCTCGAACGCCTCGAAGTTCCAGCAGTGGGCGTTCCGCGAAATCCAGCGACAGGTCGAGTACAAGGCCGAAGAACACGGCATCGAAGTGGATACCGTCGCCCCCCAGTACACGTCGCAGCGATGTAGCCACAGTGAGTGTAGGTTCACACACGAGGATAATCGTGATGGTGACGAGTTCGAGTGTCTGAAGTGTGGGAAGAAACTGCACGCAGATTACAACGCGGCGCGGAACGTCGCGTGGCGTCTTGTCCAGAACTGGCTCACGTCTGGGTCTGGACGGGCCACCAGTCAACTGGCCCTCAAGTCAGGAACCGTGAACGCGAACGGCGATTTCAACGCCTCCGCAGTATAGCGCCAGAGCGGAAGTTCACTGACAAGCCCCGACCCTTGAGGTCGGGGTTGTTGACCGTGTTCGTATTCTTCGCGAACGGTCTCAAACAAGTCTGGGTCGCTCGGTTCGGCCGCCTCCGCGTCAATGACGGAAACATCGAGCGCCTCCGGTTCGAGTTCGCGATACTCGACGAAGGCCACGTCCGTCGGATCCAGCGCGTTCTCAATGATTGCCGATTGGATCGACGTGACGAACACGAGGTCGACCGTCGTCGTAGACGTATCCAGTTCGGCGGGTGCGGGCTCGAGGTAGCGCACGTCGAGGGCGTTCTCGAGTTCGGTGAGAATCGCCTGCTTCTTTCGGATCGGGACCTCGCCGAAGCCGAGCGTGAAATAATAGAGCTGTTCGTCTGGACCGATCGTTCCCTGGATTTCTCTGCGGAGCCTATCAATCACCACTGATTCCCCGGGACTCGCCATGTGGCGAGCCAAACTGTCGTCGTCATCCCCCTGCATCGTGATCCCCCCATGCCGACACATGTAAGCAATATACATAAGTCTAATTACCAACTATACTCTCTAGAAATTAATATTGGGCAGTACGATGTAGGACTAGTATCACGACGAAATTAGTTTTAGCACATCAGGGGTGGAGAACAGCTCTCGAGCCGGGCAGCGACCGGTGGGCCGACCCGCCCGAGTCGGTCACGCCCCGGAGTCAGCTTCGGCAACGTCCACCCAGAGGTGAACAGTGTACTCTGTATCGTTCATCGATGGCTCTGTGGGAGCCTCATCGGGAAAGAGCAACCAGACGACGCGGATGTCCTCACCGACCATCGTCGGCTGGAGTTCGTAGGGTTGGTGCCAGGAGTCGTTGTGGGCCAGTTCCTGGTGATGTCTGGAGAGTTCACGTTGCTCGGTGACGACCGTCTCGTTCCCCTGGGTTTCGACGCGTTGTTCGACGACGACCACGGTGTACTCAACGGTTCGATGTTCGTCGTTATCCACCCCGAAGACGAGTTCGCCTGACTCCCCTTCGACGAGCTCTGTAGGGTAGTCGTCGGCGACGAGCTCGCCGTCGTCATCCTCGGTCAGGAGGTAAATCGCCGAGAAGCGCTCGCCATCCGGGGGGACAAGGACGGCGAAGCCAACTGAGCCGACCGCGAGGAGGATCGAGAGCACGAGCACCACGTTCAGGGCGCCGTCGATACGCGTCTCGGGTTCGAGCAGTTCTGTGCGTCCTGCCTGGTACCACGCTCGATACGGGACGGCAAAGCGCTCTTCGGCGGGGAGTTGCCAGCGACGGACGGCGCCGACGGCCGTCGAGATGAGAACGAACCCGGTGACGGCAACCATGATCGGCGCTAGCCGGATCCCCCAGGGCGTGAAGTTCAAGACGAGGCCGATCAGCGGGACGATGGCGATGCTGAGCCCAAACGAGAGGGCGATGCGTTCGATGCCGTCGATCCCGTCTCGGACGGTGTCGACGACGCCCAGTGACGGACTTTCGGTTTGAGCCTCGCTATCGTGCCCGGGCTCGGTGGCCGCGTCAGAGTCGGTGGGTGACTCGCCTGCTTCCGGAAAGAGGGCGGCGATAAACACATAGCCGGGGACGAACAGGACGAACGCCAGCCCGAGGGGGACGCGAAGTGGCGTCTCTCGCAGCCCAGGGGTGAAGACGGCGACGTTGACCAACACGGTCACGACGAGCATGGCTGCGAGATCGGCTGGGAGGTGACGAATCTGCTTGGGGAGGAGCAACCAGAGCGACCGTCGAGCGTCCATTCACCCGCTAGTGGGCTACTCCACGATAAAAGTCGGTCGGTCCGACAATACGCCGAGGATGAGAGTGCGCTACCTTTAGGTACTCAAAGCAATCACTTCGACGTAATGGCGACCCAGCGGCGGATGCGCTTCGTCCACGGGCAACTGGCCTGGATGGTAGCCACGGCGCTGGTGTTGACGCTGCTGGGCTCGCTCTCCTATGAGCTGTTTTTCGTCAGCTCACTGATCGGCTTGCTGATCGTCACCGAACTCACCGCGCCGTTTCACGTCACGCCGACGTGGCGACGACGACTCCTGTGGCTCATCGGTATCGGCCTCGTCGGCTTTGGCTACGTCGTCGTCCGACGGATCCTCGAGATTTTGCCCCCGGAGGTGCTGCCGTGGTGAGGCTGTGGTCGTGGCTCCGCACTCCGGATGGCATCGACTGGCCACGAGCCCTGTTGGTGGCGCTCAGCGTGACGCTCGTGCTTGCCCTGGGCGTTGTCGCCTCGACGTCGGCGGCGTCGTTCGGCCTCTATAACCCGGCCTGGGACGGGACGAGTGAGTTTCGAGCCCACGTCGCAGCCGACGACACCGTCGAGCACGACCTCGTCCGCAATACCCAGGCGTACACTGAGGGGGAGGCGAACGAGACGGTCGCGTTCGTGATCGCTCCCGACGAACCCTACACTGACGACGACGCCGCCCGGGTGCAAACGTTCGTCGAGAACGGCGGGACGCTCGTTGTCTTCGAGAACTTCGGGGAGCCAGGGAACGCGTTGCTGGCCGACGTCGGGGCCGAGGCGCGCGTTGATGGGCGCTTGCTCCGAGATGAACGCTACCACTACCGGGGACCACCGATGCCGATCGCCACCGAGGTCGCAAATCACACCGCCACCCAGGGCGTCGACCAGTTGACGCTCAACTACGCGACGGCGGTCGGCCCTGGTAATGCGACCGTCCTGGTCACGACGAGCGAGTACACCTATCTCGGGGACGAGGAGACCGATCTCGAGGAGGTTGAGGATCTTCAGGCGTATCCGGTGGTGACGACCGAGAACGTCAGTAACGGGAGCGTGGTCGTCGTTGGCGATCCAAGTCTGACGATCAACACCATGTTCGACCAGCCCGACAACGCCGCGTTTCTCACGAACCTCTACGCTGGACACGACCGCGTGCTCTTCGATATCTCCCATGCCAGTGACCTCCCGCCGCTGACGGCCGCGATGGTGGCCGTCCGTGGGTCCCCGCTCGCCCAACTCGGCGTCGGGCTCGTTGGGATCGGCCTCGTCGCCGTCCTCGTACGCAGCGATCGCTCGACGCTCAAGCGCGTCCTCACTCGGTATCGCGGCCAGCGCACTACTGCCACCGCCAAAGCCCTCGAGCGCTCGCCGGACGCGCTCAGCGAGGAGGAGTGGGCAGAACGTCTGCGCCACCGCCACCCCGAGTGGGATGATGACCGCATTCAACGGGTCGCGACAGCGGTTTCGCGGGCGACACACGACCAGCCGGACGAATCGTGACAACCCGCTCACCCCATTGACCTGAACGCGATACCCATGCCCCACCCGATCGCAAATCCGTCGAGTCGTATCGGCAGTGGTTGGCTCCCCGCGTTGACACGGTGATGTGGAAGCCGATACGTACAACTACCCGAAGCTATTTTTCCTCAACACGAACCCGGCACGTACATGGACGACCATCGGCGTGCGCCCCTACGGAGTCACGACGAATGAGCGATCCCAATCGACGACCCGAACCGAGTACCGACCCCGCCGAGCCAGCCGCGCTCTATGAGGCGCTGTCAGCCGAGATGCAACACGTCCTGGTCGGCAACGACGAGACCGTCGAGCACCTCACCATCGCCCTGTTGATCCGCGGGCACGTCCTGCTCGAGGGCGTTCCCGGCGTCGCGAAGACGACGCTTGCGAACCTCTTTGCGCGCGTGAGTGGCCTCGATCACCGGCGTATCCAGATGACCCCCGACATCCTCCCGGCCGACATCACGGGCACCCACGTCTATCACGAGACCACCGGGACGTTCGAGTTGCAACGCGGCCCCGTCTTCGCCAATCTCGTCATCGCCGACGAGATCAACCGGGCAACGCCGAAAACCCAGAGTGCGCTGCTCGAGGCGATGCAAGAACGCCAGGTCACCATCGAGGGCGAGACGCTCGAGTTGCCGACGCCGTTTCTCGTCGTCGCAACGCAGAACCCCATCGAGATGGAGGGCGTCTTCGAACTCCCCGAGGCCCAGCGCGATCGCTTTCAGTTCAAGCTCACCGTCGACATCCCCGACCGGGCGGGCGAGCGCGAACTCATCGATCGCTTCGATGCGGATCCGACGCTCGGCCCGGACCACGTCGAGCAGGTCATCGATCCCGCCGCCATCGACGCCGCCCGAGAGATCGTTGCCGACGTCCACGTCGCCCCCGCGGTCAAAGCGTACATCCTTGATCTCGTCGCCGCCTCGCGCGACCACCCCGACGTGACCTACGGCGCCTCCCCGCGGGCGACGCTCGCGTTCCTCGATGGGGCCAAAGCCCGGGCGGCGATTCACGGCCGCGAGTACGTCATCCCCGATGACGTCAAGGCGCTCGCCGAGCCGATTCTGGTCCATCGCCTCGTTCTGGGGACCGACGCCGAGCTCAGTAGTGTCGACACCGCCGACGTTATTGCGGACCTCCTCGAGGAGGTCGAGCCGCCAGGCGCGGAGGCACTCGACGTCGACGTTCCGACGGCCTCGAGTGCAGATTCTGAGTAAGGCCGGACTCGGCGCTGGACCGGCTGTTCGTTACCGCTCTCGGGAACTGAGAGCACGCTTCATTCACTGTAGCTCTCCTCGAGGTAAACGCTTACTGACCCTTCCTGCCAGTGTTAATTCGCATCTTTATCAATAATCAGACTCTTACAAAAAAGTTTTTTATTATCGATAATGACTGTGGCCATATCATGTCGAGAGAGCATGAGCGACGCGAGGCGGAGCACCGTAGCGAAACCGACGCCGGGGTCAACCGCCGGCGATTCCTTGCGCTCACGGGGACGACCGCAGGTGCGCTCACCGTCGGCACCCAGCCGGCGACCGCCACCGCACAAGAGGTCACCGACGTCGCCGGGTTTAGCTGCGATCACCCCCATTTCACCTGTGGTCGTGAGGTCACCGCCGCCGACGGGATGGTCTCGACGGTCGATCCGATCGCCGGCGGCGTCGCCGCCCGCGTCCTTCGGGAAGGCGGGAACGCGATCGACGCGGCGATCGCCCTCCAGTACACGCTGAACGTCACCCAACCGCACGGGTCGGGCATCGGCGGCGGTGGATTCATGGTCGTCTACGATGCCGAGTCGGATTCAGTCGAGGCCATCAATAGCCGCGAGCGCGCTTCCCAGGGGGCGACCCCCGAAATGTTCCTCGACGACGACGGGAACGAACTTCCCTTCGGGGAGGCGATCCAGACCGGCGAAGCGATGGGCGTCCCTGGGACGCTAAAAGGCCTCGAGACGGCGCGTGAACGCTACGGAAGCCGCTCACGCCAGCGCCTGATCGAGCCAGCGATCAAACTCGCCCGCGACGGGTTTACGGTCGACTGGTTCCTCGCCGAGCAGATCGCCGCCAACACCGAGAAGTTCAACGAGGCAGCCCTGGAGACCTTCAGCGACGAGTCCGGAGCCCTGTATACCACAGGCGACACCATGACCAACTCCGACCTGGCCGAGACGTTCGAGCGCATCAAACGCGACGGCGCCGAGGCCTTCTACGAAGGGGCGATCGGCGAGGACCTCGCCGCCGAAATCCAGCGCCACGCCCGCGAACCCGAGCGCGCCGTCGACGAGGCCGACCTCGCCCAGTATGACGTCACCATCGACGAACCCATCCGCACGAAGTGGTACGACGTCGAACTGGTCGGCCAGCCGCTGCCGAGTTCCGGACCGACCGTCGTCTCGATGATCCTCAAGCTCCTCGAGTTCCTCGAGATCGACACCTACGAACGTCGATCGCCGGAGATGTACCATCTGCTCGCTGAGGCGATCATCGTCGCCTGGGGCGATCGAATGGAACACATGGGCGACCCCGAGTTCGTCGACGTTCCCATCGATAGCTTGCTCTCGGATGCCTACCTCCAGGAGCGCGCGGACCTGATCGAGCTCGGGCAGTCGGTCTTGACAGAGGGCTGTTTCGGGGGTGGTGAGCCACACCGAATCAGTACCGACGGGCAGACGACCCACTTCTCGGTCGTCGACCGATGGGGCAACGCCGTCTCGTACACCTCGACGATCGAGCAGTTCATGGGCTCGGGGAAGATGGTTCCCGGCCGCGGCTTCATGATCAACAACGAACTCACCGACTTCGATCGCACGCCGGGCGGACCAAACGAGCCCGAGCCCTGGAAGCGCCCGATGAGCAGCATGAGTCCGATGATGGTCCTGCGCGACGGCGTCCCGGAGTTCACCGCCGGCTCACCCGGCGGATGGCGGATCATCACCTCGACGATGCAAGCGATCCTCTTCCGGTATGTCTACGGGCTCGAGCCGTTGGCAGCGATCACGGAGCCGAGCATCTACACCCACTACTGTGGAGGGATCAGCTGGGACGCGGGCGTCCCCGAAGAAGCCCGCCAGACCACCGCCGAGTGGGGCCAGGAATGGGATGCAACCCCCAGTACCCTGGGCAACGTCCAGGTGATCGATATCGGGACGGACGCACTGACCGGCGCGGCCGATCCCAATCGCGATGGCCAGGCCGTCGGCCTCGAGCGCGCCGGTGGTCCAGGGCGCCACTGATCAGGTAAGCAGCAGCTGCTCGCCTTACACAGATTCATTTGGAGAAAGCCCACGACTTCAGTCGTGGAAGTAGTCACTCGTTGTCGGAGTCCCATCGGCAGGTGACGAGCCAGTCGGCCCGGTCATCGCCCGGGGCAACCTCGAGGGTTACCGGACGGTCGAGGCCCGTCGCCAGGCCGACCACGAGAAACGACGCGATCGGGTGATCAAACCGGTCGACGTCGCCGAAGGCGCTCTCGGTGATGGCGATGGTTGCCCGACCGCGATCAGCATCGACGTCAACCTCGGCGTGGCGGGCGAGTTCGAGGTGTTCACAGAGTCCATCGGTGAGCTGGGTGGTAAGCGGCGTCGGCGTGGCTGCGAGGTCGCCACTGAGTGCGCGCTCGAATTCGTCGAATAGGCGTTGGCCGGTCGCCTCCAGGAGCAGCCCTCGAGGGTCATCAAGGAGAAACGGGCCCGCCTCGGCGTGGTCCGAGAGGTCGGTCAGGACGTCATCGGGCGAGTGAGGAACGAACAGGCGAACCGAGCCAGCCATAGGGACGTAGCGACGCGTCTCGCTCAGTCCGAGCGCCTCGACGAGGGCCGCACCGTTTGCCGCCCCTGCCGCGTAGACGCGTTCCCCGACGTCGGCGGCGACGACGTGTGCCGGGGTCAGGAAGTACGTGAGCACCCCACCGAAGAATCCCGTCGCCCCGAGGACAAAGAGGACCTCGCGGCCATCGGGGAAGACGAGCCCACCGAGGACGGCTACGAGGCCAACAGCGGCGAGCCCCAGCGCCGTCTGTCGGTAGCGTGACTGCCGTGCTCGAGCGTACTCCGTTCGTAGACGGCGGTTTTCCTCAGCCAGCACCTCGAGTTGGGCGCGACGGTCCAGATGATCGGCAGCCCCTTCGGCAGCGGGCCCCTCATCGGCCTCTTCGGCAGTCGTGGATTCAGGATCGGAATTGGACATACTCATCTTAGGTCTCCGTCGGTGTTTCATCGGTCGGCTCGGCAACTGAGTCCGTGACCAGGCCTAGTTGGACCAGTTCAACGCGGTGCAGGCCATACGCGAGGACGCCAGCGGCCACCACCAGACCCAGCGCGGCCAGCCAGAGTGGCTGTGTGTGTACAAGCACGGCGGTGAGCCCGCCGAGTGTGATCACGCCGACGAGGGCCGTCA